>NZ_CP046171.1:2649830-3974745 GCF_011801125.1 Nocardia brasiliensis
AATTCGGCAGCCCGTATTCGACCGCGAGAGCGCGGGTGACGCGCTCGGCAATCACCGAACGGCACACATTGCCGTTGCAGACGAACAGGACGTGCATGGGGATACGGTAAACGCTCGATATCGCCGTCGACGTTCGAAAACCGCCGAATTCGGGTACCTGGACGAGTGTTCATCTGCAGGTCGAGTGCCGTACACGGGCCGTCGTGGACAAAGTCGCGCGCCGTGCTGTGGATCGCATTCATCCGATGATCTCGGGCACTGCGTGGTCCGCACTTACCGCCCCTGTCGTTCCTCGAAAACAGGCGGTTGTGATTGCCTCGTGATCGGAGCGGACGATTACTCGAATTCGGTGCCGTAGAACGTCTTCTCGTCCACCACCGGCGCCAGCGAGTCCGGCTGGTCGTAGACCCGGCCGCGGGTACTGAACATCCGCCCGCGCGAATCGATCACCGGGGCGAACCGCGCCATCCCGGTCGGCCGGGCCATGTCGTCGTACATCGCGTCGATGCCGCCGCGCAGGAAGTACGCCTCGTGCCAGAAGCCCGTGCCGCCGGAGTCTCGCAGGAACCGGTGCCACCACTCGCGGTGCGGCTCGGAGCGGGTCCAGCGCTCCAGGCTCTCCAGGTCGCGCCAGTACTGGCGGGCGCCCCAGTGCGGCGGGAACAGCGACCAGATCACGTCCTCGTGCGAGAGCAATCCGTCCGGCCGATCCCGATGGGAGCGATACAGTTTCGGGCCCAGCCCGAGCAGGCGCAGCAGGCCGCGCGGTTTGTGTACCCGGATCCCCAGGTAGATGACCACCAGGTCCGGATAATCGTGCAGATCGACCGTTGTCCTGTGCACCCGCATCGCCACCTCCACTGACTCGGGCCCTGCCGCTGCCCTCTGCGGTGAATACGAGACGCGGGGCCGATCAGTTCAGATGAGCCGGTGGACGACCGGGTCCGCGCGACGCGGGCGTGGCGCGTCGGTGGTTCCGCGATTCTGTCGGTGCGCGGCGCTAATCTGCGGAGATGGCCACACCCGACGCGGCGCTGCGCCGCCTGCTGCGCGATACCGGAAAGCTCTTGCAGCCCTATGGGTTCGAGGGCGCCGAGCCCAGCTGGACCCGGGTCGAGGATGGCGGTGTCGCGGTGGTCGGCCGGACCAGGGCGATTCGCTCCTGGACCGACGGTCAGCAGGTGCTGCGCTTCGGGCTGTGCCTGCGCGCCACCCCGACCGCGTGGTGGGAGTTCGGTAATTGGCGTGCCGCGCAACTGGGCCGCGCGCCCAGTCCGATCGAGGCCGCCACCGGCCCCGATCTGCTCGCCGACGGCCTGCCGGAGGCCACGACCCAGCTGTGGTCCCTGCGCACGGAACCGGACCAGCCAGGCCAGGTCCAGAGTGGCGATGTCGAGCTCATCCGCGCCGAGCTACCCCGCCGCGTGCACGCCTACGCGCGCCGCGCCCGCCAACTGCTCGAGCCGGACCGCTACCTCGACGAACTGCTGGCACAGCCGGACCGGAACCGCGCCACCTGGGAGGCGATCTGTGTCCTGCTCGCCGAGCGTGGTCCCACTCCCGACCTCGACGATGCCCTCGCTCAACTACGCGCCCTCGCCACCCCGGACCACCCCACCCAAGCCGACGAGATCACCGCCTACGCCCAAGCCAGGGCCGCCGTGGGCTGAGCGCCGGCCCCGAGTGGTTGGCTCTGTGATTGCTGACCCGGCTGCGGGGCAGTGTACGGAGCAGTTCTATTCTTGGCAGAGTGCGGCATCGCTTGTCGAAGGCGTGTCGCGCGGCGGTGGGGCCCGCCGTACCCGAACCGCGGCGATGTTGCCGACAACGGTCCCTGCTTGTGATGGCACGCGCCCGCTGCGGGCGCTACACGAGTGGGAGCCTCGATGACTACCGCCAGTACCGGTTGCACGCAGACCGATATCGATCCTGATCTGTACGACCCCGCGCCGTTGCGCGCCGAGCTGAGCGCGCAGGCGCCGATCGTGGCGGTCATCGCGCTCGGCGGTGCGCTCGGCGCCGCCCTGCGCTACGGCGCGGCCCTGATCTGGCCCACCGCCCATGCCGCGTTCCCGGTCACCACGATGGTCGTCAACGTCACCGGCTGCGCGATCATGGGCGTGTTCATGGTCCTGATCACCGAGGCTTGGACCGCGCCCGCGCTGCTGCGTCCGTTCATCGGGACCGGTGTTCTCGGCGGCTACACCACGTTCTCCACCTACGCCGCCGACAGCGCGCACCTGCTCCGAACCGGAAGTCCGGCACTCGGTTCGGCGGTCTTGGTGGCCACGCCGCTGGCGGCGCTCGGTGCGATCTGGATCGCCGCGGGTCTCACGCGGCGACTCGTGCTCCGCGGTGCTCGGCACGTCCTGCTCGATGTCCAGGTCGCCACGCCGGAGGACGCGCGATGAACTGGGTGCTCGTCCTCGGTGCGGCCGCGGTCGGCGCACCGCTGCGCTATCTGGTCGACCGGTTCGTGCAGCGCCGCCACGGCAGTCTCTTCCCGTGGGGCACCCTCGCGGTCAACACCGTCGCCTGCCTGATTCTCGGCTTCCTCACCACGGCGGTGACCGCGGACTCGCGGCTGCTATTGCTGGTCGGCACCGGCTTCTGCGGCGCGCTGAGCACCTATTCGACCTTCACGTTCGAGTCGGTCCAGCTGGCCCGCAATCGCGCCCGCGGCTACGCCATCGCCAACGTCGTGGGCAGCATGGTCGCCGGCCTGGCCGCGATCTTCCTCGGTTCGGCTCTCGCCCAGGCCATTTGGGCCTGAGCCGACTCAGGCGCCCGGCTCGCGGTCACCAGCCCGGCGACCGCGAGTGCCCAGATGCTGAGAGATCGCCTGCCTGCTCGATGACATGTCGGCTTGCATGTCATGTCAGGTTGTTGTCGAACTCAGCTCGGCGCCAGGTCCATGCGGAGGAACTCGGTGATGCGGAGCAGCTTGGGCGGGCGCGTCACCTCCGGTGGCAGCGCGTCGAACGCTTCGGTTTCCCCGATCAGTCGCGGTGCCGCGAGGCGCAGTTCCTTGCCGTTGATCCGGAGCCGGGCGCTGCCCGCCTTCAAGATGTTCTGCACCCAGTCCGCGCCTGACCCGTACACCAGGACGAACAGGTAGCCGCCGTCGACCGGATGGGCGTCCAGCGGCGTGCGGTAGGTCATGCCCGACGTGCGTCCGACATGCGTCAGCACCGGCCACTTCCCGCCCGCGATCGCGCGCGGGTTGAACACCCGCTTGTTCACGTGTCCCCACCATTTCGGCATCGGCATCGCAGTCTCCTTATCTCACCTGTGGCGGCGCTTCGTGCGCGTCGAGCTTCCGGCTCGGCGACTTACGCCTGTAAGGCTGTCTTACATGTGTAAGGTTGACTTACGATCGTAAGGCTGTCAACTGTCTGTTCCGAGGAGCCGCCATGTCCCGCCCCCCGCTACCGCTCAGCAGAGGCCGCGTGCTCGAGGCCGCGGTCCGGGTCGCCGATCGCGGTGGGGTGGGAGCGATCACGATGCGTCGCGTGGCGCAGGAGCTCGGCGTCGAGGCGATGTCGCTGTACCACCACGTGCCGAACAAGGACGCCATCCTCGACGGAGTGGTCGACATCGTGTTCGCCGCGATCGAGCTGCCCGGCAGCGGGCAGGCGGACTGGCGCGATGCCATCCGGACCCGCGCCCACTCCGCGCGAAAGATCTTGTCCCAGCACCGATGGGCGCTCGGCCTCTTGGATTCCCGGCGCAATCCCGGCCCCGCCACGCTGCGGCACCACGACGCCGTACTCGGCGTCCTGCGCGGCGCGGGATTCACCCTGCCCGCCGCCGCGCATGCCATCTCGCTAATCGACAGCTATATCGGCGGCTACGTTCTCCAGGAGGCGAACCTGCCCGCGGCGACCCCGCACGATGTCGAGGATGTCGCGGCCGACATCCTCGACCGGATGCCCGACGACCTGCCGCACCTGCGCGAGCTGATCGTCGAGCATGCGCTGCGTCCCGGCTATGACCACACCGCGGAATTCACCTACGGCCTCGACCTCATCCTCGATGCCCTGGATGCGCGGCGCGGGTAGGCGTTCGTCATCTGCGTGACCCGTTTGGTCGTCGGCGCGGCCTCGGTTCTGTCCGTCGTCCCGCTACTGCCACGATCCTCGATACCGGCAGTGCGTGTTCCAGTGCCCCCGGTCCCGGGCACCCGGACGGCCCACCGCCGGTCGAGGGTGAGCCGTGCGGTGCGTACGGGATTCGTGGGTGCATCTGGAGGGCGGGAACGCCGCACGCTACGGCACCGCATGGCTGTGCCGATCCTGATCGTGCCGGGTCGATCCAGGGTCGTCGCTCTGATCCTGTTGTGCACGAAGCGAATCCGGAACGTTCCCGCAATCGTATGGGAGTGTCGCCCGATGCCGCCGGGCGAGCTCAGCTGTCCGAGGTGAGTTGGCCTTCGGAGAGGTAGGTGTCCACCGGTTCGCCTTGTTCGTCGTCGATGGTCACCAGGTACCAGGGACTCGAGCGCACGTCGGGGTTGAGGGTGAGCCCGTTGTCGTCGTGCGCGGGCGTGTATTCGAGGTCGACCTCGACGACGACGCCGTGCCTACCGAGGGAGACGTGCCGAACCCGATCGCCGACACCGTATTTGGCTTCCGACATGCTGCACGCTCCTTCGCTCTCGCATTCGCCTCTGTATCCGGTGTGCCCCCAACGAGATCGCCCAATCCTTCCCGATCAACCGGGCCGCGGCGGCGAGCGGCGCCCAACACGCAGGAATGCAGCCTAACCGCCCACCAGCCCACCGAGCCGCCCCCACGCCCACCAACCAAGATCAAAAATTCCAGAGGCTCAGTCCTATATAAGGACGGCAGCACTGCGTGCAACTAGCCGGCCCTGCGTGATTGGGGTTGCGGGCGCAAGCTTCACCGCGCGAACCTCGGTGGCCCACGCCGCAATCGCTGAAGCTGCACGCGCAGTTTCCGCAACCCTCCGCACACGTCGTCTGCCTAGATGGCATACGTTGCCTCGTCACCACGCACCCGCTCGCAACAATCACCAACACACTCCGCCATCGGCGGATTCAGAGCAAAGCGCCGCCGAGCGGGGACCAGCAACCGACGTGCCGCAACATCGGCAGCACCGCACACCTGACTCCGCAACACCCCCACCCAACGCCCCCACCACCAAGGGGGGTTCGGGGGCAAAGCCCCGCCGAGCGGGGCCCGGGGGTCGCACCCCCGGAAAACGCAACGAGCGACCCAGGTCCGCGCATTCCGCGGACAAGGGTCGCCCAGAGTCGAGTGCCGAGTGTGGGACTCGAACCCACACGTCCTTTCGGACAACGGTTTTTGAGACCGTCGCGTCTGCCAGTTCCGCCAACCCGGCGCACCGGGACGAAATGATAGCGGGTGTGGGGGGCTGGTACCTAACCGGTTGGTCGAGTGGCCGAGGGAAGGGGGTTTGCCCTGGGTATATGCGTTCTATGCGGAAGTGAAAGGTACTCTTTACATCACTCGACGACCGATGGTGAGGTCGATGGTCGGCAAGTTGGACCAACGTCCACTCTGCGGCGTGTCGGGGACAGGCATCGAAACCATGAGGGGTCTTACCTATGAGCACAGCAGCAGGGGGCGCAGGCACTAAGCGCGACGCGGGGGCCAAGCGCGTCGTCGTCGCGGAAGATGAGGCGCTCATCCGCATGGACCTGGTCGAGATGCTGACCGAAGAGGGCTATCTGGTGGTCGGCGAGGCGGGTGACGGGCAGCAGGCGGTGGATCTCGCGGTCGAGCACCGGCCGGATCTGGTGATCATGGATGTGAAGATGCCGCGCCGCGACGGTATCGATGCGGCGGCCGAGATCGCGTCGAAACGTGTTGCGCCGGTGGTGATTTTGACCGCGTTCAGCCAGCGGGATCTGGTCGAGCGGGCGCGTGACGCGGGGGCGATGGCGTATCTGGTGAAGCCGTTCACGAAGTCCGATCTGGTGCCTGCGATCGAGTTGGCGGCGAGCCGGTTCCACGAGATCACCGCGCTGGAGGGCGAGGTGGCGAATCTGTCGGACCGGTTGGAGACGCGCAAGCTGGTGGAGCGGGCCAAGGGCGTTTTGATGCAGACGCAGGGTCTGTCCGAGCCGCAGGCGTTCAAGTGGATTCAGCGCACGGCGATGGATCGCCGGACGACGATGAAGGCGGTCGCCGAGGTCGTGCTGGAGAACTTGGCCCCGAAGTGACAGGCGTGGTCCGGCGAGCGGACCACCGACCTTTGCACGCCTTGCTGACGGACTGTGCCCGCCTGCGCCGATTAGGCGGAAATTTTACTCACGCGAAACGGGATGGTGAACAAGAATTCGACACGATGTCGGATTCATGATCCGAATGTGATGCGGAACTAACGTACCAACGCTATGTTCTGACCGGGCTGACGTGGTCGGCCCCCTCGGTGATCCCGGGGGAGCACAGGACTTAGAGGTGAAACGTGCTTAGTTCGACATGGCACAGTCGTACGACGCGAGGTGTTTTGGCAATCGGTGCAGCTGCCGCGCTGGTGCTGACCGGTTGTAGTGACAAATCGACCAGCACCGGTACGGATGCGTCCGGTACCAGTGGGGCGTCCGGCCTGAAGATCACGCCGGTCGTGCAGGTGGACACCAACGGCAAAGAGGTCGCGAAGGTCGATCCGGCGAAGGCCGCCGATCCGGCCGGTGACGGTAAGGCGACGTGCGCGCCGACCAACATCGCCTTTGCCGGCGCGTTGACGGGTCCGAACGCTGCTCTCGGGATCAACATCGAGCTGGGTGCGAAGCTGGCCCTCGACCAGCACAACAAGGCCAACCCGGGCTGCCAGATCACGTTGAAGTCGTTCGACACCGAGGGTGACCCGCAGAAGGCCACGCAGGTGGTGCCGCAGATCGTCAACGACAAGTCGATCGTGGCGCTGCTCGGCCCGACGTTCTCCGGCGAGACGAAGGCGACCGGCAAGATCCTCAGCGACGCCGGCCTGCCTTCGCTGTCGTCGTCGGCGACCAACGCCTCGCTCACGTCCAACGGCTGGACCAGCTTCTTCCGCGGTCTGGCCAACGACGATGTGCAGGGCCCGTCGGTGGCGAAGTACCTGACCGAGACCGCCGGCTACAAGAAGGTCTGCGTCGTACAGGACAACAGCGACTACGGCACCGGCCTGGCCAAGAGCATCACCGATGGTCTGGGTGCCGCGGCCGACGCGAGCTGCTCGTCCAGCATCAAGACCGGTGACAAGGACTTCTCCGCGACGGTCACCAAGATCGCGGGCGCGAACGCGGACGCGGTGTTCTTCGCCGGCTACTACGCCGAGGGCGCGCCGCTGGCGCAGCAGTTGAAGTCGGGTGGCTTCAAGGGCGTCTTCGTGGCGCCGGACGGCACCAACGATCCGCAGTTCCTGTCCCAGGCGGGTAGCGCGGCCAAGGGTGCGACGCTGACCTGCCCGTGTGGCCCGGCCCCGGAGAAGTTCGAGCAGGACTACCAGGCCTTCAACAAGCAGCCCTCGGGTGTGTACTCGGTCGAGGCCTACGACCTGGCCACGATCCTGACCAAGGCGATCGGTGCGGGCAAGGTGACGCGCCCCGACATCCTGGAGTACGTGCGCGCCTATGACGGCGCGGGCCTGGCCCGTCAGTACAAGTGGAGTGCCAACGGCGAGCTGAGCAACGCGCTCATCTGGATCTACACGGTCAAGTAACCCGGCATACGAGTCGCGCAGCACGTAACGGGGTTCGCGCGAATCCCGTTACGTGCTGCTGTTTCGTGAAGGGCGAATCAATGAGGGCGAATTACGAATGACTTCCACTGTATTAGCCGACGCAGTACAACTCGTCGGTGGTTCGATCGACTTCAACTATCAGGGAGTGATCGACGATTTCTGGCGACTGACCGTCGACGGATTGTCCTACGGTGCTATCTACGCACTGGTTGCTGTGGGCTACACCCTGGTCTACGGCGTACTGCGGCTGATCAATTTTGCCCATTCGGAAATATTCATGCTCGGCCTGTTCGGCCAGTACGTCGGGCTGATGCTGCTCGGTTTCTCGCCGAGTGGTGATGTGTATTCGCAGGGCATCATCCTCACCATCACCTATCTGGCGCTGGCGATGATCTTCGGCATGGCGGTCTCCGGTGCCGCCGCGGTCGGCCTGGAGCGCATCGCCTACCGGCCGCTGCGCAGGCGCGGCGCCAAACCCCTGATCTTTCTCATCACCGCGATCGGCGCCTCGTTCGTGCTGCAGGAGATCGTGCACTTCGTCTTGCCGAAGATCTGGCCGAGCCTGGGCGGCTCGAACGCGCAGAAGCCGATCATGCTGGTGGAGCCGACGAAGCAGTTCAGCTTCGGTGGCGCCGACATCACCAACGTGACGATCGTGATCATCGTCGCGGCGGTGATCCTGGCGATCGCCACCGAGCTGGTGATCAATCAGACCAAGTTCGGCCGCGGCATCCGCGCCGTGGCGCAGGATCCGGATACCGCGACGCTGATGGGTGTTTCGCGGGAGCGGATCATCATGCTCACCTTCCTCATCGGCGGCGTGCTCGCCGGTGCGGCGGCGCTGTTGTACGCGTTGAAGATTCCGAACGGCATCATCTATTCGGGCGGGTTCATTCTCGGCATCAAGGCTTTCAGTGCCGCGGTGCTCGGCGGTATCGGCAATCTGCGCGGCGCGCTGCTCGGCGGATTGTTGCTCGGTCTGGCGGAGAACTACGGCCAGATTTTGTTCGGTACCGAATGGCGCGACGTGGTCGCGTTCGTGGTGCTGATCGCGGTGTTGATGATCCGGCCGACCGGCATTCTCGGTGAGAGCCTCGGGAAGGCACGCGCATGAGTGACGCAACCACGAAAACCGTTGTCCCCCCTGCCGAACCGGAACGGCCCAAGCACGGCGTCGGCGACGCCCTGCGGACCTGGTGGGGTGGTCTTTCCCGGCCGGCCCAGTGGGCGGTCGGCGTGCCCGCCATCATCGCGCTGGCACTGCTTCCGTTGTTCCCGCCGCCGTTCATCGATACCCCAGGCACCAGCTTCGGCGGTGTGATGGCGCAGTTCGCGATGTACGCGCTGATCGCCATCGGGCTGAATGTCGTTGTCGGACAGGCGGGTCTGCTCGATCTGGGCTACGTCGGCTTCTATGCCGTCGGTGCGTACACCGTCGGTCTGCTCACGAGTCCGAACAGCCCGTGGAACCAGACCGACGGCGGCTGGCTCGGCAGCAAATGGGCCTGGCTGGCCTGTGTGCCGCTGGCCGTGGCCGTCACCGCGGTGTCCGGGTTGATCCTCGGCTCGCCGACGCTGCGATTGCGCGGCGACTATCTCGCGATCGTGACGCTCGGCTTCGGTGAGATCGTTCGGCTGCTCGCCGACAACCTCGGCGATGTGACCAACGGCAGCCTCGGCCTGTCCGGCATCGCCTACCCGTCGGTCGGAGTGTCGGAAACCAAACCCAACGGTGTCTTCTCCGCGGGCAATGTCGGCAACCCGGATACCTCGAACCTGTTGGACCGGGCCAATGCCGGCGTGTGGTGGTTCTGGGTCGGCATGGTGCTTGTGGTGGTGATCCTGCTGATCGTCGGCAACCTAGAGCGCAGCCGGGTCGGACGGGCCTGGGTCGCGATCCGCGAGGACGAGGACGCGGCCGAGATCATGGGCGTGCCGACGTTCAAGTTCAAGCTGTGGGCATTCATGATCGGCGCCGCGGTCGGCGGGCTCTCCGGTGCGCTGTACGCGGGGCAGGTGCAGTTCATCAACCCGACCGGGTTCAACATCATCAACTCCGTGCTGTTCCTGTGCGCGGTCGTCATCGGCGGTCAGGGCAACAAGCTCGGCGTGATCGTCGGCGCGTTCGTCATCGTCTACCTGCCGAACCGGTTGCTGTCGGTGCAGGCGGTGGGTCAGTCCGCGGTGGGCTGGGTGTCGATCGTCGTCGGCATCGCGCTCGTCGTCGGCCTGATCGTGGTGTGGCGCAGGTGGGCTCGCGATCAGGAGCGCCCGATCCGGCTGGCCTATCTGGGCGGCGGCGCGGTCGCGGTGATCGCGATGCTCGTCGTGCTCAACAACGTGCTGGTGTTCCAGAAGCCGGGTGCGCAGTCGCTCGGCGACTACAAGTACCTGTTCTTCGGTATCACGCTGATGGTGGTCATGATCTTCAAACCGCAGGGCCTGTTCCCGGTCCGGCAGAAGCTGCTCGCCTACGGGCGGCAGGTGTATCAGGCGGTGCGCAGACCGTCCGGTGACGATGCGATCGGAGCGACCCGATGACCGGGCCCGGCGCCGGTGGCGCGCTGTTCGACAACGAGGACATGGCGGCGGGCTACGCGGCCGAGCCGGAGACCGAACCCAGTGCCGGCGTGGTCGATCTGACCGCGGTGATCCCGGACCTGGCCGACGCGGAGACGGTCGCGGAGGTGGTCGCCTCGCATCGCGAGATCGAGACGGCCGTCGGCGCGCCGTTGTTGCGCACCGAGGACCTGACCGTGAAGTTCGGCGGCCTGACCGCGCTGGACGCGGTGAGCTTCGAGATCCGCCGCGGCGAGATCCTCGGGCTCATCGGGCCTAACGGCGCGGGCAAGACCACCTGCTTCAACGCGATCACCGGCGTCTATCGTCCGGCCTCTGGCACCGTGTACTTCGACGGCGCACCGCTGACGAAGACCAAGCGCAACGCGATCACTCGGCTCGGTATCGCGCGCACCTTCCAGAACATCCGGCTCTTCGGCGAGATGACGGCGCTGGAGAACGTGGTGGTCGGCACCGACGCCAGGCACAAGACCTCGGTGCCCGGCGCCATCTTCCGCACCAACCGGCATCGCAGGGAGGAGCACGACGCGATCGAGCGGGGCATGGCGCTGCTCGAATTCGTCGGCATCGCACCGCGTGCGGTGGAGAAGGCGCGCAACCTGTCCTACGGCGATCAGCGCAGGCTGGAGATCGCCAGGGCGCTGGCCACCGAGCCGAAACTGCTCTGTCTGGACGAGCCGGCCGCCGGGTTCAATCCGAGCGAGAAGTCGGCGCTGATGGATCTGATCCGCAAGATCCGCGACGACGGGTTCACCGTGTTGCTGATCGAGCACGACATGCGCCTGGTCATGGGCGTGACCGACCGGATCGTGGTGCTGGAGTTCGGCCGCAAGATCGCCGACGGACTGCCCGCCGACATCAGGGAGGATCCCGCGGTGATCGCCGCCTACCTCGGGGTGCCCGACGACGGCACCGACCTGGGGACGGCAAGCGCACACGGGACCAACGGGTAGGAGCAGCGATGACATCGCAGACAGAATCGGTGCGGCCCAACGGCTCCGACGCCTTGCTCGCGGTCGAGGACATGGTCGTCAACTACGGCAGAATCCAGGCGCTGCACGGGATTTCGCTGGAGGTGGCGCCGGGTGAGCTGGTGACGCTGCTCGGCGCGAACGGTGCGGGCAAGACCACGACCATGCGCGCGCTGTCCGGGCTGCTGCCCCTGACCAAGGGGCGGGTCCTGTTCGAGGGCAAGGACATCAGCCACATGAAGGCGCACGAGCGGGTGGGTCTCGGGTTGATCCAGGCACCGGAGGGCCGTGGTGTGTTCCCCGGCATGACGGTGCAGGAGAACCTCGACATGGGTTGCTACGGAAGGCCGTTCAAGCAGAAGGCGGAGTACGACAAGACCCTCGAGTGGGTGTTCGAGTTGTTCCCGCGCATGCTGGAGCGGCGCAAGCAGGTCGGCGGCACGCTCTCCGGCGGCGAGCAACAGATGCTGGCGATCGGCCGTGCACTGATGGCACGGCCGCGGCTGCTGCTGTTGGACGAGCCATCGATGGGCTTGGCGCCCATGATCATTCAGCAGATCTTCCGGATCATCTCCGAGATCAACAAGCAGGGCACCACGGTGTTGCTGGTCGAACAGAATGCCCAGCAGGCGCTTTCGCGCAGCGATCGCGCCTACATCATGGAAACCGGTGAGGTCACCAAGACCGGCTCCGGTGCCGAGTTGCTGACCGACCCCGCGGTGAAGTCGGCCTACCTCGGCGTCGGCTAGATCGATGGCGTAACTCCGGTGCCGCTCGGCCGCGCTCGAGGCATGATCGTGCTCATGGACGAGCATGATCAGCTGACGGATCTGGCCGAGCGGTACTGGGATTGCTTCCTTGCCGCGCACCCGAGCGACGCGACGTTGCTCGGCGATCGGCGCTTCGACGACAAGATCGAGGATCTGTCCGCGGCCGCCGACGAGCGGTTGCTCTCGACCTGGCGGGATCTGCTCGGTCAGGTCGACGCGCTCGACCCGGACCGGCTCGCCCCCGCCGACCGGGTCACCCGCAGCCTGCTGCGCACCGAATTGTCCGGTGCGATAGACCGTTTGGCGTGGCGGCCGACCGAGCTTGCCTCCGATCAGATGGAGGGCGTGCACGCCTGGGTGCTGACCATGGCGCCGCAGCTCAACGCCCCGCAACCGGAGCACGCGCTTGCGCTGGTCCAGCGGTTCCGCCAATTCGGCGACCTGCTCGGGCAGGCGGTCGTGCGGTTCCGGGACGGTCTCGCGGCAGGCCGCACGCCACCGCGGATCACGCTGGAGCGTTCGCTCAACCAGCTCGACGGCTACCTCTCCTCGGAGCTGTCCGAAGACCTGTTCGTCACCTTCCCCGGCCCGCGGGACTGGGCGGGCGAGGCGCAGTGGCGCGCCGAATTGACCGAGGTGGCAAGGGATGTCATCCGGCCCGCGTTCCAGCGCTATCGGGACGTGCTGCTCGCCGATCTGGTGCCCGTCAGCAGGCCCGACGACAAGCCGGGCCTGTGCTGGCTCGGCGCCGACGGCGAGGACATCTACCGGCGCCAGCTGAGCTATCACACCACCCTGCCCGAACTCGGCGCCGAACAGATCCACGAGCTCGGCATGACCGAATTGGCCGGGCTGCGTGAGGAATACGCCACCATCGGCGAGCGGCTGTTCGGCACCGCCGAGCTCGGCGAGATCTTCGCCAGGCTGCGCGATGATCCCGAGCTGTGCTACACCGACGGTGAGCAGATCATGTTCGACGCGCGCCACGCGCTGGCCGCGGCGAGCGCCGAGATGGGGAACTGGTTCGGCAGGCTGCCCAAGCAGACGTGCGACATCGTCCCGATCCCGGAGTTCCTCGCCGCGGATGCCCCCGCGGCGTACTACTTCTCGCCCGCCGCCGACGGATCACGGCCCGGCGCCTACTTCGTCAACCTGTATCACCCGACCGGCCGGGGCCGGTTCGAGACGGCGTCGGTGGCCTTCCACGAGGCCATTCCCGGTCATCACCTGCAGCTCACCATCGCCAACGAGCTCGACCACCTGCCCCGGTTCCAGCGGCAGTCCTTCGCGAACACCGCGTTCGTCGAGGGCTGGGCGCTCTACACCGAGCGGCTCGCCGACGAAATGGGTTTGTACGAGGATGATCTCGGGCGCCTCGGCATGCTGGCCGGCGACTCGTGGCGCTCCTGCCGGCTGGTCGTCGACACCGGCCTGCACGCGAAGGGCTGGACCAGGCAGCAGGCCATCGACTTCATGGTGGCCAACGTGCCCGCCGGACTCGCCGAGATCACCGCCGAGGTGGACCGCTACATCGGCATGCCAGGCCAGGCCGTCGGCTACAAGATCGGTCAGCTGGAGATCCGGAAGCAGCGCCTCGCCGCGACCGAACGCCTCGGCTCTGCCTTCGACATCAAGGCGTTCCACGACGTCGTTCTCGGCTCCGGCTCGGTGAGCCTGCCGGTGCTGCGGGAACTCGTCGCCACGCTGTGACGTGAGGTCGCGGCGGGCGGCGCGGCAGTGTCGGCTACGTCACCGACGGGGTCGCCGGGGCTCGATGCGATGCGCATGGGTGTCGGCGTAACACCTTGTCGGTGGCGGTCCCTAGACTCGGGGGCGTGAGTTCACCCACGACTGCGCAGCGTCCTGCCACCGCGTCCGCCACCAGCGAAGTCGCGCCGGGAGACCGGCCGACGCTGATGTTGCTGGACGGGCATTCGATCGCCTATCGCGCGTTCTTCGCGCTACCGGCGGAGAACTTCAAAACGGTGACCGGGCAGACCACCAACGCGGTGTACGGATTCACCGCGATGCTGATCAACCTGCTGCGCGACGAGAAGCCGACGCATATCGCGACGGCGTTCGACGTGTCGCGCAAGACGTTCCGCACCGAGGCGTACCCGGAGTACAAGGCCAACCGGTCGCAGACCCCGGACGAGTTCCGCGGGCAGGTCGAACTCACCAAGGACGTGCTCGGCGCGATGGGCATCCCGGTGATGGCGATCGAGGGCTTCGAGGCCGACGACATCATCGCCACGCTCACCACGCAGGCGGTGGCGGAGGGCTTCCGGGTGCTGATCGTCTCCGGTGACCGCGACGCCATCCAGCTCGTCAACGACAACGTGACCGTGCTCTACCCGCGCAAGGGCGTCTCCGATCTCACCCGGTTCACCCCCGACGAGGTGTTCGCGAAGTATCAGCTCACCCCCGCCCAGTACCCGGACTACGCGGCCCTGCGCGGCGACCCGAGCGACAACCTGCCCGGCATTCCCGGCGTGGGGGAGAAGACCGCGGCCAAGTGGATTCGCGAATACGGCGACCTGAACACCCTCGTCGACAAGGTGGACGAGGTGAAGGGCAAGGTCGGCGACGCGCTGCGGGCGAACCTGAGCAGCGTGGTGCTCAACCGTCAGCTCACCGAGATGGTGCGCGACGTGCCGCTGCCGTACACGCCCGACCAGCTGGCGCAGCAGCCGTGGGACCGCAACAAGATCCATCAGCTCTTCGACGATCTGGAGTTCCGCGTGCTGCGGGACCGGCTGTTCGACACGCTGGCCCCGAAGGAGCCCGAGGCCGAGGCCGGTTTCGAGATCAGCGGTGGCGCGCTCGAGGTCGGCGCGGTGGCCGGTTGGCTCGCCGAGCACGCGAAGGCCGGTGTGCGGCAGGGTGTCTCGATCGTCGGCAGCGGTACGCCCGGCGGCGGTGACGTGCGCGCGCTCGCCATCGCGGCGGGCGACGGCGAGAGCGGTTACATCGACGTCGCCGTACTGACCCCGGAAGACGAAGCGGCCCTCGGTGCCTGGCTCGCCGACCCTGCGGTGCCGAAGGCGCTGCACGAGGCCAAGGCGGCGATGCACGCGCTGCGTGGGCGCGGCTGGACGTTGGGCGGACTCACCAGCGATACCGCGCTCGCCGCGTACCTGGTCCGTCCCGGGCAGCGCAGCTTCAACCTCGACGACCTGTCCCTGCGCTACCTGCGCCGGGAACTGCGCGCCGAGACCGACGAGACCCCGCAGCTGTCGCTGCTCGACGACGAGGACACCGTCGACGCCGAACTCGCGCAGACCGAGATGCTGCGCGCCAGGGCGGTCGCCGACCTCGCCGACGCCCTCGACACCGAGCTGCGGCAGATCGAATCGGTGCCGCTGCTTGCCGACATGGAACTGCCGCTGCTCGGTGTGCTTGCCACGCTGGAGGATTCGGGCATCGCGGTCGACACCGATCAGCTCGAGACGTTGCAGCGGCAATTCGCCGACAAGGTGAGCGAGGCCGCCAACGCCGCCTACGAGGTGATCGGCAAACAGATCAACCTCGGCTCGCCGAAGCAGCTGCAGGTGGTGCTGTTCGACGAGCTCGACATGCCGAAGACCAAGCGCACCAAGACCGGCTACACCACCGACGCCGACGCGCTGGAGTCGCTGTTCGAGAAGACCGAGCATCCGTTCCTGCAGCACCTGCTCGAGCACCGGGACGCGACCCGGCTCAAGGTGACCGTCGACGGCCTGCTCAAGTGCGTCGCCGACGACGGCCGCATCCACACCACCTTCAACCAGACCATCGCGGCCACCGGCCGGCTCTCCTCGACCGAGCCGAACCTGCAGAACATCCCGATCCGCACCGACACGGGCAGGCAGATCCGCGACACGTTCGTCGTCGGCGCCGGCTACGAGTCGTTGATGACCGCCGACTACAGCCAGATCGAGATGCGCATCATGGCGCACCTGTCCGGCGACGAAGGCCTCATCGAGGCGTTCAATTCCGGTGAGGACCTGCACACGTTCGTCGCGTCCAAGGCGTTCGACATCCCGCTCGCCGAGGTGACGCCCGAGCTGCGCCGCCGCATCAAGGCCATGTCCTATGGCCTCGCCTACGGTCTCAGCTCCTACGGCCTTGCCGCCCAGCTGAAGATCAGCACCACCGAGGCCAAAGAGCAGATGGACGTCTACTTCGACCGGTTCGGCGGCATCCGCGACTACCTGTACGAGGTCGTCGAGCAGGCCCGCAAGGTCGGCTACACCTCCACCCTGTTCGGCCGTCGCCGCTACCTGCCCGACCTCGACTCCAGCAACCGGCAACGCCGCGAGGCCGCCGAGCGGATGGCACTCAACGCCCCCATCCAGGGCACCGCCGCCGACATCATCAAGGTGGCGATGATCAACGTGCACAAGGCGATCCAGGAGGCAGGCCTGCGTTCACGCATGCTGCTCCAGATCCACGACGAACTGCTCTTCGAGGTAGCCGAAGGAGAAAAGGAAACCCTCGAGGCCCTCGCCAAGTCCCAGATGTCCGCCGCCATCCACCTCTCCGTCCCCCTCGACGTCTCCGTAGGCACCGGCCGCAGCTGGGACTCCGCCGCCCACTAACCCATCCGCCGCACGGTCCGGTGGTCGTGCGGGTCCGGTAGTCGTGCGGTCCGGGTGGTCGTGCGGCTGCCGTGCGGGTCCGGCCGCCGCCGTAGGTCCTGTCGCTGTGCGGCTGTCGTGCGGGTCTGGTGGTTGTGCTGGTGGTCTGGTGGTCCTGCGGCTGGTGTGGGGTCTTGACGCTGTGAGGCCGATGGTCGTGGTGCTGTCGTGGGGTCTTGTCGTGGGCCTGGTTGGCGTGCGGGTCTGGTGGTCGTGCGGCTGCCGTGCGGGTCCGGCCGCCGCCGTAGGCCCTGTCGCTATGCGGCTGCCGTGCGGGTCTGGTGGTTGTGCGGCCGTTGTGTGGTCCGGCCGCCGCCGTAGGTCCTGTCGCTGTGCGGCTGCCGTGCGGGTCTGGTGGTTGTGCTGGTGGTCTGGTGGTCGTGCGGCTGCCGTGCGGGTCCGGCCGCCTTGCGCGTGGCGTCCGGGGTATCCGACGACTCCAAATCGAGGACATACCCGGGCAGAACCCAGCCCGGAATCCTGGTCGCCTGATCACCAGGTAATGGTGGCGGCATCGCCCGAGAGGTGACCGCCACCATTACCTGGTGATCAGGCGTCCAACAGTCGGGTTCGCTGATCGGCCGCAGCTGGCTCGCGCGTCGGCCGTTAATGAGGACTCGTCGGCCCAACCGGGTCGAGATGCGATGTGCCAGTTGGTGGTGGGGTCGAGGGCGGGCACGCATGCCGATGGTCTGGCCGCTACACCGGCCATCGCTACGGGGCGAGCTTGCCTTGACTGGTTTGCGCGCGGTGTCGCCAGCTGCGCGGGGGTAGCGCCGGGAGTACGCGGGCTAGCGGGCCGCCTCGCGGCGTTCGCGGCCGGGTCGTGTTGCCGGTGTCCGGCTATCCGGCCAGTGCACCGGCCGCGGGTGGGACTTCGCCCGCTCCGGATGTCGCGCCCTCACGTGAGGGATCCCGGTGGCGTCTGATCGAGGGGCGCACCGGGCAGAATCCTGGTCGATTGATCACCAGGTAATGGTGGCGGCATCGCCCGGGAGGTGGCCGCCACCATTACCTGGTGATCAAGCGTCCAACAGACGAGGCTCCCCGATCTACTCCGCCTGGCCCGCTGTCCGGTGCGCCGGCAGTGCGAGGGTTCCACCGGTTCGCCTGGTCTACGCCAGGGATGGCACGGTCGAGTAGACCTGCTCGGGGCGCGTGAGTCGGCGGCCCTTGTCGGGCTGGTCATGGTTGGTCGGTGCGGGGGCGTAGGGCATAGGCGGGAACCAGTTGACCTTGCACAACCAGATCGGGACGGCCGTCGGCGTATTGCACGCTGAATGTCACCCGCCCCATCCAGTCGCCGGCCACCGTCGGCACCCAGTGGGTCAACAGCCCGGCCCGCTCGCCCGTCATGATCACTCCCGCACCATTGGTGTGCTTGGGCGTGCCCGGATCACGGATCACGATCGCGTCCAACCGCACCCATACCGGCCGCGGCCGCACGGTAACCGCCGCCGCGTAATGCCCCACACCACCAGGCTCGACCAGCTCCGGCTCTGTACCCTCCGTCCGCGGCACCCCCGACTCTGATGTCGAACTCATGTTCGAATAGTAGCTCCTATCCTGTCCTGGAATGCTCGGTAGGTGCCCGGCATCCACGGCTCGGTGCTGGAAGCCTAGGGGGTGGGTAATGGCGATCGAGCCCCCGCGCGGGCGGGGAAGGCGTGCTGGTCGTGCGCGATGTCAGTCGCGGCGCACTCCACAATTGCCCGTTCCGGCGCGCGAAGGCCGCCGCTGGGCCGAAGGGGGCGGCGGCAGCTGCTGGTGGACGAGTGATCAGGAGGAACTGGTGTCACTGCCTTCTCGGCCGATGCCGCCGTCAGTTCCTCCTGATCGTTTGACCTGTAGCTGAGTCCGGCGGTGGTCCCAGGTCTACCGTGAAGATCAAAGGGTGAGTGATGCGGGCGGTCCGGCTGTCCGTTGAGCAGGTGCCCCGAGCGCTCGATCGATGGATGATGTTCGGGGCCTTCGCTACTTGCCGCAGTCCGGGCGGGTGTCGAAACTGCACTGGCTGCCGGTGCTTTCGCCGATTATTCCGGTGATGAACTGGTGCAGCAGGGTTTTCGGGTTGGGGGCGACGAAGGCGGGCTCCGCGGGGCGATCGAGTTCGGCCGCGGCGGCGGTGCCCGCGCCGCCCAGCAGTGCCGCGGTCGCTACGATGGCCGCTGCGGCGATGCGTACCGAAATGGTCTGTGTCGAAGGCATTTCTCTCACTTCATGTCCGTTGATGTCGGGCGATTCCGCATCGGAATGCGCCCCCGATTTTGATGACGCTCACTCTCACTGCCGAACGATTACCACCCCCTTCGGCCCGGCCGCCCCCGTGTACGACGCGTCCTCGACAGGACGATCACTGCGCACGAGATGCTACGGGCCCGCACATATCGTCGGCGTATCGAAATTCGAAGGTCATGTCGCGCTTGACAACCGAGATCGTAGGTACCGAGATCGGCCGAAGTCCGGCGCGGCAATCGCGTACCTCAGCGAAGTGAGCTGGGCGCCAACCTGTCTGGGCGCGGAGGCGGGTGCGCTACGGGTTGGTCGACCGGGTGCGGACGCCCGAGTCCGGCACCCCCGCGTAGTCGGGGAGTTCGACGCCGTTGAGTGCGCGCTCGATCAGCTCGGCGAACCATGCTCCGGTGAAATCGGGGGCGGGTTCGGCGTCCGGGCCGGGGAGGTCGCGGCTGTGGGCGTGCAAGCGGCCGATCTCCTGGTTGGCTTCGACGAACGAGCGCATCCGCTGCTCGTAGGCGGCGAAGCCGATCTCGGGATGCCAATCGGCGGCGGCGAGTTCGCCGGCCAGCAGGTAGGCGCCGACCAGGGCCAGTCCGGTGCCCTGCCCGGACATCGGGGACGAGCTGAACGCCGCGTCGCCGAGCAGTCCCACGCGACCTTTCGACCAGCGGTCCAGCACCACCTGGGCGACCTGGTCGAGATAGAAGTCCGGGGCGTCGTCCAGGTGCGCGAGAATGCGCGGAGCCAGCCAGCCCATGCCGCTCATCCGCTCGCGCAGCAGGCGCTTCTGCGCTTCGGTGTCGCGGTAGTCGACGTCGAAGTTGGGCGCGGAGAAGGAGAACAGGGCCATCGCGCGGGTGGCGTCCTGGATGGGCCGCAGCATGGCGGAGCGTCCCGGCTCCTGATAGTCGATCAGCCAGCGATCCAGTTCGAATTCGTTGGGCAGACTGTAGAAGGCGAGCACGTGCCCGAGGTGCCGGACGCAGTGCTCGTGCGGCCCGAAAACCATGGCGCGCAGGGCGGAATGCAGTCCGTCCGCCCCGACCACGAGGTCGAAGCGGCGCCGATCGCCGCCGGCGAAGGTGACGTCGACGCCGTCCGCGTCCTGGGTGAGTCCGGCGATCCGGTCGTCGAAGCGATACTCGACGCTGTCGCGGGTGTCGTCGTAGAGGACCTGGGCCAGGTCGCCGCGCAGGATCTCGATCTCGGCGATGAATCCGTCGCCGCCGTCGTCGTCCGCGCGGAAGGTCTCGAGCACGTTCCCGTCCGCGTCGACGGTGTGCGCGCCCGCGGTCTCGGTGCGGGCCGCGCGCACCGCCGCGTCCAGCCCCATCCGCTGGATGACCTCCTTGGTCACCCCGCGCGCGTCCACCGCCTGACCACCTGGACGCAGCTCGGCCGCCCGCTCCACCACGGTCACTGTCGCTCCACGCCGGTGCAGCCAATGGGCCAGCGCGGGCCCCGCGATGCTCGCTCCCGCCACCAACACCCTGATACCGCTCACTGAAATGTCCTTCGCGCCGGTCCGGACCGGTGTCCGGCTCACTCTTCCCGCACCGCGACGTCCTGGCACGGGCCACCGCTATCGGTGTCCAACGGTATCGACGCCGGGACGCGCCGAAACTCATCGGTGCTGCTCGATCCGCGCCTCGAGCGCCCGGACGGGAACCTGACAGGGCAGATACCGACCTTAGCTGCGAACCGCGCCGGGGTGGCCAAGCCTGCGACGACGGACGCCATCGTGGCGGCGTCGGGGGCGTTCGCGCCTTGGGCATTCGGTGACGGCGGCCAGGCTGTGGCCCGCGTCGGCGCGATCGCGAGCGTCGGTGCTGCGGGCCGGGGCGGTCCGCGCGCTGTCAGTGCGCTTGCACGAGCCGAACGACCGTGTCGCGCAACGACTTCTGTGCCTGTGCTACCGACATGTGGTCCGCGCGCACCTGCTCGCCCGCCGCATGGCTGACCGCGATGATCGCGGCGACCAGCCACTGCGGGTTGGCGTCGGTATCGAATTCGCCTGCGCGGCACCCGCGTTGGATCAACTGCAGGAGCCGTGCTTCGACCGGGACGTGGCGGTCGCGGTCGCGGTGGGGCGCGAACGCGCCTAAGTGTTCGGGGCCGGGGGACTTTCGGAAGAACTGCCAGCCGACGTCCAGCATGCGCAGCAGGGCCTCGGTCGCGGTGCCGCTGTCGAGATCCGCCGCGTCCATGGCGGCGACGGCGCGCGCGGTCGTGTGATCGACGACCGCGTGCAGTAGCTCTTCGCGCGAGGCGAAGTGTGCGTACACGGTTTGACGGGTGACCCCGGCCGCGGCGGCGATGGCCGCCAGGCCGACCTCGGGTCGGTCGGCGAGCAAACGGGTTGCCGCGGCCAGGATGTCGGCCCTGCTGCGTTCGGCGTCCGCGCGCCGCTTCGCCTTCGCCTCGGTCAAAATTTACATCCTTGTCAAAGTTGATCGAACTGAACTAGCCTTTACAGTGTTGTAAGAATTCTACCGCTGGAGTGCTATGAACCACGCACCGACCCGCTCAGCCGAGCAACTCGTCGCCGCCTTTTTCTCCGACTACACCGCTGCGGCCATGGACCTGGACAACGATCCGGCCGAGGTGATCGATCGCTTCCACACCAGCGACATCGTGCAGCTCGCCGACGGTGTCCGGCTCGACCGCGACCGCCTCGTCGCGCACATCAAGCCGGTACGAAAGAATCTGCGCGACTATCGATTCGAGGTGCACGAGGCGTTCATGGACGGCGCCCGGTTCGCCGCGCGCATGACCATCCACGCCGAGATGCGCAATAGGGGCACCGTCGCCTCCGAGGTCTTCATGTTCGGCGAGTTCGCGCCGGACGGCAGGTTACGGCGGGCCGAACAGCTCACCAGGACGGTGCGGGGCGCATGAACGAGACCTCGACGTTGATAGCCCCCGTGCGGGGGCTGGCGCTGCTCACCACCGGGCTGCTGGCCGGTGCGTTCGGCTACGGCGCGGCCAATATCGCACCGACCTTCCATCGGGTGCCGCTGCAGATGCGCCTGGA
Source organism: Nocardia brasiliensis (assembly GCF_011801125.1). Lineage (NCBI taxonomy): Bacteria > Bacillati > Actinomycetota > Actinomycetes > Mycobacteriales > Nocardiaceae > Nocardia > Nocardia brasiliensis. The sequence continues at coordinate 2,671,756 of NZ_CP046171.1, forward strand.
GTTCCACACCGAGCTGATGAAGAACAACAGCGTCAGCATGCAGCTCACCATGGCCGCGGCGGCATTGAGCTGCCTCGGGCTGACCTTCCTGCTGCGGGGCCGGGCCCGTGCCCTCGCCGGTGGCGCCGTCGCGTTGGTCGTGACGACCTTCCTCGTCACCCGGCTGGGGAACGTGCCGATCAATCATCAGATCAACCGCTGGGTCGTGGAAGGCGCACCGGCCGACTATCTTTCGATCCTCACCCGCTGGGACTATTTCCACTATCTGCGCACCGGCACCGCGCTCGCCGCATTCCTCGGGATCATCGTGCTCGTCCTGCGGTCGCGCACTGCCGAACGCGCACAGTAGCCTCGTATTCAGCTGCTGTGCATGGCCTTTCGGCGCTGCGCCGCCCGATGTGACAGCACCTCGACAATGCGTTGCCAGGCTGGTGCCGCCGCGGCGATCTGCGCGGTCACCAGCTTCAGGTAACCGGGTTGTCCGGTGGTGTGCTCATCCTCGATCGCCTGGGCGTCCAGGTCGTCGATGAGCCGGTCCACCCGCGGGTCGTGCGGATCCCAGTCGGCCGCTCGATCGCAGGCCAGATACCGGCGCACGGTCTCGGGATCGTCGAGGCCTGCGTGCTTGTCCGCGATCCGCCGGGGCAGCAGGTCCGGGTCGAGCGCCCGCATCAGGATCCACGCGTCACGTTCGAGCCGGACCCGCTGCTCGCCGATGCCGAGCCGGCGCATCCGGTCCAGGACGGCGACCACATCGGGTGGCAGGACCAGCTTTTCGCCGCTGGCCAATTCGGCGATCCGGCGGCGGTATTCGACCAACTCATCGATCTTGCGCCGCAGTGCCGCGTCGATATCGGTGATGGCGGCGTCGAATTCGGCCGGGTGCGCGTGCAGCAGCGCGTCGATCCTGGCCAGCGGGACACCGGCAGCAGCGAGTGTTCTGATCCGGATCAGATCCACCGCCGCCTGCGGGCGGTAGCGGCGGTAGCCCGAGGCGTCGCGCTCGGGCTCGGGCAGCAAGCCGATCTGGTGGTAATGGCGCACGGTGACGCCGGCGGTGGCCGCCAGCTGGCCGATCGTGAGCACCTGCCTCCTCGGTTCGCGAAACGCGACGTCGAGTCTATGTCCCGTGTCGAAGTCCCATCCGGCGCATCCGCGGCCCAGCTCGCCGCCTGGCCGCGTCGTCACCGATACAAGCCGGTATCGGCTCCTGGTCCGCCTTGCCGGGCGACGAGCTGAACCGCGGATGCGTCCGCCGCACTTGTGACACAGGGATCTAGGGGCCGCGTCGATCGACCCGGTCGACCACGTCGCGCACCGCCTGGACCACGGCATCGGGACGGTCGAAGCACAACCGGTGGTGGCAGGTGTCGGTGAGCAGCCGCTGCTCCCCGTGCGTGACCGAATCCACCAGGGCCGCATCCATTCTGGTCTTGGCTTCGTTCATCGCCTGCCACGGCAACGGCTGGGCGGGATCGGTGCCGAGCACGGTGAGCGCGATCACCGGGACGTCCGGCAGTGCGGGCCCGGCCCGCAGTTCGGCGGCGAGCCCGGTGAGTGCGCTGCGCTCGGCGATGCCGGAGCGCAACCACGCGTCGGTGCACTTGGCCTCGACCAGCGGCCGCCGCAGGTGTTCCGGGTAGTCGGCGAGCAGCTCGGTGTGCATCGCGTGCACCATCGGGCGCAGTCGGTCGAGCTGAGCCGGATCGGGTGCACCACCCCCGATGGCGGCCGAACTCGCCTCGGGCGACATGAATTCGTCCCAGTCGTGATGAAATGCGTCCAGCCACACCAGCCCGGCGACGTCCTGCGGGAACAGCTGCGCGAACCGATACGCGTAGGCGCCGCCGAGCGAGTGCGCCGCGAAAACGTAAGGAGCGGCCAGATGTTGAGCGCGCAGCAACGCCCGCAGCTCGGTGGCCACCGCGGCAGCGCTGCGCGGCAGTGGCACCGCGTCGCTGTACCCGGTGCCGCCGCGGTCGTAGAGCACAGCCGTGGTGAACCGCGAAACCCGTTGCTGGACCCCGAAATAGTCCAACCCGACCGCGCTCGCACCAGGCAGGAACACCACCGCGGGCCCGCCTGCCCCCGCCCGGTGCGCGAAGACCCGCCGCCCTTCGATCTCGTGGAATTCGCCGATCGGTGCTACAGGCAGAGTGGATGAGGTGCTCTTGGTCATGCCGACAACCCTGCAACCCTGACGTAGCGTCAGGGTCAAGCCCGATTCCCGTGCGGGCCTAAGGCGCGTAGAACGGGACCACGGTGCAGGGGGTGTTGTCGGGTGTTCGGGGTCTAGGGCGTTGGCGACCAGGGTTACGCACGCTGTCTCAGACGGGCGGCGTGCGCGCACAGATTAGGGTGGGGCCGGTCGGGGGTGTCAATCGCCGTCGGCGCGATGTGAAGCGAGTCTGGGTCGTTCGCGCCGCGCCAGTAAACGAATCACGGTGAGCGCGACCGGTCCGTTCCGCGGTGTGGGTACCTATCGTGGGCCACGCCATATATAAGCAGCCACGCATACCTAGCGCAGGGGACCGCCCAATGACTGTGACCGACGAGTATCTGCAGAACAACGCCGTCTACGCGAGCACCTTCACCGGACCGCTGCCGTTGCCGCCCGCCAAGCATGTCGCGGTGGTCGCGTGCATGGACGCCAGGCTGAATGTCTATGGCGCACTGGGCATCCAGGAGGGCGAGTCGCATGTGATCCGGAACGCGGGCGGCGTCGTCACCGCCGACGAGATCCGCTCGCTGGCGATCAGTCAGCGGCTGCTCGGCACCCGCGAGATCATCCTGATCCACCACACCGACTGCGGCATGCTGACTTTCACCGACGACGAGTTCCGGGCGTCGATCCTGCAGGACACCGGCATCAAGCCCGAATGGGCCGCCGAGGCGTTCAGTGACCTGGAAACCGATGTGCGCCAATCGATCGCGCGCATCAAGGCGAGCCCCTTCGTCGTGCACAAGGACTCGATCCGCGGCTTCATCTTCGACGTCGCCACGGGCAAGCTGAACGAAGTGATCGCCGACTGATCCGCGCCACACCCTCACGAGATCCGGGCCCATCGGCCCGGATTTCGTGTTTTCCGCCCCGCCGCGCCGAGTCTCGCGACGCGACACGCCGCGTCAGGTGTCGATCGGGCGACGCGCGGGCGGACATGCGTCGCGTTGCCCCCGCATATCCGGCGTGGCGGCGCGGAACACGCCTGAGCTGCGTGAACACTACTGGCTGGTAGACAAAACGGGCGCCGAATATGGTTGCGATCGCGCCGCGATGTCCCTATCCTCGATCGCGTGCCGAATCCCGCCGACCGCCACAGCGCAGCGCTCAACGTCGCAGACCGCGACAGCGCCGTGCTAATTCCGCTTACCGCGATGGTGGCGCAGCGGCGACTTCTCGTAGTACCCCGCCGTAGCGGGGTCTGATTCGGACCGGCCCCCTCGCTGCGGGCTGAAGACTTCTTTTCCTTGCTGGTCCCCTCTGTCAACTGAGCCACGACATTTATCGGGAAGACCTAACTTTCAATGACCATCCTCACCCTTGATACAGACACGTTCCAGTCCGCCGCGCCCAGGGGGCTGCGCGCCGAAAGCATCGGCCTCACCCCGGCGCAATTCCACGACCGCTACTGCGAGCACAGCGGGCCGATCCGGCTCGGCGACTGGTCGCCCGCGGGCAGCCGCGGCGCGGCATTCACCGCCACGCTGGAATTCACCGACCACCTGCGCACAGTCATCGCCTCCGGTAGCCCGGTCGCGGCGATGACCTCGGCCCTTTACGACGAGGGCTACCCGGTCGAGATCCTGCAGTTCCATCAGCGCCGCACCCCCGAGGGCACCGCGACCTTCGTGCAGTGCGAATGCAACGGCAGGCGCGGCTGGGGCGCGGCCCTGGCCGATGACGGCGCCGAGTCGACGGTGCGCGCGATGATCGCGGGCGTCAACCTGCTCGGTCACTGAGTTTCCGTAGACAGCGACAAGGCCGTCCCTCCGCTGGGAGGGACGGCCTTGTGCGGTCAGCGGTTCGTGCGAATTACTGCTCGGCGCCGGCCTGCTGCTCGGCGAGCTGCTTGCGCACCTCGTCCATGTCGAGCGCCTTCACCTGGGTGACCAGGTCCTCGAGTGCGGCGGGCGGCAGGGCGCCGGGCTGTGCGAACACGAGCACGCCCTCGCGGAAGGCCATGATGGTCGGGATCGAGCGAATGTTGGCGGCGGCCGCGAGCCCCTGCTCGGACTCGGTGTCGACCTTGCCGTGTACGACATCGCTGTGCTTTTCCGACGAGGCCTCGAAGGTCGGCGCGAAGCTCTTGCACGGGCCGCACCACTCAGCCCAGAAATCGACGAGTACCACGTCGTTTCCGGTGACTACCTCATCGAAATTCTGTTGGGTCAGCGTCTGGGTGGCCATGACGTCCTCTCATTCGGTATGTCGGCTATAACGCCGACCGTCGCTCTAATCTTCCATGGGCTGTGCGGACGCCCGCCCCTTATCGCCGTCCTTTCGCCGGATACCCACGTCCGTCGGCGGGAAATCACACCCGTGTGCCGGCCGGGTTGTTCGGCGCGGTCACCGGGTCCGGTGGTGGCCCGGTGCGCGGGCCGCGGACCGGCGAGGTAAGGATGAGGCGGTGACGGATCGAACCGACGGGCCGGTGCGGCTCGGACTGATCGACGGTGACGGCATCGGGCCGGAGGTGGTGCGAGCCGCCCGGTTGGTCGTCGACGAGGCCGTGGCGGCGGCGGGCGGCACGCCGATCGCGTGGGTGCCGCTGCTCATCGGGCATCGGGCGATCGAGGAGTACGGAAACCCGCTGCCGGAAGCGACCCTCGCCGCGCTCGACGCGGTCGACGCCTGGATTCTCGGTCCGCACGACAACGCGTCGTATCCGGCCGAGCACCGCGCCGCGCCGGGCGGCGCGATCCGGAAACGGTTCGGCCTGTACGCCAACATCCGCCCCGCGCGGGCCTTCGCCGGTGTGCGCGCGCTCGCGCCCGCCATCGACCTGGTGATCGTCCGGGAGAACAGCGAGGGCTTCTACGCCGATCGCAATATGTTCGCCGGATCGGGGGAGTTTCGCGCCACCGAGGATGTGGCCATGGCGGTCGGCGTGGTGACCCGTCAAGCATGTGAGCGAATTGCGCACGAGGCACTCCGGCTCGCCGCTACGCGACGTAAGCGACTGACCATTGTGCACAAGGCGAACGTGCTCCCGATGACCATGGGCTTGTTCCGTGACGTTTGCTATGAGATTGCGCACGCCTATCCGGGCGTTGAGGTGGACGACGAACACGTCGACGCGACGGCCGCGCATCTGGTGCGCGCCGCGGCCGATTACGACGTGCTGGTCACCGAGAATCTGTTCGGCGACATCCTCTCCGATCTGGCCGGTGAGCTCAGCGGATCGCTCGGTGTGGCCGCCTCGCTGAACTGCTCGGCCACCCGCGCGATGGCGCAGGCGGTGCACGGCGCGGCCCCCACACTGGCCGGGCACAACCGCGCGAATCCCGCCGCGTTGCAACTGTCGGCGGCAATGCTGTTGCGCTGGTTGGGAACTCGCGAGGGTGACCGGCGCAACACCGCCGCGCTGAGCCAGGCCGCCGAGCGGGTCGAACGCGCCGTCGCCGCCACCTTCGAGGCCGGCATCGCCACCGCCGACCTGGGCGGACTGGCCTCGACGAGCGAGTTCACCGAACAAGTTTGTGCTAGGGTCCACCGCCGGTAGTCGTGGTGTTGTAGCTCGGAGTGTTCAGCACGGAACGGATGAATCTTCCGTTACTGTCCAGCACGAAGCGTCTCGGTCGCTTAGATTGCCAACGGGTGGTGACACCCGGGTTTCTTGAATCCGAAATGTGGAGGGCTGCTGTGTCTGTTCGATCGGTTGTTGGCAGGCGCGCCCTGCAGGCGATGTGTGTACTCGCCGGCGGCGCACTGGTGCTGACGGGCTGTAGTAATACCGAAGACTCCGGACCCGCGGTAGAGAAGGTGCAGGGGATCGAGAAGGTCGACTCGATCGCCGCGCAGCTGCCCGACAAGATCAAACAGTCCGGCAAGCTGATCGTCGGCGTGAACATCCCCTACCAGCCGAACGAATACAAGGACCCCAGCGGCAAGATCGTGGGCTTCGACGTCGACCTGATGGACGCTGTCGCCGCCACGCTCGGGGTCAAGGCCGAGTACCTCGAGTCCGCGTTCGAGAAGATCATTCCCACGATTCAAGCCGGTACCTACGACCTCGGCATGTCCTCGATCACCGACTCCAAGGAACGTGAGCAGCAGGTCGACTTCACCACCTACTTCAGCGCGGGCATCCAGTGGGCCCAGCAGAAGGGTAAGCCGATAGACCCGAACAACGCCTGCGGTAAGCGGGTCGCGGTACAGGCCACCACTGTCGAGCACACCGAAGAGGTGCCCGCCAAGAGCGCCAAGTGCGTCGCCGAGGGCAAGCCCGCTATCGACATGAAGTCGTTCGAGGATCAGAGCGCGGCCACCAATGCCCTGGTGCTCGGACAGGTCGACGCGATGTCGGCCGACTCCCCGGTCACCGCGTACGCGATCAAGCAGAGCGACGGCAAGCTCGAAAAAGCCGGCGCCGCTTTCGATTCCGCTCCCTACGGCTGGGCGTTCGCGAAGGGCTCGCCGCTGGCCCCCGTCCTGCAGCAGGCCGTGCAGCACCTGATCGACAACGGAAAGTACCTGGAGATCGCGAAGGCGTGGGGCGTCGAGGAAGGCGCGATCGCCAAGTCGGTCATCAACGGTGCCGTGAGCTGATCGATGACTTCGCACGAGACCAAGCCGGTGCCCGGTGACCCCGGGCCCGGCACGGCAGCCCAATCCCAGGAGCCGGAGCCGATCAAAGCGGTTCCGCTGCGCAGACCCGGCCGGTGGATCGCCGCCGTGGTCATCCTGGTACTTGTCGGACTGTTCGTCTACGGTGCCGCGACCAACCCGGCCTATCAGTGGAGCACCTACGCGAAATACCTGTTCGACAGCAGGGTGGTCGCGGGCGCGGTGGTCACCCTCGAACTGACGGTGCTGTCCATGGCGCTCGCCGTCACGCTCGGCACGGTGCTGGCGGTGATGCGACTCTCGCCGAACCCGGTGCTGAATTCAGCTGCCTGGGTGTATCTCTGGATCTTCCGTGGCACCCCCGTCTATGTCCAGTTGGTGTTCTGGGGCCTTTTCCCCTCGCTGTACAAGACCATCGTGCTCGGCGTCCCGTGGGGTCCGCACCTGTTCGAGCTGGACGTGCAGAATCTGCAAGCCGCCTTCACCTTCGCGGTGATCGGCCTGGGTCTCAATGAGGCCGCCTACATGGCCGAGATCGTCCGTGCCGGAATCAATTCCGTGGGCGAGGGGCAGCGCGAGGCATCCACCGCGCTCGGCATGTCCTGGGGCATGACCATGCGCAGGACGGTGCTGCCACAGGCCATGCGGGTGATCATCCCGCCGACCGGCAATGAGCTCATCGGCATGCTGAAGACCACGTCACTGGTCGCGGCGCTGCCGCTGACCACCGACCTCTACGGTCGGGCCCGCGATATCTCCGCGGTGAACTTCCAGCCGGTCCCGCTGCTGCTGGTCATTGCGACCTGGTATCTCGCGATCACCAGCGTGCTGATGGTCGGCCAGTTCTACCTCGAGCGCTACTACTCGCGCGGCCTGTCGCGGCAGCTCACCGGTAAGCAGCTGCAGGAGCTGGCCGACGCCCAGACGATTGTGAAGGCGAAATGAGCAGCGTCGACGTCGAGCAGACCGCTCGACTCCCCATGATCGTCGCCGACCGGGTCTGCAAGAACTTCGGCGCGTTGCAGGTGCTCAAGGGTGTCTCGCTGGAGATCGGCCGCGGCGAGGTGCTGTGTGTCATCGGGCCGTCCGGCTCGGGCAAGTCCACCTTTCTGCGCTGCATCAACCACCTCGAGCAGGTCAACGCCGGACGGCTCTACGTGGACGGCGAACTCGTCGGCTACCAGGAGAAGAACGGCAAGCTCTACGAGCTGCACCCGCGCGAGGCGGCCCGGCAGCGGCGCGAAATCGGCATGGTGTTCCAGCATTTCAATCTGTTTCCGCACCGCACGGTGCTGGACAACGTGATCGAGGCGCCGACCCAGGTCAAGAAGATTCGCAAGGCCGACGCCATCGCCAAGGCGAAGGAGCTGCTCGCTCGAGTCGGCTTGGCGGAGAAGGCGAATGCCTATCCGGCGCAGCTGTCCGGTGGGCAGCAGCAGCGGGTGGCCATCGCCCGCGCGCTGGCCATGGATCCGAAGCTGATGCTGTTCGACGAGCCGACCTCCGCGCTGGATCCGGAACTGGTCGGTGAGGTGCTCACGGTCATGCGCGAGCTCGCCGAGTCGGGCATGACCATGGTCGTGGTCACCCACGAAATGGGTTTCGCCCGTGAGGTGGCCGACAAGCTCGTGTTCATGGACGGCGGCGTGATCGTCGAGTCCGGCGCGCCGCGCGAGCTGCTCGCGAACCCGAAACACGAACGTACCAAGGCGTTCCTGTCCCGGCTGCTCTGAGCCCCGGCTGCTCCCGCGCCCGTATTCGGGTGCGGGAGCACAGAACTGGGCCGAGTGGCTTAAATCGTAGGTGCCGTCTCGGCGCCCAACGCGATCCGTAACTGGCCGAGCAGCACCTTGGCGGCCGGTGCCGCCGGTCGGTCGGCCCGCCAGACCAGTGCGAGCCTACCGTGCAGTTCCGGCCGCACGATCCGCACCACCCGGACCCCGAACGCGGCCGCCTCCGCGGGGGCGAGGTCGGGGACGACCGCGATGCCGAGACCGCGCGCGGCCAGTTGCAGCAGCAGTGGGGGAGCGGCGGCCTCGAAGGCGATATTCGGTGTGAAACCCGCTGCGGCGCAGGAGAGCTCGAACACACCGCGGAGTCCCGTGCCGGGCGGCAGGCAGATCAGTCGTTGTTCGCGCAGCGCGTCGAGGGCGATCTCGGCGCCGTGCGTGCGATCGGTCGCCGCGACGGCGGCCACCACCGCGGTCTCCAGGACGACATCGACGCCGATGCCGGAATCCAGTGGCGCGCCGGTCAATCCGATCAACGCCAGGTCCAGGTCGCCGCGCCCGAGGGCGGCGAGCATGCGCTCGGAGGTGTCTTCGGTGAGGCTGATGGCGACCTGTGGATGGTCGTCGTGGAAATCCGCGAGCACGCCGGCCACGTCGAACTCCTCGGTGGCCGCACCGGAGATCAGCCCGACCCGCACCTGACCGCGCAGCAGGCCGGTGAACTCGTCCACCGTGGCGCCGATCCGCTCGGCCGCGGCGAGGGCCGCGCGCGCATGGATCAGCACCGCCGCACCCACCTCGGTGGGCGTCACCGTGCGGGCGCCGCGATCGAGCAGCTGCTGGCCGAGTTCGCGCTCCAGCTGCCGGATCTGTGCGCTCAGCCCCGGCTGGGCGAGGTGCAGGCGGGCGGCGGCGCGGGTGAAGTTGGCCTCCTCGACCACGGTGACAAAGTAGCGGAGCTGCCGCAGTTCCATAAGCACTGATTCTAGTTAATAGAAGATCTATCTGTTGTACTTATCATTGCGCGCCGGGCAGGGTCGAAGTCATGGAGCGCAACGCAGAGAACATCACCGACACCTTCACCGGCCCTGTCTTTCGTCCCGGTGACGCCGGCTACGACGAGGAGATCGCGGGCTTCCAGACCGCCTACCAGCACCGGCCCGCACTGGTTGTCGGCGCTCGGCATGCCGAAGACGTGCGCGCCGCGGTCGAATACGCCGCGCGGCACGCGTTGCCGGTCGCGGTGCAGGCCACCGGTCACGGCCTGTCCGTCGCCGCGGACGGCGGCGTGCTGATCAGCACTCGTCGGATGACCGCCATCGAGATCGATGCCGAAACCCGCACTGCGCGGGTCGAGGCGGGGGTGCGGGCGGGCGCGCTCGTCGCGGCGGCCGCCGCGCACGGTCTCGCGCCGCTGAACGGTTCGTCGCCGTCGGTCGGCGTGGTCGGCTATCTGCTGGGCGGCGGAATCGGCCTACTGGCAAGGGAATTCGGTTACGCGGCCGAATATGTCAGCGCGCTCGAGCTGGTCACCGCCGACGGGCGGGTGCGCCGGGTGCTGCCCGGTGACGAATTGTTCGGGGCCGTGCTCGGCAGCGGCGGTAATTTCGGCGTGGTCACCGCGCTCGAGCTGAGCCTGCTGCCGATCACCGAGGTGTACGGCGGTCAACTGATGTTCGACACCCCGTTGGTGGCACGGGCATTGGAGGTCTGGCGGGACTGGACCGCGACCGTGCCCGACGAGCTGACCTCGACCGTGGCCATGCTGCGGTTCCCGGATATCCCGCAGGTGCCCGCCCCGCTGCGTGGACGGTTCGTCGCGTCGTTCCGGATCGCCTATCACGGCACCGCGGCCGACGGTGAGCGCCTGGTCGCCCCGCTGCGCGCGGTGGGTGAGCGGCTGAAGGACGACCTGCGCGCCATGCCGTACACCGACTCGCACACCGTCCACAGCGATCCCGACCACCCGCACGCCTATGCCGCCACCAATGCGCTGCTGGGTGAGCTCACCGGAGAAACGTTGTCCGCCTTGCTCGCCGTCGCCGGGCCGGATTCCGACGCCGGTGCGGTCATCGATATACGTCAGCTCGGCGGCGCGCTGTCGAAGCCGCGCACCGAGATCGCGGTGGACCATCGCGAGGCCGCCTACGTGATGCGGGTCATCACCGACGCAGGGACCGCGGGTGCCGCGCCGGAGAGTCACGCCGCGATCCGCGCGGCGCTGGCGCCGTGGACGCTCGGTCACAGCCTCAACTTCCTCTATGGCGCCGGTGCCGACGCCGATGAGGCGCAGACCCGCGGCGGCTATGTCGAGGGCACCTACGCCCGGCTCGCCGAGCTGAAGGGAAAGTACGACCCGCGCAACATGTTCCGGTTCAACCGCAATATCCGACCCGCCCGGCGCTGACCGTCGTACGACGCAGGCCGAGTCGTCTGCTATCTTAGTGATATCACTTTGATAGTTGGAGGATGTCATGAAGCTTCGTCCCGCGTTACACGTCAACGGATTCCTGGTATTGGTCGCCTGGCTGGTGCTCACCCTGTTGCTCGGCGGCGGCGCGGCGCTGGGATTTGTCGCGATGGCGCGTGATCAGAACGTGCTCGCCCTGGTCGGCGCGATCGTCGCGAGCTTCCTGGTGCTCGTGCTGCTGCTGGGGGCGACCGGGTTGACCATCGTCAATCCGAACGAGGCCCAGGTGGTCCAGTTCTTCGGCCGCTACATCGGCTCGGTGAGCGAGCCGGGCTTCTTCTCGGTGGTCCCGCTGACCGACCGCAAGCGGATCTCGTTGCGGGTGCGCAACTTCGAGACGCAGAAGCTCAAGGTCAATGACGCCGACGGCAACCCGGTCGAGATCGCCGCCGTCGTGGTGTATCGGGTGGTGGACAGCTTCAAGGCCGCCTTCTCGGTCGACGACTACGAGGAGTACGTGCAGACCCAGTCCGAGGCCGCGGTGCGCCACCTGGCCACCACGCACCCGTACGACTCGCACGACAACACCCGCACCAGCCTGCGCGACGGCGGCGAGGTGGCTGAGGAGCTCACCGTCGAGCTGCGCGACCGCACCGAGTTGGCCGGCATCGAGGTGCTCGAGGCTCGCATCACCCACCTCGCGTACGCGCCGGAGATCGCCCAGGCGATGCTGGTCCGTCAGCAGGCCGCCCAGGTGGTCGCCGCGCGTACGCATATCGTCGAGGGCGCGGTCGGCATGGTCGGCCTCGCGCTCGACCGGCTCACCGAGCAGGGCGTGGTGGAACTCGACGAGGAACGCCGCGCCGCGATGGTGTCGAACCTGCTGGTGGTGCTCTGCGGTGACCGAGCGACCCAGCCCGTCGTGAACACCGGCTCGCTCTACAGCTGAGCGCCGAAGCCCATGGCTGAGCGCAAGAAGCTACTGCTACGCCTTGATCCCGGCATCCATGAGGCCATCGCCAAGTGGGCCGCCGACGATCTGCGCAGCGTCAACGCCCAGATCGAATACGCGCTGCGGCTGGCCCTCGAGCAGGCGGGCCGCAAACCGAAATAGGGGCACCCGGCCGCACACCGCGACATTCGGTGTGCGGCCGTGCCGTGTTCGCCGCTACGGTGGGCGGGTGCCAATCTCGTTCGATATCAGCGGACTTCAACAGATGGACACCAACACCTGGGGGGATCGCAGCACCGGCGACATCGTCACGCTGACCTACCACGATCTGGTGCCCGACCTGCCCGCTCCGCTGGAAGACCTCGACACCCTCCGTACCCGGCTCGCGGAGAGCTCGGCCGAATCGGGTTGCCTGGTCGAGGCTTTCGTCATCTGGGTCGACAAATTGCCCGCCCTGCTGCGGATCGAGAAGCTGCCGCTGCCGAACCGCGACCACGGGTTGGTCTTCGCCGCCTCGATCGTGGTGCCGAAAGACCGGTGCAGCGCGGTGTTCCAGATCCTGTGCCCCGAGGCCGGGACCACCGGTCTGCGCGAGGCCGCCCTGATGGCCCAACTCGGTCCGCAGCAGATGTTCCCGCCGCACCCGTACGCGCCCGGTCTGCGCGGCAGGCTGCCCTACAACATCGCCGACGAAGCGCGGTGGGACGAACAGTTTCCCAGCCATCCGGTGAGTCGCGCCCGTCGCTGGGTCACCAGCACCGTGCCCACCGCCAAGGTCGATCCCGCGTTCGCGGCGCTGCCGCCGTTTCCCGGTCCGCCGCGCTGACCCGTCCGGGGTCGACGGTCTAGGCGGGCTTCTGCGCGATGAAGATCGCGGTGCCGGGGAAGATCTCCCCGCGCAGCGGGCTCCACTGGCCCCACTCGCGGTCCAGCCATTCGGGCCAGTCCGGCTCGATGATGTCCACCAGCAGCAGGCCCGCCGACACGATCTCGCGGACGCGGTCGCCGATGGTGCGGTGGTGTTCGACGTAGGTCGGCTCGCCCTCGCCGTCCACCTCGACGTACGGGGTGCGATCGAAGTAGGGGATGGCGGCGGTGAGACCGGCCGGGCCTGGATCGTCGGGAAAGATCCAGCGCATCGGATGATTCACCGAGAACACCCAGCGCCCGCCGGGCCGCAGCACCCGCGCGACCTCGCGCATCACCCGTGCGGAATCGGCGACGAACGGGATCGCGCCGAACGCCGAGCAGGCCAGGTCGAAGCTCGCGTCGGCGAACGGCAGCGTCTCAGCGCCGGCCTGCACCAGCGGCACCTGCGGTCCGCCGCGGCGCATCGCCGCGAGCCCGCGGCTCAGCATGCCCATCGACAGATCCAGCCCGACCGGGTGCGCGCCCTGTCCGGCCAGCCAGCGCGAGCACGGCGCCGAACCGCAGCCGATCTCCAGGATCCGCTTGCCCGCGACCTCGCCGAGGAAGTGCATATCGCCCTCGTGCAGGCCCTCCGGGCACCAGACGAATTCGCCGTCTGGGGAATCGACGCCGAGGAACTCGGCGTGCGTCTGGTGATACTGGCCCGCGTCCGCGTCCCACCAGCGGCGGCTGGCCTGCTGGCTGGCGGCGGAGCCGATCCGGGTTCGCGTCGTCCCAGTGGTCCCGAGCAGTGTGTTTGCCTCTGCGTGGCGATCTTCCGGCACGGGCGTCAGCTTATCGACACGGTGCGCGGTGCCCGGTTCGTGGACCGCCGAACGCGCGGGTATATATAGCCGCCCGCTTGCTGCGCTCGGTCGCGAGCACCGACGTCACGGCGTGGCGCCCGGACCGGTTTGCCCGCCTGGACCAAGGTCGCGTACGCTGAACGCGCGAGTGCCTTCTGTACAGCCGTACCGGAGTCAACCACCCGTGCTGAGTTTCACGTGCGTTACGTGCGGTACGTTCCTTGTGTCCGTCTTCACTTCACCGCGGTGAATTCGCCAGCGTACCGAAAGTTCCAATGTCCGCAACCGACCACAATCCGTCCGGAGCAAACCGACATATGCCCACCACCGTCACCTCGCCGCAGGTAGCCGTCAACGACATCGGCTCCGCCGAGGATTTCCTCGCCGCCATCGACGCCACGATCAAGTACTTCAACGACGGCGACATCGTCGAAGGAACCATCGTCAAGGTCGACCGCGACGAGGTCCTGCTCGACATCGGTTACAAGACCGAAGGCGTCATCCCTTCCCGCGAACTCTCCATCAAGCACGATGTCGACCCGAACGAGGTCGTTTCCGTGGGCGATGAGGTCGAGGCTCTTGTTCTCACCAAGGAGGACAAGGAAGGCCGCCTGATCCTGTCGAAGAAGCGGGCGCAGTACGAGCGCGCGTGGGGCACGATCGAGGAGCTCAAGGAGAAGGACGAGGCCGTCAAGGGCACCGTCATCGAGGTCGTCAAGGGCGGCCTGATCCTCGACATCGGCCTGCGCGGCTTCCTGCCCGCCTCGCTCGTCGAGATGCGTCGTGTCCGCGACCTCCAGCCCTACGTCGGCAAGGAGATCGAGGCCAAGATCATCGAGCTGGACAAGAACCGCAACAACGTGGTTCTGTCCCGTCGCGCCTGGCTGGAGCAGACCCAGTCCGAGGTGCGCAGCGAGTTCCTGCACCAGCTGCAGAAGGGCCAGGTCCGCAAGGGTGTGGTCTCCTCGATCGTCAACTTCGGCGCCTTCGTGGACCTGGGTGGCGTCGACGGTCTGGTGCACGTCTCCGAGCTGTCCTGGAAGCACATCGACCACCCGTCCGAGGTTGTCGAGGTCGGCACCGAGGTCACCGTCGAGGTGCTCGACGTGGATCTGGATCGCGAGCGGGTCTCGCTCTCGCTCAAGGCGACCCAGGAAGACCCGTGGCGTCAGTTCGCCCGCACCCACGCGATCGGCCAGATCGTGCCGGGCAAGGTCACCAAGCTGGTTCCGTTCGGTGCGTTCGTGCGCGTCGAAGAGGGCATCGAGGGGCTGGTGCACATCTCCGAGCTGGCCGAGCGCCACGTGGAGGTCCCGGACCAGGTGGTCGCGGTCGGCGACGACGCGATGGTCAAGGTCATCGACATCGACCTGGAGCGGCGCCGGATCTCGCTGTCGCTGAAGCAGGCGAACGAGGACTACCACGCCGAGTTCGACCCGTCGAAGTACGGCATGGCCGACAGCTACGACGAGCAGGGCAACTACATCTTCCCCGAGGGCTTCGACCCCGACACCAACGAGTGGCTCGAGGGCTTCGACAAGCAGCGCGAAGAGTGGGAAGGCCGCTACGCCGAGGCGGAGCGTCGCCACAAGATGCACACCGCGCAGATGGAGAAGATGGCGGCCGACGCCGCGGCCGAGGCCGCGAACGGCGGCGGCTCCTCGAACTACTCCTCCGAGAGCGGTTCGCAGGCGTCCTCCTCCTCCAGCTCCTCCGAGTCGGCCGGCGGTTCGCTGGCCAGCGACGCGCAGCTGGCGGCACTGCGGGAGAAGCTCTCCGGCAACGCCTGATAGACGCACACCGACGAAGGCCCCGATCCATCCGGATCGGGGCCTTCGCCCTTTTCGCAGGTGATCGCGGGCGCGGCCAGGCGCGCAATGCCGTGCCGTGCCGGGGCGGCCGGTATCGTTGACGGTGATGTCAGATGTCATTGCCGAGCTCTCCTCGACCTCCTGGGAACGCAGGAAGATCGAGGCGATGGGCCGAATCCAGCGGGTCGCCCTCGACCTGTTCGAGGAGCACGGGTACCGGAACGTGACGATCGAACGGGTCGCCGCCGCGGCGCGGGTGTCGCCGAGTTCGGTCTACCGCTACTTCGGCACCAAGGAGATGCTCGTCCTCTACGACGAGGCGGACCCGAAAGTGCTCGAGGCGGTCCGGACCGCGGGCGGCGCACAGACCGTCGCCCCCGCCGACCTGATCGCGGTGGGCCGCCTGCTGATTCCCGTGCTGATCGAGTCGCTGCTGTCCGAGGAGTCCGAGCGCCGGATCCGCCAGCGCCTGCGCTACATCGCGACGGTGCCGGAGATCAGGGTCGGCCAGCTCAAGCAGATGCGGGAGCTAGAGGACGAGTGTCGCGCGCTGTTCGCCGAACGAACGGGCTTCGACCCCAACGAACTTCGCGTGCGGATGGCCGCGGCCTCCGCAGTCTGGGGGTGCGTGGCCGCCCTCGACCATTGGGCCGGAACAGGTTTCGCCGGGCGACTCAAGGACGTCTACACCGCCGCCATGGGATCGATCATCGATCAGATCGAGGCGATGTTCCGATAGTCACCCGGGTGGTGCGCGACTTCCGTTGCGGCAGCCACCAATTCCAGCGTCCGAACAACCGCATGAACGCCGGCACCAGCACCAGCCGCACCAGCACCGCGTCGATCGCGATGGCCACCGCGAGCGCGAAGCCGATCTGCTTCAACTCCAGCACGTCCGCGGTCACGAAGCTGGCGAACACCGCGACCATGATGGCGGCCGCCGCAGTGATCGGCCGCGCCGTGCGTTGCAAACCGTCGGCGACGGCAGCGGCGTTGTCCCCGTGCGCATCCCAGTGCTCCTTCATCCGGCGGATGAGGAACACCTCGTAGTCCATCGACAGACCGAACAGCACCGCGAACACCAGCATCGGCAGATAGATCTGCAAGAACCCGGTGCTCTGGAAGCCGAGCAGGCCCGAGCCGACGCCGTGCTGGAACACCGCGACGGTGATGCCGAGGGCCGCGCCGGTGGCGAGCAGGTTCATCGCGATCGCCTTGAGCGCGAGCACGATGCTGCGGAACGCGACGACCAGGAAGCCGAGCGAGATCGCGAGCACCAGTGCGATCACCCACGGGAATCGCTGCGTGATCCGCTGCGACACGTCGACGAACAACGCGGACGTGCCGCCGACCCACACCTCGGCATGATCCAGAGCCGCTGCACGGGAACGGATATCGGTCACCAGGTCCGCGGCCTCGGTGGATTCGAAGGAGGCCTTGGGCACGATCGCCGCGAACATCCTGCCCTGCGCGAACTGTGGCAGCACGGCCGCGATCCGCGGGTCATGGGAGAGACTGCCGAAGAGCCGGTCCGCCTCGGCACGGGCGTCGGCACTCAGCGGGGTGTCGTCGGCGCCGGTCGCGACCACCTCGATCGGCGACACCAGGCCCGGCGTGAAATTCTGCTTGACCAGGACGAGCCCTTGGCCCGACGCACGATCGGTGAGCGAACCGAGGCCGACGTCGACGCCGTAGCGCAGGCCGGTCAGCGGGGTGGCGGCGACCAGCAGCAGCGCGACACCGACCGCGCCGAACAGCACTGGCCGCGCCATCACGATGCGGGCCCACCGGGCCCAGCCGTTCGACGCCGTCGTCGCGCGCACCTCGGCGGGTCGCAGTCGCTCGGGCAGCGCGCCGCGATTGATCGCGGGACCGAACAGCGCGAGCAGGGCGGGCAGCAGGGTGAACGCCGCAGTCATCGTCGCGATCACCGCGGTGACCACGCCGATGGCGACCCCGTTGAGCATCGGCAGACCGACCACGACCAGCGAGCACAGCGAGATCATCACGATGAGTCCGGAGGCGAGCACCGTCCGGCCGGTGGTGTCCATGGCCGCGCCGACGGCCTGCGCGATGGCGGTGTGCTCCTGCCGATTCCGGACCCCGCGCCGGGTCAACTCCTCGTTGAATCGGCTGACGATGAACATCCCGTAGTCGATCGCGGTGCCGGTGGCGATCATCGTCGCGACCGAGAGCACCAGCGAGTCGAAGGCGAGGAAGGTGGTCAAGCCGAACAGCGCGCCGACGGCGACGGCGATACCGGCCGCAGTGACGCTGATGGGCAGTGCCGCGGCGGTCACCGCGCCGAGTGCCAGCACCAGCAGCACCGCCGCGATGGGGACGCCGAGGGCCTCGCCGCGTTGCAGATCGGTCGTTTCGATCTCCATCAGATCCGCCTGGATCGGCGCGTAGCCGGTGAGCGCCGCTTGCGCGCTCGCCTCGGAAGCGCCGGCGAGCGTGTCGCGCAACTCCCGGACGAGCGTCACCCGATGGGAGATGTCGCCGTCGAGGCCGACGACCGCGAAGGCGGTGTGTCGATCCGGCGCGATCTGCGCGGGGTTGCCGTCGAACGGACCGACCGCACCGGTCACCCCCGCGGTCGCGCGGACGGCGGCCAGGGCGCGATCGATCGTCGCACGGAACTCCGGTGTATCGACCGTCGCGGTGTCGGAACGGAAGACAATCAGATCCTGTTCGGTCCCGAACTGGGCGAAGTGCGCGGCGACCAGCCGGCTCGCCGCGACGGAATCCGAACCGGGGACCGAGTAGTCGGGGGTGCCGAGGCGCGCGTGCAGCGCGGGATAGGTCGCGCCACAGGCGATGACCAGCAATACCCAGACGGCGAGCACGATCCGCCGATGCTCGGCCATCGCCATGCCCCACCGACCAGCGGCACCCCAGCGCTGCGCCGCCCGCGGCGGTTCCGGCCGCTCGAGGATGGTCGTTCGCGCCATCGCCCCTCCAGGGTTCGCTACCTGATAGTCACTATCAGATTCTTCGGGCCAGCATACGAACATGAAGGGAGTGGAAGCAAGGGACTCTCAGGTTTGCCGCTACGTCGCGGGTTGCCGGGGTAGTGCTCATCGACGGCGCGCGCGATCCCGTCTCCGGCGCCCGCATCGTCACCCGCTAGGCCCTGTCCCATCCGGTGCCTCCACGGTCCAGCTCGCCGTCTGGCGGTGTTGTCGCCGTCGCCGAAACAACTCCGATATCGGCTCCTGCTCCGCCTTGCCCGGGGGCGAGCTGAACCGCGGAGGCATCCGGCCGGACGTATGAGACGGGGCCTCGGCGTGCGTTCCGTCGCGCACGCCGCCGAGGTGTCGTCCTCCGATGCGGCACGGGGTCGTCACGGATCCGCGGCGGGGGCGGATTCAGCTGTCCGCGTGGTGCATTCGTTGCGATCGATGGCGTCGGGAGGACTTCGTAGTGCCGCCCCTGGTGACCTCTGGCGGGGCCTCGGGGCGGGTGGTGCGGGTGCCGGGTTGGGCCGTGGTGAGCGCGACGACCTGGATCTGCTCCAGGCGTAGGCCCATTCCGGCCAACCGGGCGATCACGCCGAGCCGGTGCTCGGGCAAGCCCGGTCGGACCGCCAATGGGTCTCGGCCCGGGCGGCGCAGCACGTAGGTGCGTCGCTCGAGGTCGAACTCGAGCGGCGCACCGTCGCGCACCGCGCGGTAGGCGTCGAGATCGAGGGTGGCGTGGTGGACCGGGTCGATCATCATCGCCTCGATCAGCCGTTCGGCGTGTGCGCGCCGCATCGCCTGATCGTCCGGTTCCATCCACGCCACCCGCTGCGCCACCCGCCACCGATAGTCCTCGGCCGCGGCGCGCAGCAGATACCGATGCCGCTCGATCTCCACCGCCAGCTCCACCAGCCGCTCGAGATCGACCTGCCTCGGGTCGCGCGGGTCGGGTGTCGAAGCTGGGACATCGGGCATTGCGCCTCCTCGTTCGAGTTGCCAATTACCTTTCGCAGCAACCCGATCGACGTCCGACCTGAGACCTATTCTCCCCTAGGGGTACGACAAGTTCGGTGCCCAGCACCTCGGTCAGGAGGCGGGTGAAATGTCATCACTGTTCAATTTCTATACGCCGTTCAGTAACAGCACAGGCAATAGGAGTCAAACGCTGTAGAGTGCCAACCGTGGTCGAAGCGGGCACGAGCCGCAGAGCGCGGTTGCGCGCGCAAGCTGCCACGGAAATCAAGGCAATCGCCTTGCGATTGCTCGCCGAGGGCGGTCCGGACGCGGTCTCGCTGCGCGCGATCGCGCGCGAGATGGGCATGACCGCGGGCGCGATCTACGGCTACTACGCCACCCGCGACGACCTGATCTCCACCCTGATCGCCGACGTCTATACCTCGCTGGTCGACCAGGTCGAGGCGGCCCGCGACGCCGTCCCCGGCGCCGACCCGGCGGGCCGCATCATCGCGTGGGGTGAGACGGTGCGCGCGTGGGCGATCGCGCACCCCGCCGAATTCCGGCTGATCTACGGCGATCCGGTGGCGGGGTACCAGCCGCCGCCGGGTGGTCCCGCGACGGCGGTTGAATTGCGGGCCTGCACCGGCCTCGTCGGCTTGGCGGCGGCCGCCTGGCCGAGCGCGGCCACGCGGCAGACGGTCGGTGACGAAGCCTGGTCCGACTTCGACGCGGGCCTGGTCGACCACGTGCGCAACGACTTTCCCGACCTGCCGGCTGCCGCGCTGAGCCTGGCGCTGCGCATGTGGGGCCGGATGCACGGACTGATCGCGCTCGAGGTCTACGGGCATCTGGTGCCGCAGGCGCAGGACCCCGCGAAGCTCTATCACGCCGAAATGCTGGACCTGGTCCGCTCGCTCGGGCTCCAGCCGAGATGAGCGAGGTGGCCGCCGGCATCGGGAAGCTCGCTCCGGTGGTGTTGGTGTTCGGCGGCGGCGTCCTGTTCGCCCGGCGCAAGATCATCGGTGCCGAGGTCTCGAAGGCGTTCTCCGACTTCGCTTTTCTGTTCGCGATCCCGTGCTATCTGGCCGGGGCGCTGTACGCGAGCGACCTCGGGCGCCTGTTCGATCCACGCGCCATCGCCGCCTATCTCGCCACCGCGTTGTTCGGCATGCTGGTGGTCGGATTCTGGTCGCGCCGGGTCAGCGGCGCCGACAGCCGGGGGATCGCCCTGCGTGTCATGGCCGGAGTGCAGGTCAACACCACCTATTTCGCGATTCCGGTGTTCGTGCTGCTCTTCGGCGACGCCGCGCCGATCTTCCCGATCATTCTGCTGCAGGTGTGCGTGCTCACCGTCGTGGTCATCGCGGTCATGGAATTCGGTGCCGGACAGGATGTTCCGGGCGGGCAGCGGCCGATCGGCGCCGCGGTGCGCGGTATCCGCGCCGCCCTGCTGACGCCGATCGTGGTGGCCTGCTATCTCGGCATCGGCGCGAACGTGGCCGAAGTGCCGGTGCCGCACTGGCTTTTGCACGCCCTGGCGTTCGCAGGCAACGCGGCCGCGCCGATCGCGCTGTTCGCGCTCGGCCTGCATCTCGGCGGAACCGGCCTGCGCCTGCGGGCGGCGGCGCGCGACGAGTACGCGCTGATCGCCTTCAAGTGCTTGATCTTTCCGTTGCTTGCCTTGGTAATCGGCAAGTATCTGTTCGGTATTCGCGGTGTCTGGCTGACGTATTCGGTGTTGATCGCCGCCATGCCGTCGCCGCAGAATCTGTTCATTTTCGCGCAGCGCTACGAGACCGATATCGACCTGGCGGCCTCGGTCGTGGCGAAGACCTCGCTGGTGGCGCTGGTGTTGTTGCCTGGCTGGTTGCTGCTGGCTCAGTGACCGAGCTCAGATGCCGAGGTAGCCGACCGTGGCGGTGAACATGATCGCGGTGAACAGCGGCCAGAACGCGACCTTGGGCAGCAGATTGTCCCGCCAGGTCAGCGCCTTGCCCAAGGCGCCGTGCAGCAGCAGGATCGCGTTGAGTGCCACGAGCAGGGTCATCACGTACAGGGTGAAGTACCAGTACTCGATGTAGGAGATGCCCGACGACCCGACTTCCGTGCGCGCCGCGTTGTCGTTGACCGCGACGACCAGCACCGTGGACACCGAGAAGGTGATGATCGCGAACGCGGTGAAGCCGGAGATCGGCCGCCGATCCGGGTCGGTGGTGATGACGAACAGCGACAGGAACATCAGCACGGCGAGCAGTAGCACCGGCACGATCCGGCCGAGCAGCGGTCCGAGCAGGCCGCGGGAGACGCCGACGTTGAAGTACAGCTCCGCGGTATTGGCCAGACCGGGATGGGAGAGCATGCTGTACGCCTGGTGGTTGAGGCTCCACACGGTGTACTCGGGTTCCCAGTCACCGAAGACCAGTCCGGGATCCAGTCCGTTGAGCGCGTAGGGATTCCAGGGCGGGAACGATTCGAACGCGGGCACCAGTTGCACCTGGTGGATCATGTCGACCGGCCGCATGCGCAGCCAGATGTCCTGGTGGTCGAGCGGATAGTCCTCGTAGTCGAACTGCTGGCGGATGACGGTCGAGAACGACCAGACCACCACGCGCCACTCGCCGAGCGGGTACTCGAACACCTTCTTCGGGCTGTGCGGGTCCTCTGCCTCGAGCAGTTGCACGCCGATCTCGATCTCGGCCGGGAAGTCCTGCGGTATGTGCTGCCAGATGTGCCCGGTGGCCTTGATGTTGTGTGCGTTGACGAACTGCAGCGAGTTCACCAGCACCCCGGTGGAGATTCGGGGGACGTGCCCGTCCTGGGGGAGATGCGGCCGCACCACCTCCTCGGCCTCGGCGTACGACGACACCGTGGTACCGACCTCGGCGACCGGCGCGTGTTTGTGCGCTGCGTGTGTCCAGGAGTACACGGTGCCCGCGGCGAGCAGCAGCGACACCGTGATGGCGGCGAGCCACAGTAGCAGCTTTCGCTTCGATACCAAGCCTGAGACGGCATCCCTGATCGGCACAGCCAGGAGATTAGCTCTCGATTAGCCGCTCGAGCGGTATTCGCACACGAGCGGACATGTCGCGTCCGGCTTGGCGGGTGTGTCCGGATTCACTGAAAATGCTAATGAAAATCATTATCAGTAGTCTACGATGCTGACATGGCTTTGTTTCGGTTCGGGATCTGTGCTGTCGCAACGGCATTCGTAGTAGGGCTGACCGCATGCGCGGCGCCGGGTCGGAACACAGGCGCCCCTGACCGATTCGTGGTCATCGACACCGAGGAACTGGGCGAGTTCAGCCCGCTGCTCGGCGCCGGGAAGAATGGCGAGTCGAAGATCTTCGAGAGCCTGTATCGGATCGAGGAGGGCGTCACCGATCGCATCCCGGCGGCGGTGCCGGTGCTGGCCGTCGGCGCGCCGGAGCCGGTGGACGGTGATCTGTCGCGCTGGCGGGTGCGTACCCGGACCGGCGTCACGTTCTCTGACGGCACCACGTTCGGACCGGAAGACGTTGTCGCGACCTATAACTCGCTGATCGATCCGGCGTTCGCCGCGCCGATCGCCGCCGACTACGACTTCCTGAAGCGGGCCGTGCGCACCGGTCCGGACACCGTCGAATTCGAATTGTCCGGCGCCTATGCCGATTTCGACCACCGGCTGTTCCTGGCGATCGCCCCCGCTGAGGCCTTCGCCCGACCAGGGCCCGCCGATCAGGCCGAGCTCAACCGGCATCCGATCGGGACCGGGCCGTACGCACTCACCGAATCCCGCCCCGATCA
Source organism: Nocardia brasiliensis (assembly GCF_011801125.1). Classification (NCBI taxonomy): domain Bacteria; kingdom Bacillati; phylum Actinomycetota; class Actinomycetes; order Mycobacteriales; family Nocardiaceae; genus Nocardia; species Nocardia brasiliensis. The sequence continues at coordinate 2,694,864 of NZ_CP046171.1, forward strand.
GGTGGTGCTCACCGCCCGCGACGACTACTGGGGCGAAGCGCCCGCGGTGCGGGAGTTCGTGATACGCCGCAGCGACGACGACAACGCCAGGGCGAGTCAGCTGCGCGACGGCGCCGACGGCACGGTACTGCCGCCCGAGCTGGCCGCGGCGGCGGCCAAGGACGGCTACCGGGTCGTCTCGGCGGTGGCCAACGATTGGCGCGCCATCACCCTGCCCTCCGGCAACCCGGTCGCGGGTGATCCCGCGATCCGCAAGGCGTTGAACCTCGCGGTCGACCGCAAGGCCATGGTCGAGCACATCCTCGGCGGACACGGCACGCCGATGTCCACCCTGATGGGTGCGGTCTACGGCGAGAACTACGACCCGGCACAGGATTTCGGCTTCGACCGGGACGCGGCGGCGCGGGAGCTGGACGCGGCGGGCTGGCGACCCGGCGCGGACGGCATCAGGGCACGCGACGGACGGCGCGCGGCCTTCGAGATCGCCTACTACCCGACCGAGGTGCTGCGCCGCGACCTGACGCTGGCGGTGGTCTCCGACGCGAAGCAGATCGGCATCGAACTCACCCCGGTCGCGGTGGACAAGACGACGATGACGCCGGAGTACCTGGCGCGGACCGCGTTCCTGCTCGGCGGCGGTGGTCAGCCCTACACGGTGGACAGTCAGCTCTACACCAAACTGCATTCCCGTTACGCCGCACCGGGTGTCGGTTCGAAGTGGGACAACGCCTCGGACTACGTGAACCCGAGGATCGACCAGCTGCTCGATGCCGCCCGCGGCGAACCGGACGCGCGGCGGCGGGCCGAGCTGTACCGGCAGGTCCAGGTCGAGTACCACAGTGCCCCCGCGATGCTCGCGCTGGTCGCCACGAACCACGTCTATGTGCTGCGCGACAACGGCTGGCGGGTCACTCCCACTGCGCTGGAACCGCATTCGCACGGCGTCGCGTGGGGTCCGTGGTACGGGCTCGCCCGCTGGGCCCGGTGATGGGTCGCCGGGCGGGCAGGATGATCATCCGCCGCCTCCTCGTCGCGGTGCCGCTGGCCGGGCTGGTCTCACTCGCCGTGTTCGCGCTCGCGGCGGCCAGTCCGTTCGACCCGCTGGACGCCTACCTCGGCGCGCAGGGGGACGGGTTCGACGAGGCGCAGCGGGCGGCCCTGCGCGAGCGACTCGGGTTGGACCGCAGCTGGTTCGGCGCGTGGTGGTCCTGGCTCGGTGATCTGCTGCGGGGCGAGCTGGGTACCTCGCGGTCCTATCATCAACCTGTCGCGCAGGTGCTCGCCGAACGGCTGCCGTGGAGTGTGCTGCTCGGCGTCCTGGGCGGTGCCGTGGCGCTGGTGCTCGCCGCGGTACTCGGCGCGTGGGCCGGGCTCCGCCGCGACGGACTGGTCGACCGTGTGATCAGCGCGACCGCCGTTGTGCTGCAAGCTATTCCGCCGTTCGTGCTGACTTTGGGCGCGGTGCTGGTCTTCGCGACATCATTGCGCTGGCTGCCTGCCTCTGGTCTGACCGATCCGGGCGGCGGTGTCGGGGCCGGATCGACGGCGCGGCATATCGTGCTGCCCGCCCTGCTGCTCGGCGTGACGCAGCTGCCCTGGCTGGTGCTCGGACTGCGTGAGACCGTGGCCGACAGCCTCGACAGCGATGCCGTCACCGGCGCGAAGGCGCGTGGCTTACCGTGGCGGGTCATCGCCGTGCGACACGTGCTGCCGGTCTCGGTGGCGCCGTTCCTCGCGCTGTGCGGCGCCAGGCTGCCGGAACTGGTGGTCGGTGCCACTGTGATCGAGACCGTGTTCAGCTGGCCCGGTGTCGGCGCGGCCACCGTGACCGCCGCTCGCGCACTGGACTTTCCCTTGCTCGCCATCCTCACGGTGCTCGTCACCGCCGTGGTACTGCTCGGCAATCTGGCCGCCGACGCGATCGGCGTGGCCATCGATCCGAGGATCGACGCCGATGGGTGAGCCGACGACGGTGCGGCGCGACATCGGCAAGCGTTGGTGCACACCGGCGCTCGCGTTCGCGGTGGGCGTGCTCGTGCTCGCCGTGCTCTATGCCGTGCTGGTGCCGCTGCTACGACCGGTCGACGACGCACTCGTCGACTTCTCGATCAGCAGGCGGCCGCCCGGCCTCGAGTTCCCCTTCGGCACCGACAACGCCGGTCGCGACGTGTTCGTCCGGGTAGCCGAGGGTATGCGGATCTCGCTGTTCATCGCCGCCGTCGCCGCACTCGGATCGGCGGTGCTCGGCTTGCTGGTCGGGGTGAGCGCGGGCGCCTTCGGCGGCTGGTGGGACCGGATCGCGATGCGCGCGGTGGACACGATGAACTCGCTGCCGAGCCTGCTGCTCACCCTGCTGGTCGTGGCCATGTACCGGGGCTCGGCGCTCGCCATCGTCGTCGCGCTCGTGCTCACCCACTGGACCTCGGTGGCCAGGGCGGTCCGCGGTGCGGTGCTTGCCCTGCGGCATGCCGAGTTCGTGCAGGCGGCCCAACTGCGCGGGCTGTCCCGGTGGCGCATCGTGCGGCGGCATTTCCTCCCGCCGGCCCTCGGCCAGGCGCTGGTCGGTGTCGTACTGCTGATCCCGCACGCGATCTGGCACGAGTCGACGCTGTCGTTCCTCGGTGTCGGCCTGCCGCCGCACCGTGCCTCGCTCGGCACCCTGCTGTCGGACGCGCAGGCCTCGATCCTGCTGGGGGACTGGTGGTTACTGGTCTTCCCGGCCGGGGTCCTGGTGCTCGTCGCGCTGGCGGTTTCGGTGCTCGGCAGGCAGTGGCAGCGCACTGTGCAAGCGCGCCATGGAGTTTCGTCATGACGGGGGTGGCGCGATGACGTTGACGCTGCGGCGCGTGTCCGTACGCATCCCGTTGGCCCCCGGCCGCATCGTGCACGCGGTCACCGACGCGGATCTGGTCGTCGCGCACGGCACGGTACACGGATTGATCGGCGCCTCGGGCTCCGGCAAGTCCATGCTGTCGGCGACCGTCACGGGATTGCTGCCCGCACGGGCGCGCGTGACCGGCACCGTGGTCCTGGACGCGGACGGCAGGACCTACTCGGCGGCGCGGCTTGCGCGGGCCAGGGGACGCACGGTGGCCTCGGTGCCGCAGTCGGCGATGACCTACTTCACGCCGGTCCGCCGGCTGGGTTCGCAACTGGCCGAGACGATCCGGTACTTGGGCACCGGGCACGATCCGGGTGCACTGCTGCGCCGCGTCGGTCTGCCCGCGGATGTGCTCCGGCGCTATCCGCACGAGCTCTCGGGCGGCATGGCACAGCGCGCGGCGGTGGCGTTCGCGCTGGCCGGTGATCCCGCGCTCATCATCGCCGACGAACCGACCTCGGCGCTCGATGCCACCAGGGCGGCCGCGATCCTCGACCTGCTCGGCGAATTCGCGGCGGGCGGCGGCAGCGTGCTGCTCGTCACGCACGATCTGACGGCCCTGCGTGCCGCGCGGATCTGCACGGACGTCTCGGTGATGTACGCGTCGCGGATCGTCGAGACCGGCAGTGCCGAACAGGTTCTCACCGATCCGGCACATCCGTACACGCGGGATCTGCTCGCCGCACTGCCCGAGAACGGCCTGCACCCCTTGCCGTTCCCCACGCCGGAGCTGGTGAACCTGCCCGCGGACTTCCACTACGGAGCATCATGACGCGACACACGCTGGCGGCGGACGAGGTCACGGTGCGCCTCGGCGGCCGAACCGTACTCGACCGCGTTTCCCTCGAACTGGGCCGGGGCGAAGTGGTGGGGCTGACCGGGCCCTCCGGGACCGGCAAAACGACACTCGCGCAGGTCATGTCCGGGCTGCGCAGGCCGACCGGCGGGCGGGTGCGCTGTGACGGCGCCCCGTTGCCCACGCGGCACACCGGCCGTATCGCGATGCTGTTCCAGTCGCCGCGGCGGTCCTGCGATCCGCGCCTGACCCTGCGCCGCTCCATCGCCGAACTCGCGCGCGGACCGGTGGCGTGGGACAGCGTCCTCGAAGCCGCGGGCATGACAAAGGATCTGCTCGACCGGTATCCGGCGCAGGTCTCCGACGGCCAGCTGCAACGGGCCGCCGTCGCCAGGGTGCTCGCATCGAAGCCGGACTATCTGCTGTGCGACGAGATGACCGCGATGCTCGATCCGGCGGGCACCGCATCGATCGCCCGCACCGTGACCGCGCTCGCGGGCACCGGTGTCGGCGTGCTCTTCATCAGTCACGACATCCCCCTGCTGCGCGTGTGCGCGGATCGGCTCGTGCATTTGGGGGCCAACCCTTCCCCCGTGTCCGGTGCGGCAACGACGTCGCCCGGACCGACCGTTGATTCGACCGACGACATCGGAGTTCTATGAATAACGCAGTGCATATCCTCACCCGCACCGATCTGGCCGATATCGATCTGACGCCCGCCGAGGTGATAGATCTGGTCGAGGAGGGCTACCTGGCCTACGCGCGCGGTGCGTCCCGGTGCCCGGTCAAGCTGATGATGCCGATTCCGAAGGTGGAACGCGACGCGGTGTCGTATTCGATGCTTGGCTACGACAGTTCGCTGGAGCAGATCGGTTTCAAGACCTCCTACCGGCAGGGTAGCGAAAGTGCGGAGAAGTACTACACGACGATCAGCCTGTACGACGACACCACCGGCTTGCCCTTCGCGTTCATGGACTGTCAGCGGGTCGGCGCCGCCCGCACCCCGGCGACCACCGCCATCACCGCGAAACACTGTGCCCGCGAGGGCGCGACGCGCGCGCTGATGATCGGTACCGGCGTGCAGGGGCGAAACACCCTGCCGTACTTGCTCACCGCGTTGCCGGAGCTGACGAAGCTGCGCCTGTTCGGCACCCATCCCGACGGCATCGCGGAAACCCTTGCCACCATGCGCCGTTGGTATCCAGACCGGGAGATCGAACTGATCGACGACGTTCCGGCCGCGGTCACCGACTCCGACATCGTGGTCGTCGCCTCCGGGCGGGCGGCTCATCCCAAGGTGCGCACCGAATGGCTGCCGCCGGGCGGCCTGCTGATCTCGGTGGCCAGCAAGGGCGTCGAGAGCGGCGCGCTGCGCGCGGCGGACTACGCGATCGCGACCAGCGCGGGGCAGCTCGGGGTCACCGGCACGCGGCTGGCAGGCCCGGACGGACCGGTGATCGACGCCGAACTCCCCGACATCGTGGTGGGACGGGCGCGCGGCCGGGTCGGCGCCGACGATCGGGTGTTCGCCTTCGCCAGCGGCATGATCATCACCGACATCCCGGTGGCGCACGCGCTGGCGACCCGCGCGGTGGCGGCGGGTCGCGGGCAGCGGGTGGCGCTGTGGTCGTGACCAAAGCACCGGTCGAGCGGCCCGGTCTGCCTGCGCTGGAACAGAAGTGGCAACAGCGGGTGCGGGACGACCGGCACCTGCTCTTCGATATCCGGCACGCGCTCGGCGGCCCGTTCCACGTCGTCTACCCGGAGCAGTTCGCCGACAACCTCAGCGCGTTCCAGCGCGTCTTCGCCGCACGCGGGGTGCGTGGCCAGGTCTACTACGGCAAGAAGGCCAACAAGGCCGGTTGCTGGCTGCCCCGGATCGCCGACCTGGGTGGCGCGGTCGACGTGGCCAGCGAACCCGAATTGGTGCACGCGCTGGCGCACGGCGTGCGCGGGCGCGATATCGGAGTGACCGGTGCCGCGAAAACCGATGCGCTGCTGCGCCTTGCCGCCCGGCACGACTGTGTGGTCGCCATCGACGCGCTCGACGAGTTGGCGCGCATCGCCGAGATAGCCCGGCAGGCGGGGCCGGTGCGCATCCTGTTGCGCCGATTGCCGCCCGAGGCGCCGCACAGCCGGTTCGGCTTGTCCGCAACGGATCTCGACGCCGCGATCGAGATGTGTGCCGGACTGCGTCCGGACGTCGAGCTGATCGGGTTCTCGTTCCACTTGGACGGCTACGCGGTCGCGCCGCGCGCCGAGCTCGCCGCCGAGACGGTTCGCCTGTGCCTGCGGACGCGGGCTCGCGGGCTGCCGGTCGACACGATCTCGATCGGTGGCGGCTTCGCCTGCCGCTATGTGCGCGACGACGATTGGCGCGCCTTCGCCGAGCAGTGGGGCGACGACTGGTTCCACGCCGGAAAGCGGTTCGAGAAGTTCTATCCCTACGCGCAGGACCCGACCGGCGCCGCCATGCTCGATGCCGTGCTCGCGACCGAGTTCGGCGCGCGCACACTGGCACAGCAGCTGCGCGACAACGATATCCAGCTCTTCGTCGAGCCCGGCCGGGCACTGCTGATCGACGCGGGCTTCAGTGTGTTCCCGGTGCTCGGTTACAAGCAGAACGCCGATTACGGCATCACCACCGTGCACGGCCTCAGCATGAGCGTCTCCGAGCAGTGGAAGGGCAGCGAGTTCCTGCCGGACCCGATCCTGGTGCCGCGCACGCGAATCGACGCCGCCGCGCCGGTCGCCACCTGCGTCGGCGGTGCCAGCTGCATGGAATACGACGTGCTCACCTGGCGCAAGGTCCGTCTGGTACAGCGTCCCGAACCCGGTGACCTGCTGTTGTACCCGAACACGGCGGGATATCAGATGGACAAGAACGAGAGCGAGTTCCACCAGCTCCCGTTGCCGCCCAAGGTAGTCGTCACCGAAGAGGAGGACCGGTGGTTGTGGCGTTTGGACAAGTAGACACCGACGCGCCTGCGGCACGGCCGGCCGGGGTCGCCCGTGCCACCGCGCACCCGGCCGGCGTGCGGCCGATGCCGCGGCTGCGGGAGAACGTCGTGCGCACCGCGTCCGAGCTCATCGGCGCGACCCCGTTGCTCGAGCTGGTTCGCACCGGTACCGGCACGCGGATCCTGTTGAAGCTCGAGCAGTTCAACCCGACCGGCTCGGCGAAGGTGCGCATGGCCAGGGAGATGGTGTTGCAGGCCGAGCGCAGCGGCGAACTGCGTCCTGGCGGTCACATCGTCGAACCCACCTCCGGCAACACCGGTACCGGGCTGGCGCTGATCGCGCTGGAGCGCGGCTACACCTTCACCGCGGTGGTCGACGACCACGCGGCCAAGGACAAGCTGCGCGCCATGAAAGCGATGGGCGCACAGCTTGTTTCGGTGTCCGGCGCTGCCGGCGGCGGCCCGAGCACGGTCGAGCGCAGGCGCATCGCCGACGAGATCGCGGCGCGCACCGGCGCCTATCGGCCCGACCAGCACAACAATCCGCACAACAACGCGGGCTATCGGGACCTGGCGGCCGAGCTGCTCACCGACATCAACACCGATGTCGACTATCTTGTCGGCGCGGTCGGCACCGGCGGATCACTGTGTGGCACAGTCGAGGAACTGCGCAGGCTCGGCTCGCGAGTGCGCGCGATCGGCGTCGAGCCCGTCGGTTCCATCATCTTCGGCGGTCCGGGCGGCGGCTATTGGCAGACCGGCGCCGGCAGCCCCGCCGGTTTCCCGGTGGGCGGCAACGTGAAATACGACGCGATCGATGAGGACTGTCGAGTGGGCGACATCGACGCGTTCGCCACCGCGCACGTGGTGGCCCGGCGCACCGGCATCCTGGTCGGCGGCACCGGCGGGGCGGCCATTAACGTCGCATTGCGGCGCTTGGTGCACGTCCCGGCGGCGAGCACGGTGGTGGTGCTGGTCTGCGACGCGGGAGAGAAGTACCTCGACACCGTCTACGACGAGGGCTGGCTGCACGAGCGCGGGCTCTGCGACCGGGCCGCGCGGCAGCGGATCACCCGGCTGCTGCACGCCTATGACGAGTCGGTGCGGTTGGCGGCCGACGATCTCGAGCGAGCGGGGGCCTAGGACCGATGGCATTTCGGGAGTATCGCGCCATCGTGGCGCTGGCCGCGCCGATCGCGGGAATCCAGCTCGCCCAGGTCGCGCTGACCACCATCGATCTGGCGATGATGGGGTTGCTCGGGATCGCGTTCGTCGCGGCGGGCGGACTCGCGCTGCTGCTGTACAACCAGCTGCGCACCATGTGCGTCGGCATGGTCACCGGTGTCGGCAACATGATCGCCACGGCCGCCGGTCGTGGCGAGCAGCGCAGCGGCGGTGCGGAACTCGATGAGCAGGCGCGTGCCGAGATCCGCGGGTACGTGCGCGCGGGCGCCGCCGTCGCCACGGTGGTGTCGATCGCGGGCGCGCTCGTCCTGGTCGCCCTCGGCTACGCGCTGCGCTGGTTCGGGCAGGATCCGGCGGTGCTCGAGCTCGCGCGCCCGATCATCTGGACGCTGGCGCCGGGACTGATTCCGATGCTGTGGCTGAATGTGCTGCGGCAGTTCGCCGTCGGGCTGCGCCGCGCGGGTTCGCTGCTGCGGGTGACGCTGTTCTCGATCGGGGTCAACGCGCTGTTGAACGCGCTGTTCATCTTCGGCTGGCTCGGCCTGCCGCGGCTGGGCCTGGCCGGTATCGGGCTGGCCACGACGCTGGTGCAGCTCTGGACGTTCGGTACCTATCTCCGCACCGTCCGGCGCGATCCCATACTCGGCGAACTGCTTTCGCTGCGCGTGTGGGCGGCCGAGCGCGCCACGGTGGTGCGGATCGTGCGGATGGGCACGCCGATCTCGCTCACCTACGGCGCCGAGGCCGCGATCACCTCGATCGCGACGGTCCTGATGGGTGGTTTCGGTCCGGTGGCGCTGGCCGCGAGCAATATCGTCAACCAGTTGGCCTACATCGTCTATCAGGTGAATATCGGCCTCTCCCAGGGTTCTTCGATCTTGGTGAGTCGTACCGTCGGCCAAGGGGAGCAGCACGCGGTCGCCGGAATCGCCCGGCGCACTTTCGCGCTCGGCTTCGGCTTCATGACGGTGGTGGGGCTGGTCTACGCGGTGTTCCCTGGCACGGTGCTCGCGCCGTTCCTCGGCGCGGATCGCGACGACACCGCGGTGGTCGCCGCGGCGTCGACGCTGCTGTGGTTCGCGATCGTCCAGCAGTACTGCAAGGGTTCGCAGAATCTCTGCATCGGCCTGCTGCGCGGGATCGGGAACACCAAGGCGGGCATGGAGAGCACGCTGATCGGCTACTTTGCCCTCGGCGTGCCCGCGATGGCGCTGTTCGCCTTCCTGCTGGAGCTGAGCGGGCCGGGCATCTGGCTCGGGTTGTGCGTCGGCTTCGCCACGACGGCGATCCTGGTGTGGCGACGGTTCCTGCGCGGGGTTGCCCAGATGACGACGGCCACCGGAAAGCCCGTTCCGGTGCCGGGGTGATCCCAGCAAGCAGACAAAGCGGGTGAAACCGGCTGGGCTGGTGTGGGTCTCGGGACCGCACGCGGTGAATTCGGTGCTGGTCTGACATTTCGGGCAATTCGCGGCAATTGTCCGGCATCAATCGCTGGTCCACGTGGCCCACATCACCTTGCCGCAGCCCGCTCGTGATCTTTCTCTGCGGCGTAACCGCACGTCGGGTAGGGTCGGCGCCGATCTGGAAATTCTGCTCGACAGCCCTGGTGGAAAGGTCGGCCGACGAGATGTGCGCAGCGGGGCCGTTCAGCGGACTCAACCGCAGGCAATTCCTGGCGAAGGCGGCCGCTGCGGGAGCGGTGGGCGCGTTGGCCTCCTGGGCCGACCCGATCATCGAACGGGCCTACGCCGCCGATCCGGCGGGCACGGGCGGGCTCGGCGATATCGAGCACTTCGTGCTGCTGATGCAGGAGAACCGTTCCTTCGACCACTATTTCGGCACCCTCGCCGGCGTGCGCGGCTTCGACGAGGCGTCGCCGGCCTGGCAGCAGTACGGGTGGACGCCCGGAACCGGACCGACGCCAGACGGTTTCGTGACCCCGTTCCGGCTCGACACCACCCGCGGCGCCACGCTCGACGGGGACTGCATCAACGACCCCGATCACTCCTGGGGCGGCATGCACCGTGCTTGGAACGGCGGGCGCAACGACCAGTGGATGCCGATGTCGGTGGCGAGCGTCGGTCCGGCGAACGCGCCCGCGGCGATGGGTTACTACCTGCCGCAAGACATTCCGATCCACACCGCGCTCGCCGACGCCTTCACGCTGTGCGACAACTATCACTGCTCGGTGCTCGGCCCCACCGATCCGAATCGGCTCTACTGGATCAGCGCGACCATCGACCCGGACGGCCGCGCGGGTGGTCCGCTGGTGCGGACGCCGACCTTCATCCCGCAGCACGTGTACAGCTGGCGCACCTACCCGGAGAACCTCGCCGAGGCGGGAGTGAGCTGGAAGGTCTACAACAACCGCGATGTCGGTCCGCTGTCCTCGGTGCTGCTGGACGGGATGCTCGGCTGTTTCACCCAATCCGCCGACCCGAATTCGGAATTGGCCCGCCGCGGTATCGCGCCGGTGTACCCCAACGACTTTCAGGCCGATGTGGCCAACGACACATTACCGGCGGTGTCCTGGGTGATTCCGTCGCTGCTCAACTGCGAACATCCCGCGCTGCCCGCGGCTTTCGGCGCGTTCGGCATCGTGCAGCTGCTCGATATCCTCACCTCGAACCCGAAGGTGTGGGAAAAGACCGCCCTGATCATCAGCTACGACGAGAACGGCGGCTTCTTCGATCACGTCACCCCGCCGACCGCGCCCCCCGGCACCGCCGGTGAGTTCCTGACCGTGCCGCTCGACCGGGTCGAGGCGGCCGATGGCATCGCCGGTCCGATCGGCCTCGGCTATCGCGTTCCCGCGCTGGTGATCTCGCCCTATACCCGCGGCGGGCTCGTCGCGTCGGAGACCTTCGATCACACCTCGCAATTGCGCCTGCTGGAAACCAGATTCGGGGTGGATGTCCCTAATCTGACGGCGTGGCGGCGCGGCGTGACCGGCGATATGACCTCGACCTTCGATTTCGGCTCGGCGCCGAATTCGGCGAAACCCGTGCTGCCCGACCCGAAACCAAAAATGGATGCCGCGATCGCCCAGTGCGGCCCGAATGTCGCCCTGGGAACGGCGACCGCCGGAATTCCGTATCCGGTACCGCCGAACGCCATGCCGACGCAACAACCCGGTACCCGGCGCAGGCCGAGCGGGTTGATTCGGGCATGAGGGTGGCCCAGCCCTGGCGGGGGCTGGGCCACTGCTCGAAGTATGAGGTCAACTCGCGGTCGCGGGCACCCACCGGACCGAGGAGACGGTGGAGCGTTTGCGCATGGCCGCGAAGCTGTGCCGGGCCGGGCTGATCAACGCGGTGAACCAAGTGCGGCGGTGCTCGGCTAGCGCCTCCGCGACGGCGGGGATCTGGGTGCAGTGCACGCCGCCCGCCATACCCAGGCGGTGGCGACCCGTCTGGTTGTTTCTGGTGCCCAATGGTGTTCCTTTGCTTGCTGGTGCTGGCGCCTGGATCGCCACGGCGAAGATTAGCCGAACGAAAGTGCCACACAGAGTATTTTGCGCAAGTAATTGGCTCGGCGTGTCGGAAAGTTGTCGCCGCGTGACCTGGTTCGACCGGAATTGTTGCGAATCGGTATCGGCCTCGTCACGGATCGAGCAAATGCGGCGAGGGTAGGTGGAAAGTCCGCCCGCAGTGGGTATTCGGGCTGATCGTGTCCCGGAACCGGGTCCCCCGGGGTGGCGCGGGCGCGGCGCGCGGGAGCGGTGGATGTAAGACTGGTCGAATGTTGCGGATCGGCCTCACCGGAGGCATGGGAGCGGGCAAGTCGACGGTCGCGCGGATTCTCGCCGATCGCGGGGCGGTCATCATCGATTCCGATCTGATCGCGAGAGAGGTCGTCGCGCCTGGCACCGAGGGCCTTGCGGCGCTCGTCGCGGCATTCGGCCCCGATATTCTGGCCGCCGACGGCAGCCTGGATCGGCCCGCACTGGCCGCCAAGGCATTCGCCGACGACGAGTCCCGTACGCGCCTGAATTCCATTACGCATCCGCTGGTGGGTAAACGCACCGCGGAACAAATCGCCGCGGCCGCGCCGGACGCCATTGTGGTGCAGGATATTCCATTGCTTGTGGAAAACGGTCTCGCGCCGTTGATGAATCTGGTGCTGGTCGTCGACGTGGACGCCGAGACTCGGCTGCGCCGATTGGTGGAATTGCGTGGTGTCGCCGAATCGGACGCCAGGGCGCGTATAGCCGCGCAGGCCACGGACGAGCAGCGGCGTGCGGTAGCCGACGTGCTGCTGGACAACCGCGGTGCGCCGCAGGATATCGACGCGACGGTCCGCGCGCTGTGGGACGAGCGGCTGGTGCCCTTCGAACGCAACCTGCGCACCGGTACGCCCGCGCGGCGCACCGAGTTGCGGCTGGTGCCCCCGAACCCGGGGTGGGCGGCGCAGGCGCAGCGCCTGATCGCGCGACTGTGGGTGGCGTGCGGGCAGGCCGCCTCGCGCATCGATCACATCGGCTCGACCTCGGTGCCGGAGCTGCCCGCCAAGGACGTGATCGATCTCCAGATCACCGTCGCCGACCTGGCGGCAGCCGATGGACTGCGAGATGCTTTGGGGGCGGCGGGATTTCCGGTATGTCCTGAGGTCACCCAGGACAATCCGAAGCCGACGCCCGCCGATCCGGACGGGACCGATCTCGCGCTGTGGTCCAAACGGTTCCATCAAAGCGCCGATCCGGGCCGGCTCGCCAATGTGCATGTGCGCGTGGACGGTTCGCCGGGCCAGCAGTTCGCCCTGCGCATGCGGGATCGGCTGCGCGCCGACGCCGCGGCCCGCGCCGAATATCTCGAGATCAAGCGCGCGGGCGAGGCGAAGGCGGCCGGGCTCACCGGTGCGGAGGCGACGGCCGCCTATCTGGACGTCAAGGAACCCTGGTTCGACGCCGTGTACGAACGCCTGTCGAGCTGAAACATCTAGGGTCGCAGCGGATTCCGTCTCGCTTCGGCGGGCTACTTCCAGGTCAGCGTGATACCGCGGGAACTGAGCCAGCGATGCAGGTCGTAGCCGTTGGCGGCGAGCCCGTCGATGGTGCTGGTGGCGTGCGCGATCGCCGCCTCGGCCTCGGCGGCGGTGATCAGCCCCGCGGCATGGGCGGCGAGCAGCTCGTCGACATCGAGCAGCTCGCTCTCGCGACCCGTTCGCACGACGATGTCGAGATAGTGGTCCACCGACTGCCAGCGGTCCGGGTCCACCTGGCGGAACTCACCGAGGTCCAGATAGAAGTCCTGATCGCGTTGGTGCTCGGGGTGATAGTGGAAGATGCTGGCCCGCAGCGCGAGCTCGGGCAGCAGCCACGACTCGATGTAGTGGAACTGGGGGTGATCGGAGGTGCGCGCCATGTACAGGCCCCATGGCGCCACCTGGTACCGCTCGACCGGCCGCACGAACCCCTTCGGGTCCGTGTTGGTCAGCGCGGCGAGGTCGAAGTACTCGACCTTGGGCCGGTGCACGTCGACAGCGGGTGCCTGTGTCATGCATCCAGAATCTACCGGCGTGCGGGTCCGATCGAGCGGCGTGGCGCTTACATCCAGGTCAACGTGATGTTGCGGGTGGCGAGCCAGTCCTCGACGCAGTGGTCGTTGGCGGCGAGCCCGTCCAGCGCGGCCGTGGCGCACTCGAACGCCCGGTGGGCCTGTGTGGAGTCCACCAAGCCCGCCGCGTGCGCGGCCAGCAGGTCGTTCACGCCGCGCAGTTCGACGTCGCGGCCGCGGTGCACCTCGATGTCGAGGTAATGGTCGACGGCCTTCCAGCGCTTCGGCGCGACCTCGGTGAACTCGCCGATGTCGAGGTGGAAATCGTGGTCGACGTGGTGCGCCGGGTTGCGCCGGGTGACCGTCACGCGCAACGACAGCTCCGGCAGCAGCCAGCATTCCAGGTAGTGCCGGTGCGGGACGGGCACGATGCGCGCCATATAGAGGCCCCACGGTTCATGGTGGTAGCGCTCGACCTGGCGGACGAATCCCTTGTTGTCGGTGCTGGTGAGTTCGGCCAGATTGAAGAACTCGACGTGCGGACGATGCGGCGGCTGACCCTGGGGTAACGAGTTCGGCGCGTTTGCGGCCGGGCCGCTGTGCAGACCGGGCACCGCCGCGCGGAGATGTTTGGCGAGGTTTCCTGCGAAGCCCGTCGTGGGCACGGTATTGAGCAATGGAATCAGACCTCTCATGGCTGTTGTCCTTCGCCGCATCCGAACTCGTTGTCCGAACAACCAAATCAGCGTACACCTGGGAATCGGTGCCGGAGGGTAATGCGTGCGCATCAATTTCGCCACGAAACCTGTTGGTGCTGAGGGAAATTCGGACATCGATGGTAATCGGGAAGTGAAATAGACGTGGTGCGGCACGCCGGACGTGCCACTTTTACCGTCCCTTTTACCGCCCTTGGGCGGGCGACGGTGTGCCGAATTCCACCGCATCGTGTAACGGCCGCCGTAACAACGGAAAGAATGCCCCGTCGAGCGCCGCCGAAAACCCGCTTTCGACACGGCGGGCCCGTCGCATGAGTTCACGGCGGGCCCGTCGCATGAGTTCTCGGCGCGCGGCGTACGCGGTAGGCCTGCCCCCGACGCACGGAATCTGTCGGTGGCTGGGCCTACGCTGGTCACCATGGCGTTTGCAACCGAGATTCCGACTGAGGGCTACGAGGACAGGGCCGCGGGCGCGACCCCGCTGGCCCATTCGGAGCATCGACCCGTCGGGGAGATCGAGCGCACCGAGGGGCAGTTCCAGGTGGTCAGCGACCACAAGCCGGCCGGTGACCAACCGGCCGCCATCGCCGAACTGGAACGCCGGATCAAGGCGGGGGAGCGCGATGTCGTGCTGCTCGGCGCCACCGGTACCGGTAAATCGGCGACCACGGCCTGGCTCATCGAGAAGCTGCAGCGTCCGACGCTGGTGATGGCGCCGAACAAGACGCTGGCCGCGCAGCTGGCCAACGAACTGCGCGAGATGCTGCCGAACAACGCCGTCGAGTACTTCGTCTCGTACTACGACTACTACCAACCCGAGGCCTACATCGCGCAGACCGACACCTACATCGAGAAGGACAGCTCGATCAACGACGACGTCGAACGGCTGCGGCACTCGGCGACGTCGAGCCTGTTGTCGCGGCGCGACGTGGTCGTGGTCGCCTCGGTGTCGTGCATCTACGGCCTCGGCACCCCGCAGTCCTACCTCGATCGATCGATCCAGCTCGAGGTCGGCACCGAGGTGGACCGGGACGCGCTGCTGCGCCTGCTCGTCGACGTCCAGTACACCCGCAACGACATGGCCTTCACCCGCGGCTCGTTCCGGGTGCGCGGTGACACCGTCGAGATCATCCCGTCCTATGAGGAACTCGCGGTGCGCATCGAGTTCTTCGGCGACGAGATCGAGGCGCTGTACTACCTGCACCCGCTCACCGGTGACGTGGTCCGCCAGGTCGAGATGCTGCGCATCTTCCCGGCCACCCACTATGTCGCCGGTCCGGAGCGGATGGAACGCGCGGTCCGCGATATCGAGGCCGAACTCGAAGAGCGGCTGGCCGAACTGGAACGCCAGGGCAAGCTGCTGGAGGCGCAGCGCCTGCGCATGCGCACCCAGTACGACCTCGAGATGATCCGGCAGGTCGGCTTCTGCTCCGGCATCGAGAACTACTCGCGCCACATCGACGGCCGTCCGGCCGGCTCGGCGCCTGCGACGCTGCTCGACTATTTCCCGGACGACTTCCTGCTCGTCATCGACGAGTCGCACGTGACCGTGCCGCAGATCGGCGGCATGTACGAGGGGGACATGTCGCGCAAGCGCAACCTGGTCGAGTTCGGCTTCCGGCTGCCGTCCGCGGTGGACAACCGGCCGCTCACCTGGGAAGAGTTCGCCGACCGGATCGGCCAGGCGGTGTATCTGTCGGCCACCCCCGGCCCGTACGAGCTGGGCCAGGTCGGCGGCGAGGTGGTCGAGCAGGTCATCCGCCCGACCGGCCTGGTCGATCCGAAGGTGGTGGTCAAGCCGACCAAGGGCCAGATCGACGATCTGGTGCACGAGATCCGGGTGCGCACCGAGCGGGACGAGCGGGTGCTGGTCACCACGCTGACCAAGAAGATGGCCGAGGATCTCACCGACTATCTGCTCGGGCTCGGTGTGCGGGTGCGCTACCTGCACTCGGAGATCGACACGTTGCGCCGGGTCGAGTTGCTGCGGCAGCTACGCCTCGGCGAGTACGACGTGCTGGTCGGCATCAACCTGCTGCGTGAGGGCCTCGATCTGCCCGAGGTCTCCCTGGTCGCGATCCTCGACGCGGACAAGGAAGGCTTCCTGCGCAGCAGCACCAGCCTGATCCAGACCATCGGCCGCGCGGCGCGCAACGTGTCCGGCGAGGTGCACATGTACGCGGACAAGATCACCGACTCGATGCAGCACGCGATCGAGGAAACCGATCGCCGCCGCGCCAAGCAGATCGCCTACAACACCGAGATGGGCATCGACCCGAAGCCGTTGCGCAAGAAGATCGCCGACATCCTCGACCAGGTCTACCGGGAGGCCGACGAGACCGAGGTCGAGGTGGGCGGCTCCGGCCGCAACGCCAGCCGCGGTCGCCGCGCGCAAGGCGAGCCCGGTCGCGCCGTCAGCGCAGGCGTCTACGAGGGCCGCGACGTCAAGTCCATGCCGCGCGCCGAATTGGCTGACCTGGTCAAGGAACTCACCGCCCAGATGATGAACGCGGCCCGCGAGCTCCAATTCGAACTGGCGGGCCGGCTCCGCGACGAAATCGCCGACCTCAAGAAGGAACTGCGCGGCATGGATGCCGCCGGCCTGAGCTGACCCGGTGCGCTATTGCGTGGCGAGCCATTCGTTCACCCGGCGGTCGGCTTCCTCGCGGGAGACGTTTTCCACCCTGGTGAGGATGGCCCAGCGATGGCCGAAGGGATCGATCATGACGGCGAAGCGGTCACCGGTGACGAAGGTTTGCGGTGGTTCGACGATGTGTGCGCCGTGCGCGCCGGCGCGTTCGATGACGGAGTCGGCGTCGGGGCAGTAGTGCACGATCGAGGTGTGGACCCAGTTGCCGGTGGGCGCGAGCACGTTGTTGTCGGGTATCGGCATGCCGAGTTGCAAGGTCGAGTCGCCGATCTTCAGTTCGGCGTGCGCGGGTTGTCCGTCGGGCAGGTCGTTGCGGCTGAGCACTTCGGCGCCGAGCACGGCGGTGTAGAAATCAATGGCTTTGTTGCCGTCCCCGACCGCGAGGAAGCAGGTGATCGAGTGGTAGCCGTCGGCGATGGGATGCACGGTTTCGGTCATGGCGACAATCCTGTCCGGATCCGGCGGCAGGGTCTTGTAAGAATGCGACACCCACGATGACCGCAGGCGACGTCTTCGACGCACCGGTACCGAACCCGGTGACCCCGGCGGACACCACCGGCATCCTGCATCCGGACGAGCAGGCGAAATATCGCTCGCTGGTGCGGCTGCCCGCAGGCCCGGTGGTCGGTCGTTTCGTCGAGTGGTATTGGTCGGTGCGCTGGGATCTGCGCGGCAGGGCGCCGTATCACGCGCAGGTGCTGTCGTATCCGAGCGTGAACGTCACCTTCGAGCGATCGGCAACGCGCACAGGCGGTTTCGTCACCGGGGTGTGCACGCGCAAGTTCGTCAGGGAACTCGCCGAGGCGGGGGAGACCTTCGGTGTGCGGTTCCGGGCAGGTGGGTTCGGTGCTTTCACCGGATTGGATGTCGGGTCCTTTCGCGACGCCTCGGTCCCGCTGACCGAGGTGCTGCCCGGAACGGGTGAGCTGATCGAGCGGGTCCTCGCCGCGGCCACCGACGAGCAGCGCCGCGCCGTGCTAGAGGACTTCCTCACGCCGCGCGGCACGCCGACGGACCCGACCTACCTGCTGGTGCTGCGCATCGTCGAGGCGATCGCCCGGGATCCGGAGCTGACCAGGGTGGACCAGATCACCGAGCGGTTCGATGTCTCGATGCGCACCCTGCAGCGCATGTTCCGCCGGTACGTCGGCGCCGGGCCGAAATGGGTGCTGCGGCGTTACCGCCTGCAGGACGGCGCGGAATTGCTCGCCCGCGGTCGCACCGAAGATCTCGCCACGCTGGCCGCTGAACTGGGATACTTCGATCAGGCGCACTTCTCGCGCGAGTTCACCGCGGAAGTCGGAATGGCTCCACTGGAATACGCCAAGAATTCGCTACGCTCGCGCAACGAGGTTACGGCGAAGGTCCTGCCGACCAGGACGTAGTTGCCGAGCCGACCGTATTCGACCATTCGACCGGGGCTGGGAAGTGTCCCTCCGAGTCACTAGTTGAATGTTGCACTACCTACCGTCAGCCGAACAAGGAGCTGGACATGGATGTCGTGGTGTTGATCGGACGGGTGTTGTTCGCGGTGTTGTTCTTGAGCTCGGGTCTCGGGCATTTCCTGCAGACCGACGCGATGGCGGGTTACGCCGAGAGCCGGGGTCTGCCGATGGCCAAGTTGTCGGTGCTCGCCTCGGGAGCGTTGTTCGCCCTCGGCGGGCTCAGCATTCTGCTCGGCGTGTGGGCGGATCTGGGCGCGCTGGTGCTCGCGGTGTTGCTGGTGGTCACCGCGGTGCTGATGCACGGGTTCTGGAAGGAGACCGACGCGGAGGCCAAGCAGATGGAGATGATCAGTTTCAACAAGGATGTCGCCCTCGGCGGCGCCGCGTTGATGCTGTTCGCGTTCTTCGCCCATGTCGCCGACCTCGGATTGACCATCACCGGACCGCTTTTCGACCTCTGAACCCGGCGCGGCGCGCTAATATTGCGCGTCCTTTCAGTGCAGGGAGAAGGTAGGCATGGACATCATCGGAGCGATTCTGAGCTTATTCTGGGCGAACTACCAACAGTGGCCCTGAGCGCCGCTCGGAACCGAGTCCGATCGGCCCGTCCCGGCGCGTGATTCGCGCGTCGCGGCGGGCCGATCGGCGTTCCATCGCCCCTGGTGTGTGACGAATATCCCAGGGGGACAAGGTGGTTGACCATTGTTGTGCTGGATCACAGTTTGTCGCCGCGGCATTTGTGTCCGGCCTGGTAACTCGGGCCATCGCGACATTTCCCCGCGAACACGTGGCGCGAATGGCCAGGACACCCTCGATGTGATGTGTTGCGATTTCTGATATTTCCACTCCATTTGCCGCTAGTGTCGACGCAAGTCGCTGCGCCGGTGCCGCGTCTGTGCGGGTGCACCGGCGTGGGCAACGTGACCACTTCATAACTTGGAGGAGACAATGACCGCCTACCGGACGATCGTCGTCGGCACCGATGGCTCGGACTCGTCGTACGTGGCCGTCGAGAAGGCCGCCGCGCTGGCTGGAGTGTCCGCCGCGACCCTGGTCATCGCCTGTGCTTACTACCCGACCGACGATCGTGACGTGGCCGCGGCCGCCGATGTCCTGAAGGAAGAGGCCTACCAGGTGCGCGGCTCCGCCCCCACCAACGAGATCCTGCGCACCGCGCGGGACAAGGCCGCCGCCGCGGGCGCGGTGGACATCGTCGAGCGCGCCGTGGTCGGCGAGCCGGTCGAGTCCCTGCTTACCCTGACCAAGGAGGTCGACGCCGACCTGCTGGTCGTCGGCAACCGCGGCCTGAACACCCTGACCGGTCGCCTGCTCGGCTCTGTCCCGTCGGACGTGGCCCGCAAGTCCCGCTCGGACGTGCTCATCGTGCACACGGTGCGCTGACACCCTCGAACTACCCCGAAAGGCTCCGCATCGAGCACCGATGCGGAGCCTTTCGCGTCTGTACCGCGGGGAGACCGCCGCGACTATCCGGCGATCGTCAGCCGGCCAGCGCGTCGAGCACCTCGGGCAGGTCCGCGCTGTGCACCACGCCCAACCGCTGCGTGGCGCGGGTCAGCGCGACGTACAGGTCGTTGAGTCCGCGCGGTGACTCGTCCAGGATCGCGTGCGGTTCGACCAGATAGACCGCGTCGAACTCCAGGCCCTTCACGTCGTGCACGGTCAGCACCCGCACCGATTCGCCCGCCAGCTCGGCCAACTCCGCGATGTGGGTGTGCGGCGCGATCACCGCGGTGGTGCCGGGGCCGGTCTCGGTCGCGAGCAGCCGGGTCAGCTCGTCCCGTACGCCGGCCGGATCCACCCGATAGGCCTGCGGCGGGTTTCCGGTCGCACGGACCGAGCGCGGCGCCGACGCGTCCGGATCGATCGCGGCGAGCACGTCCGCGGCGACGTCCATGATCTCGGCGGGCGTGCGGTAGTTGACGGTCAGCTCGGTGAGCTTCCAGCGTTTGGCCACATACGGTTCCAGCATCCGCTGCCAGGAGGACGCGCCTGCCGGGTCGCCGGTCTGCGCGACATCGCCGACCACGGTGATCCAGCGATTCGGGATGCGCCGCATCACCATGCGCCACGCCATCTCCGAGAGCTCCTGTGCCTCGTCCACGATGACGTGGCCGTAGGTCCAGGTGCGGTCGCCCGCGGCGCGTTCGGCGGTGGTCTGCCTGGTGCGCACGTCCTGCCGTTCGGCGAGCTGACTCGCGTCGATCAGGTCGTAGGCCATAAGGATTTCCGGATCGAGATCGTCTTCGAGATCCTGTGGCGCGGAACCGGTCAGGATGTCGAGCGCGTCCTGGGCCTCGGCCAGCTGGGCGCGCCAGCGGCGGCGGGCCCGCTCGCGTTCCTCGGCGTCGTCGACGCCGAGGAGCTCGGCCAGCTCGTCGAGCAGCGGCGCGTCGGCGGCGCTGAAGGTGCCGTCGTCCGAACGCACCAGCTCGGCGCGGTCGGCCGGGTCGAGGCTGCCGCCCGCGCGGTCGAGCCGCTTCGGGTCGGCCAGCAGGTCGGCGAGCACCTCCTGCGGGGTCAGCAGCGGCCACAGCTTGCCGATGGCCTGCTGGATCTGTGGATCGGCGCGCATCTCGTCGCGGATCTCGGCCAGGTCGGTCCGGCTGAGCAGGCTTTCCCTGCGCGCCCCGCCCTCGGGCCCGCCGGACAGGTCCGCGCCCATGGTCTCGGCGAGCTGGTCGGTGAGCGCGTCGATCACCGAGCTGGTGAAGATCGGCTTGGCCAGGTTGTGCGGGCGGCGCGAGGAGCGGGCCCGCCCGCGGGCCTTGGTGGCGATCTTGCGATCCAGTGTCACCGGGTAGCCGTCGAAGCTGAGCCGGACGGGTTCGGCGGGCACCTCTTGCCGGTCGCGGACCGCCTGCTTGAGCACCTCGAGGATGGTGAGCGAGCCCTTGATCTCCCCGGCCCGCAGCGAATCCTCCCGCGTGGCCTTCACGCCCGGGTACAGATCGCCGATGGTCGACAGCAGCACGCCGGTCTCGCCGAGCGAGGGCAGCACCTGCCCGATGTAGTCCAGGAAGGTGGCGTTCGGCCCGATGATCAGCACGCCGCTCTTCGCGAGCTGCTGCCGGTAGGTGTAGAGCAGGTACGCGGCGCGGTGCAGCGCGACGGCGGTCTTGCCGGTGCCGGGGCCACCCTGCACCACCAGCACGCTCTTGTGCTCAGAGCGGATGATCGCGTCCTGCTCGTGCTGGATGGTCTCGACGATGTCGTTCATGTGGCCGGTGCGGGCCGCGTTGAGCGCGGCCAGCAGCGCGCTCTCGCTGCCGACCCCGCCGTCGTCCTCGGTCACCCCGGCCCGGCGCGCGGCGTCCAGGTCCAGGTACTCGTCGTTGATCGCGGTGACTTTGCGGTTGCGCGAACGGATGTGCCTGCGCCGGGTGACGCCGTCCGGCGCCGCGGTGGTGGCCAGGTAGAAGGGGCGGGCCAGCGGCGCGCGCCAGTCCAGCAGCAGCGTCTCGTAGTCGTCCTTCTCGTCGAGGATGCCGAGCCTGCCGATGTAGCGGTACTCGTCGGCGAGATCGATCCGGCCGAAACACAAACCGTGTTCTGCCGCATCGTATTTGGCGAGATCCTCGGTGTAGAGCTGGCTGAACGACTCGCGCTCGCTGCGGGCCTGCGGGGTGCCGCCGGACTCGAGCAGCACGGTGCGTAATCGGTTTCGCGCGTAGTCGCGCATCTCGTCGAGCCGGTCGTAGAGCACCGAGAGGTAGGCCTGCTCCTGTTCGGTCTCGCGGGTCAGCTCCGGGCCGTCGGCACGGGCGGGCAACGCAGTGTTGTTGCCCTGGCCCGACGAGCCTGCTCGGTCCTGAGTGAGGTCGGGCAAACTGAACTCCTTGTCACCGCGATGAAGCCGAACGCACGGTACACACGGACGACACCGCGCACACGAACGCTCGGAAAACAGAGTTGTCGAGTCTACTGCGCTTGCGGCGTGCTCGCCGTACCCGCTGGTGTACCCGAAATCATGCCGTCCAGTACTTCGGCGCGATGCGTGCGCGTTCGGCCGGTGCTCAACTGGCGTGGGTGCTGTTGGGCCTGCGGCCCTTGGCGACCGCGCCCTCCCGATGCCCGGACGGCTTGGCCCGATACATCGCCAGATCGGCGTCGTGCAGCACCGCCTCCGGGGTGCGCCGGTCGCCGACGCTGAGCGGGGCGATGCCGATCGAGGCGTTCACCTCGATGCGGTGCCCGCGCGCGATGATCGGCTCGGACATGGTCGTGCGCAGCCGGTCCACCAGGGCGTCGATGTCCACCCGCCGGGTCCGCCCGGACAGCAGCACCAGGAATTCGTCGCCGCCGAGCCTGCCCACGATGTCGTCGCCGCGCAACGCCCGTTGCAGCCGCTGTGCGACGATCTGCAGCACCGTGTCGCCGATCGCGTGCCCGAGAGTGTCGTTGATCAGCTTGAACCCGTCCAGGTCGATGAAGAGCACCGTGGAGACCGGCAGGTCCTCGCTGGTGGCCAGCGCGCCTGCCAGCTGGGACAGGATCAGTGAGCGGTTCGCCAGCCCGGTCAGTGAGTCGTGCGTGGCCTGGTACTCCAGCTGCCGCCTGCTCGCCCGGAACTCGGTGATGTCGGCGAACGACGAGACCGCCGATGAGCGCTTGTCCTCCGGGTTGAGCAGCCTGCTGCTGCCGGACAACCAGCGCCGCTGCCCGTCGGTGCGGTCGACGCCGAACACGTAGCCGGTGATGGTCTCGCCGGTGGCGAGCGTGCGGGCGATGGGGTGGCGCTGCGGCGGCAGCGGTTGGGCGTTCGCGTCGAGCAGCGTCAGCGGCAGCGCGTCGATCGGCTGCCCGATGATGGCGTCGCTGTCGTCGGCGCCGAAGATGCGCCGCGCGGCCGGGTTGATGGATTCGATCCGGCCCTCGGTATCGATCACCACCACGCCTTCTTCCAACTGTGAGACGACCGTGGTGAAGTGCTGTTCGGCCAGCTGCTGCGCGGCCTCGGCGTGGCGCTGGGCGGTGAGATCGTGGATGACCACCTGATACGCGAGTCGGTCGTGCCATGCGGTGAGCACCGAGACGGTCTCGACCGGCACCGGTGCGCCGTCGACCCGGACCAGCGTCATCTCGGTCGGCCGGGAGGCGGCGCCCTTGGTGGTGAGGTGGCTGATCCGCTCCAGCATCCCCGGCACCGAACCGGGGTGGACGAACTGGGTGAGTGGCTTGCCGATCACGTCCTCGGGGGTGCCCGCGGCCAGCAAACGCAGGGCGGCGGGGTTGGCGTAGACGAGGACACCGCGCTCGTGCACGCAGATGCCGTCGGGTGAGTGCTCGACCAGCGACCGGTAGCGCTCGGCTAGCTGCTCGGCGGCGTCGACCGCGGCGGCTACCTTGTCCTCACCCACTCGAACCCCCGATCGTCGACCCGATTATGGCCATTGGAACATGGGATTATTCTGGTACCGGCCCGTACAAGAGCACAGCGCCGACGCTATTGCTTCGATCACAGTTCGCGCACTTTGATCGGGCTAGGTCCGCCGATCATTACAGAACCGTGTTTTTCCGGCCGACGCTGATCAGCCGAGGTATCCCGGACCGCACCGACGCGGGGTCGGTCGCGACCCGGACAACCGATACCGCCATCAAGATCATAGGACGTTTCCCTGGATCGGGTCGGCACCACCTGCCGAGCGCGACACGCGGACCGGCGGACCTGTCGGTTGCCCGGCGTGTCGGCTGCGTCCGGGCGGTCGCCGTGCAGGTGTGCACGCGCGGCGGATGCCCGCGTGTCGCTGACGCGCCGCGGCACTGGTTCCCGGGCCGGTTCTGCTCGATGCGGGCGCGCCGGGCGCGGTTCGAAACGTGCGGCGCGTACCGACGCGACGCCCGCTCCCGGCAACCGGCTGCACGGTCGAGTGCGCGGCCCTGGTCTGCTCATGGCAGCGGCACCGACCAGCACAGCCTGGTGCCGGGCAGTGCGCCGCCGTTGCGATCGTCGAGCGTGAGACCCGCTGTGGCGACGGCAAATTCGCCGTCGGCCTTCGCGGCGCGTTGCTCCAGATTGCGTAATCCACTGCGTACCACGTGATTCGGAATGCCCCATCCGTTGTCTGTGACCACGATCGTCAGGTCGTCGTCGACGGTGATCTGCACCGCGAGGGTGTCGGCCCCCGAGTGCCGGACCGCGTTGCTGACCGCCTCGCGCACCACCGCCTCCGCGTGATCGGCCAACTCGGCCTCCAGCACCGAGAGCGGGCCGGACACCGAAAAGGTGGCGTGCAGTGGTGTTTCGGCGGTCTGCTGCCGAATCGCGCGCTCGAGCCGCTGCTGGAGCGGGTTGGCCTGGCTGCCCTGCAGGTCGAAGATCGAGGTCCGAATCTCCTGGACCACCTCTTGCAGATCGTTCACCACCGTCGAAAGTCGCTGTCGCACTACCGGAACCGTAACCTTCCCGACCGTGCCCTGCAGCGTTATCCCGATCGCGAACAGCCGCTGGATGACGTGGTCGTGCAGATCGCGCGCGATGCGATCGCGATCGGCGAGCAGGTCGATCTCGCGCATGCGGTGCTGGGCGTCGGCCAGCTGCATGGCCAGCGCCGCCTGATCGGTGAAAGCGGCGGTCAGCTCGACCAATTCGTCGGAGTACGGCGCCGCGCCCGCGGGACGCAACGTGGTCAGCACGCCGAGAGTAGAGTCGGGGGCGCACAGCGGCAGGATCAGCAGCGGGCCGGTCTCCGGCCGGGCGAAACCGAGGCTGGCCGCGCTCGCCTCGTCGAACCGCAACGGGGTGCGGCGCGTGAACGCCTCGCCCAGCACGGTGCCCTCGACCGGCACCACGGTGCCCTCGTAACCCGTACCGGGACCGCACCATTGGGTGATCACCAGCTCGCCATCGACGCTGCCAGGCCCGGCGAGGAACGAGCGCTGCGAGCCGGTCAGCGTGCGCGCGTGCTCGACCACGTGGCCGAGCACGCTGCCGGACTCGGTGCCTGCCAGGAACTCGGTGGCGATGTCGCGGGTCGCCTCGATCCAGGCCTGCCTGCTGCGGGCCGATTCATAGAGTCGCGCGTTGTCCACCGCGATCCCCGCGGCCGCCGCGAGCGCCTGCACCAGCACGTCGTCATCGTCGGTGAACGGTTGCGCGTCCGCCTTCTCGGTCAGATACAGGCTGCCGAACACCTCGCCGCGAACCAGCACCGGCACCCCGAGAAACGTGCGCATCGGCGGGTGGTTTTCCGGAAGGCCAACGGCGGCAGGATGTTTCGACAGATCATCGAGACGCAACGGTCTGCGCTGCTGGAACACCACGCCGAGCACGCCGTGCCCGGCGGGCAACCGGCCGATGGCGCGACGGGTCTCGTCGTCCATGCCCTCGTCGATGAACTGCGCCACCAGCTGGTCGTGCCCGCGCACGGCCAGCGCGCCGTAGCGGGCGTCGACCAGGCTGATCGCGGTGCGCACGATGGTGCGCAACGTTTCGTCCAGGTCCAGGCCCGAGGTGACGGCCAGCATAGCCTCGACCAGACCGTCCATCCGATCGCGGGAGTCGAGAATGAGCTGGACCCGCTCCTTGACCTCGCTCAGCAACTCACGTAGCCGCAGTTGCGAAAGGGTGTCGCGGACCGAATAAGGGTCGTTGCCGTGCTCGTCGGTCATCTCGGCTTTCCCGTGTGGCGGGCGCGTGAACTGCGCCGGGCCCCAGTTTAGTTCGCCGATCGGGGACTTTCGGCCCTGTTCGCGGTGGCGTTGCGATGGTGACATGGTGGCTCGGGATCGAATCGAAGGCAGGACGTGCCACATGAAGTCAGGGCTGTTGCCATCCTCGCCCGCGCAGTACTGGCACACCGCGGGCGACCTCGACCTCGCCGTCACCACCTGCGGTGCGGTGCCGACGACGGATGTCACGCGCGCGGTCCGGGCGATCGGGCGGGTGCTGCGCCGCCATCACCTCGACGCGGCGACCAGGGTGCGGGTCACCGCCCCGGTCGACGTCGAGGATCCGACCGTGGTGCAGGCCAACATTCGCTGCCGCGGCATCGCCACGCGCGTGCAGGTGACCGGGCCGGGCGGGTTCGCGGTCACCTTCGCCGCCGAACGGCTCGACCGGCAACTCGCCAGGCGGGCCACGGCCGCCGCACGGGACTGGCCGGACCCGGCGCGCCCGCCGCTCGCCCGGGTCAGCCCGCCGCGTCCGATCGTGCGCCGCAAGTATTGCGCGCTGTTGCAAGGCACTCCGGCCGAGGCCACGGCGGTGATGGACGCGATGGACTACGACGCGTATCTGTTCGTCGACAGCGCCACCGGCGTCGACGCGGTGGTGCACTGGGGCGAACCGCACGGTGTGTGCCTGTCCCGGCAGACCGGCGCGACCGCGCGGACCAGGGCCACGGTGCATCGGCTTCCGCTGACGGTGGCTACCGCGCCCGCGCCCGTCCTGGACGAGGATCGGGCCGCGCACATCCTCTGCCACCACGGCCTGCCGTTCCTGTTCTACACCGATCGCGAGCACGGTCGCGGTCGGCTGTTGTACCGGCGTTACGACGGCGATCTCACCCTGGTCGGCCCCGCGTAACGGCGCGCAGGGCAGCCCAATTCAGCGGGCGGCTGCAGTTCACCGGGGGCGGTTTCAGTTCACCGGGCGGCTCGGCTCCCCAATCGTCTCGGCTGTCCATTTGTCTCAGCTCAGCGGCACCGACCACCGCACCACAGTGCCGCCCCGCGCGCCGGCCTCGACCCGGCACCGGCCGTCGGATTCCACCGCGCGCCGCGCGAGATTGGCCAGGCCGCTGGGGATCACGTCGGCGGGCAGGCCCCCGCCGTTGTCCCGCACGAGGATGGTCAGCTCGTCGCCGATGCCGACATCGATCGTCACGGTGTCCCCGCCGGAGTGCCGCACCGCGTTGCTGACCGACTCGCGCACAACGGCTTCCGCGTGATCGGCCAGCGCGGCGCCGACTACCGACAGCGGCCCGTCGACGCGCAACCTGGCCCGGATCGAGGTGCCGGTGGTCTGCTGCCGGATCGCGTCCTCCAGCCGCCTGCGCAGCGACGCGCCCGCACCGCCGTGCAGGTCGAAGATCGTGGTCCTGATCTCGTGCACGATCTCCTGCAGTCGGTCGATCTCGTCCGAAAGTCGTTGCCGCACTTGCTCGTCGTCGACCCGGGCGGTCAGGCCCTGCAGGCCGAGGCCGACCGCGAAGACCCGCTGGACGACGTGGTCGTGCAGGTCGCGGGCGATCCGGTCGCGGTCGGCGAGCACGTCGAGTTCGCGCGTCTTGCGCTGTGCCTCCGCCAGCTGCATGGTGAGGGCGGCTTGATCGGTGAACGCCGTGGTCAGCGTGACGAGTTCGGCGGAGTAGGGCCCGGATTCGGGTTCGCGCACCAGGATCAGCACACCGAGCGCGACGCCCGCGGTCTGCAACGGCAGGATCATGGCCGGGCCCGCCGCCGCGACCGGTGCGCCGAGATCGATGTCGCGCGCGGCGGCGAGGTGGACCGCCGTGCGGCGCGCGAACGCCTTTCCTGCCGCGGTCTCGGTGAGCCGCACCGTGTGCCCGGTGACCGGCTCAGCGGCGATGGACCATTGCGCCAGCACGAGTTCGGTAGCCTCCTCGGGTGGGACGCCAGGCTCGACCACCGCGAGCAGCGCGTGCCGGGAGCCGGTCAGCACGCGGGCCCGCTCGACCACCTGCGCGAGCACCCGCTCCGGCGCGGTGCCCGCGAGGAACTCGGTGGCGATCTCACCGGTCGCCTCGAGCCAGGCCTGTCGCGTGCGGGCCCAGTCGTAGAGCCTGGCGTTGTCGAGCGCGACCCGGCTCGCCGTCTCGAGGACCGCGCGCAGCAGCTCCGGCACGGTGTGCGGGATGTCGCCCATCGCGCTGGTCAGCGCTCGCCGAGCTTGCTGGCCAGCACCGCGGCCTGCGTCCGCCGCTCCATGCCGAGCTTGGCGAGCAGCCGGGACACGTAGTTCTTCACCGTCTTCTCCGCGAGGAACATGCGCGCGGCGATCTGCCGGTTGGTGAGTCCCTCGCCGAGCAGCGCGAGCAGCCTGCGCTCCTGTTCGGTGAGGCCGGCCAGCGCGCCCTCCTGCGCGGTGCCCGCCCGCAACCGCGCCCGCAGGGCGGCCGCCGCGCGATTGTCCAGCAGCGAGCGGCCCGCGCCGACCGCCTTGATCGCCGCGGCCAGCTCCATCCCTTTGATATTCTTCACCACATAGCCGCCCGCGCCGGCCAGGATCGCGTCGAGCATCGCCTGCTCGTCGGTGTAGGAGGTGAGGATCAGGCAGCGCAGGCCCGCCACCTCGGCGAGCAGGTCGCGGCACAGTTCGATGCCGTTGCCGTCGGGTAATCGCACGTCGAGCACGGCGACATCGGGCCGCGCGGCCGGAATCCGGGCCAGTGCCTGCGCCACGTCACCGGCCTCGCCGATCACCCGCAGTTCCGGGTCGCTGTCGAGCAGGTCGATCAGTCCGCGCCGGACGATCTCGTGGTCATCCACCAGAAATACGGTGATCACGCAACCCCTCCTGCCGCACAGGTGTCCCGGTACCTAGACCTCGCGGGCCCGATCGATGCCCGCGTGCCCTGCTCAAGTTAGCCGGGTCCGCCCGCGCGCACGCTGGATCACCGCGAAGAGGCATCCGGCGCAGCGGATTACACCGGTGCGTGGCCGGGCTCACGTGCGATGCGACCGAGCTATGGCCCGCCGGTGCGGGCGGCGCGATGCTGCGTACGATGGATTTGCTGGGGCCGGGTGCGTTCCGGACGGGGTCCGCGGCAGCGCCGATGACCTGCTCGGCTCACGTGCTGCCGACGGCGATGTCGCGGGGGAGCGCGGTGTTGTCCAGGCCGAGCGCCGCTCGTGTCCCGGCAGTTGACGCGGCCGTGACCCCGCCGCTCTATCCCGCCCGGCCCGCGCGCGCCAAACTTGTCGGTGGGCACGCCTAGCATGACGGCGGGATAGGTCTGGACGCCGTTTTGTCGGTTCACCCGAACACGATCGAGAAGGGATTCACCAGGTGGCGGAACGCCTCACTGTGCGCGGAGCTCGGGAACACAACCTGAAGGGGGTCGACCTCGATCTGCCCCGCGACAGTCTCATCGTGTTCACCGGATTGTCCGGCTCCGGCAAGTCGAGCCTGGCGTTCGACACGATCTTCGCCGAGGGACAGCGCCGGTACGTGGAGTCGCTGTCGGCCTACGCGCGCCAGTTCCTCGGGCAGATGGACAAGCCCGACGTCGATTTCATCGAGGGCCTCTCGCCCGCGGTATCGATCGACCAGAAGTCCACCAACCGCAATCCGCGCTCGACCGTCGGCACCATCACCGAGGTCTACGATTACCTCCGCCTGCTCTACGCCCGCGCGGGTACTCCGCACTGCCCGGTCTGCGGCGAGCTGATCGCCAAGCAGACCCCGCAGCAGATCGTCGACCAGGTGCTCGCGATGGAGGAGGGCATCAAGTTCCAGGTGCTCGCGCCGGTGGTGCGCACCCGCAAGGGCGAATTCGTCGACCTGTTCGACCAGCTGAACAGCCAGGGCTACTCGCGCGTGCGGGTCGACGGTGTGGTGTATCCGCTCACGGATCCGCCGAAGTTGAAGAAGCAGGAGAAGCACGACGTCGAGGTCGTGGTCGACCGGCTCGCGGTGAAGCCCAATTCCAAACAGCGCCTCACCGATTCGATCGAGACCGCGCTGCGCTTGGCCGACGGCATCGTGGTGCTCGACTTCGTCGACCGCGACGAGCACGCGCACGATCGCGAGCGCCGCTTCTCCGAGCGTCTGGCCTGTCCGAACGGGCACGCCCTCGATATCGAGGACCTGGAACCACGCTCGTTCTCGTTCAACTCGCCCTACGGCGCCTGCCCCGACTGCACCGGCCTCGGCATCCGCAAGGAGGTCGATCCGGACCTGGTGGTGCCCGATCCGGCGCTCAGCCTGAACGAGGGCGCGATCGCGCCGTGGTCGCGCGGCCAGACCGCGGAGTACTTCACCCGGTTGCTGTCGGGTCTGGCCGAGTCCATCGGCTTCTCCATGGACACCCCGTGGGAGAAGCTGCCGCTCAAGGCCCGCAAGGCGGTGCTGGAGGGCAGCTCCGATCAGGTGCACGTCTCCTACACCAACCGCTACGGCCGGAAGCGTTCGTACTACGCCGATTTCGAGGGCGTGATGCCGTTCCTGCAGCGGCGCATGGAGAGCACCGAGTCCGAGCAGATGAAGGAGCACTACGACGGGTACATGCGCGACGTGCCGTGCCCGGTCTGCGACGGCGCCCGGCTGCGCCCGGAGATCCTCGCGGTCACCATCAGCGCGGGCGGAGACAACAAGTCCATCGCCGAGGTGAGCGATCTGTCCATCGGCGACTGCTCGGCCTTCCTGAACTCGCTCACGCTGGGCGAGCGCGAGGCCGCGATCGCCGGACAGGTACTCAAGGAGGTACAGGCGCGGCTGGGCTTCCTGCTCGATGTCGGCCTCGAGTACCTGTCGCTCTCGCGGGCCGCCGCGACGCTGTCCGGCGGTGAGGCACAGCGGATCCGGCTCGCCACCCAGATCGGCTCCGGTCTGGTCGGCGTGCTGTATGTGCTCGA
Source organism: Nocardia brasiliensis (assembly GCF_011801125.1). Classification (NCBI taxonomy): domain Bacteria; kingdom Bacillati; phylum Actinomycetota; class Actinomycetes; order Mycobacteriales; family Nocardiaceae; genus Nocardia; species Nocardia brasiliensis. The sequence continues at coordinate 2,725,550 of NZ_CP046171.1, forward strand.
CGAGCCGTCCATCGGCCTGCACCAGCGCGACAACCGCAGGCTCATCGAAACCCTCACCCGGCTGCGCAATCTCGGCAACACGCTGATCGTCGTCGAACACGACGAGGACACCATCCGCGCCTCGGACTGGGTGGTCGACATCGGCCCGCTGGCCGGCGAGCACGGTGGCCGCGTGGTGCACAGCGGTCCGTACCAGGAACTGCTCACCGATCCCGAATCGCTCACCGGCGCATACCTTTCCGGCCGGGAACGGATCGAGGTGCCGATGGTGCGCCGACCGATCGACAAGAAGCGGCAGCTCACCGTGGTCGGTGCGACCGAGCACAACCTGCGCGGCATCGACGTCAGCTTCCCGCTCGGCGTGCTCACCGCGGTCACCGGTGTCTCCGGCTCCGGCAAGTCGACGCTGGTCAACGACATCTTGGCGACCGTGCTCGCGAACAAGCTCAACGGCGCGCGCCAGGTGCCCGGCCGGCACACCAGGATCAACGGTCTGGACAACCTGGACAAGCTCGTCCAGGTCGACCAGTCGCCGATCGGCCGCACCCCGCGCTCCAACCCGGCCACCTACACCGGCGTGTTCGACAAGATCCGCACCCTGTTCGCGTCCACCACCGAGGCGAAGGTGCGCGGCTACCAGCCGGGCCGATTCTCGTTCAACGTCAAGGGCGGTCGATGCGAGGCCTGCTCGGGTGACGGCACGCTGAAGATCGAGATGAACTTCCTGCCGGACGTGTACGTCCCGTGCGAGGTCTGCCACGGTGCGCGCTACAACCGGGAAACCCTCGAGGTGCATTACAAGGGCAAGACCATCGCCGAGGTGCTCGACATGTCCATCGAGGAGGGCGCGGAGTTCTTCGAGCCGATCAGCTCGATCCACCGCTACCTGAAGACGCTGGTGGATGTCGGTCTGGGATACGTCCGGCTCGGGCAGAGCGCGCCCACGCTCTCCGGTGGTGAGGCGCAGCGCGTCAAACTGTCGGCCGAACTGCAGAAGCGTTCCACCGGGCGCACCGTCTACATTCTCGATGAGCCCACCACCGGTCTGCATTTCGAGGACATCCGCAAACTGCTGAAGGTGATCAACGGCCTGGTCGACAAGGGCAACACGGTCATCGTCATCGAACACAACCTGGACGTGATCAAGACCTCGGACTGGATCATCGACATGGGCCCCGAGGGCGGTTCCGGCGGTGGCACGGTGGTCGCCCAAGGCACCCCGGAAGACGTTGCCGCCGTAGCGGAAAGCTACACCGGCCAGTTCCTCCGCGAAGCCCTGCAGGCACCCCCCGCCACCAAACCCGCGAAACGGGCCCCCGCCAAAAAGACCGCTGCCGCAAAGACGTCCGCGAAGAAGGCCCCGGCAACAAAAGCCACCAAGCCCGCCGCCGACAAACCCACCGAGGCCCAAGCCGCAGCCAAGGCCGCCACCAAGCGCCTGTCCCGCAAGGCCGCCGCCCTCCGCTGACCGCCCCCGGGTCCACAGCGGCAACCCCCTGCGGACCCGGCACCGGTTCGCCGCCACCCGCAGAACGCTCTGCGCGGCCGCAATGCCGTGCGCACCGCGGTCAAGTAATTCGGCGCAGCCACACCGCGGCGTCGGGAGGCAACTCGCGAGATCCAGCGCGGCCGGGAAATGGGTTGTGGGGTGGGGTGGGGTTTGTCAGGCTGCGGGGGTGAGCATGCATGTTGATCAGCTGGATGTGTCGCTCGCGGTGGTGCGGGGGCTGGTCGATGAGCAATTTCCGGAATGGCGGGGGTTGGCGGTTCGGGCCGTTGCCGGGGCGGGGACGGATAATGCGCTGTTCCGGATCGGGGATCGGTTGGCGGCGCGGTTTCCGTTGCGGGCGGGTGCCGTCGAGTCCGTGCGGGAGTCGTTGCGGAGGGAGGCGGCTGCGGCGCGGGAGCTGTTGGGGCGCACGAGGGTTCCTACGCCGGAACCGGTCGCGATCGGTGAGCCGGGCGCGGGTTACCCGCTGCCGTGGGCGGTGCAGACCTGGTTGGACGGGACGGCCGCCACCGTCGCCGACCCGGGTTCTTCCGTCGAATTCGCTTGTGATCTTGCCGATTTCATTCGGGATGTGCGCTCGATCGATACTCGTGGCCGCACCTTTTCCGGTCGCGGTCGCGGCGGCGAACTGCACACCCATGACGCGTGGATGCAGATCTGTTTCGAGCGCAGTGCCGATCTGCTCGACGTGCCCGCCCTCCGTCGTCTCTGGGCCGACATGCGCGAGTTGCCGCGTGGCACAACGCCTGACGTCATGAGTCACTGCGACCTCATCCCCGGCAACGTGCTCGTCGCCGCCGGCCGCCTCGTCGGCGTAATCGATGTCGGCGGCCTCGGCCCCGCCGACCCGGCCTTGGACCTGGTCAGCGCCTGGCACCTGCTCGAACCCACCGCCCGCAACGCCCTGCGCACCCGCCTCGCACCCGACGACCTCGAATGGTCTCGCGCCCGCGCCTGGGCCTTCCAGCAAGCCATGGGCCTGGTCTGGTACTACCTGCACACCAACCCACCCATGAGCTACCTCGGCCGTCGCACCCTCACCCGCATCCTCACCGACCCCCCAACTGAGTAAAACCGTAGTGGGGGTGGGGGTTTGGAGGGTTGGGGTGGTGGTGGGTTGGGTATGTCTTTCTAGCACGGCATCGTTGGGGAAAGTGGTTCCCCAGTTCGCAACTGGGGTTTCCGGTAGTGCGACCTGTCGCCATAACCTCCGTCCACCGGGATTCATCCGTCCCTTGGAGGAACCGACATGCCCCGTATCTTCCGCCGCGCCAATACCGGTCGAGTTCTCGCGACCGCCACCGCGCTGCCGCTCGCTCTGTCACTGGTGCTGATGGGATCGGCGAACGCCGAACCTGCTCCCCCCGAACGACAACTGGCCAACTCGGTCCAGGCGCCCAACATCAAACGGCACCTGGCGGAGTTCCAGAAGATCGCCGACGCCAACGGCGGCACCCGCGCCGCGGGCACACCCGGCTTCGACGCGTCGCGCGACTATGTCGCCAAGAAGCTGCGCGCGGCGGGCTACCAGGTGACGGTGCAGAAGTTCGATTTCCCGTTCTTCCAAGAGAAGTCGACCGCGGTGCTGAACCAGGTCTCCCCGGATGCCAAGACCTACAAGCCGACCCCGCCCGGCGCCAGTGCGCTCGGCGACTTCGCCACGCTGACCTATTCGGGTTCGGGTGCGGTGAGCGCGAAGGTCCAGGCGGTCGACCTGACGCTGCCGCCCGCGCCGGAACCGAGCTCGACCTCCGGCTGTGAGGCCGCGGACTTCGCGAACTTCACCGCGGGCAATATCGCACTGCTGCAACGTGGTACGTGCGCGTTCGCCGACAAGGCCCGAAACGCCCAGACCGCGGGCGCGGCGGGCGTGATCATCTTCAACGAGGGTCAGCCGGGTCGCACCGACGCCTTCGCGGGCACCCTCGGCGGGCCCGGCTTCACCATCCCGGTGGTCGGCGCCAGCTTCGCCGTCGGTGAGGATCTCGCCTCGCCCGCCGACACGGTGGTGCGGCTGGTGACCGACACCGAGAGCAAGGTCCGCTCCACCTCGAACGTGCTGGCCGAGAGCAAGCGCGGCAACCCCGACAAGGTCGTGATGGCTGGGGCGCACCTGGATTCGGTGCTGGCCGGGCCCGGTATCAACGACAACGGTTCCGGCAGTGCGGGCGTGCTCGAGGTCGCGTTGCAGATGGCCGCGTTCCCGACCAAGAACAAGGTGCGCTTCGCCTGGTGGGGCGCTGAGGAACTCGGGCTGCTCGGCTCCGAACACTATGTCGCGAAACTGTCGGAGGCCGAGCGCGCCAAGATCGCCCTCTACCTCAACTTCGACATGATCGGTTCGCCGAACTTCGCCTACAAGATCTACGACGGTAGCGAGGGCACCCCGGGTTCGGCCGAGATCGAGAAGACCTTCGAGCGCTACTTCGACCTGCTGCGGCTCCCGCACGTGCCGACCCCGTTCGACGGTCGCTCCGACTACGGTCCGTTCATCGCGGCCGGAATCGCGGCAGGCGGTCTGTTCACCGGTGCGGAGGGCGTCAAGACCCCCGAGGAGCAGAAGATGTTCGGTGGTGAGGCAGGCAAGGCCTACGACGTCTGCTACCACGGCGCCTGCGACACCATGAAGAACATCAGCGACAAGGCGTTGGCCGTGAACACCGGCGGTATCGCCTACTCGGTCGCCACCTACGCGTTCAGCGACAAACTGCCCAGCCGCGGCGGCGCTCCCGCGAAGGCGGCCGCTCAGCAGCACGACAAGGACGACGCCTACCACGGCGGACTCGTCAAGTAGACCCACGTCCGACCAGGCCCCGGTGGTCCGCCACCGGGGCCTGCTGCTGTCCGCGGCTCGTGCCCGCCGGAGGGAGCGATATCCCCTAAAGTTCCCTAAAGTTATCTATTGTGTCCTTGGATGGGGATGTTTAAGGTAGTTTTATGTCTGATGCCTTCTACTCTGTCGAGCAGGTTGCCGAGCGGTTGGGTTTGCATGTCCGCACTATCCGCAACTATGTGCGCGACGGGCGGCTCACGGCGGTGCGGATCGGCAAGCAGTATCGGATCGCGGCGGCGGATCTGGAGGCGTTCACGGGTCGCCCGGTGCCCGCCGCGGTTCGGGAAAGCGTTGGGCGGCAACGGTATAGCGAGGTGTCGAGCATCGTCGAGGTGGACGCGGTCGACGCCGCGACCGCAGACCGGGTCATTTCGCTGGTCATGGGTGCCGCCGCGAACCGCTCGGCGGACGAGCAGCGGTTGCGGATCGAGACGGTCTACGACGCGCAGCGGGCGCGGCTGAAAGTCATCGTGCTCGGTGGCCTGGCGGACACGGCACGACTGCTGGATTACATCGAAGCGGTGCTCGCCTAGTGACGGGCACCGCGCATAGTCGAGGTGGGGAAATGGGCACGATCTACAAGACCGAGCACGGTGCCGAAGTGATCCGGCAGCACTACCGGGCGGGGCTGGATGCCTGGCCGGTGCCTGCCGAGCAAGTGCGGATACCGACGCGTGCGGGGGAGACCTTCGTGGTGGTGTCCGGTCCGCCGGACGCGCCGCCGCTGGTGCTGCTGCACGGTTCGGGTGCGAACGCGACCATGTGGCTCGGCGACATCGCCACGTGGGCAACGGATTTCCGGGTCTACGCGGTCGACCTCATCGGGGAGCCCGGTGGTAGTGCGCCGGCGCGGCCGCCGCTGGGTTCGGCGGCGTATGCGCTGTGGCTCGACGAGGTGCTGACAGGCCTTGGTGTCGACCAGTTTTCGCTGGTGGCTACGTCGCTCGGCGGCTGGTTCGCGCTGGATTACGTGACGCGCAGGCCGGGGCGGGTGACGAAACTGGTGCTGTTGTGCCCCGGTGGGATCGGCGCGCAGACGATGGGTTGGTTGCCGAAAGCGTTGTTGCTGCGCCTGTTCGGGCGGCGCGGTGCGCGCCGGACCGCGCGCCTGGTGACCGGGTTGAACTCGCCGGACACCGAGGCCGCCCTCGACCACGTGGTGCGGACCTTCGCCGCCTTCAACCCGCGCACCGAGCGCCTGCCCCTGTTTCCCGACGACCAACTCCGCGGCATCGCCATGCCGCTGCTGGTCCTGGTCGGTGACCGCGACGTCATGTTCGACTCCGCGGCCACCGCCGCCCGCGTCCGCCGGTGCGTTCCCCGCGCCACAGTCCGCGTGCTCCCCGACGTAGGCCACGCCATCCTCGGCCAAACCACCCCCATCGCCGAGTTCCTCCGCACCTGAACCCGCCCGGTCACACCCGGACCATGCACCCCCGCAAGAACTCCGACCGCGCACGCGGATTCGTCAGCGAGTCCGCTGTGCGCGCTGTGGGGCGAATCCGCTATGCGCGCCGCGACAGACTCGCGGCGCGCACGGATCCGTGGCACTCAGGGGCGGGGTTCGCCGAACCAGCGGGTGAGGGCGGTGCGCAGGTGGTCCGCGTCGAGGTCGGTGGCGGTGTTCGTGGCCCAGGCGACGTAGCCGTCGGGGCGGATCAGGAGGGCGGTGGCGGGGGCGTCGGGGTTGTCGGCGGTGACGAGGTCGACGCGATCGAGCCACGGGGCGGCGGCCTCGGCGAAGGGCGCGCCGCCACCGAGGGTGAGCAGGACCGGTCGTGCCTTGCGCAGCAACTCCGTCACCCGCGTTGTGCCCGTGGCGGTTTCGATCGGGAAGTCCGGCACGAGATAGCCGGCGAGCGGGTGGTCGACGCCGGTGTCGTAGCGGGCGTCCGCGCCGGCCATCAAGCGTGCGATGTAGGCGGCGTTGTCGGGCATCTCGAGCAGTTCGCCGAACAGCGTGCGCAACGCGGTCACCTCGGGGCCGGGTGCGAACAGTGCGGACTGGGCGAGGGAACTCATCATGACGCGGAGCCCTACGGGGTGCCGCTCGGCGTGGTAGGTATCGAGCAATCCCGTTGGGGCCCAGCCATTCAGGTGCGCGGCGAGCTTCCAGCCGAGGTTGGCCGCGTCCTGCATGCCGAGATTCAATCCGGGCCCGCCCATCGCCGAGTGCACGTGCGCGGCGTCGCCGACCAGGAAGACGTTCCCCCGCCGGTACTGCTCGGCTTGCCGGGTGTTCTGATTGTCGATGCGCCGCAACGCGTTCGGGGCGGGGGAGCGGGGCTCCTCGATCGGCACGTCGACACCGAGTATCCGACGCAGGCTCGCGCGCAGTTCCGCGACGGACATCGCGGTGCCCTCGGGCGCCGGTTCGCCGCCGGTCTCCTTGGTGGCGAGCATCGTGCGGCCCGGCTCCAGCTCGGCGTAGATCACGCCGCCGCGCTCGAAGTAGTTGTGCCCGAAATCGATTCGCCCGAAACCGGGGATGTCGAGGCCGCCGTCCGCGGTGCGCAGTTCGTCGGGCACCCAGACATGCGCCAGCCGTGTGACGTCGTCGGTGTTGGTGCTGCCCGGGAACTCGATGCCGAGCCGTTTGCGGACGAAGCTCTTTCCGCCGTCGGCGCCGACCAGGAAGGTGGTGTCGAGCTCGTAGACGCCGTCCGGCCCGGTCACCGTGAGCGCGACGCCGCCGTCATAGGGCGACAGCTCGGTGAGCCGGTGCCCCCACCGTAGGTCGACACCGAGTCCGAGCACCCACTTCTCCAGTTGCCGAGCGACTTTCGGCTGCGACATGAGCTTCGCGTACATCACCTTGTCCGGCATGTCCTCGCACGAGTAGGGCAGGCCGCTGAACATGTAGCCGGGCAACGGCGGCGGCGCGGTGCCCGCCTCGTCGTACAGTCCGCGCATGTCCAGCAGCCGAACTACCTGGCCGACAAGGCCGTTCGCCTTGGGCTCGGCGCTCGGGCCCGGCATCTGGTCGAGCAGCAGCGGCCGGACGCCGGCGAGGGCGAGCTCGCCCGCGAGCAGCAGACCGTTCGGGCCCGCACCGGAAATGACGACGTCGTAAGAGTTTTCGGGCATGACGAATAGACCCCTCTGTGGTGTGTGAAATTCTTGGTTGTGTTCGGGCGGTCAGTGACCGGATGGTTCGGGGAGCCCGGCGGCCACCCCGTCGAAGCCTTGCCGGAGCAGGCCGGTGATGAGTACGGGCGGATCGGCGTTCACGTACGCCCGCGCCGCTGCGCGCATGACGGCGATGATCACGCCGGCCACCAGGTGCGGATACATGTCGCGCTCGGGATCGGTGCCGGTGCGCCGGGCGATCGCCGCGACCCACTCGTCGGTGAGCTCCTTGCCGATGGGGACGTGGTTCTGGGCGACCTCGATGAGCGTGCGGACCCCGGTCAGCTGCGCCTTGGTCGGCGGTACGTCGCGGATGCCGTCGGCGACGAACGGCGCGACGATGGACTCGGCGATCGCGGTCCACAGCGGTTCATCGTCCGGGCGTGCCCGGAATTCATCGAGGCTGCGGCGGATTCGGTCGAGGTTGCGATAGGCAAGGGCCTCGAACTTGTTCGCGAAGTAGTTGTTGAACGTGCGCACCGACACTCCGGCCGCGGCCGCGATGTCCTCGCGCGTCACGTTGTCCAAGCCGCGCTCGAACGCCAGATTCAGGGTGGCGTCGCTCAATGCGCGACGGGTGTCGAGCTTTTTGCGCTCCCGCAGACTCAGTTCCTCGGCCATGACACGAGCCTACCGCAAAACTTGCCCAGTGGGCAAAGTTTCCCGACGGGAAAGATTTTGTCGAGTGTGTGCCGTGCGGCGCCGAATGTCGCGGCGCCGCACGGTTACTCGCGGACCGGTTTCAGTAGACGGGCCCGGTGTACTTCTCGCCCGGCCCCTTGCCAGGCTCGTCCGGATGTGCCGACGCCTCCCGGAACGCGCGCTGCAACGACTGGAGTCCGTCCCGGATCGGGCCCGCGTGCGGGCCCAGGTATTCCACCGACGCGGTGACCAGACCGGCCAGCGCGGTGATCACCCGGCGCGCCTCGTCCAGATCGCGGCGCGCGCTGTTGTCCGGATCCTCGTCCGCGAGCCCGAGCTTCTCCGCCGCCGAACTCATCAGCATCACGGCGGCCCGGCTGATCACCTCCACCGCGGGGATGTCGGCCAGTTCGCGCACGGCGTCGTCGAGCTCATCAGTCATACTGGTGACCCTAGTAGGGCGGTTCGGTTGCCCGGTGCGCGCGGCTGTCGCCGGTGCTCGGCCCCTGGTCGCGGACCCGATTCGGCGATAGCCGAACGGAATGTTAGACTTTCCGCTGACGACCGCCCCGGGTTGTGTCTTCTACCAAGATTTCGAGCCAGGGGCTGATAAGTGGAGCCCGACTCCCACCGTTGCCGACGAGCGATCGTCAGGTCAAACGGTCCGGTCACCCGCCTCCGCAGAGGCGGGTTTCTTGTGCGGGGGTTCTCTCGAAGGAGAATCGCGCGTACGAGACCGAGCGCGTACTTTCGCGTGCGGTCGACCGGTCGACTCGGGCCCCGTTGCGGAATACCGCACCGGGGCTTTCGTGTTGAACAGGGGTTGCAGTTATTGCGTGCGGTCGTCTTGACGACACCGCTTGACCTAGGAGGCCCCATCAGCACTGAGACCCGCATCAACGATCGCATCCGTGTTCCCGAGGTCCGGCTCATCGGACCCAGCGGCGAGCAGGTTGGGATCGTGCGTGTTGAAGATGCACTACGCGTCGCCATGGAGGCAGATCTCGATCTCGTCGAGGTCGCTCCGGATGCACGTCCGCCGGTCTGCAAGATCATGGACTACGGCAAGTTCAAGTACGAGACGGCGCAGAAGGCGCGCGAGTCTCGGAAGAACCAGGTGCAGACCGTGATCAAGGAGCAGAAGCTCCGCCCGAAGATCGACGACCACGACTACGCGACCAAGAGGGGCCACGTGATGCGCTTCCTCGAGGCCGGGTCGAAGGTCAAGGTGACCATCATGTTCCGTGGTCGCGAGCAGTCCAGGCCCGAACTGGGTTACCGGCTGTTGCAGCGGCTCGCCGCGGACGTGGCGGACCTGGGGTTCGTCGAGACCTCGGCCAAGCAGGACGGTCGCAACATGACTATGGTCCTCGCGCCGCACAAGGGCGCGAAGACGCGGGTGAAAGCCCAGCAGGAGTCGTCGGCTCCGCGGCCGCAGCAGCCCGCTGCGCAGCAGAGCACGGCGCCCGCCGCGGCTGCGGCCGAGCAGGCCGACTCGCCGCAGTAATACCGATCAGAGCCGGCGGCCCGCAAGGACCGCCGGGACGAGACAGATAGAGGAATCCATGCCGAAGATGAAGAGCCACAGCGGCGCCTCGAAGCGATTCAAGGTGTCCGGCAAGGGCAAGCTGCTTCGCCAGCAGGCCAACCGTCGCCACCTGTTGGAGCACAAGTCGACCCGCCGGACTCGTCGTCTGGACGGCACGGAGGCCGTCGCGTCCGTCGACGTCCCGCGCGTGAAGAGGCTGCTCGGTCTCTGAGAGACCGGCAGCAGACCGCGTTCCGGATTCCGGACGCCGACCCACCGACCAACCCCCCGGGTGCCCCGCATGCGCCCCCTAGATCGACAGGACTGACCCATGGCACGCGTCAAAAGGGCCGTCAACGCTCAGAAGAAGCGTCGTTCCATTCTCGAGGCCTCCAAGGGCTACCGCGGCCAGCGTTCGCGGCTGTACCGCAAGGCCAAAGAGCAGCAGCTGCACTCGCTCACCTACGCCTACCGGGACCGCCGGGCGCGCAAGGGTGACTTCCGCAAGCTGTGGATCGCCCGCATCAACGCCGCGGCGCGGCTGAACGACATCACCTACAACCGTTTCATCCAGGGCCTGAAGGCCGCGGGTGTCGAGGTGGACCGCAAGATCCTCGCCGAGCTCGCTGTCTCCGACGCCGAGGCGTTCGCCGGTCTCGTCGCCGTCGCCAAGGCCGCCCTGCCGCAGGACGTCAACGCGCCGGCTGCCTAAGCCGACGTTGACCAGCGGACCTCTTTCGGAACGACCCGTGGACGCGCTCTCCGAGCGCAATCCGCGGGTCGTTTCCGCTGTCAAACTGCATCGCGGCGCGCAGCGTCGCAAGACCGGTCTCTTTCTGGCCGAAGGTGCTAATTCCGTTGCCGCGGCGCTGGATACCGGCCGGGTGCGGGAGCTGTTCTATTCCGCCGGTGCCGCCGCCCGCGAACACGAGTTGGTCGCCGGTGCCGCCGCGGGCGGCGTGCGCACCACGCTGGTCAGCGACCGCGCCGCCCAGCAGCTCGGCGAAACCGTTACCGCCCCGGGGCTGGTCGCGGTATGCGAGCTGCTCGACGTGGCGCTGAGCGAGGTGCTCGACACCGCGCCGCGGATGCTCGCCGTACCGGTCGAGATGGCCGAGCCGGGCAACGCGGGCACCCTGATCCGGGTCGCCGATTCGGTGGGCGCGGATGGTGTCGTGCTGGCCGGTGATTCGGTCGACCCGCACAACGGCAAGTGCGTGCGCGCCAGCGCGGGCAGCCTGTTCCATGTGCCGATCGCCAGGCAGCGCGATATCGGCGAGACGCTGGATGCCCTTGCCGGAGCGGGTATCACGATCCTGGCGACCGCCGCGAACGGCGAGGTCGACCTCGACGACGCCGATGAGCTGTTCACCCGCCCGGTGGCGTGGCTGTTCGGCAACGAGGCCCACGGGCTCGATCCCGCCGTCGCCCGCCGCGCCGATCATCGCCTGCGCATCCCCATCCGCGGCCGCGCGGAAAGCCTGAACCTGGCCACCGCCGCGGCCATCTGTCTCTACGCCAACTCCCGCGTCCGCTACGCGCGATAGCACGCATCGACGACCGGTCCGTGCGCCATCTGGCCATGTACGGGGGAGTTCTGGTGAAGTGGGTGGGTGGCCGACTTCCAGGATTTCGCGACGCTGTTCTCCGGTAGTATCCGCGCGCAGCTCGACTGGAACGCGCTCGCTGAGCTGAATGTGCCGGTCACCGAACAGGTCACGAGCGGTTGGGCCGCGCTCGGCGCGTTGCGGACGGTCTGGCACGTCGACGCGCAAGGCCGTCCGGCCGACTGGTGCGATCCGGGCGCGACCGCGCTGACGGTGCGGGAGGCCGCCGGGTTGCGCGAGCTGTGGCCGGTCGCCCGCCAGGAGCGGGTCGCGGCGTTCCGCGCGCGGATCGAGGCGTCGACCGAACCGTTCGTGCTGCTGCTTCCCACATATCGGGTCGGGCGGGAGTTGCTTCTTCTAGACTCGTCTCATCGTGTGATGGCGGGGTATCTCGCGCGGGCCGAGGTCCGGGCGTTGATCATGACACTCGTCGCACCGCTGTCACCCGAGCTTCTTCCCGATCTAGGCAGTTTGGTGGTTCGCGGACATGGCAGCGGTTGAGCCCCCGGACAATACCGCCGCGAGCATCGAGCTCGAGACGACATTGGTCGAGGTCTTCGCGGACCGGATCAAGTTCGAGCACGACATCATCGGGCAGCGCATGTCCTGGCTGATGACGCTCAACGGCTTCTTGATCGGCGGTGCCGCAATCCTTTCCGCGAACCGGGACCGCTTCACCGCCCCCGGGGTGCTGACCGGGGCGCTCGTGATCATCTGTCTTGCCGGGGCTTTGAGCAACGCGTCGTGCCTGTTCTCCAACTGGTGGGCTGGCAAGGCGATGCGCGATGCCGCCGACGCGCTCGCCGACTCCTGGTCCGACGAGGCCCGCCGCCGCGTCGGACCGCTGATGCGCCTGTACGGACGCGACCCGCGCGCCTTCCGCGGCGCGGAGCGTCCGCTGCCGAGCGAATGGCTGCATCCCTGGTTTCTTCTGCCCACGCTGTTCTGGCTGTTGTATTGCACCGCAGCACTTTTCGCGACGACGGTCAGCGGCGATCGGACCGGGTACTGGCAGGCGAACGTGCTGCCGTTCGCGGTGACCTTCCTGTTGTTCGTGCCGCTGACGCTGCTGGACTTTCCGCGTCATCGCAAGCGCCGCAACGAATGCGCGATCATCGAGCAGCTCGAGCGCGCACACGGTGTGCCGATCGCGCGTTCGGATCAGCGCGGGCGCTATCGCGCGGAGCGCGCGGCGGTGCGGAAGTGGGTTCGGGCCCGACAGCGTGGGGGCAATCCCGTCGAGGTGCGTCGCCCTAGGGTTTTCGGCGTCATCCCGCTCGACACGCACGCCGAGTACTTGGCCGTCGTGCGGGCCGAGCAGCTGCTCCCGGAGCCGGAACCGCCGGTGCCGGAACCGGTTCCCGCGCCGCCGCGCGCCGTGGCAGAGCGGGCGGCGCAACCACCCGTGGCGGGCGAGTCCGCGGTCGGGGCCGACCCGGCGGGCAGTGTCGGCTGACCGGCCTCAGTCGGTCGATCCGGTGCGGTCGTTCAGCGACCGCCCACGGTTCGGTGACGGCGCCGGGCCCGGCCACCCGCATCGCGCTCAGCACCGTGAGCAGTATGCCCGTCGCGATGAACTCCCGCGCCTCGGTTACGGCCGCGCCGGTGAGCTCGCGGACCAGGTCGTAAATATCGCCGAACCGGGTGCGGACCTGGCCGCTCGCATCGTGCCGGTGCGCTGAACACGGATTCTCGCGCCGCATCCCACGCGTGTGATTCCGCGCCGGGGTGCGTCTCGTCGGTTCCTGATCCGCGCGACTGCGGCACGGCGTACCAGGGCGAACCCGGCTGGGCGGCGGTAGCGGGGAATCCGCGTGAATCGGATCAGACCCATCCAATAGGATTCCACCAGCAGCAATGTGGGTAGGGAATGAGCCGTACTCGCGAACCGATCCCCAGGGGAGAGTCGAACCATCGTGGCCGACGACAACGACGCAGTCGAGCAGAACGCGACGCTGACCGAGGAGGCACTGGCCGCCGCGGCGGCGGCCGCCGAGAAAGCCTTTGCCGCTGCCGCCGACCTCGACGCGCTCGCGGTCGCGAAGACCGAGCACCTCGGCGGCAAGGCGCCGCTGGCGCTGGCCCAGCGCGCATTGGGCAGCATTCCCAAGTCCGAGAAGGCCGAGGCGGGTAAGCGCGTCAACGTGGCGCGGGCCCGCGTGTCCGAGGCGTTCGAGGCGCGGCGCGCCGTGCTGCTCGCCGAGCGCGATGCCGCGGTGCTGGTGGCCGAGGCGATCGACGTCACGCTGCCCGCCGGTCGGCGGCCGGTCGGCGCCAGGCATCCGATCACGGTCATCTCGGAACAGATCGCGGACGTGTTCGTCGCGATGGGCTGGGAGGTCGCCGAGGGCCCCGAGGTGGAGACCGAGCACTTCAACTTCGACGCGCTCAACTTCCTGCCCGACCACCCGGCCCGCACCATGCAGGACACCTTCCACATCGCTCCCGAGGGCTCGCGTCAGGTGCTGCGCACGCATACCTCGCCGGTCCAGGTGCGCTCGCTGCTGGAGCGGGAACTGCCGATCTACGTGGTGTGCCCCGGCCGCACCTTCCGCACCGACGAACTCGATGCCACGCACACCCCGGTCTTCTCCCAGGTGGAGGGACTGGCCGTGGACAAGGGCCTGACCATGGCGCACCTGCGCGGCACCCTGGACGCCTTCGCGCGGGCGCTGTTCGGTCCGGACACCCGAACCAGGATGCGGCCCAACTATTTTCCGTTCACCGAACCCTCGGCCGAGGTCGACGTCTGGTTCCCGGACAAGAAGGGCGGCGCGGGCTGGGTCGAGTGGGGCGGCTGCGGCATGGTGAACCCGAAGGTGCTGATCGCCAGCGGGATCGATCCCGAGGTGTACAGCGGGTTCGCGTTCGGGATGGGCCTGGAGCGGACGTTGCAGTTCCGCAACGGCATCCCGGACATGCGCGACATCGTCGAGGGCGACGTGCGCTTCACGCTGCCGTTCGGCGTGCGGTCCTGAGCCCCCACCGTCTTTTCCGGCCCCTTCGATCGAGAGAGCGAAACGTTAAGTGCGAGTAGCGCAGTCCTGGCTGACCGACATCATCCAGCGCACCACCCCCGACTGGTCGGTGACGCCGGAGGAGCTCGACGCGGGCTTCGTCCGGGTCGGGCTCGAGGTCGAGGAGGTCGACAAGCTCGAGCCCGTCACCGGCACGATCGATAAGCCCCTTGTCGTCGGCCGCGTCGCCGAGATCACCGAACTCACCGAGTTCAAGAAGCCGATCCGGTTCTGCAAGGTCGATGTCGGCAACCCGGAGCTGCAGGAGATCGTCTGCGGCGCAACCAACTTCGCCGTCGGTGATCTGGTCGTGGTGGTGCTGCCCGGCGGCGTGCTGCCCGGCGGGTTCGCGATCTCCTCGCGCAAGACCTACGGACACGTATCCAACGGCATGATCTGCTCGGTCGCCGAACTCGGCATCGGCAAGGACCACGCGGGCATCCTGGTGCTCGAGCCGGGCACCGCCGAGCCGGGTACCGACGCGAATGTGCTGCTCGGCCTCGACGATACGGTGATCGAGCTCAACATCACCCCCGACCGCGGCTACTGCTTCTCGGTGCGCGGCCTGGCCAGGGAGCTCGCCTGCGGCTTCGATCTCGACTACGCCGATCCGGCCGTGCGCACCCTGCCCGACGACCAGGCACCGGCCTGGCCGCTCCGGATCGAACCCGCGTCCGGGTGCACCCGCTTCGCGGTCCGCCGGGTCACCGGCATCGACCCGAATGCGGTGAGCCCCTGGTGGTTACAGCGCAGACTGCTGCTTGCCGGGGTGCGCCCGATCTCGCCCGCGGTAGACGTCACCAACTACGTGATGCTCGAACTCGGCCAGCCGCTGCACGCCTTCGATGCCGCGAAGCTGACCGGCGAGCTGGTGGTTCGTGCCGCGAACAAGGGCGAGACGCTGCGCACCCTCGACGAGGTCGAGCGCACCCTCGACGCCGAGGACGTGGTGATCGCCGACGATTCCGGTGTCGTGTCGCTGGCCGGTGTGATGGGCGGGGCGAGCACCGAGGTCGGCGCCGAGACCACCGATATCGTGCTGGAAGCCGCCACCTGGAACCCGCTGCTGGTCTACCGGACCGCACGCAGGCACAAGCTGTCCTCGGAGGCGAGCAAGCGGTACGAGCGGGTCGTCGACCCGGAGATCAACGTCGTCGCGCTCGACCGCGCCGCCACGCTGCTTGCCGAGATCGCCGGTGGCACAGTCGAAGCCGTGCTCACCGACGTGCGTGTCCCGGTGCCCGCGGCCGCGCCGATCCGGATGGACATCGATCTGGCCGATCGCGTCGCCGGGGTGGTCTACCCGACCGGTACCGCCGCGCGCAGGCTCGCCCAGATCGGCTGCACCGTCGAGGTCGCGGTGGACGAGTCCACCGGGCACGGCCAGCTGGTGGTCAGCCCGCCGAGCTGGCGGCCGGACCTGGCCCAGCCCGCCGATCTGGTGGAGGAGGTGCTGCGGCTCGAAGGGCTCGAGCAGATCCCGTCGGTGCTGCCGACCGCGCCCGCCGGGCGTGGTTTCACCGGCACCCAGCGCCGCCGCCGCGCGGTGAGCCGGGCACTGGCGTTCGCGGGCGCGGTCGAGGTGCCCGCGCCGGTGTTCCTGCCCGCCGGTGTGTTCGACGTCTGGGGCCTGGACGCCGACGACCCGCGCCGGGCGACCACTCGGGTGCTCAACCCGCTCGATGTCGAGCGGGCCGAGCTGGCCACCACGCTGCTGCCCGGCCTGCTGGAAGTGGCCGCCCGCAACATCTCTCGCGGCGCGCGCGACCTCGCCATCTACGGCATCGCCCAGGTGGTGCTGCCCGGCGACAACGTGCGTCCGGTCGAGGCACTGCCGGTGGACCGCAGGCCAAGCGACGAGCAGATCGCCGAACTGATCGACTCGTTGCCCGCCCAGCCGGTGCATGTCGCCGCGGTGCTGACCGGTCGCCGCGAGCCGCGTGGCCCGTGGGGCCAGGGCCGTCCGGCCGAGGCCGCGGACGCGTTCGCGCTCGCCGACACGGTGGCCGAGGCCGCGGGCGTCACGATCGAGCGTCGCGCCGCCGCGCACCTGCCGTGGCACCCGGGCCGCTGCGCGGAGCTGGTCGTGGACGGTGCGGTCATCGGACACGCGGGTGAATTGCACCCGGCGGTGCTGGAACGTTCCGGTCTGCCGCCGCGCACCTGCGCGGTCGAACTCGATCTCGACGCGCTCCCGCTGCGTGAGCAGCGCCCGGCGCCGACGATCTCGCCGTTCCCCGCGGTGCTGCAGGACGTTTCGGTGAGCGTCGAGCAGGCCACCCCGGCGGCATCGGTGGAATCGGCGCTGCGCAGCGGCGGTGGCGAACTGCTCGAAGACATCGCGCTGTTCGACGTCTACGAGGGCGCCCAGGCAGGCGAGGGACGCAAGTCGCTCACCTACGCGCTGCGGTTCCGTGCCACCGACCGCACGCTCACCGAGGACGAGGCGAGCGCCGCCCGCGACGCCGCGGTCGCCGCCGCGGCCGCCGCGGTGGGCGCGGTGTTGCGCGGCTGATCTCGAACGACGACGGGCCCGCAAGCCACGGCTTGCGGGCCCGTCGGCTGTCCGGTCAGATACCGCAGGCCTGATCCAGCCCCGACATGGCGTCGTGGAAGGCCTGATCCTGGAGCACGGTGCCCAGTTCGGTGTCCGAGGCCGTGGACACCCGGCGCATCTGGGTGACCGCGGGGTCGATCGCGGTCTTCACCGGACCGTCGTCGGCCAGGTCGCGCGTGGTCTCCAGTTTCGTCGCGGCGGTGGAGAACACGCTGCGCACCTCGTCGGCGGCGCCGGCGTCCTTGCTCTTGGCCCCGTTGATCCCGCTGTTCAACTCGGTCGCCATATCCCGCACCGACGTGCACGTCTGCTTGTCGTCGACCGCGCCGGCCGGTCCGGCCGCAGCGGTGAATCCGGCGAGCGAGGTGACGAGCGTGGCTACCACGAGAACAGTTCTCCGCATTGACCATTTCCCTTCCTCGATGAGCAGAACCTCTCTCCGGTTACCCGATCCCCGCGCGGCGAACCAAGATTCCCCGGGCGCGCGCTCATCGGCGCAGGTCTCGCGATAGACCGCCCGAGTGGCACGCCGTGCGCAGCGAACGGTAAGAACTAGGCATGCGACATCCGGCCAGTTCGATCCTGAATGCGTTGGCGTATATGCCGGAGCGGCAGATCCTGCAGACGCCGGCGATCCTCGGCATGGACCACACCGACCTGACGATCGAGACGGCGGATGGAGAGACGCTGCACGGGTGGTGGCTGCCCGCGCCGAATTCGGTGGGCCACATCCTGTTCGCGCACGGCAACGGCGGCAATGTGGGGGACCGGGTCGCGTTGTTCGCGTTGCTGGTCGAGGCGGGGTTCGACGTGCTCGCCTTCGACTATCGCGGCTACGGCCGCAGTACCGGCCGCCCGACCGAGTACGGCACCTACCAGGACGCCCGCGCCGCGCGCCGGGTCCTGCTCGAACAGCAGGGCGTCGCCCCGGAGCGCGTGCTCTACCTGGGCAAATCGCTTGGTGGCGGGGTGATGCTCGAACTCGCGGCGGCGCATCCGCCCGCCGGGCTGATGTTGATGTCCACCTTCTCCGGCATGCGCGACGCCGCCCGCTCGATCTATCCGTTCCTGCCGCGACCGTTGATCCCCGACGCGTATCCGAGCGAGCGACGCATCCGCGGGTTGCGGGTTCCGGTGCTGATCATGCACGGCGATCAGGACGAACTCCTGCCGCTGCGGCATGCCGAACGGCTCTACGCCGCCGCCCGCGAGCCCAAGCAGTTGAAGGTGTTCCCCGGCGCGGGGCACAACGATCTGATCCTGGTGGGCGGGCGCGTGTGGTTCGAACTCGTCCGCGACTGGGCGCGGGCGGTAGTGCGGCGGTAGCGGCGCACCGCGCGAACCGGCCGCGCGGCGTTCGATGCTGCGTAGCCTGGCCATATGACTGACAACAGCGAGATCTTGGCGCGCTTGACGGCGCTGCCCGACCCGGAATTGATCGGTGTGTTGCTGGTCGCGACGGCCGAACGCCCAGGCTTCGAGGTGGTGCACGCGGCACTGCTCGGGCTCGTCGGCGCGGGCGATGCGCCACCGCTGCCCGGTGTGACTCCTGCCACGCCCAGGCTGCCGGTGCATGACGTGCCGCCGATCCGCGACGTATCCGACCAGGTAGCGGGCACTTCCGCGGTACCCGCGGTACCGGTACCGCCGACCGGTACGGCCGCACCGACTGAGACGGGCGGATATTCCGCATCGGGTGTCCCTACTTGGGGGTCAGTTCGCGATAAAGTCGAGCAGCGCTTCGGCACCGCGCAGGGAATGGGCGAGCTCGATCAGCAGACCCCGGCGGGCCGCAGTGTCGACGAACAATGGGACGCGCGGGAGAAAGCCGCGCGCGAGCGCCTGGATCAGATTCGGAAGTCGTTGCGCGGCAACGACACCGAAACACCGGGTCGGTAATCTGGCCGGGCGCACCGTACTACGACTGTGATGGGTGGAACCGCAGATGAGCGAGCCGCGTAAAATTTCGGAACGGCTACTCGATGCCCAGGTGGAATTCGTGCTCGCCGAGGTGAGCGGCGATCGTTTCGCCGAGGTGGTGGCCCGGGACGTCGAATCGGTGCTGAGTGTCGCAGACACCTTGATCTTCCGCGATATCGTCGAGATCGAGCAGGCCAAGGCGACCGTCGCCACCATCATCGATCTGATCGGTGGCAGCCCGGTGATCGCCGACATGGTCGGCGTCTTCGCCGATTCGATCTACGACCACATCGCGAACAACAACGACTACACCCTCGGGCAGGTAGTCGACCGCGAACCGGTCGAAGCGCTGCTGGAGAAGATCTTCGGGATGCATCAGGCCCAGGAGCGCATCCTGGACCGGCTCACCGAATCCCCGCTGGTGGCCACCGTCGCGTCGAAGTTCGTCGACAAGCTGATCTCCGATTTCATGGAGGCCAACCGGCAGATCGCGGGCAAGATCCCCGGCGTCTCCTCGCTGATCTCGATGGGGCAGTCCGCGGCGAAGACCGCGAAGAAGGCGACCGAGAGCACCTTTATCGGTGACATGGCGGGTAAGGGCGCGGTGTTCGCGCTCAAGCGCACCAACAACGCGATCCGTGAAATGCTGCGCGACGCCCCGGTGCACGACGCGGCGATGGAGTTCTGGGACCTGCACGCCGACGAACCGGTGAGCGGCCTGCGGGATTACCTGAGCCAGAAAGATCTCAACGAGCTGGTGCTGCTCTGCTACGAAATCGCCGTCACCACAAGGGAAAAAGAATACTTCGGGCTGCTCGTCGACGAGTGCGTCGAGGTGTTCTTCACCAAGTACGGCGACTACACCCTCGCCGCCATGCTGCCCGAACTCGGCCTTTCCGGTGACGACATCGCCGCCGAGATCCTGCGCTATGGACCCGCGGTGATCGAGGGTGCGAAACGAAACGGCGTGTTGGCCAAGTTGATTCGCGAGCGGCTCGAGCCGTTCTTCCGGTCCGACGAGGTGCTCGCCATCCTCGGCGAAGCATAGCGAAGTATATGGTTTGTAAGCTGCACTGAAACTCGATCAGTTACTAGCTGAACGGTTGCTGTCTGTTGGCGGACCGCTATCCGGTGCGGCGAGCAGGTGACTCGGCACGATCGAATCGGCCCGTCCGGCAAGGGCATCGAGCGATCGTGCCGACGCTTTTTCGGGGCTGACGGGGGAATGTCGCCCGTATGTACGGCGTAATATCCTGACCAGCACCGGATGTCGGCAAGGTCGCTTCGCGGTGGCCACAAACTGGCCAGTTGGTAGCCCTTGGGTGCGGCACGGTTGAAAAGTATGAACAAAGCGCGGGTCGGCGCGTCCTCGAGTTGACGGGGCACCGGGCATATGGGATTTTGCTCGGAGACTTTCCGTGCGCTCGTCGTGGAGCTGTCACGGCTGGCTTTTCGGAGGAGTAGCAGGTTGGTGCGTCTACGTCTACGGCAACAAAAGCCCGGGGACACACCGGATTTCCAACCTGCGGTTGCCTCGGGTGTGCAGCCGTCGGCGAACGGCAGAATGTCGGGAATCGTCCGGCCGCGCACGATCGGCGGTCAGCTGTCCCGAATTCTCGCGCTGTCGCTGATATTGGTGCTCGCGTTGCTCGGAGTCACGGTCTACGGCCAGATTTCGGACTATCGCCAAGCCAATGCCACGGTGAAGTCCGTCGAGTTGGCGCTGAGCGTGCAAGACCTGACCAACCAGATCCAGCGCGAGCTCGGCATCACCAACGGCCTGCTCGGCGGTGAGAATCGCCTGCAGCAACCGCTGCTCGATCAGCGCGGCAAGGTCGACGCCACGCTCGCGCAGTTGACCGAGGCCGCCTCGGGTGACACGCCGGGCGCCGATCAGGTGCGCGCCGCGCTCGGCCAGTTGAACCTGCTGGCGAACACCCGCGTGCAGATCGATACGCGCCGGGTCAGCAGGCAGGTGGTCTTCCAGTTCTATACCGACGCCGTCGCCGCGTTCAACCGCCTTGCGCTCGGTCTGGACCAGGCGCGTGACCCGCAGATCCAGCGCGGTCTGCAGGCGCTCTACGCCCTCGGTGAGGCCAAGGCCGAGCTCGACAAGGAGCGCGGCTTCCTCAACGGCGTTTTCGTCGCGGGCCGGTTCAGCGGCGGTGAATACGTGCAGTTCATGGAGATTCGGTCCAGCAAGTTGAACGGCCTGGCCACCTTCTCCCGCTACGCGACCAAGGGGCAGCAGGCCAAGCTCGACGCGGCGCTGCTGAGCGACAACGCCACCAAGGCCGAGCAGGCCGAGAGCGTCGCGATCGCCTCCAGTGACGGACCGCTGGTCCGCGAGGTCGACCCGATGGCCTGGTGGACGCAGATGTCGGGCGCCCTCGAAGATCAGGGCAACGTGCAGCAGGCGGTGGGCGCCGACGTGCGGGCCCGCGCCGACGACCTGCGCAGTGCCGCGCTGCTCAACTTGATCGGCTTCCTCGTCGGCGCGGCCATCGCCATCGTCGCGATGATCCTGCTGGTGATCACCTCGGTGCGCGCCATCGTCCGTCCGCTCGCCGCGCTGGCCGGTGAGGCCGACGACGTGGCATCGCGGCGCCTGCCCCAGGTCATCGACGCGTGGTCGCACACCGAGGAGGGCCGCCCGGAAGCGCCTGCGGCCGTGCAGGTTCCGGCCGGTTCGAGTATCGAGATCGCGGCCGTGGCCGGCGCGCTGGACCGCGTGCAGACCACCGCTTTCGAGCTCGCCTCGCAGCAGGCGCTGGTGCGTCGCAACACCACCGAGTCGATGGCCAACCTGGCCAGGCGCAACCAGAACCTGGTGCGTCGCCAGCTCGCCCTGATCAGCGAGTTCGAGCGCGAGGAACTCGACCCGAAGGGTCTGTCCAACCTGTTCGAGCTCGACCACCTGGCCACCCGCATGCGCCGCAACGCCGAAAGCCTGCTCGTGCTCGTCGGCGAGGCCAGCCCGCGTCGCTGGGCGCAGCCGATCGCGCTGAGCGATGTCATCCGCGCCGGTCTGTCCGAGGTCGACGACTACCGCCGGGTGGTGCTGCGCCGGGTCGACGACGTGCTCATCGCCGGATCGGTGGTGAGCGAACTCGCGCACATGCTCGCCGAGCTCATCGAGAACGGACTCGCCTTCTCCCCACCGGATCTCGAGGTCGAGATCTACGGCCGCCGGGTGCCGCAGGGCTACCTGCTCGCGGTGGTCGACCACGGCATCGGCATGCCCGCCGACCAGCTCGCCCAGTCGAACGCGAGGCTGCGCGGTGAACAGGACTTCATCGTCGCGCCGACCAGATACCTCGGCCACTACGTGGTCGGCCGGCTGGCCGAACGGCTCGGCATCGCCGTCGAACTCAACGTCTCGCCGGTCAGCGGTATCGTCGCGCGGCTCGCGCTGCCCCTGGAAATCCTTGCGCAGGAACAGGATCAGCGCGGGGGAGTGCGCGGCAAGATCTCCGGCACCGGTGTCGAGCCGTCCTGGGGCTCCGACGCCGAGCTGCCCGCCGCGGACCGGGCCGAGCTCGATCCGATGCACAATGGCCCTGCGCTGCAAGGCAATTCGGTGCCAGAGCCGCGTACACCCGGCCTGCCCGGACCGGCGCACGCTCTGCCGACGGTCTCGGCGCAGCACAACGGCACCGCGCGCCCCGCAGGCGAGAACCGGCATCAGTCCGACGCCTCGCACTACGGCGACGAACTGCCCACCGAGCGGACCGGGCGGCACGAGGCGGTGCGGTATGACACGAGCACCGGTATGCCCGCCGCGGCGTCCGGCCCGACCTCGGCGTACTCCCATTTCGTCTCTCCGCAACCGGAATTCGCGCCGGAGACGGCCACCGACACCGGAACCATGTGGCGGATCTTCGAATCCGGTGACGCGCCGGTGGAGGCACCGGTAACATCTGTTGCGCCACCGACCGGCCCGGGCCCGCGCACCACGCGCAACGGACTTGTCAAGCGCAACAAGAAGTCTCGCTCCGCAGGCACGGCACCGGGAACCGAGCCGCGGCGGGACGCGGGCGGAACGCCGCCGCGCCAGGATCATGCGCCGATCACGGAGCGCTCGCCCGAGGAGACCCGAAACATGTTGTCGTCGTTCCGTGCCGGTCATGAGCGTGGCGCCCCGCCCGCGCCGTCGACGACGCGGCCGTATGTCGGTGCGCGCGACCATGAAACCCGCGCCGACGATCCGGCGCCGACCGCCCCGTCCATCGCAGAGGAGAACCGGTGACCACCCATTTACCGAGCGCAGATCCGCACACATTCAACTGGATGCTCGCCAACTTCGTTCGGGAGACCGATGGAGTGCGCGACACCGTGGCGGTTTCCTCGGATGGCCTGCTCATCGCGATGTCCGACGGTCTCGACCGCACCTCGGCGGACCGGCTCGCCGCAATGGTGTCCGGCCTGGCCAGCCTCGCCAAAAGCGCCTCGCGCAGTTACTCGTTCGACGGGCTCAAACTGATCATGATCGAGATGAAGCGCGGGTTCCTGCTCGTCTCGGCCATGGGGGACGGCAGCTGCCTCGGCGTGATCGCCGACGGCAACTGCGATATCGGTCTGGTCGGCTACGAAATGGCTGTGCTTGCCGAACGCGCCGGGTCGCTCCTTGACCCGGCGTTGATTTCCGAGTTGCGAGAGACATTACGAAGATGAGAGATCCTGACCGGCCGCGGTTGCCGGACCCGCGGATGATCCCGATGAACCGAATGTTCGGATGGTTCGATCCGGATCGACCCGGCCAGCCTGCTCCGGCTGAAGAAGTTGTCGACAGTGATGAACAGTTCGTGCGTCCCTTTGTCGTCACGGCGGGGCGCACGACGCCGTTGGTAGACGGTCTGCGGATCGAAACTCTGGTGCAGGCACCGCCTTCGGCGTTGTCGGCCCCGCTGCAGTTCGAACAGCGCACCGTGGTGCAGCTGTGCCAGCAGCCGCACTCCATCGCCGAGATCGGTACGGCCCTGCGGGTTCCGGTCGGTGTCGCGAAGGTCGTCGTGAGCGACCTCGCCGCCGCGGGCTACGTAACCGTCCGTGAATCCGATCAACTGTCCACCGCTGCCATCGAGAGGATTAGAGATCTTGTACGGGCACTCTGACATGAGCGAACGTAGTGAGCGAATTCGGTGCCGGCGCTCGGCCGCGCTTGTCGGGAGTGAGGTGACATCATGAGCCCGCCCGCACAGGGACCGACCATGCCGTCGTCGGTGAAGATCGTGATCAGCGGTGGATTCGGTGTCGGTAAAACCACGTTCATCGGGGCGATCTCCGAGATCGAGCCCTTGGTCACCGAGGCCGCGATGACCGAGGTGTCGGTCGGCGTCGACGATCCGGGCCGGCGGGCGGACAAGACGCAGACCACCGTCGCGCTCGACTTCGGCCGAATCACGTTGGACCGCTCCCTGATTCTCTACCTGTTCGGTACCCCGGGGCAGGATCGTTTCGTCTTCCTGTGGGACGACCTGGTCGACGGCGCGCTCGGCGCGGTCATCGTGGTCGACACCGGCCGGGTCGACGACTGCTACCCGGTGCTGGACTACTTCGAGGAGAAGCAGACCCCCTTCGTGGTGGTGGTCAACCGTTTCGACAACGGCACCCATTTCGACCTCGCCGAGGTGCGCGAGGCATTGGAGCTCGAGGACTGGATTCCGGTCCTGGAATGCGATGCGCGCGACCGCGAGTCGGTCAAAGAGGTGCTCGTTGCCCTGCTGGAGCAGGTGCTGTTCCATCGGTTGTCCGTCCAGGGGCTGCCCGCCTGATTTTCCACCGAGAGCGGGCCCGACCGGTAGCCACGGTCGGGCTCGTTCGCTGTCCGGGCCCAGTTTCCTTCGCTCAGCGGGTTTTCCCAGAACTCCGGGTCGGCGGAACCGGGTGTCCGCACTGTGCGGACGGCACGGTGGCGGTCAGCTCGGTTACGGTGGGCACGTGGGTGTGGAGAAGGGGCGGATGCTCCGCGGGGAGTTGTACCGGGACAGCGATCCCGAGCTGGTCGCCGAGCGGCGGCGCGCGCAGACGTTGTGCGACGAGTTCAATCGCACGGGCGCAGAGGAGACCGACCGGCGCGACGCACTCTTGCGTGAGCTCCTCGGCAAACTGGGCGAAGGCTCGTGGATCATGCCCCGATTCCAGTGCGACTACGGGTATCTCATCGAGATCGGGACGAACAGCTTCCTGAATTACGACGCGATCCTGCTGGATTGCGCGCCGATCCGCATCGGTGACGACGTGTCGATCGGCCCGCGCTGCCAACTCCTGACCGCCCTGCATCCCATGGCCGAGCACGAGTTACGCAGGCAGCGCTGGGAAACCGCGGCACCGATCCACATCGGCGACAACGTCTGGCTCGGCGGCGGCGTCATCGTGTGCCCCGGCGTCACCATCGGCGAGAACACCGTGGTCGGTGCGGGCAGCGTAGTAACCAAAGACCTGCCCGCCCAAGTCTTCGCCGCGGGCAACCCCGCCCGAGTAGTCCGCGACCTGTAACCACCCCGGCCACCGCTGCGGCCCCACCTCCGAGCCTGATCGGCCACCGATCCCAGCCTGCTAGGTCGTCGCCGGGCCTGACCGGCCACCACGGATATGCCGCGGGTACCGCTTGTCGCGGCGCTACCGGCAGCCGCAGCGGCTGCTGAACGCGGCGCAGCGCTCAACGCAATGTGGCAGGGAAGGCGGCGAGGACCGTGCTTTGCCTGGTACGTCGTCGACGTGGCCGAGGCATCGCACGAGTCCACTGGATCATCCGCTCTGTTCGACCGAGCGGTACCGGCCCGCTGTGCTCCGGTCTATTCGACGCCCGACAGGGTGGGGCCGCCGCTGACGAACAGTCCGATGGCGATGACGACCACACCGATGACGACGGCGACGGCGAACTTACGCATCAAGGGCCTCCTGAGCAGAACCGGTCATTACAGGTGCTATTCGGATCTGCGGGGCGTTCGGATCGGTGTGATCGGGCGGCCTAGGTGTGGGATCCGTCGCATACCGCACGCGCGCCTGCGGCAATACTGTTCGATCATGGGCGAATCGACGAGCGAGGCGCAGCAGGACGCGATCCGGCCGCTGCGCGACGACATCCGTTTTCTCGGCGGCGTCCTCGGTGACACCATCCGTGATCACGAGGGCCCCGAGGTGTTCGAGCTGATCGAGCGGGTGCGGATCGAGGCGTTCCGGGTGCGGCGCGCCGAGGTCGACCGCAGCGCGGTCGCGGAGATGCTCGACGGTGTCGACATCACGGTCGCGCTGCCGCTGATCCGCGCGTTCAGCTACTTCGTGCTGCTGGCCAATCTGGCCGAGGATATCCAGCGTGACCGCAGGCGCACCGCGCACGAGGCGGCGGGGGAGCCGCCGCAGGATTCCTCGCTGGCCGCCACCTACCGCAAGCTCGACGCGGCCGCGCTGGACGGCGCCGAGGTGGCCGATCTGCTGGCCGACGCGCTGGTGTCACCGGTGATCACCGCACACCCCACCGAGACCCGCCGCCGCACCGTGTTCGACGCGCAGACCAGGATCACCGAGCTGATGCGGTTGCGCCAGCGCTACACCGAAACCGAGCGCAGGCGCGCCGATTTCGAGCGGCAGATCCGCCGTCAGGTGCTCAGCCTGTGGCGCACGGCACTGATCCGGTTGGCGCGCTTGCGGATTCAGGACGAGATCTCGGTCGGCCTGCGCTACTACGACATCACCCTGTTCGACGTGATCCCCGCGATCAACGCCGAGGTGCGCGCGGCGCTGCGCTCGCGCTGGCCGGGCGTGGAACTGCTGCCGCGCCCGATCCTGCGGCCGGGATCATGGATCGGCGGCGACCGGGACGGCAATCCGTACGTCACCGCGGATGTGGTGCGTCAGGCCGGGCATCAGGCGGCCGCGGTGGCGTTCACCCGCTACCTGCGTGACCTGGTCGAACTGGAGAAGGTGCTGGCACTGTCGGCGCGGCTGGTGCCGGTCACCCCTGCGGTCGCCGCGCTGGCCGAGGCGGGCTACCCGGAGCCTGCCACCCATGCCGATGAACCGTATCGCCGTGCGCTGCACCGCATCCGGGGCCGCTTGACCGCCACGGCGGTGCGCGCGCTCGGCGAGGTACCGCCCGACGGGCTCGACGTCGGCGCCGAGCCGTATCAGATCCCGCAGGACGTGCTGGACGATCTCGATGCCATCGACGTCTCGCTGCGGGCCTCCGGTGACGACCTGCTCGCCGATGATCGGCTGGCCGCGCTGCGGTACGCGATCGAGACCTTCGGCTTCCACCTGCAAAGCCTCGACATGCGGCAGAACTCGGAGATCCACGAGCAGGTGGTCGCCGAACTGCTGGCCTGGGCCGGTGTGCACGCCGACTACGCGAGCCTGTCCGAAGCCGACCGGGTGGAGCTGCTCGCCGCGGAGCTGCGCACCAGGCGCCCGCTGCTCGGCCCGCACGCCAGGCTCAGCGAGCTGGCCCGCAAGGAGATCGACATCGTCTGTGCCGCGCGGGATGTGGTGCGCACCTTCGGTGCGGAGGCGGTGCCCAACTACATCATCAGCATGTGCACCTCGGTCTCGGACATGCTGGAGGCGGCGTTGCTGCTGAAGGAGGGCGGCCTGCTCGATCCCGGCGAGCCGGACGGGCCGCCGAGCTGCTCGGTGGGCATCGTCCCGCTGTTCGAGACGATCGAGGACCTCGGCGCCGGTGCCGCGACTCTGGCGGCGGCACTGGATGTTCCGGTGTATCGCGACCTGGTCGCCGCGCACGGCATGCGCCAGGAGGTGATGCTCGGGTACTCCGATTCCAACAAGGACGGCGGCTACCTGGCGGCCAACTGGGCGCTGTACCGGGCCGAGCTCGATCTGGTCGAGGTGGCGCGCAAGTTCGGTATCCGGTTGCGGCTGTTCCACGGTCGCGGCGGCACCGTGGGTCGCGGTGGCGGCCGCAGCTACGACGCCATCCTCGCCCAGCCCGCCGGCGCGGTGCGCGGCGCGCTGCGGCTCACCGAACAGGGCGAGGTGATCGCGGCCAAGTATGCCGAACGCGGTGCGGCACACCGCAATCTGGAGTCGCTGATCGCGGGCACGCTGGAATCGACGCTGCTCGACGTGGAAGGTCTCGGGCCCGACGCCGAGCCCTCCTACGAACTGATGGACGAACTCGCCGAGCGCGCCCGCGCCGCCTACGCCCGGCTGGTGCACGACACACCGGGATTCGTCGAGTATTTCCGGCAGTCCACGCCGGTCGCCGAGGTCGGCGATCTCAACATCGGCAGCAGGCCCGCCTCGCGCAAGCCGACGAATACGGTCGGGGACCTGCGCGCCATCCCGTGGGTGATGGCCTGGAGCCAGGCCAGGGTGATGCTGCCCGGCTGGTACGGCACCGGCACGGCGCTCGAGGAGTGGGTCGGCGACGATCCGCGACGCCTCGCCACGCTCACCGATCTCTACGAGCGCTGGCCGTTCTTCCGCACGGTGCTGTCGAACCTGGCGCAGGTGCTGGCCAAGAGCGACCTCGACATCGCGGCCCGCTACGCCGAACTGGTGGAGGACGCCGCGTTGCGCGAACAGATCTTCACGATGATCAAGGACGAGCATGCCCGCACCATCCGCATGCACGCCGCGGTCACCGGCAACGATCACCTGCTCGCGGACAACCCGTCGCTGGCCGAGTCGATCCACAACCGGTTCCCGTATCTGGAGCCGCTGAACCAGATGCAGGTCGAGTTGCTGCGCAGGTTGCGCGCGGGCGACGACTCCGAGCTGGTGAAGCGCGGCATCCTGCTCACCATGAACGGCCTGGCCACCGCCCTGCGCAACTCCGGCTAGGCACCTATCGCGCGGCGTTCGTCGTCCCGCGCGCAGGTCCGCCCGAAGACACGCGCGCGGGACGCCGACGCATACGGGTCGCTGAGCTACCTGGTCCGCGTCCAGGGGCTCCGCGATGGTCGGCCCCCGATGGGGTGGGCTCAGGAGGGCCCTTCGGTGGGGGTCCGCGCCGCCGCGGCTTGGGTGAGGGTGGTTTCGACGAAGGCTTGGGCCGCCGCGGTCAGCGGGCCGCTGCGGTATACGAGCCACTGCGGTAGCTGTTCGGGTGGGGAGAAGCGATAGACCGCGGCACCGGCGCGGCAGGCGAGTTCGTGCCAGCCGTCCGGCATGAGGCCGGCGCCGATGCCGCGCAGCACCATGGGAAGTACGACGCTGCGGTCGCTGACCTCCGCGGCGATGCGCAGATCGCCGACGGTCGCGGCGAGCCGGTCGAACCGGGCGCGCACCGCGGTGGCCGGCGGCGGCAGCACGAAACTCATGCCGCGTAGATCTTTTGGCGCCACGGTGCCGTTCTCGCCGATCTCGGTGCCCGGCGGGGCGACGAGAAGGAACTGTTCGTCGCGCAGGTGATGGGCCACCAATCCCGGCCCGGCGGGCCGTTCCGCACTGCCGCACACACCTGCCTCGCAGCGCCCGCGCAACACCATGGCGACCACTTCGGCGGCCGACAGTGCCGACCAGGTACCGACTGTCACGCCGGGGTGATGCTCGCGCAGCGCGGCTATGGTGCCGATCACCGGCTCCAGGGTCGACGATGAGGTGGCCGCCACATCGACGCGTCCGACGACACCAGCGCCGACGGCCTGGGCGGCGGCGCGCAGCGCGTCCAGATCGCGCAGCACCTGCCGCGCGCGGTCGACCATCAGCTGGCCCGCGTTGCTCAGCACCGCGTTGCGGCCGACCCGGTGAAACAGCGGCACTTCCAGCTCGCGCTCGAGCTTGCCGATGGCCCGCGACAGCGACGGCTGGGCTACCCGCAGCGCCCGCGCGGCATGGGTGAATCCACCGTGCTCGACGATCGCGACGAAGTACTCGAGCTGCTGGCGTTCCATAACCGTAGGCTATCGGTTTGGTGCAATAGATGTCTTGGACGTAACCAAGATCGTCGGGTGATACTCATCTGGTGTTCACCACGCGACCGACCCTGCAGGGCACCTTCGGGATGGTGTCGTCCACCCACTGGCTCGCCTCCGCCGCCGCGATGGCGGTGCTGGAGGACGACGGCAACGCGTTCGACGCGGCGGTCGCCGCGGGCTTCGTGCTGCATGTGGTCGAGCCGCACCTGAACGGCCCGGCCGGTGAGGTGCCGATCATCCTCGCGCCCGCCGGTCTCCCGCCGCGGGTGCTGTGCGGTCAGGGGCCTGCGCCCGCCGCCGCCACGATCGCGCGCTACAACGCGCTCGGCCTCGATCTGGTCCCCGGCACCGGCCCGCTGGCCGCCGCTGTGCCCGGCGCGTTCGACGCTTGGATGCTGCTGCTGCGCGACCACGGCACCAAGCGCCTGTCCGAGGTGCTGTCGTTCGCGATCTGGAACGCCGAGCGCGGTCATCCCGCGGTCGAGCGGGTCGGCGAGACCGTCTCGACGGTCGCCGAGCTGTTCCAGAACGAATGGACCACCTCGGCCGAGCTCTACCTGCGCGACGGAAAGCCGCCTGCCGCGGGCGCGCTGCTGCGCAACCCGGTGCTCGCCGCCACCTGGCGCCGCCTGATCGCCGAGGCCGAGGCGGCGAGCAGCGATCGCGACGGCCAGATCGAGGCCGCGCGCAAGATCTGGCGCGCGGGCTTCATCGCCGAGGCGCTGGTCGCGGCCAGCGACCGCCCGACCATGGACACCTCGGGCGAACGGCACGTCGGCACCATGACCGGCGACGATCTCGCGAACTTCACTGCGTCGTACGAGAATCCGGTGACCTACACCTGGAATGGCTGGACCGTGGCCAAGCCGGGACTGTGGAGTCAGGGCCCGGTGTTCTTGCAGCAGTTGGCATTGCTGCCGAACCGGCTCGAGTACGGCACGCCGGAGTACTACCACACTCTCATCGAAGGCTCGAAACTGGCGATGGCCGATCGAGAGGCGTGGTACGGGGACAGCGCACAGGTGTCGATGTCGACACTGCTTTCTCCTTGGTATAACGCACAACGCAGTGCGCTGATCGGGCCGCAGGCCTCCTTCGAGCTGCGTCCGGGCAGCCCGGACGGCCTGCGGCCCCGACTCAGTGGCTATGCTCAGACGAATTCCGTTGGCGCGACCGAGGTTCCGCTCGGTGCGGGCGAGCCGACGGTCGCCACCACCGGCGCCACCAAGGGTGACACCTGTCAGGTCGACATCGTGGACCGCTGGGGCAATATGGTCGCGGCGACCCCGAGCGGCGGCTGGCTGCAGTCCAATCCCGTTGTGCCCGAACTGGGTTTCCCGCTCGGTACCCGACTACAGATGTCCTGGCTGGAGCCGGGACTACCGAATTCGCTGCAACCGGGCCGCCGTCCGCGCACCACGCTCAGCCCGTCGATGGCGCTGCGCGACGGGGAGGCCGTGCTGGCCTTCGGCACGCCGGGCGGCGATCAGCAGGATCAGTGGAGTGTGCATTTCTTCCTGTCCGTGGTGCTGCGCGAGCGCGTGCGCGGCGGCTTGGACCTGCAGGGTGCGATCGACGCGCCGAACTGGCATCAGGAAAGCTTCCCCGGTTCGTTCTATCCGCGCGCGATGAGTCCGGGCGCGGTGTTCGTCGAATCGCGGATGGATCCGGAGGTCATCGCCGACCTGGAACGGCGCGGCCACCAGGTCAATGTGGGACCGCCGTGGTCGGAGGGCCGGTTGTGCGCGGTGGCCCGTGATCCCGAGGCCGGGGTCCTTTCCGCGGGCGCCAATCCGCGCGGCATGCAGGGCTACGCCGCGGGGCGATAACTCAACGCGTCATGAAAATAGCGGTCCGGCGGTGCTGGACCGCTATTTTTCGTGCCATTCTTTCGCTCCCGTGGTTTCCGGTCGCCACCGCCGGGAGAACAATGTGCGAAAAATAGAATGGTGGGTGCGAAAAATTCGGCGTATTGAAGTATCTTGTAGCGCATGCTCGCTCGCTTCACACGGATGATCGTGCTCGGCGTCACCGCCGCCGCGCTCGCTTCCTGCGCACCGGTCCAGCATCCCGCTGGAACCGCAACGCATACAGACGATTTCGGCACGCCCGTGGGTACGCAGCAGGTCCGCGAGGGCGGCACCCTGGTGATGGGCCTGTCGAACGAACCCGACAAGCTCGACCCGACCACCTCCAGTTCGCTCTACACCCGCTACGTCATGAGCTCGATCTGCGAAAAGCTCTACGACAACGACTCTTCCGGCAAGCTGGTGCCGCAGCTGGCGACCGCGCTGCCCACCATCTCCGAGGACGGCCTGACCGTCACCATCCCGGTCCGCACCGGCATCCAATTCGCCGACGGCACACCGTTCGACGCGGCCGCCGTGCAGACCAGCCTGCAGCGGCACCAGACGATGAAAACCTCGCAGCGGGCCAGCGAAATGGGGCCGATCGCCGGGATCGAGGTGGCCGATCCGGCGCACGTGGTGGTCAAGTTCAAGAAGCCGTTCGCGCCCTTCACCGCGGCGCTGGCCGACCGCGCGGGCATGATCATGTCGCCCGCCGCGCTCGCGCAGAACGAGGGCAAGAACTTCGCCGATCACCCGGTCTGCGTCGGGCCGTTCAAGTTCGTGAAGCGGGTGCCGCAGACCTCCATCGAGGTGGTCCGCGACCCGCTGTACTACGACGCGAAGAAGGTGCACCTGGACGGGGTCACCTACCGGATCATCACCGACGCCAATATCCGTGCGGCGAACCTGCGTTCGGGTGACGTCCAGGTCGCCGACACGATCTCGCCGCAGGACGTGGACGCGCTGGCCAAGGACCCGGATCTGCGGCTGCTGCAATCCGGTTCGCTCGGTTTCTACGGCGCCTACATCAACATCGGCAATGTCGACGGCGTCGGCAAGCCGACCAAGCAGATCGATACCCCGATCGCGAAGGATCCGCGCATCCGGCAGGCGTTCTCGCTGGCCACCGACCGAAAGACACTGGTCGACACCGTCTTCAACAACTGGTTCGAGCCGGCCTGCTCGGGCATCGTGCCGGGCAGCACGTACGCGACCGAGGCCGGAACCGCCTGCCCCGCCTACGATCCCGAGCGGGCCAAGCAACTGCTCATCGAGGCGGGCGTACAGCTGCCCTACACGGTGACCATGCAGGTCACGAACACGCCGGACCAGCTGCGCTACGCGCAGGCCTGGCAGGCGAGCCTGGCCGAGGGCGGGTTCGATCTGAAGGTCGTGCCCACCGAATACGCGACCCTGCTCGACGTGCAGAAGCGCGGCACCTACGAGATTCTCTACCTCGGCTGGTCGGGGCGGCTCGATCCGGACGCGAACATCACGAAATTCCTCACCACCGGGTCGAACGGCAATTACGCCGGATACAGCAACCCGGAGCTGGACGAGTTGTTCGGAAAGGCTGCGCGCAGCACCGATCCCGCGCAGCGCGCCGAGTTGTACGGCAAGACGACCGCGCTGATCCAGCAGGACAACCCGTACGTCTACACCTACCGCATCCGGGTGCTGACCGTGCATTCGAAGCAGGTGACCGGCGTCGAGGCATACCAGGACGGCGTGGTGCGGCTCGGCAAGGCCGCCTTCGTCGGGGGCGGGAAAAGCTGAACAGTCGAATCGGGGGGAAGCCAGCTTAACCTGTTTCAGGAAATAGCGGTCCGGCACACGCCGGATCGCCATTTTCCGTACCATTCTTTTCGGCTCGGCCGATTTCATCCGATGACCACAATGAGAACAATGTACAAAAAGGAATAGAGGGTGAGAAAAGTGCAACAAGGTGAAGTATCTTGTAGCGCATGCTCGCTCGCTTCACACGGATGGCGATCCTCGGCGTGGTAGCAGTCGCGCTCGCGTCCTGCGCATCGCCGCAACCCGTCACCCCGATCGTCACGCACGTCGACGACTACGGCACGCCGGTCGGCTCGCAGCCGGTCCGTGAGGGTGGCGACCTCATCATGGGCCTGTCGAACGATCCGGACAAGCTGGATCCGACGACGTCCAGCTCGCTCTATATGCGCTACGTGATGAGCACGATCTGCGAGAAGCTCTACGACAACGATTCGTCCGGAAACCTGGTGCCGCAGTTGGCGACCGCGCTGCCGACGATCTCGCAGGACGGTTTGACGGTGACCATCCCGGTGCGCACCGGCATCGAATTCGCCGACGGCACCGCGTTCAACGCCGCCGCGGTGAAGACCAGCCTGGAACGGCATCTGACGATGCCGGGTTCGCAGCGCACCGGCGAGATGGGCCCGATCAGCGCGATCGACACCGAAGACGCCTCGCACGTGGTGATCCGGTATCGCGAGCCGTTCGCGCCGATCACCGCGGCGTTGGCCGACCGGGCGGGCATGATCATGTCACCGGCGGCATTGAAGGAGTCGGGCAACAACTTCGGTGAGAATCCGGTCTGCGTCGGGCCGTTCAAATTCGTGAAGCGGGTGCCGCAGACCTCGATCTCGGTCGCCCGCGACCCGCTGTACTACGACGCGCAGAACGTGCACTTCGACAGCATCACCTACCGGATCATGCCGGACGCCAAGATGCGGGCACAGAGCTTGCGCGCCGGTGATATCCAGGTCGCCGACACCATGTCACCGGACGATATCGACGCACTGTCCAAGCTGCCCCAGCTCCGGGTATTGCAATCGGGATCGTTCGGATTCCAAGGGGTGTATGTCAATATCGGCAACGTCGACGGCGCAGGCAAGCCGATCAAACAGATCAACACCCCGATCGCCCGCGATGCCAAGGTGCGACAGGCGCTTTCGCTGAGCATCGACCGGGAAGCCTTGGTCGAGAAGGCGTTCCACAACTGGTATGAGCCCGCGTGCACGCCGATCGCGCCCCGCACCTCCTATGCGACCAAGGCCAGCACCGTCTGCCCCACCTTCGATCCGAAACGGTCCAGGGAGCTGCTCGCCGAAGCGGGCGTGCAGATTCCGTACCCGGTGACGATGCAGGTGATGAACGTCGAAGATCAGCTGGAGTACGCCAAGGAATTGCGCGCGTCGGTCGCCGAGGGCGGATTCGACCTCGAGCTGGTGCCCGCCGAGTACTCCAGCATGCTCGACGCGCAGAAGAAGGGCACCTATGAGCTGCTCTACCTCGGCTGGTCGGGCCGACTCGACCCGGACGGCAACACCTCTCGCTTCCTGACTTCCGGCTCGACCGGTAACTACAGCGGATTCAACTCCTCGACCCTGGACGATCTGCTCGGCTGGGCCGCGCACAGCAACAGCACCGCGCAACGCGGTGCGCTGTACGAGCAGGCGGTACGACTCATCCAGCGGGAGAACCCCTACATCTACACCTACCGTCTGCGTAACCTCACCGTGCACTCGACCTGGGTGACCGGCGTCGAAGTATACGCCGACGGCACGGTGCGGCTTGGCAAGGCCGCATACGTCGCTGATCGGAAGGGCTGAAAACCCATGCTGCAGTACGTTTTCCATCGGCTATGGCAGTCGGCCGTCACGCTGGTGCTGGCCTCGATGGTGGTCTTCGCCGGTGTGCGGGCGTTACCCGGCGACCCGGCGACCACGATGGCGGGCGAGGACGCGAACCCGGAGGCCATCGCCGCCGTGCGCGCCGATCTCGGCTTGGACAACTCGATCCTCGTGCAGTACTTCGAGTTCGTGAAGCATTCGGCCACCGGTGATTTCGGTCGCTCGATCCGCACCGGCACCCCCGTGCGCGACATGATCGGCACGACGCTTCCGGTGACCTTCCAGCTGGCCGTCTACGCCATGCTCATCGCGGTGCTGGCCGGCGTGATCGGTGGTGTGATCGCCGCGGTGTATCGCGGCCGCTGGCCGGAGTGGGCGGCCAACGGCTTCTCTCTGCTCGCACTGTCTGTGCCCACCTTCTGGGTCGGCATCCTCGCGGTGCTGTATCTGTCGGTGCGGCTGAACTGGTTCCCGGCTTCGGGATACGTTTCGCCGCTGGAACATCCGCTACGCGGCATCTACTTCTTGACCCTGCCCGCGCTGATCCTGGGCCTCGCGCACGCGGCGGTGGTGCAGCGCCAGACCCGTTCGTCGATGGTGGAGACGCTCACCGCCGACTTCGTGCGTACGGCGCGAGCGAAGGGCCTCGGGCGCGGCGCGGTGATCTTCCGCTTCGGGCTGCGCAACAGCCTGATCGTGGTCACCACCATCGTCGGCCTGCAGTTGGGCGGGCTCATCGCGGGCGCGGTGGTCACCGAGCGCATCTTCAGCCTGCCCGGCATGGGCAAGCTGACCCTGGACTCGGTATTCACCCGTGACTACCCGGTGATCCAGGCGGTTGTGCTGGTCATCGCCGCGGCTTACATCGTGATCAATCTGCTGGTCGACGTGCTGTACACGGTGATCGACCCCCGCGTTCGAGTGTCCGGGAGGGCGCAATGACAGTCACCGAACCCCGTCCCACCGTCACCGACACCGGGCCCGCGCCCGCCGTCGCGACGCCGCTGCTGACCGCGGTGCGTGGCCGGGTGCTGCGTCAGCTGTGGGGCAACCCGCTCGGCATGGTCGGCGCGGTCCTGCTGCTGATCGTGATCTTCGTCGGTGTGTTCGCACCGCTGCTCGCGCCGTATTCGCCCGCCGAGGTGCACTTCTCGACCCCGTTCCAGCAGCCGGGCACCGTCGGATTCGCTTTGGGCACCGACGATCTCGGCCGCGACATCCTTTCGCGCGTGCTCTACGGCACCAGGGCCTCGCTCGAGGTCGGCGTGCTCTCCGTGCTGTGCGCGGTGGTCATCGGCGTGCCGTTCGGCCTGCTCGCCGGGTACTGGCGCGGGTTCGACATGGTGCTCTCGCGGGTCTCTGATGTGCTGCTGGCGTTCCCGTTCGTGATCCTGGCGGTGGGACTGACCGCCATCAACGGCGGTGGACTCACCGACGCGGCGATCGCGCTCGGCATCGCGCAGGTGCCGGTGATGATGCGGGTGGTGCGCGCGGAAACGTTGCGGCTCAAGGAAACCGACTTCGTTCTCGCCGCGCAGGCGATGCACGTCGGCCCGCTGCGCATTCTCGGTCAGCACATCCTGCCCAACTCGCTGGCGCCGATCATCGTGCAGGCCACGGTGATCATGCCGACCGCGGTGCTCGGCGAGGCGATCCTGTCGTTCCTCGGGCTCGGCATCAAACCGCCCGCGCCCAGCCTGGGCATCATGCTCTCCGACGCGCAGCAGTACCTGCTGCGCACCCCGTGGCCCGGCATCTTCCCCGGTGTGGCACTGGCGATCATCTGCTTGGGATTCAACCTCTTCGGCGACGCCCTGCGGGACGCGCTCGACCCGAAGACAAGGCGCTGAGGAAGCGAAAATGACACAACCGCTATTGGAGGTCAGCGAGCTGCGCGTGGCCTTTGGGGACACCACCGCCGTGCACGGCGCGGACCTGGTCATCCAACCGGGTGAACGGGTCGCCGTGGTGGGCGCCTCCGGTTCGGGGAAATCGACACTGGCGCATGCGATCATGGGGCTGCTGCCCGGCTCGGGCCACGTCACCGGCGGTACGCTGCGCTGGCGCGGCGAGGACATCACGCACGCGGACGAGAAGCGGCTGCGCAAGCTGCGCGGCCGCGAGATCGGACTCGTCCCGCAGGACCCGATGTCGAACCTGAACCCGGTCGCGCGCGTCGGCCGCCAGGTATCGGAAACCCTGCTGGCACATCGGCTCTGCTCGCGTCGCGAGGCGCGCGGCCGGGCGATCGAACTGCTCGGCCAGGCCGGACTGCCCGAGCCCGCCCGCCGGGCCAGGCAGTACCCGCACGAGTTCTCCGGCGGCATGCGCCAGCGCGCGCTGATCGCTATCGGCCTGGCCTGCCGGCCCGACCTGCTGATCGCCGACGAACCGACCTCGGCGCTTGATGTGACCGTGCAGCGCCAGATCCTGGACCACCTGGAGAAGCTGACCCAGGAACTCGGCACCGCGCTGCTGCTGGTGACGCACGACCTCGGGTTGGCCGCCGAGCGCGCCGACCGGGTCATCGTCATGTCGGACGGGCGGATCGTCGAGACCGGCCCGGCCCGGCAGGTGCTGACCGATCCGCAGGAGCAGTACACGCAGCGATTGGTCGCGGCCGCGCCCGCGCTGATCGGACCGCGGCGCGATGAGGGCGTCACGGTCGACAGCGCGGCCGCGGACAAGGTGGCCACGAACGGTGCGGCGGCTGCGGTATCCGCCGAGAAGTCGGGTGCCGATTCCGCCGCGAAGGCCGACTACGCCAAGAGCTCTCCGATTCTGGAGGTCTCGCACATCAGCAAGGAGTACCGGATCCGCGGGCGCGGCGGCGTGCTCAAGGCGGTGGACGACGTGTCGTTCACCATCGAGCGCGGGCGGACCACGGCGATCGTCGGTGAATCGGGGTCGGGCAAGACCACGACCGCGCGGATGGTGCTCGGCCTCGTGCCGGTGAGCTCGGGCACCGTGCGCTTGGACGGCGCCGAACTGGGCGGGCTGCGCGGCGCGCGACTGCGGGCCGCGCGCCGGGCGATGCAGCCGGTGTTCCAGGACCCGTACGCCTCGCTCGACCCGATGTGGACCGTCGAGAAGCTGATCGGAGAGCCGTTGCGGGCCTTCGGCGTCGGCGATCGCACCGCACGGCGGGCCCGGGTGGCCGAGCTGCTGGAGCAGGTCGCGCTGCCCGCGGCGGTCGCGCACCGCTACCCGAACGAGCTGTCCGGCGGGCAGCGCCAGCGCGTCGCCATCGCGCGTGCGCTGGCCGTCGGGTCGCCGCTGGTCGTCTGCGACGAGGCGGTGTCCGCGCTGGATGTGCTGGTGCAGGACCAAATCCTGACTCTGCTGTCCTCCCTGCAACAGCAACTCGGCGTGAGCTATCTGTTCATCTCGCACGACCTCGCGGTGGTGCGCGCCATCGCGCACGACGTCCTGGTCATGCGGGACGGCAAGGTGGTCGAACAGGGCCCGGCCGAAAAGGTTTTCGCCACACCCTCCGACCTCTACACTCGCCAGCTCCTCGACGCCATCCCCGGCGTCAGTCTGGTCGAAGATGTCGATCTCGACGCGGTCACGACCTTGCCCGACGCGGATTCGGTCGAGGCCGCGGCCACCGCCGAAGCGGACTCGGTGACCTCGGCCGAGCCGGAAGCGGCCGTGGTCGAAGCGGATCCGGCGACGTCGGTCGAATCCGAAGCGGCCGTCGCCGGGGAGCCCGCCGTCGCGGCCGAGCCCGCCGCCGAGCTCGAGCCCACCGGGGCGTCGAGCGCGATCACCGAAAAGGTCCTCCCCGAAACCGATTCGGCCAAGGCCGCCGCCCTCGCCAAACTCGAGGAAGCGTTCGCCGAAGACATCACCACAGACGCCGCCAAGCCCGAAGAGGCCGCCGCCGAGCCCCTCTCGCCAGAGACCAGTGCGGTTATCCCAGCGTTGGCCGACACCGCGGCGGACGACCCGGCTCGCGCGACGGAAGGGGCTGCCGACGGCGGCCTGGCCACCGCGGCCGACGAACAGGACGCGGCCTCCGATGGCGACATCGCCAGCGCCGAGGCCAAGTCCGACACGGCTGTGGCCGACCCGGATTCGGCCGAGTCCGAGGCCGACGCCGTGGCCAAGGCCGAGCAAGCGGCGGACGTGGCTGTGGCCGAATCGGGTTCGTCCAAGGTTGAGCCTGGAGCTGCTGAGACCGGTGCCGCGTCGTCGGCCGATGGTGTGGCGTCGGGTGTTGGCGGGACCGCAGTGGCGGAGCCGGAGACTGTTGCTACCGAGAGTGTTTCGGTGGAGTCCGCCGGTGATGCCGATATTCGTGCAGCGGTGAAGGACGTCGCGGCGAGCGGCGAGACCGCCGACGCGGTTGCGGCCGCCGGGGTTGCGGTGCAAGCTGCTGCACCGGCGGAGGTTGAAAGCGGTACGGGGGTCGATGGTTCCGCGGCGGCTGAGGTAGCGGCTGTTGCTGCCGGTCGTGCTGCGGCTAAGAAGACCACAGGTGGGCGGGCACCGCGCAAGACGGCGGCGAAGAAGACCGCTGCGGGAACCGCGCGGAAGGCGGCCCCGGCCAAGAAGACCGCCGCGACCAAGAAGGCGGTGGCGAAGAAGGCTGCGGCAGAGCAGGCGGCCGAATCGACCACTGCGACTGAACCCGCGGCGAAGTCGACGGCTGGGCGGTCAACGGGAGCGGCGAAGAAGACCGCGGCGAAGAAGGCGCCCGCGAAGCGGACGGCGGCGAAGAAGACCGCAGCGGCCGAAGCCGATGGCGCGACCGAAGGCGCTGGTGCGACCAAGGCGGCAGGCGCGGCGAAGAAGACGGCCGCGGCGAAGAAGGCTCCCGCGGCCAAGAAGGCGGCGCCGGCGGCGAAGAAGGCCGCACCCGCCGCGAAGAAGGCCGCCTCGGCGGCGAAGAAGGCCGCGTCGAGCGCGTCCCAGAAGCCGGCTTCCGCCGGCGACCCCAAGGAGGCTGCCTCCGCCGGCAGCGGGTCGCCCACGGAAGCCTGAGGGCCGGACCGGCCCGACCTGCCGCACGAGCGGGTCGGGCCGGTCGGGTCGGCCTATTCGGTGACGATCGCGATGGCGTCGATCTCGACCAGCATTTCCGCGCGGGGGAGACCGGTGAATACGGTGGTGCGGCTGGGCAATACGTCGCCGGTGGTATTGGCGGTGACGAACTCGCCGTACGCCTCGTTCATCGCGGCGAAGTCGTCGCGGGTGGTCAGGTAGACGCGCAGCATCACCACGTCATCGAACGTCGCACCGCTCGCGTCGATGATCGCCTTCACGTTCTGCAGGGTCCGGATCGTCTGTGCCGCAACGTCGCCGGGGAACAGGTACTCGTTGGTGACGGGGTCCACCGGACCCTGCCCAGAGACCTGCACGAACGGCCCCTTGCGCACGCCCTGGGAGAAGGTGTGCGCGGGCGCGGGCGCGTCGGTGGTGCGGACGGCGATCTTTTCACTCATGGAACAGCTAGCCTTTCGTTGCGGTGGGGGTGCGGCTGGGTGCCCAGCCGAGTTCGGCGGAGATGGCGTCGGCCGCCGCGCGCACGCGCGGCAGCTCGGCCAGTACCTGGTCGTGGTCGAGCAGCATGTCCGGCACCGACATCGAGACCGCGGCGACGACCGCGCCGGTGCCGTTGCGCACGGGGACGCCGATGCAGTTGACGAAGCTCTCGTGTTCTTCGTGGTCTTCCGCATAGCCCAGTGCGGCAACCTTTTCCAGCTCCATCAGGTAGCGCTCCGGGGTGCGGATGGTGCGTTCGGTGAACGGGTGGTAGTCGAGTTTCTCCGCGATCGCCCGCCATTCGGCGCGGGGCAGCGCGGAGATGAGCACCTTGCCGACGGCGGTGCAGTGCAGCGGCGCGGGTCTGCCGACCCTGGAGTACATCCGCACGCTCTGGGTGGCGTCGAGCTTGTCGATGTAGACGACCTCACCGGATTCGTAGGTGGCGAGGTGAATGGTCTGTTTGGTGTCGGCGTTCAACGCGCTCAGGTGTGGGCGCGCCAGGGTACGCACGTCGCG
Source organism: Nocardia brasiliensis (assembly GCF_011801125.1). Taxonomy (NCBI): domain Bacteria; kingdom Bacillati; phylum Actinomycetota; class Actinomycetes; order Mycobacteriales; family Nocardiaceae; genus Nocardia; species Nocardia brasiliensis. The sequence continues at coordinate 2,766,646 of NZ_CP046171.1, forward strand.
CTGTTCCAAAGTGCGGTTGGCGAGTTCGAACAGCCGCGACCCCAGCATGTAGCGGTGCTGGCTGTCGTGGGTGACGAAGCGCTGCGCCTCCATCGTCTGGAGCAGCCGCAGTACGGTCGACTTGTGCACGCCGAGCTGGGTGGCCAGTTGGTCCAGCGACCGCGAATCCTCGCCGAGCGCAACCAGAATGGTCAAGGCACGCGACAAACTCTGACTCATGACGACGTCTCACTGACTGTTGGGTGGTTCATGAGGCCACATTCTCGATGACGGTGTCGTTGTAATGCAGTTCGGCCCAAGCTTTTTCGTCCAGGTCGGCGAGCCGCTCCAGAACCGAGGGATGGGGCAGTTCGGCGCCGTCGCCGGTGCCGGTGAGCGCGGCGGCGGCGCACAGGTGCCCGAAGCGCAGCCGCTGCCGCAGCGGCCTGCCGTGCAGCAGTGCGGCGAGGTAGCCGCCCGCGAACGCGTCGCCCGCGCCGATCCGCTCGGTGACCTCCAGACCGAGCGCGGGTACCTCCACCCGTTCGGCGCCGGCGAAACCGGTGACGGTGTGCTCGTCGTTCTTGACGATGAGCTGCGCGGGTTCCGGGAACAGGGCGCGCAGCGCGTCGGGATCTCCGGTGCCGAACACCGCGGCGGCCTCGTCGGCGCCGAGGAACACCACGTCGCTACCGCGCACGTGCCGCGCGAGCACCTGTGCGGACACGTCGAGTCGCTGCGCCCACAGCGCGGGCCGGAAATTCAGATCGAAGCTCACCAGCCGGTCGTCGCGGGGGAGGGCGAGCAGCGCCTCGGTGAGCGCGGTCGTCGAATCGGACAGCGCCGTGGTGATCCCGGTGAAGTGCACGAGATCGCAGTGGGCGAGCAGGCCCGCCGCCGCGGTCGCGTCGAGGTCGGCGGGCGACATCGCGCTGGCCGCCGAGCCGGTGCGGTAGTACAGCATGCGGCTGGCGCGTTCGGCGAGGTCGGTGGCTTTGCCCGAACCGCTGCCGCGTTCCTTCACGTATACCGCGGTCGGCCGGGTCGGATCGGTGACGACCGCCGAGGTGTCGACGCCCCGGGCCGCGAGATGGGTGATGAGGTATCGGCCGAAGCCGTCGCTGCCGATCCGCGACAGCCAGGCGGTGTCCACTCCGAGCTGCGGCAGCACGGTAGCCACGTTCGCTTCGGCACCGCCCGCGGTCCGCTCGAAGGTGTCCGACTCTTCCAGCGGACCCGGCTGTGCCACCAGCACAGCGAGTCCCTCGCCGACGGTCACCGCTCGTGGGCGGGTCGACGTAGGCCACGTCACACCGATCTCCTTCCTGTGCTTGCGGCCAGAGGCCATCCCGTGCAGAATAACCACACGAAACACGATGCGCAACAATCATTGCAAAATATGCAATAGCAATAAGCTATGTAGATGGACGCGGGAATGCGCGGGAAGGAATGCCGTGGTGATCGACGACGACGTCGTAGCAGCACTCGGAGACCGGAGGCTCGGTCCCGAGCACAAAGGGCTGCCGCCCGCCGCCTGGGGGCGCACCGCGCGCGAATTCCTCGCCACCGCACCGACACTCGCGCAGTTCGAGACGCCGGTGCTGACCATCGATCGGTCGGCGGTCGAGGCGAACGTCGCCCTGATGGCCGATTGGGCCGGTGCCGCCGGTGTGCGACTGGCGCCGCACGGTAAGACGACGATGGCGCCGCAGCTGTGGGCGCAGCAGCTGGCCGCGGGCTGCTGGGGCATCACCCTGGCCACCGTCTGGCAGGTGCAGCTCGCCCGCTCCTTCAAGGTGCGCCGGATCCTGCTGGCCAACACCCTGGTCGATCCGGTCGGATTGCACTGGGTGGCCGAGGAATTGGCGAACGACCCGGAATTCGAGTTCGTCTGTTGGGCCGACAGCGTCGAGACGGTCGAGCTGATGGACCGGCAGCTGAGCACCGCGCCCGGTACGGCGCGGGTGCGGGTGCTGGTGGAACTCGGTGGGCCGCATGGCCGTACCGGTGCGCGCACGGTCGAGCAGGCGCACGCGATCGCGGCGGCCATCTCCGGCGCGCGGCGGCTGACGCTGGGCGGCGTCGGTGGCTACGAGGGCGCGCTAGCGCACGATCGCACCCCCGAGGCGGTGGACACGGTGCGGCACTATCTGGACGAGCTCGCCCGCCTGCACCGCGAAATCGCGGCAGCGGGCGGCTATCCGGGTGCGGCCATCATCACCGCGGGTGGCAGTGCCTATCCCGATCTGGTGGTGCAGCAGCTGGCCGAAGTGGCCGACGAGCAAGGCACGCAAGGCGTTCCGACCACCATCGTGCTGCGTTCGGGCGCGTACATCATCCACGACGACGGCTTCTACGCCGGTATCTCTCCGCTGGCCGCGGCGCGCACCGACAAGCCGCTGCGCTCGGCCATGCACGGCTGGGCGCGCACCATCTCACGGCCGGAGCCGGGCCTGGCGCTGCTGGACGCGGGCAAGCGCGATCTGCCCTTCGATGAGGGTCTTCCGGTCCCGCAACGGGTTGCGGGACCGGAAGATACGCCGGTCGATCCGGCGGCACGGACCTCGGCGCTCAACGACCAGCACCTGTTCCTGCGCCTGCCCGAGGGCGCCGACCTGCCGATCGGCGCGGTCGTGCGGTTCGGTCTCTCGCACCCGTGCACCGCGTTCGACAAGTGGCGCCTCATCCCGGTGATCGATGACGCCGACGCCGGGGCGCCGCGCGTGGTCGATCTCCTGCACACCTTCTTCTGACGAGCCGGACACCATGACGGACATAGTTTTTCGCGAGATCGACATCATCGACGGCACCGGCGGGCCGCGCTTCCGTGGCGACGTGCGCGTCGCGAACGGTCGCATCGCTCAGATCACCGCGCCCGGCGCGTTCGCCGCGGCCGACCGGGTCGTCGAGACCGGGCCGGGGGCGGTGCTGTGCCCCGGATTCATCGATATGCACGCGCACTCGGATCTGCATCTGCTCACCGAGCCGGCGCATTTCCCGAAGATCAGCCAGGGCGTGACCACCGAGGTGATCGGCCAGGACGGGCTATCCTACGCCCCGATCGACGACGCCACCCTCGATGCGGTGCGCCGTCAGATCGCCGGGTGGAACGGCAATCCCGCGGACTTCGACTTCTCCTGGCGCAGCGTGGCCGAGTATCTGGACCGGCTCGACCGCGGCATCACGCCCAACGCCGCCTACCTCGTGCCGCAGGGCACGCTGCGCCTGCTGGTGGTCGGCGCGGAGCAACGCGCCGCGACCGAGGACGAGATCCGGCGCATGCGCGAACTGCTCGCCCAGGGCCTCGCCGAGGGCGCGGTCGGCATGTCGAGCGGGCTCACCTACACGCCCGGAATGTATGCCGACACCGGCGAATTGGCCGCGCTGTGCGAGGTGGTCGCGGAGTTCGGCGGTTTCTACGCCCCGCACACCCGCTCCTACGGCGCGGGCGCGCTCGAGGCGTACGCGGAGATGATCGAGCTCGCCCGACGCACCGGCTGCGCGCTGCACCTCACCCATGCCACGATGAATTTCCACGTGAACCGGGGCCGCGCACCGGAGTTCCTGGCGCTGATCGATGCGGCAAGGGCCGACGGCTGCGATATCACCTTGGACACCTATCCCTACTTGCCCGGCGCCACCACGCTTTCCGCGCTGCTGCCGAGCTGGGCGATGTCGGGCGGTCCGGACGCGGCGCTGGCCCGGCTCGCGGACCCCGCGACCCGGGCGCGCATCGCCCTCGACGTCGACGTGCACGGGTCCGACGGCTGTCACGGCGTGACCGTGGAATGGGACACCATCCAGATCAGCGGTGTCGGCAATGCGGAGCTCGACGAGTACGTCGGCAAGCGAATCGACGAGATCGCCGCCGAGCGCGCGATGGCGCCGGTCGAGGTGTTCTTCGAACTGCTGCAACGTGATCAACTCGCGACCGGCATTCTGCAGCACGTCGGGCACGAGGAGAACGTGCGCGCGATCATGGTGCATCCCGGGCACATGGGCGGCAGCGACGCACTGCTCGCGCCGGCTCGGCCGCACCCGAGGGCCTGGGGTACCTTCCCGCGCTATCTCGGGCGGTATGTGCGCGAACTCGGGGTGCTCGGGTTGGAGGACTGCGTGCACCACCTGACCGGCCGTCCCGCGCAACGGCTCCGGCTGCGCGACCGCGGCCTCGTGGCCACCGGGTACGCCGCCGATCTCGTCGTGTTCGATCCGGCCGCGGTGATCGACACCGCGACCTTCGACGATCCCAAACAACAGGCGCGCGGCATCACGCACGTCCTCGTCAACGGGCGCTTCGCCATCGACGACGGCGCGCCGACCGGCACGCTCGCCGGGCGGGCGCTGCGCATGGACGCCGCGCGAAAGGAGACAGTGTGATGAGCCCGAGCAGTACCGCCATGGCGGCCATTCGCGCCGATCGGGTGCTGAGTGTGGTTCGCGCGCCGGAGATTCCCGATCCGGTGGCGCTGGCCGAGGCGCTGGCCTCCTCCGGGATCCGGGCCCTGGAGCTCACCTTCACCACGCCGGGCGTGCTCGGCTACCTCTCGACCGCCAGGGCCGCCGCGGCCGCGGTGCTGGGTGTCGGCACGGTGCTCACCGGCGAACAGGCCAAGGCCGCGATCGACAGCGGCGCACAGTTCTTGGTCACGCCCGGTCTGCGCACGGAGGTCGCCGAGGTGGCCGCCCAGCACGACATCCCGGTGGTGATGGGCGCTTTCACGCCGAGCGAGGTGCTCACCGCGCTCGATCTCGGCGCGGCCGCGGTGAAGATCTTCCCGGCACGGGCCCTCGGGCCCGGCTACCTGAAGGACCTGCGTGGTCCGTTTCCAGATGTTGCGCTCATCCCGTCGGGTGGCGTCAACGCGGGCAACGCCGCTGAATTCCTGGCCGCGGGCGCACTAGCCGTCACGGCAGGTACCGACGTCGTTGCCCCCTCCGATGTCGCGGCGGGACGGTGGACCGAAATCGCCGACCGCGCGGCCTCGTTCGTTCGATCCATGAATTGAGAGGTCTACCCATGGGCGCTGTAGATTGGCTGCGCACCAGTACCCCAGGGCTGCTCGTGCTCTGCGGGCTCGCGATCGCAGTGCTGCTGTTCGCCATCATCAAGGTGAAGCTGGAGCCGTTCATCGCGCTGCTGCTCACCGGGCTCGGGCTGGCGCTGGCCGCCGGCCTGCCGGTGTCGAAGATCGTCGGCACGGCGATCAAAGCCGGTGATTCGTTGCTGGAGACCGGCTTCGGCGGCATCCTCGGGCATATCGCCGTGATCATCGGCCTCGGCACGGTGCTCGGCGCGATCCTGGAGCGATCCGGTGGCGCCGATGTGCTCACCGGCAAGCTGCTGAACCTGTTCGGCGAGAAGGGCGCACCGTTCGCGATGGGTCTGCTCGGGCTCATCTTCGGCATCCCGGTGTTCTTCGACATCGGCATCTTCGTGCTGGCGCCGCTGATCTACGTCGCGGCCAAGCGCGGCGGGCGTTCGCTGGTGCTCTACGCGATGCCGATGCTGGCCGGCCTGTCGATGACGCACGCGTTCCTGCCGCCGCACCCGGGTCCGGTGGCGCTCGGCGGCCTGCTCGGGGTTAGCCTCGGCTGGCTGATCCTGATGGGATTCGTCTGTGGCATACCGGGTTTCGTCGCCGCGGGTATCGTCTGGGGTAGCTACATCGGCAAGCGCGTGCGGGTCGAGGTGCCGGACGAGTTCCTGGTCGTCAAGGACAAGGAAGCCGCTCCCGATGAGGGGGAGCGGGTTTCCGACGGCACCGGCGGCGGCACCGGCACGGTCACCAGGACCGTGACGACGACGCCGCCGTCGGTGGGGCTGATCGGCGCGATCATCGCCATCCCGCTGGTGCTGATCCTGGGCGCTACCTTCGGTACCCAACTGCTGGACAAGGATTCGCAGCTGCTGCAGGTGCTGACCTTCTTCGGCACACCGGCGGTCGCGCTGCTGATCGCGGTGCTCGTCGCGTTCTATGTGCTCGGCGTGCGCCGTGGGTCCACGGTGCAGGAACTCAGCGCGCTCACCGCCGAATCGCTGCGGCCGGTCGGCATGCTGCTGCTGGTGGTCGGCGCGGGCGCGTTCTTCGGAAAGGTCATCTCCGCCACCGGAATCGGCACCGCGCTGGCCGACACCATGTCCGCGGCCGGACTGCCGGTGATCGTGCTCGCCTACATCATCAGCTGTGGGCTGCGCATCGCGCAGGGCTCGGCGACCGTGGCCATCGTGACCACCGGCGGCATCGTCGCGCCCCTGGTGACCGATCACGGCTACTCGCAGATGTCGATCGCGCTGATCGCCATGGCGATCGCGGCGGGCTCGATCATCCTCAGCCACGTCAACGACGGCGGGTTCTGGATCATCGCGAAGTTCTTCAACCTGACCGTCAAGCAGACGCTGCAGACCTGGACCGTCCTCGAAACCATCCTCTCGGTGGTGAGTTTCGCGGTCGCTGCGGTCCTGTTCGCCATCGTCAGCTGAGCAACAGCGCGCGGACCATGCGGTCCACCACCTGATGCGCATCGAACCCCGTTGCGGGGCCGGCCAGCTGGTGAAGCACCACGCCGTCGAGATAGTCGACGAGCAGCTTCGCCACGACCGGCCCCGCAACGGGGTGTGTGAGCATGGTGCGAATCCACTCGGTGAGCCGTTCGTGTCCGCGCTGTACCGAGCGCTGCACGGCGGGCATGGTCTGCGCCTCCAGGAACCTGGCGCTGCGGCTGACGCCGGCCGCGGTGCAGACGAAATCGCCGGCCCAGGTGCTCGATTGGACCTGCTAACCGGGGAACTCGCGGAGCGCGTCGACGCAGCGCGCGGCCTGGGCCCGCAGCGCGGCGACCAGTTCCGGTGGGCCGCTGAGCAGTGTGAAGTCGAGATTGTTCGAGGTGATCATCCAGACCAGGTCGGCAGGCGTTTCGGCGCCGACGAGCAGGCGGCAGGAACCCTCGTCCACCGGTTCGAGCACCCCCATGCCCGGCCAGATCCGTTCGGCGGCGGCGGCCGCCGGGACCGGCAGCAGTACCGTTGCCAGGTAGGGCCAGGAGTTCGCCGACAGCTGCCGCGAAAGATACTCGGCCACACCGCCTTCCGGCGGCTCGCGGGGAGTGAACCTGGGTCCGGTCGGGATCCGAGGGGTGAGACGGTCGGCACGGAAGGTACGCCAGTCGGCGCGGTCGAGGTCCCACGCGACGAGATACCAGCGGCGGCTGAAATTGACCAGGCTGTGCGGTTGCACCGTGCGGATCGTCGAGGTGCCGTCGTGCGCGCGATAGTCGAAGCGCAGGCATTCGTGGCGTTGGCAGGCCTCCGCGACCGCGAGCAGGGTTTCCGGTCGCGCCGCCGCACCGGGCGTGCCGACCCGCACGGTGGCCGCGCGCAGGGTGCGCACCCGATGCCGAAGTCGCGGCGGCAGCACCTGTTCCAGCTTGGTGAGCGCGCGCAGCGAGGATTCCTCGGTGCCCGCCACGGTCCCGTCCGAGGCGCTGCGCAGCCCCACCGCCACCGCCACCGCTTCCTCGTCGTCGAGCAGCAGCGGCGGTAGCGCCGCGCCCGCCCCGAGCCGATAGCCGCCGGTGCCCTGCGTCGCGTCCACGGGATAGCCGAGCGTCCGTAGCCGGTCTACGTCGCGCCGCACCGTGCGCCCGGTGACCCCGAGCCGTTCGGCGAGCTCGGCTCCGGTCCACTCGCGGTGCGTCTGCAACAGGGCGAGCAGCCGCAACAAGCGTGCCGATGTCTCCAGCATCTTTCTACTCTGCCCGCTGCTTAGGAACGTTGCCGTCCTAACAGGTCACCCGTTCGCGCTGCCGGACTGGTAGCGGGCGTGCATGCGGGCGGCGGTCTCGGCCAGCCGGGCCCGCAGGTCGGGCGGCTCGAGCACCTCGATGTGCTCGCCGAGCGGCAGGATGGCGTGGGCGAGCACGTCCCAGGCTTCCGAAGCCAGGGTGAGCTCCACCCAGCCATCGGAATCGGGTTCGGTCGCCGAGGCCAATGCCTCGGCGACCGCGGCGGGTTCGTGCCACAGGCGCAGCAGACGCAGGTGGGTCGCGGCGACCCGGCAGCGGGAGCGGACCCGCAGCATCGACCGCGCGAAATCCGCCGCGGCCGCGGCCCAGTGCGCGGCCAGATCGAAATCGACCGGCCGGGTGAATGTTTCGCCGTTCGGCTCGGCCGAGACGATCCGGCTCACCCGATAGGAGCGCACGGCGCTGCCCTCACGGGCGACGAGATACCAGGTGCCCGCCTTCATCACCAGGCCGAGCGGGTCGAGCACGCGATCGACCACCTTGTCCTTGCGACCGTAGCGCAGGTGCAGGCGGCGATCGTGCCAGAGCGCGTCGGCGACGGTGTTGAGCGCCGGCGTCTCGTCGGGGCGGCGGAACCAGCCCGGCGCGTCGAGGTGGATCCGCTCCGCGATTCTGGTCGCGCGCCCGCGCAATTCGGGCGGCAGTGCGGCGAGCACCTTGAGCTGCGCGGTCGCGAGCACCGTGCCGAGGCCCAGATCGGCTGCCGCGCCGGGTAATCCGGTGAGCAGCACCGCGTCGGCCTCATCGGTGGTCAACCCGGTGAGCCGGGTGCGATAGCCGTCGACCAGTTGTACGCCACCCGCTCGGCCCGGCTCGCTGTACACCGGCACACCCGCGGCGGACAGTGCCTCGATATCGCGGTACACCGTGCGCACCGATACTTCCAGCTCCTGCGCCAGCTCCCCGGCGGTCGATCGCCCCCTGGTCTGCAACAACAACAGCAGTTGCACCAATCGGCTCGCTCGCATGATCATGAGACTAGCCGGAAAACCTGACAGAAGATGACAAGAATTCGCCGTACCGTCGAGCGCATGACCACATGGAGGGAATTCGCCGAAGAAGCGCCGCGCATCGCCGAAGTCTTCGTGCGCAGACACACCGCGCGACCGGCAACCTGTGCATGCTGGGCACCCTGCGCTCGGACGGGTTCCCGCGGATCAGCCCGGTGGAACCGCGGTTGTTCGAGGACATGCTGGTGATCTCGGGGATGCCCGGCACCACGAAATTCCGTGATCTGGCGCGAGACCCGCGGTTCTGCCTGCACACCGCAACGGTCGACCCTCAGGTGAGCGACGGCGACGCCAAACTGTTCGGCACGGTTGTCGATCTCCCCGACAAGGGGTTGCACGAGCGGTTCGCCCAGCACCTGTTCGACGCGTCCGGTTTCGACATTCGCGGACGGGAGTTCGACCACTTCTACATTGCCGAGCTGAGCGTTGCGTCCACCGTCGAGGTGATCGATGACCACCTGGAGATCACGATCTGGCGGCCGGGGCAGGGGGAACGGGTGGTGCGCAAACACTAGGTGTCATGCGCGGCCCGGCAGCCTGTCGAGCACCTCGTCGCCGAGCCTGGCCCGATCGACGCCGAGAGCGTCGAAAGCCGGGCGCACCACGTCGTCGTCCAGCTCGAGCAGACCGAGCAGCAGGTGGCCGACATCGACTGTGCTGCTGCCGGATCGGCGGGCGTGCGCCTTCGCGACGGTCAGCGCCTTGATCGCCTGCGGGGCGAACTGCGGTGTCACCATGGCGGCGGCTCGTGCCGCGGTGCCCGCTCGCAACGCCGCGCGCAGACTGTCGTGCGAAAGCTCCAACTCCGTGACGGCGGTGCCGACGGGCGTGCCGGGATCGGCATCCGCCGCGCTGGTCAACGCGAGCAGCAGGTGGCTCGGTCCGATGTGCGCGTCATCGAGTGCCTGCGCCTCGCGCAGGCTGTTCTCGAGCACCTTCCTGGCTTGCTTGGTGAACGGGATGTAGCCGGACACAGTGAGATCAGCGGGGCCGGGCGGCAAGGCGATTCGGCTCAGCGCCTCCTTGGGTTCGATGCCCAACTGCGCCAAAGCCTGTGTGGCACCGAGGGTCGGCTCGCGCTCGCACAGTTCGAGGACCGCGAGCAACATGTGTTCGGCGCCGATGTGGTCGTGGTGCAGCGCGCGGGCGGCTTCCTGCGACAGCACCACAACGCGCCGGGCGTGATCGGAGAATTTCTCGAACATCGCGAGCCCCTTTCGGCCGTCGGCCGCTGCCTTCCATGGTAGACACCGCGAGCGGTCCGACTGTCCGATATGCGGGTCGAGCCCGCGCTCGGCTCACTGGGTAAGGGCTTGGATCTGGTCGTAGGTGGGTGCCGCGGCGGGCAGGGGGGTGTCGGCGCGGACCGCTCGGGCGATGTCGATCGCCGCGGCGAGCGCGGTGCGGTACAGCAGCGAGCCGGTGCTGACCCGGCGGACCCCGAGTTCGGCGAGGGTCGCCAGCGACGGGCCGTTCGGCGCGTAGAGGACGTTGACGGGCAGCGGGATCGCGGCGACGACCCGTTCGATCCCGGCGGGGTCGGTGAGGCCGGGGACGAAGATGCCGTCGGCGCCCGCGGCCGCGTACCGTTTCGCACGGTCGAGGGTACTGCCTGCGTCGAGGTGCAGCCAGTGCGTGTCGACGCGCGCGTTGACGAACAGCTCGGGTGCGTGCGTTTTGATCGCCGCGATCAGCTCGGCCTGGTGCTGTGGTTGCGCCAGTGTGTCTTCCGTGCGTCCATCCTCCAGATTGATTCCGGCGATACCCATTTCGGCCAGCTCGGCGGCATATTCGCCGACCGCCGTGGGATTTTCGCTGAAGCCGCCTTCGATGTCGACGGTCACCGGAACCGGTAGCCGAGCGAGCAACCGGGCCAGTGCCGCGGTCGCCGCGGCGGTGACACCGGTGCCGTCCGGCAGGCCCGCGGCGACCGCGACGCCGAGGCTGGTGGTGCCGATCGCCGGGAACCCTTCGGTCGCGAGCAGCGCCGCGGAACCGAAATCCCAGGCGTTCGGCAGCACCAGTGGCTCGTCACCGTGGTGCAGGGCGTGGAAGGTCTCAGTCTTGTTCATGCGGCTCCTTCGATGATGCCCGCGGCGAGGGCGACGGCATGTGCCCGGCCGGGGCAGGCGTGCGGTCCCGCGCCGAAACCCAGTCCCGGATGGCGCATGTCGAGTTCGACCAGCCGGCCGTCGACCACGCGGCGGGTCGAGCGCAGTGGCGGGTTCTCATCCATCGTGCGGGCGATGCGTTCCTCGACGTCGCCAGGGGCGTCGAGTTCGCGCACGTTGGCGATCAGGGCGGTGGTCGCGGCACAGGCCTGCACCAGCAGGCAGATTCGGGTGGCCTTCGCGTCGTCGGCCACCCCGCCGCAGGCGTCGACCAATTCGGCGACCGCCGCGTCGGCGGCGGCACTGTTCGGCTCGTGTGGTTGATAGTGGGCGGCGACCAAGGCCACTGTTTCCTCGGAGATCCCTTGCAGGCCAAGTGCTTCCGCTAACACGCGGACATGCGGCAGGGTGCCGCCCGCCGTGCGTGCCCGCGCCCGCAGCTCGGCAGGGGAGAGGCGGTCGAGTTCCGCGGTAACCAGTGCACGCAAACGCCGGTGCTCGGCGCCCTCGCGGAAACGCGGCACGTGCGCGCGCAGCCACGTCACGCCGATCGGCGCGTCCACCTGCGGCGCGACCGGCACCGGCGCCTCGATCAAGATCCGGCGCACCTCGTCGGGGTCGGTGCGCAGGGGCAGTGTCGGATTCATGAGGTGACCGTATCCCCGCGATATTTCGGTCGCCGCCGAAACGATCGCGCGCCATGATGGGGTGGTGTCATCCCGAGGAGCAGAACTCGCCGGTCTCGCCGCGTTGCTCGCCGACCGGACCCGCGCCGATATGTGCCTGGCGCTGGTCGACGGCCGGGCGTGGACCGCGGGTGAGCTCGCCCGGCACGCGGGGGTGGCCGCGTCCACCGCGACCGAACATCTGAATCGGCTGCTCGACGGGGGACTACTGGTCGAGCGCAGGCAGGGCAGGCACCGCTATGTGCAGTTGGCCGGCCCGCACGTCGCCGAACTGCTGGAGTCGATGGTCACCCACCTGGATCCGCCGCGCCCCGCGGTGACCAACCTGCGAACCGCCACTGTCGCAGCGGCTTTGGCGCGCGGCCGGACCTGTTACGACCATCTGGCCGGTCGGCTCGGTGTCGCGATCACCACCGCGATGACCGAGCGCGGACTGCTCGACCAGGACAGCGGGTTCGCACTCACCGACGCGGGGCTGTCCTGGCTTACCGGACCGTTGGGCATCGAGCCAGCGGCCTTACACGGGACGCGACGTCCGCTCGCCCGGCCCTGCCTCGACTGGACCGAACGGCGCACCCACCTCGGCGGGACCGCGGGCGCACAGATCTGTCGCCGCCTGCTCGAGCGCGATTGGATCGCCCGGGTGGGCAGCGGTCGAGCCGTCCGCATCACCCCGAGCGGTGAAACCGCGCTGCACGCCCTGCTCGCGATCGAACCATCCGCGCTGCAGGTGAATTAGGGGTCCGAAGTCCTTTCATGGCGGTCATGGACCAGCTCGTCACCCGAGCATGCCGGTGCCGGAGCAACTCTCGCGGGGCACGTGCGAGCTGAATGCGGAAGCGTCCAGCCGGAATTCGCCCTTGGCCTCTGTAGGTCTCGACTGTCCGGGTTGTGGGGCCGCGGCCTCGTCGCCGATGCGGCCCGTAGTCGGCTCCGGCCTTGCCCGGCGCCAACCTGCACCGCGTACGCACTCAACCGGACCCAGACACAGCCACTAGATCGGCTCACGCAACTGCCGCAACCGATAGGCCACCCGCGCGATCATCCCCGCCAGCATGCGCGCCGCAGCTTCCAGCCGATCCAACAGATCGGCCAACTCCTCCTCGCTACCCCGCGCCACATCGAGGCCCCGCAGCCCAGTCAGCGCCCCCTCCAGGGCGCTGAGCTGCTCTTCGTAAGCTCCGTTCGAACGCATGTTCTAATGCTACCCCATGGTTCCCCCGCCTGTCCCACCACCACAAGTTCATGCCGGACCGCCGCATCAGCCGCCGGGCGCTACCAGGCGACAACGCGACCGATCCACGTGGGTGGATCGAGTCGGGCGGCCGCACGCCGGGCCAGGCTGCGCGGTGACGGGTACTTCGCCGGAGGGGTGCTGGTTCGCAGGTGCGCGCGATGCAGTGGGAAATGGCACGGTCGACCGCGCAGGAATCCGGACGAGATCCGGACAGTCTCGAATACACCCCGCTGGAGCGGAATCGATATGACCCACAGGGATATCGCCGGATCGGTCTCGCCACGGACGTCGTCCGTCGCCGCGCTGACGCAGGTCACTGATAAGGGCTGCCTACTCGGAGACGCTTCGGCGGACCATTCGACCGCTGACTTCGACCTCCCCGCGGGATTTCGTCAATGCTGAGTCTCTCGTACACAAGAAGTCGGTGAGTCGTTCCGACAGTACCGGCCGGTAGGTTTTGGCGAAGTCATCGATACCCGGTTGGCCAGTGATTTGGAGTGCAAATAGCCGGGGGAAGACCAGCGTCGAAGGGTCTGGGCCGTAGTCGTTGGGGTATTGCGTGGGTTCGGTCGTGGCAGGGACCAGGCGATAGCCAGTGAATCCGGTCGCGGCCAGCGCTTGCGCGAGTGGCTCGGTCACCCCGGTGAGACCACCGAGGCCAGAGTTGAAAATCTCGCTGTCGATCGGTGCCACCATCGAGAACACCGCGCTGACCAGGGTGCGCGGATCGGTGGTGTCGTCCCAGATCTTGCGTGCGTTGTCCGCGGGAACAGGGAAGCTCAGGGTGAACAAGGCCATCGCAGATACAACTCCTCGCGCCATTGATGCGTAACCAGGATCCGACCAACTCACGATCAGATTGTCGCGGGACGGGTACTGCGGCCAAGGGCAGACTCACCGGCGAATCCGCGAGGAGTGGGGATATCCCGATATCGGGATCTACTTCGCGGACTGCCCATCAGCCGGCCACGACATGATCGCACTCGATTACCGGGGCGGTGATGAGCCTCGGGTGGTTCACGTGGATCAAGAAGCCGGCTATCGAATCACAACTCTCGCGCCTGATTTCGCGACGTTCATCGACGGCCTCGTCCACGAATGGTGTTGAAGTTCACCGATAACCGCTGTCGGGATCGACCAGCGTAGTCAATCCCATCGATGCTGCGGCTCCACAAGACAACCCTTGATTCGGGACACTGACTGCAGATACGGCCCTCCCCGGTCGGGTGCGCCCGGCTCGTACGTGTGGATCTCAGTCATCGTCGCGGTGACCTGCTGGTTCGGCTTCCTCGACACGATCGCGGACCCAGGCCAGGAAGGTCTGTACGTCTGCGGTGGGTAGTTCGAGCGCTGCCGTGCGGGGGCGTTGGAAGCTGCGCACCGCGGTTTCGAGGAGGGGGCGGAAATTCGGCTCGGATTTCGAGATCAGTTGTGCGGCATCACGTTTGGCTGCCCATCGGCCGGTACGGCAGAAGGCGACAGAGCGGCAGCCGTTGAGTACCTGATTGTCGGTCAGATGGCCGACGCCGGTGGTGTGCTCGCGCACCGAGGCCAGTATCGCGGCATAGAGATGACCCTGGGACGGTGCGGCGAGCACTTGACGCACCGGACGCCCGTAAAGGACGCATCCGGTCTGGTAGGCGATGGAGCGATCGATGACGTACCAGAATGCCGGTGACGCTGCGGGATCGAAACTGGCACGGTGTGGCAGCAGTGGCCCGGTGTTGAGATCCAGCAGGTACCCGGCCTGGTCGGACGCCCGGTCGGCAAAAGAGGATTCGTACACAACGAGCTCCAGACCGGCGGCAGGGCACCGCAATGCGTCATGCGCCAGCGACTCCGCCAGCTCGCGCACAACGGTGCCGGGAAGCGACGGCTCCACGACCATATTCACGTCGATATCGCTGCGCCCGTGGCGGTAATCGCCGAGCGCGATCGATCCGACCGCGAAAACACTGACGAGATGGGGGTTGCAGATAGTGCGTGCGCGTTGAACGACCTCCTCCAGGTAAGGCCGCAATTCGAAGGGAACCGCTGAGGGGTCGAGGAGGGAGCGGGTCATGCTGTCAGTATCCAGGTCACCGGAATCGACTCCCCTTGATCGCATACGTGGCCGACAATGTCGCGTACCGGTACCCGCCCCGCCGCGACGCGAAGGCCGCGTCGATCGACATCACTGCGCACACTGTCGACTGCGTTAGGTGTGTCGCGAATTGTCCTGCTCCGCAGAAGGTTTGAGCGTGGGCGAGATCCGCACTGGCATCGATGTCCAGACGGACACCGCCGTCAGATCGATCGGGCCAGACCTGCGACGAGTACAACCGCTGAGCGGTATGTCCTAGTATGGACGGCGTCTGGCTACGGGTCCTTCCTATCCCGCGCAAACCATTGAGGTGCAGCGGCATTCATTGAACGACCACGGTCTGAAGTGTCGACCTCGAGCGGTCCGCCGCGTTATCGAAACTCGGCGACGGCGCGCATTCCCAAGTCGATATCACAGTATGCGGCAACTGGGCCGAACGCGGCGCGCAGGTGCTCGGCGGTCAGATGGCGACCGGCTGCCCACAAAGCCTCGAGGGCCGCCTCGTCGGGTGTGAAATCTTCCAGGGCCGCCTGGTCGGCGTCCTCGTCGAGGGCGCTTTGTGCGGCACCCATCAGGGCTTCCATGACCAAACCCCCGACATCCGGCGTCGCCCCGGCGAACCCGTCGTCGACATCGTAATCAACACGCAGCCAATGGTTTCCATCGAATCCGTAGGCGAAGGATATGGTTGGTGCCCAACTCGCCGGGTCGTTGCCGAGCTCATCGATCGCGCTCCGCCACCATTCCGGAACCCCGGCGAGCACATCGATCTCTTCGACGCCTTCGAAGTCCTCGCGAAAGCAAGTCTGGGAGAACTCGAGGTCGCGTCCGCACAGCACCGCTCGCTTGTCCGGCAGCAGCACCAGCTCCGCCCAGTTGCCGCCGCCGTCGTCATAGTGCGCGAACCGATGCCGTGACCTCAGTTCTTCTACCCCGACCGAACTCGAGTCGCACGCGGCGTATTCAACAGCCGCGCAGACGGCCCACTCATCCCAGAGATGCTCCGGCTTCGTCAGGTTGACAGTCGTGAATCCCACAGTGCTCCAATCGATGAACAAGACAACGCTCGATTCGAGACACTAGCCGCGCGCACCGACAAAGCACGTGTCGGCGACATCCCTCGGGACCTGGAGCAGTGAGTTCTGACGCTTGGAGGCCGGTTGTGCGGGAAGGGATTCGGGTGGTTCGACCGGGTGGTTGTTGGGTCGATGGCTGGGTGTGGCCCCGAGAAACAGGGGCAGGAGCGGGGTTCGGGCGGCCGATACGATCAAGCTTTCTCGGCCGATTGTTCACGGATTTTCCGTGCCGACATCAGGAGTAGGTGGCGCGGACTGTGGGTGGGTTCGAGGTCGAGATCGGTCAGCTGCGATCGGCGGCGGACGCGGCGGGATCGGCTGCGGCGCAGGCCAGGGAGGTCGCCCCGGGGACCGGGTTGGCGGCGATCGCGACCGCATTGCCCGGCGGGGAGGCGGCCGTGCGGGCACCTGCCCTGGCCACGACGTTCGACGAGCGTGCGCGGGGGTGGGCCGACGAGATCGGTGGGTGGAACGCGGCGGTGCTCGCGGCGGTGAAGTTGTACACCGAGAACGAGGCAGAGGCCGAAAGGGCTTTCCGGCGATGACCATCGGGTACGACGACGTCCGCGCATGGGACGCAAAGGCCCTCGATACGGTGGCGGTCACGCTGCGTGAGCGGCGTGACAAACTGATCGGCCTACAGGACGAACTCGACGACGCCAGGAGATTGCCCGACTGGCATGGCCCGGCGAGCGAGCGGGCGCGCGGTTCGCTGAGCGACACGCGCGACAATGCCGAGATCCTCACCGCGGAACTGTCCGCCGTGGAACGCGCGCTGAAGAACGCGTCCGATGATGTGGCCGCGCTGCGGACCCGGGTCGCCAACAACGACGCGCTCGCCGACACCTACCTGTTCCAGATCGCCGCCGACGGCACCATCGTGGACAACAAGCCACCGGACCCGCCGCCGAGATCACGAGTCGAGGCCGAAGATCGCGCCGAGGCCCGCAGGCATCGCGAAACCATCAGGCAGCAGTTGGGGCGCGAAACCAGGGCGATACTCACGACGGCGAAACACATCGACGCCGCGATCGCGCTGGTGCTGCGGCTCGCGCAGGACCGCAAGATCAGCGACCACGGCGCGACCACCCTGGCCGGGGCGCAGAAGGGCGGGGAACTCGACGCCGGAGTGGCCGAGATGGAGCATGCGCTGCGTGATGCGGGTCTGCTGACCGGGCCGCCGGTGAGCGGCTACTACCGGCAGTGGCTCGAGAACGCCGTGCGCCGGGGCGTCTCGATCGACACGATCAAGCAGATCGTCGCCGACCACCACATCACACCTGAGGATTTCAAGATCCTGGACAGGCTGCAGGAGATCCGCGAGGACGAGGATGGCGACGGTATCTTCAAGTCGTACTTCCTGTTACCGACCGATATCAGCGCGGCCGACGCCGCCAAGGCGGTGCGCATGACCTATCTCTTGAACGCGGGCACCGACTACGGCACCGAAGGCGAGCAGACCGACTTCGCGCCGACCCCGTACAGTTCAGAAGAGCTGCGGCGGATCACCGAGCGGCAGCGGCACAACGCCTGGAGCTATGACGAAGATGTGGGATTCGTGCACGGCAACGGCGGTCGGCTGGTGACCACGCCGAACGGCATCATGATGGGCCTGGGCGGGAATTCGATCCAGGATCGGTTCAGCACGAACGCGGGCACGACCTGGGGCGACACGTTCATGCTCGACATCGACGATCCGGAAGATCCGGCCCAGCAGATCCGGGAGGTGGCCAGGTCGGGTCACGCCTGGTTCGAGGGCGACAACGGCGTGTATCGCGGACGGCTCGACCTGGACCGACTGCTGCACCACGAGGAGCGGCACTCCCAGCAGTGGGGGCGAGAAGGCTACACGCAGTTCGTCACCTCCTATATCTGGGAGCAGATCACCGGGGGCGACGAGACCGAAAGGGACGCAGGCCTTTCCGATGGCGGATATTAGGTGGTCGCGCGTCGTCACCGCCGCCCTGCTCCTGGCGGCGGTGACGACGGCGTGCGATACCCGGGCGCAGTACGCCCCTTCGCTGCCGCCCGCGGCCGGGTTCCGCGTCGACGACGGCGTCCTGAAACTCTGGACGGGCACCCCGTGCGCGGGCGTCACCGCGGTGACGTTGATCTTCGACTCCGGCACGCGGCACAGCGCCGAACAGAGGTGGAGCGCGCCGCGGCCCGGCGTCCTCGTCGAGCGGATGGACCTGGTGCGGACCGCGGGCCCGGCCGCGTCGGACACCGGCGGTCCGTTGCAGGTGCGTGCGCCGCTGCCCGCAGGCTATGACTGGACCACGGCGGGCTCCCTGCACTTCTCCGTCGACGGTCCGCCGTCCTACGGCGCGCGGGTCGACATCGCGCAGGTGTTGCGCGAATCGGCCCAGTACCCTTCCGGGAGTTACCTTTTCGGCACGCGTGGCTGGATGGACGCGGCGGACGTCCAGCGCGAGAACCGTAAATCCTTCCTGACCATCTGCACTCCGGACCCGGAGTGACCGGGTCGGACCGCCAGCCCATGGCCATGCCGGAGCGGTCCGGTCGTCCGAACGCGGTGCGGACAGTGTTGCGGCGCTTGGTGTTCGGCGCGTTCGTCGGCACCGTCACCGCTATCGTGCTGCTCGTTGGCATGGTCGTGCTCAGCGTGGCCGGAGTGCTCTTCGACCCGCACGGCTACGGCATGTTCGGCGCGATCTTGGGCACGGCGGTCCTGACTCCGGTCGGGTTGCTACTGTGGTGGTTGTACGTCGTAGCGCGCCGACACTGAAAGTTCCTACCTACCTCGGTAATCCGAGCGTGGGCGTGGCTACTTGTTGTCGATCCGGCCGATCGGCGTCGGCGCGGCGAGTTCGGACCGGAGCTGCCGCCACGGGGCGGGATCGATGTCCATGGCGTCGCGGAGGTAGGCCCAGGCGGCGTGGCGGACCAGCGCGACGCGTTCGGGACTCTCGTCGGTGGTGTCGGCGGCGTTGTAGCTGTGGATGCCGCCGAGCATGTGTTCGCCACCGAAGAGCGTGAGCAGGCTGGTGGCACCGGGACTGTAGGTATACACGTCGGTGAACCAGTCGGGGCCGCGGGTCGAGAGGGCGGAGTGGTCGTGGTCGCCCGCGACGACGAGGGTCGGGGTGTGCAGCCGGGTGAAATCGGGGCTCATGAAGGGGAAATTCTCAGCCGCGAACGGCGACAGAACGTCCCCGCCCAATCCGGTAGTGGCAAGCAGCACACCGGCTTTCACGCGGTCGTCGGTCAGGTCGGGTCCGGGCGTGCCGTCCGGGCCGAGTACGCGGGCGCCGAGCAGCATGCCGACGGTCTGCCCGCCCCACGAGTGCCCGGCGACGGCGAGGCGGTCGTGATCCACCCGGGCGCCGAGTCCCGGCACGGCCGCGAGGACGCGGTCGAGCTCGTCGAGTACGCGCAGCACGTCCTGCACGCGGAACTCCCAGATCTTCGGGTAGCGCGGGTCTTCCGGTGTGAGCCCGAGCGTGCGGGAATCGAGGAAGGTCGGCTGCACGACGACGAACCCGTTGGCTGCCCAGTGGTCCACCAGCGGGTCGTAAGAGGACATCGACTTGCCGAAACCGTGCGCGAGCACGAGCACCGGCAGACCGGTGCCTTCGGTGGGTGCGCTGACACGTGCCTGCACGTCTGTACCGCGTTCAGGTGCGGGCAGGACGACCGGCTTGACGCTGATGAGCGGTGTGCCGAGCGCGGCGACGGGGCCGGTGGTGACCGGGGCTGGAGTAGGCATGGGGAGTCCCTTCGAGCGTGATGGGCGGCGCTTCCCGCCGTGCGCCGCGTCGGTGCCGCGGGCGGCCGTAAGCGGATAGACTGACGAAGCGGAGCGCTGTTCCGAATATACGGAGCGGTGTTCCGCTTGGCAACCGATGTTCGAGGAAGGGCTTTTCGCGTGGGTGCTGACGAGGAGGCATTGCCGACCGGGCAATCGGCGAAGCGCGCGGATGCGCGGCGCAACGAGCGTGCGCTGCTGGACGCCGCGGCCGCGGTGTTCGTCACCGATGGGGTGAACGCGCCGGTGCGCAAGGTCGCCGCCGCGGCCGGAGTCGGCATGGGCACCATCTACCGGCATTTCCCCACCCGCGCGGACCTGGTCGCGGCGGTCTATCGGCATCAGGTCGACGCGTGCGCCGAGGCCGGGCCCGCTTTGCTCGCGGACGCGGCGTCGCCGTTCGAGGCGCTGCGCCGGTGGGTGGCATTGTTCGTGGATTTTCTGGCGACCAAACACGGGCTCGCCGCCGCGATGCGCAACGACCCCGACGGATTCTCCGGCCTGCACGCGCTCTTCCTGGACCGGTTGGTTCCGGTATTCGACGAAATACTCTGTGCGGCACGGGATAAGGGTGAGATTGTCGCCGATGTGGGCGCCTATCAGTTGATGCGCGCCATCGGTGACATCTGTGCGGGGGCGGACTCGCCTGATCCGCACTACGACGCGCGCATCACCATCGGTCTGCTGCTCGACGGCTGTCGGCGGTGAGGGCCGCCGGTCAGGCGGACTCGTCCAGCAGGTGCGCGTGCCAGACCGCCGCGGCCTGCTGGTGCGAGTCGACGCCCGTATAGAAGGAGTCGGCCAGCTCGCCGTAGTCGGGATCGGTAAATCCTTGGGTGTCAATGAATTTCGGTCGATACACGGCGAACTTGCCGGTGGGCGACTGGGGGCGGTACGGGACCGCCATCCGCATCGACCGCGGCTGCGGGGTGTATTCGACGGCGTCGATGATCAAAGCGTCGGTGCGGCCGCGGGGCAGATGCAGGAAGGCGTCGACGAGCAGTACCGCGCGGATCCACTGGGGTCTGCCGATCTGTAATCGCTCCGACCCGAGGTGTGCCGCCTCGGCGGGATCATCTGAGAGTAGGCGCTCCAGGCCTTCCGACCCGTCGGTAGCCGCGTAACCGAGCAGCGGAGTGAGCATATCGCCGTCGGAGACGCTCCAGATACCGTGCGCCGCATAGAAACCGGCACTCTTGGCAATCGCGTACACCATTGCCAGACCATATCCGGAACCGTGCCGGTAGGAGTGCGAAACGGGCACGCGCTTGTGTCTCAATCTCCGCCCGCTGCTGGTCTGAGACACGCTGTGGCACAAGACATCCGATGTATATTCCGCTCGGGGTCTGGCGCCATACGATCCGTGCTGCTGGACCGGCGTATCGCCCTTTCCGATGCACGATCGGTCGGGTGAATAACGGGCGGTACAACTTTCGACTACTTGACACGGAAGCCGTTGGCGGACACCGTATAAGAAGGCTGCGCGATATCTCGGCGACGGCCATCCCCGGTTGTCGCTCCCGCACGCTGGTTCGGTTCATGTCTATCGCTGTGCGCGCACGGCTCGCGCGCCTTCCTGTGGCCTGGCTCGCGTTCTCCTCGTGGTGCTGCTCGGCGCCGTCGGGTCGCTGGTGACTTATACGAGCGCTTGTTTCGCGCTGGAGTGCCGCGAATCCCTGGTGCCGCTGTCGCCTGGATCGGGGCCGGCCTCGCGCCGCTCGCCGCCGGCATCATGCTCTTCGTCGGCGGGCGCGCCGGCGGTTCGCCCCGTAGGTAGTTGCACGGATCGCCTCAATGAACCCGGTGC
Source organism: Nocardia brasiliensis (assembly GCF_011801125.1). Classification (NCBI taxonomy): domain Bacteria; kingdom Bacillati; phylum Actinomycetota; class Actinomycetes; order Mycobacteriales; family Nocardiaceae; genus Nocardia; species Nocardia brasiliensis. Next base: position 2,788,210 of record NZ_CP046171.1, read on the forward strand.
CATCGAGTGAGCCCTGATCGCGCGCTACGAGAAGTGCTGAGCCGGCCGCTCGCAGCGCCGTAGCGCCGCGGATTCTCATGCTGGACAAGTGATCACCAGGTAATGGTGGCGGCATCGGCCGAGTGGGTGCCGCCACCATTACCTGGTGATCGCACGACCAGTTGCATGACTCTGCTTCGGGGGCATGGCCGGGCGCGAAGTGCGCGCTATTCAGTGCTGGGTTGGGCCCTTCGCGTAGTCGCTCGGTCCGGCCGTTGCGGGGCGGGTGGGGGTGAGGTTGGGCTGGAATCGGGCCGGTGGGCCAGGGTGTGCAGGTGTTTCGGGTCACATGATCGCCGGGATCGGCCGAAACGCCCTGTTCGGAAGGGGGGCTGCGGCGTGGTGGTGTCGTGTGGCCCGTGCGCGAGCCCATGGACGGGCGTCGAATCGTTACGGTGGATGCGGCAGGTCGGAGCGGGGTGTCAGGCGCGAAACCGTACCCTGCCTATGAATGAGCTTGCATGGTCGTGCATAATCATCACATGGTTGATTCGGTGCACGCGCCGGAGCCGACCGCACCCGCACTGCGGGTGGCGGTGGCCGGGGCGAGTGGATACGCGGGTGGCGAAGTGTTGCGCCTACTGCTGGGACACCCGGCATACCGCGACGGGCGCCTGGAGATCGGCGCGCTGACGGCGGGGGCGAATGCCGGGACCGCGCTCGGGGAACTACAGCCGCACCTGTTACCGCTCGCGACTCGGGTGCTCGGCCCGACCAGCGTCGACGAGCTGGCCGGCCACGACATCGTGTTCCTCGGCCTGCCGCACGGCCAGTCGGCCGCGCTCGCCGCGCAACTGCCCGCCGAGACGGTGATCATCGACTGCGGCGCCGACTTCCGGTTGACCGACGCACAGGCCTGGGAGAAGTACTACGGCAGCCCGCACGCGGGCAGCTGGCCGTACGGTCTGCCGGAACTGCCCGGCGGCCGGGAGCGGCTGCGCGGCGCGCGCCGGATCGCGGTGCCCGGTTGCTACCCGACCGTGGCCAGCCTCGCACTGGCACCGGCGGTCGCGGCGGGCATCGTCGCGCCGCAGGTGAATGTCGTTGCGGTGAGCGGAACCTCGGGGGCGGGCCGCAAGCTCGACGTTGGCCTGCTCGGGTCCGAGGTGATGGGTTCGGCCCGCGCCTACGGTATCGCCGGGGCGCACCGGCACACGCCGGAGATCGCGCAGAACCTGGCCGCGGCGGGCGGTCGCGAGGTCGCGGTGTCGTTCACCCCGGTGCTCGCGCCGATGCCGCGCGGGATCCTCGCGACGTGCACCGCGCCCACCACGGTGGATGTCGCGCAGGCGCGCGCGGTCTATGAGAAGGCTTACGCCGACGAACCTTTCGTGCACCTGCTGCCCGAAGGCGTGCTGCCGCAGACCGGTGCCGTGCTCGGCGCCAATGCCGTCACCCTGCAGGTGGCGGTGGACACCGACGCGGGCCTGCTCGTGGTGATCGGTGCGATCGACAACTTGACCAAGGGCACCGCGGGCGCCGCGGTGCAATCCATGAATCTGGCGGTCGGATTCGACGAGACCGCAGGACTTTCCACCGTAGGAGTGGCACCGTGACGACAATGGCCGCAGCGTCGAACGCGAACGGCAGGCTGGTACGCAACCAGGGTGTGACCGGACCGCTCGGCTTCCGCGCGGCAGGCATCGCGGCGGGCATCAAGGCCAGCGGAAAGCCGGACCTGGCCCTGGTTTTCAACGAGGGGCCGGAGTACGCGGCGGCGGGGGTGTTCACCAGCAACAAGGTGAAGGCCGCGCCGGTGCTGTGGTCGCAGCAGGTATTGACCGGCAAGCGGCTGCGCGCGGTGATCCTGAACTCCGGTGGGGCGAACGCTTGTACCGGTCCCGGCGGCTTCCAGGACACGCACAGGACCGCTGAGGAACTCGCTGCGGCGCTGAGCAATTGGGGCACCGAGACCGGCGCCGGCGAGATCGCGGTCTGCTCGACCGGCCTGATCGGCGACCGGCTGCCGATGGACAAGGTGATTCCGGCGATCACCGAGATCGTGCACGAGATGGGCGGCGGCCTGTCCGGCGGCCTCGACGCGGCACACGCCATCATGACCACCGACACGGTGCCCAAGGAGGCGGCCTTCCATCACCGCGACAAGTGGAACGTCGGCGGCATGGCCAAGGGCGCGGGCATGCTCGCGCCCTCGCTGGCGACCATGCTCGTGGTGCTGACCACCGACGCGGCCGTCACCGCCGACCAGTTGGATCAGGCGCTGCGCAACGCGACCGCGCGCACCTTCGATCGGCTCGACGTCGACGGCTCCTGCTCCACCAACGACACGGTGCTGCTGCTCGCCAACGGCGCGAGTGAGGTCACCCCGAGCCAGGCCGACCTCGACGCCGCGGTGCTCGCGGTGTGCGACGACCTGGCCGCACAGCTGATGGCCGACGCCGAGGGCGTCACCAAGCGGGTGCTGGTGACGGTGGCCGGGGCGCTGACCGAGGACGAGGCGGTCGCCGCGGCCCGCACGGTCGCCCGCGACAGCCTGGTCAAGACCGCGCTGTTCGGCTCCGACCCGAACTGGGGCCGGGTGCTCGCCGCGGTCGGCATGGCGCCGATCACCCTCGATCCGAACCGGATCTCGGTGTCGTTCAACGGAAGTCCGGTCTGTGTCGACGGTGTCGGCGCGCCCGGCGCCCGCGATGTCGACCTGTCTGGGATGGACATCGAGGTGCGCATAGAGCTGAATGTCGGTGACGCGCAGGCCACTATCCGCACCACCGACCTCTCGCACGGTTACGTCGAAGAGAATTCGGCCTACAGCTCATGACCGGCCAACTGCACCACGAACTCTCGGCGCTGGACAAGGCGCATGTGCTGGCCGACGCGCTGCCCTGGCTACAGAAGTTCCGCGACAAGATCGTCGTGGTGAAGTTCGGCGGCAACGCCATGGTCGACGCCGAGCTCGAGCGAGCCTTCGCCGCGGACATGGCCTTTCTGCGCACCGTCGGCGTGCATCCGGTGGTGGTGCACGGCGGCGGCCCGCAGATCAGCGCGATGCTGAAAAAGCTCGGCCTGCAAGGGGAATTCCGCGGCGGCTTCCGGGTGACCACGCCCGAGGTAATGGACGTGGTGCGGATGGTGCTGTTCGGGCAGGTCGGGCGCGAGCTGGTCGGGCTGATCAACGCGCACGGCCCGTACGCGGTCGGCATCTCGGGGGAGGACGCCGGCCTGTTCACCGCGACGCGGCGCACCGTCGATGTCGACGGGGTGGCCACCGATATCGGTCTGGTCGGCGACGTGAGCGAGGTGAACCCGGACGCGGTGCTCGACCTGATCGATGCCGGACGCATTCCGGTGGTCTCGACCATCGCGCCGGACGCGGACGGCGTGGTGCACAACATCAACGCCGATACCGCCGCGGCCGCGCTCGCCGAGGGCATCGGCGCGGAGAAGCTGGTGGTGCTGACCGATGTCGAGGGTCTCTACACCGAATGGCCCGACCGGTCCTCGCTGATCACCCGCATCGACACCGCGGCGCTCGCCGAGTTGCTGCCCCGCCTGGACGCGGGCATGGTGCCGAAGATGGAGGCCTGTCTGCGCGCCGTGCACGGCGGGGTGCCGACCGCCCATGTCATCGACGGTCGCGTGCCGCACTCGGTGCTGCTGGAACTGTTCACCGGAGAAGGAATCGGAACGATGGTGACGCCCGCCCCGAACGGGGCCTGCGCATCGGACGGAACGAAACAATGAGCAAAGACCAGGAATTCCAACAGCGGTGGTCCGCCGCGATGATGAACAACTACGGCACCCCGAAGCTCACACTGGTGCGTGGCGCGGGTGCGGTGGTCTACGACGCGGACGGCAACCGCTATGTCGATTTCCTCGGCGGTATCGCGGTCAACAGTCTCGGCCATGCCCATCCGGCGATCCTCGCCGCGGTCACTCAGCAGCTCGGCACGCTCGGTCACGTCTCGAACCTCTATGCGAACGAGCCGGTGATCGAATTGGCCGAGCGGTTGCTCGCGCAATTCGGCGACGGCGCCACCGAGCACGGGCACAGCGGACGCGCGTTCTTCTGCAATTCGGGGACCGAGGCGAACGAGGCCGCGTTCAAGATCGCGCGGCTGACCGGCCGGCGCAAGATCGTCGCCTGCGAGGAGGCGTTCCACGGCCGCACCATGGGTGCGCTCGCGCTCACCGGGCAGCCCGCCAAGCGCACGCCGTTCGAGCCGATGCCCGCCGGCGTGGTGCACGTGCCCTACGGTGACGCCGCCGCGCTCGAGGCGATCGTCGACGCGGACACCGCCGCGGTGTTCCTCGAACCGATGATGGGCGAGAGCGGCGTCGTGGTGCCGCCGTTCGACTACCTGGCCAAGGCCAGGGAGATCACCGCGCGCCATGGCGCGCTGCTGATCCTCGACGAGGTGCAGACCGGCATCGGGCGGACCGGAAAGTTCTACGCCCACCAGGCCGCGGGCATCGTGCCCGACGTGATCACGCTGGCCAAGGGGCTCGGCGGCGGACTGCCCATCGGCGCGGTGCTGGCCAACGGCCGGGCCGCCGAACTGCTCACCCCCGGCCTGCACGGCACCACGTTCGGCGGCAATCCGGTCTGTGCCGCGGCCGCGCTCGCGGTGTTGCGGACGATCGACGAGGAAGGGCTGCTCGCGCACGTCGAGTCGGTCGGCAAGCGGCTCAGCGACGGCATCGAACTGCTGGAGCATCCGCTCATCGACCAGGTGCGCGGCGCGGGACTGCTGCTCGGCATCGTGCTCACCGAAGGGATCTCGGCGCAGGTCGAGGCGCGCGCCCGCGCGGCAGGCTATCTGGTGAACCCGGCCAAGCCCGACGTCATCCGGCTCGCACCGCCGCTGATCCTCACCGAGACCCAAGCGGACAATTTCGTCGCCGATCTACCCGAGATCCTCGACACCGCAACCAAAGACGCAAAGGAGGCCGCGGCGCAATGACTTCCACCGCTGCGCACACCTCGGCTCCGATCCGGCACTTTCTCCGTGACGACGATGTGAGCCCGGCCGAGCAGGCCGAAATCCTCGCCCTCGCCGCCGAACTCAAGCACGCGCCGTTCTCACAACGGCCGCTGGAGGGCCCGCGCGGGGTCGGGGTGATCTTCGAGAAGAACTCCACCCGCACCCGGTTCTCGTTCGAGGTCGGCATCGCGCAGCTCGGCGGGCACGCGGTGGTGGTGGACGGGCGCGACACCCAGCTCGGCCGCGAGGAGACCCTCGGCGACACCGGGCGCGTGCTGTCCCGCTATGTCGACGCGATCGTCTGGCGCACCTTCGAGCAGGTCCGGCTCGACGAAATGGCCGCGACCGCAACGGTTCCGGTGGTGAACGCGCTGTCCAACGAGTTCCACCCCTGCCAGGTGCTCGCCGACCTGCAGACCCTGGTGGAGCGCAAGGGCAATCTGGTGGGCCGCAACCTCACCTACTTCGGCGACGGCGCCAACAACATGGCGCACTCGCTGCTGCTCGGCGGCGTCACCGCGGGGCTGAACGTCACCATCGCCGCCCCAGCGGGCTTCGAGCCGCTGCCGTGGATCGTGGAGGCCGCGCGTAAGCGGGCCGCCGAGACCGGCGCGACCATCACGCTCACCGACGACCCGCACGCCGCGGCCGAGGGCGCGGACGCGCTGGTGACCGACGCCTGGACCTCGATGGGGCAGGAGAACGACGGTCTCGATCGGGTCGGTCCGTTCCGGCCGTTCCAGGTCGACTCGGCATTGCTGGCGCGTGCCGAATCCGACGCCGTTGTCCTGCACTGCCTGCCCGCGCATCGAGGCGAGGAGATCACCGACGACGTGCTGGACGGTCCGCACAGCGTGGTGTGGGACGAGGCCGAGAACCGGCTGCACGCGCAGAAGGCGCTGCTGGTCTGGTTGCTGGCCAAGCGAAGCGACGGTGGGGCGTGACCGGTCCGGAGATCGCGCGTACCCGCGCCGGTCGGCAGTCCCGCATCGTCGAGCTGCTGACCGCGCACGCGGTCCGCAGCCAGACCGAACTGGCCGCGCTGCTGGCGGCCGAGGGCATCGAGACCACCCAGGCCACCCTCTCGCGCGATCTCGACGAGCTGGGCGCGGTCAAATTGCGCGCGGCCGACGGCGGCGCCGGTGTGTACGTGGTGCCCGAGGACGGCAGTCCCATCCGCGGTGTCACCGGCGGCACCGATCGCCTGGCGAAGCTGCTCGGCGATCTGCTGGTCTCCACCGACCACAGCGGCAACATCGCGGTGCTGCGCACCCCGCCGGGCGCGGCGCACTACCTGGCCAGCGCGCTGGACCGGGCCGCACTGCCCTATATCGTCGGCACCATCGCCGGCGACGACACCATCGCCGTGATCGCGCGCGAACCCGTCACCGGCGCCGAACTGGCCGCCAAGATCGAGGAGATCGCCTGAGCGGGGTCAGCTGAACGGGTATTGGCCGCCGCCTCCGCCGCGGGGGGTGGCGCCGTTGTCGGGGGTGGCCACGTTGATGATGTCCTGGATGAGGTCGACCACGGCGCGGCCGACGTCGAGTACTCCGTTGCCGAGGGTGCTGAATTCTTGCCCGATGAGATGCAGCAGCATGACGTTCTTCCTTCTGCCTGGCCGAACGTTTCCGCTCCCCAGGGTCGCACAGGACCGGCGGAGCGCGCGGGGATTCGCTTGATGGGCAGAGACTTTCACCGCCGCGATGATGCCGTCCGGTAGCTGCCGGACCCCCGGTTATGAATGGGCTTGCATCATCGTGCATAATCATTTGTAGAACGTGCGGGCCCCCGTGATCCCCAGGCGAACACCGGGGCGGGCAGTTCGCCCGCACTTCGCACACACGTACCGAAACCGAGGAGCACACAGACCATGTCCGAACGCGTCGTACTCGCCTACTCCGGTGGGCTGGACACCTCCGTCGCGATCAGCTGGATCGGCAAGGAGACCGGTGCCGAGGTGGTGGCCGTCGCCATCGACCTGGGCCAGGGCGGCGAGGACATGAACGTGGTGCGCCAGCGAGCGCTCGACTGCGGTGCCGTCGAGGCCATCGTGGTCGACGCGCGCGACGAGTTCGCCGACGAATACTGCCTGCCCACCATCCAGGCCAACGCGATGTACATGGGGCAGTACCCGCTGGTCTCCGCGATCAGCCGCCCGCTGATCGTCAAGCACCTGGTGGAGGCGGCCAAGTTCCACGGCGCGGACACCGTCGCGCACGGCTGCACCGGCAAGGGCAACGACCAGGTCCGCTTCGAGGTCGGCATCGGCGCGCTGGCGCCCGATCTGAACGTGATCGCCCCGGTCCGCGACTACGCCTGGACCCGGGAGAAGGCCATCGCCTTCGCCGAGGAGAACGCGCTGCCGATCAACGTCACCAAGAAGTCGCCGTTCTCGATCGACCAGAACGTGTGGGGCCGGGCCGTCGAGACCGGCTTCCTCGAGGATCTGTGGAACGCGCCGACCAAGGACGTCTACGACTACACCGCCGACCCGACCGTCAACTTCGAGGCGCCGGACGAGCTGATCGTGTCCTTCGAGCGCGGTGTGCCGGTCGCCATCGACGGCCGCCCGGTCAGCGTGCTGGAGGCGATCGTCGAACTGAACCACCGGGCCGGACGGCAGGGCATCGGCCGCCTCGACATGGTCGAGGACCGGCTCGTCGGCATCAAGAGCCGCGAGATCTACGAGGCCCCCGGCGCGATCGCGCTGATCACCGCGCACCAGGCGCTGGAGCACGTCACCATCGAGCGCGAGCTGGGCCGGTACAAGCGGCAGGTCGAGCAGCGCTGGGGCGAGCTGGCCTACGACGGCCTCTGGTTCTCCCCGCTCAAGCGGGCGCTGGACGCCTTCATCGGTGACACCCAGCAGGCCGCCACCGGCGATATCCGGATGGTGCTGCACGGCGGCAGCGCGGTGGTCAACGGCCGCCGCTCCGACCAGTCGCTCTACGACTTCAACCTGGCCACTTACGACGAGGGCGACACCTTCGACCAGTCGCTGGCCAAGGGCTTCGTGCAGATCCACGGCCTGTCCTCCAAGGTCGCGGCCCGCCGGGACCTGAACCAGAAGTAGGCGGCGCGCGCAGTAGCCTCGGACGGGTCGGCCCGGGCCGGCCGACCCGAAGGGAGCGAGGATGCGGACCGACGACGACAGCTGGGACATCGTCACGAGCGTCGGCGCGACGGCACTCGGTGTCGCCGCGGTGCGCGCGGGCGAGACCCGGCGGCCGGACGCGCTCTTCCGCGATCCGTACGCCGAGGTGCTGGTGGACGCGGTCGATTCGGCGGCCTGGGCCCGGATCGGTCAGGGTCTCGGCACCACCGATCCGGCCGCGGCACAGTCCTTCGGGGTGCTCGCCGACCTCATCGTCGCGCGCACCTGCTACTTCGACGAGTTCTTCGCCGCCGTGGTGGCCGCGGGCATCCGGCAGATCGTGCTCGTGGCCGCCGGACTCGATGCCAGGGCCTACCGCCTCGAGTGGCCAACGGGCACTACGGTCTTTGAGCTCGATCAACCGAAGGTATTGCAGTTCAAGGCCGCTGCCTTCGCCGCTCGCGGCATCGCACCGGCGGTCGAGCGCCGCGAGGTGCCGGTGGATCTGCGCGAGGATTGGCCCACGGCGTTGCGGGACAAGGGGTTCGATCCCGCGGCGCCGACCGCGTGGCTCGCCGAAGGGCTGCTGCGCTACCTGCCCGCCGAGGCACAGGACCGGCTGCTCGATGCCATCTCCGAGTTCAGCGCGCCGGGCAGCCGGGTCGCGCTCAACATGACCATGGCCGAAGCGCCCGACGCGGCACAGCGCGCGGACGCGCGGTCGTTGATGCGCACCGCGTTCGACGTCGATGTCGACGTGGGCGCGCTGTGGTACTCGACCGAGGGCCGCAGCGACCCGGTCGCTTGGTTCACCGCACACGGCTGGAGCGCGCGGCGGGCCGACCCCGCCGCCGTCCTGGCCGAGCACGGCCGCCCGGTCACCGCGGAACAGGCCGCGGCCATGCGGACCCACCTATTGATGACCGCCATCCGACCCTGAGGAGACAGCACACCATGACGCAGAGCGGCAGCACGAACACCGGTGCGCTCTGGGGCGGGCGCTTCGCGTCCGGACCGGCCGAGGCGATGGCCGCGCTGAGCAAGTCGACGCAGTTCGACTGGGTCCTGGCGCCGTACGATATCCGCGCGTCCAAGGCGCACGCCCGCGTGCTGCACAAGGCCGGGCTGCTCTCCGAGAGTGACCTCGCCGGGATGCTCGCCGGGCTGGATCAGCTTGCGGCGGACGTGGATTCGGGCGCGTTCGGTCCCGCTGACTCCGATGAGGACGTGCATGGCGCGCTGGAGCGCGGGCTGATCGAACGGGTCGGCGCCGAGCTGGGCGGGCGGTTGCGGGCCGGGCGTTCCCGTAACGATCAGGTGGCCACGCTGTTCCGGATGTGGCTGCGCGACGCGGTTCGCCGGGTCGCGGCCGGGCTGCTCGACGTCGTCGATGCGCTGGTGACGCAGGCGGGCGCGCACCCGGACGCGGTGATGCCGGGCAAGACCCACCTGCAGGCCGCGCAGCCGGTGCTGCTGGCCCATCACCTGCTCGCGCACGCCCATCCGCTGCTGCGCGACATCGATCGGCTGCGCGACTTCGACAAGCGGGCGGCGGTCTCGCCGTACGGTTCCGGCGCGCTGGCCGGATCCTCGCTCGGGCTCGACCCCGAGGCGATCGCCGCGGAACTGGATTTCGATGCGGCGGCGGCCAATTCGATCGACGCCACGTCGGCACGGGACTTCGCCGCGGAGGCCGCGTTCGTGCTCGCCATGATCGGGGTCGACCTCAGCCGCATGGCCGAAGAGGTGATCCTGTGGAGCACACCGGAATTCGGCTACATCACGCTGGCCGACGCCTGGTCCACCGGCTCCTCGATCATGCCGCAGAAGAAGAATCCGGACGTTTCCGAGCTCACCAGGGGCAAGGCGGGGCGGCTCATCGGCAACCTCACCGGCCTGCTGGCCACGCTGAAAGCCCAACCGCTGGCCTACAACCGGGATCTGCAGGAGGACAAGGAGCCGCTGTTCGACTCGGTAGCACAGCTCGAACTGCTGCTGCCCGCCATTGCCGGACTGGTAGCCACGCTCACCTTCCACACCGACCGGATGGCCGAACTCGCGCCCGCCGGCTTCACTTTGGCGACCGATATCGCCGAATGGCTGGTCCGGCAGGGTGTTCCGTTCCGGGTCGCGCACGAGGCGGCCGGTGCGTGCGTGCGCGCGGCCGAGGCGCGCGGCGTCGGCCTCGACGAGCTCACCGACGCGGAGTTCGCCGCCATCGATCCGGCGCTCACCCCGCAGGTCCGCGAGGTACTCACGGTCGGGGGCTCGATCGCCTCCCGCAACGCCCGCGGCGGCACCGCGGGCCCCCAGGTCACCCGCCAGCTCGGCGAGATCCGCACGGCCACCGCGGAAATCCGCGGCTGGCTCGGTTGATCGCCGCCGCGGTGCGCGGCTTCGGGGAACGCCCCACCGGTCGATACCGCGACCGGGGGGTGCGGGCGGCCCACGTTACGCTGCGGCCATGACCATGCTTCTGCTGGCCTTGGCCATCGCGTCCGAGGTGACCGCCACCGTTTCCCTGAAGCTGTCCGAGGGCTTCACCAAACTCGTTCCCTCGATCATCGTGGTCATCGGCTACGGCGCCGCCTTCTGGTTCCTGTCCCAGTCGCTGAAGCGCGGCATGCAGATCGGCGTCGCCTACGGCATCTGGTCGGCCGTCGGTGTGGCCGCCATCGCCGTCATCGGCGTCCTGTTCCTGAACGAACGCCTCACGCTCATCCAGGTCGGCGGCATCGCCCTGGTCATCCTCGGTGTTCTCGCCCTGGAACTGGGCGGCCAGCACTGAGCCGACGGTGGGGCCGATGGATGACGACTATCGGCCCCACCGAGGCAGTGAATCAGAGGAACTCCTCGGTGAGCAGATCGAACTCGAAAGGCGGGGGAATCCTCAGCGTGGCACCGAATTTGGCGGCTTCCGCATGCCGGTAGTCACCGGCGTCCGGGTCCCAGTAGACGATGGTCTCGGCGCGGTGCCGGTCGACCAGAAGAAATACCGGGATTGCCGCTTGCGCGTATGCGGCGCGCTTCTCGACGCGATCGATATCCGCGTCACGCTCGCGGCCCGAGGTGATCTCCACGAGCATCGACACACCGGAGGCGTCGGACCACGGTGGTTGGTCCCGGAAGTAGGTCAGCGGTGCGACGACGCCGTCCGGACGCGCGCGTCCGGCGCGGTAGGCAGGTATCGCCAGCCCTCGTTCCTGGAAGAGCCGGAGTTCGGGCCGATGCTGCCGGATCTGATCGCCGATATGCATCGCGAACACGTCGTGCTCGCCATCCGGAGCCGGAACCACGTAGATCCTTCCATTGATCAACTCGACACTGACTTCCTCAGAGGAGGCGCGTTCCAGCACCTCGAACTCCGCGAGCGTTACGTCGGCGTCCATGTGGCTCATATCCCGAGGATAGTGGGGCAGGTGGGGTCGAGCGCACAGTTCGGCCGGGACCGGGGGTGTCGCGGTGCGCGGACTCATGTCGACTCCCGGGTCGGTGGCGGTCGGTATGACTCATGCGATGAACTCCTTCGCTCGACGACAGGAATGTGCTGCGTTTCCTTTGACGTGACACCCGACGAGCGGTTCCGGTGAAACGTCGGATTTTCGGGAAGCCTGTCTGAGGCAATTCGTGTCGCACTACTCCATAGCGGGTTCGCATGGGACATTCAGTGCATTGTTTTCGCACGTGAAAATGCGGGATTACGTTGCGCCGGACGCATTTTGCCGAAATCGTCCCATGAGATCGGGGGCGGTCGTAGCATCGGGCGATGGATTGGACGTTTGCTCAGCTGCGCGTGCGCGGATGTGGCCGATGACCTCGGACGATGCGGCGAAGACCGCCGATACCGGCGCGGCGTCGACGGCCGCGTTGCGGGCCGAGGGGCTGGTGAAGCGCTACGGCGGTGTCGAGGCGTTGCGCGGCGCGAACTTCGAGGTGAGCGCGGGCGAAGTCGTCGCGTTGATCGGGGACAACGGCGCGGGCAAATCGACTCTCGTGAAATGTCTTTCCGGCGCCGAACAGCCCGATTCCGGACGGATTCTGCTGGACGGCGCGCCGGTGGTGCTGAATACCCCGACCGCGGCGCGCAAACTCGGCGTGGAAACCGTGTATCAGGATCTCGCGGTGGCGCCGGATCTGGATCCGGCGGCGAATCTGTTCCTCGGCCGTGAACTGGTGCGCAAAGGTCTGCCCGGCAAGTTGGGCATGCTCGATCGGACCGCGATGCGCGCCCAGGCCGTAGAACACTTCCGCCGCCTCGGCGTGACGCTGCAGAGCACCGACGTGCCGATCGGCTCGCTGTCGGGCGGCCAGCGCCAGAGCGTCGCGGTGGCCAGGGCGGTGATGTGGGCGAGCAAGGTCGTGTTCATGGACGAGCCGACCGCCGCGCTCGGCGTGGTGCAGCGCGAGCGGGTGCTCGACGTGATCCGCCGGGTCCGCGATCAGGGCATCGCGGTGGTGCTGATCAGTCACAACATGCCGGAGGTGCTTGCGGTCGCCGACCGTATCGAGGTGCTCCGGCTCGGCCGGCGGGTCGCGCGGTTCACCGCGGCCGATGCCACGCTCGAGCAGTTGGTGGGCGCCATGACCGGCGCGCTGTCACAGGAGGAAGCGGCATGACGCGCTCCGGCGGTTCCCCGGAGGTCGCCACCGAGGCGACCGGCAACGGCGCGGTAGATCTGCCGCAACGCACTGTCCTGCAACGGATCATGGGCGCGAGCACGGTATGGATCGGTGTGGTGCTCGTCGCGCTGTGCATCGTGTTCAGTGTGCTGCGCCCCGATGCGTTCCCCACCCGCTTCACCTTTCAGACGCTGCTCATCGAAACCTCGGTGCTGCTGGTGCTTTCGGTGGGCATGACGTTCGTGATCATCACCTCCGGCATCGATCTGTCGGTGGGCATGGTACTGATCTTCGCCGGGGTGATCGGCGCCAAGGCAATGGAGGCGCTCAGCCCCGACCAGGACGCCACCAACGCGGGCTGGGGCATCATCGGCATCGGGTTCCTGCTCTCGGTGGTCGGCGGCGGCGCCTGGGGGCTGGTCAACGGCCTCCTGGTGGCCAAGGCCAAGATTCCGCCGCTGATCGTCACGCTCGGCTCGTTCGGCGCCGCCCTCGGTGCCGCCCAGCTGATCACCGGCGGGGTCGATACCCGTACGGTGCCCGAAAAGCTGCGCAACACATTGGGTTTCGGCACCACACTGGGCGGCGTGCCGAACCTGGTGCTGGTCGCCACGCTGGTCACCGTGCTCGCCGCCTGGGTCCTGCACACCACCCGTTTCGGCCGCTACACCTACGCCATCGGCTCCAACGAGGAGGCCGCGCGCCGCTCCGGCATCGCGGTCACCCGGCACCTGATCACCGTCTACCTGCTCACCGGGGTGCTGGCCGGGCTGGCCGGGTTCATGAACCTGGCCTACTTCGGCACCACCACGATCGGCGGCCACACCACCGACAACCTCGACGCCATCGCGGGCGTGGTGATCGGCGGCACCAGCCTGTTCGGCGGGGTCGGGTCCATCGTCGGCACGGTGATCGGCGTGTTCATTCCCTCGGTGCTGAAGAAGGGGTTCGTCATCGCGCAGGTGCCGGTGTTCTGGCAGCCCATCGCGGTGAGCGTGGTGCTCGTCGCGGCGGTCTGGTTCGACCAGTTGCGGCGCCGGGCCCGGGATCGGAAATAGGTATGGCAACAACGGAAATGGCGGAGGTAGCCGAATGAGGGTGGCGAAGCGGACCGCGGTGGTGATCGGCGCGATGGTGTCGGTCGGCGCGCTGCTGGCGGGTTGCAGTGGGCAGGTGAGCAATTCGGGCAGCGGCGACAGCAAGAAGCTGGTGCTGATCCCCGGCGTCGCCGACGAGCCGTTCTACATTTCGATGCAGTGCGGCGCGCAGGAGCAGGCCGCGAAGCTCGGCTATCGGCTGGACACGCAGGCGCCGACCAAGTTCGACGCCGGCTCGCAGACGCCGGTGCTCACCGGCGTGGTGGCGAACAAGCCCGGCGGCATCCTGATCGCGCCGACCCATGCCACCGCCATGGCCAATCCGATCAAGCAGGCCAAGGACGCGGGCATCAAGATCGTCGAGGTTGACACCGCGCTCGACGACACTTCCGTTGCGCTGTCGTCGATTTCGTCGGACAACAAGAAGGGCGGCGCGCTCGCGGCGCAGACCCTCGCCAAGCTGGTGGGGGACAAGGGACCGGTGCTGGTGATCAACACCAAGGCGGGCACGTCCACCACCGACGCCCGCGCGCAGGGCTTCGAGGAGGCGGTCAAGAGCTTCCCCGGCATCACCTCACTCGGCGTGCAGTACAACAACAACGAAGCGGCACAGGCGGCTTCGATCGTGACCGCGACGCTAGCCGCCCATCCCGATCTCGCAGGCATCTTCGCCACCAACCTGAGCTCGGCCGAGGGCGCGGCCACCGGCCTGCGCAACGCGAACAAGCTCGGTCAGGTGAAGCTGGTCGGCTTCGACGCCAGCCCGAAGCAGGTCGAGGACCTCAAAGCCGGTACCGTGCAAGCCCTTATCGCCCAGGACCCGGCGGGCATCGGGGCCAAGGGCGTCGACCAGGCGGTCGCCGCGATCGAGGGCAAGCCGGTTACCCGCACGATCCAGACCGACATGATCGCCATCACTCAGGCCGACATGGCGGCCAACTCGAAGTACTTCTACAAGCGCAAGTGCTGAGCACTGCCCGATGAGGGGCCGACCGGGCGCGTTCGCGTCCGGTCGGCACGGGCGGGAAGTTCTGGTACGCAGCCGCTTTCCCCACTGACAACTGGGGTTTCAGCACAGTGACGCATCGGCTTAATCTCCGACCATCCGGGATTCACCCATCCCTTCTGGAGGAGCCGATATGCCCCGCATCTTCCCCCGGGACAGGGCCGGTCGCGTTATCGCCGCGGCCACTGCTCTGCCCGTCGTATTCTCACTCGCACTGATGGGTTCGGCCTACGCCGAACCCGGCGCACCGCCCGAAGCGCGGCTGGCCGACTCGATCAAGGCCCCCGCCGTCAAGCAGCACCTGGACCGATTCCAGGCCATCGCCAACGCCAACGGCCGCACCCGCGCGGCGGGCACCGCCGGGTACAACGCCTCGCGCGACTATGTGGCCGGTGAACTGCGCAAGGCCGGCTACCAGGTGACCTTGCAGCCGTTCACCTTCCAGACCTTCCGGGAGCGGACGACAGCCGTGCTGGAGCGGGTTTCCTCGGGCGCCACCGCGTACAAGGCGACCCCGGCCGACCGCAGTCAGCTCGGTGACTTCGCCACCCTGACCTACTCGGGCTCGGGCGAGGCGAAGGCGCCGGTGCAGGGCGTCGATCTGACGCTCTCGCCGCGCGGCGAGGCGAACGCCTCGAGCTCCGGTTGCGAGGCAACCGATTTCGCGAAGTTCACCCGCGGCAACATCGCGCTCCTGCAGCGCGGCACCTGCACCGCGGCGGACAAGGCGCGTAATGCCCAGGCCGCGGGCGCGTCCGGCGTGATCATCTTCAACGAGGGCCAGCCGGGCCGGACCGAGGCCTTCACCGAGGCGCTCGACGAGAAGGGCATCACCGTGCCGGTCGTCGCCGCCAGCTACGCTGTCGGCAAAGAACTTGCCGGCCAGCCGAACTCGGTGGTCCGGCTCAAGACCGACACCGAGGCGCTGCCCGCCACCACGCACAACGTGATCGCGGATTCCCCGCAGGGCAACCCGGACAAGGTCGTGATGGCCGGTGCGCACCTCGATTCCGTGCGTGCGGGTGCAGGCATCAACGACAACGGTTCCGGCAGCGCGGCGCTGCTCGAGATCGCGTTGCAGATGGCCTCGTCCACGCCGAAGAACAAGGTCCGCTTCGCCTGGTGGGGCGCCGAGGAACTCGGCCTGGTCGGCTCGAAGTTCTACGTGAACAACCTTTCTCAGGCCAACCGCAACAAGATCGCGCTCTACCTGAACTTCGACATGATCGGGTCGACGAACTACGCCTACAAGATCTACGACGGCAGGCAGGGGCCCGCCGGATCGGCGCAGATCGAACAGAACTTCATTCGCTACTTCACGTCGAAGGGGCTCGCGTACGGCCGCGCCGCGCTCGACGGACGGTCGGACTACGGCCCGTTCATGCGGGTGGGCATCGCGGTCGGTGGCCTGTTCACCGGTGCCGAGGGCATCAAGACCCAGCAGGAACAGCGGCAGTTCGGTGGTCAGGCCGGTCGGCCCTACGATCCGTGCTACCACCGGTCCTGCGACACCACGGCCAACGTCAGTGACAAGGCGTTGACCGACAACACCGGTGCGATCGCCGACGCGATGCAGACCTACTCGACCAGTGATGTGCTGCCTCGCCGTGCGGAATGAGTCGAACCCCTTAGGTGGCAGTGCCTCTCGATCCTGAGGCCGTCCACCGCCGGTGTCGCCGCCATCTCGTGAGATGGCGGCGACACCGCCGTGCCGGGGTCAGTCCTCGACCCGAACGGAGTAGCCCGCGTTGGTGAGTGCGGTGAGGACGTCGTCGCGGTGTGCGTGGCCGCGGGTCTCCAGGGTGAGCGAGACCTCGACCTCGTTGAGCGCCAACCAGGTGCCGGTGCGCGAGTGCGCGACGTCCACCACGCTGGCGCCGGTCTTGCCGACCACCGCGAGCAGCGCGCTGAGGCCGCCCGGCCGGTCCGCGATCGTCACGCGCACCGCGAGATAGCGGCCCGCCGCGCTCAACCCGTGGCCGATCAACCGGGTGAGCAGCAGCGGATCGATATTGCCGCCGGACAGGATGGCGCACACCGGGCGGCTCAGGTCCAGGTCCAGATCGCTCGCGGCGCAACTCATCAGCGCCGCGACCGCCGCCGCGCCCGCGGGCTCCACGATCAGCTTCGCGCGTTCCAGACAGAGCAGCAGCGCCTTGGACAGCGAGTCCTCGTCGACGGTCAGCATCGTCGAGACATGCGCGGCGACGTGGGCGAACGGCACCTGCCCCGGCTGTCCGACCGCGATGCCGTCGGCCATCGTCGACATCCGCCCGACCCGGACCGGCTTGCCAGCGGCCAGCGACCCCGGCCAGGCCGCCGCCTCCGCCGCCTGCACGCCGATCACTCGGACGTGCGGCGCGAGCTTGTGCAGGGCCACCGCGACCCCGGCGATCAGTCCGCCGCCGCCAGTGGGCACGAGCACCGTGCCCACCTCGGGGATCTGGTCGAGGATCTCGAGCGCCACGGTCGCCTGCCCGGCCACGATGTCCGGATGATCGAACGGATGGATCAGTGTGGCGCCGGTGCGTTCGGCGAATTCCTGTGCCGCGTCGAGTGAGTCCTCGATGGTCTCGCCGACCTGGCGCACCTCGGCCCCATAGGCCTTGGTGGCGGCCAACTTCGGCAGCGAAGCGCCGACCGGCATGAACACCGTCGCGGTGAGGCCGAGCGAGGAGGCCGCCCAGGCCACACCCTGCGCGTGATTGCCCGCGCTCGCCGCCACCACGCCGCGCGCCCGGTCTTCGGCGGGCAGATTGGCGATCCGGTTGTAGGCCCCGCGCGGTTTGAACGATCCGGTCCGCTGCAGGTTCTCGCACTTGAGCAGCACCTCGGTGCCGACCCGCTCGGAGAGCACCCGTGAGGTCACCACCGGCGTCCGGCGCATCACCGGCGCCAGCAATGCCGCGGCAGCCTCGACCCGTTCCATCCCGACCAACTCCATGCCGCACATGCTGCCACCCCGGACCCGATTCCTCCCACGAATCTTCGGTCATTTTTCCGATACGTCGAACGAATTCGGGTGCGGAACGAACGCGCCCACCGGGCGGGCAACACCGCGGGCTCAGCCTTTGGCGAGGTTGTGCGCCAGCGCGCCGAGGCGGGCCAACCTGGCGTCGCCGAGCGGGGTGACCCTGCTGCCGAGCCGGTTGGTGACGAAGGCGAGCCCGAGACCGGTGGCCGGGTCGGCGAAGCCGCCGGACCCACCGAGGCCGAAATGGCCGAAGGCCGAGATCGGTTCGGCCTTGGACGGCTTCATCGGCACCCCGTGGAACCCGAGCGCCCACGGGATACGCAGGGCGAGAACGTAATCGGGCGTGAAGATCTGACGTTCGGCGACCGTATCGATGGTCTCGGGGCGCAGCAGCTGAAATCCGTCGAGGGTACCGCCGTTGGCGAGCGCGCCATAGAGCCGCGCGAGTGCGCGGGCGGCGAAGACGCCGTTCACACCCGGCATCACCGAATCATGCAGGCGTGGATCGGCGATCAGCTCCGCGAACCCGTTCGGGGTGGTGTCCATGGCGGCCGCGAACCTGGTCCTGCTGGCGAGCCTGCGGCTGTTCTCCCAGCTCAGGCCCGCGACCGTGAGTCGGGGAAAGTTGGTCGCGATGCGTTCGCGCTCGTTCGGTGGCACCCGGAACCAGAGTTCTTCGGCGCCGAGCGGTTCGGCGATTTCGGTGCGCAGCAGGTCGGTGAACTTCGCCCCGCTCACCCGGCGCACCAGCTCGGCGACCAAGTGCCCGAACGTGATTCCGTGATAGCCGCTGGTGCTCAGCCGCCGCGGATCCGGCGTCGCCGCGGCCAGGGCCTCGGTCACCGCCGCGTCGTCGAAGAAGCGGTCGACCGGTCCGGGCAGCAGGTCCCGCAGCCGGTGCAGACCCGCTCGGTGGGTGAGCAATTCACGCACGGTGATCCGGTCTTTGCCCGCCGCACCGAATTCGGGCCAGTACGTGCTGACCCGCTCGTCGTAGTCCAGCAGGCCGCGCTCGGCGAGGCGATGCAGCAGCGTGCTCGCCACGCCCTTGCCGGTGGAGAAGGCCATGGCCACCGTGTCCTCGGCCCATGGCACGCCGGGCCGCGCGAACCCGGCCCAGACGTCGACCACGGGTTCGCCGTGCAGATACACCGCCAGCGCGCCGCCGCCGTCGGTGGGCCTGCGGAAGAGCCGGTCGAACTCGGCGACCAGGGTCGCGAACCGGCGATCTACGAACTGTGCTGCCGAAACCGTCATCGGAAACTCTCTGTTGTACGGACCGATTCCAGGATCGCATGCCCGATCCGCGCGCCCGCACACCCCGGCCGCCGGGTCCGGTGCCCGTCGCACGCATCCGTTTCCTGGGCGTCACAATGCCGACCGAGATCGCAACATAGCTGCTCTAGCGTGTTCGCATGCCCCCGAGACGACGTTCGGCGCTGCTCGCGCGGCTGGTCGCCGATAGCCCGGGCCGCCCGCAGGTGATCCTCGGCGAGCTGCGCCGGGTAATTCTCGACGGTGCGGTGCCGCCGCGCACCGCCATCCCGCTGCGCGAGGTGGCTGAACTGTTCGGCGTGAGTCACATCCCGGTCCGGGAGGCGCTCAAGACCTTGATCGGGGAGGGGCTGGTCACCCATCAGCCGCACAGCGGCTATGTCGTGGCCCAGCTGACCGCCGCCGAATTGCGCGAGATGTACATCGTGCGCGAGACCCTGGAGAACGCCGCGCTGGCCGCGGCCGCGCGCAATGCCGACGCGGACGACCGTGCCGAGCTGCTCGCGGTGAACACCATGCTGGAACAGGCGATCCGGGACGACGACTCGGCCGCCTATCATCGCCGCTCCCGCGACTTCCACATCGCGCTGACCCGGCCCTCGCGCATGTTCCGGCTGTTGCACATGCTGGAATCGGCGTGGAATGTCACCGAGCCGGTGCAATCGATGGTGCACATCGGCCGCGCGGACCGGATCCGGCTGCACACCGATCATGCCCTGCTGCTCGACGCGTTCCTGGCCCGCGACGTGGACCGCCTGCTCGGCCTCGCCGAGCGGCATCACCGCAGGCTGGAGAGCGTGCTGGCGACGTTGCCGACCGACACCGGTCTGCTCGCGCCGGAAGATATATCTGCCGCGCAATAGCCGGGAAATAACACCGCAACGGCCGGGCAACAGCCGCTTCCTACCGTCGGAGCGATCGCAGATCCACCCCGGATGGGAATCGCATCATGACCGACGCACTCGTCCCGGCGGCACCGTTGCTCGTGCCGCCCGCTCGCCCCGCGACACCCGAGCACGCCCTGCCCGCCGAGTATCACCCGCGCCTGACCAACGCCGATCTCGCGCCGCTGCGCGAACAGAAATGGGGCGCCTACAACATCTTCGCGTTCTGGATGTCGGACGTGCACAGCGTCGGCGGCTACGTCACCGCGGGCAGTCTGTTCGCACTGGGCCTGGCCAGCTGGCAGGTGCTCGCGGCCCTGCTGATCGGCATCGGCATCGTGTACGTGTTCTGCAACCTGGTGGCCAAGCCGAGCCAGGTGACCGGCGTGCCCTATCCGGTCATGTGCCGCAGCGCGTTCGGCGTGCTCGGCGCGAACATCCCGGCGATCATCCGAGGTCTGATCGCGGTGGCCTGGTACGGAATTCAGACGTTCCTCGCCTCGGCGGCCCTGGATGTCGTGCTGGTGAAGCTGTTTCCGAGCCTTGCGCCCTATGCCGTGACCGACGACTACGGCTTCCTCGGCCTCTCGTTGCTTGGCTGGGGCAGCTATCTGACGCTGTGGGTCGTGCAGGCGTGCGTGTTCTGGCGCGGGATGGAGGCCATCCGCAAGTTCATCGACTTCTGCGGACCGGCGGTCTACGTGGTGATGTTCCTGCTCTGCGGGTACCTCATCGCCGAAGCCGGTTGGGGCGCCATCGATTTGAACCTCGGTGCGGTGACCTACACCGGCTGGGACTCGGTACCGGTGATGCTCGGCGCGATCGCGCTTGTGGTGTCCTACTTCTCCGGTCCGATGCTGAACTTCGGCGACTTCTCCCGCTACGGAAAGACTTTCGCCGCCGTGCGCCGGGGTAACCTGCTCGGCCTTCCGCTCAACTTCCTGGTGTTCTCGCTGCTGGTGGTGATCACCGCGTCGTTGACGGTGCCGGTATACGGCGAGCTGATCACCGACCCGGTGGCGACGGTCGCGCGGATCGACAGCACGTTCGCGATCCTGCTCGGCGCCTTGACCTTCACCATCGCCACCATCGGCATCAATATCGTGGCGAACTTCATCTCGCCCGCGTTCGACTTCTCCCACGTGCGCCCGCAGCGGATCAGCTGGCGGGCGGGCGGCATGATCGCCGCGGTCGGCTCGGTGTTGATCACGCCGTGGAATCTGTACAACAACCCCGAGGTGATCCACTACACGCTCGAGGTGCTCGGCGCGTTCATCGGCCCGCTGTTCGGCGTGCTGATCGCCGACTACTACCTGGTGCGCAGGCAACACGTGGTGGTGGCCGATCTGTTCAGCATGTCGGAGTCCGGAAGGTATTGGTATCGCGGGGGATACAACCCCGTCGCGGTGCTCGCGACCGTGGTCGGCGCGCTGGTGGCGGTCTTCCCGGTGCTGGCCAAGGGGGTGCCAGGGATGTACACGGCCGCGCAGTACAGCTGGTTCATCGGTTGCGCGCTCGGCTTCGCCGTCTACTACGCGCTGGCCGCCCGGCCGAGCCCGGCGGCGCGGGAGGTGCCCGCCTGATGCGCATCCGGGTGATCAACCCGAACACGACGCGGGCGATGACCGACGGTATCGAGCGGTGCGCGCGAGCGGTGATCGCGCCGGGCACCGTGCTCGACGCGGTGACCGCCGCGATGGGGCCCGCGTCGATCGAGAGTCACTACGACGAAGCCCTCAGCGTCCCAGGCATTCTCGCCGCCATTCGACGCGGCGAGGACGACGGCGTCGACGGTTACGTGCTGGCCTGCTTCGGTGATCCCGGCCTGGACGCCGCCCGGGAGCTGGCCCGCGGGCCGGTGATCGGGCTCGCCGAGGCCGCGATGGCGACGGCGAGTCATCTCGGCCGCGGGTTCAGCGTGGTGACCACGCTGAACCGCACCGTCGGCCGGGCCGCGGACCTGGTGGAACGCTATGGGCGACAACGATTCTGCCTCGGCATCCACGCCTGTGAGCTACCCGTGCTCGCCCTGGACGCGGATCCGGACGCGCGCAAGATCGTTGTCGAGGCCTGCCGCACGGCGGTCGAGGTCGACGGGTGCGACGCCATCGTGCTCGGCTGTGCCGGGATGGCGCGCCTGTGCGCGGACATCCAGGGCGAACTCGGGGTGCCGGTGGTAGACGGTGTCGCGGCGGCCACGCTGACCGTGCAGTCGCTGCTCACCATGGGCCTGCGCAAGTCGGGCCGGGGCGAGTTCGCCGCGCCGCCGCCCAAACCCTATGCGGGACTACTCCGTTCGTTCGGCGATTCGGTGCGCTGAGGCGGTGCGACCGGCCCTGCGCACGACGATGCCCCGCGCGCGGAGAGGCGGGCGGGGCATCGGGGGAGGGGGAGTGTTATGCCGCGACTGCGGTCTGTAGCAGATGCAGGACGGCGTCGGGGTCGTCCACGTCGATCACGATCCTGGTGAACGCGGCGCCGGTGAGCTCGATGCGCACCGCGCGGCCGTCGAACCTGGTGTCCCAGAACTCTTTACGGCCCTTGCCTCGGAAGGTGCCCGCGGCGATGACGCCGGGGAAGAAGGTGCCCGGCGTACGTAGCCACGGCGGACGCAGGTCGACCTCGGCCTTGGTGACCGCCGTGATGTCGGCTAGATCGAAGGTGATCTGCTCACGTAGCGCGAGCACCTGATGCCCTCCGAGCACCTGGATCGTCACGGTCGTACCGGTGACCTCGACTTCAACCATTGCGCACCTCACTTGGCCGGCGACTGCTACGACACCCAGAATGCAAGACCGACCTGGTCGTAGCCTGTGCCGTTCCTATGATTTCTCTCAGGGTTGACGACATGTCTATACGTAGATATGCGCATCGACATATGTGTGTCCATTTGTGCTGGTCAACGCGATCTCGTGTGGCACGGACAAGAACCGCAGGGACGGTATGAGATTCTCGTCATGCTCGTGCTCCACCGTTCCTGCGAGGTCCATCCGTTCCGCGACCCGCGTGCGCGGTCGCTCTGCGGGGTCCGCCCGGCGAGAAGAGGTGTCACAGTGTTGCTGCTCCGCAAGATCACCGTGACGGCGGCGTTGTCCGCCACGTTGCTCGTGCCGTTCGCCCCGGGTCCGGCGGCCGCGCTCCCGCCGGCGGGCGCCTGCGCGAGCGGCGATTTTCGCTGGACCGCCGTCGACGGCGCGATCGGCATGGCACCGCGAACGCTGACCTTCACCTCGGTCGGCGTGCTGCGGGACTGTTCCGGTGGACCCGAGGGCATCACCGGCGGCACGTTCACGGGCACGCACATCGCGAGTTCGGACTGCCTGCGTCCCGCGGACGGCCCGATCACCGTCGACGTGGTGTGGTCGAACGGGGAGACGAGCAGGCTGTGGGGCCCGTGGCCGGTCACCTTGCAGCAGCCGACGGTCGGCCCGCTGGCGGTGGTGGCCGGTCTCGGGCAGGGCAGCACGGTCCGGATCACGGCGGACTACGAGATGTTGACCCCCGAGATGATCGGCGGCTGTCTCGGTCCCGGGCTGCGCACCGGCGTCGGCAGGCTCAGCTCGGCGACGTTCCAGTGATCGCCCGCTCGGCCGTGGCAAGGACGCCCGCCAGCCACGGCGTATAGCTGCCGGGTTCGGCGATCATCCGCTCGCGCAACGCCTCCGGATGAATCCAGGCGTAGTCGGCGACCTCGGCCGGGTCCGGGCGCGGCGTCCCGGTCGTGAGCTTGCCGACCAGCACGTGGTCCCATTCGAATTCGACGCGACCGGTGGCCGCGTCCTCGGCGTGATAGCGATAGACGCCGACCTCGGTGAGCGGCGCGGCCAAGCCGAGCTCCTGCGCGAGCCGAACCGCCGCCCCCGTCTCGACCGGCTCGCCAGGGGCCGGATGTCCGCAGCAGGTGTTCGCCCACTGCGAAGGGAAGCGGGTCTTCACCGCGGCCCGCTGCTGCAGCAGCACCCGCCCCTGCGCGTCGTAGAGCAGCACCGAGAACGCGCGGTGCAGCCGGCCCGGCGCCTGGTGGGCCAGGGCCACCGAGCACGTCCCGACCGCGTGACCCGCGTCGTCGACGAGCTCGACGAGCAGGGCCTCGCGGTCGGTCAGCGGCTGGTCGGCAGAGTTGGTCACCTGCCTACCTTATCGGCGGCGATCAGCAGGTATTGGAAGCTGCCCTCTTTGTACGCGGTCAGGAACGGCTGCTCCACGCCGGTCGCGAGCTCGGATTCGGTGCGCAGTTCCCAGTAGGGGATGGTGGCCGCGGTCAGGTCGGTGACCGCGATCGGCACCAGGCCGTTGTCGGCCATTGCGCGGAAGTACTCGCTGCGCGGATGGATCATGCAGCCGTAGTGCGCGTCGATCCAGCTGACCGACGACGAGCGCCCGCCGGTGAGATCGTTGGAGCAGCCGGTGATGCAGACATAGCGGCCGCCCGGTTCCAACAGCCGGGCGAATTCGTGGAACAGCTCGAACAGATCGACGTACATCGTCGTCTCGTTCGTCCAGATGGCGCGTCTGGACCACGGCTCGAACCCGGTCTCGAGCATGTTCCGGAAATGGAACCGCACCTTCTCGGCGACGCCGCGCTGGGCGGCCTGCTCGTTGGCGAAGCGCACCTGATATTCGGAGATGGTGACCCCGTCGACCGCGCAGCCGAACCGCTGGTTGGCCATGAAGCTCGTGCCGCCGCGGCCGGACCCGCCGTCCATCAGCCGGTCCCCGGGCCGGATGTCGCCGAGGTGGTCGAGCAGCAGGTCGGCCTGCGCGGTCTCCAACCGGTGCAGCTCCTTGACGATGCGTTCCTGCCTGTTCTCCTCCGGTCCGGTCAGTACGGACAGATCGGGCGCGCCGATGCCGTAGTGATGGTGGTAAAGCCCGTCCACCTCGCCGAGTTTCGTGTTGACCCGGTCGTCGTTGGGGTTGTTGTTCCAGTACGCGGCGACCGACTTCTGGTAGGTGGTGCGCAGCACGGCATCGGTGTGCGGATTGAGCGTGGTCATGCGAGATCATCCCCTCTGGTCGCGGTAGGGCTCACAGTGCGGTACAGCGTTTTTCGGATGTTTCAGGCGTCGTTGTAGCGCTTGCTGTCGGCATGCCAGGCGCGATTTCCGCCCATCCAGGCCCAGATGCCGCCGAGGAAGCGGCGCAGTTCGGGCGAGCCCGCGGCGGCCAGCGGCGCCGCCTCGGCCTCGAACCGGTGCACGAGTTCGTCGTGCACCTCGGCCGTGCGCAGCACGGCGTCGCGCCGGGAGCAGTTCTCCTCGGCCGCGAGGACCGTCGGCAGGTTGAACTCCCTACCGTTCGAAAGGTCCTCGCGCGCCATCGAATACAGATCGTTGACCATTTGGGAGGCGAGCGCCGCCGTGGTGACGACCCGGCGGACCCGCGGATCGGCGTATTCGGCGGCGGGTACCTCATAGCCGCCGACCGCGTCGGTCGGCGCCATGCACGGTAGGAAGCTGTGCGGTTGACGGTTGGTGAGGTACTCCCACACCGGAGGCATCCGTCCGGCGCCGCGCCAGCCCGCCTCCGCGCCGAGGGCGATGAACCATCCCGCGATCTCGGTGCGCAGCCGGGCCAGCTGGGCGGCGGAGGCGTAGTGCCCCAGGTGCTCGAACGAGGTGCGGAACGCGCGCAGGATCGGGTCCGCCTCGAGTGCCTGTTCGAGCTGGGCCGCGTAGCGCACGGGTAGATGTACCGGATCCATTGCGGCCGCGGCTAGTTCGAGTCGCGGCCCCAGTTCGGCTTCGGCACTCGACGGTGTGCCGTCGGGGGCTCGGTCGTCGGCGTCCTCCTCGCAGTAGTAGTCGTCCACCGACCACTCCGAGACCGCGCATTTGGCGGCCGCGAGCAATCGGTCCGGGTCGTCGCAGTCCGGGTGCGCCAGCATGATCAGGCGGCCGAAATCGGCGTTGTGCAACTCGTCGAGCCGTCCTTCGTAGAGCCCGATCGCCTTGGCCCACAGCACGATGCCGTCGTTGACGGCGGCGGCCAGCTCCGGGTCGTCGCGCAGCGGTGGCGGGCAGTACAGCGGCGGGATTCGGTCCTCGGTCACCGTGCGCCGCACCGACCCGGTGCCCAATCCGGTTGGACCGGAAGGGATCACGCCTCGCACCCGGTCCGCGAGCGGTGCGTCGGTGGTGGCGGCCGCGATCGCGCCGACGACCACCGGCGGTGCCGCACCGGTGGACGAGATGACGTCGGCCACGCTACGGCTGGTGCGCAGTCCCACGGTGCCGAGACCGGTAGGTCCGAGGAGTCGCAGCGGAGCTGCGCGCGAATCACCTTGCGCGAGAACCGGATCACCCATGTCCGGGGGAGTGGCCGGTGGTTCGGGAGCCCCGCGCGGCAGGACCTGCGGAGCCAGTGCGCCGAGGCCGGAGAGCAGCGCGGTGACGGCGGCGGCGACCTCGTGGGTGGCCGGCGGTGCCACGGCGCGGGAGAACACGGACATCGCTCATCACCCCGTCAGTCGGCGCGCCGGGCGACTAGGACGTTGTCGAGTATGCCGAGTGCGTCGGGTACGAGGACGGCTGCGGAGTAGTAGCAGCTGACGAGGTAGGAGATGATGGATTGGTCGTCGATGCCTTTGAATCGTATGTTGAGGCTTGGTTCGTATTCGTCGGGTATGCCGGTTTGGTGTAGTCCGATGACGCCTTGGTCTTTTTCGCCGGTGCGCATGGCGAGGATGGAGGTGGTGGCGGTGTCGGTGACGGGGATTTTGCCGCAGGGGAGGATGGGTACGCCTCGCCAGGCGGGTACGCGGTGGCCGTCGATGTGGATGGGGTCGGGGTAGAGGCCGCGTTTGCTGCATTCGCGGCCGAAGGCGGCGATGGCTTTGGGGTGTGCGAGGAAGAGTTTGGTGCTGCGGCGCATGCTGAGTAGTTCGTCCATGTCGTCGGGGGTGGGTGGGCCGGATTCGGTGGTGATGCGTTGTTTGAGGTCGCAGTTGTGGAGTAGGCCGAAGTCGGGGTTGTTGACGAGGTCGTTTTCGCGGCGTTCGTAGAGGGCTTCGATGGTGAGTCGGAGTTGTTGTTCGATTTGGTTCATGGGGTCGTTGAACAGGTCGGCGACTCTGGTGTGTACGCGTAGCACGCTTTGCGCCAGACTCAACTCGTACTGCCGCGGCGTCGTCTCGTAGTCGACGAAGGTGCCGGTGAGCAGTGGTTCCCCGCTGTGCCCCGAGGCGACCTCGATATCGGCCTCGCCCTTGGCGTTCTGCGGCCGCGCGGACGCGGCGGCGGCGCGTTGCAGTTGCCTGCGCAGCTCGGGCGCGTTCTCGGCTACCTCTTGGGCGGCCTGGCGGGAAAGTACGAGAACCGTGGTCCGGGTGACGGTCTTGACGGTGGCGGGCCAAATGGCATCCGGGTCGGTAAGCGTTTGTTCGCCGAAGAAATCGCCGCCCGCCAGCATGCCGAGTTTGGTCTGCTCGCCGTATTCACCGGAGCCGAGTTTGCTCAGTTTTCCGTGCACGATGAGCACGACCTGATGCATCGGATTACCGAATTCAGCGACGACGGTGCCGGGAGCCAGGTCGCGCTGCTCGAATCGTTCGGCGAGGCCGGCCAGCACCTCCTCGTCGGCGAAATCGTGCAGCGGTGGGAGTTCGCGGAGTTCCAAAGGGATCACGCGTGCCCGTGACCCGTCGACGCTGAATTCCACCTCGCCGTTGCCGAGGGTATGGGTGAGCCGCCGGTTGACCCGGTACACACCGCCGTTGACCTGCGTCCATGGCAGCATGCGGGTCAGCCAGCGCGAGCTGATGCCCTGCATCTGCGGTTCGGACTTGGTGGTGTGCGCCAGATTGGCGGCGGCGGAGGTGCTGAGGCTCTTGCGGACGTTGTTTTCCGCGTGGACTGGCATTTCGATGGTCATGCGTGGTCCTCCCCGAGAGATAGGGCACCGATACGATGAGCGCGAAACGGCTTTACTGCACCACGAATAGGCGGGCAGGAAACCCGCGAAACTGGATTGATCGAGCGAAATGTCTTACACGACAGTGTGTTCCAGACGGCACGAGTTTAGTCCCGGCGGTGCGGCCCGCGCAGCGAAATATCGCAGATGTCCGTGCCGCGGCGCGGATGGTCACGACACGCGAGCGATCGAAACAACGCCGGATAACGGTGTGCGCGCGAACGGTGAATCGGCGGACAGCGGGCCCGCCGATAGCTACCCTCCCGCACCGCGACCGAGCCCGCGCGGACATGGATCGGGTCACAGCAGCCACATAATGGACACGTGATGTGGGAAGCTCGACTGAACATGTTGTCGGCGTACTTCTCGGGGACCGGAAGGGACTCCTTTTCGGCGGAGTGCGCCGATCTTGTGTGCCACGTTCTAGGGTAGGGCCAGGAGCGATTGTGAAGTTCAGCGCGAAGGATTTGGTCGGGTCGGTGCAGCGGTTGATGGCGACCGCGCAGAACGGCCTCGAGGTCATCCGCTTCGGCGGGTTGACCCATGATGTCGAGTCGTCCCCCTTCGAGGTGGTCGAGCGCAGGCGCATGTACCGATTGCGGCACTACTTCCCCGACGACACCACCCCGGACCGGCCGGTCGTATTGCTCGTGCCACCGCTGATGGTGAACGCCGACATCTGGGACGTCAACGCGGAGGACGGTGCCGTCGGCATCCTGCATCGCGGCGGAATCGATTGCTGGGTGGTCGATTTCGGTTCCCCCGCGAAGGAGGAGGGCGGCTGGGAGCGCGATCTCGCCGACCACGTGCTCGCGGTGAGCAGCGCGATCGACGCGGTGACCGAGGCGACCGGCAGCAGCGTGCACCTGATGGGGTACTCCCAGGGCGGCATGTTCGCCTACCAGGTCGCCGCTTACCGGTACGGCAAGGGCGTGCAGAGCATCGTGACCTTCGGCAGTCCGGTCGACATCGTCGCGGGCATGCCGTTCGGGCTGCCCTACGGGATGGTCTCCGACGTCGCTGATTTCCTGGCCGATCATGTCGTGACCCGCCTGCCGATCACCGATTCGATGGTGCGGATCGGCTTCCAGATGCTCGACCCGATGAAGACGGCCAAGGCCAGAATCGACTTCCTGCGCCAGCTGCACGACCGGGAGGCGCTGCTGCCGAAGGAGCGGCAGCGCCGGTTCCTCAACAGCGACGGCTGGGTCGGCTATGCCGGGCCCGCCGCCGCGGATCTGCTCAAGCAGTTCGTCGCGCACAACCGGTTGATGTTGGGCGGCTTCGTGATTCGCGACCATCCGGTCTCGCTGGCGGAGCTGAAGTGCCCGATCCTCGCGTTCGTCGGGGAGGTGGACGACATCGGTCAGCCCGGTGCGGTGCGCGGCATCGTGCGCGCCGCGCCGAACGCGGAGGTCTACGAGGCCACGCTGGTCGCCGGGCATTTCGGTCTGGTCGCGGGCAGCACCGCGACCAACCACACCTGGCCGCTGGTGCGGCAGTGGGTCGACTGGCTCGAACGAGATACCTTGCTGCCGCCGGAGATCCATCCGATGGTCGATCAGGTCGAGACCAACCGGCCGCGTTCGGCGGCCACCCGCGTGGTGCACACCGCTGCCTCGCTGGCCGAGGCGGGCGCTGGCGTCGGCAAGGCACTGGAGGGCATCGCGAACAACACTGTGCGCGGCTCGGTGGAGCTGGCGGGGGAGGCCGCGCGGGCGTTGCCCCGGCTGACCCGCCTCGGCATGATCCAGCCGCACACCAGGATCTCGCTCGGCAGGCTGATCGCCGAGCAGGGCAGGCGGGCGCCGCTGAAGGACCTGTTCCTCTTCGATGATCGGGTGCACACCAACGCCGCGGTCAACGTGCGCATCGACAACGTGGTGCGCGGGCTCATCTCGGTCGGCATCCGGCCGGCGATGCGGGTCGGTGTGATCATGGAGACCCGCCCGAGCGCGCTGGCGACGGTCGCCGCGCTGTCGCGGCTCGGCGCCGTGGCGGTCTTGCTCGCGCCGGGCAGTGAACTCGTTCGCGCGCTGGAGCTCACCGGCGTCGACACGGTCGTCGCGGACCCGGAGAACCTGCGGCACGCGGCCGAGACCGGCGCCAGGGTGCTGGTGCTCGGCGGTGGCGACGCGAGGCAACTCGATCTGCCCGCCAACGGCCGGGTGATCGACCTCGAGCAGATCGATCCGGCGCAGGTGAAGCTGCCCGGCTGGTACCGGCCCGACCCGGGGCTCGCCCGCGAGCTCGCGTTCGTGCTCGTCACCGGCACCGGCGACCGGCTGGAGACCAAGTACATCACCAACCATCGCTGGGCGCTGTCGGCCTTCGGCACCGCGACCACCGCCGACCTGAACCGCAGGGACACGGTGTACTGCCTTGCGCCGCTGCATCATTCGTCGGGCCTGCTGGTCAGCCTCGGCGGCGCGATCGCGGGCGGCAGCCGGATCGCGCTGGCCAGGTCGCTGGACCCGGCCCGGTTCGCCGAAGAGGTGCACCGCTACGGCGTCACGGTGGTCACCTACACCTGGACCATGATGCGCGACATCCTCGACGCCGAGGTGTTCCCCACCGGGCCGTATTCACCCACCCCGTCGGCTTCGCCGACTGCCAACCCCCAGTGGCACCCGATCCGGCTTTTCATCGGCTCCGGAATGCCCGCCGGTTTGTGGCGGCGCACGGCCGAACAGTTCGAACCGGCGCGGGTGGTGGAGTTCTATGCCTCCATCGAGGGCGACGTGGTGCTGGCCAACGTCAAGGGCGCGAAGCGCGGCTGCAAGGGCAGGCCGGTGCCGGGCACCGCTCGGGTGGAGCTGGTCGCCTACGACCCGGTCACCGAGGAGATCCAGACCGACGAGGCCGGTTACGCTCGTCGCTGCGCGGACAACGAGGTCGGCCTGCTGATCGGCAAGGCGACCGAGGGCGTCGACATCTCCGCGGGCGGGCTGCGCGGTGTCTTCGCGCCCGGTGACTCGTGGATGCCGACGGAGAATCTGTTCCGGCGCGACGCCGACGGCGACTACTGGCTGATCGACCGCAAGGACACCGTCATCCACACCCGGCGGGGACCGGTGTTCGGCCAGCCGATCGTGGACGTGCTCAACGACATCACCGCGGTGGACATGGAGGTCGCGTACGGTTTGGCGGTCGGAGACCACTGCATCGCCGTCGCGGCGGTGTGCGTGCGCAAGGGATTGCGCCTGGAACCCAAGGACGTGACCGAGGCGCTGCGCGCCCTCGACCCGGACCAGCGGCCCGACGTGGTCTACGTGGTGGACGAGATCGCGCGCAGCGCCTCCTA
This sequence comes from Nocardia brasiliensis, assembly GCF_011801125.1. Lineage (NCBI taxonomy): Bacteria > Bacillati > Actinomycetota > Actinomycetes > Mycobacteriales > Nocardiaceae > Nocardia > Nocardia brasiliensis. The sequence continues at coordinate 2,819,360 of NZ_CP046171.1, forward strand.
CCGCCCGTCCACCCGGGCGGTGCAGGCGGCGGGCCGACCCGAGCCGGGCCCGGACACCTGGTGGTACAACCGCGCCTCCGACGCCTACGAGATCCTCACCGAACAGGACGCGGCCGCGGTGCTCGGCGACCGATAGCCGTTCGCGCGCCGCCGAATTCACCAGCTCGAACCGCCCGCATGTGCGTGCGGCGGCCGCGCGCCGTAGCATCCCACGCTGACGTTGCTGTCCGATTCTGTCCCCAGGGGTATTTGGTGCGATCGAGCCTGATCTATCGCAACGCCACCGTCTACGAGTTGCTGATGCGCGCGCTGTACGGGCGGCACTACGCCGCCCGGTATCGCGCCGTCGCGGAGCTCGTGCCGGCCGGCGCGAGCGTGGTCGATCTGTGCTGCGGTCCGGCGACCCTGTACACCCGGTATCTGCGGCAGAAGTCGGTCGAGTACACCGGGTTGGATCGCAACGACGGATTCGTCGCCGCACTCACCGCGGCCGGTGGGCAGGGACAGGTCTGGAACCTGAATTCCGCCGCGCCGCTGCCCGCGGCGGACTATGTGCTCATGCAGGCCAGCCTCTATCACTTCCTGCCCGACCCCGCGCCGGTGCTCGAGCGCATGCTGGCCGCGGCGCGCGAACAGGTGATCATCGCCGAACCCGTGCGCAACCTGGCCAGCAGCGACAACCGGGTGCTCGCGCTGCTCGGGCAGCGTTTCACCGACGCGGGCGACGGCGCGCAGGCGCACCGGTTCACCGAGGCGACCCTCGATGAGTTCCTCGGGCGCTACCCGGACCGCCTCGCCCAGCGGTCACTCATCGCGGGCGGGCGCGAAAAGCTGTACGTGCTCAACGCTTGAGCCCGGCCGCCAAGCGCCGCCACGGTGCGGGGCGGCCGGTCGTCAGACGGTGAATTCGGTGATCGCCTCGACCACGCGCGCGATCTGCTCGTCGGTGAGGTCGGGCCAGAGCGGCAGGCGCACAACGGTTCCGGAGAACTGCGCGGTGCGCACGCACGGATACGGGGTGCGCCCGAGCTTCAGCCCGGCCGGGCTGGAATCCAGCGGCACGTAATGGAACGGTGCCACGATGCCCTTGCCGCGCAGGTGGGTGATCAGGTCGTCGCGGCGGTCCTCGTTCGGCGTGCGCAGGTAGTAGAGGTGCGCGGTGTGCTCGCGGTCGGCGGGCACGGTCATCAGCCGAACGTCGTTGCGGGCGGCCCACTCCGGGAGCGCGGCGGCGTAGGCGTCCCACACCCGGTGCCGCCCGGCCTGGATGGTGGCGAACTCGTCGAGCTGGGCGTCGAGCACGGCGGCGTTGAGCTCACTGGGCAGGTAGCTGGAGCCGATGTCCTGCCAGGAGTACTTGTCCACCGCGCCGCGCAGGAACCGGGCCCGGTCGGTGCCCTTTTCCCGGATGATCTCCGCCCGCGCCATCAGGATCTCGTCGGTGAGCAGCAGCGCGCCGCCCTCACCGCAGTGCACGTTCTTGGTGTCGTGGAAGCTGAGCGTGCCGAGCGCGCCGAGGGTGCCGAGCGCGCGCCCGCGCCAGCGGCCGCCGAGCCCGTGCGCGTTGTCCTCCACGATGGCGAAGCCGTGCGCGTTGGCCAGCTCGAGCAGCCGTTCCATGTCCGCGGCGACACCGCCGTAGTGGATGACGACGACGGCCTTGGTGCGCTCGGTGAGCGCGGCCGCCACCGATTCCGGATCGAGATTGCCGGTGTCCGGATCGATGTCGGCGAACACGCAGGTCGCCCCGCGCAGCGCCATCGCGGTCGCGGTCGAGGTGAAGGCGAAGCTCGGGACGATCACCTCGTCGTCGGGGCCGAGTTCCAGCAGCAGGCCCGCCATCTCCAGCGCGGAGGTGCACGAGGTGGTGAGCAGCGCGTGCGGCGCCTCGGTGATGGTCTTCAGCTTCGCGGTCGCCGACGCGGTGAACGGACCGTCGCCGTGGCTGTGATCGGAGCCGAGCACGGTCTCCAGGTTGGCCAGTTCGCGGCGGGCCCGGAACGGGCGGCTGAAGATGATGCGGTCAGTGGTCAACCCGGTCGTTCCCCCTGTTGGCAGTGGTGGTCAGCGGCCGTGCGGCGGCGGTCGCGGTGTCGTTGGGTTGCTCGACCGCGCCGGTCTGCGGGCGCGGTGTCGGTGAATCGACGGTCAGGTAGAGCGGCTTGCCGACCAGAATATGCAGTGCCACCCCGAGGTACTCGGCGATGAGACCGAGCGAGAACAGGATCGCACCGGAGACGAGCAGCAGCACCACGATCATCGACGCCCAGCCCTCGGGCGCCCAGTTGTCGGTGGTGAGCGCCTCGTAGACGATGTACGCGGCCAGCAGCCCACCGCCGAGCGCCAGCGTCACGCCGAGCATGCTGACCAGGCGCAGGCCGCGAGTTCCGCTGCACAGCACCATCTTCCAGAACAGGGAGAACAGTCGGCGATAGTTGTACCCGGATTCCTCGCGGCCCTCCGCGCGCAGCACCACCGGCACCTGCGCGACCGCGCCGACCACCCAGGTGAGCGCGACGTCGAGGTACACCCCGTTGGACGCGACCTCGGCGAGCTGGCGGCCGATGGCGCCCCGGATCAGCCGGTAGCTCTCGAACCGGGTGGAGTCCGGGAACGCGAACAGCGTCGCGAGCACCAGCTTCGCCCCGCGCGAGGTGAGGTTGCGCAGGAAGCCGTGCGGGCGGGTGTTGCTCGGCTTCGAATAGACCAGCTCGGCGCGTTCGGTCAGCGCGGCGTCGAGGAAGGTGCCGATGAACCGCGGATCGTGCTGGCCGTCCTCGTCCATGGTGACGATCCAGTCGCCGTGCGCGGCGGACATGCCCGCGATGGTCGCCGCGTCCTGGCCGAAATTGCGGCTGAGCCAGAGGGTGCGCACCTCGGGGTAGTCCCGCTCGAGCTCTTGCAGCACCACATCGGATCGATCGGGCCCGTGATCGTGCACGAGGATGATCTCGTCGATCTGGAAGGCGACCCCGCCGGGGGTGGTGCCGGGGCGGGTGAGCTCGTGGAGCTCGGCGACCAGGCCGCCGATGGTGTCCTCACCCCGGTAGATCGGCACGACGACGGAGATCCCGTGCGGTCGGGCGGACCGGCCGTTCGGTACGGCCGCGGAACGGGACGTCTGCGTGGACGGAATCGGCATCAGCTTGATCGACTTTCGATGACGGTGCGTGCCGGTAGCTCCCGCGGGACAGCAGGGCCCGAGCCGTCCAGAACTCTAACATGATGCGGGTTTCCGATTCCGGGGCTGCACATCCCCCCATCATCGACGCGGCGGCGGGCTGATGCCAAGTGCCACACCGCTGTGTAGGGTTTGGAACTCGTGACGGAAAGCGCAGTGTCGAGGGTGGTGCTCCCCGGGTCCGCCGAGGTCAACACGGCTACTTCGGTCGAGCCGCCCGCGCATGCCGGGTCCGAACCGGCGAGCGCGGCGCCGCCCGTGCGCGACGGTGCCCGCCGTGAGGTCTACCGCTGGGGCGCGGTCACCGTCGTCGGCGTGCTCCTCGGTTATGTCGCGGTGCTGCTCGCCAACGCGCGGCACTTCTATACCGACGACACCGAATCCCAGTACACCGGACTGTGGATCGGGCTCGGTCGCGCGTTGCGCGACGGCACCTTCCCGGTGCTGGTGCCCGAGCGGTGGATGTCGGGCAACAATACGATGGACGACGCGGGCCTGTTCAACCCGCCGCAGCTGCTGATCGATCTGATCGCGCCGTCGGTGGACAACATGGCGCTCTACGCCACCGTGGTGAAGCTGGTCTTCGCGATCATCTCGGCGCTGGGCGTCTACCGCATCTGCCTGGCCTACGGCGGCAGGCCCGCCTGGTCGGCGGTGGCAGGCATCGCGTTCCCGCTCTCGGGCTTCTTCCTGTTCTTCGACGAGGCCAGCTGGATGACCGCGCTCACCGGCACGGCCTGGCTGGTGCACGCCTGGGCCGCGTCGGTGCGTTACACCCGCGGGCAGGGCGGGCCGATCCCGGTGTTCGTCTATCTCTATCTGACGATCTCCACGCAGTACATCTTCCCCGCGGTCGAGGCGGCGCTGATGCTGCTCGCGGTCGCGGTGGGCGAGCTTGTGTACCAACGCAAATGGCAGCCGGTGCTGCGGCTGACGATCGTCGGCGGGTGCGCCGGGCTGGCCGGGCTGCTGACCTTCCTGCCGAGCATGCTCTCGGCCAAGGTGACCTGGCGCGGCACCATGGAGATCAATAACGACCAGTTCCTCACGGTGCCGTGGTCGGAGTCGCTGAACGCCAGCCTGCCGAGCGCGATGCCCGCCTTCACCTCGTGGTGGGGGTACGTGCAGCCGATGCCGGTTACCTACATCGCCTGGTTCCTGATTCCCGCGCTGGCCTTCATCGACTGGCAGCGGGCCAGGACGGCCTGGCGGGAGCTGACCGGGGTCGTGCTCTTCGCGGTCGTGATGCTGATGTGGTCGGCAGGGCCGGGGTCGATCGGACCGTTGCGCTGGCCGGTCCGGGTGCTGCCGATGCTGGCCATCGGGCTGCTGGTGCTGGTGTGCGTGCTGCTCGGGCGCTACGCCACCACAAGGGATCTGAAGAACCGGACGATCGCGGCGGGCGTGCTGATCTTCCTGCTGTTCGTGCGGACCTTCTCCGCCGACCCGCACCAGGTCGGCTGGCATGTGCTCGCGGTCGCGGCGGTCGTCGCGCTCGGGGCGGGCGTGCTCTGGCTGGACCGCACCAAGGGCACCGCCATGGCGTGCGTGCTGGCGATCGTCGCGATGTTCCCGATCGCCTACCTGCAGGTGAACGCCGCGCAGCCGACCCCGATGACCTGGAACCTGCCGACCAACCGCTCCGCGGCGCAGGCCGCGTTCCCGGACTTTCCTGGCACCACCCTGCAACTCGCCGAGCGCGGGCTGGTGCAGTCGGGGGACAAGAGCCTCGAAGGTGCCTACGGTTCCCTGGTTTTCGGCAACTACGCCAAATCCCTGGAGCTCAGCTACGTCAACGGCTACACGCCCACCGGCCACTTCTATTTCGGTGAGCTGCTGTGCATGCGCTGGGACAGCAGCGTGTGCCCGGACGCGTTGCGGCGCATGTTCGCACCCGAGCCGACCACCGGGCGCGACCTGGCCGACCTGATGAAGATCGACCGGGTCGTGTTGCAGCGGGCACTGTTCCCGGACGCGCGGAACCAGCCCGCACCCGAGGGCTGGAAGTGGGTGGACTACCCGGGACACGAGCGGTTCATCTCGGTGCTCGAACGCGTCGACGGGCCGATCTCTACCGTGAACGGACGGGTGTCGGCCACCAAGAACGCGACGGCGACCTCGATCTCGGAGACCGACACCACCAGCCGGGTCCGGGTGAGCGCGCCGGCGGGCGGCAAGGTGGTGTTCGCGCGCCTGGGCTGGCCCGGCTACCGGGTCACCTTGGACGGCAAGCAGATCCCGATCACCACCGTGGCGAAATCGTTTGTCGCCGTTGATCTTCCCGCGGGGACCGAGAACGCCGAGCTGGTCCTGACCTGGCGTCCGCCGGGCTGGAAGATCGGCATCGCCGCGCTGGCCGCCGGGATCGTCGGCACCGGTGTGCTGCAGTGGTTGTCCGTGCGTGCGCGGCGACGGACAGGGGAGCAGCCCGCGGCGGTGTGATGCCTGTAGGGTCTGGGACTCGTGGTGGAAAGCAGCAGCGCGCTCGCCCGGCGGGACGTGTACAAGTGGGGTCTGATAACCGCACTCGGCGTGATCGCCGGATACGGTGCCGTCCTGCTGGCCAACATCCGGCACTTCTACACCGACGACACCGAGTCGCAGTACGCCCCGCTGTGGGTGATGCTCGGAAATCGCCTGCGCGACGGGCAATTTCCGGCGCTGGTCCCCGAGCACTGGATGGCGGGGAACTACACCATCGAGGAGGCGGGCCTGCTGAACCCGCCGCAGCTGCTGATCGATCTGATCGCGCCGTCGGTGGACAACGTCGCGCTCTACGCCACCGTGGTGAAGCTGATCTTCGCGGTCGTCCTCGGTCTCGGCGTCTACCGGATCTGTCTGGCCTACGGCGCGAAGGCCCCGTGGGCGGCGGTCGCGGGCGTGAGCATCCCGTTCACCGGATGGCTGCTGTTCTTCGACGAGGCCAGCTGGTACACCGCGTTCGTCGGCACCGCGTGGCTCGCGCACGCGTGGGCGTCCGCGGTGCGCTACGCGCGCGGATCCAGCGGGCCGATCCCCACCTTCGTGTTCCTGTACCTGGCGATCTCGGTGCAGTACATCTTCCCCGCCGTGGAAGCCGGGCTGATGATCGCCGCGGTCGCCGTCGGTGAGGTTGTCTACCAACGCAAGTGGCGGCCGTCGCTGCTGTTGCTCGGCACCGCGGGGTGTGCGGCGCTCGTCGGCCTGGCCACCTACCTGCCGAGCATGCTCTCGGCCAAGGTGACCTGGCGCGGCACCGCCCAGATCAACAACGACCAGTTCCTCACCGTGCCATGGTCGGAATCGCTCAACGCCAGCCTGCCCAGTACGCTGCCCGCCTACAACTCCTGGTGGGGTTATGTGCAGCCGATGCCGGTCGTCTACATCGCCTGGTTCCTGATCCCGGCGCTGGCGTTCATCGACTGGCGCAAAGCGCGGGAGAACTGGCGGGAGTTCAGCGCCATCGCACTGTTCGCGATCATGGCGCTGATGTGGACCGCCGGGCCCGGTGCCATCGGCCCGCTGCGCTGGCCCGCGCGGGTGCTGCCGATGGTGGCGCTCGGGCTGCTGGTGCTGGTGTGCGTGCTGCTCGGGCGTTACGCCACCTTCGACGGCTGGCGCAGGCGCGGTATCGCCGCGGGTGTGCTGATCGGGTTGCTGTTCGTGCGGTCGTTCTCCGCCGCGCCGCGCGAAGCGGGCTGGCATGTGCTCGCGGCGGTGGCGGTGGCCGCGCTCGGGGCGGTGGCGGTCTGGCTCGGGCGCACCAGGGGGACGGTCGCGGCCTGCGTGCTCACGCTCGTCGCGGTGTTCCCCATCGCCTACATCCAGGTGTGGGCCGCGCAGCCGACCCCGATGGGCTGGAACCTGCCGACCAACCGCTCCGAGATGAAGGCCGCCTTCCCCGACTTCCCCGGCACCACACTGCAACTCGCCGACCGCGGACCGATCGCGCCCGGCGAACGAAACCTGAAGGGCGCCTACGGGTCGCTCGTCTTCGGCAACTACGCCAAGGATCTCGAGCTCACCTACGTCAGCGGGTACACACCGAACGGGCACTACTGGTTCGGCGAGATGCTGTGCATGCGCTGGGACACCAGCGTCTGTCCCGACGCGTTCCGGCGCGCGTTCGCCGTCGAACCCGCCACCGGTCGCACCATCGTCGACCTGATGAAGGTCGACCGGGTCGTGCTGCAACGCGCGATGTACCCCGATGCCCGCGAGCAGCCCGCGCCGCCCGGCTGGAAATGGGTCGACTACCCCGGCCACGAGCAGTACATCTCGGTACTCGAACGCGTCGACGGCCTGCTCTCCACCCGCGACGGGCGCGTCGCGGCCGCCCTCGGCGTCACCGCGACCTCGGTCGCCGAATCCGACCTGACCAGCAAGGTCCGGGTCGGCTCCGAAACCGGCGGCCAGGTCGTCCTGGCCCGCCTCGGCTGGCCCGGCTACCGCGCCACCCTCGACGGCAACGAGCTCCCCACCCACCTGATCGCCAAAACCTTCCTCGCCGTGGACATCCCACCCGGCACCGAGAACGGCGACCTGGAACTGACCTGGCGCCCCCCAGGCTGGAAGGTCGGCGCCGCCGCCATCCTCCTCGGCCTCGCCGGCGCGGGCGCACTCCAGTGGTGGTACATCCGCCGCCGTCGCGAGGACGAGGTCGTCGAGGCGTCCGGCACCATCGGCGAACCGGATCTGGCCGACGCGTCGCACTGACCGTGCGGGGGAGTCGTTCGGTCTCGGCCTCGTTGGTGCGGGTGCGCTCCTGTGGTGGTGCATCCGGGGCCGTCGCGAGGACGTGGTCGTGGAGGCGTCGGTCACCATCGGCGAACCGGATCTGGCCGACGCGTCGCACTGACCGTGCGGGGGAGTCGTTCGGTCTCGGCCTCGTTGGTGCGGGTGCGCTCCTGTGGTGGTGCATCCGGGGCCGTCGCGAGGACGTGGTCGTGGAGGCGTCGGTCACCATCGGCGAACCGGATCTGGCCGACGCGTCGCACTGACCGTGCGGGGGAGTCGTTCGGTCTCGGCCTCGTTGGTGCGGGTGCGCTCCTGTGGTGGTGCATCCGGGGCCGTCGCGAGGACGTGGTCGTGGAGGCGTCGGTCACCATCGGCGAACCGGATCTGGCCGACACGTCGCTCTGGCCGTGTGGGGGAGTCGTTCGGTGTCGGTCTCGTTGGTGCGGGTGCGCTCCTGTGGTGGTGCATCCGGGGCCGTCGCGAGGACGTGGTCGTGGAGGCGTCGGTCACCATCGGCGAACCGGATCTGGCCGACACGTCGCTCTGGCCGTGCGGGGGAGTCGTTCGGACTCGGCCTCGTCGGCGCGGGTGCGCTCCTGTGGTGGCGTATTAGGCGCCGTCGCGAGGACGTGGTCGTGGAGGCGTCGGTCACCATCGGCGAACCGGATGTGGCCGACACGTCGCTCTGGCCGTGTGGGGGAGTCGTTCCGTCTGTCCCTGACTCGGCCGATGTCGCGCTGGGCGGCGGTACGACTCGACGTGGTCGTTCATCGGCTGTTGGTGGTGCTGGGTTGAGATTTGTCGACGACGAGGCGTGCTGTGGGCGGGGCGTTTGTGCCGTTCGTGCAGTACCCAGGGCGGCGCGCGTCGAGGGATTTGCGGCTCGTGGCCGGGCGTGGCGGGGTGGTCGTGGAGGAAGGGGGCGGTGGCGACTAGAGTGCCTGGCGCGACGGGAGGTGGCGCCTGGTGGATTTCGACGATGACCGCAGCGCGGCGTCCGCACGCACCGAGGAGGTGACTCGCGTGGTGCCGCTCGGCCCGAAACGCCCCGACGGATATGGCCTGCGCACCGGGGATCCCAGCGAAGAGACGTCCGGATCGATGTCGGGTGTGCCCGCGGCGGGGAGTCGAATCGCCTTGGGGGACATGGGGGATTCGGGTATCGGGGCGGAGGCTGCGGTAGCGGGTGCTGGGGTGGAGGCTGGGGTAGCGGGCGCTGGGGTGGAGGCTGCGGTAGCGGGCGCTGAGGTGGAGGCTGCGGTGGCGGGTGCTGGGGTAGTGGGTGCGGGGGTGCAGGCTGGGGTAGTAGGTGCTGGGGTGGAGGCTGCGGTGGCGGGTGCTGAGGTGGCGGAGAATCCGGGGCCGCTGTTGCGATTGGTGCGGCGGCAGGAGCTGGCGTTCGCGGTGGTGGGTGGGTTCAATACCGTGCTCGGCATCGGGATGACCGTGGTCTGGCTCGCGGTGCTCGGCGACAGTGTGCCGCCCTCGGTGGCGGTCGCCGCGGCGTACGCGGTGAGCATCGCGGTCGCCTTCGTACTGCACCGGACACTGGTGTTCCGGGTGCGCGGGCACGTGCTGCGCGATTTCCTGCGCTTCGTGGCGGTGAATTCCGGTGGGCTGCTGCTGAATATGGTGCTGCTGGAGCTGGCCGTCTCGGTCTGGCATTTCCCGGACAAACCCGCCGCGGTGGTGGTGATGGGCTTGGTGGCCGTCGCCAGCTATTTCGGCCACCGTCACATCTCGTTCCGCCGTCGACCGCCGGTCGAGTCGAGTGAGATCGTCGGGTAGGTTTTCGGTCATGTCGGAGCACACCACCTTGGACGCCACGCTGTTGAGCCTGCTGGCCTGCCCGCAGGACAAGGGTCCGCTGCTGCTGGTCCGCGCGACCGAGGGCACCGTCCTGTACAACCCGCGCCTGCGTCGCGTCTACCCCATCGACAACGGCATCCCCGTGCTGCTCATCGACGAAGCCCGCGACGCCACCGACGCCGAGCACACCGACTTCGTCGCCCAGCCCGTCGAAAACTGACCCGCCCGACGTCGAATCGCCGGGATTCGTCCTGGACGCCTGATCACCAGGTAATGGTGGCGGCATCGGCCGAGAGGGCAACGCCACCATTACCTGGTGATCAATTGTCCAACTCGGGGAAGTCGCCAGAGGCGAGGTGGGTTCGGGGGTCAGGCGATGAAGGTCGCGGAGGTGACCAGGACGTCGGCGTAGCTGAGGTACCAGCCGTTCCAGGTGTCGGCGGTGTGCAGGTGGATGGCGTGGCCCGTGGCGGGGCCGGTGGTGATCGCCCAGAGGCCGTTGCCGTACCCGGTGGCCGTGCTGCGGGTGCCGTCTGACCAGGCGAGTTCGGCGGTGCTGAGCGCGCCCGGTGCGTTGAAGGGAACCGTGACGGTGACGCGTGCGGCGTCCACACCGGGCAGCAGCGGGCTGGTGCATTCGCGCAGGTCCACCTCGCGCCGGATGCTCTGCCCGACGCTGCCGGTTCCGGGCACCAAGCGCCCGCTCATCATGCTGCCGACCCGGCACCCGCCGCTGTCGTCCGCGCTCGCCTGCGCCTGCCCCGAACCGGCCAGCGCCGCCGCGCACAACAGCGCGGGCACCAGCGTCCCGGCACGAACCACCATGGCACCACCTTCCCGCGCCATGGCCCGCCCCCGAGCCCGACGCCGACGACTTGATCAGCAGTTTAACGCCCCGCCCACCACGCCGACCGGGTTCTGATCACTCGCCGATGCCCACGCCGCGCTCTCTACCCGCCGCCGCGGCCTTCGCCGAAACCGCACGGACTCTCTTCTTTGATGCCACACCATCCGGTGTCGTCATCACGGTGCCTTCCCCGCTGAACCCCGTTGAGCGAATCAGGCCGGAAATATCGTTAGATCCACAGTCTCATCCGAACTAGCTCCGCGGCCTCGGCCGTAACCGCACGGACTCTCTTCCTCGATGCCACACCATCCGGTGCCGTCATCACGGTGCCTTCCCCGCTGAACCCCGTTGAGCGATTCAGGCCGGAAATATCGTTAGATCCACAGTCTCATCCGAACTAGCTCCGCGGCCTCGGCTGGAACCGCACGGACTCTCTTCTTTGATGCCACACCATCCGGTGTCGTCATCACGGTGCCTTCCCCGCTGAACCCCGTTGAGCGAATCAGGCCAGAAGCACCGTTAGATCCGCAGTCCCGCGCGACGCCGAAGTCGGGACCGGGCCTTCGCCGAGGGGGCGAGGCCGCGTCTCCGCAGTGCGGCACGCATCGCTGCGGGCCGCGCATCCCACCGAACGTAAGTCAGGCGATCTGCGTCGGCCTGAGTAGGAGCCCTGTTGGTCGCGACTGAATGTAGGCCGGGGGCGATCTGTGTCGGTCTGAGGGGGAGTCGTGTTGGTCGGGACTGGGTGTGGGTTGGGGGGTGTGTCGGCTCGAGGGGGAGTCGTGTTGGTCGCGGCTGGGTGTGGGTCGGGGGTGATCCGTGTCGACCTGAGGGGAACCGTGCTGGCCCGCTTGAATGTAGGCCGGGAGCGATCCGTGACGGCCAAGGTGGAATTCGGCTGGCCGCGAAAGTCCTTGTTCGGCGAGCTCCTGGGCAATCGGGGCTCGCGCACCTCGACCCCTGAAGCACGCGTGGGATTCGGTGGGGTGAACCGGCGGGGGTTCGTGTCGGCGCTCTGGCGTAATGTGCGGGTGTCTCGGAGCTGCCGTGGGGGAGCGGCGGGGTCGGTCCGGCATCCGGGTGGATGCGAAGTTCGGTGACACGGAGAGTGGTGTGAAGCGGCTACGAGATCGCTACGAAGCCTTGCTGCTCGATCTGGACGGCACCCTGTATCGGGGTCCGGTGGTGATCGAGGGCGCCCCGGCGGCGTTGGCGGCCGAGGACGCGCAGCGGCTGGTGTATGTGACGAACAATGCCAGTCGCGCACCGGCGACGGTCGCGGCGCACCTGGCCGAACTCGGATTCGCCGCGACCACCGACGACGTGGTGACCAGCGCGCAGGCGGCGGCGCGACTGCTGGCCGAGCGCCTCGCCCCGGGCGCGGACGTGCTCGTGGTCGGCACCGACGACCTGGCCGCCGAGGTCGCGGCGGTCGGCTTGCGCCCGGTCCGCCGCTTCGACGGTGCCGCGCCCGCCGCTGTGGTGCAAGGACATTCACCGCAGACCGGCTGGCCCGAGCTCGCCGAGGCCGCGTACGCGTTGCGGTCCGGGGCACTGTGGGTGGCTGCGAACACCGACAAGACACTGCCGAACGAGCGCGGTCTGGCCCCGGGCAACGGCGCGATGGTCGCCGCACTGCGCACCGCGACCGAGCTGGCGCCGCTGGTGGCGGGTAAGCCGTTCGCACCGCTGATGGCGGACGCGCTGGTGCGCGCGGACACCCGCAGCGCGCTGGTGGTGGGTGACCGATTGGACACCGATATCGAGGGCGCGAACGCGGTCGGGCTGGATTCGCTGCTGGTGCTCACCGGCGTCAGTACCCTGGACGAGCTGAAAGACGCGGCGGCCGAGTTCATTCCGACCTTCGTGGCCGACTCGCTCGACGCGCTGAACCAGCCGCCGATTCCGGCCGAATCGGACATCGATCCCAGCGACCTCGCCGCCGAGTTGGCCGAGCTGTTGCGGCGCAACCCGGGACGAGCCGTGACGGTTCGCGCGTCTGGTTCGCAAATCCGATAGCGTTGACCGCACGATGACTACTCCTATGCCCCGCCCAGGAATGCCGATGCCAGGTGCCAGCGGACCCCGCCCCGGGGTGCCGCTGCCCGGCCAGCATCTGCCGGGCGCACCCGGGCGTCCGGAGCCCGCCGATCCGGAGCGCATCCGCAGCGAGATCGATGACCTGCTCACCGAACTCGTCACCCGCACCGGCCGGCCGACCGAGCAGGCGACGGCCGAGAGCGCGGAGACCGGCGCGGACCTCACCCGCCGCGCGCGGATCCTGGAGCAGGCGCACGACGTGCTCGTGCAGGCCCTGGCCACGGTGGACAAGATCTGAGGTGGCCAGACGCGCGCGCGTGGACGCCGAACTGGTTCGCCGCGGGTTGGCGAGATCGCGAGAGCACGCGGTCGAGCTGATCGGCGCCGGACGCGTCCTGATTGCTGGAACGGTCGCGGTCAAGCCGGCGACCGCGGTCGAGGCGGGTACGCCGCTGCTGGTCCGGGAGCAGCCCGACGAGGTGTCGTGGGCCTCGCGTGGCGCGCACAAACTGCTCGGCGCGCTGGCGGCCTTCGAACCGGCGGGGCTCACCGTCGCGGGCAAACGCTGTCTGGACGCGGGCGCGTCCACCGGCGGCTTCACCGACGTGCTGCTCTCGCGGGATGCGCGCGAGGTGGTCGCGGTGGATGTCGGCTACGGCCAGTTGATCTGGCGGCTGCAGAACGACGACCGGGTGCGGGTGGTCGATCGCACCAACGTGCGCAACCTCACCCTCGAAATGATCGACGGCCCAGTCGAGTTGGTGGTCGGTGACCTGTCGTTCATCTCGCTGGGCCTGGTGCTGCCCGCGCTGGCCGCGTGCGCCGCGCCGGGCGCCGATCTGCTGCCGATGGTGAAGCCGCAGTTCGAGGTGGGCAAGGACCGGGTCGGTTCCGGCGGCGTGGTGCGCGATCCGGCGCTGCGAGCCGAGGCGGTGCGCGAGGTGGCGACCGCGGCGGCGGCGCTCGGCCTGTACACCGAGGGCGTCACGGCGAGTCCGTTGCCCGGTCCGTCGGGCAATGTCGAATACTTCCTGTGGCTGCGTAAGTCCGGTACGCCGGACGGCAGGCCCGAAGGCGACGAGGCGCGAGTTGCCGCCCTTGTCGAGCGTGCGGTTGAGGAGGGTCCACAGTGAACGCGCCGACCAGGTCCGATAGCCGGGAGATTCTGCTGGTGTCGCATCCCGGGCGGGCGGAAATCATCGAGACCGCGCACCGGGTGGCGAAGATCTTCGCGGACGCGGGCATCTGCCTGCGGGTGCTCGACGACGAGGCGGACAGCACCCGGTTCGAGGACGAACCGGGCGGCTATCCGGTACGGGTGGTCGCGCACGGCCCCGCGGCCGCGGTCGGCTGCGAGATGGTGCTGGTGCTCGGTGGTGACGGTACTTTCCTGCGGGCCGCCGAGCTGGCCCGCACCGCCGGTGTGCCGGTGCTGGGAATCAATCTGGGCCGCATCGGTTTTCTGACCGAGGCCGAGGCCGAACACCTCGATGACGCGCTGGCCCACGTGGTGCGGCGCGACTACCGCATCGAGCACCGGATGACCATCGACGTCAACGTCCGGGTGGACGACGAGGTGGTGCAAAGCGGCTGGGCACTTAACGAGGCCAGCATCGAAAATGCCTCGCGGACAGGCGTATTGGAGCTGGTGCTGGAGGTCGACGGCAGGCCGGTCTCGGCGTTCGGCTGCGACGGCATCCTGATCGCCACCCCGACCGGTTCCACGGCGTACGCGTTCTCCGCGGGCGGCCCGGTGGTGTGGCCGGAACTCGAAGCGCTGCTGGTGATCCCGAGCAACGCGCATGCCCTGTTCGCCCGGCCGCTGGTGACCAGCCCGGAGTCGCGGATCGCGGTCGAGGCGGCGGCCGAGGGACACGATGCGATAGTTTTCCTGGATGGCAGGCGCACACTGGACCTGCCGCGCGGTGGCCGGTTGGAAGCGGTGCGCGGCGCGGAACCGGTGCGCTGGGTGCGGCTGGATTCCGCGCCCTTCGCGGACCGGATGGTGCGCAAGTTCCAATTGCCCGTGACAGGCTGGCGTGGCCGACGGCGAACGGAGAGCACACATGCTGACAGAGATCAGGATTGACGGGCTTGGCGTTATCTCGACGGCCACCGCGCAATTCCACGAGGGTCTCACGGTTCTCACCGGTGAGACGGGTGCGGGCAAGACCATGGTGGTCACCAGCCTGCACCTGCTGAGCGGTGCGCGCGCCGATGCCGGGCGGGTCCGGTTGGGCGCCGCGCGCGCGGTGGTCGAGGGCCGCTTCACCGTCGACGATGTCAACGACAGCGCCCGTGCCGAGGTGGCACAGGTGCTGGAATCGGCTGCGGCCGAACAGGATGACGACGGCAGCATCATCGCGATCCGCACCGTCGGCAGCGACGGCCGTTCCCGCGCGCACCTCGGTGGCCGCAGTGTGCCCGCCGCGGTGCTCGCCGATTTCACCGCGCCGCTGCTGACCGTGCACGGTCAGAACGACCAGTTGCGTCTGCAGCGCCCCGATCAGCAGCTGGCCGCGCTTGACCAGTTCGCCGCCGACACCGTAGGTCCGTTGCTGCGCAAATATGGTGTGCAGCGGCGCTCTTGGCTCGACGCCCGCAACGAACTGCTCGAACGCACCGCGCGCAGCAGGGAATTGGCGCAGGAGGCCGATCGGTTGCAGCATTCGCTGACCGAGATCGACGCCATCGCACCCGAACCCGGTGAGGACGTGCGCATCGTCGAGGACGTGCGCAGGCTCAGCGACCTGGATTCGCTGCGCGCGGCCGCCGCGACCGCGCACGACGCGCTCGCCGGATCGCCGGAAACGCCCGAAGACGGTTCCGGCGCACTGGAATTGCTCGGCGCCGCGCGCTCACGCATCGAGTCGGCCGACGACCCGAAGCTCACCGCGCTGGCCCCGCGGCTGGGCGAGGCGATCGCGGTGGTGGTCGATCTGACGACCGAACTCAGCGGTTATCTCTCGGAGCTGCCCTCCGATCCGGGTGCGCTGGACTCGCTGCTCACCCGGCAGGCCGAACTGAAGTCGCTCACCCGCAAGTACGCCCCCGACATCGACGGGGTGCTCGCCTGGGCCGACGAGGCGCGCACCAAGCTCGGTTCGCTCGACGTGTCCGAGGAGGCGCTCACCGCGTTGGCGGCCGAGGTCGATATCGCCGCCGAACGGGTGCGGGAGGCAGCGGGCAAGCTGAGCGCCGCGCGGAAGAAGGCGGCGGGCAAACTCGCGTCGGCGGTGAGCGCCGAGCTGGGCGGGCTGGCCATGGGCAAGGCGAAGCTGGAGGTCGAGGTCCGGCCGGTGCCGGCCGGACCGCAGGATTCCGCGCCACTGCTGGTCGGCGGGACCGAGCTGCACGCGGGGTCGACGGGTGTCGACGAGGTGGAGTTCCGGTTGTCGGCGCACTCGGGCGCGCAGTCACTTCCGTTGAGCAAGAGCGCTTCCGGCGGTGAACTCTCCCGGGTGATGCTCGCGCTCGAGGTGGTGCTCGCCCGCTCCGATCACGGCGCGACCATGGTGTTCGACGAGGTCGACGCCGGGGTCGGCGGCCGGGCCGCGGTCGAGATCGGGCGCAGGCTGGCCCGGCTCGCGCGCACCCATCAGGTCATCGTGGTCACGCACCTGCCGCAGGTGGCGGCCTTCGCCGACACCCACCTGGTGGTCGACAAGTCCGACGACGGCAAGGGCACGGTGAACAGCGGCGTGCGGGCGCTGACCAAGGACGAGCGGGTCATCGAGTTGGCACGCATGCTGGCCGGTTTGGACGACACCGAAACCGGCCGGGCACACGCGGAAGAACTGCTGGCGACGGCGCGCGCGGAGAAGTCCGGCGCGGCCGTCTGAGCGCTACCTCGGGTTCAGCGCGCGGCCTTCTGCGCGGCCTTGATGAACTGGCCGATCAGGTTCTTCAGCCCGAACTCCAGCACCTTCGCGGGCACGGGCAGGCTCGGCTCGGACTCCATCGTGTAGGAGACCAGAGTGCCGGTGCCGGAATCGGCGAAGGTGATGACGCCGACGTGGCGCTTGACCGGTGCGCCCTTGACGATCTTGTACTCCATGCGCTCGCCCGGCACCAGCTTGGTGATCTCCTCGGTGACGCCGAGCGGGCCGACGCCGAGCAGGTGCTGCGCGCCGACGCCCTCGCGTTCGGTCAGTCCGGGCTTGGTCAGCTTGATGTTGATCGGCAGGTACGGGCTGACGCTCTCGCGATCGGCGAAGAGCCGGTACACGACCTCGCGCGGGGCGGCGATGACGGCGTCGACGGTGGTGCTGGCCATGGGGTCTCCTCTTCGAGTTACCTGTGACCCGCAGCATATAGGTACCACCGGTACCCTCCGGGAGTCCGGGTGTTCGGTGTCACAGACAGCGCGCCGCACACATCATCGCGCAGAACGGCTCGGCAGCGCCACGGTCTCGCGGTAGGCCGGGCAGTTCTCCAGCTCGCTGTCGTGCCGGCAGGTGAGCAGGTAGTCCAGGTAGTGCCGGGCGGTCTCCAGTTCGGCCATGCGGTGATGCCGGGGCGACGGGCAGGTCGATGACGTGCCATGATTCCGATCTCGATAACCCAGTCTCACTGGATTGCGCTGAGCGGAACAGTCAGTCCCGCTCGGGACCGAGGCCGATGCCGCGCGTGGCCAGCCAGGGGAGCGGGTCGACGCGGTTGGTGCCGTTCAGCCAGACCTCGAAGTGGCAGTGCGGGCCGGTGGTCTCGCCGCGGTTGCCGACCGTCGCGATCTCGTCCCCGGCCGTGACGCGCTGGCCGATCGAGACCAGCGCGGTGTTGATGTGGCCGTACACGGTGATGGTGCCGTCGTCGCCGAGCACGCGGACCCACATGCCGAAGCCGCTGGCCGGTCCCGCGCTGATCACCGTGCCGTCCTCGACCGCGACGATCGGGGTGCCGATCGGCGCGGCCACATCGACACCGCCGTGCAGGGTGCCCCAGCGCATGCCGTAACCGGAGGTGAAGGTGCCGGAGGTGAATTTGACGAACAGCGGGCGCAGCTTCGCCTGGATGTCGGCGGAGATCTCGTCGGCGACCTTGCTGCCGTTGTGCAGCATATCGGCGAATTGGCCGAGCGTGGCCGGGCTTTCCTCGAGCAGACCCGGCTCCGTGCTGTGCGGCGCGGCGGTGCCGGCCGCCGCGTCCATCGCCTGCGGTTGGCCCAGCGCCATCGGCGTCACCGATTGCGCGGGCGGCTTGGCGCTACCCGACTCGAGATTCTGTCCCGCGGCGACGATCGCGCCCGCGGCCACGGCGACGATCGCGGCCCGCCCCTTCAACGCCGTCGGCGGCGGTGGCATCCGGTGCCGTCCGCCCCGCCGCCTGCGGGGCTCGGCGGCGGTGTGCCGGGTGCTGCCGCGCGGGGCCCACGCGGTGTCGGTGGTCGCTGAAGTCGGAGTGACCGGGGCATGGCCTTGTTCGGCCCGATCCGAATCGTCTGGGCCCGTGTCGTCGGAGTGCGCGGACCAGCCGTAGTCGGCCTCGTCGGCCCGCCCGCGCGGAGTCCACGCCGTGCGCGGGTCGACCGCGGCGTACTCGTCGGTGGCGGGGGTTGCCCACGGTTCGTTCGGCGACTGCCACCGATCGTTCGACCACACCCACTGATCGGTCGGCATCGGATCGCCGGGTGGTTCGGCGTGCGCCGACTGCGGGACCGGAGACCACTCTTGCGCGGCGGGTGTCCAACGATCCCAACGGTTTTCGGTGGGCCACGGCGCTCGGTCGGATGGTCGCTCCCGATCGAGCGACCAGCGGTCCTCGGTGGTCGGCCGCCGGTCGGCCGCAGGCCGCCGATCCTCGTGCGCCATCCACGGCTCGTCGCGCCGCAGCGAATTGCTGAACCCTTGCTGGAAGTCGTCCGGGTGGTGCAGCTTTGGGATGCCGCGCTGCTCGAAACCCCGCGGCCCGTACCCGCTCATCGCAGCGACCGCATTTGTCTGGATTGTCCAGAACGCGACGGTATGCGAGAAACGTCTGGTAATCGGTGCCCGGCACCGAAATTCGCGGTTGTTTCGAGGCGCATCCAGCTGGTGTCCTTTGCTGCGTCACGTCGAGTGGGATCGATGTCGGCCGACGGTAACGAAACGGTAGCGACCTCGCTAGTTAGACGCGCGAAATAGTTTGCTTCCTGTGACGGTAGACACAGTTTGATCGGGTGATTGTCCGTAATGCCTTGAATGCCCAGGTGATTCGCGCATCACGGGGTCGGCGGGGCCGCGTTCTGCTTGGACAGCGCGTCGCCGAGCAGTACGCCGCCGATGACGACCGCGGGGATGCCGAAGGCGATGGTGCCGATGACCCCGCCGATGGCGGCGACCGGGATGGCGGTCACGAGGCAGCCGCCGAGGAACCCGGGAATGGTCAGCACCCCGATGGTCGGCACGGTCGCCGCGCCGCCGACCAGCGCGCCGCCGACCACGCAGCCCAGGCCCGCCCCGACGACGGTCCCGATGAGCGTGCCGAGCGCGGTGCCGACCCCGACGACCGCGGTGAAGTTCTCCAGCGCCTTGGTGAATGCGGGGGACTCGGGATCGAGGGCGACATCGTGCAGGGGGTCGGTCACCCCGGGCGCGGGTGTCGCGGTGGCCGGGTCGAGGCCGGGGGTCAGGGTCGCGGTGGTGCCGTCGATCTGCGCGGCGATCGGCCAGCGTCGATTGTCCCGGTAATAAACCAGTGGGAACGACGCCCGCAGCTCGCCCGCGTCGTCGCGGATCTCCAGGTGGTCGCTCGCGGTGTTCAGGGAGCCGGAGTCGATGCTCAGGGCCACGGCGTCGCCGAGTGTCCGCGCGGAGTAGTGGATGCCGGGTAGGTCCGGATCGGCGTGGGCGGTGAGCGTCGCGGCGGCGCAGATCGCCGCCGTGCTCGTCGAGGCAACAAGGAATCTCGTTAATCTGTGCACGGTTCGTACCGCCTTCGATTCGGCCCGGATGGCCGGCGACGGTGTCGTGCTCGGCCAGTGGGTCGGAGATGCCGTGGGAGCATTCGGTACGCAGCGCCGCGGTCGAAAACCATCCCAGGTGGAACTATCGGCCAAGGTATGCCGGTGAGTTGCCGACGCACAAGACGCGCCGAATGTTAGCTACGGCACAGCACCGCGACGTATGCCGGTCGCCGACGCGCCGACGGCGGCGTTTTCGCCTCTGACCACAACAGATTGCGCAGAACCTCCGCGTGTCGTCGGCCGAGTCGCTGTTTTCGCAGTGGCCAATGTGGTAGGTGATACGGCGCGCCTCCACCAAAGGTTGAGGGTTAGCGGGCAGCATCGGGGCCATGAAGATGCTGGCGTTGTTGTCGAGGAACACCGAAACGCTGCCCGGGCTGACCGGGATCGCCCGGGTGGACCGCAATACCCGGCGTCTGCTCAAACGGGTGGGTCCGGGCGATGTCGTCGTGCTCGACGAGATGGACCTGGACCGGATCACCGCGGACCGGTTGGTCGAGGCGGGGGTGGTCGCCGTGATCAACACCTCGCCGTCGATCTCGGGCCGCTATCCCAACCTCGGTCCCGAGGTGTTGGTGGCCAACGGGATCACGCTGCTGGACACGGTGAGTTCGGACGCCTTCAGCAAGATCAAGGATGGCGTCAAGGTCCGGATCGACGGTGGTGTCGTCTATCTGGACAAGGTCACCAAAAAGGAGCCGGAGGTGCTCGTCGAGGGCATCGAGCTCACCGCCGCCGACATCGCCGAGCGGATGATCGAGGCGCGCAACGGGCTGGCCGATCATCTGGAAGCCTTCGCCGGCAATACGATCGAGTTCATCCGGACCGAAAGCGCCCTGCTCATCGACGGTATCGGCGTGCCGGAGCTGGAATTGTCGATGAAGCACCGGCATGTCGTCGTGGTCGCCGACGGGCCGGACCATGCCGAGGATCTGAAGCGGCTCAAGCCGTTCATCAAGGAGTACGTGCCGATCATGGTCGGCGTCGGGCGCGGCGCGGACACCCTGATGAAGCAGGGGTACCGGCCGGATCTGATCGTCGGCGACCCGGACGAGATCACCACCGCCACTTTGAAATGCGGCGCCGAGGTGATCCTGCCCGCCGATACCGACGGGCACGCCAAGGGGCTCGAGCGCATCCAGGATCTAGGCATCGGCGCCACGACGTTCCCGTCCTCCGGGTCGCCCGCCGATCTGGCGCTGCTGCTGGCGCACCATCACGGTGCCGCGCTGATCGTCACCGCGGGCGCGGCCGCCACGCTCGACGATTTCTTCGATCGCAGTCGGCGCGAAAGCAATCCGGCGACGTTCCTGACCCGGCTCAAGCTCGGCACCAAGCTGATGGACGCGAAAGCCGTTGCCACGCTGTATCGCAACCGCGTCTCCGGTATCGGCGTCGCACTCGTGGTGCTCGCCGCGCTCGTCGCGGTGATCGTCGTGCTGCTCGCGTCCAATTCCGGCACCGACGCCGTGGCCTGGGCCACTGATACCTGGCACCGGTTCGCGCTGTGGACACAGGGCTTAGTCGGCGCAGGCGGCAAGTGACCGGCCTGCGCTCAATGACAAAGGGAGAACGATGATCTCGCTACGCCAGCACGCCGTCTCGATCGTGGCGATCTTCTTGGCACTCGCCGTCGGCGTCGTGCTCGGCTCGCAGACCCTGGCTGCGGATCTGCTCTCGGGATTGCGTGCGGACAAATCCGATCTGCGCCAGCAGCTCGACACCGCGTCCGAACACAACCGGCAGTTGACCGATCAGCTCAACGCCGCCGACCGGTTCATCGCGGGCTCAGCCGGGCGCATCCTCGGCGGCACCCTGGCCGACCGCAGCGTGGTCGTGTTCACCACGCCCGACGCCGATCCCGGCGATATCGAGGGCGTCACCAAGTCGCTGGAAACCGCGGGCGCCGCGATCACCGGCCGGATCGCGCTCACCGACGCGTTCACCGACGCCACCGAGGGCGATCGGATGCGCACCACCGTCACCAACGTCATCCCCGCCGGTGCTCAATTGCGCACCGGTGCGGTGGATCAGGGCAGCATGGCGGGCGACCTGCTCGGCCTGGTACTGCTGCTCGATCCGGCCAACGGGCAAACTCGTGGCACCGCACAGGAACTCGGTCTGGTGCTGGAGACCCTGCGCGGCGGCGGCTTCCTCGCCTACGGCGACACCCCGGTTCAGCCCGCGCAGCTGGCCGTCGTGATCACCGGCAACGGCGCCAAGTCCGCCGAGAACAGTCAGGGCGCCAATATCGCCAGGTTCACCGGCGCGCTGCGCGGCCGCGGCGCGGGCGTCGTCCTGGCCGGTCGCGCCGGTGCGGCAGAGAACCCCGGACCGATCGCCGCCGTCCGCACCGACGGCGCCCTGGCCACCTCGGTCACCACCGTCGAC
Source organism: Nocardia brasiliensis (assembly GCF_011801125.1). Taxonomy (NCBI): domain Bacteria; kingdom Bacillati; phylum Actinomycetota; class Actinomycetes; order Mycobacteriales; family Nocardiaceae; genus Nocardia; species Nocardia brasiliensis. The sequence goes on from NZ_CP046171.1 coordinate 2,841,287, forward strand.
AACCTCGACCGCGAGATCGGCCGCGTCACCACCGTCCTCGCCCTCACCGAACAACTCAACGGCGGCGCGGGCCGCTACGGCACCGGCGACAAAGCAACCTCCCTCACCCTCGCCGCAGCCCCCCGCTGACACGGACCGGCCGCCGTCCGACCGCGGCAGCGCACACCGAGGATCGCGCCAACGAGCCGACGCGCCGCAGGCGGAGTCGCGGTCGCGCGGCAGGCCGACACCAACACGCCGCGCCCGCGCGGCAAACAGCACAGCTATCCGTGTTACCGTGAAGACCCGTGGGTCAAACACGGATTCAGGCGCGAACAGCTACGAAGCACATCTTCGTGAGCGGAGGAGTCGCCTCCTCATTGGGTAAGGGTCTTACCGCCTCCAGCCTCGGACAGCTGCTGACGGCGCGTGGGTTGCGCGTCACGATGCAGAAGCTCGACCCGTACTTGAACGTCGATCCCGGCACCATGAACCCGTTCCAGCACGGTGAGGTGTTCGTGACCGAGGACGGCGCCGAGACCGATCTCGATGTCGGTCACTACGAGCGGTTCTTGGACCGAGATCTGACTCGGGACGCGAATGTGACGACCGGGCAGATCTATTCGACGGTCATCGCGAAGGAGCGGCGCGGCGAGTATCTGGGCGACACCGTCCAGGTGATTCCGCACATCACCGACGAGATCAAGAGCCGGGTGCTCGCGATGAGCGCGCCGGACGCGCAGGGGCAGACGCCGGACGTGGTGATCACCGAGATCGGTGGCACGGTCGGTGACATCGAGTCGCAGCCGTTCTTGGAGGCGGCGCGTCAGATTCGCCATGATGTCGGCCGGGACAACGTCTTCTTCCTGCACGTCTCGTTGGTGCCGTATCTGGCGCCATCGGGTGAGCTGAAGACCAAGCCGACGCAGCACTCGGTGGCGGCGTTGCGCAATATCGGTATCCAGCCCGACGCGCTGATCCTGCGGTGTGACCGTGAGGTGCCGCAGGCGCTGAAGAGCAAGATCGCGCTGATGTGCGACGTCGATGTCGACGCCTGCATCTCCACCCCGGACGCGCCGTCGATCTACGACATTCCGCGGGTGCTGCACCGCGAGGGCCTGGACGCCTATGTGGTGCGCAAGCTCGGCCTGCCGTTCCGTGACGTGGACTGGACCGTGTGGGGCGATCTGCTCGATCGCGTGCATTCGCCGCGCGAGACGGTCGAGGTCGCGCTGGTCGGCAAGTATGTCGATCTGCCCGACGCCTACCTTTCGGTCACCGAGGCGCTGCGTGCGGGCGGGTTCGCCTCGCGGGCGAAGGTGCAGATCCGCTGGGTGCCCTCCGACGAGTGCGAGACGCCCGCGGGTGCGCAGGCCGCGCTGCGGGACGTGGACGCGGTGCTGATTCCCGGCGGGTTCGGTATCCGTGGCATCGAGGGCAAGGTCGGCGCGATCACCTACGCCAGGAAGCGGGGCATTCCGCTGCTCGGCCTGTGCCTCGGTTTGCAGTGCGTGGTCATCGAGGCGGCCAGGTCGGTCGGTCTGGCCGAGGCCAATTCGGCCGAGTTCGAGCCGGACACGCCGCATCCGGTGATCTCGACGATGGCCGATCAGGAGCAGGCCGTCGCCGGTGAAGCCGATCTCGGCGGCACCATGCGCCTTGGCGCCTACCCGGCGACGCTGACGAAGGGCTCGGTGGTGGCGCAGGCCTACGGCGCCGAGCAGGTGTCCGAGCGGCATCGGCACCGCTATGAGGTGAACAACGCCTACCGTGACCGGATCGCGAAGAGCGGGCTGCGGTTCAGCGGCACCTCGCCGGACGGGCATCTGGTCGAGTTCGTCGAGCTGCCCGCCGATGTGCATCCGTTCTTCGTGGCCACCCAGGCGCACCCGGAGCTGAAGAGCAGGCCGACCCGTCCGCATCCGCTGTTCGCGGCGCTCGTCGCGGCGGCCCTGACCTACAAGCTGGCCGAGCGGCTGCCGGTCGACATCCCGGGCGAAGAGTTCGTGAGCGCGGCTGAGCAGGCATAGGGCGATGACGGTGGACGGGGGCGCGGCGCCCGGCAGTCACGATTTCGAGACGGTATCCAGCGAAACGGTCTACAGCGGCGCGATTCTGGCGTTGCGACTCGACCAGGTGCGGATGCCGGGCGGCAAGGTCGTCGAGCGGGAGGTGATCGAGCACCACGGTGCCGTCGCGGTCGCCGCGATCGATGACGACGACAATGTCGTGCTGATCAATCAGTACCGGCATCCGATCGGCAGGCGGCTGCTCGAGCTGCCCGCCGGTCTGCTCGATCTGCCCGGCGAGGATCCGCTCGTCGCCGCGCGGCGCGAGCTGGCCGAGGAGACCGGTCTGGCGGCGCGGGAGTGGTCGGTGTTGGTGGACGTGGCGTTGTCGCCGGGCTTCACCGACGAGGCGTTGCGCGTGTATTTCGCGCGCGGGCTCTACGAGACCGACCAGCCCGAACCGGAATTCGAGGAAGCCGATCTGGCGATCGTGCGGATGCCGGTCGCCGACGCGGTGCGCGCGGCGCTGGCCGGCGAGATCGTCAACGCGACCGCGGTGGCGGGCGTGCTGGCCCTCGCCGCGGCGCGGGCGGGCGACACCGAGCTACGTCCGGCGGACGCGCCGTGGCCGGGTCAGCCCACCGCCTTCTTACGCCGCAAGGCGGCACAGAAGTCGACGGACTGACGGGGGCGCCGGGTGCTCGCGCGGGAACTGGACGCCTACCTCGACCATCTCGCGGTCGAGCGCGGCGCCGCGCGGAACACCCTCGGCGCCTACCGGCGTGACCTCGGCCGCTATCTCGACTTCCTGACCGGGCGCGGCATCACCGCGCTCGATCAGGTCACCGAGGCCGACGTCGCCGGATTCACCATGGCGTTGCGCGCGGGCGGCGCCGACCATCCGCCGCTGGCCGCGAGTTCGGTGGCGCGCGCCCTGATCGCGGTGCGCGGGTTGCACCGGTTCGCCGCGGCGGAGGGCATCACCGTCACCGATGTCGCGCACGCGGTGAAACCGCCGACCCCCGGGCGCCGCCTGCCCAAGGCGCTGCCGTACGACCAGGTGTTGCGGCTGCTCGAGGCGGCGGGCGGGGCGGCGGCCGACGATCCGGACGCCGCGCCGGGCACCGACGGCGGGCCGCGCGGACTGCGCGACCGCGCGCTGCTGGAACTGCTCTACTCGACCGGGGCGCGCATCTCGGAGATGGTCGGACTGGACGTCGACGATCTCGACACCGACGAGCGCGCGGTCGTCTTGCACGGCAAGGGCGGTAAGCAGCGCATGGTGCCGATCGGCAGGCCCGCCCTCGCGGCGGTGGACGCCTACCTGGTGCGCGGGCGTCCGATGCTGGCCGCGGGCGGAAAAGGCAACGCGGGCGCGCTGTTCCTGAACGCGCGCGGCGGCAGGCTGTCGCGCCAGACCGCGTGGCAGGTGTTGCAGACCGCGGCCGAACGCGCGGGCATCGGCGCGGCCGTGTCCCCGCACACACTGCGGCACTCGTTCGCCACCCATCTGCTCGACGGCGGCGCGGATGTGCGTGTGGTCCAAGAACTCCTGGGCCACGCCTCGGTCACCACCACCCAGATCTACACCCTCGTCACGGTGAACACCCTGCGTGAGGTCTGGGCCACCGCGCACCCGCGCGCCCGCTAGGCCGGGCCCTACACGACCGCCGCGACGTGCGTTTCAGTGGTGACCCGCAGTGGCACCGAGCGATAAGGGGTAGCGTTTTGCTGTTCGGGGCCCGGCGTGGTGCCGCGAACACGCCGCGCGCGTCGCGGCTCTTGCACGCTCATAAGCGGTAGCGTCTATCGAGAGCTGGACCGTACGAAAGCGAGGTCGGGCCTGATCGGCTTCGCTACGCTCGGCGAGGCAACGGGCAGGAACGTATAAGGAGCAGCGGATCGTGACATCAGCCGGAGCGGCAGAGCCGCCGATGGGTGCTGGGGCGGAGCCGCATCCGGGTACCGCCTCGGCGGCGGCGGCCGAAACCCTGTGGGGCACCGGAGCCGATCTCCCTATCCCCGAGGACGCGGCACTCGGCCCCACCGGGCGACCCCTTCGTCTCGTGCCGGACCCGGCACCGCTCGAACGGCACGGCGACGCGCTCATCATCGCCATGTGCAACCAGAAGGGCGGCGTCGGCAAGACCACCTCCACCATCAATCTCGGTGCCTCGCTCGCCGAATACGGGCGCAAGGTGCTGCTGGTCGATCTGGACCCGCAGGGCGCGCTGTCCGCGGGATTGGGTGTGGCCCATCATGATCTCGAGCTCACCGTGCACGACCTGCTGGTCGGCTCCAAGGGCTCGATCGACGACGTGCTGATGCAGACCCGGGTCGAGAACATGGACCTGCTGCCCAGCAATATCGACCTGTCGGCCGCGGAGATCCAGCTGGTCAACGAGGTCGGCCGGGAGCATTCGCTCGGCAGGGCACTGCATTCGATCCGAGATCGCTACGACTACATCATCATCGACTGTCAGCCCTCGCTCGGTCTGCTCACCGTCAACGCGCTCGCCTGCGCCGACGGCGTCATCATTCCGATGGAATGCGAATACTTCTCGCTGCGCGGGCTGGCGCTGCTCAACGACACCGTGGAGAAGGTGCGCGACCGGCTCAACCCCAGGCTCAGCCTGTACGGGATAGTGGTCACCATGTTCGATGCCCGACTACTCCACTCCCGTCAGGTGATGGCGCGGGTCGTCGAGGTGTTCGGTGACCTGGTCTACGACGCGGCGATCTCGCGGACCGTGCGGTTCCCCGACGCCAGTGTCGCGGGCGAGCCGATCACCACGTGGGCGCCGAAATCCAGTGGAGCCGAAGCATATCGGGCGATGGCGCGGGAAGTCATCCACCGGTCCGGCCGGTGATCGGCGGCAACGACTCCGCATCACCCGCTACCACCCATCCGCCCGATCACGGGGTCGTCCACGGCGACGACCACCCCGCGGGCGACCTCCTGGAGCGGGCTGCGGCGCGCGAACACGAACCGGACGAATCGGATCCGCGCGCAGGCGATGTCGCGGCAACCCCGAGCCTGCACACATCGGACCACTCCGGTGTGCCGGATGATGTCCAGATGCCCGAGCAACCCGCCGCCGCGGACTCCGAGTCCCCCTCGGAGTCCGCCGGTACCGAGAAGACCGGGTTCCACCTGCGGTTGAGCAACTTCCAGGGACCGTTCGATCTGCTGCTGACCTTGATAAGCTCGCGCAAGCTCGACGTCACCGAGGTCGCGTTGCACAAGGTGACCGACGAGTTCATCGCCTACACCAAGGCGTTGACCGCGGCGCTGTCCGACGACACCACGACGACACTGCGGGCCGACAAGATCCTCGACCAGACCACCGAATTCCTGGTCGTGGCCGCCACTTTGCTCGACCTCAAGGCGGCGCGATTGCTGCCGGCGGGGGAGATGACCGACGCCGAGGATCTCGAACTGCTAGAGGCGCGCGACCTGCTGTTCGCGCGGCTGCTGCAGTACCGGGCGTTCAAGCAGGTGGCCGAGTTGCTCGGTGAGTTGGAGGCGGTGGCGCTGCGGCGGTACCCGCGCGCGGTCGGCCTGGAGGAGCGCTTCGCCGGTCTGCTGCCCGAGGTTACGCTGGGTGTTGACGCGCACGAATTCGCCGCGATCGCCGCTGCGGCGTTCCGGCCGCGGCCCGTGCCCAAGGTCGGTCTGGACCATCTGCACAACCACGCGGTGTCGATCGCCGAACAGGCCGCGCTCGTGCTCGAACGACTGAAGCTGGCAGGCAAGGGTGGGTGGACGACGTTCACCGACCTGGTCGCCGACTGCACCGTGCCGGTCGAGATCGTCGCCCGCTTCCTGGCGCTGCTCGAGCTGTATCGCGGCAAGACGATCGAGTTCGATCAGCCCGACCCGCTCGGCCCACTCTCGATCAGCTGGATCGGCGACGACGGCCCGGACCACACTGTGACCATCGAGGAGGACTACGGGTGACCGAGCACACCGACACCCCGGCCGCCGAGACGAACTCGGCTGCGGTCGACGGTGCTCCCGCGACCGGCGCGGCCGGTGCGACCGCTCCCGCCCCTGGCTCGGCTGCCGCCGATGATGTCGTGACCCCGGCAGACGAGGACCAGGCACCCGTCGCCGACGACACCGTGTCGGAGTTCACGCCGGAGCATCTCGAGGACGACGAGTTCCGCTCGGCGTTGGAGGCGATGCTGCTCGTCGTGGACGCTCCGGCCCCGGTAGAGCAGTTGGCGGCGGCGTTGGACGACACCACCGAGCGGGTCGAGCAGGTGCTGCGCGAGCTGTCGGCGGAGCTGTCCGCGCGGGGCAGCGGGATCGACCTGCGTTTCGTCGGAGACGGGTGGCGCTTCTATACTCGCAGCGAGTACGCGCCCTATGTGGAACGGGTGCTGCTCGATGGCGCTCGCACCAAACTGACGCGGGCGGCCTTGGAAACTCTGGCGGTGGTGGCATACCGTCAACCGGTGACCCGGACCAGGGTCAGCGCGGTGCGCGGCGTGAACGTCGACGGGGTGATGCGCACGCTGCTGGCCAGGGGCTTGATCGCCGAGGCAGGCGTCGACCCGGAAACGAACGGGACGACATACCGCACGACCGAGCTCTTCCTGGAGCGGATCGGGCTCGCGTCGCTGTCCGACCTGCCACCGCTGGCGCCCCTGCTCCCGGGCGTCGACCTGATCGATGAGATCAACGAGAGCTTGGACACGGACCCCCGTTACACCAAGCTGAAGAAACCCGCCGAGGCCGACTTGGACCTCGGCAGCGAGGACTGACAGGACAAAATGAATACGCCCGCTCGCCGAGATGGCACACCGGATCGTAGGAAACGCAGCGACCAGCCCGTCAGGGGTGGCGCGGCGCGAGACGCACGCAGTGCGGCTCGCGGGGGGACAGACCGCGGCGGCGCCCGCGGTGACGGGGGATATCGCGGCGCGCCGCCGCGCGGAAACGACCAGGGCGGCAACGGATACCGCGGCACCCGCGGCGGCACCACGCAGGGCGGCGGCGCGACCCGCGGCCGCGCGGGCGGCGCCGCGTCGGGCGGCTCCTACCGTCCTCGTACCGAAAGCGGTGCCGGGCAAGGTAATTCGGGGCGCGGAACGGGTCAGGGCGGCACCGCGCAGTGGGGCACCCCGGCGCACGGCATTCCGCAGCGCCGGGCCGCGCAGCCCGCGCCGACCGGCAAGAAGAAGAATCCCAAGCCGCAGAAGCAGACTCAGTCCGCACCGCTGCTGAGCAACGCCAAGCCCGCCAAGCGTCAGCACGTGGAGCCCGCGGCCACCGAGGGGCACGTCAAGATGCCGTGGGGCGAGGGCGAGCGGCTGCAGAAGGTACTCGCCAAGGCCGGGGTGGCCTCGCGCCGCGCCGCCGAGGAGATGATCGCGCAGGGCCGGGTCGAGGTCGACGGCGCGATCGTGCGCGAGCAAGGTCTGCGGATCGATCCGCAGGTCGCCGTGGTCCGGGTGGACGGCACCCGGGTGATGGTGCGCGAGGAACTCGTGCACATCGCGCTGAACAAGCCGAAGGGCTGGCAGTCCACCATGTCCGACGATCTGGGCCGCCCCTGCGTCGGTGACATCGTCGCCGAGCGGGTCGCCGCCGGCCAGCGCCTGTTCCATGTCGGGCGGCTCGACGCCGACACCGAGGGCCTGCTGTTGCTCACCAACGACGGTGACCTGGCCCACCGGCTCATGCACCCGTCGTTCCAGGTGTCGAAGACCTACCTGGCGACGGTCAACGGCGAGGTGCACAAGTCGGTCGGCAAACGCCTGCGCGACGGCATCGAACTCGACGACGGCCCGGCCAAGGTCGACAGCTTCCAGGTGCTCGAGCTGGGCGAGGGACGTTCCCTGGTGAAACTGGTGTTGCACGAAGGGCGCAAGCACATTGTGCGCCGGCTGCTGGACGCGGTCGGCCATCCGGTGTCGCGGTTGGTGCGCACGAATATCGGTCCGGTCGCGCTCGGCGACCAGCGGCCGGGCACGCTGCGGGTGCTCGGTCGCGCGGAAATCGGCAAACTCTACGAGGCGGTGTCGTTGTGATGGGTGTGGAGATTCCGGTCGAGGCCCCTCGGCAGTTGTCGGGGACCGGTCCGCTCGTGGTGGCGATGGACGGCCCGTCCGGTACCGGCAAGTCCAGCGTCTCGCGGCGCTTGGCCACCCGGCTCGGCGCCCGCTATCTCGACACCGGTGCGATGTACCGGGTGGCGACGCTGCGGGTGCTGCGCGCGGGCGTCGAGCTGAGCGACGCCGCGGCGATCAGCGCCGCGGTCAAGGAGCTGCCGCTCTCGATCGGAACCGATCCCAGCCGTGAGGTGATCCAGCTCGACGGCGAGGACGTGGCCTCGGAGATCCGTGGCGATGCCGTCACCAAGGCCGTTTCGGCGGTGTCGGCCGTGCCAGAGGTCCGGGATCTGCTGGTCGCGTTGCAGCGCGAGATCACCACGGCCGCACAGCGCATCGTGGTCGAGGGCCGCGACATCGGCACCGTGGTGCTGCGTGACGCGGACGCCAAGATCTACCTGACCGCCTCGGCGGAGGCGCGCGCGCACCGGCGCAATCAGCAGAACATCGCCGAGGGCCGCGGCGACGACTACGAGGCCGTGCTCGCCGACGTGCAGCGACGCGACAACCTCGACTCCACCCGCAAGGTGTCCCCGCTGCGTCCCGCCGAGGACGCCGTGCTGGTCGACACCAGCGATCTGAACATGGATGAGGTCATCGACGAGCTGTACCGCGTTGTCGGGCAGCAGATTTCGGTAGGCCGGACGGGAGGTTCGCAGTGACCGAAGACGTGATGGCCGGCGACGGCATCTGGAGCGACGAAACCGACTGGGAGCTCACCGATCTCGACGGTGAGTTCGAGGGCGCCGAGCAGCTCGCGATGCCGACGCTCGCGGTGGTCGGGCGCCCGAACGTCGGCAAATCGACGCTGGTGAACCGGATCCTCGGCCGCCGCGAGGCCGTGGTCGAAGACATCCCCGGCGTCACCAGGGACCGGATCTCCTACGAGGCCAACTGGGCCGGTCGCCGCTTCCTGGTACAGGACACCGGCGGCTGGGAGCCCGACGCCAAGGGTTTGCAGCAGTCGGTGGCGCGCCAGGCCGAGGTGGCCATGCAGACCGCCGACGCGATCCTGCTCGTGGTCGACGCCGTGGTCGGCGCCACCGCGACCGACGAGGCGGCGGTGAAGAAGCTGCGCCGCTCCAAGATTCCGGTGATCCTGGTCGCCAACAAGGTCGACGATCAGCGCATCGAGTCCGAGGCCGCCGCGCTGTGGTCGCTCGGCCTCGGTGAGCCGAGGATGGTCAGCGCGGCGCACGGCCGCGGCACCGGTGACCTGCTCGACGATGTGCTCGAGGTGCTGCCGGAGACACCGCGCGAGGGCACCGGTGGCGTCGGTCCGCGCCGCGTCGCCCTGGTCGGCAAGCCGAACGTCGGCAAGTCCAGCCTGTTGAACAAGCTGGCCGGCGACGAGCGGTCGGTGGTGCACGATGTCGCGGGCACCACCGTCGACCCGGTCGACTCGCTGGTCGAATTGGGCGGCAAGGTCTGGAAATTCGTCGATACCGCCGGGCTGCGCCGCAAGGTGTCGCATTCCAGCGGCACCGAGTTCTACGCCTCGTTGCGCACGAAGGCGGCACTGGAGGCCTCCGAGGTCGCGATCATGCTGATCGACGCCTCGCAGCCGATGACCGAGCAGGACCTGCGGGTGATCAGCATGGTCGCCGATTCCGGTCGCGCGCTCGTGCTCGCCTTCAACAAGTGGGACCTGGTCGACGAGGACCGGCGCCTGCAATTGGAGCGCGAGATCGACCGGGATCTGGTCCGGGTGCCGTGGGCACAGCGGGTCAACATCTCGGCGCACACCGGCCGCGCGGTGCAGAAGCTGGTGCCGCAGATGGAGACCGCGCTCGAGTCCTGGGACAAGCGCATCTCCACCGGTCGGCTGAACAACTGGTTGAAGGAAGTGGTCGCGGCCACGCCGCCGCCGATGCGCGGCGGTCGCCTGCCCCGCATCCTGTTCGCCACCCAGGCAGGCACCCGCCCGCCGACGTTCGTCCTGTTCACCACCGGCTTCCTCGAGGCGGGCTACCGCCGCTTCCTGGAGCGCAGGCTGCGTGAGGAGTTCAACTTCGACGGTTCGCCGGTGCGGATCTCGGTGCGCGTCCGCGAGAAGCGCGAGCGCGGCAAGAAGTAATCGATTGCCCGCCCGCACCCGTGCCGCCTTGCCGGACCGGGTGCGGGCGGTTTCAGCGCCGGGCCCGGCGCGGCTGTGAGATTCGCGACGCGCTGACCGTGCCGGTGCGCGCGCGGGCGGGATGACCTGGCAGTATCCCTGCATGGTCATTCCCAGCGTGCTGCCGGAACGTCCGACCACCGGAACCCCGTTCGAGACGGGGTGGCCGGTCCGTCTCGCCGATACCGACGGTAACCAACGCCTGCGGCTCGACGCCATCGCCCGATACCTGCAGGACATCGGGTTCGAACACCTGGACGCGGTGGACGACGGTGACGCCCATCCCGGCTGGGTGGTGCGCCGGACCGTGATCGACGTGCTGAAGCCGATCCAGTTCGGCGAGCGGGTCACGCTGCGCCGCTGGTGCTCCGGGCTGTCCAATCGCTGGTGCAACATGCGGGTGCAGATCGTCGGCAGCCGGGGCGGGCTGGTCGAGACCGAGGCCTTCCTGATCCATTTCGGCACCGAATCCGGCCTGCCCGCCCGGATGAGCGACCGCTTCATGGCGCCGATGCTGGCCGCCACCACCGAACACCGGCTGCGCTGGAAGGCGGCGCTGACCGACCCCGCGCCGAGCGCCGCGGCCGACGACGTGCAGGTGCGGCCGTTCCCCCTGCGCATCACCGATATCGACATGCTCGACCACGTGAACAACTCGGTCTATCTGAGCGGCGTCGAGGAGATGCTGGCCGACCACCAGGACCTGAAGACGGGCGCGCACCGGGCGATCATCGAGTACGCGAAGCCGCTGAAGTCCGGCGACCGAGTCGACCTGCTCGCGCATCGAGCGGGCTCGGCCCTCGACATCTGGTTCGTCGTCGGCGACGAGACCCACGCGGTCACCCGGATCGTCCCCCGCTGAAAGCCGGTGGCCGAGTGACCGCAGAAGTCGGGGGCCAGCAATTGGGGGCGCTGACTTCTCGCGCTTCCTCGTTAGTTTGTGGTCATGCAGAAACTGATGGGTACGGTCTCCGTCCGCGTGTTCACCGCCTGCGCCGCGATCGGCGCAGGCGTGCTGCTGGGTGGTGGCCCCGCGTCCGCGCAGCCACTCGACGCACCGCGGGCACCGAGCACGGTGGCACCGGTCGCCGACCCGCACACGCTGGTCGCGCAGTTCATCCGGGTGCTCAACACCGGCTCGTCGGGCCTGTGCCTGCCGTTCGCGACCGGCAGCAACGCCGGGACCCCGGGCTGCGGGTAGACCGTCGCCTAGCCCGCTAGTTCGGCGACCGTCGCGCGAGCTCCCTTGGTGTACAACGAATCCAGTGTCGTGACGTAGGCGCGTACGAACTGTGGCTCGTCGATCAGGTCGCCGAAAACTTCGCGGTCACTGAGGAATGCGGTGCGGTCGCTGCGTTGTTTGCGATGAACGCACCGACCTTCCTGGACGAGCACTAGTTCGGCGTCCGCGTGACTGGCAAAGTCGAGGTTCGTCGCCGCGATCGATCCTTACGCGGGGCCCCAGGAGTGGTCTTGCGGGTTCCAGCGGCCGTGGGTGCGGGTGCCGTCGAGGAGGGGGTTGAGGCAGGCGCCGACGAAGGCGAGTGCGGTGTCGAGGTTGTGCAGGTGGGTGGGCAGGGTGGTGTCCTTGGCCATAGCGGGGTAGGCGTGTGCCCATTCGGGGCCGGGGGAGGTGAGGGTGGTGGGTAGTTCGAGGGTGCGGCGGTGCCGTTGGATGTCGACGGCGGTGCGGGTTTCGGCGGCGTCGAAGGCGAAGTTGTCGACGATGAAGCACAGGTCGGCGAGGTCGCGCCAACGGCTGGAGGGTCGGCGGGTGTCGCCGTAGCGGGCGGTCATGGCGCAGATCTTGTCGGCGACTTGGCTGGGTATGGGGATCAACCGTACCGGTGGGAGTGCGGTGAATCCGTCGAGATCGAGAATTGGTGTGGGAGTGAGTGTTTCGATATCGCCGATGATGATTTTGTCGACGGCCAGGTCGGTGTGGAAGTCGGCGATCAGGGTTGCGCCGAGGTAGATCGTGACGGTGAGTTCGGCACCGGCCGCGGCGGCGCCGGTGAGTTGTTTGGCCAGTTCGATTCCGAAGACGAAGGGGTCTATGTCGGGTCGCGCGCCGCTGAGGCTGCGCAGTTCGTCGATGGCGCCGGTGATATCGGTGTCGGTGCGGATTAGGTCGAGGTCCTGGCTGGATCGGGCGCCGGGCAGGCGCACGAGCAGCCCGCCGCCGCCGGTGACGACCCAGGGCGAGGTGGGGTCGGCGAATACGCGCGCGAGGAAGCGCTGCATGAAGAACTCGCGGCGCAGCGCGGTGGCCGGGCGTCGGGTCTGGCGTGCTCGGGTTTGGATTCTGGACCGCAGCGACGCTTTGAACGAGCTTGGGTTGAGAGCATTCACTCGTCGGCCTCCAAGGGTGATGCGGCGGGGGTGGCTGCGGCGTCGATGAGTGCTTTCGCGACACTGTCGCGCAATAATGCTGCCGCCGCGTCGCGGGCTGCTTCGGTGCTGGGGAACTGGTTCGGATCGACCGATTGCAGTAATTGTGTTTGTAGGTGCGCCATCGCCTTTCGCCACTCTGGATTCTCGGTGATCGGGGTCAGCACCTGGTGGAGGGCCGCGGCGAGTTGTTCGGTAGACACCGTCCGGGCGAGTTGGTCGCGCAGTGCGGTCATGGCTGCTTGGGTGGTGGGCGGTACGGCCAGTGAGGTCAGCGCGGTCGTGAGGTGGGTGCTGCGCTGGCCGCGCATCAACTGTTCGAGCGCCTCGTTCGCCGCGCGGTTGGCCGATACCAGTGGTTCGAGGGCGGGCACGGACAGTGCTAGGGCGGACTCTGGCACCCCGGCTTGGTTGATGAAGTGGGTGACCAGGGCTGAGCCGTTGTCCACGGGTGCGCCGTAGCGGTGGGCGTAGGGGCGCAGCGCTGCGGCGATGCTGTCGATCGGGGCGCCTTGCAGCAGGGCGTCGCGCACGACCGAGGCCAGGTGCCCGCCGTCGGTTCGCGCGGCAGCCAGGTCGGCGATCGTGCGAGCCGGGGTAGTGACCGGCAGTCCGTCGACCAGTGTCCACTCCGAGTCGGTCAGGGTGGCGCGGTGGAAGCGGATATCAGGGCTGCGGGTGCCGCGGCGGGTGGGGACGGTGAATTCGATGTAGTCGGCGTCGAGGTCGCCCAGGCCGTGTAGATCGGCAGCGGAACGGTGGGAGACGACCCCGAGGGGGACTTGGTCGCCGATTCGGTCTCCTGCGGTGCGGGCGGGTTCGAGCGCGAGCCATTCCGTGCGGATCGGTTCGGCTGGGGAATCGGGTACTCCGGTGAGGCGGTAGACGCCATGGCGCAATCGGACCAGCACGGCGTGGTCGACCAGGCGCTGCAATTGCTTGGTGCCCACGCCGACGGTTGCGGCCTGGGCGGTGGTGAGCAGTCCCCATTGGGACTCGGCCAGTTCGGCGAGCCTCGTGCGGACATCTGCACCGTTACGCATACATCAAAAATACCATGAACTGCGTCAGAAAAGACCCCTAGATTGTCTTTTTCGACGCGGCCAACGCCGGTTTTGCAGACGATATGTGGTATCAATTTACTACGCTTTGTAGTGCCGAGTCGGGCCGGGCGCCCGACTCGGACGTCGGAGAACCCCGCTGGCTTCTCCCCGCAGGACCGACTTGCCGCCCTACGGCTCACCTGCAGCCCTGTGTCCAAGTCCGATCCGGCGCCGCCGCGGTCCAGTTCGTCGCTCTGGCCGCGTTGTCGTCGTCACCGATGCGACCCTGGTATCGGCTCCCGCTCCGCCTGCTCGGGCGACGAGCTGGACCGCGGCGGCATCCAGCCGGACGTATGAGGTAGAACTCAGCCCGCTAGTTCGGCGACTGTCGCGCGAGCTCCCTTGGTGTACAACGAATCCAGTGTCGTGACGTAGGCGCGTACGAACCGTGGCTCGTCGATCAGGTCGCCGAAAACTTCGCGGTCGCTGAGGAATGCGGTGCGGTCGCTGCGTTGTCTGCGGGCCAGGGGGATGAGGCGTTCGCGCAACGGATCCACGATATCGATCGGCTCGCCCTGCTCGTCGATGCCTTCGGCGTAGCGGGCCCAGCTGGCGACAAGTGCTGCCGCGCAGGTGATGTCGCCGCCGTCGGCGAGGCGCCTGCGGATCACCGGCAGCACCCACTTGGGGATGCGGTCCGATGATTCCGCGCAGAGCCGGGCGATGGTGTCGCCGATCGCCGGGTTGGCGAAGCGCTCGATCAGCGTGCGCTTGTAGTCGTCGAGATCGACGCCCGGCACCGGCAGCAGGGTGGGGGTCGCCTCGTCGTCCATGTAGCGCAACAGGAATCGGCGGAACACCGGGTCCAGCGCCGCGTCGTGCACCAGCCGGTAGCCGCTGAGATACCCGAAATAGGCCAGCGCTTGGTGACTGGCGTTCAACAGCCGCAGTTTCATCAATTCGTACGGCGCGACATCGTCGACGAGTTGCACGCCGACCGCGTCGTAGTCCGGCCGCCCCAGCGGGAACGAATCCTCCAGCACCCACTGGGTGAACGGTTCGGTGACGACGGGCCATTCGTCGCGCACGCCGAAGCGCCGCCGCACCTCCTCGGCCGCGTCCGGCGGCGTCACCGGCGTGATCCGGTCGACCATCGAATTCGGGAAGCTCACCCGCGTTGCCATCCACTCGCCGAGCTCGGCGTCGCGTAGCCGCGCGAACGCGCTGAAGGTCTTGCGGGCCACCGCGCCGTTGCCCTCGATGTTGTCGCAGGACAGCACCGTGAACGGGGCGACGCCGTCGGCCCTGCGCCTGGCCAGGCCCTCGGTGATCAGACCGAAGATGGTGGCGGGCACCGCGTTCGGCACGAGATCGGCCTGGATCGCCGGGTCGTCGGCGTCGAACTCGCCGGTGCCCGCCGAGATGTGGTAGCCGCCCTCGGTCACGGTGAGCGAGACGATGCGCGTGCTCGGCGCGGCCAGTTTCGCCAGCACCGCCTCGGGATCGTCGGGCGCGTAAAGGTATTCGACGATCGAGCCGATCACCCGGGCGCTCCAGCCGCCGTCCGGCGCGAGCACCGACAGCGTGTACAGCCCGTCCTGTGCGGTCAATACGTCGCGCATCCTGCGATCGCCGGGCAGCACGCCCACCCCGCAGATGCCCCAGTCGCGCGCCGCGCCGCGCGCGAGCAGCCGGTCCAGGTACATCGCCTGGTGCGCGCGGTGAAACCCACCGACACCGAAATGCACTATGCCGGTGGTGATCTCCGACCGATCGTAGGCCGGAGTCGTGATGCCCGAGCCGAGCTCGCGCAGGGTCGCTGCGCCGAGCGGCTGGATTGTGTCCCAAGTCATAGCTACCCCACCACTGTTGTGTACGTCACATCTCGGATGGTACCCTCTGTGAGCAGGGGATCACATGCTGAGCATATGCTCAGACGCATTGAGGAGGCCATGTGGCCACCGTCCCATCCCGGCCGGGTATGCCGGATGACGTCAGGCTCGCGCTACGTGCCGCGCAGCTCTATCACCTGGAAGGCGCTACTCAGGCCGAAATCGCGGCCAAACTCGGGGTTTCGCGGCCGACCGCGGGCCGGCTCATCGCCAGGGCGCGGGCCCAGGGGCTGGTGCGCATCGAGATCAGCGTCCCGGACGAGCTGCGCGATACGGTGCACACCGAGCTGGAGCGTGAACTCGAGGCGGCGTTCGGCCTGACCGAGGCCGTCGTACTGCGCGACGTGCCGGACGGTTCGCCGTCCGGACTGCAACCGCTGGCCCGTGCCGCGGTCGCTGTGCTCACCCGTCGGCTGCAACCCGCCGACACACTCGGATTCACCTGGGGCCCAGAGACGATCGCGGTGGCGCACGAGCTGCACACCAAGTCGACCCGCTGCACGTTCGTCGTTCAGCTGGACGGATCGATGAGTTCGGGTGACTATCAGACCGGCGTCGAGTACACCCTCGGCCGGTGCGCGACCTACCTACAGGCGACGCCGGTCCGGTTGCATGCCCCGCTCTATGCCGATCCGGCGACCGTCACCGCGCTGGAACAGGATTCGGTGCTCGGCAAGCCGATGGCGCTCGGCCGTCATGCCGACGTGATGATGTTCGGGGTCGGCACCGTGTCCACCGCGACGACGCTGTTCGAGGGCAGCTACCTCGACACCGCCGTGCTCGACGAGCTGCGCGGGCTCGGCGCGATCGGCGAGATCGGCGGCCGCTTCTTCCGCGCCGACGGTCGCGATGTCGCGGGATCGCTTGCCGCGCGGACGGTCTCGGTCGGCCTCGACGCCGTGCGGGACTGTCCGACGACGTTGCTGATCGCCGGTGGCGTGGCCAAACACGAAGCCACCCTCGGCGCGCTGCGCGGCGGGCTGGCCAAGGTGCTCGTCACCGACATCGACTGCGCGCGTTGGCTGCTGGATCAGAAGGAGGGTGCGGCCGGATGAACAGGCGCAGTCATATTCGGAGAAACGTACTGGCGCTGAGTATTTCGGCCGTACTGGCCGCGGCGGGCTGTGCCGGGGCCGGCTCGTTCGGTGCCGGGGGCGACACGGTCACCATCGCCATGGTCTCGAACTCGCAGATGCGCGACGCCATCGCGCTCTCCGGTGAGTTCGAACGCGAGAACCCGAGCACGAAGCTGAAATTCATCTCGCTGTCGGAGAACGAGGCGCGGGCGAAGATCACCGCCTCCGTCGCCACCGGCGGCGGCGAGTTCGACGTCGTGATGATCAGCAACTACGAGACCCCGCAGTGGGCCGAGAACGGCTGGCTGACCGACCTTTCCAGCTATGCCCGCAATACCCCCGGTTATGACGAGGAGGACTTCATCCCCTCGCTGCGCAAGTCGCTGTCGTATCGGGGCGCGATGTATTCGGTGCCGTTCTATGGTGAGTCGTCGTTCCTGATGTATCGCAAGGATCTGCTCGAGCAGGCCGGGCTCAGCATGCCCGCCGAGCCGACCTGGGATCAGGTCGCCGCCGCCGCGGCGAAGCTCGACGATCCGGCCGCGGGTCGTTCGGGCATCTGCCTGCGCGGCAAGCCGGGCTGGGGCGAATCCCTCGCCCCGCTCAACACCGTGATCAACACCTTCGGCGGCCGCTGGTTCGACGAGAACTGGCACGCCCAGCTCACCAGCCCCGAGGTGGTGCGGGCGGTCGAGTTCTACGTCGATCTGGTCCGCACGCACGGCGAACCCGGCGCGGCCACCAGCGGTTTCGGCGAGTGCGCGACGCAGCTCGCGCAGGGCAACACCGCGATGTGGTACGACGCGACCTCCGCGGTCTCGGTGCTGGAGGACCCGGCGTCGAGCAAGGTGGTCGGCAAGATCGGCTACGCGCTGGCGCCGATCATGCGCAAGCCGAACGCGGGCTGGCTCTACACCTGGTCGCTCGGCATCCCGAAGACGACCGACAAGCCGGACGCGGCATGGAAATTCGTGTCCTGGATGACCAGCAAGCCCTACATCCGGATGGTGGGGGAGAAGCTCGGCTGGTCGCACGTGCCGCCGGGCAGCAGGCGCTCGACCTACGAGATACCCGAGTATCGCGAGGCGGCGCGGGCCTACGGACCGCTCACCCTCGCGGCCATGTCCGGGGTCGACCCGGAAAACCCCGGTGTGCGACCGGTTCCGTACACCGGCATTCAATTCCTGACCATTCCGGAGTTCCAGGATCTCGGCACCAGGGTGAGTCAGCAGATCAGCGCCGCGGTCGCGGGCCGGATCAGCGTCCGCGCCGCGCTCGACCAGGCTCAGCAGTACGCCGACGTGGTCGGGCGGTCGTATCGAGAAAGTCAGTGACGATGTCGCAAACAACCACCGCGCCAATGGATTCCGTGCCTGCCGCGCCCGAGCCCGCACCCCCGCTTGTCTCCCGCCGCGACCGGATCTCCCGGGCCGAGGGCTGGCGGCGGCGCGGCCCGCTGCTGCCCGCGCTGATCTTCATGATCGTGGTCACCCAGCTGCCGTTCGTGTTCACGCTGTACTACTCGACCCAGTCGTGGAACCTGGTCCGCCCGGGTTCGCGGCACTTCACCGGCCTGGACAACTACGCGGAGGTGTTCCGGGACAGCCAGTTTCGTCAGGTCGCCGCGAACACCGTGATCATGATCGTCGGCACGGTGCTCATCTCGGTGGTGCTCGGCCTGCTGCTCGCGCTGCTGCTGGATCGGGCCTTCTTCGGGCGCGGCATCGTGCGCACGCTGCTCATCACCCCGTTCCTGGTGACGCCGGTGGCGGCCGCGCTGATCTGGAAGACCACCATGCTCGACCCGGTGTTCGGGCTGGTCAACGTGGTGCTCGAACCGTTCGGCGGGGGCCGGATCGACTGGGTGAGCCGCTATCCGCTGCCCGCGGTGATGGCCGATCTGGTGTGGCAGTGGACCCCGTTCATGATGCTGCTGATCCTGGCCGGATTGCAGTCGATGCCGCGCGACATCGTGGAGGCCGCCCGGGTCGACGGCGCGAGCTCGTTCGCCGTCTTCCGCGAACTCACGCTGCCGCATCTGCGCCGGTTCATCGAACTCGGCGCCGTGCTCGGCGCCATCTACCTGGTCAACACCTTCGACGCGGTGTACATGATGACCTCGGGCGGTCCCGGCATCGCCAGCTCGAACCTGCCGTTCTACATCTATCAGCGCGCGTTCCTCGGTTTCGACATCGGTCAGGCCGCCGCGATGGGCGTCATCACCGTCATCGCGACCACCGTGGTCGCGACCCTGGCGCTGCGCCTGCTGTTCAAGTCCTTCACCGGAAAAGAGGAGGCGGCATGACCGCGCACGAGGCTCCGGTCCGCCGCAGGCGACATCGCGGCGGGCTGGTCTGGACGGTGCTTGCCTGGGTGGTCGGCATCGGGTTCTTCTTCCCGGTGCTGTGGATGGTGCTGACGGCCTTCAAGCAGGAGGCCGACGCCTACACCGACCCGCCGAAGCTGTTGTTCACCCCGACGCTGGACCAATTCGCCGCGGTGCTGGACAGCGGTATCGGCACGACGCTGCTGAATTCCACCTTCGCCACGGCGATGTCGACGATCCTGGTGCTGCTGCTCGGCCTGCCCGCCGCGTTCGCGCTGTCGCTGCGGCCGGTGCGGCGCACGCAGGACGCGCTGTTCTTCTTCATCGGCACCAAGATGCTGCCGGTGGTCGCGGCGATCGTGCCGCTGTATGTGATCGTCGGCGATATCGGTCTGCTGGACAATATTTGGGCGTTGGTTGTGCTCTACACCGCGATGAACCTGCCGATCGCGGTGTGGATGATGCGCTCGTTCTTCCTCGAGGTGCCCGGCGAGCTGCTGGAGGCCGCGAGCATGGACGGCGCGAGCCTGTGGACCGCGGTGCGCGAGGTGATCCTGCCGCTCGTCTCGCCCGGCATCGCCGCGACCGCGCTGATCTGCGTGATCTTCTCGTGGAACGAATTCTTCTTCGCGGTGAACCTGACCGCCGTTCAGGCACAGACGATCCCGGTCTTCCTCGTCGGCTTCATCACCGGTGAGGGGTTGTACTGGGCCCGCTTGTCGGCCGCCGCGGTGCTCTGCGCGCTCCCTGTCGTCCTCGCCGGTTGGCTCGCGCAGAACAAGCTCGTGCGCGGCCTGTCCTTCGGCGCCATCAAGTAAGGAACACCACCCATGGCCACCATTCGTTACGACGCGGCGTCCTGCGTGTACGCCGGTGCCGACACCCTCGCGGTCGACTCGCTCGATCTCGACATCGCCGACGGCGAATTCATCGTTCTGGTCGGGCCTTCCGGCTCCGGCAAGTCCACCGCGCTGCGCATGCTCGCCGGGCTGGAGGAGATCGACGCCGGATCGATCCGCATCGACGGCGCGGACATGGTCGGGGTGCCGTCCAAGGACCGTGATATCGCGATGGTCTTCCAGAACTATGCGCTCTACCCGAACAAAACCGTCGGCGAGAACATGGGTTTCGCGCTCAAGATGATGAAAGTGCCGCTGGCCGAGCGTAAGCGGCGGGTCGCCGAGGCCGCCGAGCTGCTCGGCCTCACGCCGTTCCTCGATCGCAAACCGGCGAAGCTGTCCGGCGGGCAACGCCAGCGGGTCGCGATGGGCCGGGCGATCGTGCGCGAGCCGCGGGTGTTCTGCATGGACGAGCCGCTGAGCAACCTCGACGCCAAGCTGCGGGTGCAGACCCGCACCCAGATCGCCGCGCTGCAACGCCGCCTCGGCACCACCACCGTCTATGTCACCCACGACCAGGTCGAGGCGATGACCATGGGCGACCGTGTCGCCGTCCTGCGTGACGGACGATTGCAGCAGTTCAGCACCCCCGCCGAGCTGTACGACCGCCCGGCTACCGCGTTCGTCGCCGGGTTCATCGGCTCGCCGTCGATGAACCTGTGCACGGTCACGCTGGTCCCCGGTGGCGTCGAGATCGCGGGCAGCACACTGGCATTGCCGCGCGAGCGGCTGGCCCGGCTGGCCGAGCACGGCCTGTCCCGCGTGACCGTCGGCATCCGGCCCGAACAGCTCGAACTGCGCAGGGATGGCAGCGGTTTCGAGGTCACTGTCGAGCTGATCGAGGAGCTCGGCAGCGAGTCCTACGTCTACGCCCGCCCGTCCGGCGGCGCGGTGCGCGGCCCGGACGGGGAGTCGTTCCTGTTCGTCGCGCGCTCGGCGCTGCGGGCGCCGGCCCGGCTCGCCGAATCGGTGCGGCTGGCGGTAACCGATGCCGCCGCAGTGCATCTGTTCCATCCCGACACCGGCGCGCGGCTCGCCGATTGAGCGGCGGCGAACACGAACAAGGTGTTACCACTTCGTGTGCGGACAAATGCGTGGACGGCAACTAACGTTCCATGCTGAGCGGTTGTATCCTGCCGCCGCACGACTACCGCACCGGAGGTCCGCGTGACTGTCGAAGCCCCAGCGAACGGGAAAACCGCCCTGCGCAACGTTCGGGTCTTCGATGGTCACAGACTCACCGAGCCGACGACGGTGGTGATCGACGGCGCGGTGATCGGCACCGATCCCACGGGCGCGGCGGAAATGGACGGGCACGGCGCGATCCTGCTACCGGGTCTGATCGATGCGCACGTGCACCTATCCGGCGACGAATCGCTGGATCAGCTCGCCTCCCACGGCGTGACCACCGCGCTGGACATGGCGACCTGGCCGCGCGAGGAGCTCGACCCGCTCCGAAATCGGCCGGGCACCACCGACATTCGCAGTGCGGGCACGCCCATCATCGGACCGGGTGGCGTGCACGCGCAGCTGCCCGGTCTGGCCGAACGGGCCGTCATCCGGAGCGTGGCCGAGGCCGA
Source organism: Nocardia brasiliensis (assembly GCF_011801125.1). Lineage (NCBI taxonomy): Bacteria > Bacillati > Actinomycetota > Actinomycetes > Mycobacteriales > Nocardiaceae > Nocardia > Nocardia brasiliensis. Next base: position 2,862,718 of record NZ_CP046171.1, read on the forward strand.
GACCCTCGTCGCCGCACGTGCCGCGGCGGGTTCGGACTACATCAAACTGATGCTGGAGGCCCCGGGCGACGGCGGGCCCGACGCGGCGACGGCCAAAGCGGTGGTGGCCGCCGCGACCGCCCGCAACATGCGCACCGTCGTGCACGCCGCGTCGCTGGCCGCGTACGCCCTCGCGCTGGATGTCGGCGCCGACATCATCACGCACGTCCCGATGGACGGGCAGGTGCCCGCCACGGACGTGCGGCGGATGGCGGCCGAGGGACGCGTCGTCGCACCCACCCTCACGATGATGCAGGGCTTCGCCAAGTCGCAGGGCGTGCTCGGCTTCGCCGACTGTCTGGCGACCGTCGCCGCGCTGCACTCCGCAGGTGTGCCGGTCCTCGCCAGCACCGACGCCAACAGCACCCCCGGCTCGCCGTGTCAGCCTCCGCACGGTGAATCGCTGCACCGCGAACTGGAACTGCTGGTCACCGCCGGACTGTCCACGACGGCGGCGTTGCAGGCCGCGACCAGCGTGCCCGCCGAGCACTTCGGGCTCACCGATCGCGGCGCCGTCGCCCCGGGAAAGCGGGCCGATCTCGTGCTGATCGACGGCGACCCGCTCGCCGACATCCACGCGACCCGCACCATCACCAAGGTCTGGTGCGCGGGCATCGCCCACGAGTGAGCGGTCCGGCGCGGCGTCTCGGTGCCATCGCCCGTGACGACCTGAGCAGCGTCGGGGCGGTGTCTAGGCCTTGTGCGGCAGGATGCTCAGCACGAGGACCAGCCCGCCGACGATGCTGGCACCGGCGGCGACCGTCGCACCGAGCGAATGCGTCAGCGCGGCGACGGCGATGGTCAGCGCGAGGGAGGTCGCCGCGGCGAGCACCGCGGTGCCCTGCTCGATGCCGGCGATCCGGGTCGGTTGTTGTTCGGTCACTGCCTTACCTCTGTTCGAGCGGAAACGGTGTACGGCCTGCGTCGCGGCCCACCTCCGGTCCGTTGTCGCGCGTCCGGTCGGATGCGCACGTAGTGAGGACACGGCACGCGCGGGAAAGCGCACGCGGCAACTGCTGAGACAACGATCACGTCATACTGGGCCGTGACGGTTTCCGATCCGCGGTGTCTTACGGACAAGCGGTGGAGGAGGTGCTGTGACCACGACCGAAGCGGTTGCCGAGACCACGCCGGACGATGCGACCCTGGTCAGCAGGGCACGCGACGGCGACATGCGGTCCTACGAGCAGCTAGTGCTGCGCTACCAGGCGCAGATGTTTCGGCTCGCGGTCAAGATGCTCGCCGACCGGGCCGATGCGGAAGATGTGGTGCAGGAGGTGTTTCTCGGTGCGTGGCGGCGACTACCGCAACTCAACGAGGACGCCGCGTTCGTCGGCTGGCTCTATCGCATGACCACCAACCGCTGTCTGAATGTGATTCGCGCCCGCAAGCCGACCGTCGAGGTCGATCCGGAGACGACCGAGTCGCCGCGCTCGGACACCCAACCCGAGCACGCGGTACAGGTGAGCACCCAGTTGGAGGCGCTGAACGCGGCGCTGCAACTGCTCACGCCCGAACAACGCGCCTGCTGGCTGCTGCGCGAGGTTCACGGGCTTTCCTACGAGGAGATAGGCGACATCGTCGAGGTGAACACGACGGCGGTGCGTGGCCGGATAGCCAGGGCGCGAGCCCACTTGTCCGAGGTGATGAAACCATGGCGGTGAACGGCACGACCGAACAGGACTATCTGCTGCCCTGCGGGCGCGAGATCGAACAGGTCTGGGATCGGCTCGACGTGGTCGAGGCCGGGCTCGGCGACGAACACGACAACACCTGCCCGCATTGCCAGTCGGCCAGGGAGAGTCTGCTCGCGCTGCGCACCGCGACCAAGGAGCTGATCGACGAGCCGGACCCGGCACCGCCCGACCTGAGCGGACGCATCATGTCCGCGGTCCGTGCCGAGGCCAGGCGTGGCCGCACGCTCAGCCTGCCGACGCCGCTGCCCGGCGTGGTGGAGGTGAGCGAGCAGGCCATCGCGGCGGTGCTGCGCTACGCCGCCGACTCGGTGCCGGGCGTGCGGGCCAGGCACTGCCGGGTGCGCCGCGTCGGAGCGGGCGCGGACGGAGCGAACCTGCTGACGGTCGAGCTCGGCGTCGCGATCGCCTTCGGCCGGACCACGGTCGGCGCCGCCTTGCCGGTGGTCCGCGAGCGGGTGAGCGCGGCACTGGCCGCTCAGGTCGGTCTCGAGCTAGAGACGCTGGATCTGGTGGTCGCCGACATCTACGACGACAACGGGGACGCGCCACGATGACCGAAGTCGTTTCCGAGGTGGTGATCGAAGCGCCGGTCGTCGCCGCGGTGGCCGCGCACGCGGCCCGCGCGACGCCGGGCGTGATCCGGCTGGAACCCGGTGTGCGCGGGCTGGTCTCGACCCTGCTGCGGGTGAGCAAGCAGCGGCTCACCAGTGCCGAACCCGCGTCGTCGGAGGGCGTGCGGGTGCGCCGTCGTGCGTCGGGCGCGCTGAGTGTGCAAGTGGACCTGGTGATTTCGGCCGAGCGGGCGGCGGCGCTCATCGGTCACGCGGTGCAACAGGAGGTTTCGCGGGTGGTGTTCGAGCAGACCGGTCAGGTGGTCGAGGAGGTATCGGTGTCCATTCTCGATATCGAGCCGGAGCGGCAGTGAATTCTTCCGGCGAAGTCATTGCCGCGATCCTCGCCGCGCTGGACACGATCGACGGGTTGCGCCCCGCGAACACCCTCGGTACCGAGCCGCCCGCCTGGTGGCCGTGGGACGCAAGGGGATTCGCGGTGGACCTGACCCCGACCAGGGTCGAGGTGCGGGTCACCGCCGCTCAGCTGCCGCTGACGCCGCTGCTGGACAAGGCGGGCGAGGCCGTGCGTGCCGCGCTGGCCGGGACACCGTGGTCCGACGCCCGGGTGCGGCTGGTGGTCACCGAGCTCGACGCCGCGGCCTTCGACGGCGAAGGGAGAGTTACCTAGCTCACAGCACGGCGCCCGTGACGATCGGGCCGCACCAGGTGTCCATCCACAGCAAGCGATATCCGCTGTACCCCAAGGGAAATCAGGAGGAATTGCCATGACCGCGACGACGACCACCGAGAAGAACTCCGACAACAAGGCGGCCGCGGACACCAAGAACCTGCCGAGCCGCACCGCCGCGGCGACCGACAAGGACAGCAAGCTGGCCAGCGACCAGGGCACCACCACGATCGCCGATATCGTCGTGCAGAAGGTCGCGGGCCTGGCCGCGCGCGAGGTGCGCGGCGTGCATGATCTCGGCGGCGGCGCCGCCCGCGCGTTCGGCGCGATCCGCGACCGCATTCCCGGCGCGTCGGCCAGCATCGGTCAGGGCGTCTCCGTGGAGGTCGGCGAGACGCAGGCGGCCGTCGATCTGGAGCTGGTGGTGGAATACGGCGTCGCCATCGCGGAATTGGCGCGTGCGGTGCGGCGCAACGTGATCACCGCGATCGAGCAGATGACCGGTTTGATCGTGGTCGAGGTGAACATCAACGTCAACGACGTGTTCATCCCCGGCGATGACGACGACCAACCCGCGCCGAGCAGCCGGGTGCAGTAGATGAATGCCACAGTGATCTGCCTCGCGGTGGGACTGGCCCTCGGTTTCGCCGGCGCCTTCGGCGGATTCGGCGCGTTCACTGTCGTCCTGCTGTTCGCCCTGCTCGGCCTGCTGGTCGGCCGCTGGCTCGACGGCGAACTCGACGTGGCGGGGCTGCTCCAGTCGGCACAGCGCAGGGGCAGGCGATGACCGTCGCGGCGGTCGGTGCGGTGGAGTTGCCCGGCCGGACCACCGTCGCGCCGCGCGCGGTCCGCCGGATCGCCGCGCGGGCCGCCCGTGAGGTGGCCGGCGTAGGGGACGACGTGCGGGTGGCGGCCGAGGTGTTCGCGGATCGCACCGCGCTGGAGGTGCGGCTGCCGATCGCCTATCCCTGCCCGGTGGGCAAGGTGACCGAGGCCTGTCGCGGACATCTGGCCCGCCGGACCCACGAGTTGACCGGCCTGCCGGTGTCCACGATCGATATCGAGGTGGCCGAGCTGACCACCGAAACCGAGGCGGTCAGGAGGCTGCGATGACGCGCAGGCCACGCCGGGTGGTTCCGGCCATCGTGCTGGCGGTGCTGCTGCTCGCCGGGTGCGCGGCCGTGGCCGTGTCGTTGCTCCAACGGCTGCTCGGCGCACGGGAATTCGTCTCCTACGACACCGTCGCGACCCACCTGCACGGTCTGACCTGGAACGAACTGCCGGTGCTCGTCGTCGGAATCGCCGCGGCGGTACTGGGTTTCGTGCTGCTGGGGCTGGCGCTGTGGCCGGGGCGGCCCGCGGTCCTGCCGCTGGCCGCCGAGGACGGGTTGACCGCGGGGGTGACCCGTGGCGGGCTGCGCACCGCGCTGCGCAGCGCGGCGGGCGGTGTGGACGGGGTCGATTCGGCCCGGATTCGGTTGCACCGCAAGGGCGTACAGGTGTCCGCGCGGACCGCGCGGACCGGCACCGACGCCATGCCCGCGGCGATCTGCGCCACCCTCACCCGCCGGGTGCAGGAGATCGGCCCGCAGCCGGTGCGCCGGGTGCGAGCCAAGGTGCGGGGGCCGAAGACAGGGGAGCGTCGATGAGCCGGATCAACCGTCCCGCCACGCTGAACCGCGGCGTGCTCGGGCTGGTCGGGGTGCTGTTGCTCGCGGCGGGCGTGTTCGCCGTCGCCGCGCATTTCGGCAAGTTGAGCTGGGTGCGTTCCGGGGACACGGTGGTGCCGGGCACACAAGCCCCGCCGGCCTGGGTGCTGTGGGTCGCGGTCGCGGTCGCCGTGCTGATCGCATTGCTGTGCCTGCGTTGGCTGCTGGCGCAGGTGTTCCGGATGCCCAAGTCGGTCACCTGGCGCACCGGCGGCACCGAGTGGCCCGGCACCACGGTGCTCGAATCCGCGGTCGCGGCCGCGCCGGTGGCCACCGACATCGAAAGCTACGCGGGCGTGCGCTCCGCGTCGGCCTGGCTCTGTGGCGACCGCACCGCGCCCGAACTGCATCTGGTCGTGACCGCGGAGCCGAACGCCGACATCGCCGAGTTGCGGCGCAGCATTCTCGGCCACGCGCTGACCCGGCTGCGCACCGCGCTCGAAGTGGAGATCATCCCCGTGACGTTGGAGATCGACTTCGCCGAGGACCGCCGCCCCGCCCGCGTGCGCTGATCGATTTGCTGTGCGTTGCCCGACCACATTCGAGCCGGGCGCGCCGATCGGACCTCGCCTACGGTAGTTTTACCCGATGGATCATCTCCGCACCGTGTTCGAGCGGGCGGAGGGTCGACGCGTCGGAGGTAGCGAAGTGGCGGTGCCAGGCAACCGGTTTGGTGTGGCGGGCTCGGGTTCGAGCCCGGTGGGTGCAGTGCTCGGCGGCACCGGCGGATACGCGGGTGCCCGATGAGCGCGGACGGTAAAGCCAGGGAACTGGAAGCGGTGGCGCGCTCGGTGGATTCGACCAGGGTGCTCGCCATCACCGGGGAGATCGACATGGCCTCGGCGCCGCGCTTTCAGGCCGCGGTGGACGAGGCGCTGCGCGAACAGCCCGCGGCGCTGGTGATCGATCTGTCCGAGGTGGAGTTCTTCGGTTCGGCCGGGCTGAGCGTGCTGCTCGTCGCGGCGGAGTCGGTGCCGCAGGGGCAGTTGCGTGTGGTGGCCTCGCCGCCGGTGCGTCGCCCGATCGAGGTGACCGGCCTGGACAAGTTGCTCAGCGTGTTCAACACCGTCGACGACGCCTTGGCCGCCTGATCCGCGTTCTGCCATTCGAATCGCGCCGACCGTTCGGTCGGCGCGATTCGCGTTTGCGGCTCAGGATTGCCGGGGCAATCGGACCACCTGGACGAAGAAATCATCGATGTGCTTGATCGCGGCCACGAACTGGTCGAGATCGACCGGCTTGGTCACGTAGGCGTTGGCGTGCAGTTTGTAGCTGCGCAGAATGTCTTCCTCGGCCGCCGAGGTGGTCAACACCACCACCGGGATGTGGGACAGATCCGGATCCGCCTTGATCCGCTCCAGCACCTGGCGGCCATCGTATTTGGGCAGATTCAGGTCGAGCAGGATCAGGTCGGGCAGCGGTGCGTCGGTGTATCGGCCCTGCCGGTAGAGGAAATCTAATGCCTCCTGACCGTCGTGGGCCACGTGCAGGGTGTTGCCGATCTTGTTGTCCTCGAACGCCTCCCTGGTCATCAATTCGTCGCCGGGATCATCCTCGATGAGCAGGATGTCGATGGGCTGGCCTGGGAGGGTCAAGAGGGATCTCCTTGCGGGGTCGGTGCGGTGGTCGCACTGAGGGTGAAGACGAAGCGGGCACCGTCGGTGTAGTCGGTGTCGAGCCAGATCTTGCCGCCGTGATGTTCGACAATCTTCTTGCACAGCGCGAGCCCGATGCCGGTTCCGGTGTATTCGTCCCTGCCGTGCAGCCGCTGGAAGATCACGAAGATCTTCTCCGCGAACTCGGGCGCGATGCCGATGCCGTTGTCGGACACCGAGAATCGCCAACCGCCTGCTTCCTCGTCCGGCTCGCAGTCGATCCGCACGACCGGTGCGTGCGCGGCGTCGCGGAATTTGATCGCGTTGCCGACCAGGTTCTGCCACAACATGGTCAGCAGGGTCGGGTCGCCGGTGATCTCGGGGAGTTCGGCCGGGCGCTGCACCTTCAGATCGTTGTCCTCGGCGGCCGCGGCGAGGTTGGTCAGCGCCTTGTCCATGGTCTGATCGAGATCGATCGGGACGTTGCTGTCGATCACCCGGCCCACCCGGGAGAAGGTGAGCAGGTCGTTGATGAGCACCTGCATCCGCTTGGCGCCGTCCACCGCGTAGGCGATGTATTGTCCTGCGCGCTCGTCGAGTTGGTCGCCGTAGCGCTTCTCGAGAAGTTGGCAGAACGCGGCGACCTTGCGCAGCGGCTCCTGCAGATCGTGCGACGCGACATAGGCGAACTGCTCCAGTTCCGCGTTGGAGCGGCGCAGCTCCGCGGTCTGCGCGTCGAGTTCGGCGGCCTGTCGTTCCAGCTCGGACTCCTGGTCGCGGGAGGACGCCAGTTCAGCGACGACGCGGCGGCGCATGGCCTCGACCGCCTGCGCCACGGTGGTCAGATCGGCGGGGCCGTGTGCGCTGATGCGATGGTCGAAGTCGCCGTCGGCCACCCGCTGCGAGGCGGCCTCCAGTTCGTCAAGCGGGCGGGCGACCAGCTTGCGCACCAGGATCGTCAGCACCACCGCCGACACCAGGAACGCGGCGACCAGCCCGCCGAGCATGGTGTCGCGCACCCGCCTGGCGTTGGCCAATTCGGCGTCGTTGCGGTCGATTTCGGCGGCGAGGCCGGCCGTCTGGGCGGCGAAGTGCTGACGGAGTGCGTCGAAGTCCTGCTTGCCGCGCTGCGCCGGGACCTCGCCGACCGCGGCGGCGCCGCGCTGGGAAACGCCGGCGAGCAGTGGCTCGGCGTATCCGGTGCGCCACCGGTCGGCGGCCTGCTCGACGGTGTCCAGATCGGCGAGCAGCTCCGGCCGGTCGGTGAGCAGTTCGCGAATGCGGGCCGCCGCCTGCGCCTCCTGTTGCTTGCCGTCGAAATACGGTGTGAGGAACTGCGGATCGGCGCCGATGGCGTAGCCGCGGATGCCGGTCTCCTGGTTCAGCAGCGCCCCTTGCAGCCGATAGGTCTCGGCCGCCGCGGGTTGCAGCCGGTCGACCAGCCGGTCGGAGTAGTGATTGGTCTTGGAGAGTTGGTCCGCGCCGATGCCGGTGCCGATGATGACCAGCAGCACCATCAGCGCCAGCACCGACAGGAACCAACCCTGCACCGTCAGTCGCCCGGCCAGTGATCGCGCGGTTGCCGTCATCGCTTGTCCTGGTTCGTGTCTCGGTGGTGCCATTGCAGATACATGACCGCCACGTCGTCGTCGAGGCCGCCACGCGCCTCGGCCAGCGCCTCGGCGCGGCCGATGAGCTCGTCGACGAACAGCTCCGGTTCGGTCGCGCTCACCGTGCGAGCCAAGGTGAGCAGGCCGTCCTCGCCGAGGCGGTCCGGGCCCGTGCCGTTGTAGCCCTCGAACAGGCCGTCGGTGAACAGCATGAGACCACAGTCGAAGTCGAGGGTGAGCTCGTGGGTGCGCCACTCGGCGCGGCCGGGAAAGAAGCCGAGTGCCGGACCGCCGGGCACCTCGACCCACTCGACCCCGCCGCGGGCCCGCAGCAGCATGCCGGGATGGCCCGCCCGGGTTATCAGCACCTTACGGTCCGCCGGGCACAGGATCAGGCTGGTCAGCGTGGCGAAGGTCTGGCTGCCGGTGCGCTCGGCCAGCAACAGTTCCTCCAGCAACCGCAACTGCCGCACCCCGGAAACACCGCTGAGCACCAGGGTGCGCCAGGCGAGCCGCAGGGCGACGCCGGTGGCCGCCTCGTCCGGTCCGTGACCCGCGACATCGCCGATCAGCGCGTGTACGGTGCCGTCGCGCTGCTGCACCACGTCGTAGAAATCGCCGCCGAGCAGCGCGTTGGCCCGGCCGGGCCGGTAGCGCGCCACCACGTCGACCGCGCGGTCACCGCGCAGCAGCGGGGTCGGCAGTAACCCACGCTCGAGTCGCGAATTCTCCTGCGCCCGCATCTGACTGGCGCGCAGCGCCGCCGCCTGCCGTTCGGCCTGCTTGCGCTGGATCGCGTAACGCACGGCCCGGCTGAACAATTCGGGTTCGACGCGGCCCTTGACCAGATAGTCCTGCGCACCCGCGGCGACCGCGGCAAGGCCGGTCTGCTCCTGATCGAGCCCGGTGAGCACGACCACCGCGACCTGATCGGTGTATTCCCGCACGGCGGCAAGCGCTTCCAGCCCTTGCGCGTCCGGCAGGTGCAGGTCCAGCAGCACGCAGTCGGGGATCTCGGCGGCCAATTGCGTGCGTGCCTCGGCGGCCGAACGGACCCAGCGCACCGGAAGTCCCGGTGCGCCGTCCGCGATCAGTTCCTCGACCAACAGCGCGTCGGCCTGATCGTCCTCGATCAGCAACACCGAGAGTTCCGGCCAGTTCCACACCCCGCGATGGGGGAGGTGTTGTGCAACGGGGGTCGCACCGAGGGTCTTGCCGTCGCTAGCGCTGAGAAGGCCTATCTGCCCGCTCGGCCCGGAGAGCATCGACACCGGTCTCCTTCCGAATCCACGTTCACCGCACGGTTGTCGCGTACGACGAACACGGAGTAGCCCAGCGTCGGCGGCACGCCTTCCGGCCCTGTACCGCGCAACACGTCAACGTTACCGTCTCGGCGGGCATGGTTTCGCCCGACGGCAGGTCGGCGCGCTCCGCGCCGCCGCGGCTCATCGTCGGTATTCGGCCTGCCAGCAGGGCCGATGTGCCGAAACCGCCCGCCGCGAAATCGGCTTGCCGTGCCGCTGTATAGTTTGCAACAGCAACTAGTTGCATCTGTCAAATAAGTTTGCCGGGGAATCAGAAGGTGAAGCCCATGCCCGCCGACGGACACCACGGTGTCACCGCGGCCGAACTCGAGATCGCCGATCAGGTCGGGGTCGAGCTGGTTCGGTTCATGCGCGCGATCACCCGCGCCAAAGCGCGGATGGCCCAACCCGGTCCGGACGGGATCGAGCGGTTGGCCTACTCGGTGCTGTTCTGCCTCGTGCACGACGGGCCACAGCGCACCGGTAAGCTCGCCGAACTGTTGCACGCAGAGATCTCCACCATCAGTAGACAGAGCAGATCGCTTGTGGCACATGGCCTGGTCGAGCGCCGGGCCGACCCGATCGACGGCCGGGCCTGTGTGCTCGCGGCCACCGAGGAGGGGGTGCGCGTGTTCGAGGCGAACCGTCAGCAGCGCAACCGTTGGCTGGCAGGCATTTTGGCCGATTGGCCCGCCGCGGACCGGACCACGCTGACCGATCTGCTCGCCCGGCTCAACGAAGGTATCGAGTCCACTCCACGGGATACAGCCGAACAGAATTAGGGCGTACATGACGAATTCCACCACCCAGGCAGCGCCGCCGGGCCTGGCGGCGGGTGCGGGAGCCGCACTGTCGCACCGGCAGATCTTGACGATCCTGTCCGGTCTGATGCTCGGCATGTTCCTGGCCGCGCTCGACCAGAACATCGTGAGTGTCGCGATCGTGAAGATCGCCAACGATCTGCACGGGTTCGACGAGCAGGCATGGGCCACAACGGCATACCTGATCACGGCGACGATCACCACGCCGCTGTACGGCAAGCTGGCCGACATCTACGGCCGCAAGCCCTTCTACCTCACCGCGATCGGGCTGTTCGTCATCGGCTCGGTCGCGTGCACCTTCGCCACCTCGATGTATCAGCTGGCCGGCTTCCGCGCCTTTCAGGGGCTCGGCGCGGGCGGCCTGATGTCGTTGGCGTTCACCATCATCGGCGATATCGTGCCCGCCCGGGAGCGGGTGCGCTATCAGGGCTACTTCATGATGGTGTTCGGCACCGCCACCGTGCTCGGACCGGTGCTCGGCGGGTTCTTCTCCGATTACGAGACCCTCGGCGGCATCGACGGCTGGCGCTGGGTGTTCCTGGTCAACGTCCCGGTGGGGGTGCTCGCGCTCGCGGTGGTGGCCAAGGTGCTCAATGTGCCGCATCAACGACAGGTGCACCGGATCGACTGGTTCGGCGCGATCGCGTTGACGATCTGCGTCGTGCCGCTGCTGATCGTCGCCGAACAGGGCAGGCACTGGGGCTGGGATTCGCAGCGCGCCTTGATCTGTTATGGCGTCGGCGCGGTCGGGTTGCTGCTGTTCCTGCTCGTGGAACTGCTCATGAAGGACGCGGCGCTGATCCCGCTGCGGTTGTTCCGGAACTCGACCTTCAGCGTGACCATCGCGGGCGGCTTCATTGTCGGTATCGCGATGTTCGGCGCGATCACCATGGTGCCGCAGTACTTCCAGGTGGTTCGTGGCTTCTCGCCGACCAAGGCCGGTCTGCTGATGCTGCCGCTGGTGCTCGGCATCACGGTCGGCTCGCAGCTGGCGGGCCGGATCACCAAACGGACCGGGCGCTACAAGATCCTGCCCGTCGCAGGGTGTTTCATCATCGCGGTGGGCGCCGCGCTGTACGGACAGGTGCACTACGACAGCCCGCTGTGGCAGCCGCTGGTGTACGGCGGCGTGATCGGCCTCGGCCTCGGCGGCTGCATGCAGACGCTGATCATCGCGGCGCAGAACGCGGGACCACGGTCGGACATGGGCGTGTCCACCGCCTCGGCGACCTTCTTCCGGCAGATGGGCGGCACCCTGGGTGTCGCGGTGTTCCTCACCATCCTGTTCAACCTGTTGCCGCACCGCATCATCGACGCGTTCGGCGGCCAGCTGCCGCCCGGATTCGGCGCCGACCAGCTCAGCGCTATGCAGAGCAACACGAGCGGCATCGCGGCGCTGCCCGACGAGCTGCGGGTGCCGATCCTGACCGGCTTCACCGACGCCATGCAGGGGGTGTTCCTGGCCGCGGCCGGGGTGGCGTTACTGGCCTGCTTCGTGCTGATGTTCATGAAAGAGATCCCGCTGCAGGACGATCCGGTACCGGCGGCGGCGAAGGCGACGCCGCGCGCGGCCGAGCCGAGCTGGGACGAGGACCAGGTGTGGGAGGGCGCCGCGCAGGCGCTGTCCGAACCGGAGCCGGTGCTCGCGGGCGCGGTCGGCAGGCACGCCTCCCCGGAGCACAACGGCAACGGCGCCTACCGGTTCGCCACGGCGGCAGCGGGTGCGGCGACCACGGTGCTGGACGCGACGGACGGCTATGCGGCGCATGGTGATCGATCGATCGCGGGTTACGTCCGCCGCGAAGACGGCCATCCGGTGCCCGGCGCGGCATTGACGCTGATCGATCAGCGCGGGCACCAGGTGTCGCGCGCGGGCGCGGATGCCAACGGCCACTACGTGATCGGCGCGCCCGAGGGCGGCGGCTACGTGCTGATCGTCTCGGCGCCCGGGCATCAGCCCGCTGCGGTCACGGTGTCGATCGGGCAGCAGCCGCAGGACATCGAGATCACGCTGCTCGGCTCCGGTGAACTGTCGGGCGTGGTGCGCTCGGCCGGTCGCGGAACCCCGATCACCGGCGCCACGATCACGCTGACCGACCTCGGCGGCGAGGTGGTCGGCGCCGCGGTGACCGCGGCCGACGGCGCCTACGTCTGTCACGGGATCGTCTCGGGCACCTACACATTGGTCGCGGTCGCCGAGCACATGCGGCCGAGCGCGACCACGCTCACCGTGCCCGACACCGGATTGCTGCGCCACGACATCGAATTGGCGCCGATGGCGGTGCTGGCCGGGGCCGCGTGGGCCGAGGACGGCCGTGCGGTGCCCGACGCGCAGATCAGCGTGCTGGACGCGACCGGCGAGCTGACCGCGGCGGCGCGCACCGACGAGCACGGCCACTACGTCGTCACCGATCTGCCGGAGGGCCGCTACACCATCGTGGCGCGCGGCTACCCGCCGGTCACCAGCCAGGTCACCGTCGCGGGCAGCGAGGTCAACCACGACGTGCGACTCGGCTACCAGCTCGACGATTCGCCGGAATCGCGATGACGGCCGGGACCGGCTTGACCGCGCGGATCCGCACCACCGAGGGCTGGCCGGTGCCGGATGCGGTGCTGACCGTGACGGATCTGAGCGGGCAGCAGCTCGCCCGCGTGGTCGCCGACGCGACCGGGGCGGTGGCGACCGAGCCGCTGCCGCCCGGCACGTTGACCGCGGTGCTGACCGCCGTCGGATACCAGCCCGTCGCGCGGACCGCCCAGATCTCCGCCGCGGGTTCCGGGCGGCTCGGTGACATCGCACTGCGGCCGACCGTCGGCAATGTCGCGGTGCCGCCGCCGGGGGTGTGGACGATCGATCCGGTGCACTCCACCGTGATCGCCACCGCGCGCCATCTCGGCATCGCCAGTATCAAGGCGCGGTTCGCCGGGGTGCGCGGCAGGCTGGTCGTCACCGAGCCGTTCGAGCAGACCTCCGGTCATGCCGAGATCGACGCCCGGTCCATCGATACCGGCATCACCCAGCGCGACGAACACCTGCGCTCCGCCGAATTCCTGGACACCGCGACATATCCGGTGATCACCTTCACCAGCAGCGCACTGCGCCGCACCGGGCCCGACACCTGGGTCATGTCCGGCGAACTGTCGCTGCACGGACAGCGCCGCTCGGTGGACCTCGACCTCACCTACGGTGGCTTCGGTCCCGACCCATGGGGTGGTGTCCGCGCCGCCTTCCACGCCGAAACCCTGCTGCACCGCAACGATTTCGCGATCGACTACAACGCGGTCGTGCGTGCGGGCATCGCTGCCGTCGGCACCACCGTGCAGCTGGCGCTGGACATCGAGGTCGTCCAGGAATCGGCCGCTTAGCGGCACCGGCCCCGTGTTGTCCGCGAACGGTGCGGTGCGGCAACGAGATCAGGGACTCGACTCGAGCAGAGCGGTCAGTGATCGCGGTGTCCACGTGAGATCGGCGCCGGGGCGGGTGGCGAGATAGGTCGCGGTCACCTCGACGGACCAGCCGTGGGCCTCGATCAGGCCCGCGGCCAGGTGCCGCAGATAGCGCGCCGAAGGCGCGTTGCCCGGCAGCGCGTCGTGCCGCCACGGCGCGGTACAGGTGATGATCGGGTGACCGGCGAACCGGCCTGCGTACGAGAGGGTTTCGTAGCGGCCGGGGCCCAGTGGGTCGCGCCCGTAGCGGATCGCCGTGGTCAGATCCAGGTCGGTGCCCGGCGACCGGTACATCTCCTGGGCGGCGATATCGGCGAACTGCGCGGCGGTGAGCAGGTAGGCGCGGGCGGCGGTCTCGCCCGGTCCGTCCGGGTCGTAGAACGCGCGCCCGCCCGTCCACACCAGCGATTCAGTGGCGAAATACAGCAGTCCGGGCAGCATCATCGGCATCGAGCGCGCGGGCTCGGCGGCGTCGCGGCAGCCCGGCACGGCCCGCAGGCCGCCCGCCGGTGTGCCGCCACGTAGATAGCAGCGCAGCCTGCTCAGGTGCATGTTCGATCCGTAGGCCGCGTACCAGACCCGATCCGGGTTCGCGCCGTTCGCCGTCACCGCACCATTGTGCCGCGTGGGTGGTCGCCGACCTCGTCCGCTCGGCTGGTCAGTCGCGGTGGAACACCGCGCGCCACCGGACGAAATCCGGCCGCCCGGCCGGTGCCACCTGCTCCACCTTCACCGAGCGCAGGCCGGGGCGGGCGAAGGCGTCGATCTCGGCGCGGGTGAGCGGCCACGGCGGTCCGTCGACCACCTCGTCGTCGGCCCGGATGCCCGCGATCACCAGCAGGTCGCCGCCCGGCGCGACCAGCCCGGCGACATTCGCGGTCGCCGCGGCGCGCACCGACAGCGGCATCGACTGCACCGTGATCGACTCGACGACCAGGTCGAACCCGTCTGCCCACGCGGCGGGCGGCGCCAGCAGATCGGCCACCGTGTAGTCCACCGTCGAGTCCGGAAACCGTTCGCGCGCGGTCTTTATCGCGGTCGCGGAGATGTCGAACGCGGTGGTCCGGCAACCGAGCCCGGCCAGATGCTCGGCGTCACGGCCGAGCCCGCAGCCGACCACCAGTGCCCGCATCCCGTCCTCGGCCAGCTGCCGCCGCTCCAGCCAGTCGACCAGCAGCGCGTTCGGGTCCGCCGCGTCCCACGGCACGATCGCGGTGCCGTGCGCGGCGGCGACGTACAGCCGCTCGAACCAGCCGGTGGGATCGTCCTGCGCGAGCGAGGCCGCGGCCAGCCGTTTCGTATCCACATCACGAGAATCGGTCACCCGGCGAGTGTGTCAGCCTGGTCGCGCCGTCGCACAGTGAGCACCGGCGAACGGCCGGTTGGGCCCGGCGGACGGGCACCGGGCATGATCGGCAGCATGACCGCACTGCGCAGGCCGATCGCCGTCTTCGACGCCGGGCTCGGCAGCTATTCGGCGGTGGCGCTGCTGCGGCGGCGACTGCCCGACCGCGACATCGTCTACCTCGCCGACCGGGCCAGCTTTCCCTACGGCGCGAAGGACCGGGCGGAGTTGCTCGCCGTGGTCGACCGTGCGGTGCGCTTCCTCGGCACGTACGACCCGAGCGCCATCCTGCTGGCCTCCAACGCGCCCTCGGTGACCATCCTGGACGAGCTGTCCGGCGCGGTGCCGATCTTCGGGGTGCGCCCACCCGTGCGTGCGGCGCTCGCGGTGGCCGACGAGGTCGCCGTGCTGGGCGTGCGTTCGCTGGTGCACAGCGCCGAGCTCGCGGAATTCCTTCTGGCGCAAGCGGGTCCGGCGCTGCCCCTGGTGCACGCGGTGAATGCGTCGGCACTGGTCGAACTGGTGGAGAGCGGCGATTTCCTGTTCCGGCGCGAGCACACCGCGGCGGTGGTCGGCGCGTTCCTGGACGAGCTGCTCACCGCCCATCCCGGGATCGGGGCGATCACCCTGTCCAGCACCCATCTGCCGTGGCTGCGCGACTACTTCGAGCGCGCGCGTCCCGAGGTGCGGCTGTTCGATCCCATCGAAGAGGTGGTGGAGCTCGTGCGTCCGCTCACCGTACCCGGCACCGGCACCGTTCTCGGTCTGGTCACCGAGAGCCCGCGATATCCAGCGGACGAGTTCCGGGCCATGCTCGCGCGCCTGGAGATCGACCTCGAACTCGAGTCGGTCGTCATCCCCGGCCACAGCGGGCGCTGATCGGCGGGCCTGCCGTGCGCGCCGGTGGTGTGCGGCTCGTCGCGGACTCGCTTCGCGAGGGGGTGACCCGGTCGACCGAGTCGCCCGGTAATCCCTTCCACCCGAACAGGTTCGGCGCGCTAGCCGAGGATTCGCGGCGCGCCGTTCCTGGCGCCCGGTCGGTGGCCGGTGTGGCGGTGTGCCGCTGCTTCCTGTCCGGGCGCATGGCGCGATCGATCCATCTCGTCAATGCGGTTCGGGGAGACCGGGAACACGGTGAAACGGCAACATTCCCGTCAACCCGGGTGACGGATTGCTCGGGGCGGTCGTCCAGCGGGGGTGATCGGGGGTGCGAAGGATGCTCGACGGGAGGCAACCAAGTGACCGATCGGTGCGAGACCATCAAGCGCAGGGGACGTACCGCCGCGGTGCCATCGCCATCGGCGGGAGCGCCACGACCGCAGCGAGTTTCGTGGTCGCGGGCGCGACGCGCCCGGGTGCACGCGGCTTTGTCCGGGCCGGGCGGCGCGGCCGGAAACCTCGCAGCGAACATCGGGCGTTTCGGCGCGTCGTGCCCGCGACACGGACATCGTGAACCGTTCAGTCTGGTACGCGCACCGGCGAAAACCGTGTCGCGGCACGCCGCATTCACCCGGCAAATCGACACTTTTCGCTGGCAACGGTGCGTCGGCTGGAAATGCGATGTAGCCTTCTCCCGCGTGATCACTTGTCTGCCATCGAATCTCCTCCTGGAGCCTAAATGACCATCCAGCATCCCATCGAGGACGAGGTCACGCAGCTGGCGAAGCGGGTCGAAAAGGCTCGTGGCCGGCTGGCATACCAATTCGATCCCGCGTTGACCGAAGCGCTGTCCGAGGACGAGCTGCAGGCGGAACGCGAGCTAGCCGAGCGGATTCGCGGCCAGGACCGTGGTCAGCGCTGGAAAGAGGCTCAGGCCGCCGCGTCGGCGGCCGACCGCGCCAGGCAGACCACCGAAGCCATCGAAAAGGCCGACATGCGAGATCTCCTGATGGCCCGCAAGGCCATTGCGTCACAGCGCCGTGAGTCGAGCCCGCATGCCAAACTCGCCTCGCTGTACCGGCATCGGGCCTGGTCGCTGCGCGCGCTGGCGGGTGTGGTCGGCGCGGGCATGCTGTGGTCGGCAGTGAACGTTCAGCAGAACATCGCGCCCGGCGGCGCCGACGATCCGCTGTTCTGGTTCAGCTATCTGCTGGAAGGGATGATCAGCGTCTGCTTGATCATCATCATGATCGGCACCAACAAGGTGGCCGAGTGGGGCATCGTCGACAACCGCAAGCAGGTCGTCGCCGCTGAGGTCGCGCTGCTGTCGCTGACCGTCACCCTGAACACCTACCCGTACGTGCGCGCGGAGCAGTGGTACGACGCGGGCGTGCACGCCGTCGCGCCCGTGATGATCGGTGTGGCACTGCTGATTCACGACGCGGCCAGCGCGCGCTACGGCCTGGCGATCCACCGCGCCACCGAGCAGGTGCGCGATCTGCCCGATCCGGCCGAGCAGATCCGGCGCACGCTGCCGCCGATCGCCAGCTACCGGATGGATCGGCGGACCTCGGACGTGATGGCGGCCAGCGCGATCGCCGAACTCACCGTCGAGCCGGAGCCGGACCCGATCGCCGAGCTGGGCGCAGGCCCGAGCACCGCCGTCGTCGATCCCGAGATCGATGTCGTGGTGCAGGACGAGGCGGCCGCGGCGGAGAAGAAGCCCGCGGCGACGGGCTCGGCGTTCCGCAGCGTGCCCGCGTTCGAGGCGAGCTCGACCTACGAGAAGCTCGCCGCGCTCGACAAGCTCGTCGAGGCCGACAGCGGCGCGTTCCCGGCCAAGCCCGAGAGCGCGCGCCCCGCAGGCGATTCCGAGCTCCGTCCGGCGACCAACGGTGCCACGGTCGAGACCGCGGCCACCGCGAACGCCGAGGCGAACACCGCCGAGCTGCCCGCCGCGAAGAGCAAGCCCGCCGCGGCCACCGAGAAGCGCGCGGCCGACCCCAAGCCCGCCGCCGCGACGGCCAAGAACGGCGCCGCCAAGCCCGCCACGGCGGAGGTGACCCCGGCCAAGCCCGCACCCGCGGTGACGAAGCCTGCCTCGGCGGCGCAGTCGGCGAGCGCCACGACGGCCGCGATCAAGCGTCAGGAGACCGAGAAGCCGGGCGGGGCAACCGATGCCAAGGATGGGCTGCCGACCCCGGAGATCCACGACACCGGCCAGTTCCGCATCGCCGAGATCCTCGAGCAGGAACTCGCCGAGCTGCAGGCGGCGCGTCGCCGGGCCCGCACCAACCGCAAGACCTCGCCCGCCGCGGGACGCGATCGCTGATCGCGAGCCCCGCCAACGTACTGGAATCGTCCGGCCCGCTTCGCTACTCGGTACCCACCGAGCAGCGCAGTGCGTCGAACCTCCAGCACCGGACCGCGCCGGTGATAGCCGCCCCACCCGCGCAGGCCGCAGTGACCCGCCAGCAGTACCGGCAGCGAGCGATGCCGCGCGCAGTCCAACGCACCCATGGCCACCACTTGCCGCCGATCACCGACCCCGGTTGGATCGCCAGACCTGGTGCACCATCGACGTTGTGACGCGCGTGCGATGAACTCCGTCGGCGCGCTCAGGCGGGTTTGTGGGCGGTCAGGTATTGGATGGCCGCGGTCAGTTGGTTGAAGGGGGTTGGGAGTTCGGGCATGGGGCGGTGGTAGATGCTCGGCAGTTCGTCGGGGCGCAGGGTGCTGGTGGTCCAGCCCTGTGCGGTGAGCCAGCCCGCGGTGTCGGCGCGCGCGTCGGTGTAGAACAGCGTGCTGAAATCGACCTTGTCGTAAGGGGTGTCGCGCAGATGCTCGGCTTGGTAGTCGGAGACCTGTCGCAGATCGACCGAGTTGTCGAAGGTGTCGGTGGCCAGGCTGCTGCTCGGCGCGGACAGTTCGTCGATGCGATGGAAGAGGGCGTCCTGCGCCGCGCCGGGCAGGTAGGGGAGCAGCCCCTCTGCCGACCAGACCGTGGGGATCGCGGGATCGAAACCGGCCGCGATCAGGGCGGCCGGCCAGTCGTCACGCAGATCGATGGAGACTTCCCGGCGATCGGCCCGGGGAACGGCACCGGCCTCGGACAGCACTTGGCGTTTGAAATCGAGTACCTGCGGCTGGTCGATCTCGAACACGGTCGTGCCCTGCGGCCAGTCCAGCCGATAGGCGCGCGCGTCCAAACCCGCGGCCAGGATCACCGCCTGACGCACTCCGGATCGTCCCGCCGACAGGAAAAGATCGTCGAAGAACTTGCTGCGCAGGCCGATATAGCCGTCCATCAGCGGCGTGCCCGTCCACCGCTGCGGATCGCGGACCAGCGCGATCGTGGCCTGGTCGCCGGCCGCCTCGACGAACAGGGCGGCATAGTCGTCCTGGATCAGGGCGTCGGGCCGTCCGGTCTCGATCGCGCGGGCGGCCGCGACCTGCAGCGCGGTCATCCCCACGCTGCTGACGATGTCCCAGGTGTCACCTTCGGTACGCATGATGCTCTCCTCGAAGTCTTCGACGACCGGCGCGACGAGTCACATCGGACCGCCGATCGGGCGAATTCGCTTGTCGGCGTGTTGATTACGGCGCCGACCGCCGGGTCGAGCGGGAAACGACTTCGATCATACGACTGACTGGGACGGGCGTGCTAGAGCACTGCTGTGGCCGGACTCAGCGGGCGGTGGGGCCTCAGCAGGTCTTCGGCCCCGGGGAGCCGCCCGCGACCACGCCCGTGAGCCAGAGCAGCGCCGGCTCGTAGCCGATGAGCTCGGCCGAGATGTGCTCCGAGGCCGGGACGCGGAAGAAGCGGAGGTCCGCGCCGCCCGCGCAGTAGCGCTGCACCACCGGCTCGATCGACGGGATGGGGATGATCGGGTCGGTGGCGGAGTGCCACATGGCGATCGGCACGTCCGGGACATCCCCGTAGCCGAGGCTGTCGCGGTGCAGCACCGCCTGGACGCCGGGATCGAGGAAGGCCTGCGGATCCTTCAAGTAGTGCTTCAACGGTCGCCACGCACCGGTGGCCGCCGCGGTGTAGAGGCAACGGTGTTCGATGTCCTTGGCGATCGTCATGCCGTCGGGGGTGAGAAACTTTTCCAGCGGCAGGTCGTCCGGGAACTCACGGGACAGGCCGATGATCCAGATCCAGCCGACGAAATCGGACTGCCCGGCGATACCGGACCCGGCGTCCATCGCGAACTGCGTCATCGCGTGCTTGTCCCCGGGCACGCCACCCTGGGCGCTGCCCTTGACCGGAAGCTCGGGGGCGTAGCCGCGATGCAGCTCGGCCGCCCATGCCGTGGCACTGCCACCGCCGGAGTACCCCCACAGCCCGACCGGGGCGTCGTCGAGCCCGAGGCCGGCGCGCCGGACCGCGCGGGCGCCGTCGAGCACCATCCGTCCCTCGCTCGGCGCGAGCGTGGTGCTGGTCTTGCCGTTGAAGTCGGGCACCGCCACCGCCATGCCCTCGGCGAGGAATTGCAGCAGCAGCTGGGTTTCCTTCATGGTGCCCGCGCGCAGCGTGTGCGAGGGGTTGCACGCGGGGTCGAGGCCGTCGATCGCCTCCTGGTAGGAGATGAGCGGACGCGGTGTCGGCCCGAGCCAGGGGATGCCGGGGATCAGCACGGTGGTCGCCGTGGTGATCGGCCGATCGTGGCTGTCGGTGCTGCGGTAGAGGATCTGCTCGGTGTGCACCGGCGGCCACGGGACGCCGAGCAGGTAGCTCGTCACCACGCGTTTGCGGATGACATCGCCGTTGGCATAGCTGCCGAGGTCGGCGGGATCGTCGTACCACCGGTCCTCGCCGGGCATCGGCACCGGGATCACCTTGTAGATGTCGGTTTCGCTGGGCAGCGGCGGAAGTTGGTTCTCGTCCGGCCGATTCGGCCAGGCGGGCGCGGGATCGCCGGCCGGTGCGGCGGTCGCCGTCGCGGTCAGCGTGAGGGTGGCGGTGAGGGCGATACCCACCGCGAAGGTCGCAGAACGAAGGCAGAGCAGCATTGCGGGATCCTCATGGGGCATTGATGGGCACCTGAGCCAGGGGCCGCCGCGTGCGACGGCCGCCAACCGGGACTCGGGAGAGCGCCCGACCGACCGAACGAGCACCCATTCCATCCGACCCCCGCCGCGGTGTCACTACGCACTCGCTCAGTATTTGCCCACCCAACACTGTGCACAGTGCACATATGTAACTGTCATTACACGGATAATGTCCGGGTACCGGAGTGCCTCAGAATCTCGGACCCGCCGATGTCTCGAGCGGCGTGGGCAGATCAGCCACGCCGGAGGACGGGCGGCAGGCGAGGGACTCGGCGACCTCGATCGGCACGGTGGCGGCGATGATGTTGTCCAGTGCGGCGCGGGCGGCATCGAGTTCGCCTATGGCGGCGCTGATTCGGTCGCGTTCCCGGTACGGGTCGGGCAGCTCGGAGTGCCTCAGTGCGGGTCCGGGACGCAACGGAATCGGAGATGCTGGCCCGGTCGTAGCTGGGCGAGCCGGTCCACGTCGGCGCTGAGTACCGTGCCGATCACCGGGTAACCGCCGGTGATCGGGTGATCGGCGAGGAAGACGACGGGTTCGCCGCTGGGTTGCACCTGGATGGCGCCGAGGGCCATGCCCTCGGTGGGGAGTTCCTTGTCGTTGATCCGGGTGAGCGGGGGATGATCGCCGACCCGGGTGAGTCGCACGCCGACCCGGTCGGCGCGGTCGGTCATCGCCCAGGTGCCGGTGCACAGCGAGCGCGGATCGGTGAACCAGTCCTCGCGCGGGCCGAGCAGCACGCGGACCTCGACCGTCGACGTGTCGAGCGAAGGCAGCGGCGCCACAGCGACATTCGGCCACGGCAGGCCTCGTGTCGAGCCCACCGGGAGCTCGGTTCCCGCCGCGAGTGCTTCCGGGCCAAGCCCGGCCAGCGTGTCCCGGCTGCGCGAACCGAGCACCGGCTCGACCGCGATCCCCCCGCGCACGCCCACGTAGGCGCGCAGACCCGCGGTCGCCATGCCGAGCCGCAGGCGCTGCCCGGTCGTCAAGGCGAGCACGGACGCGTTGGCCTCGGGGACACCGTCGATCGTGATCGGCGCCGGGGCGCCGGTGACCGCGAGCAGTACCGGGGCCAGCGCCGTCAATTCCAGTCCGCCGAGCAGGGTTTCGATGCCCGCCGCGTTCTCGGGGTTGCCGACCAGTCGATTCGCCAGCCGCAGCGCGGCACGGTCGGCCGCGCCGGAGACGCCGACGCCGATGGCGAACCAGCCGGGTCTGCCCAGATCCTGGATGGTGCTCAAAGCTCCTGCGGCGGTGACCCGTAGCGCGGCATGTCCCGCACTCATGCGGTGGCCTCCTCGGTGAAACGGACTCTGGTGCCGGGACGTAACGGGGACGGTTCGGTCCGGGTGAGGTCCCACAGGCGAAAGTCGGTGGTGCCGATGATCTGCCAGCCGCCGGGTGAGCGCCGCGGATAGACGGCGCTGTACCCGTCGGCCAATGCTACCGAGCCCGCGGGCACCGACGTGCGCGCCTCGGCCCGCCGCGGCACCGCCAGCCCCGTGTCCGTGCTCTCCAGGTAGCCGAAGCCGGGCGCGAATCCGACGAAGGCGCAACGCCATCGCGCCTTGGTGTGCGCCTCGATCACCGCGCGGGTATCAGTGCCGAGCAGTTCCGCGACCGTCGCAAGGTCCGGGCCGTCGTAGCGGACCGGGATGACGACCGCGGCGGGCGCCGGTGCCTCGGCCGCCGCCCGCCCGGGTGTCTGCGCGCGCCGGAACAGCTGGCGCAGACCGTTTTCCACTGCTCGGCTGTCCGCCCTGTCGGTCATGGTGACCAGTACCGTCTGCGCCGCGGGCAGTACATCGCGCACCCCATCGGGCAACTCGCACCGCAACAGGTCGACGAAGGCGACGAGGTCGGCGTGGTCCTCCGGCGCGACCAGCAGGGCGCGGTCGCCGGCGGGCATGATGCGCGGCAGTGCGGTGGTCACCGACATCCTTTCTCGCTCAGGCCAGTTCGCGGCCGCGGGTTTCCGGCAGACCGAACAGCGCGAGCACCGCGATCAGATAGCCGAGCGCGCCGAACATCATGGCGCCGGCCAGGCCGAACGAGGTGGACGCCAAATATCCGACGGCCGTGGGGAAGATGGCGCCGACACCGCGACCGAAGTTGTAGGTGAATCCCTGCCCGGTGCCGCGGGAGGCGGTCGGGTACAGCTCGGAAAGGAATGATCCGAAGCTGGAGAAGATCGCCGCGGTGCAGAAGCCGAGCGGGAAACCCAGGATCAGCACCAGCGTGTTCGCGCCCTCCGGGACCTGGATGTAGGCGACCATGAAGGCCAGTGACAGCACGGCGAACAATTGAATCGTGCGCTTGCGCCCGAGCCGGTCGGCGAGGATGCCGCCGGTGACGTAGCCGAGGAACGCGCCGCCGATCAGCAGGAACAGATAACCGCCGGTGCCAACGACATTGAGGTGCCTGCTCTTCTTGAGGAAGGTCGGCAGCCAGGTCGCCAGGGTGTAGTAGCCGCCCTGCACCCCGGTGGCGAGCAGCGAGGCGAACAGCGTGGTCCGCAGCAGGTCGCTGTGGAAGATCGTGAAGAACGAGCCGGCCCGCTTGCCCGCGGATTCGCGGCGCTGGGTCACGGCCTCGGAGTCGGTCAAGTTGCGCCGCACCCAGACGATCAGCAGCGCGGGCAGCGCGCCGGTCCAGAACAGCACCCGCCAGGCCAGGTCCTCGTCGACGAAGTGGAAGACCAAGGTGTAGACCAGAACTGCCAGACCCCAGCCCGCGGCCCAGGCGCTCTGCACGTAGGCCACCGCGCGGCCACGGTATTTGCATTGCGCGTACTCGGCGACCAGGATCGCGCCCGCCGCCCATTCGCCGCCGAAGCCGAGTCCCTGGAACGCCCGGAAGACGAGCAACATCTCGAAATTCGGTGCGAAACCGCACAATACGGTGAACAGCGTGTAGGTCGCGACGGTCAGCTGCAGGGTCCGCACCCGCCCGATCTTGTCGGCGAGCACTCCGGCCAGTGCACCGCCGAGCGCGGACACCAGCAGCGTCACGGTGGTGAGCAGTCCGGCCTTGCCGGAGCTGATGGCGAAATACGACGTGATGGCGCCGAGCGCCAGCGGCAGCACCTGGAAGTCGTAAGCATCCAAGCCGTATCCGCCGAACGCGCCGAGAAAGGCGCGTTTGCCCTTCGCGCTCATGGTGCGGAACCAGTCGAAGGGCGGCGACGCCCCGGCGGGGTCCGCCGATGTTTCCGTGGAAAGGCTCATTAGCTGCCTCGCAATGCTCGAGCTCAAGAGAGCGACCTACGTCACAGCAGAGTACGGATCGTTGAACGATTCTGCAATCCTAAGGTCGTATCGTCGGCTTGCGGTGCGATCGGTGGGCTATGCTCGGATGGCAAAGTCACAGGTCCGCGGAGGTTTGGATGACGACACCGGTAGATCGGCCCGACCCCGTCTACACGGCCCTTTCCGAACACAAAGGTCTGCTCACCCGCTCCAGCCGCAGCTCGCAGACCGCCGATATCGTCCGCGCGAGCATCCTGGACGGCGCGCTGCGCCCCGGCTCCCGACTGTCCGAGCCCGATATCTGTGCGGCACTCGGTGTTTCGCGCAATACCCTGCGTGAGGCCTTCCGCTCGTTGATCGAGGAGCGGTTGGTGACCCACGAACTCAACCGCGGCGCCTTCGTCCGGGTGCCCACCGCCGACGACGTCGCCGAGCTCTACCAGTGCCGCCGGGTCGTCGAGTGCGCGGCGATCCGTGGATTCGACGGCGCGACAACCGAAGCCGACGAGCTCGCGGCCGCGCTCGCGCGGGCCGACGCCTGTGCCGCGGCCCAGGACTGGACCGGGGTCGGCACCGCCGACATCGATTTCCACAAGGCGATCGCCGCGCTCAATCGCAGCAAGCGGCTCGATCAGATGATGGCGAGCGTCTGGAACGAACTACGGTTGGTCTTTCACGTAATGGCCGACCCGCTGACCTTCCACGAGCCCTACCTGGCTCGCAATCACGAGATCCACCGTGCGTTGCTCGACGGTCGCGGCGCGCAAGCCGAGCAGATGCTGGCCGACTATCTCACCGACGCCGAAACACACATCCGTTCCGCCTACGCCCGCGTGGTCGCCTGACCGGGACGTGTGGTCTCAGGACACCATCGACTTGACCCAGCGCCGACTCGGCGCCAGGCAGCGGTGCTGCGCGTCGGCGAAGAGCCGGACCGCCGCCGGGCCGGGCCAGTCTGCGGGCAGCATGCGCTGGGGCAGGCCCGGGTCGAGGTAGGGGATGACGCGCCATTCGTCGAGCGCGGGCACGAAGCGCTCGAAGGCGTCCCGGTCGCTGAGTTCGGCCGGGTCCAGCAGGCCGCGGTGCCGGGCGAGGAAGGCGCGGTAGCGGGCGGCGATGCCGGGCAGATCCCACCACTGCGCCGCCACCTCCGGCAGCGGGCCGGGCACCGAAAGATCCACTGCCCGAAAGGTGGTCACGTAGGAGTCGAGGTCGAGCGCGCGCACGATGGCGGTGACCTCGCCCGCCAGATACTCCGGGCAGATCCACAGGCCCGGTGAGACGGTGCCGCAGCCGATCGAGGTCAGCCGCCGCCGCAGTTGATGACGGGCGGCGCGCTCGGATTCCGGGATGCCGAACGAGATCAGGTGCCAGGCATCGGCATCGCCCATCTGCCGGAAACCGAAGATGCGCGGGTCGCCGCGCAGATACATGGCTTCGGCGGCCGCGGTGACGCGGTAACCGCTGCGCCCGCTCCGGGTTTCGGCATCGAGGACCCCCTTGCTCTTCAGCCGGGTCACCGCTGTCCTCGTGCTCGGCTCGGGCACCCCGAGCCGAGCGAGCAGTGCGCCGAAGTCGGCGATGGCGATCCAGCCGCCCAGGTCGCGCACGTACGCGCCGAGCACCGTCCTGGCGAGGGAGGTGGCGCTGCCCGGCCGCGAGTCGATGTCGTCGAGGACGGCACCGGCGGTCGCGGGATCAGCGTGCGGTGAGTTCATCGCGAATGGCCGACATCCCGGCGTGCACTTCGGCGAAGGTCGTGCTCAACGGGCTCAGCCCGATCCGGATGCCCTGCGGCGGACGGAAATCGGGGATGACACCGCGCTCCCAGAGCCGTGCCGTGACCTCCCGGAACTCGGGATGATCGATCGTCACGTGGCTGCCGCGGCGCGCCGGATCTGTGGGGGAGGACACCGTTACACCCAACGGCACCAGCCACGCCTGCGCAAGATCGAGCGCGAAGTCGGTGAGCGCCAGCGATTTCGCCCGCACCGCGGGCATGCCCGCCGCCTCGATCAGGTCCAGCATGTCCTGGATCGGCAGCATCCCGACGATCGCGGGCGTGCCGCTGATCAGTCGCCGGATGCCCGCCGCGGGCTGATAGCCCTGTGCCATCGCGAACGGGTCCTCGCGGCCCATCCAACCCCAGATGGGCTGCCGGAAATCGGTGAGATGCGCGGCGGCGACGTAGCCGAACGCCGGCGCGCCCGGCCCGCCGTTGAGGTACTTGTAGGTGCAGCCGACCGCGAAATCGATGCCCCACGAGTCGAGTTCGAGCGGCACCGCGCCGACCGAGTGGCAGAGGTCGAGCAGCAGCAGGGCGCCCGCGTCGTGTGTGATGGCCGCGATCGCCTGCGCATCGAGCAGATAGCCCGACCGATAGGCGACGTGGCTGAGCACGACCAGCGCCGTGCGGTCGGAGACGACCCGGGCGAGTTCGTCGGCCGTGACGCCCGCGGTGAACTCCGGTTCGATCCAGCGCAGGGTCAGTCCGAGCTCGGACGCGATCGATTCGAGCAGGTACCGGTCGGTGGGGAAATTGTCCCGGTCGAGCACGATCTCGGTGCGGCCGGGCCGCAACGCCAGTGCCCCGCGTGCGATCTTGTAGAGCAGCACCGTGGTCGAATCGCCGATGGTGGTCTGCCCGGCGGCGGCGCCGAGCACGGTGGCGGCGATCCGGTCGCCGATCCGCAGCGGCAGCTCGTACCACTGCTCGTCCCAACCGCGAATGAGCCTGCCGCCCCATGCTTCGGCGACGAACGTGCTCAGCCGTTCGGCACTTGCCCTGGTCGGCCTGCCCAATGAGTTGCCGTCCAGGTAGGCGACGATTTCGGGGTCGTCGCTGCCGAGGAAGCGGCCGGGATAGTCGCGCAGCGGGTCGGTCTCGTCGAGAGTCTTTGCTCGCGTGGTGAACTCGTCGATGGTCATGGCTCAGCCGCCGAGTTCGGTACGAACGGCGAACAGCTCGGGGAAGAAGGTGAGATCCAGCGCGCGCCGCAGGAATCCGACGCCGCTCGAGCCGCCGGTGCCGCGTTTGGTGCCGATGGTGCGCAGCACGGTGCGCAGGTGCCGGAAACGCCAGAGCTGGAAATTCTCCTCCAGATCGACGAGCTCTTCGAACGTCTCGTAGATCGACCAATGCTGCTGCGGGTCTTGATAAATGGATTTCACCAGCGGCAGCAGCTCGGGGTCGAGCACGTAGGCCTTCGTCACGTCGCGCGCCAGCGTCGAGCGCGGCACCTCGAGTCCGGTGCGTGCGACGTGGTGCCAGATCGAGTCGTAGAGGCTCGGCTCGTGCAGCAGCGTGTGCAATTCCTTGTGCGCCACCGGGTCCGACTCGAACACTCGCAGCATGGCGGCGTTCTTGTTGCCGAGGATGAACTCGATCGCCCGGTACTGGTAGGACTGGAAGCCCGACGAGTTGCCGAGCACGCCGCGGAACTGCGCGTACTCGGTGGGGGTCAGGGTGGCGAGCACGGACCACTGCTCGGTCAGTGTCTTCTGGATATGTTTCACCCGCGCTATGCATTTGAGTGCGACGCCGGTGTCGTCGGCGTCGAAGGCGGCCCGCGCGGCCCGCGTCTCGTGCAGCACCAGTTTGAGCCAGAGCTCGGTGGTCTGGTGCTGGATGATGAACAGCAGTTCATCGTGGTGTTCGGGCCTGCTCACCGGGTGCTGGGCGCTGAGCAGGGTCGGCAGATCGAGATATCCGCCGTAGCTCATGCGGGAGCTGAAGTCGGTGACGATGTCGTGTTCGAGTGCCCGGGTGTTGTGCTCGACGGTCATGCGAATCCCCACTGGTCGGGTACTACCTGGTGCGGCCAGGGTATGACATTATCGTGACGTTCGCTAGATCGATGTCATGGAGAGGCGTGTGGTGAGCGACCTGCGTATCGTCTTCGGGCCCGGCGTGGTCACCCACTGGGCGACCGCCACCGACCTGCTCGCCGCGGCGTGTGCCGCCTACGACATCAGCGCCGAGCCGGTGCGCACCGCCGATCCGGCCGAGTTCGCCGCGGCCTGCCGTGCCTGCGCGCCGGGGGAGGAATTCGTGGTGGTACCGGGCGCCGCCGCGCTGCCGCGGGATCCGGCGCCTCGGGTGATCCGAGTGGACTTCGGGCGGTGTGCGGCCGACCGGTCCGCCGGCGTGCGCACGCATATCCGCGGGCGCGGACTGTCGGGGCTCCGGTTCGCCGTCGCCGACTGGTATTTCCATCGGCGCCATCCCGCGACCGTGCTGAGCTACGGCCCGCACCCGTATCAACGGGTGGATCTGCGCGCACCACAGGGCGCCGGGCCGTTCCCGGTGGCCGTGCTGATCCACGGCGGGTACTGGAAGCCCTGGTGGGACCGCGATCTCATGCACGCGGCGGCGGTCGACCTCACCGCCCGCGGCTTCGCGACCTGGAACATCGAGTACCGGCGGCCGATCGAATCCAGTTGGGCGACAACCGCTGCCGATGTGGCCGCCGCCTTCGCCGCACTCGCCCCGGCCGCCGCCGCGCATCGGCTCGACCTCGATCGGATCGCCGTACTCGGACACTCGGCGGGCGGCCAGTTGGCGTTGCGGCTGGCCGCCGACGCCCGCGCCGCCATTCCGCGCCCGGCCGCCGCGGTGAGTCTGGCAGGCATCCTCGATCTCGGCACCGCCGAGCACCGCGCACTCGGTGACGCGGCCGTGTCGATCGCATTGGGTCACAGCTACTCGGCCGAGGACCGGCGGTCCGACCCGATCGAACGACTGCCCCTCGGCATCCCGCAACTGATCGTCTGCGGCATCGACGACGAACCCGATCTGCTGGAGATCAGCAGAAGCTACGCGGATCTCGCTCGGCGGAAACAGGATTCGGTGGACGTGCTGGAGTCGGCGGCCGATCATTTCGCCGTGATCGACCCCGGCAGCGCGATCTGGCGCCGCACCGTGGCCTGGCTGACGCACACTCTCTGAAGCCCCGCAGTGTAATCCTCAGCCCCGAAAACTATGGCTATCGGCGACCTTCCGTGACTGCCTAGGCTGGCCGCACATTATCCACGCGTCCACTTTCCGCGGGTGCGTGGCACCGGACACAATCCGGACGAGCGAACACGCACGGTGACCGTGTCGGCACCACCGACCGGCCGCCGGAGATAGCGCAAGGTGGGACAACAGAATGAAGGTCGGGGTCACGGGCGGGTCGGGGTTCATCGGCTCCTATGTCTGCGAAGAACTGGTGCGGCGCGGTCACGAACCGGTGATCTTCGACCATCGACGCCGAGCGGGCGCGCAACTGTACGAGGTGATGCTCGGCGATATCCGCGACGCCACCGCGATGGCCGAACTCGCCGCGCATTGCGAGGGCATCATCCATCTCGCCGCCGTCCTCGGCACGCAGGAGACGATCAGCAGGCCACGGCCCGCCGCGGAAACGAATCTGGTCGGCGGACTGAACTTCCTGGAATCCGTTGCGCAGTACGACCTGCCCGGGGTGTACATCTGCGTCGGCAACCACTGGATGAACAACAGCTACTCGATCTCCAAGACCGCCGTCGAGCGGTTCGTGCACATGTTCAACGCCTACCGCGGCACCAGGGTGACGAACGTGCGGGTGGTCAACGCCTACGGGCCGCGTCAGCTGGCGGCGGCGCCGTTCGGGGCGGGCAAGGTACGCAAGTTCACCCCCGCCGTGATCTGCCGGGCGCTGTCCGGCCAGCCGGTCGAGCTCTACGGCGACGGGGTACAGCTTTCCGACATGGTCTGGGTGGGTGACGTTGCCCGCGTGCTGGTTTCGGCGCTGGAGCAGGCTGAGCGCGGCGTCGTGCCGGACGTCGTGCTCGAGGTCGGCCCGTCCCGATCCCAGTCGATCCGCTCGGTCGCAGAGCTGATCATCGATCAGTGTGCCGAGTTCGGGTATTCGCGCGTGCCGATCGTCGGTCTGCCCATGCGACCGGGCGAGGAGCCGGGTGCCGTCGTGCGCGCCGATCCGACGACGCTGGCCGCCATCGGTATCGACCCGGAATCGTTGCTGCCGCTAGACGACGGCATGCGGCGCACCATCGAGTGGTTCATCGAAACCCGCGGCACGCATTGGGGTGCGCCGCAGTGCGAGACGGCCACGGCGTGATGGCACCCGCCGGGTTCGGTCTCACCGTGGTGGTGCCGTGCCGCGACGAGGAGGCCAATGTCGTCGCGGCGCATCAGGCGATCGTCGCCGAGCTCGGCGGTCACGACGTCGAGGTGCTGTTCGTCGACGACGGCAGTACCGATGCCACGCTGGCGCTGGTGACCGGGCTGGCCGCGGAAGACCCACGGGTGCACTACATCTCGTTCGCGCGCACCTTCGGTTTCGAGGCGGCCTTCGCCGCGGGCTACAAGTACGCGAGCAAGCCGTGGATCCTGCACCTGGACGCCGATCTGCAGAGTCATCCGAGCCAGGCGCACAAGCTGATCGCGGCCGCATCGGATCGGGTGGACGCGGTGTTCGGCACGCGCGATCAGCGGGCCGATCCGGCGTTGCGCCGGTGGGGGTCGACGCTGTCGGAGCTGATCGCGCGCCGCGTGCTCGGCATCGAGCTGCCGCGCGGGGCGACGACATTCCGGCTGGTGCGTACCGGCGTCGCCCGCCGGATCGTCGAACTGCGCCGTCCCGCACCGTATTTCCTTGCCTCGCTGCCCGCCGTCACGAATCGCTATGTCACCGTGCGCACGGCGCATCAGGCGCGGGCGGCGGGTGCCTCGAAGTTCACCGTCGCCCGCCTGGCACGGCACGCGCTCGATCTCTATCTCGGGCACTCCGCGGCACCGGCGACCGGTGCCGCGCTACTGCTGGCGGCGGCCGCGCTCGTCGCGTGCGCGGGGCTCGTCGTGTTCGGCGCGGGTGTGGCCGACGCCGCGACACTGCTCGCGGTGCTGGTGTGCCTGCTGTTGGCGATCGTGCCGACATTGGCGCTGCTGCTGCGCTATTCGGTGCTCACCGCGGGACGTGGCGTGCGCGCGCTGTACTACATACGAGAGTCCGACCTGCCCATCGATGCGGCCGACCGGCTGCACCTGGCACGGTCCGTGATGGGTGGAGGTGCGTTGTGACGGGCACGGTGGTCATCCTCGGCGGCGCGGACGGTTCGACGTCCACCTATCGCCGGGCCCGCGAACTCGGCTATCGCACCGTCTGCGTCGACCGCCGCGCCGATGCCGTGGCACGGTCGCTGGCCGACGAATTCGTGCAGCACAGTATTCGTGAACCGGCGTCGATCGCGGCCGCACTGGATGGGCGAACGGATATCGTCGCGGTGCTGTCCCCGGCCAGCGACACCGGGCTGTCCGCCCAGCGGTGGCTGGCGCGGCACTGGGACCTGCCGGATCCGCTTGCCGCGCAGGTGGTGCACGCCTCGCAGGACAAGGCGTACTTCCGGGCCGTGTGCCATCGGCTCGGCTTCAGCAGCTACGGCTACGTCGCGGGCCGGGCTGACGCCGAGCTTGTGTTGCGTGCCGGGGCACTGCGTTTCCCGGTGCTGGTGAAGCCGCTGGACGCGCAGAGCAGTCGCGGTATCCAGGTGTGCACGCAGCTGTCCGAGGTCGCGGCGGCGGCCAGGGACGCGGCGCGCTTCGCCAGTGGCGGTGGCGTCATCGTGGAGGAGCAGATCGTCGGAAAGCATTACAGCGCAGAGGTGTTCGTCGACCGAGGGCGGATCGCGTTCGTCGGGGTCAGTGCGCGCACGCTCACGCCCGCACCGCATTTCGTGACCGTCGAGCATCGTGTGCCCGCCGACCTCGCGGTAGAACAGCGCTGGGAGCTGACCGACATGCTCAACGAGCTGATCACCGAGCTCGGCTATCGGCGTGGGCCGTTGACCGTCGATGTGATCGTCGACCCGCTCGGCACGCTGCATCTGATCGAGATGGGCGCCCGGGTCGGCGGCAACGGGCTCGGCGAATTGTTCTGGCACGCTTACGGCGTCGATACCGTCGCGGCCTCGATCGCCGCGGCGACGGGCGGTGCGGCCGATGTCATGCCGAGCAGGTCGCGCGCCACGGTGTCCGGCGTGCTCTACACCGACGACGCGGGGGTCGTCGCGGAGGTGCGCGGCGCCGATGCCGCGACGACGATCCCCGAGCTGGCCGAATTGGTGCTCTTCGTTCAGGCGGGTGCGCAGGTGCAGCCGTACCACAACGCGGCGAACAAGCTGGGCCACTTCATAGTTGTCGCCGATCATCCGGATCAGGCGGGCGCGGCGGCGCAGGCGGTGCGTGCCGCGTTGCGTTTCGATCTGAGCGGTGCCGCGTGAGCCCCGCGGTGCGCAGCGCGCTGCTCGGTGGCGCCGCGGTGGTCGCGGCCGGGCTGGTCTGGGCGACGACGGGCCGCGAGCACGGCTTGCCGAGCGTGTGGGCGCTGCTGGCCTCGCTGATCCCGTTCGTGCTGGCGACCGAGACGATCGCGAGCGTGCGGCCGGAGTGGTTCCGGCGGGGGCGGCTGATCGAGATCTGCGCGCTGGCCGCGTTTCTCGTCGTGTTCTGCTTTCTGGTTCCGAAGATCTTCGCGGCCGCGCTGGACGACGATTTCAGCCGATTGTATTCGTGGATGCGGATATTGGTTCCGCTGCTCATCCTGTGTCTGGCGCTCATGCTGCGCCTCGGCGGCGGGGGCCCCTCGGTGGCGCGCCGAGTCGGCTACGTGGGCATTCTCGTCATGCTCTCCGGTATCGAGGATCTCGCGTTCCAGCTCCTGCGCGGTAAACCGCTGGCCGCGCAATGGGATTGGGCCGACCACATGACCGTGCGGCTCGGTCATGTGGCGAGCCGGAACGAGGCACTGGCCTTCATCGCGGTCCATTTGGTCCTGGCGGCGGTGGTGCTCCTGCTGCCCGATCGGTACTGGCGCCGGATCGGTGACGCGGTCCGCCGTCGCGCCGGGGGTGTGCGCCGCCGCGCGATCGCGGACCGGCGACGAGCGCCCGCGCGCCCGCGCTGATGGTGTCCCCGCCCGCCGCGCGGCCGACGCGGCCCGCACCGGCCACCGTGCTGACGCTGCTGGCCGGGCGCGGCGGCTTCCGCCTCACCTATCAGGGCATCGCCCTTGTGCTGCTGGGGGTCTGGGGCGCGGACCGGTTCGCGGAGTACGCCAGCGCGGTCGGTGCCACGGCGTGGATCGCGTTGCTGAGCTCGGGTCCGGAGAAGTCCGTGCTGAAGCTGCTGCCGCGGCTGCGACACACGGGCGCGGTAGTGGTACGGACCGCCGTGCTGACCTCGGCGGTCCCACTGGTGCTCGCCTTGCTCGCGAGCGCGGTGAGCGCGGGCTCCGCGTTCGTGGTCTATCCGCTGGCCGCGGCGTGGAGCGCGAGCATCGGGCTGCTGACGGTGCTGGTCGCGGCTCATCGCGCGGCCGGTCGGCCGGAGCGCGACAGCGGCGGCTTCCTGCTGCTCGCCGTGGCGATGGCCGCCGCGGTGGGCGCCGGTGCGGCATGGGGGTTTTCGCCCGCGGTCCAGCTCGCCGTGCTACTCACGGTCACCCTGTGCGTGGCGGGCTGGGCGGCCCGCGGTGTCCGGTCGATGACGGCGCGTCCGCGCCGGGGCAGCATCCTGGCGATCGTGCGGGCGCAACTGCTGCTCGGCTTGTACGAGCCGCTGGGCAGCGCGGCGGTCGGTGTGCTGTACGCGACGCTCGCCTTGAGCGGCCAACGGGCCGGTAGTACCACTCTCTATGTGGCACTGCTGGTTTCGAGTGTGATCGGCTCGGGGACCCTGTACCTGCTGCGGATCTACCAGCCGGTGTCGTCGCTGCGACTGCGCGGGGCGGGCGCGCACAGTGGGATCGGCTTCGCGCGCAGGCTGCTGCGCGCCGCCTCGGGCGCCGGCGTGCTCGGTTGCGTGCTCGCGCTCGTGCTGGCCGGATCGGTCTCGGCCACGGCGCTTGTCGTGGTGCTGCTGTGCTTCGAGATCGCCGTGCACGCGCTGGTGAGTGCGGCGCTGTTCCTACTGGAGAACACGGGACCGCGGGAACTGCGCGTCGCCGCGCTGGGCGCCGCAACGCAATTCGGCGCCGCGGCGCTGCTCGCCGCGCTGCTGGTGCCCGCTTACGGGCCGCCTGCCGCGCTCGGCGCGCTGGTCGCTTCCTATGCTGTGCTCGCGGCATCGACCCTGCCCCGGCTCACCCGCGCGGCGGCGGCACGCGGTGCCCTCGGAAAGCGGTGACGGGTATGCGCGTCGATGTCTTCGATCCCTTCCACGACGCGGAGCCGCCGTGGTGGGACACGGTGCGGCGCATCGCGGGACTGCGCGCGACCTGGTCCTGGGAGGTGCTCGCCGCCGCGGGGCCGCGGCTCGGCATCGCCGTGGCGTTCGACGGTGCGGACGTCGTCGCGCTCGCCGCGGCGCGCTGGACGGCGGGCGTGCTGAATGTCGCCGCGCCGGGCAGCACCGGCCAACCAGGTTGGTGGGTGGCCGATGCCGCGCGCGCGAGCGAATTGTTCGGCGTGCTGGCCAGGGGACTGCGGGCACGGTTCCGGTACGCGGTGCTCGGCACGCTGTGGCGGGAACTGTCGTGCGAGCAAGCGGCGACCTTCGGCGGCCCTCGGCTCACCAGAGCGGTCAACCCGACCGCGATACTGCCCGTGGCGTGGCCGGACGAGGACGGCTGGCTGAGCACGCTGTCGTCGAACCGAAGGCGCAGCCTGCGCGCCGAAGCCCGGTGGCTGGCCCGCGATCACGATCTGGTGGCCGGGTTCGGGTCCGCACGGGACCTGGACGCCGATCAGCTGATCGGACTGTTCCGCCGGACCGAGGAGAAGTACGACGGGCTGGGCCGCGCGCCGCGCATGCCGGACGAGTGGCTCTACCGCGTGCTGGCGCACCCCGACGTGTACGCCGTGCACTACCACGACACTGATCGAAACCTGTTGGCGGCGTTCACCGTTCTCGACCATCCGAGCTGGCCGCTGGTGCACCGCTGGGGCGCGCTACCCGAGGACGAGGGCGGCCGCAAGCACCTCTACTTCGATGCTTTCCGCCGCACCGTCGCCTGGGCGGCCGCCGCCGAGAAGCAAGGCCTCGTCTGGGGTAAGGGCCTGCCCGACGTCAAGGTCCGGCTCGGCTGCCAACTCGTCGCCCGCTACGCCGTCGCGCTGGCCGGACGTTAGCGCGGCGCGCGCGATGCGGAATCCGCCCATCCGGTGCACGGGCGCATTGCCCGGCTCCGGCACGCGGGGGAGGATGGAGGCGTGGCCTTTGGATCCAGCGCTCGGGTGAATCCGTGGGTCGCGCTGGGCCCCGAGGACGACGCGGAGCGGGTGGGCCACCATGTCTCGGCCGCGCACGAACTGTTCGTCGCGCGCGGCGCGGCGCCCCGCAGCGTGCGCCGGGTGGTCGAGGCGTCGTGGCTGCGCAGTCGCGGCAACGGGATCGATCCGGACCGCCAGATCGGCCGGACCTCGCTCACCGGCCGCGAATTGGAGCAATATCGGCGCACGCACCCGATGGCTGCGGTGCGCCCGGTCGTGCAGAAGCTGCTGGTCGAGGACGCGCGGGATACCGGACTACTGGTCGCGCTGAGCGATGCGCGCGGCAGGCTGCTCTGGGTGGAGGGCGATACCGGCGCGAAAGACCGTGCCGCGCGGATGAATTTCGCCGACGGCGCGGACTGGAGCGAAGCCGCGGTCGGCACCAACGCGCCGGGTACCGCACTGGCGCTTGATCATTGCGTGCAGATCTTCGGCGCCGAGCACTACAGCCGGGTGGTCCATCCGTGGAGTTGCGCGGCGGGCCCGGTGCACGACCCGGTGACGGGGCGGGTGCTCGGCGCGATCGACATCACCGGCGGGCCGCGTGTCGCCGCCCCCGAGGTGCTCTCGCTGATCAAGGCCACCGTCGCCGTCGCCGAATCCGAGCTGCGTGCCCACCCGGTGCGGACACCGGTCGCGCCGCGGGTCGAATTGCTCGGCGCCGGGCCCGCGCTGCTGTTCGGTCATGAGCGAATCGCCCTGTCGCGCAGGCACTCGGAGATCCTGCTCCTGCTGCTGGAACATCCCGAGGGCTTATCCACCGAGCACATCGCGGTACTGCTGGACGAGCGCGACCTCGACGCGGTGACCGTGCGCGCCGAGATCTCGCGCCTGCGCCGCATTCTCGGCGGCACCATGCTCGGCTCGCGGCCGTATCGGCTGCTGACCGAACTGGATTCGGATCTCGGCGCGTTGAATCGCGCGCTGCGCCGCGGCGATATCGCCGCCGCCGTCGCCGGCTACCGTGGGCAACTGCTGCCCGCCTCGCGCGCGCCCGGCGTCGGCCGGGTGCGCGAAGCGCTGCGCGCCAGAATGCGTGCCGCCGTGCTCAAGTCCGGCGATCCGGCCATCCTCGGCTGGTGGATCGGGTCGGTCGACGGCCGCGAGGACCGCGGCGCGTGGGCCGCCTATCTCGGCTCGCTCGACCGGGACTCGTCGTTGTACGCGCAGGTGGCGGCGCAGCTGGCCATGCTCGATCGCGAACTCGGCGGGCGCTGAACGATTCCCAACGGCGATGCAACGTTGGCACTCTAGTGTCGTGGATCACACATCGTGTGCCACGATGCCGCCGTCTCGACCGCTAGGAGATTCGATGACCGTCTACGCCCGGCCCGGTGCACCGGATTCGTTGATGAGCTACCAATCCCGCTACGACAACTGGATCGGCGGTCAATGGGTGGCGCCGGTGAAAGGCCAGTACTTCGAGAATCCGACGCCGGTCACCGGCGAGAACTTCTGCGAGGTTGCGCGTTCCACCGCGGCGGACATCGAACTCGCGCTGGACGCGGCCCACGCCGCAGCCCCGGCCTGGGGCAAGACCTCGGTGGCCGAGCGCGCGGCGATCCTGAACAAGATCGCCGACCGGATCGAGGCGAACCTGGACGCGATCGCGCTGGCCGAGGCGTGGGACAACGGCAAGCCGATCCGCGAGACGCTGGCCGCCGACATCCCGCTCGCGGTCGACCACTTCCGCTACTTCGCGGGAGCCATTCGCGCACAGGAGGGTTCGCTGTCGGAGATCGACGCCGACACCGTCGCCTACCACTTCCACGAGCCGCTCGGCGTGGTCGGGCAGATCATTCCGTGGAATTTCCCGATCCTGATGGCGACCTGGAAGCTGGCCCCCGCGCTGGCCGCCGGTAACGCGGTGGTGCTCAAGCCCGCCGAGCAGACCCCGGCCTCGATCATGTTCCTGTGGAGCATCATCGGTGATCTGCTGCCACCCGGTGTGGTCAACATCGTCAACGGCTTCGGTGTCGAGGCGGGCAAGCCGCTGGCCTCGAGCAACCGGATCGCCAAGATCGCGTTCACCGGTGAGACCACTACCGGCAGGTTGATCATGCAGTATGCGTCGCAGAACCTGATCCCCGTGACGCTCGAGCTCGGCGGCAAGAGCCCGAACATCTTCTTCTCCGATGTCATGGGCGCCGACGACGACTTCCTGGACAAGGCCCTGGAAGGGTTCACGATGTTCGCGCTGAACCAGGGCGAGGTGTGCACCTGCCCGTCGCGCTCGCTGATCCAGGCCGATATCTTCGACCGCTTCCTCGAGCAGGCCGCGCTGCGCACCAAGGCCGTGCGCCAAGGCGATCCGCTCGACTCCGAGACCATGATCGGCGCGCAGGCGTCCAACGATCAGCTGGAAAAGGTGCTGTCCTACATCGAGATCGGCAAGAGCGAGGGCGCGCAGCTGGTCACCGGCGGCGAACGCGCCTTGCTCGGCGGCGATCTGAACGGCGGTTACTACGTGCAGCCGACGATCTTCACCGGCCGCAACGCCATGCGGATCTTCCAGGAGGAGATCTTCGGACCGGTGGTGTCGGTGACCTCGTTCACCGACTACGACGACGCCATCTCGATCGCCAACGACACCCTGTACGGCCTGGGCGCCGGGGTGTGGTCGCGCGACGGCGGCACCGCGTACCGGGCCGGGCGTGACATCAAGGCGGGCCGGGTGTGGACCAACACCTATCACCAGTACCCGGCGCACGCGGCGTTCGGCGGCTACAAGCAGTCCGGCATCGGCCGGGAGAACCACAAGATGATGCTCGACCACTACCAGCAGACGAAGAACCTGCTGGTCAGTTACGCGCCGAAGGCCATGGGATTCTTCTGATGCCGACGGCCCCGCCTCGGCTGGTCGTGACGATGGCGGCGGCGCGGCTGCTGCGCCGCCTCCGCGACACGCACGGACCGTTGATGATGCACCAGTCCGGCGGCTGCTGTGACGGTTCGGCGCCGATGTGCTATCCGCTGGGGGAGTTCCTCGTCGGCGACCGTGACGTCCTGGTCGGCATCCTCGATCTGCGCCTCGCGGTGGGCGAGGTGCCCACGACGCTGCCCGACGCGGCGGACGCGGTGCCGGTGTGGATCTCCGGCTCTCAGTTCCAGGCATGGAAGCACACCCAGCTCGTCATCGACGTGGTGCGCGGGCGTGGGTCCGGCTTCAGTCTGGAGGCGCCGGAGGGCAGGCGATTCCTCAGCCGGGCACGGGCTTTCACGTCCGCGGAGAACGACGCGCTGGCCGCGGTACCGCCGGTGGTCGGCGCCGAGTACGAAACCGGCACGCGCCCACCGGTTCCCGACGCCGCCCAGGTGGTCGCCGCGGCGGTGGACGCGTGCCCGGTGCCGCGCTGAGTCAGTCGAAGGCGCCGCTGTAGGCGTTGAGGGCGGGCTGACCCGCCGCCGCGGCCACCTGCCTGGTGTGGTTGGACTGTACCCCGCCGATGCTGACCAGCGTGTCCGCGCCTTTTGCGAGCGCGTCGTGCACCAGGTATTCGAGTTTGCGAGTCTTGTTGCCGCCGAACGCGAGACCGCTGTTGCAGTCTTCACGCTTGGCCCAGATCCTGGCGCCGCCGAGGTGATCGCTGAGCCGGTCGAGCGGATGGATCGGGCTCGGGCCGAACAGCAGGGGATAGCGCGCAAACGTGTCGAGCGACATGAGATGTCCTTCATCGGTGCCAACAGGGTTCAGGGCGTGAGATCTTCGAGCAGCGGCAGCAGCGTCTGCCAATTCACCCGCAGTGCCGCGACCGCGCCGTCGACATCGCCCGCGGCACACCGGTCGATGACGCGCTCGTGCTGGGCCACCGAGTCACGGCCGCTCAACGAGCCGAAGCGCAGTCGCTCGATCCGGCGCAGGACCGGGGTGAACTGATCGAGCACGCTGCGCGCGGCCGCGTTGGCGCTCGCGGTGACGGGCACATCGTGGAAATCGTCGTCGGCGGCGAGTGCGGCGTCGACATCCGCGCGGCGCAGCGCGTCGGCGAAGCGGAAGTTGGCCTCGCGCATGGTCGTCAGGTCGGCCGGGGTGAGGTTGGGCAACCCCTCCCGGATCGCGAGTTCGTGCATCGCGCCGGTGACGGACTGGGCCTCGCGGATCGCGCGCACGTCGAGCGGACTGACGATGGTGTAGCGGCCGGGCTTCATCTGCACCAGGCCCGCCTGCTCGAGCCGCATCAGCGCCTCGCGCACCGGTGTTCGGCTCACGCCAAGCCATTTGACCAGCTCGTTGTCGTTGAGGCGTTCGCCAGGGGCGAGGGTGCCGTCGACGATGGCGTCCCGGATCGCCCAGTAGGCGTCCTCGCGTAGCAGAGTTCTGGCGACCAGACCTTCGTTGCGTGGCACCGGCATGCAATATATTGCATGCCACCGGTGCCGAGCTGTCAAGGGTGAAGTGCGGGAATCGCTTGGTATTCGCGGAAATCGGGCGAAGTCGGGCATTCTCCGGAACCTCACCTAATCGGACATCACCCCACGGGGGTAGGCGAGATCCCCTCAGCAGGTGATGATCTGGTCGGCGCGCGGCCCTAACCTTGCGCAGGTGCCTGTTGTCCGCGCTGCTCGATCTCGCGCCCTGTTCGTCGTGGGCTGGCTGCTGCTGCTGTCGTCCGGGGCGGCAACAGCTTTCGCCGACGCCGCGGCCGCCGGCGCGGACCTGTCGATCGCGCAGTCGCTCGGCGATCGCGAGTTGACCGTGATCCTGCGCCGGGTGACCAGCGTGCCGGGGCCACTGCGGGTGGACGTGGTCACCCACACCGGTACCGCCGCAGGCGAACTCGAGCTCGCGGCCGTGCCGACGGGCGCGCTGGCCGCCGACGCGACGCTGCCCGCGCCCGGCCTGCCGACGGTGCGGACCAGCCTCGCACTCGGCGCGACGCCGGGAATGTATTCGGCCACACTCGATATGGACCGGCCAGGCCCGTGGGAGCTGACGCTCGGCGACGGTGCCCGCGTCGCGCGCATACCGTTCGTCGTGCCCGCGCAGGTCACCGCGCCGCCCGAACGCCTGGTCTACCGCGGTTTTCTGGTGGCCGGTGTGCTGCTGCCGGTCGCGGTGCTGATCGCGGTGCGCGCCAAGCGTCCCGCGTGGGCGCTGCTGCCCGCCGGCGGGATGGTCGCGGGCATCACGGTATCGGTGACCGCGGCGCTGCTGTCGG
The DNA here is from genome assembly GCF_011801125.1 of Nocardia brasiliensis. Lineage (NCBI taxonomy): Bacteria > Bacillati > Actinomycetota > Actinomycetes > Mycobacteriales > Nocardiaceae > Nocardia > Nocardia brasiliensis. The sequence goes on from NZ_CP046171.1 coordinate 2,903,119, forward strand.
CCTCGTTCCCGCTGCCACCGCAACCGGGCGGCCAGCTCGATCCCACCGTGCACAACGTCACCGATCCCTATGCGGTGAATCAACCCGTGATCGCGGACTTCTCGCGGCCGCCGGTGCTACTCACCGTCGCGGGTGGCCCCGTGATCGCCGGGCAGCCGGGCGATGTCGACCTGGTCCTGCTCGACGCCGCCACCGGTGCGCCCGCCGACGACTTGGTGGTGCACGACAGCGCGCTGGTGCACCTGCTGATGGTCGGTCCGTCGGGCGGGCTGTCGCATCTGCACCCGATCCGCACTGCTCCCGGGCGCTATCAGGTCCATCTGACGGCGGCCGAGCCCGGCCGCTACGCGCTGTCCGCCGAACTCGCGCGCCGCGGCGGCGGTGTGCAGATGGCCCGCGCCGCAACCGGTGTCACCGTGCTGCCGGGCTCCGCTGCCGCGTCACCGCCCGCTCCGGTCCAGCTCGGCGGCTTGGCGCGGAAGGCGTCGCTGCTGGTCGACGGGACACCGATCGAGGTGAGCACGACCGCCGCGGTGGCCGGACAGCCCACCACGATCAACGCTGCGGTGGGCGACACCGCCGAACTGCAACCCTGGCTCGGCATGGTCGGGCACCTGATCACGGCGGGTCCGATACCGGACGGCAGCCGCGATATCGCCGCGGCTGTGCACGATTCGGCCATCTGGGGGCACGGCCACTCGATGGGGCCTACGGCGATGCGGAACATGGACCACGCGGCGGGGACGCGGCACATGCCGGACGCGACCGCCGAGGAGCACGAGGGAGCGCACGGCATGCACGGCACGGTGGACGCGGCCGCCCCTGCCACGAGCCGCGGCGTGATGCTCATGCCACCCGTCAACGGCCAGAGCCCGCCCGACGAAACCGTGGCCGCCTACGGGCCGGATGTGCCCTTCACCTATACCTTTCCGGCCGCGGGCCGCTACCGGCTCTGGATCCAGGTCGAACGGCGCTTCACCGTGCTGACGATCCCGGTCGTGCTGGACGTCGAGGAGGCGCACCGGTGAGTGAGCGGATCAGGGGTGCGTCGCGCCGGTCCGTGGTGCGCGTCAGCGAGGGCCTGGCATGAGTGAAACACGCACGCGCACAGCGGGAACACGGCGCGCACTGGTCGTCGCGGGCGTGGCGGTGGTTCTGCTCGCGGTGGCAGGACGGCTGCTGTGGCCGAGTTCGGCGGCGCCGCTCGCGTTGCGCTCGGGCACCGAACGCCATCTGGTCACCGTCACCCTCGAACGAGTTCGGCTGGGCGACACCGCCGTCGACGTCGCGGTGACCGACCGTGCCGGTGCGCCGATCGACCATGCCGCGGTGCGGATCCAGGCGACGCAGTCGCTGATGGGGCACGCGGGAGCGCCCGTTGCGCTGGTGGCCACGGGCGACGGACGTTTCCACGCCGATTCGATCGCGCTGATGATGACCGGGCCGTGGGAGCTGCGGCTCTGGATCGACGCGCACGACGGTGTCGACGAACTCACCCTGCCGTTGTGGGTCGGCGCGTGAAACCCGCACGCGGCACCGCGCATTCGGTGAAACAGGACACGGAAGGGACCCGCGATGGACATCTCGGCAGCGAGTGAAGGGCGAGCCGGACCGGCGGCGGGCGCCGTCGCGACCCGGCCCGCGCAGGCTGAGCACGCCGCGTCCGACAACAGCGTCGCCGCGCGCGCCGGTGGGTGGGGCGTGCTGGCGGGCACCGCCGTCACGCTCGTCGGGTTGAGCTGGGACATCCAGTGGCACAACGATGTCGGGCCGGACACCTTCTTCACGCTGCCGCATCTGTTCCTGTACTCCGGCAGCGCCATCTCCGGATTCGTCAGTCTCGCCATGGTGTTCATCGCCACCGCCGCGCAGCGGGCCGGCCGGCCCGTACCGCGGTTGGGCGGCACGCCCGTTCGCGTCTTCGGCAGCACCCTCACCGCCCCGCTCGGCTACATGATCGCCGGTGCGGGCGCGGCCCTGTTCCTGCTCTACGGCCTGCTCGACCTGGAATGGCATTCGATCTACGGCTTCGACGCGGTGCTGAACACCCCATCGCACGTGGCCCTGTTCCTGTCCATCACGCTGACCATGATCGGCAGCATCATCGTCTTCGCGGCGCACCGCGACCACCGGTGGGGCAGGCTCGGCATCGTCGTGGCCATCCCGATCTTGATCACGTTCGCGCCGATCCTCGCGCAGGCCTTGGACAATCTGGATCTGCCGATGGATTCGACGATCCTGGGCGTGCTGTTCTTCGGGCCGCTGCTGCTGGTCTTCGGCGCCGCCGTGCTCGCGCGGCCCGGCGCCGCCCTGGCCATCGCGGTGACGCTCGGTGTGCTGCAGGCGATCCTGTGGTGGTTCTCGCCGTGGGCCGCCGCGGCCTACGCCGATTCGATCGGCCTGCCGCTGCGCGACGGGCTCGGGTCGCGCCCGCCGTCACTGCCCGCGATCATACCGATGTTCCTGCTCCTCGCGGCGGTCGGGATCGAGGCCCTGTTCTGGTCGGCGCGCGCCCGCGGTCTCGCCCCGGCGAAGGCCGTGGTGCTGGCGGGCGGATTCACCGGAGTCGTTGTCGGCGTGACATTTCCGCTGCAACTGCGGCTGATCCACTTCTTCTCCGGCCTCGAGCCCGCCGATGTCGTGATTTCCGCCGCGCTCGGCATTGCGCTGGGTCTGCTGGCCGGGTTCCTCGCCGGTCGATTCGCCCGTATGCTGCCGACGCCGGGAGAACTCCGATGACCACCCTGCGCCGATGCGCGCTCACCGTGCTGACGGCGATCACCCTTTCGCTGGTCGCGATCAGCCCCGCCGCCGCGTACGCGCCGGTCGATATCGTGCACACCGAGCGGGTGCAGGCCGGCCCGTACGGGCTGACCGTCGGTTTCTCCACCTGGCCGATCCGTGCGATGCAGTCACTGGACTTCACGTTCATGCCCGACGGTGGTATCGCCGACAAATCCGGAACGCTGAAACTGACCGGCCCCGGGCTCAATTGGCGACGTCCCGCGAAGTTCGTGCGCCATCCGCGCAAGCGCGATTCGTGGGGCTTGGACATCTTCGCCGTCGACGATCCCGGCAGCTACCGCTTCGCCTTCACCATCGACGGGCCGCTCGGCCACGGCGAGGGCGTGCTGGACCAGCTGCAGGTCTTGGACCAGCCGGGCCCGCCGCTGCCGCTGAGCTGGTCGATCGCCGCGCTGCCGCTGCTCGGCCTGCTCGGGTTCCTCGCGGTCGCGTGGCGGCGCACCCGGCCGGGCGGCAGGGCCCTGCTGGTGTGAGTCTCAGTAGGTGTGGCCGGTCAGCGACGTGTCGGCGGCCTGCGCCGGGGTCGATCGGTCGAGTGTCGCGGTGACCGTTCCCGCGGCATCGATCTCGGTCCTACGGTTGCGGTCGTCCGCGTCGACGAGCACGGTGGCCAGATTGCGGCGGCCCGGCGGCAGCACCCGGACCGTGACGTGGCCGCGGTCGGTGTTGTCCAGTTCCCGAACGGCGATGTCGCGGACCAGATCCCGCAGCGCACGTGACGCGCCGGCCAAGCCGCCGTCGTCGAGCAGCATCACCTCGACGCCACGGCGGCGCGCGGCGCGGGCGGCGGCGAGCAGCTCGGTCGTCGACAGCTGCGGCGCGCGCAGCTCGTCGCGGAGTTCGGCTTCGAGCAGGCGGCACTCCTCGCGTTCCTCGGGCCGGAACGGCACCGCGCTGGCGATGCGCTCGAGCATCGGGCGCGCCCGCAGGTCGAGCCGGTCGAGCTGGCGTTTGCGCTCGGCCTTCTGCGCGTCGAGCCGGGCCTGCTGCGCGGCGCGCGTGGTGGAGTCGGCCTCCAGCGCGTGTAGCGAGCGCAGTGTGGGACGCAGGATCGCGGCGAAGGCGGCCGCGATCACGACGTTGACCAGTGGCACGACACCCTGCACGAACGCGGTCGACGCACCGCCCGCCGCGACGACCACGGCGAGCCAGGTGGCCCCGGTTCCCGCCCACGCCAACAGGTTACGGCCCCGCAGCACCAGCAGGGCGAGCATGACGCCCGCGGTGTAGGCGGTCCACATGCTGGTGCGCGCGTCCAGCTGCGCGGTCACCTGATCGCCGACGATCAGGGTGGCGACCGGCCCGGCGGCGGCCGCGAACACAGCCGAGGACTTGCCGATCGGCACGCCGGGATCGAGCACGACCACGACGGTGGCGGCGGTCAGCAGCGCCGCGGCCAGGAAAAGCGTAGGGGTCAGCGGTATTCCGGCCAGGCGCACCGAACGGATCATCACCGCGGCGTCGGTGGCGAGCGCCACCACGATGATGGTCACCGTGGTGGAGCGCTGCCCGCTGAGTAACCGGCTCAGGTCGCCGTGATCAGGCATCATCCGGTGCGTCCCATTCCAATACGACGCGGGTGCCCGTGCCGGGCCTGGCGTCGATCACGGCCCGGCCGCCGACCTCGCGCATCCGCTGCACGATGCTGACCGTGAGGCCGAGGCGGTTCGGAGCGACCGCGGCCGGATCGAATCCGGCACCGTCGTCGGCGACCACCACGGTGATACCGCAGGCACGCGCGGCGATCGTGATGTCGCGGGTGACGGTGCGCCCCGGCACATCCGCGTGCCGGACGCTGTTGCGCACCGCCTCGGCGGCGGCCTGCGCGAGCGCGTTGACCGCGGCCGAGTCGATGCGCAGTTCGTGGGTCCGCCGATCCTGACGGACCTGGACCCGCAGTTCGGTGTCAGTGGCCGTCGTCACCTCGTCGGTGATCGTCTCGATCGCCTCGGCGCCGGTGCACAATTCGTTGACCCGGCCGATCGCGGCGAACTGGCCGAGCGCCTGTTCGGCCTGCCGGGCAAGCATTTCCGGGCAGCCGCCGCGCGAGGTGTCGAGCAGGGTGGCGAGCACCTTGTCGTGGATCACCCCGGCGAACAGCGCACGCTCGCCCGCCCGTGCCTCGGCCGCCGCCGTGAGCGTGGCCTGCTGCTGGGCCCGGGTCCGCTCCATGTCCAGCAGATAGGCGGCGCGGCGGGTCATCCTGGTGATGTAGACGAAGCCCACCGAGATACCGAAGATGCGCAGCCAGGTCAGCAGGAACTCGATCCAGCCGAGATCGTTCTTGACCTGACCGTTGGACCACGCTGCCAGCACCGCGACCACGAACAGGTACAGCGCCGTCACCGGTGTGCGCCACACCAGCGTGGCCGCGACCCCGCCGAGCGGCACCAGCCGGTAGATCCACTCGACGTCGCTGGTGATCTGGCCGGAGGTGACCGCGAAGCCGGACAACCCGATCACCACGGCGAAAACCGTTGCGTGCGTTGCCGCGAGCACCCGGACCGCGGGGAACGCGACGAACAGCGTGGTGGCCGTCAGCACCAGTGCCGTGCCGAACACGCCGACCATGGCGACCGCGGTCCACCACGGTGCGTAGTGGCGCGACTGCTCGGCGATCTCGGCGGCGTCCCCGACGCCGAATATCCAAGTGCCCGAACCCAAGGCGAAGGCGATGATGCGATCGACCCGTTCGCCCGCCGCCCGCGCCGGCGCGGTGCGCTGCCGCCAGCAGTTCGGCAGTACGGCGCTCGCGCGGTCGAGGAAAGTTTCCCGCAGCGAAGTCATCTGGCGTCTCTGGCCTCGACTCCGGACAGTTCCCGGCTCGGTGCCGCGGTGCGCCGCAGATAGGTGGTCCGGACGTGGCGTTTGGGGCGCAGGTTGATGGTCAGCTTCATCCCGGGGTCGCCGTCGACGCGCACCGTGCCGCCCGCGAGCAGCAGCGCGGTGAAGATCTGTCCCTCGAGCAGGGCGAGCGCGGAACCGACGCACACGTGTTCGCCGGCGCCGAAAGGCAAGTAGGACAGGCGTTCCCAGCTGCGGTCGGCGTCGGAGGCGAAGCGGTCCGGGCGGAACGACGCCGGGTCCGGGTAGCGCTCGGCGGATCGGTGCATGACGTACGGTGCGACGAAAACGATGGTACCCGCGGTGATCTCGTGCTTGCCGAGATACGTCTCGCGCGCGGCTTCCCGCAGGAACGCGGGGGAGGGCGGATACAGCCGCATCGATTCCTTGAACACCTGCAGGCAATAGGGGAGCAGTGCGAGGTCCGCCGCCGTCGGCACCTCGCCGCCGAGTACCCGATCCACCTCGTCGCGCGCCCGGTCGGCGGCGACCGGATGGCGGGCGAGTGCGTACGCGGTCCAGAACATGGCGTCGGCGCTGGTCTCGTGCGCGGCGGCCCAGAGGTTGATCACCTCGTCGATCAGTCGCTCGGTCGGCATCGGCGCACCGTCGCGGTCGCGCTGGGCGAGCAGCGCGGACACGATGTCTTCGCCCGGCTCGCGGCGGCGCGCTTCGACCATGCGGGTGGCCCAGTCGCGGACCACGCCGAGGTCGCGGATGAACTCGCGATTGCGCCTGGTCGGAATGTTGAGCGGGGTGACAAGCGGGCGCGACATCGCGCGCATCTCCCAGTCGAAGATGCGGTTCGCCGCGTCGAGCACCTCCCGGTAGCCCTCGATCGGCTCGTTCACCAGCAGTCCGGCGATGACGTCGTGCATCATCTCCTGCACGGCCGCGAGCAGGTCCACCTCGCCCGCGGCCTGCCAGCGGCGCAGATGGGTGTGCATGCGGCCGGCGATCACATCGACGTATCTCGGCACGCGGCGCGCGGTGAACAGCGGCCCGACCAGCGCGCGCTGGCTGCGGTGTACCTCGCCCTCGGAGATGATCAGGCCTTCGCGCAGTGCGGGCCACAGCGTCCCGGTCACCGCCCGTGCTCGGCGGTAGTCCGCGGCGCGCGATACCAGCACCTCGTGGATCTCGGCGGGCCCGGTCACCAGCGCCGCGGGCCACATGCCGATCTGGAAGCCCGCGACCGGGCCCTGCGCGTCCGCCAGCTGCCGCATCACGCTCAGCGGATCGCGGAACCACCGGAGCGTGGTGCCCAGCCCGCGCACACCACCGCGCCCGTGGTTCAGTCGTTGTCTTTCCCCTGTTTCCCCCGCCCGATCGTCATTCAACTGACGATTCCTCCCTGGCTCGTCACCGAAGCCTGACCCGAGGTCAGTCGATCGTTCGCTGTGCAGTTGTCCTGCGTCCGCGCAGTCTTCTCTGCCGGATGTTATCGCCCCTCCGGCACACCGTCGCGCCCGCAGAATTGGGGTCTGTCGGCGCCGGGGCCAATGTTAGGATGACTTCACTTAGTTTAGCTAAGTAGTTGCTGGTCTGCGTGTGTTGCCTCACCTGATGAAGGAAAACAACTCCATGGCTGTCGTCCTGTCCACGGCACAACAGCGCGGTACCGGAGGGGACGAGGTGTGCGAACCTCGTGCCCCGCACAGGATCACGGTGCTCGTTGCTGCGTTCGTGTTCGCTTGCTGCTCCATCGGTGCCTGGCTGGCCTTCGTCCGGCCGAACTGGGAAATGTATTGGCACCAGGTCGATTTACAGGTCTACATGTGGGGCGGCACGATGGCCGCGCTGCATCCCGAGTCGCTCTACGACGGGCGCGGTCCGCTCGGGCTGCCCTTCCTCTATCCCGTCTTCGCCGCCTGGATCTGCGCGGAACTGGCGCGATTCCCGATCGATTACGTCGGCACCGGAATCGTGTTGCTGACGTTGGGCTCGCTCTGGGTCAGCGTGTGGAGTGCCGGGCTGCTCCAGCAGCGACGCCGTGGCGTGCGACTGGTCGCGCTGGCGACCGCGGTCAGCGCGGCCGCCCTCTGGCTGGAACCGGTGCAGCAGACTTTGCAGTTCGGACAGCTCAGCGTGCTGCTCATGGCGCTGGTGCTCGCCGACCTGGCGATCCCCGAGAACCGCTGGTATCGGGGTGTTCTCATCGGCCTGGCCACCGGGTTGAAGCTGACGCCCGCGGTCTTCGTCGTCTATCTGATCGTCACCAGGCAGTTCCGGGCGGCGGCCACCGCGTGCGCGACCTTCGCCGCGACGGTCGCCATCGGCTTCTGGTACCGGCCTGCCCAGGCCTGGGAGTTCTGGACGACGACGATGAAATCGCAGAACCGGATCGGATTCGCCTACGTGCAGAACCAATCGATCAACGGCCTGTTCGGCCGGCTGCAATGGTCGACGTGGGACGACAGCACCGCCGCCCTGGCCTGCGCGGGCCTGCTCGGCTTGGCGGGCATGGCCGCCGCCCGTCTCGCCTATCTGCGCGGTGACCGGCTGCTCGGCGCGCTGCTCGCCGCCACCGTGATGCTGCTGGCCTCGCCGATCTCGTGGACGCACTATTGGGTCTGGGTCGTGCCCGCGCTGCTGTGGATCGTGCGCGCGCTGCGGCACCGTCGCCGCGCCGTCCGGATCGCCGTTCCAGTCCTGACCTACCTGTTCGTCTTCGCCTGGCCGATGCGCGTCGACCGGGTCGGCTGGTGGGATCCGGATCTGCCCCTGCTCCCGCAGGGTCTGGTCTGGTACGTTCCGCAAACCAACGGCCGCGAATTCCATTGGACACTCACGCAATTCCTGCTCGGCGATGCCTACACCCTGCTCGCCGTCGCCGCCCTGCTCGCCGCGGTCATCTGGTTGTTCCGGCATCAGTCGCGGGGCGACCGGATGCCGACGGCGGTGCCGGAGTCGACTGCCACCTCGGCCGCGCGGGAGCGGTCGACCGCATGCGGCGACCGCCCGGTCGGCGTGCCTTGAAATCGGCTATTCCTCCAGCGCGGCATTGGATCGAGGGCGGTATCGGGTCGGTCAACATCGGTCCTGGAGTCCGTTCGCCGATGGAGTGCGCGCCAGGCCGCGGCGGGAACTCCGGCGATAGGCTGAGGTCGGCCCACCGCGGCGCGGTGGGCCGGGCCGGTCACCGAGTGCGTGAAGGGAAGTCGCGAATGCTGTTGCCATCGACCGAGCGGGCGTTGCTGCATCGGGTCGCCGTCGAACAGGCCGAGTACCGGGTGCCCTCGCTGATCGCCGCCGTGGTGCGCGACGGGCAGTTGGTGTGGTCGGGTGCGCGGGGCCGGGTCGACGGCCACCCGCCGACCACCGACACCCAGTACCGCATCGGTTCGATCACCAAGTCGATGGTGGCCACCATGGTGCTGCGGCTGCGCGACGAGGGCAAACTCGATCTCGCCGACCCGTTGGCCAAGCATGTGCCGGGCGCTCCGGTGGGGGACCGCACTGTGGCACAGCTGCTTTCGCACACCGCCGGACTGCGCGCCGAATCGCCCGGCGACTGGTGGGAGCGCACCGCCGGACCGGACTGGGCCGTGCTGGCCGACACCCTGGACGTCGACGCGGGCAGCAAGGCGCTGTTGCATCGAGCCGGTCGGCGGTTCCACTATTCGAACGTCGGCTACGCCGCCCTCGGCGAACTGGTCGCCAGGTTGCGCGGACAGAGCTGGTTCGACGCGTTGCGCGCCGAGGTGCTCGTGCCGCTCGGCATGGCACGCACCACCCCGGCCCCGGTGGTGCCGCACGCCACCGGCTCGGCCGTGCACCCGTGGGCCGATGTGGTGCTCCCGGAACCGGCGCACGACCACGGCGCGATGGGCGCGGCCGGTCAGTTGTGGTCCACGGTAACGGATTTGGCGCGCTGGGCCGCGTTCGTCGGTGGCGACACCGGTGACGTGCTCGCCGCGGACACGCTCGAGGAAATGCGCGCGCCCGCCGCCGTCGAGGACGGCGACGAGTGGGATTCCGGCTACGGCCTCGGTTTCCAGTTGCAGCGCTACCGGGGCCGCAGGCTGGCCGGGCACACCGGCGCCATGCCCGGCTTCATCTCCGCCGTCTGGGCCGACCCCAAAGACCGCACCGGCGTTCTTTTCCTGTGCAACACCACCTACGGCGGCATCCGCGGCAAGCTGCTCGCCGGTCTGCTGGACATCCTCGCCGAGTACGAGCCCACCCTGCCAGAGGAGTGGCTCCCCGCCACCGAGGTCGACCCGAACCTGTTGGCGCTCACCGGAACCTGGTACTGGGGCACCGCCTCCATCGCCCTGCGCCTGCGCTCCGACGGCAAACTCGAACTCACCGCCCTGGCCCACGGCGGCCGCCAATCCCGGTTCGCACCCGCCCCCGACGGCTCCTGGACCGGCCTGGACGGCTACTACGCCGGCGAGCGCCTGGACATCATCCGCGACGCCACCGGCAACGCCCACCACCTCGAACTCGCGAGCTATATCCTCACCCGCACGCCCTACGACACCACCGCCCCCATCCCCGGTGGCGTGGACCCGGCAGGCTGGCAAGTCCGCGAGTAACCCACAGGCGCCCAACGCAATACCTCTTCGAGTGCTTCTGATGGCGTGCGGAAGTTTCGGTTGGGCGACCGGACCTAGTTGTGCTTGTGTCGTCGGATATAGGTTGCGCCGGTGCGGACGGTGCCGAGGACGGCCACGAGCATGACCGTGACCAGTTGCAGCATGTTCCAGGCGATGGGGTCGGTCGTCGGGATGATGGGTTCGCGGGCGGTGAGCGGCGGGGGTGGTAGTGGTAGTGGTTGTTGCCGTTGGCTGGGTGGTGCGGGCGGTGGGGCCTCTGGGAAATCGGGGAATTGGACTGGGCGAGTGGGCGCCTCGGTGGTCGGTGGGGCGAGGAGCAGGGGGAGGCCGGGGAAGGGCGGCAGGTCCTGGGGCCAGAGCAGGCAGGCGAGGCCGCTGCCGGTCATGGCACTGCCGACGGCGGCGCTGCCCAGTCCGGACAAACTGGAGCCGAGGCCGCGGCTGCTACCGGCGAGGACGCCTGCCACGATCAACGACAGGCCCGCCACGGCGCTACCCGCGCATGCGGTGCGCACCGTATCGGGGTCCAGGTCCGGCGAGGCGAAGGGATTCGCGGGGAACGGCGGTGCCGCGGGCGGCTCAGGGAGCGCGAGTTCTGTCCCACCGGCGGTTACATCTATCGGTCCGGTACCGGCGCCACCTGTGTCGGATGGCCCGACTCCGGCGTTGTCCGTTCCGCCACGCGCCATATCGGGGGCGCTCGGTCCGGCGCTGCCCGTTCTCGCGAGTCCCGTAGCGACACCGTCTATTCCAGCGCTACCCGTGCCCAGAGGGCCTGGACCGCCGCTGCTCGGTCCGGCACTACCGGTGTGCAGCGGCCCTAGGGCCGGGGCGGGGCCCAGGCTCAATTCCCCACCGGCGGAGCCGCTCGCATCGGCGGGGTCGGCCGACGTGCTCCCCGGGTAGAACCCGGATGACGCACTCCCCGTGATGATCTCGCTGATCGGTGCCCACGGGTCGGGGACCGGCTCGGCGGCCGCCACCGGTTGTCCGGCGAGCAGGAGCACGGCGACCGGGACGGTGACGAGTCCCCTTGTGGCTCTGTGGGTTCTAGGTGTTTCGGATTCCGGCGACATGGGCAGACATCCATCTTTCGTGACGATCCGGTGGACCGCGGCCGCTAGGTGATCTGCTGGAAGCGGGCCAGTGCCAGCTCGAAGGCGTCCTTGGACACCACGTTTCCGCCGGCGAAGGGCCGGTCGAGTCGATAGATCGCCAGTACTGCCGCGCCGACCACGATGCCGAGCAGCGCCGTCATCGCCACGCTGCGGGCGCTGACCTCGACACCGGCAAGTACCGAGCTGAACAGCAGCAGAACGATGCCGAACCACAAAGCGCCGTAAAGGAATCCGGGCATGCCGAGCTGGGCGTCCAGTGCCCGGTCGTGCCGCGCCTGTGCCACCGAGTCCAATGCCGCCAGCGCAGTGGTGCGTTGATCGCCGACCTCGGAGTCCTCCGACTGCACCGCGAGCACGGTGTCGCGCAACGTGTCCAGGATGGCTTGGGTGTCCTGATCGAGGCGGCGGTCGCGGTCCATCACCGACCATTCGGTGGCCACCACCTGCTCGGTGTAATCGCGCACGAGCCGCTGGATTTCGCTGTGCGCGGGCTCGGGCATGGCGTGCGCCGCCCAGTACACGTCGACCAGCGACTTGGATTCGGTGACGGTGTGGTTGTGCGCGTTGTCGTACTGCTGCCAGCAGATCACCACCACGAAGGCGGCGACCGCCATGAACAGGGTGCTGATCAGTTCGAGCGTCACCGACCCGGAGTCCCCGTTCTCCGGTTTGCGCCATACCAGCGCGCGTAGCCGTGCGCCGACGACGAACACGAGGACCGCGATCACTGCGACGGCGAGCGGCACGCCGATGTCTTCGATCATTGCTCGGCTCCGATTGTCCTGGGCACCAACGGTGCACTGCCTTGTCTGGGTACGGCGCTGCCTATCCGGCGCGGGCGACGGCGTCGTCCGCGAGATGGCGCAAGGTCTGGATCACCGCGATCGGGATCGGCGCCTGTGCCAGCGCCTGCCGCGCCTGCTCGGACCTGGCCCGGATCATGCCTTCGACCCGCGACAACGCTGTGGCACTGAGGATTTCGCGGCATTCGACGGCCTGCCGCTCGTCGAGCTCGGGGTCGCCGAGCAGCGCGGCGAGCCGCTCGGCCTGAGTGGCGTCGGCATGGGTGAACGCCAGTGCGACGAGCGCGGTGTGTTTGCCCTCGCGCAGGTCATCGATATTGGATTTGCCGGTCTGTGCCGGATCGCCGTAGACGCCGAGCAGATCGTCCCTGAGTTGAAACGCCTCACCGAGCGGCCGGGCGTAGGCGGCGAGCGCGGCGGGGATGCCGGGCGCGGGATCGGCGAGGAGCGCGCCGAGCACCAGCGGGCGTTCGCAGGTGTAGGAGGCGGTCTTGTAGCGCACGACGTCGAGCGCCCGGTCGAGATCGCACGACGGCCGCGCGGTGGTGAGCAGGTCGAGGTATTGCCCGTACATGACGTCGGCGCGCATGCCGTCGAGCACATCGAGCGCCGTGCGCAACTGCCGAGCCGACAGCGCCGCGGTGTGCAGCAGTTCCGCGGACCAGACCATGGCCAGATCGCCGAGCACGAGCGCGGCGTGCCTGCCGAACCGCTCCGGGTCGCGCCGCACGCGGTGTCGCTCGGCCAGCGCGCGGTGCACCGTGGGGTGATCGCGGCGGGTAGCGCTGTTGTCGATGATGTCGTCGTGGATCAGCACCGCCGCGTGGAACAGCTCGAGCGCAGCCGCGACCTGGACCACGGGCTGCGGCACGGGCGTCGTGCCGTACGCGGCGTGCCAGCCGAGCACGCAGAGCAGCGGGCGAATCCGCTTGCCGCCCGCGAACAGGAACGCGCGCAACGTCTCGGTGACCTCGGCGGGCAGCGCCGGATCGTCGCCCGCTTTGGCGCACAGGAAACGGTCGAGCACGCCGTCGACTCTGATCCGGGCCGCGGCCAGATCGACGGGTGCCTGCTCGACCCCGGTGGTCGTCATGAGATCCCTTCCTCCGGTGCGTGTTCGAGGTCGCACCCCAGCACCCGCCGCGTGGCGGGTGCTGGGGTGCGACCTCGAACGCCGCCTCCGCTGCGCGGGCCGGGCGCTGGATTTCGACCTGCCGCAGCCTGGATACGAGATGACTTCGGGCTCGCGCGGACGCGACCCGAGCGATTGCCGGATGTGACAGCCGCGCCTGCGCCTGCTCGACCGGTGGTCGGGGCGACGCGGTGCGCTCAGTCGGCGCGCCGGGCGACTAGGACGTTGTCGAGTATGCCGAGTGCGTCGGGTACGAGGACGGCTGCGGAGTAGTAGCAGCTGACGAGGTAGGAGATGATGGATTGGTCGTCGATGCCTTTGAATCGTATGTTGAGGCTTGGTTCGTATTCGTCGGGTATGCCGGTTTGGTGTAGTCCGATGACGCCTTGGTCTTTTTCGCCGGTGCGCATGGCGAGGATGGAGGTGGTGGCGGTGTCGGTGACGGGGATTTTGCCGCAGGGGAAGATGGGTATGCCTCGCCAGGCGGGTACGCGGTGGCCGTCGATGTCGATGGGGTCGGGGTAGAGGCCGCGTTTGCTGCATTCGCGGCCGAAGGCGGCGATGGCTTTGGGGTGTGCGAGGAAGAGTTTGGTGCTGCGGCGCATGCTGAGTAGTTCGTCCATGTCGTCGGGGGTGGGTGGGCCGGATTCGGTGGTGATGCGTTGTTTGAGGTCGCAGTTGTGGAGTAGGCCGAAGTCGGGGTTGTTGACGAGGTCGTTTTCGCGGCGTTCGTAGAGGGCTTCGATGGTGAGTCGGAGTTGTTGTTCGATTTGGTTCATGGGGTCGTTGAACAGGTCGGCGACTCTGGTGTGTACGCGCAGCACGCTTTGCGCCAAACTCAACTCGTACTCGCGCGGGTTGGTCTCGTAATCGACGAACGTGCCGAGCAATTCGGGCTCGCCGCTGTGCCCCGAGGCGATCTCGATCGCTGCCTCACCCTGCTTGTTCTGCGGTCGTGCCGACTCATCGGCGACCTGAGCGAGGTGGTCCCGCAATGCGGGCGCGTTGTCGAGCACTTCCTCCAGCGCGGGCCGGGACAACACGAGCATGGTGGTTTTCGTTTGCGTTTTCACCGTGACCGGCCAAATGGCGGAGGGATCCGTGAGACTCTGGTCTCCGAAGAAACTGCCGCCCGCCAGCATACCGAGGAGTGTGTTTTCGCCGTATTCACCCGAGCCGAGCTTGTTCAATTTCCCGTGCACGATCAGCATGACCTGATTCATCGGATTGCCGAATTCGGCCACCACGCTGCCGGGTTCGAATTCCCGCTGTTCGCATCGGCGGGCCAGTGCGCGCAGCACTTCCTCGTCGTCGAAGTCGTGCAACGCGGGCAGTTCGCGCAGTTCCAAGGGGATCACCTTCGCGACCGAGCCCTCGACGACGAACTCGACCTCGCCGTTACCCACGGTGTGCGTGAGCCGCCGGTTCACCCGGTACACACCGCCGTCGACCTGCGTCCATGGCAGCATGCGGGTCAGCCAGCGCGAGCTGATGCCCTGCATCTGCGGCTCGGACTTGGTGGTGGTCGACAACTGGTGCGCGGCGGCGGTACTGAGGCTTCTGCGCACCGTTGTCTCGGTGTGTGCGGACATTTCCATGGTCATGGCTGATCCTCACCTCGAAAATTGTCCGGGACATTCGATGGTGGAGCGTTCGAGTCCACGGATTATGCACAACGGACCGGCGGCCGGCCTATGCGCCGGTCACGTGAACTAGGTTTGCACGCTGGTGAATCTGGTTACCCTGCAGTGTATTTCGAACAGCTCAGATCGTATGCCGGATAACTGACCGTGCGCAGCAGAATTACCGATATTTACCTTTGAATTCGGATGGTAACGACACGAATTCGATTGGACAACAGGGGATAACGGCATACTGCCCAGTATGTAAAAGCGAAGGTCGTCGCGCTGACTCGGGCGGTGCGCGGCACAGCATGCGATCGGTCAGCTTCGCGGTGAACTCCGCGCGGACCGTGTGTCGCGTAGGGAGCGGTCGTGTACGCCTCGCCGGTGTTGCGCATCTTCGAGGCCGTGGTCCAGCCGCGGCGGCGGGCGCGATCCTGCTGGTGCCCGTCGTCGGGGAATTCGGGCGGTGACGGCCAGGGGGCTGGTCGACCGGTTTCTGGTGAGCGTTGCCCGTTGCCCGTTGCTTGTGGGGCGTGCGCCTGCCCGTCGGGCACGGCACGCATCGTCGGGTGCCTCTTGTCGGTGAGGCAGACGGCTCGATACCCGGAACCGGTTGTCCAGCAACCGGTTCCGGGTATCGTAGGTCAGGGACGGAGTTCGGCCGCGACCGCCGCGAGCGTCTTGTCCAGGCGCTCTACCAGTTCCTCGATGATCCCAGGTGTGCTGTTAAGCGGCGGTGCGACGAGCACCGAGTCGGTTGTCTCGCCGATGCCCGCCGAGCACAGCACCAGCCCGTTCTCCTTGGCGGCGGCCACGATTCGCTTGTTGGTGTCCGCCGATTGGCCCGGTCGCACATGGAGCGCGCGCATCAGGCCGATGCCCGATTGATCGGAGAGCAACTCCGGATAGTGCCCGCACAGCGCGGCCAGCTCGGCGCCGAGCAGCGCACCGGTCTCGGCGGCGTTGTCCAGCAGCGACTCGTCTTCGAGCACGCTGAGTACGGCGTTGGCCGCTGCGCAGGCGAGCGGGTTCGCGGACATGGTGTGGCCCAGCGCGATCGGGCCGAGCGGCTCGGCGATCGCGGTGGTCACCGTGCTGGAGACCATGGTCACCGCCAGGCTGGTGTAGCCCCCGGTGACGCCCTTGCCCGAGGTGAGGATGTCGGGTGCGATGGCGGCGTGGTCGCACGCCCACCACTTTCCGGTGCGCCCGAAGCCGGACATGACCTCGTCGGCGATCAACACGATGCCGTTGTTCTGCGTCTCGCGGCGCAGCCAGTGCATCGTCTCCACGTCGATCGGGGCGGCGCCGGAGGAGGCGCCGCCGAGCGGCTCGATGACGATGGCCGCGACCTTGGACGGCCCGACACTCAGGATGGCCTGAGCCCACTCCTCGTGCGTCGCCCGCCGCCGTCCCGGCTTGGGCCGCACCAGAATTCGGTTCGTGCCCGGTGTGCCGAGCAACGCCTCGACCGACGCGTCGCGCTTGTTCGGGCTGCCGGTGATCGACAGCGCGGCCGCGGTCATCCCGTGATAGCTGGGCTCCTCGGACAGGATGACGGTGCGCTGGGTTTCCCCGCGCCGATGCTGGCAGGCGAAGGCCAGTCGCAGCGCGCACTCGTTGGCCTCGGACCCGGAGTTGCTGTACTCGATGGCCGCGGTGCCCGCGGGCGCGATGGCGAGCAGCCGCTCGGTGAGCTGGCGGGCAGGCTCGTTGCGGAACTGCGTGCGGTGCACGAAAGTCAGCTGCTGGAGCTGGTTTTCGACGGCGCGCAGCACGGTCGGGTGGGCATGGCCGACATTGACGTTGAGCACCCCGGAGGAACCGTCGAGATAGTCTTTTCCGTCGGCGTCGTAGATGTAGGGACCGAGGGCCCATGCGGCGACAGGGAGGGCGGCCCGGTTGGGGGCCACGGCGGCGGAGGCGGGAATCATGCTGGCTGACGGTCCTTTCGAAGGAGTGCGAGCAGAGCGGCCGACACCACGGCCGCGACGATGCCGAGCACGGCGGTACCGCAGGCGAACAGCGTGCCGCCGACGGTGAGTGCGCCGAGCAGCGTGGTGCCGACGGCGATGCCCGCGTTCATCATCGAGTTGTTCCAGGCGACGACGGAGGCGCGCTGGGTCGGGTCGGCGGAGGACAGATAGGCCTGCTGACTGGAGTAGAAGGCACCGCCGAAAACGCACCAGAGGGTCAAAGCGACCAGGGCGACGATGATCTGGTGACTGGTGAGCGCGACCAGTGCGCAGGGGACGAACGCCACCGCGGCGAGCACCGAGACCCAGACGCCACTGCCGCCGAACCGGTGCAGTCGGTCGAGAATCGTTCCGGCGCTGAGTGATCCGACGAGCGACCCGGCGCCGACGAGCAGGCCGACGAATCCCAGCTGGGTGAGGCTGAAGCCGAACCGCTGCGCATAGAGCACGCCGACGAAGGTGTAGGCGCCGAGGCGCGCGGCCTGCAGGAACAGAGTGGCGATGAGCCCCAGGCCAATTCGGGGCTGCTGCCACGGCGCGAGCAGGGCGCGCAGGCCGCGCGACTGCCCGCGGACGGGCAACTGATCCAGCCGCGCGTAGAGCACGGCCGAGGTCACCAGCATCAACAGGCCGACGGCCAGGAACGGCCACCGCCAGGTGGTGAGCGCGGCCAGGGCCGCGCCGAGCGGGACGCCGAGGACCTGACCGAGCGAATAGACGCTCGCGCCGAGCGCGATCGCCCGGCCGCGCTGGTGCTGCGGCGTCCGTTCGGCGAGGTAGGCCCAGATCGCGGGTGCGGCGATCGCGGCGCCGAGGCCGGTGATCCCGCGCCCGGCGACCAGCATGGTCAGCGAACCCGCCACGGCGCAGGCCAGATTGCCGAGCATGAACACCAGCGAGCCGAGCAGGATCGACCAGCGCCGCGGGTAGCGATCGGCGAGGATGCCGAATGGCGGCCCGGCGACGGCGTAGACGAGCACATAGGCGGTGACGATGGTGGCCGAGGCGGCCACCGAGGCGTGCAGCGACTCGGCGATCTCCGGCAGCATCGGCGCCACCAGATACATCTCCGCGCCCATCAGGAAGAACGCCGCATAGAGCAGGACGTGCTGAGCCCACGGCGTTGGGGGCTCAGCGTCCGCCACCGGATGCGGGTTCCGGGGTCGAGTGGGCCGCGTCTCGACGGTCATACCGAGACCTTCTCCAGCGTGTCGAGCGCGGCGACGGGGCGAGCGGGCCTGCGGGGCAGGTTCAGCCGCGACCAGACGGAATCGATGATCTCGGCGAACTTGTGCACCGCGGCGGGGCTGTGCACCGGTGAGGGGTTGATCCGCAGGCGTTCGGTGCCCCGGGCGACCGACGGGAAGTTGATCGGCTGGGCGTACTGGTGGTGTTCTTCGAGCAGGATGTCGGCCAGTTGTTTGCATTTGTGCGGATCGCCTACGAGAACGGGAACAATGTGACTTTCGGTGGACACCAGGGGAATCTGGGCGTCCATGAGCAGGCCCTGTAGCAGTTGGGCGCGGTGGTACAGCAGGATTCGCTCGTTGTCGGACTCGCGCAGGTGCCGCACGCTGGCCAGCGCGGCGGCCGCGAGGGCGGGCGGCATGGCGAGGGTGAAGATGAACGCGGGCGCGAAGCTGCGCACCGCGTCGAGGATCGCGGCCGGACCGGTCAGATAGCCGCCGAGGGTGCCGTAGCCTTTGGCGAAAGTGCCCATCAACAGGTCGACCTGGTCCGCGCAGCCCAGCTGCGCCGCCATGCCCGAGCCCTCCGGACCGTACATGCCGACCGAGTGCGCCTCGTCGACGTACACCAGTGCGCCGTATTTCTTTGCCACGGCGCATAATTCGGGCATCGGTGCGATATCGCCGTCCATCGAGTAGATGGACTCGAAGGCGACCACCTTGGGGCGGTCCGGGTCGGCGGCCGCGAGCAATTCCTCGAGGTGGGCGGGATCGTTGTGCCGGAAGATCTGTCGCTCGGCGCGCGAGGCGCGCATGCCGAGGATCATCGACGCGTGGTTCTGCTCGTCGGAGAAGAAGATCACCCCCGGCAGATGCTTGCCGAGCACGCCGAGCACGGCGTCGTTGACGGCGTACCCGGTGATGAACGTCAGGCCCGCTTCCTTGCGATGCAGTTGTGCCACTTCACGTTCCAGCAGGATGTGGGTGTGGTTGTTGCCGGAGATGTTGCGCGACCCGCCCGCCGCGACGCCGGAGCGATTGATCGAGCGGTGCATGGCCTCGACGACCTTGGGGAACTGTCCCATGCCGAGGTGGTCGTTGCTACACCACACCGTGATCTCGCGCAGGCCGTCGCGATGATGGTGCACCGCTTGGGGGAAGCGTCCGGCCAGGCGTTCGATTTCCACAAAGGTCCGGTATTGACCCGAGGACCGGATGTCGTCGATCTTTCTCTCGAAATGGGCTGTGTAGTCGAAAGCCATGAGAATCTCCGTCGTCTCGAAGGTGCTGCGTTCGGTTCAGTGGGACTGTTGATGTGCAAGGTGAGTTGTCAACGCCTGGGCGGTATCCCAGCCCGTGATGGGTGGATAGGCGTTGGGATCGGTGATGACGTCCAGGACGGTGGTCGTCGGGTCGACGATCGCCTTGGACAGGGCCTCGCGCAGTTCCACGTCGTTGTGGATGGTTTGACCACGTGCGCCGCACGCGATCGCGATCTGAGCGTGATCGACGTGCCCCAGTTCGACGGCCGTGGTCGGCCTGCCGAACTGGACGATTTCGGCGTGCTTCTGGAAGCCGAGGATGGCGTTGTTCAACACCACGACCACGACGTCGAGTTGCTCGCGCACCGCGGTCTCGAGTTCGGACCAGCAGTGCGCGAACCCGCCGTCGCCGACCACGCACAGCACGGGTGCCGAGGGCCGGGCCGCCTTCGCGCCGAGCGCCAGCGGCAACCCCCAGCCGAGTCCGGCCATGCCGCGCGGCAGCAGGAACCGCTGCTCGCCGCTGCCCGCACGGATATAGTTCGCCACCCAGATGGAGGAGTAGCTCGCGTCGGCGACCACGATGGCGTCCTCGGGCAGCAGGGCGCTGATCTCGTCGGCGACCCGCTCCGGGCGCAGCGGCTCGCTGGTCGCGGTGCGCACGGCGGCGGTGGCGATCTCGAATTCGGCCCGTGACCTGGCGATCTCCGCGACGACGCCGGCGCGGCCCGCGCCGCGCTCGCTCAGGTCGAGCTCGCGCAGCGCCGCGGTGAGATCGTCCAGGCCGGCCCGGACATCGCCGACCAGGCGCAGCGACGGATAGTTGCGCCCGATCTCGGCCGGATCGATGTCGAGGTGGATGTAGGTGGCGTCGTCCGGGAAGAGGGTCCAGCCGTCGGTGCCGTTCTCGTTGGTGCGTGACCCCGCGAACAGCACCACGTCGACACCGGCGATCCAGTCCCGCATTCCGTGCGAAACCCCGTGCGGGCCCATGTAATTGCCGATCACCCCGATGCTGAGTTCAGCGCTCTCCGCAAGCGCGCCCTTGCCCATCGGCGTGGTCGCCACCGGGAGTGCGGCCAGCTCGCTCAGCTCGGCCAGCGCGGCGCCCGCGTCGGAGGCGATCGCGCCGCCGCCCGCGACCACCAGCGGTCGCCGGGCCCGGGCCAGGAGTTCGGCCGCGCTGCGGACCGCGGCCGCGGGCGGGCGTACCCGATCGAGGGGAAACTCCGGCGGTCCGGGCAGATGCGCCGTCGGGACCGGGGGAGCGGGCCGATCGAGAATGTCCTTGGGCAGCATCAGCACGGCGGGACCGGGCCTGCCGCTGGTCGCGGCGCGGAAGGCGGCGTCGAGGTATTCGTGCACCCGGTCCGGATCGTCCAAGCGGTCGAACCATTTGCAGCACCCGGCGAACAGGCTCTGGTGGTCGATCTCCTGGAACGCGTTTTTGTTGCGCAGCGGCGTCGGCACATCCTGGACGAACGCCACCACCGGAATCGACACCTTGGCGGCCTCGGTCAGCGGCGGCACGAGAAGCGTTGCGGCGGGGCCGTTCTGCGCCACCACGACCGAGCAATGTCGCGATACCCGCGCGAATCCGTCAGCCATCGTGCCCCCCGCGTTCTCGGTGCGATAGACGATCTGACGGATGCCGAGATCCTCGGCGGCCAAAACCAGCAGCGAAGGCAGACTCTGCCCGAAGAATTCGGTAATTCCCCTGGCACGCAGACTCTCGGCAATGGCGGTGGCGACTGTCGTAGGCATCGGAACACCTTTTCGCGGTAGCGGGCGTGGACTGATCGGTAGCTACAGTCTTGGGGTACCGAGACCGGCCGGTCCAATACGTTTTTACTTCCGATTGATAAGGTCTGCTTATCTGGCTAGGCTGACCCGCGTGGACGATCTGCGCCGGGTTCGTTACTTTCTGGCAGTCGCCGAGCACCAGCATTTCGGGCGGGCGGCCGATGCGTTGCACATCACCCAGCCCGCGCTGTCGCAGCAGGTCAAGGCGCTGGAACGGGAGCTGGGGGTGGAGCTTCTCACGCGTAGTGGCCGTTCTTTCGTGCTGACGCCGGCCGGTGTCGCGCTGCGCGCGGGCGCGCAGCAACTGCTCGACGCGGCCGCCGAGTTGGCGCGCGAGGTTCGGGCGCGAGCCAGCGGCACTAGAGGCGAGCTGAAGGTCGCGTTCACCCGATCGGGCTCCGACAGCGATATATCCCAGCGCATCAGGGCATTCCGCAAGGAATTTCCCGATATCACGGTGTCCACGATTACCGGGTGGACCTCGTGGAATCTCGATCTGCTCGAATCGGGGGAGATCGACGTGGCATTCGTGCGGGGAAATATCGCGTATCCGCGAATTCACACGCATCTGATCGGGATGCAGGAGGCGGCGGTGGTCGTCTCGCGCGAGCACCCCTTGGCCGGGCGCGCCACCGTGGAGAACGCGGACATCATCGACGAGCCGATCGTGCTCTGGTCCCGCCACACCGGCCCGGAGTTCTACGACGAACTGGTCACCCATATCTGGGGCGATCGCACCCCCAATCTGGTCGCCGAGGAATCCGACGCCGAACAGGTCCTCGACTCGGTGTCGACCGGCACCGGCATCAGCGTGCTCGACCGTAAGCGGGCCACCCGGATCGCGCACGAGAACATCTGCGTCATCCCGTTCCGGTCGAACCCGCCGCGGATCTCCATCCGCCTGGCGTGGCTGGGCGAGGCCGAGACCCCCGCGCTCGCGCAGTTCCTGGCATGGTGGCGGCGCGCGAGCGACTAAGCGCGGCCAGGGGTCCTGGCGCGTGTGTGTATCCGCTCGCCGTGTTTGCCGAAGAGACTGAGGATTTCGACGGCGGCGCTGTCCGCCGCGCCGAACCAGTGCGGTATCTGGCAGTCGAACTCCGCGGCTTCGCCCGGCCCCATGACGAAATCGTGTTCGGCCAGCCGGACCCGCAACCGGCCGTGCAGACGTAGAGCCATTCGTGTCCGTCGTGTGCTGGCGCTGTTCGGCGTCGGCGCCTTCCTCGGGCTGTCGGTGGGTGGCCGGATCGCCGATGGGCGGCCACACCTGGCCCTCGGTGCGGGCGCGGGGGCGATCGTGCTGTTGTCGATGCTGCTCGCGGTGACGATGACGCGGGTGTGGATCGTGGTCCCGGTGGTGTTCCTGCTCGGTGTCGCGGCGTTTGTGCTCAATCCGGCGCTGTACGGCCGGGTGTTCGCGATCGCGGGGGACGCGCCGACGCTCGCGGGGGTGACCACGGTGTCGGCGTTCCAGCTCGGCATCAGCGGCACGCCGGTACTCGCGGCGCTCACCCTCGGCGGCGGTGCGGCGCTGACCTCGGTGTGTGTGATCGGCGCGGTGCTGGCGGCGATCACGCTGCCGCTGATCCGGATCGATCGAGCGCGCCTGCCGTCCGCATCCTGACCAGACCCGGTCGGCGGCGGGCGCTACCGCGTCCGTCGCCTGCCGTTTTCGAGCGCGAACTCCAAGTCCTCGTCCATGGCCGAGGTCGTCTCGACCAGAAACGCGGCGCGGGGCCGGATCAGCGCTGCCCACATGCGGTTCTTTCGGGGAGTGCGCCGATGCGCCACGTTCGGGCCACGCGGTGTCGGTAGGGCGGATTAGCCTCGCGGTATGTGTCGAAACATCACGGCCCTGCGTGGGCTGGAACCCGCCGCGACACCGGAGGAGATCCAGGCCGCGGCCCTGCAGTACGTGCGTAAGGTCGGCGGCCTGTCCAGCATCTCCGCCACGACCAAGCCCGCGGTGGACGCGGCCGTCGCCGAGATCGCGGCGATCACCACCCGCCTGCTCGAGCAGCTGCCCGACCGTAAGGTCCCGCCGAAGTCGGTGCCGCCGCTGCGCAGGCCGGAGGTGCAGGCGCGCATCCGCGCGCGCGGCTAGGCATCGGACCTGGACCCCGCGTCCGTGCACGGCGGCGCCTGCTATCTTGAACGTCGTTCAAGTCGCTAGCGGAGGAAATCGTGGACGGTGTCGAGGACCCTCGGAGGTCGAGGGTCGGTATTTCCGCGCGGGACATGGCGCAGATCGCGGTCTTCGCGGCGCTGATCGCGGCGATGGGCCTGCCCGGCGCCATCACCGTCGGATTCAGCGGCGTGCCGATCACGGTGCAGACGCTGGGCGTGATTCTGGCGGGCGCGGTGCTCGGGGCGCGCAAGGGCACGGCCGCGGTGCTGGTCTTCATCGCGCTGACCATGATCGGCCTGCCGCTGCTGTCCGGCGGGCGCACCGGATTGACCGCGATGTCCGGGCCGAGCGCCGGATATCTGATCGGCTGGGTTCCCGCCGCGCTGGTCATCGGCCTGCTCACCGCGCGCATCCTGCCGAAGTACCCGATCGTGCTCGGGCTGCTGATCAACGCCCTCGGCGGACTCGTGGTGATCTACCTGTTCGGCACCCTCGGCCTGCTGCTGCGGACCGACCTCGACGTCCGGCACGCGATCTCGACCAATTTCGCGTTCATTCCCGGTGATCTGGCCAAGGCGGTCGTCGCCTCCGTCGTCGCGAAGGGCGTGCACCGCGCGTACCCCGGGCTGATCCGTGCGTGATCCGGAACTCGGTGGCTCCGGTTCCCGGCCTGCCATCGAATTCGACGGCCGCACTTACACTTACGCCGAACTGGACCGGGCGATCGAACAGTGGATCGCGCGGCGCCCCGATGCGATGAGCTACGACGCGTCGACACTGCCGGTGCCGGACGCGCTGATCTGCGTGTGCGCGGCAGCGCGCCGCGGCGTGCCGGTGTTCGTCGAGAACCCCGCCGCCCGCCCGACCCGCTCCGAGCTGCCCGCCGCTGCTTTCCTTCTGGTGACGACCTCGGGTTCCACCGGCCTGCCGCGGCCGCTGGCCAGGACCGCTGCCTCCTGGTACGACAGCTTTCCCGCGTTCACCGAGATCACCGGTGTCACCGCCGCGGATCGGGTGCTCATCACCGGTCCACTGCACGCGACCATGCACCTGTTCGGCGCGCTGCACGCGCTGTGGCTCGGTGCCTGCGTCACCGATGATCCGGCACGGGCCACAGTGGTGCACGCCGTGCCCGCGGTGCTGCGCGAGGTGGTGCGTGCGGCGCCCGCGCTGCGCACGGCGATCGTCGCGGGGATCGCCCTGGACGAGGGCGCGCGTGCCGCGGCGACAGGCCTCGAGTTGATCGAGTACTACGGCTCGGCCGAGGTGTCGCTCGTCGCGGCCCGGCGCGTGCCGCAGCCGCTGCGCCTGCTCGACGGTGTCGAGGCCGAGATCCGTGACGGATTGCTCTACGTGCGCACCCCGTATCGGGTGTTGGGCGCGCCGGAATGGTTCGGCGTCGGCGATCTCGCGGAGCTCGGGCCCGAGCGCGCGCTCACGGTCCGGGGCCGCGGCACGTCCGCGATCAACGTGGGCGGCACCACCGTGCTCGCCGAGGACGTCGAGCGGGTGCTCGGCGCGATCGACGGGGTCGTCGCCGTCGCGGTGATCGGCGCGCCGCATGCCGTGCTCGGCGAAATCGTCACGGCCGCAGTGCAGCTCGATGGCGATGTGGAGATTGCCGCGGTGCGTGCGCAGGCCCGCCGGGTCCTGCTGAAGGAGGCGATGCCGCGGCGCTGGGTGCCGCTGCCGGAGCTACCGCGTACGGCTGCCGGCAAGGTGGCTCGGGGTGAGCTGAAAGACTTGCTGGCATGAACCGTCGACCCGTCATCGTCGCGCCGCGGCGCACACCGATCGGCAACGCCGGGCACGGGTTCGCCACCCTGACCACGACCGACCTCGCCGCGCCCGTGCTGCGGGACGTGGTCGCGACCCTGCGCGGCGGGGGCGTGGACACGCCGATCGATGATGTCGTGCTCGGCAACTGTCTCGGCCCCGGCGGCGATCCGGCCCGGATCGCCGCACTGCGGGCCGGTCTCGGCACCGAGGTCCCCGGCGTCACCGTCGACCGGCAGTGCGGGTCCGGGTTGGACGCGGTGCTGCAGGCGGCGCTGCGGGTTCGCGGTGGGGGCGACGAGCTCGTCCTGGCCGGCGGTGTGGAGTCGGCGAGCACCGCGCCGTGGCGGTTCTGGCCGCCGGTCGCGGGCGCCGACCCGGTGCGCTACACCCGTGCTCCCTTTGCGCCGCAAGGATTTCCGGACCCGGACATGGGTGTCGCGGCCGACGAGCTCGCGCGCGTGCGCGGGATCAGCCGCGCGCGACAGGACGCCTACGCGGCGCGCTCGCACACCCTGGCCGCGGCGGCGGACTTCTCGGCCGAGCTGGTGCCGATCGGCGACGTGCGGCGCGACGAACGGATTCGACCCGGCATGACCGAGGCGCGACTGGCGCGGCTGCGACCGAGCTTCGGCGCCGAGGGGACGGCCACCGCGGGCAACTCGTGCGGGATCTCCGACGGCGCCGCGGTGGTCGCGGTCACCACCGAGGCCGGTGCGGCCGGACTGCCCGCGCTGCGCGTCCTCGGGTCAGCGGTGGCCGGGTCCGATCCCGCGCTGCCCGGGCTCGGTCCGGTGCCCGCGATCCGGAAGCTGTTGCGGCGCACCGGTGTCGGCATCGCGGACCTGGAGATCGTGGAGATCACCGAGGCGTTCGCGTCCGTGGTGCTCGCCGTGTCGGACGAACTCGGCCTCGACGAGGCGAGGATCTGCCCGCAGGGCGGTGCGATCGCCATGGGGCATCCCTGGGGCGCCTCCGGCGCGATCCTGCTGGTGCGCTTGGCCGCTCAGATGCTGCGACCGGACGGCCCGGCGCTCGGACTCGCGGCCTGCGCCATCGGCGGCGGGCAGGGGATCGCGATGCTGGTGGAGCGGGCGTCATGACCGAGATCGTGTTCGACAACGTCGGTCATGCCTTCGGTGAGCGAAAAGTGTTGCGCGGCATCGACCTGCGCATCACCGAGCGCCGGGTCGGCATCATCGGGGCGAACGGGTCTGGCAAATCGACGCTGGCGCGCATGATCAACGGCCTGCTCACGCCCACCTCGGGCACGGTGACCGTCGACGGCGTGGACGCCGCGCGCAAGGGCGCACAGGTGCGGCGCAAGGTCGGCTTCGTCTTCACCGATCCCGACACCCAGATCGTGATGCCGACGGTGGCCGAGGATCTCGCGTTCTCGCTGCGCCGATCCGGGCTGAGCAAGCAGGAGGTCGCCGCGCGCGTGCGCGAGGTGCTGCTGCGATTCCGGCTGGACCAGCACGCCGACCATCCCTCGCACCTGTTGTCCGGCGGGCAGAAGCAGCTGCTGGCCATCGGCGCGGTGCTGATCCGCAGGCCGCAGGTGATCATCGCGGACGAGCCGACGACGCTGCTCGATCTGCGCAATGCCAGGGTGGTCGCCGACGCGCTCGACGCGATCGACCAGCAGGTGATCGTGGTGACCCATCAGCTCGCGCTGCTGGACGGATTCGAGCGGGTCATCGTGATCGACGACGGGCTGGTGGCTTTCGACGGAACCCCCGCGGCGGCGGTACCCGCCTACCGGGCGCTGGTCGAATGATCGGGCTGTACCGGCCGGGGAACTCGCTGCTGCACCGGCTGCCCGCAGGCGCGAAACTGCTGCTGCTCATCGCGGCCATCGTCGCGGCAACGGTGTTGGCGCGCAACCCGATTCAGGTCGGGATCGCCGGGCTCGTGGTGGCCGGGTTGTTCGCGCTGGCACGCATCCCGTGGCGCGTCGCGGTGGCGCAGCTGCGGCCCGTGGTGTGGATGTTGTTGATCATCGCGGCGTTTCAGGTGTTGATCACCTCGCCGGCCCGTGCGGTGGTGGTGTGCGGTGTGCTGCTGATCTCGGTGGCGCTCGCGGCGCTGGTCACGCTGACCACCCGGGTGAGCGACCTGCTCGATACCGTGACCAGGGCGCTGGGGCCGCTGCGCCGGGTCGGCATCGATCCGGAACGGGTCGGACTGCTGCTGGCGCTGGCCATCCGCTGTGTGCCGTTGCTGGCCGGGATCGTGCACGAGGTGGCCGAGGCGCGCCGGGCCAGGGGCCTGCAGTGGTCGATGACGGCGCTGGCCACGCCGGTACTGGTGCGCGCGTTGCGCACCGCCGACGCCATGGGTGAGGCACTGGCCGCGAGAGGAGTCGACGATGAGTGAGCTGCTCGCCGCGCGGATCGCGGGCCGTGTCGCCGCTGCCGGGGCAGCGATCGCGATCGAGTCCAGTAGCGAACGGGTCGGGTACGGAGAGTTCTGGGATCGGGTCGTCCGGACCGCCGCGGGGCTGCACGGCATGAATCGTGTTGCCGTGCTGCCGACTTCGGATGTCGAGTCACTGGTTGTCGTCACGGCGGCGTGCTACAGCGGGGTGAGCGTCGTGCTGCTGCACCGGCACCTGATGCCGGACCAGCTGACCAGGGTGCTCGCGCTGACGAAACCCGGTGCGGTGGTCGCCGCCGCCGGGCAGCACCGGCGGCTGCGGAAGATGGGTTTCGCCGGTCCCATCCGGACCGCGGCCGAGCTGGCCGGGTCCGGCCCGTCAGGACGGGCGCGCCCGGAGACGGAATTGCTGGTCGGCATCACCTCCGGTACCACCGGCGCGCCGAAGCTGTTCGTCCGTGACCAACGTTCCTGGGCCAGCACCCTCGACCGATCCGACGCCACCTTCGACATCGGGGCCGGCGACCGGGTCGCGGCGCCCGGCGTGCTCGATCACACCCACTTTCTGTACGGGGCGCTGCACGCGCTCACCCGCGGCGCGACGGTGGATCTGCGCCCGGTCATGACCGCGCTGAACGACGGTGCGACACACCTGTATTCGGTGCCGACCATCGCCTGGGACGTGGTGCGCTCGGGTACCGCGGCGCTGCCCGGCGTCCGGGAGGTGCTCTCCTCGGCGGCGCGCTGGCCGCGCCCCGGCAGGCAGGCGCTGCGGGCGGTGCTGCCGAACGCGACGCTGGTGCACTTCTACGGCGCGTCCGAGCTGAGCTTCGTGTCGTTCGATCGCGGGCTCGGCGCCGCCGACGAGAACTCGGTCGGCGAGCTGTTCGACGGCGTCGACGCCGAGATCAGGGACGGCCTGGTATTCGTCCGCAGCGACATGCTTTTCGACGGGTATCTCACCGAGGACGGGATCGTCGGCGGTCCGGTGGACGGCTGGATGTCGGTGGGCGATCGCGGCGCGGTGCGCGGAAATCGCCTGTGGCTCTTCGGTCGTGAGAGCGAGATGCTGATCCGGGCCGGACTGAACGTGGAACCCGCCGCCATCGAGGCGGCACTCACCGCACTGCCCGGGGTCAGCGAGGCCGCGTGCGTCGGCATCCCCGATGCCAGGATGGGGCAGGCCCCGGCCGCCGCGATCGTCCTCGGCGCGCACGCGCCGAGTCTGGACGCGATCTGGCGGCATCTGCGCGCCACGTTGCCGAGCCCGAGCATTCCGGTGCAGGTCCGCGTCCTGGACCGCCTGCCGCGCACGCCGCGCGGCAAGCTCGATCGGTCGGGGCTCATGAAAGTTTTTGCCCCGCAAGAAGACACCGTCGGCTAGCGGACCCACATGGCGAGCGCCGCCGCGACATTGCTCGCGCATCCGGCCGGAGCCGGCTCGGCAGCGGAACTCGCCGCGCGAGCCCACCTTTCGACCTCGCGCTTCCTGCACCTGTTCGCCGCCCAGTCCGGTACCAGCTTTCGCCGCTACCGGCTCTGGGCGCGCGTCCTCTCGGTCGGGCGGGCCGTCTCGAAGGGCACCGACCTGACCACCGCCGCCATGGCAGCCGGCTTCGCCAGTCCCTCCCACCTGACCGACACGTTCCACACCATGTTCGGCCTGTCGCCCTCGCGGCTGCTGCCGGGGACGCGGCTCGTCGTGCTCGACTGAGCGGGTCAGCGGAGGCGGACCTCGGCCGTGGCGAGGCCGAAGATCTTGCGCCCGCCCGACTTCGCGATGATCGCGATGACGGCGCTGCGGGTCTTGGGGTCCAGCGACTTGACCCGGCCGGTGAATTCGATGACGCCGACGTTGCGGGCCGCGACGACGGTGTAGTTGGACAGGCGGACGCCGTAGCGGGTCAGCGCGCCCGGGTCGCCGAGCCAGCCGGTGACGAAGCCCGCGCCGAGGCCCATGGTGAGCATGCCGTGCGCGATCACGTCCGGCAGTCCGGTGAGTGCGGCGACGTCGTCGTGCCAGTGGATCGGGTTGGCGTCACCGGCCACCCCGGCGTAGTTCACCAGGTCGCCGCGCGTGAGCCGGGTGGTCCGGACGGGCAGCTCCGTGCCGATGGCGAGGTCTTCGAATCGAAGCGCGGTGTGCGGCAACCTGGTTCGGCTCACATCGGACAGAATCGACGCGACCGGGGTGCTCGCCTGCGGCTCGGGCGTCGGCGCGGAATCGGTGATGCGGGCGAACACCTCGATGCCGTGCATGATCACCCGCTCGATCGCCGCGCCGATGCCGTCGGCGACGTCTTCGGCGGTGAGGCCGACCACCGTGGTGTGCATGACCTGCATGACCTGCATGACCCGGCCGGACTGGTCGGAGAAGGTGTTCTTGACGGTGAGCAGGTCCTTGCCCGCGACCCGGCGCACCGCCTCGAGTTCGACGTCGCCGACCAGCCGGTCGCCGGTGACCACCGGCTGGTACATCTCGAAGACCTGGTCGGTCTGCACGAACCCGTCGTAGCCGGTGATCACGGTTTCGAAGAGCCTGCGGTTGGCGAGCATGGCCGCGATCGAGATGAACGTGGTCGGCGCGATCAGGCCGGTGTAGCCGAGCTCGTCGGCCGCGTCCTCGCTCCAGTGCGCGGGATGGAAATCCTGTACCGCCCGCGCGTATTCGCGGATCTTCTCCCGGCCGACCTCGTAGTAGTCGTCGGCCCGGTAGTGGTACCCGACCAAACCGGCCACGTCGAACGCTGCTTCTGTCACGCCGCTCCTCGTCTCGGAACTGTCAGGGGATGCCGATCGGCGCGCTCGCATCGCGGGACCGATGCGGTCGGCGATGTCGCCTGAACCATGTGCCGGGCAGCGTATCCGACCGGTCGCGATGCATTCGACCCAGCTCGGCCCGGCGGCACCGCTGAGGCCCGGAATCGACACCCGCCGCTGGTCCGCATTCCCCAGTTGATCTCCAGTCGAGCTGGTCGAACCGATGTGCTTGTCTGAAGCCGAAAGATCTTGGGCGAGACGCGAATACGCGTGCACGACACATTGGAGTTGAGTTATGACGAGGCGCTTTCCCGTGTTGCGCTCTGTATCGACAAGAGCCGTTCCGCTCCTGGTCGCGGCGGCCCTGATCGCGAACGGCGGCACGGCCGCCGCGGCGCCGTTGACCGGGATCGGTGATCCCAATTTCCCGAAGATCGGCAGTGCCGCGTACGACGTTTCCCACTACAGCATCGACCTGAAGTTCGACCCGTCCTCCGGTCGGCTGTCCGGGTCGACGACGATCACGGCGAAGGCCAAGCAGGACTTGAAGGCAGGCTCCGCGATCGGATTCGACTTCCTCTTGCAGACCCAGTCGGTGCTGATCGACAACAAGGCCGCCAAATACAAACTGGGCCAAGACAAGCTGGCCGTGACGCTGCCCGCTAACCTGGCCGTCGGCGCCGAGTTCACCACCGTGGTCGCCTACAACGACATCCCGTCCCGGGTGGCCAACGCCGCGGGCGCGCGCAACTGGGTGGAGAACCCCAACGGCGCGTTGATCTCCAACGAGCCCTTCTCGGCCGAATGGTGGTACCCGAGCAACGATCACCCCACCGACAAGGCGACCTACGCGGTGTCGGTGCTCGCGCCCGAGCAGCTCGACGTGCTCTCCAACGGCGTGGAAACCAGTGTGACGCAGAATATTCCGGGGTGGAAGCGGCACAACTGGCTCAGCAAGAACCCGCAGATGACCTACGCCACCTACCTCGCGATCGGCAAGTACGAGCGCGGCGGACAGGGCGCGGGCACGCCCGCCCGGCCCAATCTGACCGCCTACGCGACCGACCTGGATCCGACCGTGCGGGCCAACGCCAAGGCGAGCATCGAGCGCACTCCCGAGATCGTCGATTGGCTGTCGAGTCAGCTCACGCCGTATCCGTTCGAATCCACCGGTGGTGTGGTGGACGCGAAGATGGGCGGCTTCGCGCTGGAGACCCAGACCATCCCCACCTACACCGACGGGTTCTTCAAGCGCGGCAAGAACGATTCGGTCGTGGTGCACGAGAACGCCCATCAGTGGTTCGGCGATTCGACCTCGGTGGCCACCTGGAAAGACGGTTGGTTGAACGAAGGGTTCGCCAGCTACATGGAATACCTGTGGTCGGAGCACAACGGCACCGGCACGGCGGCCGAAATCGCCGATTACGCCTACGCCACCTCGACCCGGATCAATTGGGATGTCGTGCTGACCGATCCGGGGCCGGGCAATGTGCTGCCCGCCGAGCTGTACAGCCGCGGCGCCCTGGCCATCCAGGCCTTCCGCAGTGCGCTCGGTGACGACGATGTCTTCTACCGGATGCTGCGCGAATGGCTGAACAAGTACAAGTTCGGCAATGCCAAGGTCACCGACTTCATCGCGATGGCCGACGCCGTCACCGGACGCAGCACGAGCGCCCTGTTCAAGACCTGGCTGACCGATAAGGGCAAGCCGGCCTACAAGCCCTCGGACGCGACGTTCGACGGCGGCAAGCGGGGCGGCGCGCCGCGCTCGGCCGTCCCGGCGCCGCCGAAGCCCAAGGCGTGGGACGACCTGTACTCGGTCGTGACCGCGAAGCAGTAACCAGCACCACCGCAGAGCCGGGCCGCGTCCGCGTGGCCCGGCAGTGTGCTGCGGTCGACACTGCCGGGGAACGACGTGCGGGCATCCGGGCCGGAACTAGCTCGGTCGTGTACGGATGGCACCTACCGTGCGTCGAGGGCGATGATCGTGGGGGTGATCCTAGGCGTCCCACTGTCTGGTGGCGGGGTTCCAGGTGCCAGTGGTGATGGATTGATCGAGTAGTTGGTTCAAGCATCGGCCGAGGGTGGCCAGCGCGGTGTCGAGCTGGTGTAGCTCGGCGGGCAGGGAGCTGGTGTGTGCTTGCTTGGGGTAGGCGGTGCCCCGTTGGGGGCCGGGGCGGGTGATGGCGGCCGGCAGCGTGAGGTGGTCGCGTCGTTCTTGCTGAATGTGTAGTGCCCGTGTGGTTTTGGCGGCATCGAAGGGGAATCTGGCGATGATGAGCAGGAGGTCGACAAGGTCGTGCCAGCGAGTGGAGGGGGTGGCGTTGGTGCCGTGGACCTCGTACATGGCGGCGATTTTGTCGGCGATTTGATCCGCTAGTGACAGGCAGCGGAACTGGGGGAGTTCGGCGACGTCGGGGATGTGGAGGGTGGGTGTCGGGGCGACTCGGTCGGTGTCGCAGGCCAGTGTGGTTCGGATGGACAGGTCGATCGGGAAGGTGTGGATCTGGGCTGCGCCGAGGTAGACCGTTGCGACGAGTTTGGCGGCGTCGCCGAAGGTGCCAATAATTGCACTCAGGAGAAATTATCGGCGCTCATATTGTTGTTTAGGGGCATGGGGCCGCTGTCGACTGGGTGAACCCGTAGGTCTAGGGCCGGCCCGGAAGCGATCCCAGATCCGGGCGGGTACGGGCGATCGCCTCGGCGACGGCGTCGGCGACACGGTCGAGCAGCGGCAGCAACCCGGGGTGGGTCATGTGCGGTCCCTTCTGGGCGTCGGGACGTGCAGTATCCCAGCCCGGTGACCGGCATGGACAGCGAGTTTCGCTACCGCAACAGCGCGCAGGTCGCGGTCGGGAACTCGACGGCGACCGTGGCCGCGCCGGGCAGTCCGGTGAACGGATCGAGCGGCAGCGTGGTGATCGAATGGGACTTCTGGTTCGCGGCGTAGAGGCGGCGCCCGTCCGGGCTGAGGGTGAGCGCGCGCGGGAACTTCCCGCCGCACGGTGTGGTGGTGACCGGGATCAGGACCCCGTCACCGATGATCGCGAAGGTGGCGATGTTGTCGTGGCCGCGGTTGGCCAGGTATAGGAAGCGTCCGTCGCGCGCGACGACGGGCGCGGATGGGTAGTTGCGCTCGCCGCCGGTCGCGGTGTCCGCGGGCACGGACCGGCCCGGCCGCAGCTCACCCCGGTCCGCGCGCCACTCGCACACGGTCACCGTGGAATCGAGTTCGTTGGCGAGGAAAACGGTGCGGCCGTTGGGATGGAAGGTCAGGTGTCGCGGTCCGCTGCCCGGGGTCAGCGTGACCTGTGCGTGCTCGGTGAACTTGCCCGCGGCGAGGCGGTAGACGTACACGGAGTCCACGCCGAGGTCGACCGCGAGCACCCAGCGACCCGACGGGTCGATCAGCACCTGATGCGCGTGCGGACCGGTCTGCCGGTCGGGATCGGGCCCGCTGCCGCGGTGCCGGGCGACGTCGGTCACCGCGCCGAGGCGGCCGTCCGCGCCGACCGCGAGCGCACTGACACTACCCGAGGTGTAGTTCGCGGTGAGTACGGTGCGCCCGTCCGGCGTGACACACAGGTGGGTGGGCCCTTCGCCTTGTACCGCAACGGTATTCAAGACGGTCGGGGTCGCGCCGCGCAGATCGACCGCGGTGGCGGTGCCCGCCCCTGATCCCTCGTTCACCGCGTAGAGGTAGCGCCCGTCCGGGGACAGCGCGAGGAAGGACGGGTCCGCGACCTCGACGGTGCGCTCCACGGTCAGCCTGCCCGAGCGCCCGTCCATCGCGGCGACCCCGATCCCCCTGCCGCCCGCACCGTCGGAGGTGTAGCAACCGAGGAACGCGCGCGCACCGTTCGTCGCGCCCGCGGTCGCAGGCCATATCCCGCCCGCCGCGAACGCGGCACCGACACCCGCTGCCGCGCCGAACATTCCGAGCAGACGCCGCCGATCGATTTCGTCATCGCGCACGGGACTATCCTTTCCTCGTGCGGGCACTTTCCCCGCGTTCGGGCAAGAATCTCCCAATTGTGCGCGGCCCGCAAGGGGTGCAATCCAAATTGCACGGCATGCAACGTAAATGGTGTCGCGTTGCGTATTTCGTATTGCGCGGCAGCGGTTCTCAATCGCGGGAAAATAGCGCGCGTCGCCCGGTGGACCGGTTCGGCGGCGCCGCGGTGTGGAGTGGGGAGAACGGATTTCGGCTCGGCACCTGCTCTTGCCTGGACCTGCGGGGTAGGCGCAACTTCCCCAGTTGAACCGGTCTGGACGCGAACAGGGTTGCGGGGGAGTCTGGTTGCTGCAAACACCGGTAATAGACAGGCGGTTCTAGACATGTCGGCTTTCACCAGCATCATGGATTCGGTCAATATCATTGCCGCTGGCTCGGGTTCCAGTGACGAATCGAGTTCGCTCAGCAGCAGCACCGGTTCGTCCGGCGGCGGATCGATCGGGGACAGCATCGATTTGCTCAAATTGAGCCTGAAACTGCTTTCCACCATTGTCGGTCACTTGTCCTGACCTGGAATTCGCGACCATTCAGCGCGGCGACCACGGTTGTCGCGCTGAAAGTCGTACGCCCTCTTGCTCGTCCGACCGCACGGCGGCGAGTACCCGATCGATATCGGTGAGGTTCTGATGCCTGTCCTGCCTTCGTCCAAGCGCTGCGTCGTGGCCACGCTGATGGCCGTCGGTGTCACCCTCGGTGCCACCGGAGTCGCCTCTCCGGCCAGTGTGCACACCAGATCCACCGGCTGCGCGGACACCTTCAATCTGTTCATCCCCGGCACCTGGGAGACCAACGAGGCCGCCGATCCGGCCCAGCCGGTCGGCATGCTGAGACCGATCGCCGAAGCGATCCAGCGCGAGCACGGTGCGGGCTCGGCCATCTACTTCACGCCCTACATGGCGCGGGCCTTCGACAACGGGCACACCTATGCCGACAGTAAGAACACCGCGCTCACCAACGCCCGCAAGGCGCTGCGGGACTACGGAACCCGCTGCGCCGCGGCGAAGTTCACCATCACCGGCTATAGCCAGGGTGCGGACGCCGCCGGTGACATCGCCTCCGACATCGGCAACGGACGCGGCCCGATCTCGGCCGATCGGGTGCTCGGCGTCGGACTGCTGTCCGACCCGGCGGCGGGCACCATGGGGGAGACCGCGGTCGGCCCCCGCACCGCGGGCAAGGGGATCGCCGACCCGCGCCCGCGCGGCATGGGCGCGCTCTCGGGCCGGGTCACCTCCATCTGTGACCCCAACGACCTGTACTGCTCGATCCAGAAGAACGCGAATCCGCTACTCGGGCAATTGGGTTCGCTGCTGAGCAAGCTACCGAGCGACTCCAGGCTCGCCGACGCGTTGACGTCGGACTTCTCGAAGGCGAACCTGCCGGGCCTGGCCGCCGCGGTGCGCGAGCTCGCCGCGGGGCTGCTCGATCCGCGCGGTGTCGATCTGACCAAGGTGCGCGAGCGGGCCGACCTGGTGGAGCAGACCATCCGGCCGCTCGCCGAGCTGGTCGGTTCCGGCGCGGCCGTGAAGCAGTTGTCATCGGCCCCAGCGGGTTCGGCGGAGAGCAACGCTGGCAAGGTACTGCACGGCGCCGCGCAGTCGGACCTGCCCGGCGCGGTGTCGGCGGCCAACACCATCGCGGGCAACGCCACCGACCTGTTGAACAACGGCGTCGAGAC
Source organism: Nocardia brasiliensis (assembly GCF_011801125.1). Classification (NCBI taxonomy): domain Bacteria; kingdom Bacillati; phylum Actinomycetota; class Actinomycetes; order Mycobacteriales; family Nocardiaceae; genus Nocardia; species Nocardia brasiliensis. The sequence continues at coordinate 2,938,969 of NZ_CP046171.1, forward strand.
GCTGCCGCCCGGTTCGCCGGATGTGGCCAGGTTGAGCAGCCTGGCGGATTCACTCAACGGCCGGGTCGAGGTGCTGATCTCGCTGCCCGCCGGTGTGCTGGAATCCGCGGCGGGGATTCTGGCGCTGCTCAAACCGAGCGAGATGGTCAACCAGGCACTCGATGTCGTCGCGAAGGTCACCACGCTCGACTTCCGCGGCATCCTGGACAACCTGGCGGTGCTGCCGCAGAAGGTGCTCGCCCGCGACGCCGCGGGTGCGCACGCGATCGCGGGCACACTGAACAACCAATTGCGCCCGCTGGTCGACCTGCTTGCCGCGGTAGACGTGAAATGGGTGTCCCAGGTGCTGTCGATGGTGCCGAATTCGCAAGGCTACCTGCACATCGCGCGGATCGCGGCGTCGGTGCTCGCCACCATCGATATTCCGAAACTGGCCGAGATCGCGGGGCGGATCCAGGAGGTCGCCTGGTCGGTGCTGGAGAAACTGGCGCCCCCGCCCGGTCAGCAACCCGACCCCGCGGGCGCGGCCGCCGCGCTCTCGGCGCTGCTGCCGATCGGACAGGACCTGGCCGGCGTCGCGATGGGCATGCTCACCGCCGAGCGCGAGGACGCCGGGCTCGACGACCTGACCGCCGCGCTCGCCACGTCGAAACAGGGGCAGGGCGTCGAGATCAACCTGTTCGACCTCATCGGTGACGGCCTAAGCGCAGCAATGTTTTTCGCCTCAAACGCGCACGTGAACTACGGCGCGCTGATCGTCGACGAGACCGGCCGCAACGCCATCGGCTGGCTCGGTGACTGGTTGAACTCGCGCATCGGACCGAGGTGAGCGGCTTGGGCTCAGGAGGCGTCCTTGTCGGGTGCGTTCCCCGGAGCCCAGAGCCCGCGCACATGTCCGATGTGATCGCGCAGGAAGTTCTCCACCTCCGCTGCTCTGCGCTGCTCGATCAGGTCGACGATGGTGTGGTGCTCCTGCGCCGATTTCTCCAGCTCGCCGCGCGCGACCAGCGCGGCCAGCCCGAGCAGCCGGGTCTGGGCGCGCAGGTCGCTGACGATCTGCGACAGGCGCGGATTGCGGCAGTAGGCCAGCAGCATGAGATGGAATCGGCGATCGGCGTCGACGTATTCGACCAGATCGCCGCGCTTGGCCGCGTCGACGATCTTGTCGGCGGCCGCGCGCAGCCCTGGCAGATCCGCGGGCGGGATGGCATCGACGATGGACCCGACGCTGGGCGGCTCCAGCAGCAGCCGGATCTTGGCGATCGCGTCGAGGTCCTCGTCGGAGGCCTCGGTGACGCGGAAACCCTTGTTCGGCACCGAGATCACCAACCCCTGCTTCACCAGGTCCAGCATCGCCTCCCGCACCGGCGTGGCGGAGACGCCGAAGCGCTCCGACAGCCAGGGCGCGGAATAGAGCACGCCGGGTTCGAGCTCGCCGGAGATGATCGCGGCGCGCAGGGCGTCCGACACATGGTCGCGCAGCGTCGGGCGCTTGCGGGTGTCCAATCGTTCGATCATCTGTGTGCTCCGGTTATCTGCTGGTGGGCCAGGCCCCGTCGGTATCAGAATAGTTAGCCGTCAACGGCGTTCAGCTTGGCGTTGCGGTAGCTGAAGCCGAAGTACAGCGCCACCCCGAGCAGCAGCCAGAGCACGAACCGCAGCCAGGTGACCCAGGTGAGATGGCTGATCAGCCACACCGAGAAGCCGATGCCGATCAGCGGCACCACCGGCACCAACGGGGTACGGAAGGTGCGCTCGGCCTCGGGGCGTGTCCGGCGCAGCCACACCACACCGATCGCGACGACGATGAAGGCCATCAGAATACCCACGTTCGTCAGCTCGGCCGCCTCGCGGATCGGCAGGAACCCCGCGATCAGCGCGGAGACGACGCCGACCGGCCAGATCACCCGGGTCGGCACCTTGCGGCGCGGATCGGACTTGCCGAAGTAGGCGGGCAGCAGACCGTCGCGGCTCATCGCGAAGCCGACCCGGGTGACCGCGAGCATGTTGGCGAAGGCCGACGTGGTCACGCCGACCACCGCGCCGACCGCGATGACCAGGCCGAGGATGCCCATCCCGATGCTGTCGAACGCGCTGGAGAACGGCGCGGAGACGTTGATGTCGGTGTAGTTGACCATGCCGACGATGACCAGACAGACCAGCAGATAGACCACCGAGGCGATGCCGAGGCTGATCATGATCGCCTTCGGCAGCAGCTTCTTGCCGTCGGTGGACTCCTCCGCCGCCGCGCTCATCGCGTCATAGCCGTACACGGCGAAGAACGCCAGCGCCGCGCCGGACACCGCGCCGCCGACGCCGAACGGGAAGAACGGTGTGTAGTTGCCCGCCTTGATGTGGAACGCGCCCGCGACGACCACGATCGCGACGATCGCCATCTTCAGCACGACGAGCCCGGTCTGCACGCGCGCCGACTCCCGGGTGCCTCGCGCGAGCAGCCACGCCAGCAGCAGGCACAGCAGCACCGCGAACAGGTCGACCTTGTGCCCGGCCCCGGTGCCCGGCGCGCCCAACGCCCAAGTGGGCAGGTCGAATCCGAAGTAGTGGGTGATGTAGTTCAGGTATCCGGAGACCGCGATCGCCACCACCGACACGATGGCGGTGTATTCGAGCAGCAGATCCCACCCGATCAGGAAGCCGACGATCTCACCGAGGGAGACGTAGGCATAGGTGTAGGCCGAGCCCGCGCGCGGCACCATCCCGGCGAACTCGGCGTAGCAGAGACCCGCCGCGCCGGAGGCGACGATGGCGATGGCGAACGAGAGCAGGACACCGGGGCCTGCCACCTCGTTGGCCACCACACCGGCCAGGGAGAACACCCCCGCGCCGACCAGGCCGCCGAGACTGAGCGCGACCAGCTGCCACAGGCCCATGCTCTTGGTGAAATCGCCGGTGTCGCTGACGGTTACGGGCATGCGGCGCAGGATTGTGGCCCGGGAGATGGGCGGGTGGGTGGGGCGGGTGCTGACAGGCTTCATTGCCGGGCCTTTCGGGGGTGCAGCGGTGAATCAGAAGACGAAGCCCTCGGGGAAGGGATCCGACGGGTCGAGCAGGTAGGTGGCGGTGCCGGTGAGCCAGGCACGTCCGGTGACGGCGGGCACGATCGCGGGGCGCGCGCCGACCGTGGCCGAGGCGACGGCGCGGGCGAAGAAGGTGGTGCCGATGAACGAATCGTTCTGTAGCACTTGCCCTTCGGTGAGCAGGCCGCGGGCGTGCTGGCGGGCGAGCAGGGCGGAGGTGCCGGTGCCGCAGGGGGAGCGATCGAACCAGCCGGGATGGATGGCCATCGCGTGGCGGGTGTGTTCCGGCGTCGAGGCCGGGTCGAGGAACAGCACGTGTTTGCAGCCGGTGATGCGCTCGTCCTCCGGATGAACCGGAAGGCGGGACTCGTTGACGGCCTGCATGATTCGGAGTCCGGCCGCGAGAATCCGATCCTGATGGGCGCGGTCGAACGGCAGCCCCACCTCGGCGAGATCGACGATGGCGTAGAAGTTTCCGCCGTAGGCCAGGTCGTAGCGCACCGGGCCCAGCTCGGGCACCTCCACCTTGTTGTCGAGGCTGTCGCAGTAGGCGGGCACGTTGCGCAGCGTCACCGAATCGGCGTGCCCGCCGCTGACCGCGACCTCGGCGACCACCCGGCCTGCCGGGGTGTCCAGGCGGATCTCGGTGACCGGTTCGGTGACCGGCACCATGCCCGCCTCGACCAGCGCGGTCGCGACGCCGATGGTGCCGTGCCCGCACATCGGCAGCAGGCCGCTGACCTCGATGAACAACACACCGAAGTGGCCGTCCTCGGTGGTGGCCGGTTGCAGGATCGCCCCGCTCATCGCCGCGTGTCCGCGCGGCTCGTTGACCAGCAGCTTGCGCAGGCCGTCGCGGTGTTCGGCGAAGTTGACGCGTCTGGCGGCCATGCTGTCGCCGGGAATCGTGCCGACGCCGCCGGTGATCACCCTGGTCGGCATCCCCTCGGTGTGGGTGTCGATCGCCGAGATGAGCATGGTGCTTCGCATCAGAAGGGTCCTTCGTTGTCGAGATCGGCCAGTTCACGCAGCCGCACGGGCGCGGCGAGCGGGCGCCGGGCCGGCGTTGCCGCCGCAAGCCCGGGTGCCTCGGCGCCGTCGGCGCACGAATGCCTGCGCAGCGCTTCGATATTCGCCGCGCACATCCGGCCCTGGCACGGGCCGAGGCCGGCGCGGGTGGCCAGTTTGGTGGCGCGGTAGCCGTCGCCGGTGGTGCGGGCCCACGCGGCCGTCAGCTCGGCGTGTGTGGTGCCTTCGCAGCGGCAGCACACGGTGTCCGGCAGCGCCCAGCTCAGTACGCCGGGCCGGATAGGGTGCGCCGCGGCCAGCCGGGCGACGAACTGTTCGGCGCTGCGATGCCGCGCGCGCAGGCCGCGCCCCGCGCTCGCGCCGGCGGCGGCGAGCCCGGCGACGGCGCCCTCGACCGCGGCCACCTGAGATCCCCCGATGCCGGTGAGTTCGCCTGCTGCCCAGACACTCTCGGCAGTGGTGCGCTGCTGTGCGTCGACTATGACGAAGCCGTCCGCGGTGAGCGCGGCACCGGCAGCGACCGCGAGCTCGTGCTGCGGGGTGAAGCCGTGCGCCACCGCGACCGCGTCGACCGCCACCGTGCGCAGGCTGCCGGGGATCGGCGTCCAGTCCGCGTCCAGGCGCGCGATCGTGGCCTGCTCGGCCCGGCCCGCGCCCGCGACCGCCACCACCGCGTGCGCGGTGCGCAGCGGGACGCGGTGGCGGAGCCCGGCGGCGGCGTATTCGATCAACTCGGCCGCCTTGCCCGCGCTGTGGCGCAGTTGCCAGGGGCGGGCCAGCCATTCCCGGCCGATCCGGCGTGCCGGGTTGGCCTCCAGGATCGCCTGCACCCGGGCACCGCCCGTGAGCAGCGACTGTGCCACCGGAAGCAGGAAAGGCCCTGTGCCGGAGATCAATACGGACTTTCCGACCAGCAGTCGCTGCGTCTTGGCGAGGGTTTGCACGGCGCCCGCGGTGTAGACACCGGGCAGATCCCAGCCGGGGAAAGGGCATACGCGGTCGTAGGCGCCGGTGGCGATGATCAAGGCGTCGCCGCGGATTTCACGATGGGTGCGCGCCTCGCCCTCGATGCCCTGGAACAGCCGCACGATCGGGCAGCCACCGTCCTGGGCACGTTCGATCTGATAGACCGCGGCCCACGAAAGGTATTCGCAGCGTGGGTGTTCGGCGAGTCGCCCGGCCAGCCGCGCCGCCGCCCGGTACCCGTGCCCGATCCGCAGCGGCTGCCGCACACCGTATCCGGCGGGGATGCGCCGGTTGTACTGGCCGCCGAGCGTCTCGTTCGCATCGATCAGCGTCACGCGCGCACCCGAGCGCAGCGCCGCCGCCGCGGCCGCCGTTCCGGCGGGGCCGCCGCCGATCACGACTATCTGCCTGGTCATCGGTGACTGTCCTCGCCCTCGGCAGCTGCCCACGCGCGGTCTCCGATCGGTTCGCGGTAAGAGGGCGCTGCGATGTCGGCGCGCGACTGGGTGTGCACGGTGTCGCCGTCGCGGGCGGGCCGGCGGCACAGCCGCACATCGGGGCTGCCGTTGACGGTGGCGACGCAGTCGAAACAGACGCCGATACCGCAGAAGACGCCGCGGCCGCCGCCGGTCGGCGCGGTGCGCCAGTGGTCGCGGCCGTCGGCCAGCAGGACGGTGGCCAGCGTCTGGCCGTGTGCGCCGCGCACGGAGACGCCGTCGACGGTGATGGTCAGTGGCCGATCGGAACGCCCGACGGGATCGTTGTCCTCGGGTATCAGCTGTGCGCTCACGCGGCCACCTCACGGTCGGGTGCGACCAGCGCACGCGTGTTCGGGAGCAGGACTTGGTGGCAGGCCGACGGTCTGCGGGCAGGCGTCAGGCCGGGTATGGCGCTGCCGGTCAGCAGCCGCTCAGGGGAGCGGGTCGCGGGGGGATCGTGGCTCATCGCAATGCTTTCTCGGTGGTGGCCGTCGTGCGGACGGCCGGACGATCGACGGTGAAGGCCGCCAGCTCCGTGCCGTCGCGGTCACCGGTCAGTGCGGCGTGGATCAGTTCGGCGGTGCCGACGGACAGGCCGATGCCCGCGCCCTCGTGCCCGGTCGCGTGCCACAGGCCGGGCAGGCGCGGGTCCGGCCCGATCACCGGCAGATGGTCGTCGACGTAGGGCCGGAAGCCGCCGTAGGCGCGCATGATCGCGACATCGGCCAGCATCGGATAGAGCCGGATCGCCCGGCGGGCGATGGCGGCCAGGCTGTCGGGTCGCAGCCGGTCGTCGAAACCGCATTGGCGCCGCGACGAGCCGAGCAGCAGCGGCCCGCCGCGGGTCGACTCCACCACCGCGGAGGACTGCAGTTCCGCGGCCGAACTACCGACGGCGCCAACGTAATCCGCGTCGTAGACCTTGTGGAAGACGGTCGGTGGCATGGGCGCGGTGATGAGCACGTCGCCGCGGCGCGGCCGCACCGCGATCGGTGCGCCGAGTGCCTCGGCGACCACCGCCGACCACGGGCCCGCCGCGTTGATCACGAGGTCGGCGTGCCGTGGCCCGCGGGTGGTCCGCACGCCGACCAGGCGCCCGCCGCGCAGCAGCGGGGAGAGTACCGCACAGTTCGTCTCTACCGAAGCGCCTGCGGCGACGGCGGATTCGAGCAGGGCGCTGGCCGCACCCGCCGGCTGTACCTGGGCATCATCGGGGTAGTACACGGCCGCGCACACGTCGCGGGTCAGCGCCGGTTCAGCGGCCGCGAGCTGGTCCGGGTCGAGTTGTTCGCAGCGCACGCCCGCCGCCCGCTGCCGCGCGGCGAACTCGGCCAACGCGACCGCGCCCGGCTCCGTGGTCGCAACGACGATGCCGCCCTTGGGTTCCCATTCGACCGCGGCGGCGTCGGTCGGGTGTCGTTGCGCGATGCGGGCGAGCACCTCGGGCCACAGCCGCCGGGACAACTGGGCCAGCCGCAATTCGGGCCCCGGCCCCTTGTCCGAGACGAGCACGTTGCCTTCGCCGTGTGCCGTGGTGCCGGAGGCGATGCCGCCGCGCTCGCAGACGCGCACCGTGGCGCCGGCCAGCGCGAGCCGGTCGGCGATGGCGCAGCCGATCATGCCGCCGCCGATGATCAGCACGTCGGTGCCCCGCAGGGTCGGGGAGTGGGGCGGGAGCTCGGTCATCGCGGCGGCGCCCCGTTCACCGAGCGCGGCACCGAAAGCGGGTTGTCGGTGCGCAATTCGAGCGGCAGCAGCTCCTCGGGGACGGACTGGTAGACGACCGGACGCAGGAATCGGGCGATCGACGCGGTGCCGACCGAGGTCGACGACGGGGCGGTGGTCGCAGGGTAGGGGCCGCCGTGCTGCTGGGCGTAGGTCACCGACAGCCCGGTGGGCCAGCTGTTCCAAAGCACGCGCCCCGCCACGTCGACCGCGGCCGCGACGAGCGCGCGGGCGGTGTCGTCGGTTGGCTCGCCGAACACCGTCGCGGTGAGCTGACCGCCCATCGCCCGCGCCAGCTCGAGCAACTCGGCGGTGTCCCGATAGGTGACCAGAAGCGTTGCCGGGCCGAACATTTCCTCCAGCAGCGGATCGGGGTCGGCCAGTACGGCACGCGCGGTGGTGCCGAGCAGCAGGGCCTGGTCCGGGCCGCCGCCGCCCAGTACTTCGACCGCCTCGTGGCCACGCACCCGCGCGACGACCTTGCCGAAGCCCGCCGCGATCGTCTCGTTGAGCAGCTCGCCGGTGGGTACCGGCCGCGTGCGGATCAGCTCGGTGAGTTCGTCGAGGACGGGCGCGCCGACGGGCACCGCGACCAATCCCGGCTTGGTGCACAGTTGGCCCGCGCTCGCGCTCACCGCGTTCAACAGTCCCGTGGCGATCTCCCCGGTGCGGCCGCGCGCGGCCTGCTCGGTGACGAAAACCGGGTTGATCGAGCCGAGTTCGCCGAAGAACGGGATCGGCACCGGGCGACGGCACGCCAGGTCGTAGAGTGCGCGCCCGCCCGCGGTGGACCCGGTGAACGCCGCGGCGGCGATATCGGGGTGGGTGAGCACCCGCACCCCGGCGTCCCGATCGAAGACGAGACCGAAAGTGCCACGCGGGGCGTCATTGTCGAGCAGTGTCTGCTCGATCAGGTCGCCGACCGCGCGGGACAGCAGCGGGTGTCCCGGGCTGGCCTTGACGATCACCGGGCAGCCCGCGGCGAGCGCGGCGGCGGTGTCCCCGCCCGCGACCGAGAAGGCGAACGGGAAGTTGCTCGCCGCGAAGTTGAGCACCGGACCGAGCGCGACGTTCATCCTGCGTAGGTCCGGGCGTGGCGCGCCCATCGGCCAATCCTGGTCCGCGGTGTCGATGCGGACGTCCAGATAGCCGCCGTCGAGCACGGTGCGCGCGAACAGTCGCAGCTGGAAGCTGGTGCGCCGCACCTCCGCGGTCAGCCGCGGCTCGGACAGGTGGGTCTCGCGCATCGCCAGCTCGATGAGCCGCGCGGCCTGCGCGTCCAGTCGGTCCGCGATGCCGTGCAGCACCCCGGCCCGCCCCGCCGATCCCAGTGCGGCCCACGGCTTCGCGGCCGCCGTCGCGGCCGCGACGATCGCGTCGACCGTGGTGTCGCTCATCGCCTTCTCCTCACTTGCCGTGTGCATCATGCGCCTTTTGAAACCGCTGGGTCGGTTATTGGTAACCCTTGGCCAGCACGTCCGCGGTGGCGGCCGTGATCTTGGCGTTCAGTTCGGGCGCGAGCGGGACGCGTGGCGGCCTGCACCCACCGCCGGGCCGACCGGCCAGGTCCATCGACAGCTTGATCGCGTGCACGAACTCGGTCTTGGAATCCCAGCGCAGCAGCTTGTGCAGGTCGCGGTAGAGGGGGAGCGCCTTGTCCAGGTCGCGGTTCACCGCGGCGTTGTAGAGCTCGACCGTCGCCTTCGGGATCGCGTTCGGGTAGCCGGCCACCCAGCCGACCGCACCGGCGATCCCCAGCTCGAGCACCACGTCGTCGGAGCCGACGAGCACGTCGAGTTCCGGTGCGAGCTCCTTGATCTCGTAGAAGCGCCGGACGTCACCGGTGAACTCCTTGACGCCGACGATCAACCCCTCGGCGTGCAGCTCGGCCAGGATGTCCGGCGTCAGGTCGATCCGGGTATCGATCGGATTGTTGTAGGCGACGATCGGCAGGCCGACCTCGGCGACGGTGCGGTAGTGCGCGAGCACCGAATCGCGGCCGCCGCGATAGGTGTTGGGCGGCAACAGCATCACCGCCTGCGCGCCCGCCTCGGCGGCCTGTGCCGCCCACTTGCGTGCCTGCAAGGCTCCGTATGCGGCGATGCCGGGCATGATGGTGAATCCAGCCGGGGCGGCCGCGACCGCGGTGGTCACGACGCGGGCGCGCTCGTCGTCGTCGAGGGTCTGGTATTCGCCGAGTGATCCGTTCGGGCTGACCCCGTGGCATCCGTTCGCCGCCAGCCATGCCACGTGCTCGCCGTAGGCGTCGTAGTCGACCGCGTAATCCGCCGTGAACGGAAGCGTCGTGGCCACCAGGACCCCATGCCAAGGCTTACTGGCAGCCGACGAGATCGATCCGGTCATAAGAGCCTCCCTCTGCGCGACGAACCGCGACATGTGCCGCCGTGCGCGTCATGTGACGTGTGACATTGCACAAGCTAGCGGAGTGATCCCGCTCACGCAAGGCTGTTTTGCGGTGCGGGCACGAGGGGGTGTGGCGGAACGGCTCGGCCCCGCGTCCGCGCGACACGGGGCCGAGTGTTCAGTGGTCGGTCAGAGACCGCCGAGGAGCAGGTGCAACAGATTTCCGACAATTTCGACCAAACCGGCGACCAGGCCCATTGTTCACTCCTTGTGGATCTGCGATTCGAAGAAGGGGTTCCTTTCTTCGATAAGGGAGCTTACCGAGATGGATGTTTCCGAACGGTTACATCTTGCTACGGAAAAGTTTCTCCGAAAAAATAACGACCAGTACTTGTCGTCTGGCATGGCCGGACTGCCCGTCTTGTGTGCATTGTGGCAAAAATGCTGTTGCGCAGGGGGTTTGGCGCGCTAGGCTGGAGGGTTCTCGGATGGCGGGTGATCGCCGCCGGTTCGTCGGCGTGATCAGCGAGCGGCTATTCGTGCGGCCCGGATTACTCATTGCGGCCTGTGGATCTATAGGCCGAAAATATTCTGTAAAGAATTCTGGAAAATGGATTCCGGTCGTCGATGCGAATATTCGAGTGGTCGATACGGGCCGCGTCGAACAGGTCGGTACTCGCCATTGTTGGGTCAGGTCGCGCACGGCACCCCGCGGCCCGCCCGAAGCGGCCGACGTGCGGTGCCCGCCGCGGCCGTTCGGGCGTGCCCGCCGGGGGACCGCATCGGCACGGAGGATGATGATGATCGTGCCCACTGATCCGAACACACCCGATATCAAGCCACGCAGCCGTGACGTCACCGACGGACTCGAGAAGACCGCGGCCCGCGGCATGCTGCGCGCCGTCGGCATGGGGGACGCGGACTGGGGAAAGTCGCAGATCGGCGTCGCCTCCTCGTGGAACGAGATCACCCCGTGCAACCTCTCGCTGGACCGGCTGGCCAAGGCCAGCAAAGAGGGGGTGTTCGCGGGCGGTGGCTACCCGATGGAGTTCGGCACCATCTCGGTGTCCGACGGCATCTCGATGGGCCATGAGGGCATGCACTTCTCGCTGGTGTCACGGGAGGTGATCGCCGACAGCGTCGAGACGGTGATGCAGGCCGAACGCCTCGACGGCTCGGTGCTGCTGGCCGGCTGCGACAAGTCGCTGCCCGGCATGCTGATGGCGGCCGCGCGGTTGAACCTGGCCAGCGTGTTCCTGTACGCGGGCTCGATTCTGCCCGGTATCGCCAAGCTGTCCGACGGCAGCGAGCGCGAGGTGACGATCATCGACGCGTTCGAGGCGGTCGGCGCGTGCTCGCGCGGTCTGATGAGCCGCGCCGACGTCGACGCCATCGAGCGGGCCATCTGCCCGGGTGAGGGCGCGTGCGGCGGGATGTACACCGCCAACACCATGGCCAGCGCGGCCGAGGCGCTCGGCATGTCGCTGCCGGGCAGCGCCGCCCCGCCCGCGACCGACCGGCGCCGCGACGGCTACGCGCGGCGCAGCGGCGAGGCCGTCGTCGAGTTGCTCAGGCGCGGCATCACCACCGCCGACATCCTCACCAAGGAGGCGTTCGAGAACGCGATCGCCGTGGTGATGGCGTTCGGCGGTTCCACGAACGCCGTGCTGCACCTGCTGGCGATCGCGCACGACGCGCGCGTCGATCTGACCCTCGACGATTTCGCCAGGGTCGGCCGCAGGGTGCCGCACCTGGCCGACGTGAAGCCGTTCGGCAGCCACGTGATGACCGACGTAGACCGCATCGGCGGCGTGCCGGTGATGATGAAGGCACTGCTGGATGCCGGTCTGCTGCACGGGGATTGCCTCACCGTGACCGGCCGGACCGTGGCGCAGAATCTGGCCGAGATCGCGCCGCCGGACCCCGACGGCAAGGTGGTGCGCGCCATGCGCGAGCCGATCCACCCGACCGGCGGCATCACCATCCTGCACGGCTCGCTCGCCCCCGGCGGCGCCGTGGTGAAGTCCGCGGGCTTCGACTCCGACGTATTCACCGGCACCGCACGGGTTTTCGAGCGCGAACGGGCGGCGATGGACGCGCTAGAGGACGGCACGATCGCCGCGGGCGACGTGGTGGTCATCCGCTACGAGGGCCCCAAGGGCGGGCCGGGGATGCGGGAGATGCTCGCCATCACCGCCGCCATCAAGGGCGCCGGTCTCGGCAAGGACGTGCTGCTGCTCACCGACGGCCGATTCTCCGGTGGTACCACCGGGCTGTGCGTCGGCCACGTCGCACCGGAGGCGGTGGACGGCGGCCCGATCGCGTTCGTGCGCGACGGGGATCGGATCCGGCTCGATGTCGGTGCGGGCACGCTCGATGTGCTGGTGGAGCCCGCCGACCTGGAGCAACGCCGCGCGGGCTGGAAGCCGTTGCCGCCCCGCTATACCCGCGGTGTGCTCGCCAAGTACTCGAAGCTGGTGGGCTCGGCGTCCGCGGGGGCGGTCTGCGACTGACGACGGTGCGCTCGGCGCGGACCGGCCGCGCCGAGTTCCATCGGGATCAGCGAATCGACTGCTCCGCCACGGGCTCTCGGTCGGCACCGAACCACGTCGTGTAGAACGCGTACACCACGACGGCGAACACGGCGAGCACGGCGAGGCCGAACGGGGCCGGGTGCGTCGCCATCGGCAATGCCAGATAGCGGATGCACAGCAGCAGCGCCACGAAGGTGCCGATGCCTAGTGCGACCACGCGGACGCGGACGCGGTCCCAGCCGCGCTCCGGCTCGCGCAGCGCCGATTCGATGGTCAGGCACAGCGTCGCGCCGACGATGAGATCGATGCCGTAGTGCGCGCCGAGGCCCAGGGTCGCGAGCAGCGTGCACACCAGCCAGAAGGCACCGCCCCAGCGCAGCCAGCGTGGGCCGCGGCGGGAGTGGATGAACAGCGACAGCGCCCAGGCGGTGTGCAGTGACGGCATGCAGTTGCGCGGGGTGATCCCGTCGAACGGCATGGCCGCGACCGAGGCTGGTACCGGCGGCACGACATCGGGCCAGACGTTCGCCAACTCCATGCCGTTGCCCCATGATCCGAACGCGAGGATCGGGCCGACGACCGGGAACACCACATAGAAGATCGGCCCGATCAGCCCGAGCGCCAAGAATGTTCGCACCAGATGGTGCCGCGGCCACGCGCCGGTGGTCACCCCGCGCAGCTGCCAGATCGCGACCACGATCGCCGCGGCGGGCAGCTCGAAGTACACCCAGCGCACCACGGCGAGCGGGATCGGGCCCGCGACCTCGAGCGCGTGGCCGACCAGCCAGGACGGGCTGCCGAGCGCCCGATCGGCAAGTTGCACATAGGGATCGAGCACCTGCGGGCAAGCCCACGCGGTGATGTCGAGCCAGATCTCGCCGACCTTCGTGGCGAGGATCAGCAGCGCGCCGAGCGCGATGGTGCGCAGGGCGATCTGTCGCGTCGTCCCGCTACACCGCCAGAGCGCGAACACCGCCAGCGCGGTGAGCGCGATCGTCGGGCCGTTGCCGACGGTGAACGCCCTACCCTCGATCGCCCGGATGAGCACGAAGACCAGATCGATGGCAACGGCCGCGGCGAGCGCGACGATCCGGACCCGGGTCGTGACGCCGACGAGCGCGAGCAGGAACCCGGCCCACGGCGTTGTCGCCGATTTCGGCCTGCCGACGTAGTCCCACGCGAGGCTGGTCAGCGGGCCGAGCGCGTTGATGTGCACGGCCATGAGCTGGCCGAGAACCAGCACGAGCACCGCCGCGGCCAGGGCGGACCAGACCAGCGCCGGTCGCGGTCGGCGCGGCGCGAGCTGCTCGGTGTCGGGCGCGGCTCGCTGCGGGTCGTGGATAAGCATTCGGACATCGTAAACACGATGTGAACGCGACCCCGCAGTCCGGTTAACCGCCGCTGCTCATTGTCACCTTCGCGGCGGTGCGCCGTGGTCGGTTCAGCCGCGCTTGCGCCGGAAGGCGTCGAGGCCGTTGCGGCGCAACATGGTGACGGTGGTCTTCCACCACGGCCGCGCTGGATCGGGGTCGTCGCCCGCGCCGAGCAGATGCAGTTGGTCGGTGTGCCATTGCAGATCGAGCGCGCCGTCGAACGAGCGCAGGCCGGAGAACGAGGCGAGGCGTCCGCGCACGCCGATCGGCACCGTGCGCAATCGATCGTCGCGTTCGGTGATCAGTCCGGTGCCCGCGTCCGTGGTCAGGCAGGTGGGCCTGCCGAGCCCGATCACGTCGCAGTCCGCGGCGGCCAGCGCCTCGGCCATCACCGAGCGGGATCGGAAGCCGCCGGTGACCGCGATGGGCACCCCGGCGGCCGCGGTCCGCACGGTCTGGGCGTAGTCGAGGAAGTAGGCCTCGCGGGCGCGGGTGCTCTCGGCCCGGGTGTCGTTGCGCCCCATCATCGCCGGGGATTCGTAACTGCCGCCGCTGATCTCGATCAGGTCGAGGTGTTCGTGCGCCAGCTGCTCGACGACCGCCCTCGACTCGTCCTCGGTGAAGCCGCCGCGTTGGAAGTCGGCCGAGTTCAGCTTGATGCCGACCGCGAACCCCGGGCTGACGGCGGACCTGATGCGCCGTACCACCTCGAGCACGAACCGGCGCCTGCGCTCGGCATCGCCGCCCCAGCGATCGGTGCGCTGATTGGCCAGCGGCGAGAGGAACTGGGAGACGAGATAGCCGTGGGCGCCGTGAATTTGGACGCCGTCGAACCCCGCGGTCTCCGCGATCTCGGCGGTTGTGGCAAAGCGATCGATGATCGCCTCGATCTCGGCGTCGGTGAGCGCGCGCGGTGTCGGCATGCCGGGGATCTTGGGCGCGATCGCCGACGGCGCGACCGGCCTGGTCCGGGTGGCCAGCGGGTTCGCCTGTCTGCCAGGGTGATTGAGCTGCATCCAGATCGGCGCGCCGCCGTCCTTGGTGGCCTTGGCCCAGCGGCTCAACCCGTCGAGATCGCGGTCGTCGTCGATCACCACATTGCCCGGCTCACCGAGATGCCCGCGATCCACCATCACGTTGCCGGTCACCACCAGCCCGAAACCGCCTGTGCCCCAGCGCGTATAGAGGCGTTCGAGGCGCTGTCCCGGGCTGCCGCCCTGATCGGCCAGGCCCTCGCTGAGCGCCGATTTCATCAGCCGATTGGGCAGTACCTGGCCGCAGGGCAGGGTGAGTTGATCGGACAGCGTCACGGTGGCGGGCATGGGCGGTCCTTCGGTAGCCGTAACTGGGTGTAATAGCCACACCGTAGTAGTATGGTCGTACTACCGCAAGGCCCGGCGTGCGCCGCAGGGGCATGTCCTAGGCTGGGTAGCACGCCGAACCCAGGAGAGAGCAGGAGGCCGCGCGGTGACCACCCGTCCACGTGAGCGGCTGATCGCGGGCACGATCGATCTGATCAGGCGCCGCGGCGTCGCGGGCACCGGCATCACCGAACTGGTGAACTACAGCAACACCGCGCGCCGCTCGATCTACCAGAACTTCCCGCGCGGAAAGCAGGAACTGGTCGAGGAGGCCACCCGCGCGGCGGGCAAGGTCATGGCGGCGGGCATCGCCGCGACCGCGGGCAAGGGCAGCGCGGCGGTCCGGCTCGCCGCGTTCGTGACGACGTGGAAGGAACTGCTGGTCGCCTCCGACTTCACCGCGGGCTGCCCGATCGTCGCGGCCGCACTGGCCGGCTCGGAGGTGCCCGCGGCCCCGGCCATCGCCGCGGAGTCCTTCGCGTCCTGGGAGGCGCTGCTCACCGATCAGCTCACCGCCGAGGGCATCGCCGACGAACCGGCCGCCTCGCTGGCCACCATGGCCGTCGCCGCCATCGAGGGCGCGGTGATCATGGCGATCGCGGGACGCTCGCTCACCCCGCTCGACCGGGTGGCCACTCAACTCGGCAGGCTGCTGGCCATGGAGCCGCGCGCGCAGCGGTGATCGTGCCCACCCGGTCGCGTGGCAGCGCGCGCGTCGGGCGCGGTTCTGTCATGGTGTTGTGATGCGCTTCTGGGATCGGTTCGCGGCCGTCGTCACGGCCGGAAAGTCTTGGGTGCTACTTGTGGCCCTCTTCGCCGTGTCGTTCGGGGTGGCAGGCCTGATCGGTGACAACGATGCCGCGGGCCAGGCGCCGAACTCGTTGCCGGGCAGTGCGGATTCGGCCCGCGTCAAGGAGCTGCTCACCGAGTTTCCCGATGCGGGCACCGCGCCCGCGGTGGTCGTGGTGACCCGCGCCGACGGCGCCGAACTGCGTCCGGAGGATCTGGCGAGCCTGCGCCCGAAGCTCGGCGAGGCGTTCGTGGCGCCGGACCGGAAGGCCGCGATCGGGCGGCTGCCCGTCGACTCGACGCTCAGCGGATTCGCGCTGACCGACCGCATCGACGAGCTGCGCACCGAGGTCAAGCAGGGACAACCCGCCGACCTGCGCATCCAGGTGACCGGTGGTCCCGCGTTCGGCGGCGACATCGCCGATTCGTTCGCGGGCGCGAACATCACCCTGCTCGCGGTGACCGCCGCCGTCGTCGCGTTGCTGCTGATCGCGACCTATCGATCGCCCGTGCTCTGGCTGGTGCCGTTGCTCGTCGTCGGCTCGGCCGACCGGGTCGCGGGCGCCGTCGGCACCGGGCTCGCCCGCTGGACCGGGCTGGCCTTCGACGGTTCCACCTCGGGCATCACCAGCGTGCTCGTCTTCGGCGCCGGGACGAACTATGCGCTGCTGCTGGTTTCGCGCTACCGCGACGAGTTGCACCGGCACCCCGATCATCGCAGCGCGCTGCGGCACGCGGTCCGCCATGCCGGACCGGCGATCCTGGCCAGCAACGTGACCGTCGTCGCCGCGCTGCTGACGCTGCTGCTCGCCTCGCTGCCCAACACCCGCAGCCTCGGTGTCGGCGCGGCCGCCGGACTGCTGGTCGCCCTGGTGTTCGTGCTCGTCGCGCTGCCCGCCGCGCTCGCGCTGTGCGGGCGAAACGTGTTCTGGCCATTCGTGCCCCGCGCCGACGACCGCGTCGCCGCCGAAGCGGGGATCTGGCATTCGATCGCCGACGGGGTCGTGCGCAGGCCGGTGCTGGTGGCCTGCGCTGCGCTGGTCGCGCTCGGTGTGTGCGCGGCCGGGCTGATCGGCGCCGATATCGGGTTGTCGCAAACCGATCAGTTCCGGGTGCGTGCCGAATCCGTCGAGGGCTTCGACACCCTGGCCGCGCATTTCCCCGCCGGTACGGCGAATCCGACCACCGTGCTGGCCCGCACCGACTCGGCGGCCGCGGTCGAACAGGCGCTGCGGGGCGTGCCAGGGGTCACCGACGCGCGGCCCACCGGGACCTCGCCGACCGGGCTGACCCGCTTCTCGGTGGTATTGAACGCCGAACCCGGTTCACCGCAGGCATTCTCGGCCATCGAGGCGATGCGCGCCGCGCTGGCGGACGTGCCGGGCGCGCTCGTCGGCGGCGGTGACGCGGAGGGGCTGGACACCCGCTCGGCCGCCGAACACGATCAGCGCGTGGTGATCCCGACGATCCTGGCCATCGTGACGGTGATCCTGCTCGCGCTCTTGCGGGCGGTGCCCGCCGCGCTGCTGCTGGTAGGAGTCTCGGTGCTCAGCGCGCTGGCCGCGCTGGGGCTGGGCGCGTGGATCAGCTTGCACCTGTTGGGCTTTCCCGCCCTCGATACCAGCGCGCCGCTGTATGCGTTCCTGTTCCTCGTCGCGCTCGGTATCGACTACACGATCTTCCTGGTCACCCGCGCCCAGGAGGAAACGCCGGAGCACGGCAGCACCGGGGGCATCGTGCGCGCGGTCTCGGCCACCGGGTCGGTCATCACCAGCGCGGGCATCGTCCTGGCCGCGGTGTTCTGCGTGCTCGGCGTGCTGCCGCTGATCATCCTCACCCAATTGGGCATCATCGTCGGCCTCGGCATTCTGCTCGACACCTTCCTGGTCCGCACCGTCGTGATCCCAGCCCTTTTCCGCATCGTCGGCGCCAAGATCTGGTGGCCCAACCCGCTCTCGCGCACCCCTGAACCGGAGAACTACCTGGCGTCGCCGATGAGGGAGGGTTCGGGCCAGCCGTAGACACCGAAGTGCTCGCCGCGGCGGTAGAGGTCCAGGCCGGCGCGGGTGCTTTGGATGGTATTGCCGGGGAGTTCGTCGAGCGGGAACCAGCGCAGTTCCGAGCAGGACTCCGGTTCCCGGTTGTAGGGCTCGCCGGACCAGGTGCGGGCGTGGAAGACGAACACGATCCGGGTCTGGCCGGGCGGGTGCTGGATGTGGATCGAGGCGGCCAGGTCGATGTCGTCCCGGTTCAGCCGGATCCCGATCTCCTCGTCGGCCTCGCGGATGATGGCGGTGAGCACGTCCTCGCCCTCGTCGAGTTTGCCGCCGGGGGCGTTCCACTGCCCATCGGCGAACCCGGTGTTGCGCCGGCGCGCGAGCAGCACCCGCCCGTTCTCGATCAGCAACAGTTGTACGCCGACGATGGTGCGGAAGATGGTCACCGGGCCTCCTGATCGGGTATGGGCACCGAGCATGCCACGTCCGGCATGGTCGTCAGTGCTGGGTCCAGTCGGGTTGGGTGAAATGGGCGACGCGGGCGCTGTCGTGGTCGCGGCCGAGCAGGACGATCTCGCGGAACTGCCAGAGCAGCGCGCCGGTGGGCGCGTGGATCGTCATGTCGTCGCCGAGCCGCATCTGCAGCAGGCGCGCGTCGCCCGCCGCCGCGGGCGCGGTGGGCGCGTCACGTAATTCCGCCTGCGGGACGGCCTGGTGCGGTGGCACCCAGTGCGGCACGTCATCGGCGGCGAGCCGGTCGAGATTCACCAGGTGCACCGAGTGGACCTCGTCGGGGTTCGGCGTCAGTTCGGCCGCGTCGGGCAGCGCGGCGAGGAACGGTGTGATCACGAAACCCGAGGCGGCGGGGAAATCGTCGAGCTCGCCGAGCAGGTCGGTGGACGTGGCGGTCATGCCGAGTTCCTCGTGCAGTTCCCGCAATACGGCCTGCGCGGCGGACTCGCCCGGGTCGAGCCTGCCGCCGGGCAGGCCCCACTGTCCCGCGTTGCGCCCGCGGTAGGCCCGCCGGATGACGATCACCGCGGGGGAGCCGTCGGCCTGGCCGACCACACACAGCAGCACGGCGGCCCGGCGCAGGCCGGGCTCGTCGGGGACCGAGGTCCTGACGAACCGACGCAACCGGGTGCGGGCGAGGACGCGGAACTCGTCCACGCTCTCGGGCAGGAACGGTCCGGGAGTCATGCGATCGATCTTGCCGCACTCCGGCGATACTCGTTCGCCGAGTTCACTTTCCCGGCTCGACACGCACCGGTACGTCGTCGTCCCATGGCTGGCGGGTGACCATGTCGGCGACGCGGACGACACCGCGCTCGAACTCGCCGGTGGCGGCGTCCACCAGCCGGTAGGCCTGGGTGCCCCGGTGGATCGGCTGCGCGTCCAGCAGCACCACGCGCACTTCACCGGGTTCGAAGTGACACCGCTGCTGCAGTGCGGCGATGAGTTGCTCGTTGTGCATGTGCCCGTCGCCGAAGTTCCACCCGACCGCGGTGGCGCAGATCCGTTCCCCGTCGGTGAGCACGTAGTCGTCCTCGTGTCCGGCGGGCATCGCCCGGTGCACCAGCGTGAACAGGGCGCGGCCGTGGGTGTTCATGGCGCGGAAGGCATATCCCATGTACATCGGAACCTCTGCGCGGTCCTTCCCGTAGAACCGCTCCAATTGGGCCTGCGGCATGCTCGCGATCGCGACGACGTGCCTGCCGATCTTCGCGGCCGCGGCCGGGGTGACGCACCACATCGTGGTATCCCAGTTGCCCGCGTAGTAGCGCATGCCGGGTAGGAAGGAAATCTTGCGGGGGAACAGATTTCCGGCGACCACCAGGCCGACGAGCGCGACGAACAGCAGCGCCACCGGCACCGGCTGTGTCAGCGAACGCAGGCCGAGATCGGCGTGCGCCACGAACAACACCAGCACCCCGAAGATCATGAAGACGTTCCACTCCAGCGGAACCCCCATCGGCACCGCCGTCAGGATGACCAGGTGGAAGCCGATCATCACGATCGCCGCCACCGCGGTCACCGGACCGCCGGGGGCGAAGAACAGGATCACCGGCACGCCCATCTCGACGACGGTCCCGCCGTGCGCGAATACCCGCGACAGCAGGCCGGGCCGCAGATCGTCGGGAAAGTTCTCGAAGAACCGGCGCTTGAGCGACTTGTGCCGCAGCAGCGGGCTGTTCGACATCATCGTGGACACCACGAACGGGAAATGCTTGTTCAGCTTCGAGGTCGCCGCGCCCATCCAGATCACCACGAACACCACCTTCGCGGCGACGATCGAATCGGCGCCCGCGAACAGGAAGACCATCGTCAGCGTCGCGTAGACCTCACCAAGCGCCGCCAGGAAGATCACCTTGTCGCGCAACCCGATCGCGGCGAGCAGCACGAGGATCATCACGATCTCCCACCGCGGCAGCAGCCCGACGGCGGTGCCGAGCTCCGGTATCGGGCCGGTGCCGTCGGACAGCAGCGCGACCGGGATCGCCACCAGCAGTGCCGCGTACAGCGCGATGTCGGCGGGAGCGCGTTCGGTGCCCTTGGTCATCGGCACCCGATCCGGCCACGGTGGCAGCCGAATCGTCTTGGGCCGCAACCAATACAGGATCGAACCGAACGGCGGGAAGAACCTGTTGTTCAGCGGGCCGAATCCGCAGCCGAGCCCGACCACCTCGAACAGCAGCGTATACAGCACCACTTTTTGGAAGACGATCGGCTCCGACCACCATTGCCCGATGTCGGTGAATCCGTCGATGCCTTTGGTGGCCAGCACGATCGACCAGCCGCCGAGCAGGTAACAAAAGATCTTGGCCACATAGCACAGATGCAGCGCGATCGGGGTGCCGAAACCCACCTCGGCCCAATGCCGGGCCATCGGCCGAATCCGTTCGCCGCGTGTGCCTTTGCGCCATTCCGGCAGATCGACCACCGGCAGGTCGGGCTCGAGAAATCCCATCAGCGCGCTCCGATCGACAACGCCGGGGCCCGCCGAATCAGGACCTCGCGGTCCCTGGATACGTTGGCAGTCGCGACATTTGCTGTCAATCGACCGGCCCGGCTCGCGCACTCACCGGGACGGTCGGTTGACAGGTGTGCGGTTCGAGTGAGCGCTGGCGCGCTACTCCTTGGAGTAGTCCGTGCTCAGCCACTTCTCCGGCCGCAGGCTGACCAGGATCGAGGCCTCGGAGAGGTACTGGGCGGCGAAGGCCTTGCCTTCTTCTGGACCGAGGTAGCGCTCGGCGATGGCCAGGACATCGGCTTCGGTGGCGCGCTCGATGCTGGTGACCGTGCCCTCCACCGTGACGTACCGGTACGGCGGCTGCTCCACCTGCGCGGTGAGCGCGAAGCGGCCCGCGGCCCGGATCAGGCGCTCCTTCACCGATCCGTTGTCGGTCCAGATCTTCACCTCGCCGCCCGGTTCGTACCCGTACCAGATCGGCACCGCGAGCGGCGCGCGATCGGCGCGTTCGATCGCGATCACCCCCACGTGCAGCTCCGCCAGGAACTTCTCCCGTTCATCGCTGGTCATCTTCGCCATCGCAGATCCTTTCGGTAGGCAGTGTCCTCCACGACGAACCTTGCGACACCGGGATCTATTCCGTATGCCGGAAGATCGAAATTCGCTATTGCGTGATGAGCAATGCGAGAAAATGATCTCACCGTGAATGGCGAGGAATGCCGGTGGTGCGAGTCTATTTCGTTATTTACGGTCCCCAGTTGCCTCCCCACTCCTGTGCACTCGACCAATTATATGGCGGCGCTTTAAAGTTCGAATACCTACCGCATCGAGCCGAAATTTTGGCCGACTATTGCCCATTCCGGGCACAGGGAGTCACCCATGTTCAACAGAAGAATGCTGTCCATCCTCACGGCGGCAGGTCTGGCACCGTTCGTCGTCGCCGTGCTGCCCGCGGGGCCTGCCAACGCGCACGGCTATATTTCGTCGCCTGCCAGCAGGCAGGCGCAGTGCGCGCAGAACCAATTGCCCTGCGGCCCCATCAAATGGGAGCCGCAGAGCGTCGAGGGCCCCAAAGGGCAGCGCAATTGCAGCGCCGGTGACCGGCGCTGGGCCGAACTCGACGACGACAGCAAGCCGTGGAAGGTCCACCAGGTCGGCAGTACGGTGACCTTCACCTGGACCTTCACCGCCCGCCACCGTACCACCAACTACGAGTACTGGATCGGCAACACCAAGGTCGCCGATATCAGCGGCAACAACCGGCCGCCGGGTGCGACCGAGACGCACACCGTCAATCTCGGCAGCTTCACCGGAAAGCAGAAGTTGCGCAGCGTGTGGAATATCGCCGATACGCCGAATGCCTTCTACTCCTGCGTCGATCTGCAGATCGGCCGGTAGTCGGCTCAGGCCAACTGACCCATCTCGCTGGCGAACCCGGACCGGCCCTCGGGCGGCTCCTGCGCGCTCGGATAAGCAGCGCGTAGCCGCCGTTGCGCCGCCGGGCTCGCCGCGAGATGGTCCAGCCCGAGCAGCGCGGCGCCGAGAACCGGTGGGGCAACGACGATTCGTGGCTCCGCCAACGGCGCCGCCGCGGTCAGCCTGGCCCGGATGTTGTCGATCAGCAGCGGTTGCCGCGCGGCAAGCACGCCACCACCCAGGATCACCGGGGTCGGTTCGTCGAGCAGCTCGAGTTTGCGCAGGGCGACCAGCGCGAGCCTGGTGATCTCGTCGGCTTGCCGATCGATCAGCCGCAGCGCGGTCGGGTCGCCCGCCGCCGCCACCTCGAACAGCACCGGAACCAGCTCGTGCAGCCGGGGTTCGGGCAGCTGACCCAGGTGGATCGCCTCGGCGACCGCGTTGGCCCCGGCCAGCCCGAAGTACTCGCCGATGGCGTCGGACAGTGCCGTCGGCTCGCCCCTGCCGTCCTCGGCGCGTGCGGCGTACCACATCGCCGCCGCCGACATTCCGCCCCCGCCACCCCAATCTCCGGTGAGCACGCCGAGCGCGGGGAAGCGTGCGGTGCGCCCGTCCGGTCGCATTCCGGCGCAGTTGATCCCGGCGCCGCAGACCACCGCGACGCCGCACGGACCGTCGGTGCCCGCGCGCAACAGGCCGAAGGTGTCGTTGGCTACGCCGACCGAGAGCCCCCACGGCCTGCCCGCGATGGCGGCGTGGAATCGGCGCTCCTCGATCGGCAGGTCGACGTTGGCCATGCAGGCGCTCACCCGGGTGGTGAGGATGCGGCCCCGAGCGAGTCCGGCTTGTTCGGCGACGGCGTCGACCAGCGGGGTGAGCCCGGCGATCGCCTGCTCGGCACCGTCGCGATACGGCTGATAGCCGCCGCCGCGGACCGCGGCGAGGACCGATCCGTCGATCGCGACCAGAGCCACGTCGGTCTTGCTGTTGCCCGCGTCGATCGCAAGCACGCCAGGAACCTGCTCGTTCTGTGGGAGTTTCATCAAACGCTTCCCCCGCCAGCAGTGCACGGTGTTGGTCGGCATGGTCACGCCCAGCTCAGGTGTGCGCGGTTGTGCGCGATCAGCCGGTCGGTGAGCTGCTCGGCCAGCTCGTACTGGCCGACCAGTGGATGGGCGAGCAGCGCGTCGAAGACGAGTTCGCGCCCGCCCTCGACCGCGGCACGCAACGCCAGCCGTTCGTAGGCGGTCACGTGCGCGACCAGACCGCCGAAGCGGGGGTCAAGCGGTGGCTGCGGCAGCGGGTGGACCCCGGTCGCGTCCACCCGCGCGGGCACCTCGATCACCGCGTCGTCGGGCAGCGACGGCAGGGTGCCGTCGTTGCGGGTGTTGACCACCTGCACGCCCGCCCCGGCGCCGGTACCGAGCAGCGCGGCGATCAGCTGCACCGCGGCCTCGGAATAGAAAGCGCCACCGCGTTTTCCGAGCAGTTCGGGTTTCGTGTCCAGGGTCGGGTCGGCGTACATGGCCAGCAGTTGCCGCTCCAGCTCGGCCACTTCGGCGGCTCGCGAGCCCTTCGCGCGCAGCTCCTCGACGACGGTGTCGTGCTGGTAGAAGTACCGCAGGTAGTACGACGGGACGACGCCGAGATGCCGCAGCAGTGCGAGCGGCAGGCGGGTGTCGGCGGCGATGTCCGCGCCGAAATCGGCGAGCAGTTTGGGCAGCGCCTCGTAACCTGTTGTCGCGCCGGGACTATCGAGCACGGTGACGCCACGCTCCCAGGTGAGGTGATTGAGCCCGACGTGGTCGAGCCGAACCAGATCCGGCTCGACACCCAGGTGCGCCGCGAACTTTCGCTGGAAGTCGATGGCCACGTTGCACAGTCCGACGGCCTTGTGCCCGGCCGTCTGCAAGGCCCGTGTGACGATGCCGACCGGGTTGGTGAAATCGATGATCCAGGCATCCGGGTTGGCCCTGCGGATGTGCTCGGCGAGCTCGAGCACCACCGGCACGGTGCGCAGCGCCTTGGCCAGACCGCCCGCACCGGTGGTTTCCTGTCCGACGCAACCACATTCGAGCGGCCAGGTCTCGTCCTCGGTGCGCGCCGCCTGCCCGCCGACGCGCAGCTGGAGCAGCACGGCGTCGGCGCCGTCGGCCCCGGCCGCGACCGACGGCGCGGTGGACACCCGGACCCCGCTGCCCTGTTTCTCGAACATCCGCCGGGCCAGCGCGGCGATCAAGGCCACCCGTTCGGTCGCCGGGTCGATCAGGATGATCTCGTCGATCGGCAGGGTGTCGCGCAGCCGCGTGAAACCATCGATCAGCTCGGGTGTGTAGGTGGAACCGCCGCCGACGACGGCCAATTTCAGTGCGGGCATCAGCCTTTCACCCCTGTCAGTGTCACGCCTTCGATGAAAGCCTTCTGCGCGAAGAAGAAGATGATGATCACCGGAGCCATCACCAGGACGGTGGCGGCCATGGTGAGGTTCCAGTTGGTGTGGTGGGCGGCCTTGAACGATTCCAGCCCATAGCTGAGCGTCCACGCGCCCGGGTTCTCGCTGGCATAGATCTGCGGTCCGAAATAGTCGTTCCAGCAATAGAAGAACTGGAACAGCGTCACCGCGGCGATGGCCGGGCGCGCCATCGGCAGCACGATCCGCAACAGAATGCGCAATTCACCGCAGCCGTCGATGCGCGCGGCCTCGAGATAGTCGTCGGGAATGGTCAGCAAGAACTGACGCAGCAGGAATATCGAGAACGCCTCGCCGAAGGCCAGCGGGATGATCAGCGGCCACAGCGAGCCGGTGAGATGAAACTGCTTGGACCACACCAGGTACATGGGGATTACGGTGACCTGCGGCGGCAGCATCATCATCGAGATGACCGCCATCAACGCTAGATTGCGGCCGCGGAAGCGGAATTTCGCGAGCGCGTAGGCCGCCGGAATGCTCGACAGCAGCGTCAGCGCCGTCCCCGCGCCCGCGTACAGCAGCGTGTTGCGCCACCAGCCGAGAAAGCCCGGCGTCCGCCACACCTCGACGTAGTTGCGCCACTGCCACTGCGCGGGCCACAGATCCGAGGTCAGCGCCTGTCTGTCTGTCATCACCGAGGTCAGGAAGACGAACACGAACGGCAGGATGAACAGCAGCGCGACCGCGATCGCGATCGAATGCAGTGCCACCCAGTTCAATACGCCCTTGCGGCGGGTGCCCTTGGGCTCGATCCGATCGGGTAGGACCGGCGCGGGCAGCGTCGTGGCCATGGTCATCGCTCAGTCCTCCAGGAAGCCGGATCTACGCCGTAGCAGTAACGAGGTGAAGGCCATCGACAGGGTGAACAGGATGACCGCGACTACGCACGCAGAGCCGATGTCGAATCGCTGGAAGCCCAGGTTGTAGACCATCTGCGGCAGCGTCCAGGTCGAGCCGTGCGGATAGCCCGGCTCGAAAGGCTCACCGGCGCTGCCGATCTTGCCGCTGGCCACCTTTCCCGCGACGATCGCCTGGGTGTAGTACTGCATCGTCTGGATCACCCCGGTCACCACCGCGAACAGGATGATCGGCGTGATGTTCGGCAGGGTGACGTAGCGGAACCGGTGCCACGGGCCCGCGCCGTCGAGTTCGGCCGCCTCGTACTGCTCCCGGGAAACGTCGAGCAGCGCCGCGGTGAAGATGACCATCAGGTCGCCGATGCCCCACAGCGCGAGCATGGTCAGCGCGGGTTTGGACCAGGCGGGATCGGTGAACCAACCCGGTTGCGGCAGACCGAGACTCCCGAGCAGGTGGTTGACCGGCCCGGTGCCGGGGTTGAGCAGGAACGCGAAGGCCATCGTCGCCGCCACCGGCGGGGCCAGGTACGGCAGATAGAGCACCGTGCGCAGCAGCCCGGCCCCGGTCTTGAGCTTGGTGACCAGCAGACCGATGCCGAGCCCGAAGATCACCCGCAGCGCGACCATCACCACGATCAGCCACAGCGTGTTGGCGAGTCCCTTCCAGAAGAACGGGTACTTGTCCAGGACATAGTTCCAGTTCTTCAGGCCCGCGAACGTCGGCGCGGTGAAGCCGTCGTAGCGCATGAACGAGAAGTAGATCGTGGACAGCAGCGGGTAGGCGAAGAAGCAGCCGAACCCGATCAGCGCGGGCGCGAGGAAGGCGAAGGTGCGCAGTGCGTCCTTGCGGCGCTTACGTTTCAGCGCCGCAGGGACGCCCTGATGCCGGAGTAACATCGCCGGTCACTTCGCCTGGTCGATCGCCTCGTCGATTTCCTTGGCGGTGGCGGCCAAGCCGGCGCGCAGGTCGGGTTGCTTGCCCGCCTCGTACTCGTAGCCGAAATTGCGCAGCGAGAGCTGGTACGCGCCGCCGTTGATGCTCGACGGTGTGGTGGAGGAGTGCGGGTTCTTCGCGATGTCGAGGAAGGTTCGGAAGTTGGCGTCGGCCTTCAGCTTCGGCGAGTCGAGCGCGGCCTTGGTGCTCGGCACGTTGTGGATGGCGTTGGCGAAGCTGACCACCGCGTCGGTGTCGGTCGTCAGGAACTTCACCAATTGCCAAGCGGCGGTTTGCTTTCGGCTGGAGTTGGCGACGCCGATAATGGTGCCGGTCTGGTAGCCGCGACCGTAGGTGTCGGCCTGATCGTCGGGGACCGGGAACGGCGCGGTGGCCCACTCGAAGCTCACTGGGTCGACCGCGAGCGAGGCGGTGCGCCACTCGCCGTCGAGGGACATGGCGACCTGACCGGTGTGGAACGGATTGTTGGCGCTGAACTCGTCGCCGAATCCGGTGCGGTACTTCTCCAATTTGTCGAAGCCGCCGAGCGTCGCGATCATCCGCTTCTGCCACTCGAACATCGCGGCCACCCGGGGATCGGTGGCGATATTCGACTTGCCGTCGGGGCCGAAGTAGTCGGCGCCGAACTGGCCTAGGTAGTGCGTCACCGTGGTCTCGTAGCCGTGATAGTTCGGCATGAAACCGAGCTGCCGGAAGCCGTCGCCCTCGGGGATGGTCAGTTTGACGGCGGCGGCCTCGAACTCGCTGAAGGTCTTCGGCGGCGCGGTGATGCCCGCGGCGGCGAACGCGGTCTTGTTGTAGAACAGGCCGTAGGCGTCACCGAGCAGCGGTAGCGCGCACTGATTGCCTTGGTATCGGGTGTATTCCAGCATCGTCGCCGGGAAGGTGGCGGCGGGATCGATGCCGTCTTTCCGCAGGAACGGCGTCAGATCGGCCCACACCTTCGCGGAGCAGAACTTGCCGACCTGGTCGGTGGTGAAGGAGGACACCACATCCGGCGCGTCCGGACCGCCCGCCCGCAGCGCCTGCTCGCTCTTGTCGTCGGCGATGTTGCCGACCAGCTTGACATGGATGTTGGGGTGCTGCTGCTCGAACGCGGCGACGTTGGCCTCGATGGCCCGCACCTCGTTGTCCTGACTCCAGCCGTGCCAGAAGGTGATGGTCACGTCCTTGCCCTCGGCCGAACCGTCGTCGCCGCCACCGGAATTGGTGCCGGTACAGGCGCTGACCAGCAGGGCGACGGTGGTGCATGCGGTGAGCGCTGCGAGTGTTGTTCTGCGCATGTGACGGTACTCCTGGCGTCGATCAATGAGTGGAGAAGACGGCGTCTCTCGTTGTAGCCAAGGCGCGTTGGAGCGCTCCCTGCAGCACCGGCGAGCCGGGCACGGTGCTGGCGCGCACCTCGGTGCGCGCCATGGTGAGTTCGTCGAGCGCGTCCTGAACCAGCGCGCGCAGGCGCTCGCCGCCCGCGCGCGGCATCGCGCCCGCGAGGATCAGCACCTCGGGGTCCATGACCGACACGATGCTGGCGAGGCCGAGCGCGAGCCGGTCGGCGAGCTCGGTGAGGAAGGCGGTGCCCGCGTCCGGTGTCTCCAACGCCTCGGCGACGACGAGCGCGGCGGTCGGCGCGGTGAGTCCGTGCCCGCGGGCGAGCGCCAGCACTCCGGGCGCCCCGGCCAGCTTCTGCAACCCGCCCGAGTTCTTCCGGCGCACATCGTGCACCACCGGCGCGCCCGGCAGCGGCATGTAGCCGACTTCGCCCGCGCCACCGTGAAATCCGCGATGCAGCCGGCCCGCGATCACGATCGCCGCGCCGACGCCCTCGCCGGTCCACAGCAGTGCGAAATCCTCGCAACCACGGGCC
The DNA here is from genome assembly GCF_011801125.1 of Nocardia brasiliensis. Classification (NCBI taxonomy): domain Bacteria; kingdom Bacillati; phylum Actinomycetota; class Actinomycetes; order Mycobacteriales; family Nocardiaceae; genus Nocardia; species Nocardia brasiliensis. The sequence goes on from NZ_CP046171.1 coordinate 2,967,157, forward strand.
GCGCCGTGCGCCTGTTCGGCGATGGCCGCCAGGTTGACGTCGTTCTCGATCGAAACCGTCGCGCCGATCGCGGCTTCCAGCTCGGGAATCAGCCTGGGGGAGTGCCAGCCCGGCAGGTGGGTGGCGTAACGCAGCTTGCCGGTGGCGGGATCGAGCGCGCCGCCGATGCCGATCACCACCTCGCGCACCGCGCCGTCGCCGAGACCGGCCAGCCCGATGGTCTCCGCGACGGCCTCGGCCACCTTGGACAGGGTCTTCGCGGCCTGCCAGCCCTTGGTGCTGACCTCGTGCTCGGCCAGCGTGGCACCGGTGATGTCGGCGACCGCGATGCGGACCGCGGTGTTGGTGACGTCCACTCCGGCGACCTGGCCTGCGGCCGGATTCACCTGGTAGAGCTGGGCATTCGGGCCCGGACCGCCCGCCGCGGTGCCCACCGGCACGACCAGTCCCGCGGCCTCCAGGCGGCCGAGCAGCTGGGACGCGGTCGGCTTGGACAGCCCGGTGAGCGTGCCGATCTGGGTGCGCGAGAGCGGGCCGTTGTCGAGCAGCAACTCCAATGCGGCGCGGTCGTTGATCGCGCGCAGCAGGCTGGGGGTTCCCGCGAGTGGGTGTCGTGGATAGGTCACGCGATACACCCCATTCCGGGTCCGGCGGCGAACGCCTGGATGAACTGTTAGGAAAGTTTCCAATCGATGTGAGCTAGGACACTAAACCAGCCTCGGTCGCGTGTCAATCGGTGTGCGTCGAATGGCCAAGTAGCAGAGGCGGACTCGCCGACCGTGCGGTCGGGGCCGTGCTTTCCGGGTTGGGTCCGCGTGGACGGCGGGTTCTACGGACCGGCCCGTATGGTGAAACACCACTGGGTATGATCCTTCGAGCAGCAGTGGTGGGCATGTCGGCTGGACCGGGAGGGACTGTGGGGGATTACGCGACGATCTTCGATCGGGTGCGCGGCTCGCTGCTCGGCGGTGCCGTCGGTGACGCGCTCGGCTGGCCCATCGAATTCCTACGGCTCGAACAGATTCGGGCGCAGCACGGTCCCGCCGGGGTGGTCGGCTTCCTGCCCGGGTACCTGAGCGGGCAAGCCCAGCAGATCACCGACGACACGCAGATGACCTTGTTCACCGCGGAAGGTCTGTTGCGCGCGGCACCCGGCGCGGACGCGGTGCCCGCGCTGCGCCGGGCGTACCTGCGCTGGCTGCATACCCAGCGGCAGGAGGAGCCGACGGCCGAGACCGACGGCTGGCTGGCGAGCCTGCCGTTCCTGTACGCGGTGCGCGCCCCGGGCAACGCCTGCATGTCCGGGCTGAGCAAACAGGCGCGCGGCTACGTCGAGCCGGTCGCGCTGGGCGCGCCGGGCCCGGTGAATCCCGAGTCGAAGGGATGCGGGACGGTGATGCGATCCGCGCCGTTCGGCCTGGCCGGCATGGGTTCGGAGCGCGCGTTCGTGCTCGCCGCGCGTGCCGCGCAGCTGACCCACGGCCATCCCACCGGGTACTTCGCCGCGGGCGCGTTCGCGGCGCTGCTCGATCGGGTGGTCAGTGGCATCGAATTGCCGATCGCGCTGCAGCAGACCCTCGCGCAGCTGGCGGAGTTCCCGGCGGCCGCCGAAACCGTCGCCGCGCTGGAGCGGGCGATCGAGTCGGCCGAGACCCCGGCCACCCCCGAACAACTCGAAGCGGTGGGTGCGGGTTGGATCGCCGAGGAATGTCTGGCCATCGCGGTCTATTGCGCGCTGCATGCGGCAAAGACCGGCGACCCGCGCGCGGCATTGTTGTTGTCGGTCAACCATTCCGGTGACTCCGACTCGACCGGCGCGGTCGCGGGCAACCTGATCGGCGCGGTGCATGGGCTCTCGCGGCTGCCGATGGATCTGGTCGCCGCGGTCGAAGGGCGCGACGTGCTGATCCAGGTCGCCGACGATCTGGTGATGTTATACGGTCTCGGCAATCGCGCCGCCGTCTATATCCGGTACCCGATCGACGAAGGGCTTTGAATCTCGTTCGCCCGCAACGGCACCCGGCCCCGCACGCCGGGTCGGCGCGCGGGGCCGGGTGCAGCGGTCACCGACCGGGGTTGCCGGTCGGCACGCCGTGATCAGGCCAGATCGAAGCGATCCAGGTTCATCACCTTCACCCAGGCGGCGATGAAGTCCCGCGCGAACTTCTCCTTCGCGTCATCGGTCGCATAGACCTCGGCGAGCGCCCGCAGCTGCGAGTTCGAGCCGAAGACCAGGTCGACGCGGCTGCCGGTCCAGCGCACCGCACCGGTCTCGCGATCGGTGCCCACGTAGCTGCCCTCGTCGTCGGCGGGGGCCCACGCGGTGCCCATGTCGAGCAAGTTCACGAAGAAGTCGTTGCTCAGCACACCCGGGTTCGTGGTGAACACGCCCTCGGAGCGCTGCCCGTGGTTGGTGCCGAGCACGCGCAGACCGCCGACCAGGACCGTCATCTCGGGCGCGCTGAGGGTCAGCAGGTTCGCCCGGTCGATGAGCAGGTATTCGGCGGGCAGGCGGTTACCCTTGCCCAGGTAGTTGCGGAACCCGTCGGCGGTGGGCTCCATCGCGGCGAAGGACTCCACATCGGTCTGCTCCTGCGTCGCGTCGGTGCGTCCCGGCGTGAACGGCACCTCGAGGTCGAAGCCCGCGTCCTTGGCCGCCCGCTCGATCGCCGCCGAACCGGCCAACACCACCAGGTCGGCGAACGAGACCCGGGTGTTGCCGGTCTGGGCCGCGTTGAACGAGTCCATGATGCCCTCGAGCACCGGCAGCACCAGCGTGAGCTGATCGGGCTCGTTGACCTCCCAGCCGCGCTGCGGCTGCAGCCGGATGCGCCCGCCGTTGGCGCCGCCGCGCTTGTCGCTGCCGCGGAACGAGGCCGCGGCCGACCATGCCGTCGAAACGAGTTGCGCGACAGTGAGACCCGAGGCGAGGATCTGGCTCTTCAGCGCGGCGATGTCGGCGGCGCCGATCAACTCGTGGGTGCGGGCCGGAATCGGGTCCTGCCACAGCAGCGTCTCCTGCGGCACCAGGGGGCCGAGGTAGCGCACGACCGGGCCCATGTCGCGGTGGGTGAGCTTGAACCAGGCCTTGGCGAACTCGTGCGCCAACTCCTCCGGGTGATCCAGCCAGCGCCGGGTGATCTCGCCGTAGACCGGATCGAGGCGCATGGACAGGTCGGTCGTCAGCATTCCCGGTCGCTGTGTCTTGGCCGGATCGTGCGCGTCGGGCACCAGGCCGGCGCCGCCGCCGTCCTTGGGGGTCCACTGATGCGCGCCCGCGGGGCTCTTGGTCAGCTCCCACTCGTAGCCGTAGAGCGTCTCCAGGAAGCTGTTGTCCCACGCGGTCGGGGTGGGCGTCCAGGTGACCTCGAGGCCGCTGGTGATCGCGTCCTTGCCGACGCCGGTGCCGAACGAGCTCTTCCAGCCGAGACCCTGCTCCTCGAGCGGCGCGGCCTCGGGCTCGGGACCGACGTGATCGGCCGGGCCCGCGCCGTGCGTCTTGCCGAAGGTGTGCCCGCCGACGATCAGCGCCGCGGTCTCGATGTCGTTCATCGCCATCCGGGCGAAGGTCTCGCGGATGTCGACGGCGGCCGCGAGCGGATCCGGATTACCGTTGGGGCCTTCCGGATTCACGTAGATGAGGCCCATTTGCACTGCGGCCAGCGGGGTTTCGAGATCGCGGTTGCCGCTGTAGCGGCCGTCGCCGCCGAGCCAGGTCTGCTCCGGGCCCCAGTACACGTCCTCCTCGGGCTCCCACTGATCGACCCGGCCACCGCCGAAGCCGAAGGTCTCGAAGCCCATCGACTCCAGCGCGACATTGCCCGCGTAGACGATCAGGTCGGCCCACGAGAGCTTCTTGCCGTACTTCTTCTTCACCGGCCACAGCAGGCGGCGCGCCTTGTCCAGGCTCGCGTTGTCGGGCCAGCTGTTCAGCGGGGCGAAGCGCTGCATGCCTGCGCCCGCGCCGCCGCGTCCGTCGCTGACCCGGTAGGTGCCCGCCGAGTGCCAGGCCATCCGGATGAAGAACGGGCCGTAGTGCCCGAAGTCGGCAGGCCACCAATCCTGCGAAGTGGTCATCACCGCTTCGATATCGCGCTTGACCTCGGCCAGGTCGAGGGTCGCGAACTCCGCCGCGTAGTCGAAGTCCGGGTCCATCGGGTTCGCGACGGCGGGGTTCTTCTGCAGGATCTTCAGGTTGAGTTGGTTCGGCCACCAGTCACGGTTGCCACCGCCCTCGGTCGGGTACTTGAGTCGACCGGCCACCGGGCAGCCGCCGACGGCGGGTGCGGTGTTCGCCTCGGCGATGGGCGGGTGTTCTTCGGGCACGGATGTTCCTTTCGCGACGAATCGGGCTGCCGGTCTCGCGCACGAGACACCCCGAAGTTGTGGATACGTTCATAAGTATGAATCATTCCAGTCTTGGCCGCACGCTTTTCGCCGGATCGGTGCGCGCGACGCCGGCCGATCGGGCCGCGGGACTGTCCTCGCGCCGCGTTCCGGCGAATAATGACCGAAGTGTGACGCCCGGCTGAGCGGGGACTTTCCGGATCGGACCGTTCGTTGTACGGGGAGCCGATATGAGGAGGTCATGTGGCACAGGAATACAACCGCAACCCCGCGGCGGTCGCCGCGCTGTCGCCGGAGCAGTACCACGTCACCCAGGAGAACGGGACCGAGCGCGCGTTCACCGGCGAGTACTGGGACAACCACGAGCCGGGCATCTACGTGGACGTGGTGTCGGGCGAGCCGCTGTTCGCCTCGGTCGACAAGTTCGACAGCGGCTCCGGGTGGCCGAGTTTCACCAAGCCGATCGATGCCGCGAACGTGGTCGAGAAGCGCGACTTCAGTCATCTGATGATCCGGACCGAGGCGCGTTCGGCGCATGGGAACAGCCATCTCGGGCATGTGTTCACCGACGGCCCGCGCGCCGAGGGCGGCCTGCGGTACTGCATCAACTCCGCGGCGCTGCGGTTCATCCACCTCGACGACCTCGAGGCGCAAGGGTACGGACAGTACCGGGCACTTTTCACGAAGGAGGACGCGTGACCGAAACGCGAAGGGCGATTCTCGCCGGCGGCTGCTTCTGGGGCATGCAGGAATTGATCCGCAGGCAGCCCGGGGTGGTGTCGACGCGGGTCGGCTACACCGGCGGCAGCAACGACCATCCGACCTATCGCAATCACCCGGGTCACGCGGAGGCCGTGGAGATCGTCTACGACCCGGCGCGTACCGACTACCGGGCGTTGCTGGAGTTCCTCTTCCAGATCCACGATCCGACGACGAAGGACCGGCAGGGCAACGACATCGGGAGCAGCTACCGCTCGGCGATCTTCTATCTGGACGACGAGCAGAAGCGCGTCGCGCTGGACACCATCGCCGATGTCGACGCCTCGGGCCTGTGGCCTGGCAAGGTCGTCACCGAGGTGACCGCGGCGAGCACGTTCTGGGAGGCCGAGCCCGACCACCAGGACTACTTGCAGAAGTACCCGAACGGCTACACCTGCCACTTCCCCCGGCCGGGGTGGAAGCTGCCGAAGCGGGCGAGCGCGACCAAGTGAATCGGTAGTTCTGGCCGGTGCTCCGTCCTGGGGCACCGGCCAGAGTCGTACCGCGGTAAGGGAATCCGGTCAGCCGAGCGCGGGCTCGCCCGCCATGGCCGCCGCGGTGAGCTCGACCGAGCGCACCCGATCGGCGATACCGGTGGCGTGATGGGCGGTGATGAGTTCGTCGGCGTCGATCGCCGAGGCGAACTCGTCGAGGTAGGCCCTGACCTGCGCAGGCGTGCCGACGGCGGTGTACTTGGTCATCGCGGTGAGCTGCCCGCCGTTGGGTGAGGCGAGGAACGCGTCGATGTCGGCGTCGGAGAACTCGGCCCCCGCGGCGCCCCGCTTGATCATCATTCGGGCGCGCGCACGGTAGGCGACCGTCTTCTGCTCTGCGGCGTCGTCGGCGTCCGCGGCGGCGAACACGTTGACCCCGGCCATCACATACGGCTCGGCCAGTTGTTCCGACGGGCGGAACACGTCGCGGTAGACCGCCACCGCCTGATGCAGCGCGTCCGGCGCGAAGTGCGAGGCGAAGGCGTACGGCAGCCCGAGCTGACCGGCCAGCTGCGCGCCGAACAGCGACGAGCCGAGAATGTAGAGCGGCACGACGCCTTGCGCGCGCGGCACGGCGCGCACACCGGGCACCCGGGTGTCGCCGGTCAGATAGCCCTGCAGTTCCAGCACGTCCTGCGGGAAGGAATCCGCCGAGGACGCGGTGCGGCGCAGTGCGTACATCGTCTTCTGGTCGCTGCCGGGCGCACGGCCGAGCCCGAGATCGATCCGGCCGGGGAACAGCGTCTCCAAGGTGCCGAACTGTTCGGCGATCACCAGCGGCGAATGGTTCGGCAGCATGATGCCGCCCGCGCCGAGGCGGATGGTGGCGGTGTGCTCGGCGACATGACCGATGAGCACGCTCGTCGCGCTCGACGCGATGGACCCCATGTTGTGGTGTTCGGCGTACCAGACGCGGCGGTAGCCGCTGCGTTCGGCGGCCTGTGCCAGCGCGACGCTGTTGGCGAAGCTGTCGCGCGCGGTCTGGCCCGGCGCGATCGTTGCCAGGTCGAGAATGGACAGGGCGATGGGCATGGGACGCCGCCTTTCGAGATCAGAGAGCGCGTTGAAGTTGTTCGGTGAAGGCCCGGATGCGGGCGTCGTCGCGGCGGTAGTAGATCCACTGCCCGCGCCGGGTGCCGGTGACGAAGCCCGCGCGCTGCAAGATCGCCAGATGGGTGGACATGGTCGAGGCCGAGGTGCCTGCCTTCTGCTGGATCAGTCCCGCGCAAACGCCCAGCTCGGCGGTGTCGCAGGCCCGCCCGGGGAAGTGCACGTCCGGCTCTTTGAGCCATTCGAGCACCCGTAGGCGGGTCTCGTTCGCCAGCGCTTTGCATTCGTCGAGCACGCGCACCGTCCTTCGTTATTTCGCTAATTAACGAAACTACGCCGCCGTCGAGCGCCCGGCACCATGACGCGGGTCACGCCGAGTAGTGTTCCCGCCTCGGATGCAACGCGGCCGCACCCGATTCCATGCCCGCGACTGGACTCGGGGTCAGCCGCCAGCTCGAGCGCCGACCGGCCGCACCGGTGCCGGTGCCGAAACCGCGGACGGGACAATCGTTTCGAACAGCCGCAGCACGTCCCGGACGAACGCGCGACGGCCGACGCCGAGCTCGGTCAGGGCGCGGCCGTGATCGACGGCGACTGCGGGCGAGCGCGGGGTGCAGCCGGGCGCCGCCGCCCAGTCCGGATCGCCGAGCGTGCGCCGCGCCGCCGCCTTCGACTCGAATTCACTGGTCCATCGCGAGAATTCGTTCACATCCATCCGCTCGACCTCCGTGCGGTGTGGCCCGCCGCGGCGGCGAGCCCGTCGTTGCGGCAAACCTGGACAGCCGGTGTGGAGTTCGATGGCCCATCGCGTGGAGATCCTGTGCGGGTAGGGTCCGGCAATGGCGAAAATCGGGTTTCTGGGTACGGGCCGGATGGGCGTGGGGATGGCGGCACGGTTGATCGCGGCCGGACATGATGTCGCGGTGTACAACCGCTCGCCGGAGAAGTCGGCGAGCCTGGTGGCGGCCGGCGCGGTCGCCGCACCCACGCCGCGCGCGGCGGCCGAACAGGCGGACGCGGTCATCGCGATGGTGGCCGATGACGCCGCCTCGCGCGCGGTGTGGCTCGGCGCCGACGGTGCCATGGCGGCGGCGGGCGCGCCGGACCGGTTCGCGATCGAGTGCTCGACGCTGTCGCGGCCCTGGGTGCTCGAGCTCGCCGGGCAGGCGACGGCACGGGGATTCCGCTACATCGACGCGCCGGTCACCGGGTTGCCCGCCGCCGCGGCCGCCGGTGCGCTGCGCCTGCTGGTCGGGGCAGAGCAGGCTGACCTGGCCGCGGCGCGCCCGCTGCTGGAACCGTTGTGCGACAGCATTGTTCACTTCGGCGGCGTCGGTGCGGGCACCGCGTACAAACTGGTGCAGAACCTGCTCGGCTCGGTGCAGATCGCCGCGACCGCGGAGGCGCTGCGCATCGCCGAACTCAGTGGACTCGACCTGGCCACGGTGGTCGACACGCTGGCGCTGAGCGTTGCCGCAAGTCCCACCGTGACGCGGGTGAGCAGGCTGATGCTCGACGGCGTGCACGACCGCGATATCGCGTTCACCGCCGCGTTGCGCCTGAAAGACACCAGGATCGGCGTGGAACTGGCCGATGCCGTGCACGCGCCTGCCGCGCTCGGGCACGCCGCCTACGACATCTTCGGCAGGCTCGTCGAGGCGGGGCACGGCGAGCTCAACGAAACCAAGGTCATCGACCTGTTCCGGGAATGATCGCGCCGAGCCGCCCGGACGAGGCACTAGACTTCGTTTCGACAAGGAAGGACAGCTCATGAAGCGAAACCTGAACTGCCCGTGCGGCGAGGCGATCGTCGGCGTCGACGAGGACGATCTCGTCGAGAAGACACAGGCCCATCTCGCCGCGAACCATCCCGGGCACGAGTACTCGCGCGACGAGATCCTGTTCATCGCTTACTGATCGAGGCGGGCGCACCGGCCGCCCGAGCAGGTCGAGCGGAACTGGGGAGGAGTGGGGACATCGCCACTCCTCGGCCGGTTACGTCCTCAGATTCCTTGCCGCACAGGCAATTCCACAGCCCTATCCGCTGTTGGCGGGGTAGGTCCGCCGAGTCGTGCCCGGTCGCGCCGTCGACTGCTTCCTTTGCGCGACATATTGTCTCGATTACATTCGAGCTCGAGTGACCTCGCCCCAGCGTGAATCGGCTACCCACACCGTGTGATTCGGCACCTCCAATGTCGCACCGCCGTGCCGGTCGTTCGCGCTGGATCCAGCTGTTGTCGCGCCATCGCGCGACTCCTCCGAAGTGGGGTCCTTGTGAACCGCAAACTATCTGTGCCGATTGTCGCCGCCTGCCTCGTCCTCGCCCTCGGGCCCGGTTCGCTCGCGGCGGCGGCGCCGCTGTCGAGCCTGCCCGAGGCCGCCAATGCCGCACCCTTCTGTTATGACGAGCCGTCACAGCCGCAGGCCGACATCAGCGACCTGAAAGCCCGTTTCAATCGCTCGAATTGGATGCCGACGCTGCAGGGGATGTACCAGCGGCGCTGGCCGAGCGGGGAGAAGCTGGCGATCGCCCAGGCCAGGGACAAGTACTGGAACCAGTTCGTGGACACCAGCAGTTTCGAGGCGTTCGCGGAATCGATGATGGTGGCGATCCACGAGGAAACCCACATGTGGGATCTGGACGCCGCGCGCACCGAATGGGATGTGCGCACCGCGTCGTGGGTCAACGGCACCCAGCAGCTGCTGAATATCCCGCTGCACGGCGGGTTCGCGCGTAAGGAGATCCTGCCGCTGATCAAGGACAAGCTCAGCGACGACATGGACGGCATCTACCTGCGGGACCGGCAGCAGGGCGACTATCGCCTGCAGGGTGTGCTCACGGAGTTGAACGCGGGGCTGACCGGCCTGCCCGCGGTCACCGTGGTGCAGGAATACATTAAGGGGATCGGGGCGAGCAATGCTCGCGACATCGCCGCGACCAATCTGCGGTACCTGCTGCTGTACCTGCGTGTCGCCAAGGACAAGCACCCGGACTACTGGGCGCAGATCAAGAACGAGCCCAAGGTGCGTGAGCTGGTATTGATCCAATTCCTGCGCACCGCTTACTGGTTGGAGAAGTCGGCACCGTATACCGGCAAGCTCGGCAGCCCGGATGCCGACAAGATCACCGCGAAGAACTACGCCCCCGAGAACATCGCGATTCTGGAGGAGTTCACCGGTCGCAAGGTGCGCACCGACGCCCAGAAGAACTGCACGGTTTCGTGACCGGGCGCGGCTGGGATCACCCAGGGTGATCCCAGCCGATGGGTCAGCGGGGTTCCATCGTGACCTCGGCAGGGGCGGGGACCGGGGGCGCCGCCGCATCGGTCAGCTCGCCCCGGCGCACGACCACCACGCCGGTGAGAATCAGTACGCCGCCGAGCAATTGGATCGCCCGCGGCGCCTCGCCGAGCAGTACCCAGGCGAAGGCGAGCGCGGCGAGCACCTCGAAGAGCGCGACGAACGAGGCGAGCCGGGAGCCGAGCAGGCGGGTGGCGACGATGCCGGAGACGTAGGCCAGGGCCGCGGTCACCGTGCCGAGGATCAGCAGCACCGGCCACAGTGCGACGGTGAAGTCTTGGAAGACAACGGGATTCGTGGTGGCATGCAGGGGAACGATGCCGATCGCGCCCGCGGCGAGCAGTGTGAGCCCGCCGATGAGCAGCGCACCCGCCGCGAGGACCGTGCCGGGCAGTGTGCCATCGCCCTGTGCGGAGAGCACGAAGTAGGCGGCGGCCCCGATCATGGCGGCCAGCGCCCACGCGATGCCGACCCAGCTGGTGGACAGGCCCGACCGCAGATCGATCACGAGGCCGAGCCCGACGAGGCCGAGCAGGCCGCCCGCGACCGTGGCACCGCCGGGCCGCTGCCGGTGGCGCAGCCAGAGCCAGCCGACCACCGCGATCGGGGCGGTGTACTCGATGAGCAGCGCCACCCCGACCTCCATTTCGGCGACGGCGTTGAAGTAGGCCAGCTGTGTGCCCGCGACCGCGAGCAGGCCGTAGGCGATGATCAGGGATGCGTTGCGGCGCAACAACTGCCAGTCGCCGCGCAGCTGGGTGTAGGCGATGGGCAGCAGTACGGCGGCCGCGATCAGTACCCGGACCGCCACCACCGAGGCGGCGCTCCACCCGGCGTTCATCAAGCCGCGGGCCAGGGAGCCGGAGAGTCCGAACGACGACGCCGACAGCAGCGCGAAGAGGAGTCCGGAACGCAAACGCCGCCGCACGGCGCTGTCATGAGCGATTGTCGTCATGGCTAATGACGCTAAGACGGTGTGTGTAAGATGTCAACATGACTTTTGCTCATGACACCGAGGCTGCCATGGTCGCCGCGGTCGAGCTGGTCAATTCGGCCGAGGCACCCGACACGATGACCGAAATCGCCCAGCTGGACGAGTTTTTCGTCAGACACGCCTATACCGGCGTGCGGACCGGCGACGCGGCCGAGCTCGCCGCGGTGCGCGCGCAGCGTGCCCCGCTGCGCGCGCTGCTCACCAGCGATCGCGACACCGCGGTGCGGTTGGTGAACGAGACACTCGCCGCACATCGGGCGACCCCGCAGCTGGTCCGCCACGACGGGTTCGACTACCACATCCACGCCGTCTCGCCCGACGCGCCGCTGCACGTGCGCATCGCCGTCGAAACCGCGATGGCGATGGTCGACCTGATTCGCTCGGACGAGCTGAGCAGGCTCTCGCTCTGCGCCGACAGCGCGTGCGCCGGCATCGTGCTCGACCTGTCCCGCAACCGATCCCGGCGCTATTGCAGCACCGCGTGCGGCAATCGCAACGCCGTCGCCGCCTACCGAGCTCGGCGGCGCTGAGCTCGATCGGCGCGGGCGCTGAGGTCGATCGCCGCCGCGGCTTACGGGCGTGGTGGGGCTGAGGTTGATCGGCGCGGGCGCTGAGTCGATCGGTGCTGCGGCATACGGGCGTGGTGACGTTGGGCCTACCGCCGCGGCGCGGACCTTTCGTGGCGGGCGCCGAGGTCTATGGGCGTGACGCGCTGGGGTGGGGCGTGGTGGCGGGCCTACCCGATGCGGTGCTCGGCGACCGAGGTGCTGTGGCCGGTGCCGTTGAGATCCAGATAGAGCAGGCGCTCGGTGATGGACAGGGTGGCCGTGTTGCGCCGCTCGACGGCGGCGACGGCCGCGTCGATGAACGCGCGGTCGAAGCTGTAGATCGGGATGTCGGCGGCGCGGTGGATACGCTTTCCGGCGAGCTGGGCGAGCACCTTCGCCGGATCGCGGTGGGTGTAGACGGCGGCGCGTTCGGCGGCCTTGCTGCCGCGGTGCAGCCGTTCGGCGTCGGGGGCGCCGACCTCGATCCAGGCGACGAGGCGCCCGGTGAGGTCGCGCACCAGCACCGCGGGCTCGTCGGTGGCGGACACGCCGCCGTCGCTGAACGCGATGCCCTCCTCGTACTCCAGGCAGTAGGCCAGCAGCCGGGTCAGCATGAACTCCGCGGTTTCGGACGGATGGCGCGCCACCCGCAGGTCCAGCTCCTGGTAGACGCCGCGATCGACGTCGGCCAGCTGGACGGTGAAGTTGTGCAGTGTTGCGCTGAGGGCCATAGGAGCAGCAGCTTAGTTCGCGGGCCAGAGCACCGGCTCGGCCGGGCACAGGGCGGCCGAGCGTGTGGTCGGCACCGGGCCCGTTCCCGGGGCGAAGACCCACTGGGCGATCGGGCCTGCCGCTTGCCAGCGCAGCGCGCCCGCGGCGTCGGCGACCACCTGGTACACGGCCTCGCTGCCGCCGACGAGCTGGCTGCCCACGCAGTAGTCGTTGTATTCGGTACCGGGCTGTTGCGCGCCGACACTGAACGTGCCGGTGGGCCGGGTGCGTGCACCGGGGTTCGCGACCGTGCTCGGCGCGCCTGTCGCGATGCCGCGCACCCAGATTGGCGTCCCGCGCTCGGCCGCGCAGGTGAAGATCCGGCCACCGGCGGCCACGTCCGCACCCTGCGCGTATCCCGTACCGGCCCACAGACAGTCGGTCGCGGGCGCCGCCGCGGCGCTGCCCGTCGCGGCGCCGATCAACCCGAGTGCGGCGACCGCGGCGACGGACGCGGCAATGCCGCGCCGCCACCGCGGCGACCCGGCGGACTCGGCGTGCCTATCCGCGACCGCACCGGCGAGAGAATCGTTTTCGAGGTTGCCCATGCCTCGAAGGTAGGAATCGGGCGGCCATGCTCGAATCCCTCCGCAGCGCCATTCTCGGCTGATACCGCGGTGGTAGGGGTGTGACCCGGATGCTGCCCCTGACCGAAACCCGGAGTCGCGCGGCCGTTCTCGCCTGCTCGACGGAGGGAACCCCAGTTCGCGCGCGTCGCCGACCCTGATCGTGGCTCGCGGACCGAACGCCGAACCCGAGACCGCTCCGGAAAATTCCGGGCCTATGCCAGCGCCTGGAAGACGCCGTCGGCGACGGCATAGGCGCCGACGAGCAGCTTCAGCGTCCACTGCGTCCCGTGGAGCGCGGCCACCGGCCACGGGACGCGTGCCTCGACACCGAGGAAGACGGCGATCGGCACGCCCGCGACGAGACCGACCACCGCGCCGAGCGTCGCGGCGCCGGGCAGGTCGCCGACACCGCTGATCGCGACGATCCCCGCCAGCAGTACGACCAGCACACCGTGTCCCGCGAGGCCGAGCACCAGGGTTCGGCCGGACCACGACACCGCCGCGTGCCGCCCGAACAATGGCGCCACCTCCGCCAGCAACGCCCGAAACATCGCGTCCAGCAGCACCATCAGCGCCACGGCGACGGGGAACGTCCAGCGCGGGTCGGCGACGGCCGGGCCTGCGATGGCGAGCACGCGATCCCGCTTGCTGGGCGAGGCCTACTGGGCGAGCTGTTTCACCAGCCGATAGAGGAATTCGCGGCTGGCCTCGAGCCCGGCGATCGGCGCGCGCTCGTTGACACCGTGAATCCGCCCGGCGTCGGCGGCGACCATGAACAGCCCGCTCACCCCGTACATCGGAATGCCTTTGCTCCGCGCGTATTTGCTGTCGGTCGCGCCGGTGGACATGAGCGAGCTGACGGCCGCCGTGGGAAACAGCTCCTTGGTCAGCGACGTGATCGCGTTGAGCACGTCACCGTTGATCGGCGAGATGCCGCCCGCCGGATCGAGATCGCGGGTGATGGTCAGCTTGCCGCCGTCGGCGAAGGCCGCGCGCAACTGCTTGTCGACGTCATCGGGGTTGTCCTGCGGCAGGATTCGGCAGTTGACCGTGGCTTTCGCCTTCTGCGGCAACGCGTTCTCCGCCTCGCCCGCGTTCAGCATGGTGGCCACGCAGGTGGTGCGCAGCTGGGCGTTGTACTCGGGCAGGGCGGAAAGCCGTTCGATCGCTTCCGGACTCGCGTTGCCCGCGGCGACCGCGCGCATGTCGTCGGCCTCCGGCCCGCCGCGCGTGGCGGCCAGCGCGCCGAAGTTGTCCTTGGTCGCGTCGCTGAGCGAGGCCGGGAACCGATAGGCGGCAAGGCGATTCAGCGCCGTGCTGAGGGTGTAGATGGCGTTGTCCGGCGTCGGCACCGAACTGTGCCCGCCGTTCTCCTTGGCCTCGACCTGATAGGTCACATAGGTCTTCTCGGCCACCTGCACGCCCTGCAGGGCGGGTTTGCCGTCGACGAGCAGCGCGCGGCCGCCCTCGTTGATGCCGTACTCGGCGCTCATCAGGTCGGCCTTGTTCTCCATCAGCCACTTCGCGCCGTTGTCCTTGCCCGCCTCCTCGTCGGCGGTCAGCGCGAGCACGATGTCCCGGTTCGGCCTGAACCCCTCGCGCTTCAACTGCACCAGGCTCGAAACCAGCGCCGACACCATGGCTTTGTCGTCGATCGAGCCGCGGGCGGCGTAGAAGCCGTCCACCTCGGTGAGCTTGTACGGGTCGGTGGTCCAGCCGTCCTCGCGCTTGGCCTCGACCACGTCGAGATGACCCAGCAGCAGCAGCGGCTTGCGCTGGCCGGTCCCGGTGAACCGGAGCACCAGGTTGCCCTTGCGTGCCACCGGCTCGAAGATCTGGATGTCGGACTCGGCGAACCCGGCGTCGAGCAGCCGCTGGCGCACCGCGTTCGCGGCGACGGTTGTGCTGCCGGTCGAGTGCGAGGTATCGGTCTCCACCAGCTGTTTGTAGATCTCGTGGAAGAGCTTCGTATTGTCCTGTGCCGCCGCGCTCGACGAGGTGTTCGTGTCGTTCTTCGCGGCGGAATCGGAGTCCGAGCTGCAGGCGGTTGCGGTGAGCGCCGCGATAAGTCCCAGTGCGGCCACCGAAATCAACGGGTTACGGCGACTGAATACAGACACTCGCTGAAGCTAGCACGGCGCAAGGTAGTTCGCGTGGGAAACGATCGTCCGTCCCCTTCCTCGAGTGCTCGGCTCCCGTTGGTAAGTACCGTCCGTTCGACGGTGAGCTGGTCGGGCGGTGCGCGGGAGACCGGTCCTCCCACAACTCTTCGTTGTCGACCAGCCGGACAGTACCGGAGCCGGACGGCGCCGAACCTCGCACCGGCGAACACGCCGACAATCGGGGGGCTCCCTTCCTGCCGCGGGTCTTGCACAATCGGTGCATGCCCAAGCCTTTTCTGCTGCTGCAATTGCGGCCTGAGCGTGCTGCCGCGGATGACGAATACCGCGCCATCCTGCGCGCAGGCGAACTCGACGCCGGTGACGTGGTGCGCGTTCGGATGGAGGAGGGCTTCCCCGATCTCGCCCTCGACGATTACGCCGCGGTGATCGTCGGCGGCGGACCCAGCAATGTCGGTAGTCCCGACGCCGAAAAGTACGACTATCAACGGCGCTTCGAGCCGGCTTTGAAGAAAATGCTGACCGAGATCGTCGGCAGGGACTTCCCCTATCTGGGTGCCTGCTACGGGTTGAGCGTGCTGGCGGACGTGCTGGGCGGCACGGTCAGCACCGAGAAATACGGCGAGACGGCTGGCGCACAGACCATCGAATTGACCGACGCGGCCCGTGAAGATCCACTGCTGCAAGGTGTTCCGAGCAACTTCCGTGCTTTCGTCGGGCACAAGGAGGCGTGCCAGGCCGTGCCGCCCAAGGCGGTCCTGCTCGCGGGTTCCGTCGACTGTCCGGTCCAGATGATCCGCGTCGCCCGCAATGTCTACGCCACCCAGTTCCATCCGGAACTGGATGGCGACGGACTCGCGCTGCGTATCGAAATCTACCGGCACGCAGGATATTTCGACCCCGACGAGGCCGACTATCTGACCCGGCTCGGCCACCAGGAGACGATCACCGCGCCGCAGCGGATCCTGCGCCGCTTCGTGCTCCGCTACGGCGGGTGATCATCGCGGTTCGGTGACCGTGCGGCGTTCGTAGCGGGCACTGGCGCGATCGTAGGCGGCGCGCAGGAGTCGACGGGCCGAATCGCTGGTCCGGGCAGCGGGATCGACGACGGCGACCCAGCCCGCGCTCGCGTAGGTCGGGTGCGGGAGGAACACGTCGGTGCTGCCGTAGTCGACGGCGTCGGGGATTTCCCGGGGTGAATAGCCGAGGGTGTCGATGAAAGCCTGTTTGCCGACCGAGATGTTGAGGCGGAAGGCGTCGGGGCGGTCCAGCCGGGAACTCTGATCGTCGGGATAGTCCTTGGTGACGATGGTGGCGACAGGCTGGGTATTGGTCGGGACGGTCCCGTCGGGGGAGTAGTAGAAGAACTTGTCGCCCCAAGCGATCTCCGGGGTGCCGTCGCCGGGACCGGGTTGCAGGATGAGGATGCCGTCGAGGTCGGTGAGCAGTTCGATGATCTCGTCTATGGTCATAGGTTCCAGCTTCTCATTCAAGTGCTTGTGTGGACCTGGACCATGTTGACGAGGAGATCTGTATGAAAAACCTCAACTCGCAGGTCAAGCGCACCGTCGACGTGGCGCGCCGGTCGGGGTACTCGGTGCAGCAGATCCGCAACCTCGAACGCGACGGGGTGCTGCCGCCCGCCGAGCGCACGCCGACCGGTCATCGCGTCTACGGCGAACAACACTTGCACGCCGCGCTGGCCTACCGTGCCCTCGCCGTGGGCACCGGACCTGTCGACGCCAAACAGATCGTGCGTGCCGTGCACAGCGGCCCGCGCGCCGAGGCGCTGGCCATGCTCGACGCCGCACATGCCCGGTTGCGCACCGAACGTCTGGAACTCGCCCACGCCAAGGCCGCCGCCGCGACCATCTCCGCCGAACCCATTGCGGCCGAGCGTCCTTCCGATTCGATGACCGTGTCGGAGCTGGCCGACGCCCTAGGCATCCGCCCGTCGACGTTGCGCCATTGGGACGCAGCGGGTCTCGTCGTCCCCGACCGTCACCGGTCCGCCCGCCGCTACACCCCGACCCAGGTCCGCGACGCCCGTATCGTCCACCAGCTCCGCAAGTCCGGTTACCCGATCCCGCACCTGCGCACCCTGCTCCCCGAACTCCGCCAAGCCACCCCCGACCTGCACGCCGCCCTTGCCGCCCGCGACGCCACCCTCACTGCCCGCTCCCAAGCCCTCCTCACCGCCGCCGCCTCCCTGCAAGCCCTGACCGCCCGGCCCCACTGAGCCGACGGCGCCAGGACTTGCCTCGCCGGTCGAGCGGCGCCGAGGGGCTGGTCGATGCGTTCAGATCTTGGTGGCGAGGAGTTCTCGGACCAGGGGGATGGCTTCGGCGGGGTGTTCGGCGCGGATCGGTTCGCCGATGGACTCGAATTGCCATACGCCGTCGGTGCGGTAGACCTTGCACATCACGAGGCCGGTGTGCGGGCCGGCGGCGCTCAGGTCGTAGCGGGCGAGTTCAATGCCGGACACGCTATCGATCAAGCGGCAGAAGGCGTTCTCGATCTGGGCGAAGGTCTGTCCCGTGTAGCAGGTCACGATGAAGATCGCGGCGGTGATCTCCGGTGTCATTCTGGTCAGGTCGACGGTGATGATCTCGTTGTCGCCCTTGCCTTCTCCGGTGGTGCTGTCGCCGAGGTGGCGCACCGCGCCGTCGCGCGAGATCAATTGTTCGTGGTATACGACGTCGACGATCTGATTGCCTGCGAAGAGCAACGCGGAGGCGTTGAGGTCGATGTCCTTGCCGGTGCCGAACCAACGTCCGGCGCGCACCGGATCCCAGCCGAGGGCCATGGTCACGTAATCGAGGGCAGCGCCGTTCTGGTCGCGAAGAGTAATGAACATCGGTGGCTTCCAACGTCGATCCGACCCGTCCCGCGAGCGCGGGCCGGGTTTGCCGACCAGACTTCCCGGCGCACCTACCCGTAAAGATGCCGTAAATATGCCGGTAAAGCAAATAGGTTACGTGCTAGCGGCAACTTCGATGGCGACGAAGTTTCGTGTGCTAACGTCCGAACGGGGCGGAGTTCGGGGAGCGTCCCGGGGAGTCGGCCCAGCGGACTGAGCAAGGGGACATTGATGTCTCGATTCGGCAGCATCCTGTGGCCCGCCGGTGACGCGGTGGGCGCGGCCGTCGACGCGCGGACGATCACCGACCTGAATCTCGACGAGATCTTCACCATCATCGCCCGCGCGGATCCGACATTGGCCAGGTATCTGCGGTCGCCGGTAGCGGACCTGGACACAGTGCTGTTCCGGCAGGAGATCTTTCGCGATCTAGCCCGCGCGGAGCTACGGGAGCTCTATACGAATTCGCGACGCAGCTGCGGATCGTGCGCGCGTTCTCTACCGCGTCGGCCGAACAACAGCACCGGCACACGAAACACCGGCTGTATCTCGACGCCGTGCTCCGTTACGGCCGCGCCTTGACGGCTCTCAGCGAAGCGCTCGCCGGGGTGACCACCGCATCGCGCGGCTTGCGCGGGTGGCAGAGCTATCTCGAAACGTACCTGGCCACAGCTGAATTCGAGTCGCTCATGGCTGCGGCCGCGCGCGTGCGATCCCTGCTCGACGCCGTTCGCTACACCATGTCCATCGACGGGCAACAGGTCTGGGTGACGCGCGAGGAGGGCGTGCACGACTACGGCACGACCATCGAGCAGGTCTTCGCGCCGCTCGTGCACGGCTTTCACCCCAAGCCCGCCGCGCCGGAAGTCCTGTCCACCACCGTGCACTACGTGGCGGAACAGCTTGTCGATCGGGTCGCCGAACTGTATCCGGCAGCATTCGCGGAGCTGGCGAATTTCTGTGCCGCACACCCCGATTTCTTCGCTGCCTCGGTCGAATCCTGCTATCAGGAGCTGCGTTTCTATCTCTCTTTTCTCGAATTCGTGGACCATCTGACCGGCGACGGGTTGACGTTCTGCCTGCCGATGCCGACCGAGCGGTTCGAGGAGATCGCGGTGCGCGGGGGATACGACCTCGCGTTGGCCGTCGCTCGCCGCGGCACCGGGGAATCGGTGGTGCCCAACGACTTCGGACTCAGCGGCGACGAGCGGGTACTGGTGGTCACCGGGCCGAACCAGGGCGGCAAGAGCACCTTCGCCCGAATGGTCGGCCAGCTCGCCTATCTGGCGGCGCTCGGGTGCCCGGTGCCCGCGGTGAGCGCCACGCTGCCGCTCGTCGACCGGCTGTCCACCCATTTCGAGCGCAGCGAAGGCGCCACGGACTCGGCGGGAAAACTGCACGACGAACTCACCGAGGTGCACGGCGCGCTGCGTGCCTGCACGGATCGCTCGCTCATCATCCTGAACGAGACATTCAGTTCCACCACGACGGCCGACGCGCTACAGATCGGCGATGCGGTGGTACGCCGCATCATCGAGCGCGGCGCCGTCGCCGGCTACGTCACGTTTCTGGACGAGCTGGCGCAACCGCATCCGGCGATCGTCAGCATGGTGGCCGGAGTCGGTGACGACCCCACCACGCGCACGTTCCGGATCATGCGCAGACCCGCGGACGGCAAGGCACACGCGGCGGCGATCGCGGATCTGTTCGGCCTGGGCTACGCCGCCATAGCGGAAAGGATCGCCCGGTGAGTGTCGGTCTGCTGGAACCGGATTCCGTGGGTCCGCACACGGTGCGCCACGGTTCGGCGGTGGTCCGGGATCTCGGCCTCGACATCCTGTTCGACGCGATGGCGGCCGGTGATCCGTTCCTGCGCGACAGCGTCGAGTCGATCATGATGCACGGCTCGATCGACCCGGCGACGATCGAGTACCGCCAGCAAGTGCTCGCCGACTGTCTGGCCGACCCGGGTGCCGTCCGCCGCCTGTACGAGTTGGCTTGCGCCGGTGCGGGTGTGCGCCGGTGGACGATCGGCCGCGGCGGGGCGCCGCGCGCGAAGCTGAATCTCTCGCTGGAACCGCTCGCCGAATCGCTCGACCGCGTGCGGCGGGTGCGCGCGGCATGTGCCGCGCTCGACCTACGGTCGGCGGGCTTCGCACGGCTGTCGGCGCTGGTCGCCGCGCGGTTCCCGGACAAGGTGCTCGACGCCGTCGAAACCCATATCGACGCACTGCGTTTCGAGCACGGTATCGCGCTCGGCGCCGGACTCGGCGTGGGGAACAAGCCGGTCGACATCGTGCTGCACGAGCCGCCTGGACCGGCACGGCGCGGGATATTCGGCGTCGATCGACGGGGCAGGCGTGGCTTCACCCTTCCGGGCGGAGACGAGAAGGGCGCGCAGTACCTGGCCCGGCTGATCGGACGCGGCTTGGCTCCGGTGGCCGACACCGTCTCGCACGCGACGGATCTCTTGGCCGAGTTCTTTCTGTCGCTGCGCACTGAACTCGCGTTCTACCTCGGCTGCGTCAACCTGCACGAACGGTTGAGCGCCGCGGGCTATCCGCTGTGTTTTCCGCGGCCGCTGCCGCTCGGCGCGCCGCAGTTCCGGTGCCGGGAGTTGCGCGATCCCACCCTGGTGCTCTCGTCGAGCGCGCCGGTCGGTGGGAACGCGATCGAGGGCGCGCGGCGCTCGCTGATCTTCGTCACCGGCGCGAACAGCGGTGGCAAGTCCACCTTCCTGCGCAGCGCCGGTCTCGCTCAGGTGATGCTGCAAGCCGGAATGTTCGTGCAGGCGGACAGTTTCGCGGCCGACGTGCGGGCGGGGGTCTGCACGCATTTCCGGACCGAAGACGACGCCACCATGACCTACGGCCGGTTGCAGGAGGAGCTGGCGCGCATGCGCGAGATCACCGAGGTGATCGGTCCCGGGGCGCTGCTGCTGTGCAACGAGCCGTTCGCCTCGACGAACGAACGCGAAGGAACCCAGATCGCCGAGCCGATCCTGCGCGCACTGCGCGACGCGGGCGTCAAAATCTTCTGCGTGACCCACCTGCACGATCTGGCCCGGGAATTCTACGACCGCCGTGGCGATTCCGAGTTGTTCCTGCGGGCCGAACGGCTGCCGGACGGCACCCGGACCTTCCGCCTGGTCGAGGGCGAGCCCGCGGCGACGAGCCACGGCGGTGACATGTTCGGCCGCGTCTTCGGCACCGATCGAATGCCGGTGTAGCGCACTATGGACGGGGAGGCGTCACGGATTCCCCGCGACGCGAATGGAGGCCGGTCTCATGTCGGACACGAACAAGCGCAATCTCCTCTACTTCGAAAGTCCTTCCATGCGTGGGTTGTACGAGGCGATGGACGAGTGGCAGCGCGGCGCCGACCGGCGGTTGCTCTCGATCGATGTCCAGCGTGATGGCGACAACTACTGCTGCATCGCGCTGACCAACCCGTCCGAGGTCGTGATCACCAGTCCCGACGGGCACAATCACGCGAACGTCAGTCGCTTCGGGACCCTGGCCGTCGACGCGGTTTAGCCTGGCCCCCAGTCGTTTCGGCGAACGCGCCCGCGTGCGCGGCGAGCGCGGCCGCGGCCGCCGCGCGCTCAGGCAGACCGGGATCGGGTGGGGTGCGCAGCAAGATCAGCTGGTGATAGAGCGGCGCGGTCGCCGCGATGAGCAGGGCGCGCGCGTCGACACCGGGGTGGAGTTCGCCGCGGTCGATCGCGCGTTCGACGACGATCTCCGATTGGGCGTAGCGGTCCGCCCACAGCCGCCGCAGCGCGGTGGCGGCCGCCTCGGAGCGGAACGAGACCGCGATCAGCGCCTCGGCGATCGAGGATTCCTCGGTCAGCGAGTCCTGGATCTCCTGGTTCAGCGCGGTCAGGTCACCGCGCAACGTCCCGGTGTCGCGCGGGTGCCAGTCCAGGTCGCGCGCCGCGGCGAACACATCGGTGATCAGCCCCGCGACATCGCGCCAGCGGCGATACACCGTGGTGCGGTGCACGCCGGCGCGTGCGGCGACCGTGTCGACGGTGAGCGCGTCGTAGCCGTGTTCGGTCAGTTCCGCGCGGACCGCGTCGAGGACCTGCTCCCGGGTGCGTGCGGTGCGACCGCCCGGACGGGGTCGGGGCGGCGAATCTGGCGTCGAGGGCGGTGAAGGAGGCAATGTCGATGATCCGGTTGCTCTAGGGGACGGGCGTATGGCACCATACTAATGCAACATTCGTCGCACTAGTGAGGTAGGCCGATGGTCATTCGAAGTGTTCACCCGGTCCTGCGGTGCTCGATCGCCGCGTCCTCGAATGCTTCGGAGTGCGCCTATGCCAACCCAGATCACCGCGCACGCGGTCACCAAGTCCTTTCACGGCCGACCGATCCTCGATGAGCTGAACTGTGTGCTCGCCGCGGGCGAGCGCACCGGGATCATCGGCGAGAACGGCTCCGGCAAGACCACCCTGCTGCGCCTGTTCGCGGGTCGGGAACAGCCCGACGCGGGGGAGATCGTCGTCCAGGCCGACGGCGGCGTCGGATATCTCGCGCAGGACGAGTACCTGCCGCCGCACCTGACCGTGCGGCAGGTCATCGATCGCGCCATGGGCGAGCTCCGCGCGATCGAGCGGCGGATGCGCGGCCTCGAGGTCGCGATGAGCACCGGCGACGACCGTGGCCTGGCCGAATACGGCGAGCTGACAACGATTTTCGAGCTGCGCGGCGGCTACGACGCGGATGCCAGGGTGGAGCGCGCGTTGCACGGTCTCGGCCTCGGACTGGTCCGTCGCGATCGCGTCGTCGGCGAACTGTCCGGCGGCGAGCAGGTCCGGTTGCGCCTGGCCGCGGTGCTGGCGGCCGGATCAGAAGTACTGCTGCTCGACGAACCGACAAATCACCTCGACGACGACGCGCTGACCTGGCTGGAAGAGCATCTACGCGGCAGGAGCGGCACCACGGTCACGGTGTCGCACGACCGGACTTTCCTGGAACGGGTCGCGACCACCCTGCTCGAGGTCGACGCGGACCGGCGCACCGTCGTTCGCTACGGCAACGGCTACTCGGGGTTCCTGTCGGAGAAGGCGGCCGCCCGGGAACGGTGGGTGCAGGCGTACGCGCGATGGCAGGCCGATGTCGATCGGCTCCGCGAGTTCGCCGCGACCACCGCGCGTCGGGTCGCGCCCGGCCGGGCGATGCGCGACAACAACAAGCTCGGTTACGACCGCGCCGGTGGCCGGGTCCAGCAGTCGCTGGCCAGCCGGGTCCGCAATACCGAGGAACGGTTGCGGCGCCACCTCGCCGATCCGGTACCCCCGCCACCGGAACCGTTGCGGTTCACCCCCGCTCTGCACGTGGGTCGCACCGGCGGCGCCGTGCTCGAGGCGACGGACGTCGCGGTCGACGGCAGGCTGGCCCGGACCGATATCACGGTCGCGGCCGGCGATCGGCTGTTGATCACCGGCCCGAACGGGGCAGGCAAGACCACCTTGCTCCGGGTGCTGGCCGGCGCGGTGGCGCCGGATCGCGGCACCGTCGTGCGGCGCGGCAGGGTCGGCTATCTCGCGCAGGAGCCGCCGCCCGGCGTACCCGGCGAGACACTGCTCGCGGCCTTCGGCCGAGGGCGCGGTGGCGGGGCGGATCGGCATGCCGAAATGCTGATGTCGCTCGGCCTGTTCGATCGGACCCGGCTCACCGCCCGCGTTGCGGAGCTGTCCACCGGGCAGCGGCAGCGACTTGCCTTGGCGCGGTTGGTCACCGAGCCCGTCGACGCGCTGTTGCTCGACGAACCCACCAACCATCTGTCACCCGGACTGGTCGAGGATCTGGAGACCGCGTTGGCCGGCTACCGCGGCGCCCTCGTGATCGTCAGCCACGATCGGCGCCTGCGGGCGCGTTGGCGGGGCGCGCACCTCGCGCTGCGTGCCACCGTCTCCGTCTGATCCACCGATTCCCCACGTACCGAAGGAGTTCCGCTGTGCCCGATAGTCCTGCCTTGTCACCCGCCGACCCAACCGTGTTGCATCCCATGCGAGGCCAGCCGCGCGTGGTGCAGTTGCGGCCGTTGCTCACCTCGCCGCTGATCGAGGTCGGGGAGTACTCGTATTACGACGACCCGGACGACGCGACCGCGTTCCAGACCCGCAACGTGCTGTATCACTACGGCCCGGAGAAGTTGATCATCGGGAAGTTCTGCGCGCTCGGCACCGGAACGCGGTTCATCATGAACGGCGCCAACCACCGCATGGACGGTCCGTCGACGTTTCCGTTTCCGATGATGGGCGGCTCGTGGGCCCAGCATGTCGATCTGCTCACGGATTTGCCGAACCGCGGCGACACCGTTGTCGGCAACGACGTGTGGTTCGGCAACGGCGTCACCGTGCTGCCCGGTGTGCGGATCGGGCACGGCGCGATCATCGGCGCCGGGTCCGTCGTGACCGGCACGGTGCCCGACTACGGCATCGTCGGGGGCAATCCGGCACGGCTGCTGCGCAGCCGCTACAGCGACGCCGATATCGCCCGTCTGCTCGACATCGCCTGGTGGGACTGGCCCGTCGCCCACCTCACCGCCCACCTTCGAACCATCATGGCGGGCAGCGTCGACGATCTGGCGGCGGCGGCCGCAACCCTGAGGTAACCGGCGTCGTCGCGGCCGCGAGCGCGCCGGACATCGTCAACTCGTTCGCGTGCCGAAAGGATCTGAGGAACAATCGCTGTGCACAGCGAAGGGTTCGCGATGACAGTAGACAACTCCGATCGACCCGAGCCGCGTGCGCGACGCCTCGATCGTCGCCGCGTGCTCGGGATGATGGCCGCCGCGCCCGTTGCGGTGCCGTTGCTACGCGCGGCCGCGGCGACGGCCGCACCGTCGGCTCGGCCGAACATCCTCGTGCTGATGACCGATCAGGAGCGGGCGGATGTGGTGCTGCCGCCGGGATTCGAGCTGCCCGCGCGGGCGCGACTGGCGGCGAACGGGGTGCGCTTCGCCATGCATCACACGCCGACCGCCCCGTGCTCACCCGCGCGCTCCACCCTGTTCACCGGGCTACAGGCACCGGTGAGCGGGATGCTCGACAACGTGCGCGGCAACGATCTGATGGGCACGGTGCTCGGCGCGATCCAGACCTGGAGCCCTGACCTGGACACCGCGATCCCGACGCTCGGCACGGTGTTGCGCGACGGCGGGTACCGCACGGCCTATATCGGCAAGTGGCACCTGTCGGATTCGGTGGCGGCCGAGCCGACGGGGTTGTCGGCGTACGGGTTCGACGAAGCCATCGACATCCTGTCGGCGGGCGGCCCGAACGAGGGCACCCAGCAGGACCCCGGCGTGGTCGAGCACGCGGTGGACTGGTTGCGGCGCCACGGCGCGGATCCCGAGCCGTGGCTGTGCGTGGTGAGCATGGTGAATCCGCACGACATGATGTTCTGCCCGCGCCTGTACCGCTTCGAGGACGTGCCGGAGCACGGTGCCGACGTGCCACCGAATTTCGAATCCGACCTGAGTACCAAGCCGCGAGTGCAGAGCCGGTGGCGCACCATCAACGGCATCGTCGGCGGGCCGATGCCGACCGAGCTCGACTCCGACGACGCCAGGCAGCAGTGGCGGCGCTGGGGTAACTGGTACCTCGAATTGCTACGCCGCACAGACGAATTGACCGGTCGGGTGCTTGCGGCGCTGGACCGCGGCGGCGCGGCGGACAACACCGTGGTGGTGCGGGTCGCCGATCACGGCGAACTCGGTGGCGCGCACGGCCTGCGGCAGAAGGGCGCGATGATCTATCGGGAGAACAACCGCGTGCCGCTCGTCATCGCCGATCCGCGCGATCCCAGCGTGCACGGCCGGACCGCGAACGCGTTGACCTCCCATATCGATCTGGTGCCGACCTTGGCGGCCCTGGCCGGGATCGACGGTGCCGCAGCGGGTTCGGGCCCCGGCCGGAATCTCGTTCCGGTGCTGGCCGATCCGGCGCGCACGGTCCGGGACGCGATCCTGCTCACCTCGGACGCGAAATCCAGTGGGGGACAGCTGCCGGGCAGCAGGTACTGCCTGCGCGGCGCGATCACCGCCCGCTACAGCTTCGCCAGATACGGCACCGCCGAACAGCTCGACCGGCCGCGCGGCGAGTTCGAGTACGAACTCTACGATCGTCAGGAAGACCCGCTGGAACTCCGCAATCTCGCGCACGGCGGCGGCGCCTCCGGCCTGGTCGACGACTTGAACGACCTGGTCGACACGTTGATCGCGCGGGAGCTGCGCCACCGCGACACCGAAACCCGCTGAGCCGCACGCACAGTCGCGCCACGCGGCTGCGGTCAGGTCGCCGAGGTGCGCAGCGCGCGGCGATGGTGGCCGCGTCGTCGTGCGCGAGCATGGCACTGCCGGGTGCGAGTTCGCGCAGGGTGCGCACGATCCCGGAGCAGAGCCTCGGCATTCACTACAACGAGGGGTCCGGCCTGCTCGACTACCTCGTGGATCCCACGGTCTTCGCCTACCGCGACGGCTACGTCGATCTCCTGCGGGCGCCGGGCCTCGGCATCGAGGTCGACGAGGACGCGGTGGCGCGGACCGCGGACTGGGGCATCGCTGGCGCAACCCCGTCTGGCACCGCAAGGACAGGTCCTTCGCCGAATGGTGAGGGCGCCTGCCTAGGGCACGGCGGTCCGAGGCCAGGCGCTCTGGCATGTCGACCCGATATTGCCCACGCGCGGTTATAGGCTCCGCTCGGAGTGTGCGGCGCGTCCGCGCAATCCGCCAGCAACGGCAGTGCTGACCGGGACCGACTCGCAGGAGGCCGCGCGTGACATTCGGGGCATGCTTACAGCTTGGGCGTCGTGCGCGCGGCGCGTGCCTGCTCGCAGTGGGCGTGGCAGTTGCCGTCGTCGCCGTCGTACCGCCGGTCGCGCTCGGTCAACCAGCGCCTTCGCCGCCTTCGCCGACCGAGCCCGCGCCCGCGCCCGCCACGGGGGATGTGACGCTATCGCTGTCGGACATCGGCATGGGCTCCGCCCTGACCTTCCCCGGTCAGCAGTTCGAGCGCAGCCTCGCGCTGCCGCTACTGCCAGGCCTGGCGCCGACCGCGCTGACAGGAACGATTCAGCTACCGCCGCACGTGGCGCGCGGCACGCTCGAGGTGCATTCGGGGACACGCCTGCTCGATCGGGTGGAGGTGCCGCAGGATCCGCGGGCACCGGTCCGGCTCTCGCTCGCCGGCGCCGAGCAGGAGAACAACGCGATCACCGTGACGCTCACCTCGTCGCTGGTCTCCGAACCCGGTACCTGCGTGACGGACTGGCTCGGCCGTCCGATGACGCTGTCCGACGCCGCGGTCGACTACTTCGGCGCGGAGCAGCAGCCTGCGACCGTGGCCGAATTCCTGCCGCCGGTCCTGCGACAGTTGACGGTCTATCTTCCGGCCACGCCGTCGGAGACCGAGAGCGCCGCGGCGCTTTCCCTCACCACCGCGCTGGTCGCCCGCTACCACGGTCAACCGCTGACGGTGCGGGTGCGGCCGGTGCAGGCCGGTGCCGCGGTACCGGACCACGCCCCTGGCCTGTTGGAGCGCCAGATCGAGATCGCGGAGTCGCCCGACGCGGGATTGCGGGTGAGCGGTGGCGAGCAGCCGGTGCTGCGGATCTCCGGCAACGGCAGCGCCCTCGAGGACCAGATCCGGTTGCTCACCAGTGATCTGACGAGGATCGCGATCACCTCAGGGGCGACCGCGGTCGGCCTGCCGCGGGCGCCGCAGCTCGCGCCGAAGTCGACGACGCTGCTCGCGCTCGGTGAGACCCAGCTCAGCGCGACCGCGATCGGCTCGGTCAGCGTGGACATCGGTCTGGATCAGACGCGGCTCGGCCGGGCGTCCCGGGATATCCGAGTTCGCTTGCTGGGCAACTACACTCCGCTGCCGAACACGCTGAACGGCAATATCACCGTGACGGCGGGCCCCAGGTACATCGACAGCTGGCCGGTGGACGCGAGCGGTCGCATCGAACGCTGGATCGACGTCCCCGACGAGGTGCTCGGCCGCTACACGACGCTGACCGTCACCTTCCATCAGACCGGGCTGACGCACGGCTGTGGCCTGGAGCAGCCGGTCACCCTGACCATCGATCCCGACAGCGAGGTGACCAGCGCGTCCGCCGCGCCACCGGTGCCGGCCGGATTCGGCGCGCTGCCGCAGGCGTTGCTGCCCGAGTTCCAAGTCGGTTTGCGCGCACCGGGTTTCACCGACACCCTGCGCGCGATCAAGATCCTGACCGGATTGCAGCGGCTGACCGCGGTGCCGCTGCGGCCCGAACTGGTCGGCTTCGACGCCGCCGCGCGCGGGAAGAAGCCCGCCGTGCTGATCACGGCCACCGGCGATCTGCCCGACTCGATCCAGCTGCCGCTCAGCCAGGACAACGACACGCTGATCGTGACCGACGACAGTACCAAGGCCACGGTCCGGATCGACCCGACAACGCCGTTCGGTTCGCTGCAGACCACCTGGTCGGGCGGGCGCACCGTGGTGGTCGCCACCTCGACCAATACGCCCGAGCAGCTCGACAGGGCGCTGGATTGGCTGGACGCGGATTCGCGCCGCTGGTCCCGGCTCTCGGGCTCGGTGCTGTTCCAGGCGGAGGGGCGCGAGCCGGAGTTCTTCGATCCGTCGGCGGTCTCGAAGGACGCGACCGGTGCGTCGGTCTCGGGCGAATCCGTCGCCAGGATGCTGGCGATCGCCGCCGGCGTGCTGCTGGTCGTCGGCGTGCTCGTCGCGGCGGTCGTGCTGCTGATGCTGCGTCGTCGCAGGCGCTGAGATGGCGCGCTCGGCGGGCCCACGGCACGCGCGCGAAACCATCGCCGGAATCGTCCTGCGATGGGCGTTGCTGATCGGCTTGGCCACCGTCGCCGCCTTCTGGTTCACCTGGGCCGAATTGGTGCAGGACATCCGGCAAGGCTCCTATCTCGGCTATATCTACGTGCTGCCGGTGCTCGCGGCCTTCGCGGCCATCGGCATCGCGCTGCGGCGCGGTCCGGAACTGCCGATCCACGATCGGCAGACCGACATCATCGTCGGGCTGATCGGTCTCGGCATGAGCGCGGCCGTGCTCGGTCTGCTGGTGCCCCGCTACCGCTACCAGTACGAACTGCTGCATCTGGACGTGCTGGCCGCGTGGCTGTTCCTGATCTCGGGGTGCGTGCTGCTGTTCGGGTTGCGACCGGTCTTCCGATTCTGGCCCGCCTGGCTGCTGCTGCTCGCGGCCTTTCCACCGCTGTACGCGCTGCTGATGGTCACCTTCGGCGGCGGCCGGGTAGCCGCGGGTTTCGTCATGGTGCTGCTCGCGGCCTTCGGCACGGGCATCGGCGCCGCGCGTACCCGGGCTCGGGCCGCGGTCGCCGTGCTGGGCGTGGTCGTGCTCGGCGCGGTGCTCCTGCTCGTACTGCGCGGCTGGTTCCCGGAGGCGCCGATCCTGGTCTATCAGGCGGTTCCGTCGGTGAGCGCGGGTTTCCTCGTCGGTTTGGCGATGTATGTCGATGTGCGCCGGGGACGTTCGATGAAACCGCTGGATCGTCGGATGGAGCCGCTCACCGCGGCGCAGTCCCGCAGCGCGGCGGTGACGGTGGTGATCGTGGCGGCGTTGCTGGCGATCATCCCGCTGCCCGCCGACTACGACCGGAGTTTTCCGCGGGTGCCCGGCCTGGTGATCGCCCGTCCGGACGCGGCGCCGCCGGGCTGGCAGCTTTTGAACGAGCAGGAATACCCGTGGGCACGAAGGTATCTCGGGCAGGACGCGGTGTTCACCCGCAGGATGATCCGGGCCGAGCGCGGTAATCCCGACTGGGACAAGGAATCCCGGCGCCGCCGCGTGGCGATCGACACCGTGCGTTCCAGCGACGGCGACGCGATCGACCGATACCCGGAGTTCGTGCTCTATCGGCTGGTGCAGCCGCGGATCAGCCCACCGGCGCTGATCGACCTCGGCCACGGCATCACCGCCCGGCTCAACACCGTGCTCGACGACCGCAGGCTGCTGAGCTGGACCTGGTTGAGCTGGAATTGGAGTGGCGAGGGCGGTGCGGAGCGGATCAGCCTGATCGCCGCCGACAACCACCTGCCGGAGGCCGAGTTCCCGGTGCCGCAACGCTCGATCACGGCGAACTTCGACAACCTGATGAATCAGTTCCTGCGGGGCAACGCCATCGTCCTGGACTCGCAATCCAGTTCGGTGGAGGCCGATTCCGAGCACAAGGACCGGGAGATGCTGACGACACTCGCCCAGAACATCGTGCGCACCAGAACCGAGCAGCCGTGACCGCCGCACTCGATCCCGAATCCGAGCCGTTCAAGGCCCGCGCGCTGCACGCGGCGGTGCACGGCCTGCGCGAGTCCGACCCGATGGCCTCGGCGTCGGTCGCGTTCCTGCCCTGGCAGCGCAACACCCTGCTGCTCGCGCTGCTCGTGATCGTCGGCTGTGCGGTGGTTTTCCCGCTGGAAACGCTGACTGTCCTTGTCGCGGTGTGCACCCTGGGCTATCTGGTGGTGCTCGCCGACCGCGTCCTGATCTTCACGCGCGGCATGGATCGCGACGCGATCATGACCGTGGACGACGAACGCGCCCGCGCGCTCACCGACGAGCAGCTGCCGCCCTACACGATCCTGGTGCCGGCCTACGGCGAGCCCGAGGTGGTCGGCGACCTCATCGGCGCATTGAGCGCCATCGACTATCCGCGCGACCGGCTGCAGGTGCTGCTCCTGCTGGAGGAGGACGACGCGCCGACCATCGACGCCGCCCGCGCCGCCGGAATAGGCACGGGCGGAAACGAACACATCACCGTGGTACTCGTGCCCGCGGCCGACCCGCGCACCAAACCCAAGGCGTGCAACTACGGGCTGCAGCGGGCCACCGGCGACATCGTCACCATCTACGACGCCGAGGACATCCCCGATCCGCTCCAATTGCGCAGGGTCGTGGCGGCTTTCGCCGAACTGCCGCCCTCGGTGGTCTGCATCCAGGCCAAGCTCGCCTTCCACAACGCCAAGCAGAACCTGCTCACCGCGTGGTTCACCATGGACTACGGGCTGTGGTTCGGGTTCCTGCTGCCCGGGTTGATGCGCAGCCGCGCGCCGATTCCGCTGGGCGGCACCTCGAATCACTTCAACCGCGAGGTGGTGACCGCGATCGGCGCCTGGGATCCCTACAACGTCACCGAGGACGCCGACCTGGGGGTGCGCATCGCCGCCTCGGGATACTCGACCGCGGTCATCGACTCGATAACGCTGGAGGAGGCCAACCCCGATCCGATCAACTGGGTCCGGCAACGCTCGCGCTGGTACAAGGGCTATCTGCAGAGCTGGCTTGTACACACCCGGCGGCCGATGCGGTTGTGGCGCAGCATCGGAACCGTCAGCTTCGTCCGCTTCACCCTGATCCTCGCAGGCACGCCGATCATCGCCTGCCTGAATCTGGTGTTCTGGTTCATCAGCATCGCCTGGATCCTCGGGCAGCCCAGCGTGATCGGCAGTCTGTTCCCCTCGGTCGTCTACTTCCCCGCGCTCATCGCGCTGGTCATCGGCAACGCCGCGACGGTCTACATGAATCTACTGGCCTGCCGGGAGAACAACCGGCCCGATCTGCTGGTCGCCTGTCTGACCTCGCCGCTCTACTGGCTGATGATGAGCATCGCCTCGACCAAGGGCTGCTGGCAGCTGCTGCGTAATCCGTCGTACTGGGAGAAGACCTTTCACGGTCTCGGTACCTCGTCGGAGGCGGCGAAATGACCGCGGGGCGGCGGCTGCCGACGGCGATCTTCGGCGCGGCCACACTGCTGTATCTGGTCACCGGCACCTGGCTGACGGCCGGGCGCGGCTTCCTGATGGGCGATGCGCTGAGCCGGGTCTCGGCCACCCAGGCGGCGCTGTTCAGCCGCGACCCACACCTGTCGGCCATCGGCTTCGTCTTCACGCCGTTGACGTCGCTGGCACAGCTGCCGATGGTCGCGTTCGAGCCGCTGCTGCCGGCGATCACCACCTGGGGACTGTCCGGCGTGCTGATGTCGGCGCTGTTCATGGGCGGCGCGGCCACCATGATCTACGGCATCGGCGCCGATCGTGGCGCGCCGCCGTGGCTGACCCTGTGCGTCACAGCGCTTTTCGTGCTCAACCCGATGGTGGTCTGCTACGGCGGCAACGGCATGAGCGAGGCGCCGTTCCTGTTCTGCCTGTGCTGGGCCGTGCGCAGGCTGATGCGCTGGGTGTACACCGACGGCGCGCACGACCTGACCGCCTGCGGCATCGCGCTCGGGCTGGCCTACCTGACCCGGTACGACGCGCTGGCGCCCGCGGCGGCGGCCGCGCTGCTCGTCGCCGTGCTCGGCGGCCTGCGCCGGCGGGGTTGCGCGCACCGATGGTCCGGCGTCGCCATGGATCTGGTGGTGCTGCTCGCGCCGATCGTGCTCGCCTTCGTGGTGTGGGCAGGCACGAGCTGGTTGATCACCGGCCAGGCGTTCCAGCAGTTCACCTCGCAGTACGGCAACACCGCCATTCTGGCCCAGTCCGGCGCCACCTCGGCGGCGGAAAAGGCCGCGGCGCTGCAATACTCGATCGCCTCGATGGCGGTGCTCGGTCCCGCGCTGCCGCTGCTGCTGCCGATCGCGTGCGCGCTCGCGGTGCGCAGGCGCGATCTCACGGTGAGCGCACCGATCCTGTTGTGCGGCGCGGTGCTTGCCTTCCAGACGATGAGCTACCTGTCCGGGTCGACGTTCGCGTTCCTGCGCTTCTACGTGGCGGCCATTCCGCTGGCAGCGGTCCTCGCGCTATGCGTCGTACCGGTACGGCGGCGCCCGCCGAGCCACCGGCCCGGCCCGGCCGCCCTCGTCCCGCCGCCACGACCGAAGGCGCCGGCCGCCGCGCTGGTCGCGACGGTGGCGCTGCTGGCCGCATCGCTGCCCGTGACGGCGGCGGGCATGAACAACCACGATCTGGCCGTGCAGGAGTACGCCCTCGGTGCGGTCCTGTTTCCCCAGCCGTACAACGCTTCTCCGCGTTATGCCGACAAGCGCCGGATCGCCGCGACCTTCTCCACCGGGCGCAAGGTCGCCGACTATCTCGACGCCATGCGGCTGCCGCGTGGCTCGGTGCTGATGGACACCGTCTTCGGCTTCTCTGTGGTGATCGCCTCGCGGCGTCCCGATCAGTTCGTGGTGCCCTCGGACCGGGATTTCGTGCGGGTGCTCAACCGTCCCGCCGAGCGCGGCGTGCGCTACATCCTCGCGGTCCCCGCCACCGGTCGCGGCACCTCGGACGCGGTCAACCGGCGATACCCGACGCTGTACGAGAACGGCGCGGAGATCGCCACGTTGGCCATGGAGATACCCAACGATGGTGCGGGGGAGCCGGATTGGCGCCTGTACCGGGTGCTCGGCGCCTCCTGATCCGGCGGCACCGGATCCGGCTCAGCCCAGGGTGATCCGCTCGGCGACCAGCGACCAGAGCGGGTCGTCGGGTCCGACATCGAAGGTGCATTCCTCGGGCCGAGGGTCGGGCACGAACGCCCAGATCAGCGCGCCCGCCGAGCCCGCGGCCCGCTGACCGGACAGGCTCGCGCCGATGCTGTCGCGGCGCTCGGCCAAGCTGCGGCAGGAGCCCGCGTGCATACCGATCTCGGCCACCAGCAACGGTTTCCCGAGTGCGCGGGCCTGCCGCAGCCGGGTCGCCAAACCGTCGCGCTGGTCGCCGGGCAACGCGACGTCGTCGTCGGAGTAGTCGTGGTACTCCAGCACATCGATCTGCGGCGACATCCCGACATCGGCGAAATCGGTACCGGCCGTGCCGCATTGGCCGCCACCGATGAAGCCGGCGAAGATGAGCCGGTGCGGGTCGAGCGAGCGGATCAGCGCGCCGGATTCGTCCATGAACCGGCGCAGCACCGCCGCGGCGTCGCGCGGGCAGCTACGGGCCCGTTCGGAGCAGTTGCCCGCGCCGCACAGGCTCGGTTCCGGTTCGCCGACGACCTCCCACCCCGCGAGCACCGGCGAACTGCGCCAGCGGTTCACCGCGGCGATGATCCAGTCGCGGGTGCTGAGCACGGTGCGGCCGGGGACCGGTGTGGTCTCGGTCCAGCCGCGCACGTACCACTGGCGCTGCTTGAACACCTGGTCGTCGCAGTCGCCGTTCTGCGGGACGAGCACCGGCAGGATCAACTGGCCGTGCCGCTGCGCCGCCGCGAACACCGCGTCGGCGGCGGAGAAGTCCAGTCGCCCGGTCGATTTGTCGACCGCGAGCGCCTGGAAGATGCCGACCCTGGTCAACGCGTTCGGCGGCAGCTTGCCGAAATAGTCGTCCAGGTCGACCTGCGCCCCGCATCCGATGTTGATCGCCCACTTCGTGGCCAGCTGCGGGGCGTTGAAACCGGCGGGCCACCAGGGCCTGCCACGCAGCAGCAGGGTGGTGTCGCTGCGGCCGACCACGGCCTCGGCCGACGGCGCGCTCATGACCGTCTCGGTCGACGGCGTCCTCGGGACGGAGTCGGGGCCGCGCTCGACGCAGCCGGTCAGCGCCGTGCCGAGCAGCAGTGCCGCGACGAGTCGAGCGGTCGCCATGACGCGCCCGTGCCCGCGGTCCGGTCCCATCCGGTCATTCCACCACAGCGTTCGCGGCACCCGCCCGACCGTGGGTGTGGCCGCGCGTCGCGGTGGTATGCCGGGAACAACGCGTGGTGACGGTCTCGGCACAGTGCACAACGGGCGTGCCGCCGGGCTGGTGCGTTCGCCATTGCGGCGACGGTCGCCGGATCGCAGCATGGTGGCGGGCGGACAACGGCCGCCCGACGAGCGGACGTGTTACGCGAGGATCTGCCGACCCGGCGAGGGAGCGATGACCCGTATGACCTTCGATCGATACACCACCGAACGTGCGACCGGGACGATAGGCGGTGTGGTGGCGCTCTTCTCGGCACTCACCCTCGCCGTGCCCGCGCTCGCCGCCGCGGGCGCACCGAACGCGCCCGCCGCCGCGATCTCCTGCGACGAGCACGTGTCCAGCACTGATTCCTTCTACAACGGCCCCCGTGCCTCGGACACCTACGACAGTCATTTCAAGGGCAGCCACACCGTTTCCGACCTGGACACCCATGTCCCGCAGGGGCTGGCGACCTGGTCGCGCTGGAACGGAACCGACGACCTGCTGCTGATCAGCGCGTACGCGCCGAAGAGCCAGAACGACGCCTTCATCATCGGTCTCGACGCGAAGACGGGTCGGCGGGTCGGCGCCGCGCGGATCGACGCGACCCATGCCGGTGGCATCGCGATCTTCGAGGAGCAGGGCTGGGCGTACGTGTCCGGCAGCCAGGGCAAGCGGGTTCGGAAGTATCGGCTGGACCGCTTGCGCCAGGCCATCACCGACTCCGCCCACCTGGCCCAGGTGGGCGACGACATCGTGGTCGATGGCGGGTCCTCGTTCCTCGGCAAACACGGCGATACGCTGTGGACCGGGCAATTCGACACCGACACCAGGGGAGCGATGTACTCCTACCGAGTCGGCATGAACGGTGAGCTGACCGGACGCGAAGGCCCGTGGGAGGTTCCCGAGAAGACTCAAGGCCTGGCCGTCACCGATGATCTGTTCCTGTTCAGCACGTCCTACGGCCGTCCCTACCGCAGCAACATCTATGTCGTCCGGCGTGGTGCCGGTGACCGCGCGCTCGACACCGCACGCCTGGCGTGCTTCCGCGCGCCGAGTATGTCCGAGGGGATGGCGATCTATGGCGGTGCGGCCTACGTCGTGTACGAGTCCGGCGCCGCGTACTACCGCAGCGACCCGAAGCGCAAACCGCGCAACATCATCGAACACCTGCATCGCGGGGCGCTGTCCGGGTTGGGTGCGTTGCCGCCGAAATGACAAGCACCATGGCGGATTTCCCGCCATGGTGCCGTCGCGTCGCGTCGCTCAGGCCGGGATCAGCCTGCCCATCGAGTGGATCTCGTTCACGTCGTTACCCGTGATGAAAGACCATGGGGCGGTGAAGTATCCGTTGTTGCCCCAATTCGGGCCCCAGGAGTTCTCGATGGTCACGCCTTTGGCGTCGTAGCCGACGATGGTGACCTCGTGCCCGCCGAGAATCCGCTCGCCGCGGGACGGGTTGTAATTGTAATTGGTGCCGTCGAGGCTTTCGAAACTCTCCCTGACCTCGAATCCGAACGGTACCGGCAGGCCGGCGGCGATCGCGCTCTTGATATTGGTGACGATATCGCCCTTGGTGAGATCCTTGGCGCCGGACAGCTTGTAGTGCGCGGCGTTCGCGCGTTCCGCGGCGTCGGGCTGGGTGGTGTAGTCGAAATCGCCCTGCCAATAGTCGGCTTTGGTGTCTATGCCCTGTTGCTGCTCCAACGGCAGTGCCACGCCGGCGTAGGTGCCCTCGTCGTTGCCCTTCGCGATCTGCGAGTAGATGAACATCGGCGCCATCGGACTGCCTGCGATCTGCTGCTCGTGCATCAGAATGCCGTAGCCGGTGTAGCCGGTCGCCCAGGTCACGCACGAGCCGACCGGTCCCTGATCGCCCGCGGGTAACGCGTACTGCCGCAACGAGTACGACGCGGGCGGTGCCCCGACCGCGCCCACCTGCACCGGCAGCGCCAGGCCGACGGTGGTGTCGCGGCTGAGGCTGTCGCGCGCGGCGGTCCGGTCGAGCCCGAAGGCGTGGTGGGCGATTTCGGGCTTTTCCGGTTCCGCGTGTGCGAGAGCGGGCAGGGCGAGGCTGATCCCCACCGCGCAGACGAGTGCGGTGGACAATCGCGAATTATGCAAGGTTCCTCCAGGAATAATTGGACAGGAATCGTCGAACACGACAGGGAGAGAGCGGAGTTCGAACGCTTCCGAATGGAACGAGCAGTGAACTGAACAAGGAGTGTTTCACGTAGTGGGCGCGGCGGCAACGTACAAATCGGTCTGATTCATTTAAGGAATCGTTAACAGCGATGTCTCGCCAGTAAATTCAGGCAACTCGCCCAATTGTCCGTGCGCGGGCGGCGAACATATTGCGGCCTGGATAGGGAATGTGTAGCGTGCCAGTACATTTCCGTCGGGAAGTAGCGGGGCGCTCGGAAGGATGAGATGTGGCATCGAAATGGAAACTGCTCTGCGCGCCCGCCGCACTGTGCCTGGCCCTCGCGGTGCACGCGAGCGCGGCCGCCGATCCGGACGCGGCCGGGTGGGCCGGGGGGCGGTCCTTCGGGTTGGTGGTGACGCCGGGACTACCGGCGGTTCCCGAACCACGCTCGGCCGTCTTCGGTGCGCAGACGTTGCCGTACCTACAGCAGACGCAGAGCGCGGCGCAGTGGTGCTGGGCGGCCGACGGTTCGTCCATCGCGACGTATCTGCACAAGCCGATCAG
Organism: Nocardia brasiliensis; assembly: GCF_011801125.1. Taxonomy (NCBI): domain Bacteria; kingdom Bacillati; phylum Actinomycetota; class Actinomycetes; order Mycobacteriales; family Nocardiaceae; genus Nocardia; species Nocardia brasiliensis. The sequence goes on from NZ_CP046171.1 coordinate 3,004,327, forward strand.
TCAAAGTCAGTACTGCGCACTGGTGCACGGTGCGGACGCGTCGGGCAGCTGCCCCGATCAGCAGGCGTCGCTGGAGGAGATCGCCGCAGCGTTCCGCAAGATCGGCTTCGGCGCGGCCGTCGGCGCTCCGCTGTCGATGACGAAGGTGGTCGACGAGATCTCGGCCAACCGGCCGATCCTCACCGGTATCGCGTGGACGGCGGGCGGTGGGCACGCGCAGGTGATCTACGGCTTCGACGTCGACGCGGGCACCATCACCTACGGCGACCCGTGGCCGACCTCGCGCCGCAGCGTCACGCAGGCGCTCGATTCCTACACCCAGAACCCGGACTGGGTGTGGTTCGGCGAAGACTACGGCATCGCGGCCCGATGAACGGGTGGCGCGCGGCGCTCGTGCTCGCCGCCGGGCTCGTGCTCGCCGGATGTTCGAATCATGATCGGGCCGTGGGGAATTGGCTCATCGAACCGGAACAGGCGGCGATCGACCGCGCGCTCGACGCGCCGGAGGCGCAACGCCTCGCGGTCTCGTTCCGCCGCTCGCAGGACCCAGGTGCCACGGGCGATGCCGTGCCGCGGCGGGTCGGTGCGGCGGTCACGGTGTACGCGACCGACCCGCGAGCCGACCGGTCGGTGACCGTCGAGCACGTCGGCATCGAGTCGTATATCGCTGTGCCGGTGCGTATTTCCGGACGTGACGCGCCCGACACCATGCAGCTGGAGCCGACGCCGCCGTATCGGCCGCGCGCGATGGCGACCGGCGTGGAGGAGACGAGCCTGCCGAGGCCCGCCGCGGCCAGGCTGCTGCTCGACTATCCGACCCACACCTGGTTCGCGTGGACGCCGAACAAGCTCACGGTGCTGTCCTCGGGAGCGCTACCAGGGTTGGCGGGCAAGGAATTCGACGCGGCGGGCTTCCGCGCCGACTTCGGCCGCCGGGCGCCGTAAGCTTCGGTACCGGCGCGTTCTCGGGTCGCTCATCGGGCAATCCCTCAGCAATGAATCTTGTTCTTGGGGCAGTCGTATCGGAATTCGGTCACCCTTGTGGGGTGGAGCCCGAACAGTACCCGACGGCCACCTCGGCCGACGCCGTGGCCGCGCGGCAGAGCGCGGCATCGCACCGATCCGCGGGGGGAACCTGGTACGACCGCATGGTCCCGCAGTTGGAGAAGATGGCGTACGAGGTGTGCGACCAGCAAGCGGCCCAGCAGATCCACGAGATCAAGCGCCGCCACGCCACCTCGCTGTTTCCCGGCGACCTCGAGGCCTGTACCGGTGCGGACCTCGCACAGCTGCGCGCCGTGATCGGCGCGGTCCGCCGCCGCACCGAACTCGACGAAGACCCACCCGAGTGAACCGGGCTGCTCAATGGCGGCGCAGGCGCGCCGCCAGCCAGAGCACGACACCGTAGCCGAAGGCGGCGTCCGCGGCGGAAACCAAAGCGGCCGTGGGGAAGACGATGGCATGGCGCAGCCCCGCATCGGCCAGGGCGTGGATGCGGCGCAGGATCTCCGGGGGCGTGCCGATCATCAGCCACTCGTGCAGCACCTCGTCGGGCACCTCCGCGATGGCCGCGCGCACCTCGGCTCTGGTCAGCCGGTGCGGCATGAGATCAATGAGCCCCCGAAAGCCTTCGCCGAACGGATGTTTCGCGCCACAGCGGTCCCACACCGGGTGCGGTGCGAGCAGGCCGAGGTAGCGGATCGACGACGCGCGCAGCAACCGCTGGATGCCCGACTGCGTTCGCGCGGTGAGCATTTGGATCATCTGCGCGGGAACGATGGCGGCCGGATCGCGATCGGCGGCGCGGGCGGCGTTGTGCACCAGCCCAAGTCGTCGCTCGTACTCCTGCGGTGACTGGGTCTCCCACGGATACCAGCCGTCGGCGTAGCGTCCGGTCAGTTCGAGCATCCGTGGTCCGTGTGCGCCGAGCCAGATCTGGGGCATCCGGCCCGCAGGCGGGCGCAGATCCATCGGCGCACCGTCGATTCGGTAGTACTTCCCGGCGAAGTCGAGCGGTTCGGTCGAGGTGAGCGCCGCGCGGATCACCTGCAGCGCCTCCTCGAGCCGAGCGACCGGGCGATTCCAGGTGAACCCGTAGGGATCGAGGTTCTCTCGTTCCCCCGACCCGAGGCCGAGGATGGGCGGCGCCTTGGTCATGTGCGCGAGGGTGGCGAAGGTTTGGGCGAGCAGCACCGGATGTCGGCGATGCGGGTCCGCCACCCCGACGCCCAACTGCACCCGCCCTGCGCCCGCCGCCAGGTGCGCGAGCAGCGGAGCGTAATCGAATTGTTCGTCCGGGCTGCTGATCTGCTTCGCCTGCGGCGTGAATTCGGTATCCCAGATGGCCCGCGGGAAGATGCTGATCAAATGATCCGGGGCCAGCACCGAATCCAGCTTGCCGAGCCGGGCCATCCGCACCACGAAGCGCCCGGCGCTCAGCGGCGGGTTGACCCCGGCCATCGTGCCCACCGCGAATGATCGTGCCTCCGACACCGGCGTCCCCTCTCGACCAGCATGCCCGCGTCAGGCACCCACCCGATTATCCAGACCGCCACCGCACCCGTCCGGCGAATGCGCGGGTGTCGTTCAGCTTCTGGCGTCGGCGGTCAGCCGTTGTCCTGATCAATGGAAACGATTGTGCCGGTGCGGGCGTCGATCGCCACCTCGTAGCCGCCGCCCGTTCGCGTCATGACGTCGATCTCCCATTTGGGCGTGCCGTCGGAAGTGTCGAATTCGATCGATTGCACGGTCGCGCCCATCAGCGCGGTGCGTGCCGCGTCGAGCGCCTGCTGCTCGGTGACCGCGGGTTCCGCTGTGGCCGTCGCGCCACCGCCGATCAGCGCGACGGCCAGCGCCGCGCCGACCGTCAGTGTGCGCAGGTGAGAGCCGATGAACATGGTGATCCTCCTCAGTCGGTGACGCCGATGGCGCGATCCGAGACCGGTGGCCGCTGTCGCGCCCTTTCGCAGGGAACTACCACCGACGTTCGGTTGTATGCGTCCGGCCGGGAGCCTGGCGTCACGGTTGGCGGGTGACGCGGCGTTTCGCGCGGTAGGGCTGGACGAACATGTACCAGCCGGTGCCCATCAGGAGGAATAGCGGTGCGAGTGGCAGGTAGAAAATCCACGGGGCCGATTCGGTGGCTCCGAGTGCCGCGGCGACGAACGCGATGACGACGGTCACGGTGAACGTCATCGACATCCAGCGGTGCAGCTGCCGGTTGTTCTTATTCCAGCTCATGACCTTCTCCTTTGCGGGACGACGCGGTGCGTCGAAGGCAGTGCACTGGATTATCGCGACGGCCGAATCGATATGCCGTTCTTCGAGCGGCAAGTCGCGGATTTTCAGCGTGGGGGCTGGTTCATATCTCTATTCCACTGCGGGATTTCTATGCTGATCGGCAGCCGGAGCTCGGCCAGATAGATCAGGGCGGCCTGGCGCAGGAATTCGTCGAACAACCAGTAGGCTTCCGGCGCGAGCGGTACCACGGGCAGCAGTCCTTCGCGCACCGCGATGAACGGGCCCCAGCTCACCCGCAGCAGCGGATCCCAGACCGGTTCCCTGGGGATGGCCAATCCGTCGGCGATCCTGTCGCCGAGCAGGAATCGGGTGAACGCGCCGAGCACCGGTTTGCTCAGGACCGCGAGGTCGAGATGCACGCCGAGCCGCAGCAACCGATCGGCCAGGGCGGTGCCTTCCGGAGTCGGCGCGATGATCGGGTCGAGGACCTGTGCCGCCTGCGCGTCCGCCTCGGACCATGAGCCGGGAATGTACTCGTCGCGGACGCCGAGCAGGTGCGCACAGACCTGCCACGAGTGCAGGAACGCCTCCGACTCGTGCGCGGGAATAGGCACCTGCCACGCCCGCAGGTGCTTCATGACGGTGGTCGGCAGGCTGTGCCAGGTGACCATCAGGTCGTTCTGGCTGATCGGGATGTCCTCGGCCGCCGCGTGCATCCAGTGCGGGGACTGCGGCAGCAGATGCCGCACGGCGGCGTGCACCAGGCGGGTCTTGACGCACGTCACGACCATTTCGCCGTCGGGGGCATAGGCATTCGCGGTGCCGATGTCGTAGCCGAGCTTCGCGGTCTTGGAGATGCGGTCCTTCAGATCGTGACCGCCCTTGGAGTAATAGACCGCCCGCGCCTCCTTGGGGATGACGGTGCTCATCATGCCGCTGGCCAACCCGTACAGCACGCCGAGGTACAGCCCCCGCTTCTTGTTGAACTCGATCGCGGTGCCGAGCTTGCCCTGGTCGGTCCACGGCGGGAGCCTGCGCGCGTACTCCATGAAATCGCGTAGCTCCGTGGGCAATTCGGCAGGCAGCGGCTGGCTGTTGCGGGTCCAGGTGCGCAGCGCGTCGTTGACCCCGGCCACTTCATGGCGTTCCAGCAGCGCCGCGACCACCTGGTCTGCCTCGGGATCCCACACGGTCAGCGGGTCGGCGCCGGCGCCGCTGCCTGCCACCGAACCGTCCGGTGACCACGTCCACGGTTGCGCCCGTACCGGTGCCGTCGCCGCCAGCGCGCCTGCCGCGCCTGCCGCGCCGACCTTCAACGCGTTCCGTCTGCTGATTCGATCCATGGCGATACTCCTCGCTGAGTTGACGCCACCCTGTCGCGCCGGGCCGGAACGCGTCGCGCCGATCCGCGCTTAGAGTGTGAGAATTGTCATTAACTTATCAAGGCAGGGGCTGGTTCGGGTCGAGTTCGGATATTTCGGGGAATATCGATGCATAACTTGAATATCTGCTGCGACCGGCAGGTGCTTCTCGCGAAGATCTCCGTCCTGCTCTGTGAAGAAGAATCGATAACTTAGTGCTCCACTCGCCGCGTGGAAGCGCAGCGCCGTCGATGCCGTCAGCCGAGCACCGGGGAAGTTCGTGCGCATCACCGACCGCGGGTCACGCGCCCGCCTGATCGCCCGCGATCGGGACAGCGTGGCCTCGTCGAGAGCGGCGGCCTCGACCACCGCGGCCACTGGTTGGGTGATGGCGCGATTCCAGGGTTGCGCGGCGGCGGCGAATCCGTCGTCACCTGGCACCGGGATTGGCCAGGTCAGAGTGAGGTCGGTGGTGCGAGGTCGGCCAGGGCCATCGCCGCGAGGGCGCCGCGGTCGAGCGTGCCGATGCCGGTGTGGGGGAGTTCCTCGACGAACCGGATATCGCGGGGAACCTTGCTGTGGGCGAGGCGATCCGCGAGGTAGGCACGGACCTCGTCGCCGCCGAGATCGCCGTCGGCGATGAGGAACGCGGCCGGGCGCTCGCCGAGTTCGTCGTCGGGAACGCCGAGCACGGCGGCCTCGGTGATCTTGGGGTGCCGATGCAGCACGTCCTCGACCTCGCCGGGAAAGACGATCGCGGTGCCGGAGACGATCATGTCGTGCGCGCGGCCGTCGATGAACAGCCGGCCCGACGCGTCGAAATGTCCGACGTCGCCGGTGCGAACGAGCCCGTCGGCGCCGTTCTCGCCGCTCCCGGAGTATCCGCTGGCAGTGCGCGAGCTGCCCACGTACACAGTGCCTTTGATGCCCGGAGTGGCTACCGGCACGCCGTTGTCGAAGAGCCGCACGATGACGCCGGCCGGTGGCTTGCCGACGGTGCCCGGCGCCGCGATCCAGTCCTGCGGGGTGGCGACGGTGGCGATGCCGGTCTCGGTGCGCCCGTAGACGTTGTAGAGCACCGGACCGAACAGTTCGACGGCGCGCGAGCCCAGCGCCGAGGGCAGGCTGTCGCCCGCGCACACGAGGAGGCGCAGGCTGCTCGTGTCGTGTCCCCGGATCTCCTCGGCACCGATGTCCAGCAGTCCACGCAGCATTGCTGGCATCAAAACGACTGCGGTGCAGCGGTACTCCTGGATCTGCGCCAGGGCGCGCCGGGCGTCGAACCGGCCGTGCAGCACCACCGTGCACCCGAGGGAGAGCGACGTGATGAACTGCGTCAACCCCGCACGGTGGAACAGCGGCGCGCACTGCAGGGTGACGCCACCGCTGCGGTATGGCACTCGCTCCAACAATTGTGCTGCGGCCAACGGGGTTTCGGCTTGGCTCGGTACCCCCTTCGGCGGTCCGCTGGTGCCTTCGGTGAGCATCACGAAGCCGCCCTGGATCGCGGGCACGGGCGGCGGGGTGACGACCCGGTGTTTCGCGGCGAGCGTGTCTAGACGCTTGACCTCGGGGCCGAGCTCCGCTGTGGCCGAGGCGAACTCGTCGTCGGCGAGGATCGCCCCGACGCCCTCGCCCGCGACGGCATCGGCCAGTCGATTCGCGTCGAAGCCGGTGTGCAGCAACACCACCCGCGCACCGATCTTCGCACCGGCGATCAAGGCCTGTACCAGGCCGCGATGATCGCGGCACAGCACGCCGATCCGGGTCCGCGCCGAGACGCCGTTGGCCAGCCAGGACTGGGCCAGCGCGTTGGTGCTGTGCGCGAGTTCGCGATAGGTGAGCAGGCCGGATTCGTCGACGAGCGCGATCCGGTCCGGGTAGCGCCGCGCCGCGACCTGCACCGGCCCCGCGATCGGTCCCAGCTCGCGCACCGAACGGCTGGTGTGTGCGAGCTGATCCGGGCGGCGCAGATCGATCGCCCCGGCGCGCTGCAGCACCGTGACCTGCCGCACCTGGGTCGGCACCGTGCGGACGCGGCGAAACAACGTCAGGTGCACTCGTTCCATCGCCTCATCACAATGCATCGCGCGCCCGTGGCGCTATTGACAATTGACTCAATGTGACTGTTCGAATCCTGGTAATTCGTAGACCCTCGTCGATGGTTGTGCACCTCGACGAGATTCGCGGTTCTCGCGGCCAGGATTTGACAATCCGGGCTGATGGGCTGAGCTTCAGCAAGCCACGCCGGCGAGCTGTCGTGCGCGTGCGGTGGCGGCGGCCCGGGCCGCCGCGGCGATCGCCACCACCGGCGGCACCCAGCGGGCCTGGTCGGGGGCGATCTTCCAGCAGGCGGTGCCGTTGGCGAGCCGGGTCGGCGGCAGCGGGATGCTCGCGCCGTCGGTGTGCACGACGGCCCCCGCCTCGCGCAACGCCGCGATCGCACGCGCCGCCTTGGCAGTGCCGACGACCAGGTGCAATTCGCGTCGACGCGCGCCGGGCAACTCGACGACCGGGCCGAGCAGGTTGTTCGCGTGCATGAACCGGGAGACGTCACCGGCCAGCTCACCGGTGAGTTCGACCGCGGCGACCCGCTCGCCGGTGATCAGGCAGCGGCCGTTGGCGGTCTCGGTGACGGTCCAGCCGCGTTCGCGGTAGTCGTGCGCTGCGTGCACGCCGGCCGCGGTGACGGGACTCTGGAACGTCGCAGGCACTGTCTTTCTCCATTCATCAGGTGGTTCGAGAACGCTTCGGCGGGGTCGTGGCGGGCTACCCGCACCGCTATACCCGGGTATCAAATCCCCTGCGGCTAAGAGTTTCCCTACAGAATGCTTGTGATCACGACCGGCACCACAGATTCTGCGTGGTCAGGCCCGCTCACGACATCGGCCGCTGGTCGTTGCCGGGGTCGTCATTTCGGCGGACACGGGTGCGTCGGTGTCATACCTGACGGTGTACGGACGTCCGGGTAGATCCGGTATCGGGGCAGGTCGACGCGGTTCGGGCGGTTCGGGGTCGCCGGGTGCGACACAGGGCTGCCAATCCGGTTGCGTGCCGGTGGCTTCCGCTGCGCGCGACGGTGCCGCGCTCGTGCAGCGGGTAGGGTCGATACCCGGCTTTGGTGTTGAGTATCGAGGAGGACCGCGATGACGGATTGGTTCGACGAGGGGCACGCATCGTCCTCGTTCTCGGAATACCTGCTCCGCAACGCGCCGGAACTGCTGCCGTCGAACCGGTTCGACGGCTCGCGCGCGGGGAAGGACATCGCGCCGCACGGCACCACCATCGTCGCGCTCACCTACCGCGGCGGCGTGCTGCTCGCCGGTGACCGGCGCGGCACCATGGGCCATCTGCTGGCCACCCGGGACATGGAGAAGGTCTTCATCACCGACACCTATTCGGCGGCCGGATTCGCGGGCACCGTGGGCACGGCCGTCGAGATGATCCGGCTGTTCGCGGTCGAGCTCGAACACTACGAGAAGATCGAGGGCGCGTCGCTGACCTTCGAGGGCAAGGCCAACCGGCTCTCGAAGATGGTGCGCGACAACCTGCCCGCGGCCATGCAGGACATGGCGGTCGTCCCGCTGCTCGTCGGCTACGACCTCGATGCCACCGATCCCGACCAGGCCGGGCGGATCTTCTCCTACGACGTCGTCGGCGGCCGCAGCGAGGAGCGGTTCGGCTATGCCGCCGTCGGCTCCGGTTCGCTGTTCGCGAAGTCGTCGCTGAAGAAGACCCACACTCGCGACATCGACGAAGAGCGTGCCCTGCACCTCGCGGTGGAGGCACTGTTCGACGCCGCCGACGACGACACCGCCACCGGCGGTCCCGACGTCGTGCGCGGCATCTACCCCCGCGCGGTGGTCGTCGACGCCGACGGTGCCAGGGACATCCCCGAGGCCCGGCTCGAGAGCATCACCCGTGCCCTGCTCGCCGACCGCACCGCGTCCTGAGAAGTCCTCAGTCGTCCATCCGGGTCGAGGCATAGAGGCCCAGGGCCATCGCGGCCAGGAGCGCGGTGGCCGCGAGTGCCCAGAAGGCCGGGCCGAAACGGAATCCGCCACCGAGGGCGATCCGGTCCTGCCAGAAGCCGCGGAACCGGAGCACCAGAAACACCGATGTCGCCGAGCTGAGCAGCAGTGTTCCCGCGAGCACCGGCCCGGCGACGCGTCCGACGCGGGTCGCGGCGAAGCGCGTCAGCAGGATGGGCGCGAACAGTATCGCCAATACGCCGCAGGCGACCATCGCGATGCCGAGATGGTCGAGCCAGTACGGATAGCCGCGCGGCGCCCACCAGGGCGTCACGTCGATCTCCGGCAGCTTGCGGCTGTTGTCGAAGCGCAACGGCTCCCCGCCGCGCACGCGGTCCGCGACCGGAACCAGCCAGGTGACCACCAATGTCGAATTGGCCGCGAGCAGACTCGTCGCGCCCGCGACCGCAACGATCCCCCCGGCCCACCGCCGGGGTCGCATTCCCGCTCCGGTCACCTCAATCGCGATCGCCCCCAACCTCGAGTACTGAACCCCGTCTGCCATCCCGATCGACCCACCCAACCGCCCGACCGGGTCGGCGAACGCACGGCTCGTCGCGGTGCGTCTGCTTTCTCCGCTCGCCGGGCACCGGGACCTCAGAGCCAGATGGGGTCGCCGTAGGCGGTGGTGGTGTTGTCGGCGGTGGGGGTGGAGATGGTGGCGGTGGCGAAGGAGCGCAGGGAGACCGGGCCCATGCAGGCGTCGACCTTGATCTCGACCTGGTCCATGGTGATGGAGGCGCGGCCGGTGGCGAGCTGCTTGCGACCGAATTCGACGGTGGCGATGGAGCCGGGCTTGAGGGTGGTGGAGATGTTCGGCGACACCGAGGCGTTGACGCCGAGGCTGACGCTCGGCGGGTAGGAGATGTTGAGCGAGGCGTTGGGGCCGACGGAGAAACCGAGGCTGGTGGTGAGCCCGGAGGAGACGTCGATCTGGCAGCCGATCTGATAGCCGAAGCTGACCTGACCGGTGGTGACGGGCTGGCTGCCGGAACCGGAGACCTCGGCGATGGCCTTGAGCGAGACGAAGCCTTCGCGGGTGAACATGGTGGCGGCGAGATTGGGGTAGCGATCGAGGGTCTCGCTGGTCTTGGTCACCGTCAGGGTCCAGCCGTCGTCGGTGGTGACGACCCGGGACTTGTCGGCGACGGCATCGGCGGCGGCAACGCCCTGCGTGCCGATGAGCAATCCGGCTGCAATCGCGCTGGTGCACGCCGCAGTGCCGATGAGGCCGCGCCGAAAGGCAACCCTTTTCATAGTTTCCGGTCCTTGTCGGGTCAGGTAGTGGCGTCGAACCCGCAAAGATGGGTTCCCCTTCTGATTAAAGGAAAACGCAATAGCAATCTTCTGGCAACCTCTGTTGAATCGTGTCGAGCCGCCGTGATCGCGCGTTGATCGTTTCGAGATCGGAATCCCCCGGCCGGAGTGGGTCGCCGAGGCCGCGACGGCTGGTTTGTGGAGTACGTCACGCGATGTCCGTTATGTGCGGACGGAGTTCGGATCAGTGTGCGCGGGAGCACAGGCGGGCCGCATCGGCTGCTCTACTATCTCTGATTTCGTGCGGTGCGACGGACACTGACGGGAGGCGAGCGATGGGTTGCGCGGGGGCAGGCTGCGGGGGACGAGTGAGTCGCCGCGCGGTGCTGGCGGCGGGCTTGGCCGCGACGTGGTTCGTCGCCGGCGCGCCCGAGTCGGTGCCGCGGCGCCTCGGCACCGATCCCGCCCACACCGACGTGCTGTTCATCGGTGCGCACCCGGATGACGAGTCGAGCAACCTGTCCACCTTCGGGCGCTGGCGCGAGGAACGGGGCTGGCGCACCGGCGTCGTGACGATCACCCGCGGTGAGGGCGGCGGCAACGCGGCGGGTCTCGAGGAAGGGCCGGAGCTGGGTTTGATCCGGGAGATCGAGGAGCGCCGTGCCACCGCGCCGTTCGGCATCGAGAACATCTTCTACCTGGACAAGCCCGACTTCTGGTACACCCTGTCGGCCCCGTTGACCGCGCGCGTGTGGGGTGTCGAGGACACCCTGGCGCGGCTCGTGCGACTGGTGCGTTCGACCACCCCGCACACCATCGTGGTGATGGATCCGCGTCCGTTCGATCAGCATGGTGGACACCAGCTTTCGGCGCGGCTTGGCATCGAGGCGTTCCGTGCCGCGGCGGACCCGCTTGCCTTTCCGGAACAGCTCGCCGAGGAAGGGTTGCGTCCGTGGCGGCCCGGCAGCTTGCTGGCGCAGAACTACGGGTTCGACGCACTGCTCGGGCCTGAGGCGGCCGAACAGCGGCGGATCGATCCGGCCAGCGGCCTGCCGGTGTTCGGCGTGTGGTCCGGGGCGCGGTCGCGGGCGCACGACACGAGCTGGGCACAGGTCGAGCGCGACGCGACCCGCCTTTATCTGACACAGGGTTTCGCGGCGAAGCCGCCCCTGGTGCCGTCGGATCCGCGCGAACTCGGTTCGGACTGGTTCACGGTGCTTGCCGAGCAAGGCCGCTTCGTCGAGGCGCCCGTGCGCCCGCAGGCCGGACTGCGACCGCTGTACGCCGAGTTCCGCGACTGGGCCGACCGAATCGGGTTGCCCTGGTTGGCCAATGGCGCGCAGCCCGCCTATCCGCCGAACCCGCGCACCGTGATTCCCGCGGTGCCTGCCGCGCCGGTGCTCGACGGCGTCGAGGGGCCGGGCGAATACCCCGGTCCAGCACTGCCGTTGGCGCTCTGGCAGGGCGAGGGGGACTGCGCGGCGACCGCGAAGCTGTCCAGGCACGCCGACGATCTGTACGTGCTGGTCGAGGTCACCGACGACCGCAAGGGCGCGGAGTTGGCCGCCGACGACATCAAAAGGCATTGGCGCACCGACTCGGTGGAGATCGCGCTGGATCCGCGTGGCGACTCCGACGACACCTCGACCACGTTCAAAGCCGGCATCCTGCCCTACACCGCGAGCCGGGGCGGACCGGCCGCCGAGCGCGACGCCGACAACGAGCAAGGCGTGGCCAGTGCGACGGCCCCAGGCCTGCGGGTCGCCGCACGGGTGAGCGAGCCGTATCGCGGCTACACGGTCGAGGTGAAGATCCCGCTGGCCGAGCTGCCCGCGCCGGTCGATCCCGCCGGTTTCGCGGTGAACATCCTGGTCTACGACTCCGATACCGCCGACAGGACCGGCCGCACCCGCCTTGCCTGGTCGCCTTTCGGCAGTCCGCAAGCCGACCCTTACGTGTGGGGGACCGCCGAGCTCGCCGATTACTCACCGCCGGTGGCACTTTCGGCGACCACGAGACCAGCCGTGATTCCGCGAACCGCCGCGCGTAGCGCCGATTCACCGGCATCGATCGCCCAGGCCACGCGCATCGGGGTACCGATCGCGGGCAATCCGCGCGCGGCTCGCTAGCGGAAGCGAATAGGCGCTTCCGGTTTCGCGCCGGGGCCGGACGCGGTAGACAGGATGATCAGCGCCCTGTCGGGCGACCCGCGCGGAGTGAGGAGTGTCGATGGAACCTGTCGTCGCGGTGACCGGAGGCAAGATCAGCGGCCGGACCGTCAACGGGGTCAGCGCGTTCCTCGGGGTGCCGTACGCGGAGCCGCCGGTCGGGCCCGCGCTGTTCCAGGCACCCCGACCGCCGGTGCCGTGGGCGGGGGTCCGCGCGGCGGTCGAGTTCGGCGCCAGCTGCCCGCAAACGCCGTACCCGCCCGCGCTCGCCACGATCTTCGGGAACCAGACGGTGCCGGGCGCGGAGTCGCTCAATGTCAATGTGTGGACGCCTGATCCGGGCGGGTCCGGCCTGCCGGTGCTGGTGTGGATCCACGGTGGCGCGTTCACCCGCGGCTCGAACGCGTTGCCCGTCTACGACGGCGCCGCGTTCGCGCGCGACGGCGTGGTGCTGGTTTCGCTCAATTACCGCCTCGGCGCAGCGGGTTTCGCGGTGCTCGACGGCGCACCGTCGAATCGCGGTCTGCTCGATCAGCAGTACGCGCTCGCCTGGGTCCAGGAGAACATCAGCGGCTTCGGCGGCGACCCGGACAACGTGACGGTCTTCGGTGAGTCGGCAGGCGCGATGAGCATCGCCGCCCTGCTCGCCTCGCCTCGCTCGGCCGGGCTGTTCGCCAAGGCGATCATCCAGAGCGGCAACGGCGAGGTCGTCGCGACCGAGGACGACGCACGCAAAGTGTCCGCCGAGATCGCCGCGACCCTCGGCATCGCCGCCACCGCAGCAGAGTTCGCCGCCGCCCCGCTGCCGGATCTGCTCGCCGCGCAGGAGAAGGCGGTCGCGGACCTGATCGCCGATACCGATCCGGCGCGCTGGGGTGCCTCGGTGATCACCGGTGGTCTGGCGTCGCTGCCTCTGCTTCCCGTGCTGGACGGGGTCGTACTGACCGAGCGGCCGATCGACGCGGTCGCCGCCGGGTCGGCCAGGGGGATCAGTCTGCTCATCGGGCATACCAGCGAGGAATTCCGGTTGTTCTTGGTCCCGACCGGTGTTGCCGCGGCATTGACCATGGACGCGCTGCCGGTCGTGCTGGGGCGGTACCAACTCGATGTCTCCTGCCTGGAACCGTATCTCGCGCGCCGACCCGGGGCGTCGGCCGGTGACCTGCTGTCCGAGGTACTCACCGATCGCGTGTTCCGGGTTCCGGCACGGCAATTGGCGCATGCCCAGGCGGCGACGGGCACGCCGGTGTTCGCCTTCGAATTCGCTTGGCGGCGAGTCGATCAGGATTTCGGCGCGTTCCACGCGCTGGAACTTCCGTTCGTGTTCGACACCCTCGCCGCGGCACCCGCGCTGGTCGGTCCGAACCCGGCCCAGTCGGTCGCGGACGAGATGCACGCGGCCTGGGTCGCCTTCGCGCGCACCGGCGACCCGGGCTGGCCGCGCGACAGCGCCGAGCTGCCGTCGGTGCGAGTGTTCGACGATCCGGCGCCGGCCTGACCGCGTGGCGCTCGTCCTCGGTGATCTCGACAGTGTGCGGCACGACCAGATCCAGCTCGGCCACCGAGCGTCCGTCTCGAAGTACGCCCTCGTGCAACGGGTCCAGGAAGACTCAGCGGCTTCGGGGAGTGCGACGCCGTACCTCTAGGGGCGCATCGTCACGACGGATGGCGGAGCGGTCCGCGGGCATGCGCGCCGACCTGGCGCAGATCCGGGCGCGCCGCAATAGTGCGTTCAGTGCGCGCTGCCACGCGAGGCCGGTGCCCGCCGGTGCGGGCTCTCGTCGACCAGTCCGAACACCCGCGCCATGGCGGTGCGACCGGCGGCGATCTGCTCGGTCGCCCTGTCCTGCAGGCGATCACGCAGCGCGGGCGCCGTGGTCCACAGCTCGCGGACGGCGTCGGTCAACCGCTGTTCGAGCGCGTCGTCGTCGAGCCGGATGATGCGCAGCCCGGTGCCGAACATGCCGGCCAGCCCGTGGAACTTGTCGTCGTAGTACCGCGACGCCGAGAGGGCGACCGCCGGAATGCCCTGGGACAGGGCGAAAACCGCGAGATGGTAGGTGCTGGTCACCAGCACACGGCAGTCCGCGACCTGGTGCGCGACGTCGGTGGCAGTCCCGGACCGGCGCACGGCGGGGCGCACCCGCCGCGCGCCGATGAGTAGGGGCAATGTGGCCCTGCGGTCCTCGGAGTCGTACTCGCTCACGATCAATGGTGCCAGCGCGGCACCGAATTCTGTTGCGCACGCCGATAATACGGCGGCGAGAACGCTGCGGGCGTGCGGCGTGACCCGCGAGTAGTCCGCGACCCGCAGGCACACACCTAGGTCGGTACCGAGCTCGGCGCGGCGCAACGCGTATCCGAATTCGACCGCGTCGTCACCGGTCACCAGGATGCGACCGGGTGCGACGCCGAGCTCGGCGAGCAGATCTGGGCCGCGCCGCCCCTCGCGCAGCGCGATGACGTCCACCCCGGGCAGCACCGCGCCCGCCCGGCGCAGCAGGTGCGGATCGCGCATCGGGCCGATGCCCTGCCCGATCATGGCGGTGGGAATGCCGAGCGCGGCAGCCTGTTCCAGTAGATCCAGGACGCGATGGGCTTGATACCGGTCGACATCGGTCAGATATCCGCCGCCTTGCGCGATCACCAGGGAGGCGTCGGTGAGCGCGGCAGGCAATGGAGCGGGCTCGAGCACCGCCGCGGTGTCCCGGCCAGCGCGATGGAGCGTGGCCCGTGCCGCCGTGCGGATCTGGCGCAGCCGCTCTTTCGGCGCATCCGAGGCGGCCCGCCAGTGCAGCGCGACCGGTCCGGGGTTGATCCGGCTAGTGAAACCTGAACGCGCCCAATGCCCGCCGGTGGCGGCGTGCACCGGTTCCGCCTCGGGCAGCAGCGCGCGCAGCACCATCGGCTGATCGGTCAGCATCCCGATTCGCGCGTCCGGCCAGTGTTCGCGCAGGCGCCGCACGGTGATCGCCATCATCGCGAGGTCGCCGCGATTGCGCAGCGCGTACTCGCCGTTGTCGACCAGCACCCGGATCGAGCCGCCGCCCGGCACGGTCAGTACGCCCCGTCGCCGCGGGCGACCGTGCGGATGGTCTTGGCCAGGATCGTCAGGTCCAGCCGCATCGACCAGTTGTCGACATAGCTGACGTCCAGGCGCATCGATTGTTCCAGCGACAGATCCGAGCGCCCACTGACCTGCCATAATCCGGTGATGCCCGGTTTGACCAAGAGCCTGCGCCGCATCGCGTCGTCGTAGGCGTCGACCTCGCGCCGCACCTGCGGGCGCGGCCCGACCACGCTCATCTCGCGGCGTAGGACGTTGAGGAACTGCGGCAGCTCGTCGAGGCTGTACTTGCGCAGGATGCGGCCGATCGGCGTCACCCGCGGATCGTGTTCGAGCTTGAAGAACACCGGATTGCCGCCCGCCGCGTCGATCAGCGCGCCCACGTGGTCGTCGGCGTCGACGTACATGCTCCGGAACTTGAGCATGGCGAATGGCTTGCCGTGCATGCCGATCCGCTCGGAGCGATAGAACACCGGCCCGGGGCTCGTGAGTTTGATCAGCAGCCCGATGACGAGCAGCGTCGGCGCGATGGTCAGCAGTGCCAGCCCGGCGAAGCACAGGTCGAAGACCGTCTTGGACCGCGCTCGCGCGAGGGGGTGCCGGGGTCTCGCGACATGCAGGACGGTCATGTTCGACACCGAGCGGCTGGTCACCCGGTCCCGGGCGACGT
Organism: Nocardia brasiliensis; assembly: GCF_011801125.1. NCBI lineage: Bacteria > Bacillati > Actinomycetota > Actinomycetes > Mycobacteriales > Nocardiaceae > Nocardia > Nocardia brasiliensis. The sequence goes on from NZ_CP046171.1 coordinate 3,020,121, forward strand.
CGATCAGGCCGGTCGCCAGCAGCAGTTCGGCGCCGAGTTCCTCGAGGTCCCAAGCGAGCCTGCGGAATTCGTCGGGCGTGCAGAGGTCACCGCCGGTGAGCACGACCGCGTCGGCGCGGGTACGGTACACCGCTTCGGTCACCGAGCGCAGATCCCCGACGACCGGCAGCTGGTGACGTGCGCTCCCCGTGCCGCCGCCCGAACAGGCACAGGTCGGCGCGGGGGTACAGATGCCGATCACCTGGTAATTCGAGGCCGGATCGGCGGCAAAGGCGGCTGCGACCGCCCGCGCCGCCGTGGGCTGGCCGACAACCAGGACGGCGGTGGGCGCTCGGTGTGTGGTTGCGCCGCGACGGGTGGGACGTCCCCACAGCGCCCGGGTGCCGAGCAGCCCGAGCAGGCCGACCGGCAGCGCGAGCGCCACGTAGTCGCGGGTGGTGTCGAGCGGGAACAGCAGGGCGGCGATCGCGACGAGGGAGAACAGGTAGAGCAGTGCCGCGCCGAGGACCGCGAAGTCGGCCGCGGGCAAGTCCGCGACATGACCGCTGCGCCGACCTCGTCGCGTGACCGCGGGCGGATCGACGACAACCCCTGACCCGCACATATCTAAACGCATGGAGACGTTCCTATTTCATCGACGAGCGTGGCGATTAACACGAAAACGATTCTCCAGCCGACTCGGGAGAATTGCTTCTGAACAGAACCGCGAAGCGAGTGTCGCAGATCGATCGCGGGAAGAGAAAGGCCACACAATCCAGTGCGACGCACATCACATGAAGAGGTGATAGCTATGTCGTTGCGATATCGCGCTGGCCTCTGGTTTGTCGATGATTTACAACCATTGTTAGTGAAGCGTTGATTTCAGGTGGAGCTTAACGGAGGGGATGGCTTCGAATCCCGATGCTACTGTCGGTCTCTAGCGGCTATGAAAGGCTCGCGGAGCCGGTTGGTTTCGATGTCGCTGCGGTGTCACGAAGGTTGTGAGGTGTGCAGAAGCCCAAAAAGAACTGAGTGTTGCTGTAAGTATGCTGATGCGTGAATAATGGCGAAACTGATATTACTTGGACGGCTGATTCGCGCTGGCTATGGCACTGTTCAGATGCTGGTTGATTCGAGTGGGAGCATGCGTGATTTGTCGGCTTTGTGAATCCGCGCTGGTGAGCGTTCTTGATTTGGGCGCTTGCCCACCTTGTGAGAAATTCTTAACACAGGCGGAACTCGACCTGGTCGAGCCGAACTATCCGCTGCACCTGCGTCTGTGCCCGAACTGCCTGCTGTTGCAGATCCCGGCCTTGATCACACCGCAGGACACCTTCACCGAGTACGCCTACTTCTCCTCGTATTCCGAGAGTTGGGTGCGGCACGCGAAGGACTTTGTGGAGCAGGCGATCGCCCGCTTCGAGCTCGGCCCGCGCTCGTTCGTCGTCGAGGTGGCCAGCAACGACGGTTATCTGCTGCGGCACGCGGTCGCGGCGGGCGTGCCGTGCCTTGGCATCGAGCCGTCGGTGAATGTGGGTGCCGCGGCGCTGGCGCGCGGCATACCGACGATGTCGGCGTTCCTGGACGAGGAGACCGCGGCGAAGGTCCGCGCCGAGTACGGTCCGGCGGATCTGGTGGTGGCCAACAACGTGTACGCCCACATTCCCGATCTGCTCGGCTTCACCCGGGCACTGCGCGAACTGCTCATCGACGACGGCTGGCTGGCGATCGAGGTGCACCACGCGTTGAATCTGGTGCGGCTCGGGCAGTTCGACACCATCTACCACGAGCACTTCCAGTACTACACCGTGCTCTCGGCCCAGCGTGCGCTCGCCACCGCGGGTTTGACCGTGGTCGACGTCGAACACCTTGCCACGCACGGCGGTTCGCTGCGGATATGGGCCCGGCCGGACCCGGTCGCGATGCCGGGCCGCCGGGTGGCCGACGCGCTCGCGGTGGAAGCCGCGGCGGGCCTGCACGAGGTCGGCGGATACGCCGCGTTGCGCCCGCGCGCCGAGGCGGTGCGCCACGAGCTGCTGCGCTTTCTGCTCGACGCGCGCGGGCAGGGCAAGCGAGTGGTCGGCTACGGCGCGCCGGGCAAGGGCAACACCCTGCTCAACTACTGCGGCATCCGGCCCGACCTGCTCGAGTACACCGTGGACCGAAACCCATACAAGCACGGCAGATTCACGCCGGGCAGCCGGATCCCCATCCATCCGCCGGAGCGGATCGACCGCGACGAGCCCGATGTCGTGGTCGTGCTGCCCTGGAATCTCGAAGCCGAGATCACCGCTCAGCTGCGCCACATCGGCGACTGGGGCGGCGAACTCGTCTACCCACTGCCTACCCTGCGTCGCGCGGAGCTGTCATGAAAGTTGTCCTGTTCTGTGGTGGCCACGGCATGCGCATGCGCAACGGCACCGACGATGTCATCCCCAAGCCCATGCAGATGGTCGGGCCGCGCCCGTTGATCTGGCATGTCATGCGCTACTACGCGCACCACGGCCACAAGGACTTCATCCTGTGTCTCGGCTACGGCGCCAACCACATCAAGAACTACTTCCTGACCTACCAGGAGTCGGTGTCCAACGACTTCGTCATCCGGGACGGACAGGTCGAGCTGCTGCAGTCCGATATCAGCGACTGGACCATCACCTTCGTCGACACCGGTGTCGACTCGGCGATCGGCGAACGATTGCGCCGCGTCCGTGGCCATCTGGGCGGTGAGCAGCGGTTCCTCGCGAACTACGCCGACGTGCTCACCGATGCGCCCCTGAACCGGATGATCGACAAGTTCACCGCCTCCGGCGCCGCCGCGGCGATGCTGATCGTCCCACCGCAGTCGTCGTTCCACTGCGTGGACATCACCGACGCGGGCGAGATCAAGAACATCACACCCGTTGCGCGACTGCCGATCTGGGAGAACGGCGGCTACTTCGTGCTCACCCAGGAGGTATTCGAACTGCTGCCGCCCGGCGGCGATCTGGTCGAGGACGCCTGCGGGGCGCTGGCGAGTCAGGGCAGGCTCTTCGGCTATCAGCATCTTGGCTTCTGGAAGCCCGCCGACACCTTCAAGGAGCGCGCGGAACTCGACGACGGCTACCACCGCGGCGACCGTCCCTGGATGATCTGGGAGGGCAGCGACGGCCTCGAGGTCGTGTCGTGAAAGTGCTACGCCCGGAACCGATCACCGAGATCGCGGTGCTCGGCGCGCACTGCGACGACATCGCGATCGGCCTCGGTGGCACGCTGCTCACGCTGGCGCGAAGCGTGCCGGGACTGATGGTTCGGGCCCTGGTGCTGAGCGGTGGCGGTACGGCGCGAGCCGAGGAGGAACGGGCCGCGCTCACGGCGTTCTGTCCTGGCGCGCGGGTCGAGCTGACCGTGCTCGATATCCCTGACGGCCGCGCCCCCGCGCACTGGGGCCAGGTGAAGGACGCGGTCGCCGCGCTGCGCCGCCGGGGCACACCGGATCTCGTGTTCGCGCCCACCCGGACCGACGCGCACCAGGATCACCGGCTGCTCGCCGAACTGGTGCCCACCGAGTACCGGGATCACCTGACGCTCGGCTACGAGATCCCTAAGTGGGAGACCGACACCCCGCGGCCCACCTTCTTCCACCGGCTGCCGCCGGGAACGGCCGAGGAGAAGGCCAGGCTGCTGGTGAAACATTATCCCTCGCAACATGGTCGGGACTGGTTCGACGAGCGCGCCTTCCTCGCCACGGTCCGGCTGCGCGGGGTGCAGTGCCACGGCGAATACGCCGAGGCCTTCGTGGCCGAGAAGACCGTCGCCAGTTTCGGAGGTATGTGAGATGCGGGTCCTCGTCACCGGTCATCAAGGCTATCTCGGTACCGTCATGGTGCCGTTCCTGCGTGCCGCTGGGCATGACGTAACCGGTTTGGACATCGGCTATTTCGCCGATTGCGTGCTCGGCGCGGCACCGGACGACCCGCCGGGGATCGCGGTGGATCTGCGCGAGGTGACCGCGGCCCAGCTCGCCGGCTTCGACGCGGTGGTGCACCTGGCCGCGCTGTCCAACGACCCGTTGGGCGCGCTCGCGCCGCGCGTCACCCACGACATCAACCATCACGCCTCGGTGCGCCTGGCCCGACTGGCCAAGGACGCCGGGGTGCGCCGATTCCTGTATGCCTCGACCTGCTCGGTCTACGGCGCGGCGGGCGAGGAACTCGTCACCGAGGAGGCGCCGCTGCGGCCGCTGACGCCGTACGCCCTGAGCAAGGTGCGGGTCGAGGATGATCTGCGCGCGCTCGCCGATTCCGGGTTCGCGCCGGTGTTCCTGCGCAACGCGACGGCCTTCGGCTTCTCGCCGCGCCTGCGCGCCGACATCGTATTGAACAACCTGGTCGGCTACGCGGTGCTGACCGGTGTGGTGCGGGTGCTTTCGGACGGCACGCCGTGGCGGCCGCTGGTGCACGCCCAGGACATCGCGCGCGCCTTCGCCCGCTGCCTGGTCGCCCCGGTGGAGTCGATCCACTGCGCGGCCTACAACATCGGCACCGAGGCCAACAACCTCACCGTCGCCGAGATCGCGAGCGCCGTCGTCGACGTGGTGCCCGGCGCTCGGCTGGTGATCGCCGGTACCTCCGGATCGGACGCGCGGTCCTACCGTGTCGACTTCGGCAGGGCGCGTGAGCGGCTCGGCTTCGAAGCCGAGTGGAGCGTCGCGGACGGCGCCGCGGAACTGCACCGGGAGTACCTGGCCCGCGGGCTCTCCGCCGACGACTTCTTCCAGCGGTTCACCCGGCTCGCGCGGCTGACCGAGTTGAAAGACGGCGGGGTGCTGGATGACTCGCTGTTCCGGGTCAGGATCGGGGCGTAGCGTGCGTAAGCGCCTCGCGCAACGTGCGCCAACTCCCCGCCGCCGCGTCGCGGGCCGAGACCACCGTGACCGGCTGCGGCCATGCGATGGCCAGGTCCGGGTCGTCGTGGGCCACCGCGATGTCCTCGGCCGGGTCGTGCGGGCGGTCGATCCGATAGCAGACGTCGGCGATCGGGGTGAGCGCCTGGAAGCCGTGCAGGAAGCCCGGCGGGACGTACAGGTGCCGGAACTCGTTGTCGTCCAACAGAAACGCTTGCTGCCGGCCGAAGGTCGGGGACTGCGGGCGGATGTCGACCAGCACGTCGTGCACCGCGCCGTGCGCACAGCGCACCAGCTTGGCTTCGCCGCGACCCGAGCGCCCGTGCATGCCGCGGATCACGCCGCGCGCCGAGCGCGACTGCGAGTCCTGCACGAAGGTCGCGGCCTTGCCCGGCATGCCGAGGTGCTCGTCGAACTCGACGGCGTCGAACGTGCGGGTGAACAGGCCACGGTCGTCCCGGAACGGCTTCGGAACGAGCACCATGACGTCGGCGAGGTCGCTCGGCTCGATGCGCACCAGGCCATCGTGCCCGACGGGGCCCGCCTCGCGCCATCGCAAGCCCGGATTCGTCTGGCGGCCAGGCACGGCGCCGAGGTCCGGCCGAACCGTGCGTGCGCCGGAAGAGGTTTCGGCGCCGGTCCAAGGTGGTCGCGATGAAGGAGTGCCGCGCGTGCGTGGACACCCGCCTGCGCCGGGTGCTGGATCTGGGGCGCATGCCCGCCGCCGACGACTTCCCGCCCGCCGCCGCGCCGGTGCGGGCGGACGAGGCGGCCTACCCGCTCGCGATGGAGCTGTGCCCGGGATGCGGCCTGGCCCAGCTCGCGCAGGACGATACCCGGACCGCGGAGCCGCGCGGTGTCGAACCGCAGGCCCTGCGGGATCAAGCCGTCGCCGCCGTCGAGCGGGTCGGCGCCGACGGCTGGCTACGCGGTGCGACGGTGCGTGAATTCGCCAGTCCGCACGGCGGAAGCTGGCTGCCGCACCTGGTCGAGCGCGGCTTCGGCGTGGTCACCGACGTGGCCGACCTGGTGCTCGACTGCTTCGGCAGTATGCACGAGCCGGACCAGCGCGCAGCGTTCGTCGCACGGGCGAAAGCGACCGCGCCGGAAGGGGTGCTGCTGTTGCAGTTCCACTCGCTGCTCACGATCGTCCGGCAGCGGCAGTGGAACGCGTTGCGCCACGGTCACTTCGCCTACTACTCGCTGACCGTGGTGCGCGAGTTGCTGCGCCGGGTCGGGATGAGCGTGGCCACGGCATGGGAATTCGACCTGTACGGCGGCACCGTGCTCGCCGCGGCGGTGCACGGGGTGCGCGAGCCGGACGCCGCCGTGCGCAGGATTCTGGCCGCGGAGGCCGGGCTCGGCGACCCCGCGGTGGTCGGCGTCCTCCAGTCGGCGGCGGAGGCGCACGTGCGGGTCCTGCGTGACCGTCTGACGGCCGAAACCGCCGCCGGTCGTTCGGTTTACGCCTACGGTGCGGCCTCGCGTGCGGTGGCGTTGTTCAGCCTGGCGGGAATCCACCGCGGGTTGGTGCGCGCGGTCGCGGACGCCGCGCCCGCCAAACAGGGCAGGCGGATGCCGGGCACCGATGTCCCGATCATCTCGCCCGCCGAGCTGCTGCGCGCTCGGCCCGACCGGGTGCTGCTGACCCTGCCGGATCTGCGCCCCGAACTCGAGGCGCGTTTCCCGGAACTGGCGAGCCGCTGGCTCTGCGCCGAAGACACCCTGACGGATGAGGAACCCGCCCGATGACCGAGCTGTCCATCTGTGTGCCCGCCTACAACGCGGGCCGGACCCTGGCGGCGACCATGCGGTCGATCCTGCGGCAGGACCTGGACTTCGAGCTCGTCGTGCTCGACAACGCGAGCGCGGACGAGACATCCGCCATCGCAAGGTCTTTCGACGACCCCAGGGTCCGGGTATTCCGCAACGACCAGGTGCTGCCGATCGGTGACAACTGGAACGTCACCATCGCCCGTTCCACCCGACGGCTGGTGAAGGTGGTGTGCGCCGACGACGTGCTGCTGCCGGGCTCGCTCGCCGCTCAACTCGAGGTCATGGCCGATCCGGCGATCGCGATCAGCTCGGCCCGCTTCCAGGTGATCGACGAGGCGGGCGCGGTGCTCGAAACGGGACTCGGACTGCCCGGCCTGGTCGGCACGCATCCGGCGGGTCCGGTGCTGCGCACGATCGTGCGTGAGGGCCCCGCCGAGTTCGGCCCGACCGCGGCGGCGATGTTCCGGCGCGCGGACTTCGATCGGGTCGGCGGACTGCGCGGCGATCTGGTGTTCCCGATGGATGTGGACCTGTTCGGCCGTGTCGCGGCGTTCGGTCAGTTCGTCGGGCTGCCGGGAGTGCTTGCCGCCTGGCGGAATTCGACGTTCAACCTGTGCAGCCAGACCTCGACGGCGCGCAAACTGGTCGAGCTGCTGCGCTTCCATCATCGGATCGCGGGCGAGTATCCCCAGCACGTCGGTCGCCTTGACGTTTTGGTCGCCGATGGGAGATTGGTGCGCACTGCGCTGCACCGGGCGAACGTGCGGGCGCGCGCGGTGGCCGGGAGCCTGACGGCCCGGGTCGGCGCGCGGGAGGTGCGGACATGACCGCGCGCACCGAGCCGGTGCGGGTGCACATGACCGGCGCCGAATGGTTCGGCTCGGCGCCGGGCGGGCTCAACCGTTACTTCACTGACCTGTTCGCCGCGCTGCGCGCGCATCCCGGCACCGAGGTGTCGGCGGTGGCGTTCGGCGATCCGCCGTCCGGTGCGCGCTCATGGGGCCGGCTCGGCGGCTCCACGGTGCGCCGCGTGACTCGTTCTGTCGTCGCGCGTCCCGCCGCACGCCGCCCCGGGGTGCTCGATCGGCATTTCTGCCTGTACGGGCCCCCTGCTGCCGGTGCTGCGCGTGGACAGCGACTCGTGGTGCACTTCCACGGCCCGTGGGCCGCCGAGAGCAGGCTCGCCGGCGAGTCCGAATGTGCCACGCGGGCAAAGTATCTCGTGGAGCGGATGCGCTACGCGGGCGCTGAGCGTTTCGTCGTGCTCTCCGAGGAGTTCCGTCGAGTGCTGGTGTCCGACTATCGCGTGGCCGAGGAGCGTGTCGAAGTCATCGCGCCCGGAGTCGATCTCGACCGATTCGCCGTGGCCGCGCCACCGGATTCCGCACAAGAGCCTGTCGTGCTTTGCATTCGGCGACTGGAACGCCGAATGGGCATCGACCGCTTGCTGCGCGCCTGGCCCGCGGTGCTGTCCGCGCGGCCCGACGCGCGTCTGGTGATCATCGGAACCGGCAGTGCCGAACGGGAATTGCGCGAACTGGCGGCATCGAGCGGGCTCCAGCACTCGGTCACCTTCGCCGGGCACGTCCGCGACGAGCGGCTGGCCGCCCACTACGCGCGGGCGTGCTGCACCGTGGTGCCCTCGGTCGCGCTGGAGGGTTTCGGGCTGATCGCCCTGGAATCGCTGGCCTGCGGGCGCGCCCCGATCGTCACCGACTGCGGTGGCCTGCCGGACGCGGTGCGCGGGCTCGATCCTTCGCTGATCGTGGCGGCCGACGACGTGGACGCACTCGCGGCCCGCATCGCCGCCGCTCTGGCGGGGGCCTTGCCCACGGCGCAAAGCTGTCGCGCCCATGCGGAGTCGTTCTCTTGGGCGGCGGCGGCCGCCCGGCACCACACGCTGTACACGGAGCTACATCAATGATCAGGGCACTATTCCTCGCACACACCGCCGCGCCGTCGGGCGCCGAGCTGGCGACCATGCGGTTGCTGTCCGCGCTCGCGGAACGGACCACCGTCGAACCGGTGATGCTGTTCACCGAGAACGGTCCGATGGTGCGCCGAATCCGTTCCCGTGGCATTCGTACTCTGTTGATGCCCAATGGCTTCCGCAGTCGATCGTTGACCATCGACGGCGCGAGTCCGCGCCGGTTGCTCAGCGGTGCGCTCGACCTGATCCGGGTGGGGCGCAGGCTCGGCACCAAGACCCGAAGGCTGGAGGTGCAGGTGCTCGTCGCGGGGAGCACCAAGGCCATGCTGATGGGCGCGGTCGCGGCGCGGCGCGCCCGGGTCCCGCTGATCTGGTCGGTGCACGACCAGATCACCAGCGAATACTTCGGCCGGTGGCTGGCCTGGGGCATCCGCCTGCTCGGCTGGGCGGTCAGCGACGGCTACCTGGTGAACAGCCGCTCGACCGCGAACTCGCTGATCACCTGGCGCAGGCCGGTGGCGGTGGTGTACCCCGGTATCGAACCCGACCCCGTACCCATCCGGGCGCGGACACCGCAGCGCGCGCCCGATGACGTCGTCGTCGCGATGGTCGGCCGGCTGACCCCGTGGAAGGGCCAGGACGTGTTGCTGCGCGCGCTCGCGCAGGTGAAAGTGCCGCCGCGCCAGGTCTTCCTGATCGGGGGCACGCTTTTCGACGAGGAGGCCTACCGTGCCGAACTGGAGCGCGCGGCGCGCGAGCTGCGCGTCCCGGTGACCTTCACCGGGCACCTGGACGATCCGCGAAACCACCTGCGCCAGGCCGACATCCTGGTGCACTGCTCGGTGCTGGCCGAGCCCTTCGGTCAGGTCGTCGTCGAGGGGTTGCAGGCAGGGTGCGCGGTGATCGCGAGCAGGCCGGGTGGTCCGGCCGAGATCATCGAACCCGGAGTGCACGGCGTGCTGGTGGACGGCGGCGACGCCGCCCAGCTCGCCTGCGCCCTGGACACACTCACGACCGATCCTGGGTTGCGCACGCGGCTCGCGGCCGCGGGCGTGCGGCGGGCCCGCGAATTCGACATCACCGCGTCGGCACGGGTCGCCGCGGAGTTCCTGACCACCATGGCGGGGGCGCGCCGTGGCTGAGACCGGTACCGCCGCACCGCCCGCGCCGCGTCGTCGGCGCGGGATGGTCGTGGTGTTGCGCGACATCGGTTTCGTCAGCTTCGGCAAGTACGGGCAGTACTTGATCACGGTGGTGACCCTGCCGATCATCGCCAGGGTGCTCGGCGCCGAAGGGCTCGGCCTGCTGGCCATCGGCATGTCGGCGTACTTCATCGGCACGCTGGTGGTGGATCTGGGCATCACGTCCTTCCTGGCCGCGCAGGTCAACGAAAGACGCACGGACACAGCGCGCATCGCGCAGTTGCGCGGCGACTATCTGGCGGTCCGGCTGACGATTCTCGGTGCCCTCGGCGTGCTGCTCGCGCTCGCCACGATGGCCGGAGCGCCCGCCCGGCTGCACATGGCGCTGCTCGGCCTGGTCGCCGGTGGCTGCTGGTCGATCTCGGAGGACTGGCTGTTGATCGGGCAGGGCAGGTTCGGGGCGTCGGCGGTGTATCAGGGGGTCGGGCGGGTCGTCTATCTGCTGCTGCTGGTTCTGCTGTTGCCGCGCTGGCCCAGTGCGTCGGCCGCGCTGCTGTGCCTGCTGATCTCGGCGCTCGTCACCGTCGCGGCGACCTGGATAGACGCGTGGCGCCGCTTCGGCGCACCGGCCCGGCCGCGGGCGGTACGGACGGTCCTGCGGCTCGGCGCACCGGTTTTCGCGTCCCGGCTGCTGGTCACCGGCTACGGTCAGGGCGCGCCGGTGGTCTATGCCGCGGTGCTCGACGCCGCCTCGCTCGGGTTGTACTCGGCCGGTGACCGTTTGGTGCGCGCCATCCAATCATTGCTCGACACCGTCGGATTCGCGTTCCTGCCCCGGATGGCGCGGCGCAGCGCGCACGAGCGGTTCTGGCGCAACGCGATCCAGGTGCTGACGGTGTGCGTGTGCGCGGCGGGACTCGCGGCGGCGGGCGTGTGGCTCTTGGCGCCGACGCTGGTCCAGCTGATCTTCGGCAGCGGATTCGACGGCACCGTAGCGCTGTTGCGGGCGGAGGTGCTGATCCTGCCCGCGATGACGGTGAGCTCGTTCATCACCACGGCGCTGCTGCCGGTGCGCCAGGACACGGCCGGTGTGCTGGTCGGCGCGCTCATCGGGACCGGGGTGGCGGCGTCCGCGCTGGCCGTCGCGTTCCGGAACAACTCGGTGTGGGTGCTCGTGTACGGCACCGTGCTCACCGAATGCGCGGTGGCGCTCTGGTATCTCGTCCGAATCCGGTGGCTGATCGGGCGTGAGCGCGCCGCCGCGGCGGCCGTCGCGAAGGAGGCACCGCGATGAGGATCTTGTACGTTGGCGACGACTGGATCGGCAGCAACGCGCGCTCGCTGGCCGACGGATTCCGTCAGGCGGGCCACGAGGTGGTGGTGATCGATTCCACCCCCGTCACGCTGCCCCCGCGACTGTCACCGAGCTGGTGGTACGCCAAGGCGGCCGGCCGACGGGCCGCCTGGACCACCGACGCGGTGCACGACCGGATCGACAGTGCCGCGGCCGAATTCAAGCCCGATCTGCTGTTCGCGTTCAAGGCCGTGCACCTGGACCAGCAGCGCCTGCTGAGCACGCCCGCCGACCTGCGGGTGCACTACAGCCCCGACGACGTGTCGAATCCGGCGAACACGAGCGCGGACTACCTGGCCTACGAGTCGGAATGGGATCTTGTGGTCACCACCAAGCGCCACAACGTGCCGGAATTGCACGCGCGCGGTGCGCGTGGCGTGCGCTTCGTGCGCAGCGCCTACGACCCGGCCTGGCACCACCGGTGCGCCCGCCGCGCCGTGCGGCGCTACCTGGCCGGGTTCATCGGCGCCCGCCGCCCGGATCGCAGCCCGCTGCTGGTCGAGCTGGCGCGGGAGTACGGCCCGGATCTCGTGGTGCACGGGCCGGGGTGGCGCCGGACGCGGCAGCTGCGCGCCACCTCGGCCGCGCTCGGCGGGGCGGTGTACGGCGAGCATTTCGCCGTTGCGGTCGCCTCGATCACCGCCAACCTGGTGCTGCTCAATTCCGATAATCGCGACACCCACACCTGCCGATCGTTCGAAATACCGGCGTCCGGAGGGCTTTTCGTCGGGCAGCGGACCGAAGAGCATGCCCAGCTGCTCGACGAGGGCACCGAGTGCTTCCTGTTCTCCGATGGCGCCGAGTTGCGCGAGATCCTCGCGCGGTGCGCCCGGCGCCCGGAGGCGGTCGAGCGGGTGGCGGCGGCCGGGTATCGGCGGATCACCGGGGAGCGGCACCGCTATGTCGACCGGGCGGAGGAGATCATCGATGCGCTCACCTGATTCGTTCGGCATGGCCGCGGGCGGTGGCCGATGACCGCCACCACCGCGTTGATCATGATCGCCGCGGCGCTGGCGACCATGGTGCTCGCCGCGCTGTTCGTCCCCGGCGTCGCGCGGGTGTTGCTCATCGCGCAGGCGCTCTACTGGGCGATGTCCTATCTCGCCAGACCCGCTGTGCTGCTGTGGGTGCGGCCCGAGCCGAGCTTCGGTGACAATGTCGCCGATCCGCGCCTGGCCCGTCTCGGGTACGAGCACGGCATCGCGATGGTGTTGCGGCCGGTGGTGTTCGGGTTGTGGGTGTACGCGGTGCTCGCCGTCGCGTTCGCGATCTGGTCGCGCCGCCGCTCGCCCGGGCCTGCCGCGATCGTCGCCGAACCGCACTTCGTGCCCACCCTGTGGGTGCTGTACTGCCTCGGGACACTGGGGCGCGTGGCGATGGTCGCCACCGGCACCGCGGGCAAGGCGGGTGAGATCGAAACCGCCAGCCCGGCACTGACCTTCGTGACGATGCTCGGCACGATCGGGGCGATCGGCTTGATCGTCTTCCTCCGCATGCCCGCCGCCAAGGCCACCGTGGCGGCCGTCGCCCTGCTGGTGGCCGGTGAGCTGCTCTGGACGGTGGCCGTCGAATCCAAGACCCCGATCATGGGCGCCGCGCTCGCGATCGGCGTGCGGTTCGCGCTCGGCGGTTGGACGAGGTCGAAAATCGTTGCCATACTGCTGGTCTCGGTCCTCGGCATGGGCGGCTTCGGCTGGCTGCAATCGCTCAAGGAAGGCGGGCAGGCGAAGGCCGACGCGGCGGCCACCGATGCCGCGTATCCGCCCGCGGTGCGCCCCGTGCTCAGTGTGCTGCGCCGATTCGACCTGCTGGAGGCGGCGACCGACGTGTACTACACCCCGCCCGGCTCCTGGCTTTCCCCGGGCGAGGCCGCCGAGAACGCGGCGCGCAGCCTGATTCCCGCGCAATTGCTCGGCACCGAGAAACTGCGCTCCGGTACCGCGTGGGCCACCGAGGTCCGCGGCGCGTCGGTGGACATGAGTCAGGTGTCGGTCTCGCTGGCCGAGGGCGGCATCAGCGAAGGCTACGTGCTCGGCGGCTACACCGGAATCATGGTGGGTGTCGGATTCACCTTCGCGCTCTTGGCCTCCTGGTCGTGGGCGCTGTATTCGCGGCATATCGCCCTGGTCGTGCTCGGCCTCGCGCTCATCGAGGTTCCGGTGATCTTCGAGCGCGGCATTCTCGGCAGCATGGAGATGCTCGGCAAGTATCTCCAGGCCGTCGTGCTGGTGTGGTTCATCTCTGTGCTGGTGGGTCTGTACCGCGGTGCGCGCGGGCAGGTATCGGCGCCTCGAGTGTGGGAGCGGGCCGAATCCGTTGTCCCCGTGACACAAAGGACTGGGCAATGGGAGTGATCGAGTACGCGCGGGCGCTGCGGCGGCGCTGGGTCGTCGTCGTGGCCGTGCTGCTGGTGTGCCTGTGCGCCGCGGCGGGCTACGCACAGACGATTCCCGTGACCTACCGGGCATCGAGCAGCATGTACGTCTCGATGTCGACGGGCACCTCGGTGAACGATTCGTATCAGGGTGGGCTCGCCGCGCAACAGCGGGTCCGGTCGTATCTGGACCTGCTGACCAGTGCCACCGTCGCCGAGCGGGTCATCGCCGAGCGCGGGCTGCGGTCGAGCGTCGGCGAGCTGCGCGGCCGGATCACCGCGAGTTCGCCGCCCGCGACCGCCGTGCTCGTCGCCACCGTCAGCGCCGCCACCGCGGCGGAGGCGCGCGATCTCGCCGATGCTGTGGTGGCGCAATTCCGGCGGCTGGTTGACGAATTGGAGACCACCGAACTCGGCGCGGCGCCCGCCGCCCGCGTCGCGGTGGTGGATCGGGCGCTGCTGCCCGCCGCGCCGGCCGGGCCGCCGCGGACCCGGCTGCTCGCGCTCGGACTGTGCGCCGGTGTCGTGCTCGGCGGTGCGGCGGCCCTGCTGCGGGATCGCCTCGACCGCAGGCTGCGCACCTCGAACCAGTTGGAAGAGATACTCGCGCAACCACTTCGGCCGCAAGGTGCGGATGCGGCCGAGCCGCCGTCGGTGCCGATTCTGGCGATTCTCGATATCGGGCTGCCCGGCGAGGCGGGGGAGATCCGGCGGCTGCGCGCCAGGCTGACCGGCGACACCGCCGACAAGAGTCCGAAAACGATTGTGCTGACCAGTCTTTCCACGCGCTCGGCACCCGATGTCGCCGCGCGGTTGGCCCGCTCGCTTGCCGCCGTCGGCGCCAGGGTGGTGCTCGTCGACGCCGACACCACCGGTGCGGGCAGCTCCGGTGGCCTGCTCGCGCACACCGGTCCCGGGCTCGCCGAACTGCTGCGCGGCGGGGCCGGGGTGGGCGACGCGGTGGTGCGCCTGCCCGACGACGGCATCGAGATCCTGCCGCTGGGTTCGCCCGATCCCGGCACGCCGGACGCGCTGGCCACCGAGCGTTTCGGGGCGATCCTGGCCGACCTGCGCTCGGATTTCGACCATGTGGTGGTCGAGGCGGCACCGGTCGCCGCGGCCGCGGACGTGCTGTCGATCGCCCCGCGCGGTGACGCGACGCTCGGTGTCGTCGAACTAGGCACCAGTACCGCGGGCGAGATCCGCGGCGCGCTGGCGACCTTCGGCGCCGCGGGCACCGCCCTGGTCGGCGTCATCGCGGTGTCCCGGCCGGACGACCGGCCGCTGTACCGGAGGTTGCGGATATGACCGACGACCCGGTGAATCGTCGTCGCCTGCTGGCGGGTTCGCTCGGCGCGGCCGCCGCGCTGCCCCTGGCGGCGTGCGCCGCGCGCTCGGACACCGACGAACAGTTCCGCTCGCCGCGGGTGACCGATGCGCCCGCGGCCCGCAACGTCCGTGACTTCGGCGCGGTGGGTGACGGCAAGGCCGACGACACCGCCGCGATCGCGCGCGCCGCCGCGGTCGGTGACGGGCCCGTGGTGCTGTACCTGCCCGCCGGGCAGTACCGGGTGACGTCGTGGCCTGAATTGCCCGACTATGCCGCGGTTCTCGGCGACGGCGGGGACGTGAGCATGATCAATTACGCGGGCGGCGGAACCCTCATCGCGTTGCGCGGACGCCAGCGGGTGCGCTTCGCCCGGCTCGGCATCTTCGTGTCCGACCCGGCCGTCACCGCCGTGTCGCTGTCGCAATGCTTCCGGTGTTCGTTCGACGGGGTGGTACTGCGCGGCAACCATCTCAGCGCCAACTATCCGCGCTACCGCGACCAGCGCGGTGTGGTGCTCGACCAGAACACCGGTGGCACCGCGTTCGTCAACTGCGACATCAACAATTTCGGGTACGGGCTGGTGACCTCGTGCATCCAGAACTACGTGACCTCATCGAAATTCACCAGCAACCGGATCAGCGTGCTCGGCACCGGTGGCGATCACAATGCCGGATTGGCCTTGAGCAACGTCGAATTCGTCTCCGACAACGATCCGCGCACCACCGACCGGCACCTGGTCGTCGACGGCGCGGCCAACGCCTGGTGGCTGACCAACGTCTGGTTCGAGGGCGCCGACACGGCGCTGTCGATCGGGCACCGCGAGCACGGCGGGCCCGCGCAGTTCGGTCTGGTCAACTGCAAGATCGCGGCCAGGACCCTGTGCGTGGACCTGATCTATTGCCGCCAGCCGTACCTGGCGAACGTGCAGTTCGACGCGGACCTGGACAAGCCGCCCACCGAGCTGCGGATCGACTGGCAGGGATGCCCGGAAGGCGCCGCGGTGAGCCTGATCTCGAGCTCGGCGCGCGACCTCGATCCCGCGATCTTCCCCGGCGGCTGGCAGGTGATCGGGCGCGACCGGATGCTCAGCGCGCGCTTGGCCGGGACCACGGTGGCACAGGCGGGCCGCCCGGACACCGACGTCCTCCAGGTGCAGGCCGCCGACGGTGCGGTGCTGGCGTCGGTGCTGTCCAGCGGCGCTTGGCTGTCGGATCGGGTCGAGGGCGGTGTCGTGCTGAAGGACGCCGACGGCGGGTACTGGCGGCTGACGGTCTCGCCCAGTGGCGCGCTGAGCGCCGCACCGCTCGGCAGCGAGCGGCCGACGAGATGAGGAACGAGGAAACGGGTGTGACCGGTGTCGACAGTGGACGTGACTTCGCTCGTAGCAACGGCATCCAAGCCCGATTGCACGAGCTGATCCCCGGTGGCGCGCACACCTATGCGCGCGGCGCCGACCAGTATCCGGAGCACATGGCACCGATCCTGGTGCGCGGCAGCGGCTGCCGGGTCCATGACAGCGACGGCAACGAATACGTCGAGTACGGCATGGGTTTGCGCTCGGTGACGCTCGGGCACGGTTATCGGCCGGTGGTCGACGCGGTGCGCGCCGCGATCGCCGACGGGGTGAACTTCTCCCGGCCCACCGAGCTGGAATTGCTTGCCGCCGAAGATTTCCTGTCCCTGGTGCCCGGCGCGGACATGGTCAAGTTCGCCAAGAACGGCTCCGACGCCACGACCGCCGCGGTCCGGCTGGCTCGCGCCGCCACCGGACGCGCGGTCGTCGCGGTGTGCGATCAGCCGTTCTTCTCCGTCGACGACTGGTTCATCGGCACCACCGAGATGGACAGCGGCATCGATGACACCGCCACGGTGAAGTTCCCGTACAACGACCTCGGCGCGCTGGCCGACGTGCTGGCAGCGGTACCGGTGGCGTGCGTGGTGCTGGAGGCGGCGACCGCGCTGGCCGAACCCGAGGCCGGGTATCTGCCGGGCGTGCGCGCGCTGTGCGACCGATACGGTGCGCTGTTGGTGTTCGACGAGATGATCACCGGCTTCCGCTGGTCGGCCGGTGGGGCGCAACAGGTGTACGGCGTGCGCCCTGACCTCTCGTGCTGGGGCAAGGCGATGGGCAACGGGTTCCCGATCTCGGCGCTGGCAGGCAAACGCGAGTACATGGAGCTCGGTGGCCTGCGCACCGACCGGGACCGGGTATTTCTGCTCTCCACCACGCACGGCCCGGAATCGGTCGGCCTGGCGGCGTTTCGCGCGGTGGTTCGCGCCTACGCGGACACCGATCCGATCGGCCGGATGGAACGGGCCGGGCAGCGCCTGGCCGTGGCGGTGAATGCCATTGCCGCGGAGCTGGGTATCGCGGAGCACCTGAGCGTCGTTGGCCGACCGTCGTGCCTGATCTACTCGACCAAGGATGCGCAGGGCAGGCCGTCACAAGCGTTTCGGACCTTGTTCCTGCAGGAGTTGCTCGCGCGTGGGGTGCTCGGGCAATCGTTCGTCACCTCGGCGGCGCACACCGCCGCCGATATCGACCAGACCGTCGCCGCCTGCCGGGAAGCCGCGATCGTGTACCGGCGAGCGCTCGAACAGGGAAGTGTCGCAGGGCTTTTGAGCGGACGTCCGGTCGCGCCCGCGCTGCGGCGCCGAGCCGCGCCACGGGCGGTCCCGGCCGTGCCCGCGACCGTGCCGGAGCACCCGTGACTGCGCCGCGCGTCGCGCTCGTCCACGAGCGCTTCACCGAATACGGCGGGTCCGAGGCGGTGGTCGCGGAATTCCTGCGCACCTGGCCCGGCGCCGCGGTGTTCGCCCCGATCGTCAGTACGGCGGGGTACGGCGCTCTGGCGGCGCAATGCGGTGTGGGACAGCTCGATTCGATCCAGGACAGCTGGCTCAGCCGGGCGCACGCGGTGCTCGGCGCCCGCGCGCACGCGCCGCTGCTGCCGTTCGTGCCACGGGCGCTGCGTCGGCTACCGCTGGCCGGGCGGTTCGACGCGGTGGTCGTGAGCCATCACGCGTTCGCCACCCAGGCCGTGTTCGCCACGGACGCACCGGTAGTCGCGTACGTGCACAGTCCGGCGCGCTGGGCGTGGGACGACGCCTTCCGGGCGCAGGAGGCCGGCGGTCGAGCGGGTCAACTCGCTCTGGCCGGTCTCGGCCGGGTCGCGCGGCGCGCGGAACTGCGCGCCGCGCCGCGGTTGACGCGGGTGATCGCCAACTCGCACGCGGTCGCCGAGCGGGTGCGCGAGTGGTGGGGTCTGTCCGCCGCCGTGGTCAATCCGCCGGTGCGCATCGACCGTTTCACCCCGGACGCCGGGCTGCCTCGCGAGAACTTCTTCTTGTTCGCCGGCCGTCTGGTGCCCTACAAGCGGGCCGACCTCGCCATCAAGGCGGCGCAGCGCGCGGGCCGGCGCTTGGTCGTCCTGGGGGAGGGCAGACATCGCCCGTACCTCGAGTCCATCGCCGGACCCGAGACCACGTTCCTCGGCGCGGCCTCCGACGCGGTGCTGCTTGACTGCTATCGCCGTTGTCGGGCGCTGCTCATGCCGGGGGTGGAGGATTTCGGCATCGTCCCGGTGGAGGCGATGGCGTGCGGCACACCGGTACTCGCGGTCGGTGCGGGCGGTGCGCTCGACACCGTGCTGCCCGGCGCCACCGGCGAGTATCTCGCGGCGGGCGAGGACGAGTTGGTGGTCACCGGGCTCGCTCGCCGGATGCGGGAATTCGATTCCGCCGCTTACGATTCCGTCGCGATCCGGGCGCACGCGACCACGTTCTCGCCCGCGGCGTTCCGTGCTCGCCTCGCCGACGCGGTGGCCCGCACCCTCGATCGGGAGCGCGACCCGCGCGGCTGACGGTCGCCGCTGTCGGCGGATCGATCGGCACATACGCGTCTTCCCGCACGACTGAGGCGGCGAACTGGGCCGCCGCAATGCGGTCGCCCGGGGCGCGGCGTGATCGCTACCATCGCGGGCGGGAGGTGCGGTGGACACGGTGCGGTGGGTGGACACGGTGCGGTGGTCGGAGGCGGAATCCGACGCGTACGACGAGCGCCGCGCGGCCGCCGTCGAGCGGGAGCGGGCGCGGCGCGTGGCGGTGGTGGCGGCGTCGAACGCGGCCGTGGGTCCGGAGCATCCGGAGACCTTGGCGGCACGGGCTGATTTGCTCGACTACTGCGCGGATCAGCACCTCGGCGAGGTGCTCGACGACGCGACCGCCCTGGAACGGGTGTGCCTGCGGGTGCTTGGCGCCGACCATCGGGTGAGCATCGCGGTGCGGGCCGTGCGGGCGGTCGAGCGGATCGAGTCCGACGCGGAGGCGCCCGCCGCGGTGCGCACGCTCGCGTCGCTGGTCGAGCGGCAGTGCGGCATCCTCGGTCCGGCCGATCCGGAAACGTTGCGACTGCGTCGGCTCCTGCTGGCACGTACTTGGCGGCACTATGAACTTGCCGGCGCGGGCGAGCCGGAAACCCGCGCGCGGCAGTGGGCCGAGCTGGTCGCCGACCACGCGCGGCTGCTCGGCCCCGGCCATCCCGACACGCTGACCTGCTGGGAGCAGGAAGCCGCCGACTACTGCGAGTTCGGTGCTCATGTGCCCGAAGCCCGGCATTACGCCGCGCTGGCCGCCGATCGCACCCGGCTGCTCGGCGCGACGCATCCGGACACGCTGCGCAGCAGGACCGACCACGTGACCAGCTTGTTCGAGACCGGCGACACGGCGGACCGCGCACTGTGGGCGCGATTGCACGTCGAATTGGTAGCTGATTGCGTACGGGTGCTCGGTCGCGACGACCCGCGCACCCAGCGAGCGGTGGAATCCGTGCCGTGAGAACCGCCGTCGAACGTCGCGGTTGTATGGATTGTCTGATTTATCCCGGGCGTGCGCGAGACCGCTTATATGTTCTTCTGATTCGATTGCTATCGCGTTAGCAAATTTCCGGAATCAAGGGTGTAATCCGCGTCACATTGTCCGATTTGCTGGTAGTCGTCCAACTGCCCGCATGTTCGAATGTGCTGAGCGGGGCTAACTATCAGGATTCAATGGGATTTGCCGGAAGATCCAGGAGTTTGGATGTTCGTCTCAACGCTCGGCAGACTGCAAGTCACCGTGGACGATGGTGAGATTACACCGACCGCGCCGAAGTTGCGGAGTCTGCTCGCGCTGCTCGCGGTCCGGCGAAACAGAATCGTGCCCACCGGCGTGCTGGTGGAAGAACTGTGGAACGACGAGGCGCCCGTCAGCGCGCTCGCCACCTTGCAAACCTACGTCTACCAACTGCGAAAACTGTTGCAGGCGCACGGCGCCAACGGGCGCGACGTGCTGCGCTGGCATCCGCTCGGATACGAGATCCGGCTGGCCGATCACGAACTCGATATCGCCGCGTTCGAGCAGCTCGCCGAGCGGGCCAGGGATCAACTGTCCGACGGCGCCGTGGTGGAGGCCTTGCAGTCCGCCTCGAACGCCGCGGCGCTGTGCACCGGAACGCCGCTGTACGACATCTGCGCCGGCCCGATCCTTGAGCCGGAGATCAACCGGTTGCGCGAATCGTTGTTGCAGGTCACGCAGTTGCGGGTGGAGGCGCGGATGCGCCTGGGCCACCACAGGGACCTGATCGGCGAGCTGAAGTTGCTGTGCGGCGAGCATCCCTATCACGAAGGGCTGCACGGCAACCTGATGACCTGCCTGCACCGCTGTGGCCGCAGGTCGGAGGCGCTCGAGGTGTACCACCTGCTGCGTTCCAACCTGAGTGCGGAGTTGGGCATCGAACCGTCCGCCGCGATCCAGGACCTGCAGCGCGGATTGCTCGACGGCGCACCGGAACAGGCCACCGCCGAGGTCCGCACGGCCGTGGCGCCCGCGCAATTGCCGAGGGATCTGTCCGACTTCTCCGGTCGTGCCGACGAAACGAAACGCCTCACCGAACTGCTGACCAGCGATGTGGCCGTGACCGCCGCGGTGGTCACCGTCACCGGCGGGCCCGGCGTCGGGAAATCGGCGTTGGCGATCCACGCGGGGCACTCCGTGCGCAGCCATTTCCCGGACGGTCAGCTCTATGTGGACTTTCGGGAAGGCACCCACGGTTCGTTCCGAATTCTGGGGCGGTTTCTGCGTGCGGTGGGATTCGCCGCTGGGCATTTGCCCGACGAACTGGACGAGCGGGCCGAGTTGTTCCGCAGTTGGGCGGCGGGTCGCCGCGTGCTCATCGTGCTCGACAATGTCACCACCCGTGGTCAGGTCCGGCAATTGCTCGCGGGCGGTCCCGGTAGCGCGGTATTGATCACCGGAACATTTCGCGCGGTCGCGGGTATCGAAGGCGCGACGCCGATCGAACTCGAGGCGCCAGACTTGGGGCAGAGCAACGAAATTCTTTCCGCGATCATCGGTCCGGACCGGATGAGCGCGGAAACCGAAGCCGCGGAACGCATCATCGCCTACTGCGATCGAAACCCGCTGGCGTTGCGTATTGTCGGCGCGAAATTGGCGACCAACCGTTTGCTGTCGCTGGCCATGCTCGCCGATCGGCTCGCCGATCCCCGGCGCCGCCTGCACCAGCTGGAGTTCCTCGACTGGAGCATGACCCGCACGGTGTCGACCGGCTACCGCGAGTTGGACGCGCCCGCGCGGGCGCTGCTCAACGCCGCGGTGGCAGCGGGGTCGCGCACGCTCACCATGACCAGGGCAGAACAGTTGTGCGCGCCGGGACAGTGGTCGGCGGACAGCGCGATCGAGCAGTTGCTCCAGAACGGGCTGGTGCGCTGCAATTGGGGTGTCGTCGGCGTGGACAGCTTCGACATTCCCGATCTCGTCGCCTGCTATGTGGCCGAAGTGGCCGGACCGAATACCGAGGCTTGTTAACGGCCCGCGTGCAACGCGCCCGCCAGGGCGCCGAGAGTAGTTGCGGCGAAGAACATCTCATGCGGAATCGCGGTGTCGAGCGCACCCTCGAGCCGGGCGTGCACCTGCACCATCTGCACCGAGGTGCGGCCGAGAGCACTGAGGGGGGTGTGCGCGGACAGCGGTAGTCCGGTGAATCCGTCCAGTGCCTGGATCATGTGTGTGAGGGTCGTCGCGGCCGCCGGTGTGAGATCGGCGCGCGGTGTCGCCGCCGCCGGCTCGGTCAATGCCAGGTCGCGGGTGTCGTCGATGAGTGCACGGACATCGGTGCCGCGCCGGTCGATGCCGATCTGGTAGTCGCCGGGCGGGCGGCACAGCGTCTCCATGGTCAGCCCGACCGCGTCGCCGGGCCGCATCGCGAGGAAGCCGCGTGCCGCCGCGGCGGCCTCGTAACGATTGCCCGCGTTGACACCCGTTGCGCGCCAGAGGCTCCAGGCGAGCCGGGTGATCGGTGTGCGGTCCCCGCGGCGCAGCTGCGTGGTGAGCGCGCGGGAGATCGCGTTGGTCGCGGCGTAGGCGGCGCAGCCTGCCGCGGGGAACTCGCCCATCAACGAGGAACCGATGATCAGGTGGGCGCCGGGCCGTTGCCGGAGCAGTTCCGCGGCGATCACCAGGCCACGGAGGTGGCCGGTGGTGGTGAGGTCCCAGTCCGCGGCCTGCTCCGCGCGCAACGGCCGCAGGCGGTACTCGCCCGCCAGGTGGACGATGCCGTCCAGCGGTGCGCCCCACCGGGCCTCGGCACCGGCGACCGCGGCGCGCACGGCGGCGTCGTCGCGGAGATCGACCGCCGCGTACTCGACCTGCGCGTCGTTGCGTGTATCGCGGTGCCACACAGCGTTTTCCGTCGAGTCGATGGAGCGGCGGCCGATGACGAGCACCTGGGCGCGCCAGGTGGCGACGAGGCTGCGCACCAGTTCGGTGCCGATGCCGCCCGTGCCGCCGAACACGACATAGCGGCCCTGCGCGCGCAGCGAACTCGGCGCGCTGACCGGTGCGTCGATCTTGGTCAGCGCGGGCAGGTACGGACGGCCCTGTCGCCAGGCGAGTTCCGGGTAGGCGGTGCTGTGATCGGCGAGCGCGGCGGCCAAGTCGGCCGCGGTGTGTTCCGGTGCGGTCTCGGCCAGATCGATGTGCACGGCCTCGCTGCCGGGATACTCCTGGCGGTAGACCGCGGTGACGGCCGCGGCGGCGGCCGCCGCGACCGTGCCGGATTCGGTGCCGGTGAGCACGTGCGCACCGCGGCTCACCGTGATCAGCCGCGGCACCGAGCCGTCCTGCGTGCAGCATTGGATCGCGCTGATCAGATGCTTTGTGCTCGACTCTGTTTCGGGCGCGAGGCTCCACAGGTAGAGAGCCGTCTGCGGCGTGCCGAGCTCGGCACGGACCACCGCCCAGTGCTCGTCGAGCTCCGGGTCGATGACGTAGCCGTCCTCGGTGCGGCCGAAGGCCGCGCCCTTCCGGACGAACAGGTATCGACCAGGCACCTGCCTGGCGAATTCCGCCGCGACACCGGATTCGTCGGCGAACAGCACGACGGGGCCGCGTAGGCCGGTGTGCTGCCGCGGCGACGGCGGCACCGGTCCCCAGCGGGTCACATAGACGCAGTCGGGGGTGGTGCCGGACGAGCCGTCGCTGACGACGTACGCGGCGAGTTCGCCGTCGGCCAGCCTGCGGGCCAGCACCGCGCGCTGGACCTTGCCGCCGGTGGTGCGCGGGAACTCGGCCGCGGGGACGGCGGCGATGACGCCGACCGGCAGGCCGAGCCGCTCGCCGACCGTCGCGGTGATCCGCGCGGCGGTGTGCTGTTGCGCACCGGAATCGACGGGCACGTAACAGATTCCGAGCAGTTCGGTGCCGAGCTCGGGATCGGCGACACCCACCGCGGCGACGCAGCCGCGCCGGACGCCGTCGATCTCGTGCACGAGCTCTTCGATGGTGTGGCTGTGGTATTTCGCGCCGTTGACCACCACCACGTCCTTCGCCCGGCCGGTGATCACGAGCTTGCCGTCGGCGAGGAACGCCAGGTCACCGGTGTCGAGCCAGCCGTCGTCGGTGAACGCGGCGGCATTGGCCGCTGGGCTGTCCAGATACCCCGGCGTCACCCGGCTGCCGCATACTTGCAGGCGTCCGATCGTGTATTCGTCCAGAGGGCGCAGGGTTTCGTCGACGATGCGCAACCGGCTGCCCGGTGCGGGTGCGCCCATACTGACGTAGTCGATGCCGTGATGGGTCACCACGTTGTCCGCGGCGTCGAAGTAGGCGCACGAGGCGGCCGTCGCGGTTTCCGCCATGCCCCACATGTGCACGAAGCTCGCCGCCGATACCCCGAAACGCGCCATCTCCGCAAGGAATTCGGTGACCACCGCCGGGATGCACTGTTCGCCCGCGTTGAGCAGGGTGCGCAGTGTCGACAGGTCCCACCGGCGCTGCGGCGCTCGCGCGAGCGCCGCGGTCAGCATCCGGTAGCCGAAGTTGGCCGACCAGGTGTGCGCGACCCGATACCGTTGCAGCAGATCGAGCCAGCGCAACGGCGCGGCGGTGATGTAGTCGGTGCGCGCGTGCACGCTCGTGCAGCCGAGCACCGCGTCCCGCAGCAGGTACATGACCAGGGCGGGGGCGTGATCGAAGGGCAGCCAGTTCAGGCTGGTCTCACCGCTGCGGATCAGGTCGACCTGGCGGGCCGCCAGCGCGTTCTCGACGATCGCCCGATGGGTGAGCTGAATCAGTTTGGGGCGTCCGGTACTACCGGAGGAGAGCACCAGCACCGCGACGTCGTCCGGGTCGGGCGTGTGCACGTCGTCGGCGCGCAGCGGTGCCGCCGTGCACAATTCGGCGACCGTGGCGGCGCCGTCCAGTCGGGCCGCGAGTTCGGCGGAGGTGACGATCGGTGCGCCGGAGAGGCGCTCGGACAGTGCGACGAGCGCGCCGGGGTCGTCGCCGGCCGGCTCCACTGCGGTGACCGGGACGAAGCCGCCGAGCAGGCAACCCCACACCGCCACCACGTAATCGGCCAGATCGCTCAGCGCCAGTACGACTTTCGCGCCGGGCAGCATGCTGCGCCGGGCCAGTCCGGCGGCCAGGCACAGTCCGCGTTCGAGCAGCCGGTCGTAAGGCAGCCGGGTGTCGCCGGCGGGCCCGACGGTCACCACGCAATGTCCGGTGGTGGCCGCCGCCAGCAGCGCCTCCGGGAGGGTGCGCGGGTCCGACCGGGTGACAACGAGTTCGGGCCCGGCCGCCTGGGCGAGGCGACGGATCGTCTGGGGCGCGCCATCGTCGTCGTGCTCCGGTCGCGCGACGACCACCCGCCGGTGCCCGAGCGGATAACGCACGGGCACCCAGTCGTCGGCGGTCTGCGCCCGCGGCAGTGCCGCGCGGTCGGGTGCGCCGTCGGGCAGCCGGGGAATCCGCCGCAGCACCCGCACCGTGATCCCCGGCGTGCGGCCCAGTTCCCGCTGCAGCGCGAGCGGGTCTGCATCGGCGGAAGGCACGACGTAGACCTGGAATTCGCCGGGCACGGCGGCGGGCAGCGCGAGGCAGTCCAGCACGTCGGGCCTGGCGAAGATCTGCTGGACGAACGCCGTGCTCATCGGGCCGCGTCGGCGTCGGCGCGAGCCGGTGCCCAGTCGTCCCGGAAACGCTGGGCCGACCACTCCGTGACCACGCGCTGCCACAACGCCGCCCGTGCCGCGGGATCGTCGGGGACGCGCAGCCGAAAGACCGTGGCCAACGTGTCGAAATAGTCGTCCTGGTCGCCGATGGTGCGGATGGCGCGGCCCGCCGCGGTGACCTTCGACAGCTGGGTGCCGATCAACTCGTCGAAACCGCTCTGGTCGTGCCGCTTCACCCAGCCGTAGCGGAAGAAGATCGCCATGTCGGTTTCGGCCATGCGGGTGTAGATCTCGGCCAGCTCGGCGTGATCCACCTCGGTCAGCGCGAAATCGACGCCGCGGCAGGACTCGTGCCGGTCGTAGTCGAAGCGCCACCAGCGCGGGTCGAGCTGCGACGGTCGCAGCCGATAGCGGAACTCGCCGCGCGGATAGTCGCCCGCGACGAGCGGCAGCGGACGCGAGAAGCCCTCGCCCGCACCGACATCGAGTAGCCAGCGCCCCTCCGGGTTGTCGGTCGCGGGCAGGTTGTCGACGGTGAGCACGACGTGCGTGCCGGTGGGTGGCTGGGCGCTCGCGGCGAACCGGCTCTGGGTCGCCGCCGGACGCAGCCGCACGTCGAAGCCGAGCCGGTCGAGCAGCCAGCCGAACGCGCCGTTGAGGTGGTAGCAGATGCCGCCGAGCCCCTGCTCGACGATGCGGTCGACCGCATCGTCTACCGCGATGGACGGTGTGTGCCAGAGCGTTTCGAACGGAATCCGCGCGGTATGGGCGGCGTGCAAGGCGTCGAGCGCCGCGGGGGAAGGGGCGGGCGCGGTAGCGAAGCCGAGCCTGTCGAGGTAGGCGCCGATCCGTGGGTCGTCAGTGACCGCGGACATGCTCGACCTCCCGTAACGCGTCGGTGCAGTGGGACAATTCGGTGAGCCACAGATCGCGCAGCGTCGCGACGTGATCCGGGGCCAGGATGTCGGTGCGATACCAGAGTCGACCCCTCGGCCGCGCGCCGGACCACACCTCGAGGGTCAACTCGTACGAGGACTCCGTTTTGGGCCGATGCAGGTATTCGACCTGGGTCTCGGCGAGTGCCAGGGTGACACTCGCGCCGGTCTGCACGACGAATCCGGCCTGGCAGAACGGCATCCGCCGGGGATCGCGGTGCGGGTCGAGCCGGAGGATCTGCTCGAGCGGCATGAACTGGTAGTCCATCGCGCGCAGCAGTCCGGTGGTCGCGGTGGCGAGGTCGGTGCGCGGATGGTCGTCCTCGCTGCGCCGGAATCGCAGCGCGATCGCCGAGGCGAAACACCCCACCGCGTCGATGCTCGACTCGGCGGACCGTCCGTTCACCGGCACGCCGATCGCGAAATCGTCAGCGCCGGTGTGGGTGCGCAGCGCCCGTGCCCACGCGGCGAGCATGACCATGCTCGGGGTGGTGCTGCCGATATTGCGAAACGCCGTGTCCGGCAGGTCGAACCACAGCTCGTCCACCGCTCCGGTGCTGAGCTGATCCGTCGCTGTCGGCGGTTGTGGGAGCGGCAGATCCGGCACCCCGACGAGCTGCCGCCCCCAGCGCAACAGTTCGTCCCGCTCGTCCGGCCCAGTTGCGCGCTCCTGTTCGGCCCAGCTGGCCCGGAAGTCGGTCGGTGTCGGCAGCGGCGCGGGCGCGCCGGCGAGTTCGCGCGTGTAGGCCGAACCGAGTCCGTCGAACAGTACGATCGCCGACCAGCCGTCGAAGGCGGTGTGGTGCACGCTCACCACCAAGAGCTGCCGCGTGCCGCCGTCGGTGCACAGCAGCGCGCGGATCGGCAGTTCGGTGGCCAGGTCGAACGGTTCGGCCACGAACGCGCGGACCTGTGCCGAGTCGGGTGCGGGCGTGTCGTGGCGCACCGTGAGCACCGAGGGTGTCGCCTCCGGTGCGACCACCTCGATCCTGGTGCCGCGCTGGCCGACCCGGATTATCTTGGTGCGCAACGCGGTATGGCTCGCGACCACCCAGCGCAACGCTCGATCCAGTGCCTCGGCGGAGAGGTCGCCGGTGATCAGGAAGGCGAAGGTGTCGATGCCGTCGCGATAGCCGGGCTGCTTCTGCTCGCGGTACCAGAATCGCCACTGCGGTACCGGGAGCCCGGCCAGCCAGTGCGGGCCCGAGGTGTCGGTCTCGGTCATCGGGCGGCGTCCGCGGACTCGGGCACACCGTCGCGCGCCAGCCGCTCCAACTGCTCGACCACCGCGAGCGGTGTCGGCCTGGCGAGCATATCGGCCCGTAATTCGCCCGCCGCGGTGCGGAATTCGTCGTCGAGCAACCGATCAACCGCCGCCGCGATGTCGGCGTCGGCGAGCTCGCCACCGGGCAGGTTCAATCCGGCGCCGCTGTCGTGCACCCGGTGGCCGTGGAAGACCTCGTCGGGCATCTGCGAAATGACGAGCTGTGGAAGGCCGTTCACCAGGGCGGTGAGCACGCCGCCCGCGCCGCCCTGGTCCACCAGCACCGAGCAGGTCGAGGCGAGTTGATGCAGCGGCGCGGGGCCGAGATGCACCACGTTGTCGGGCACGTGCTCGAACAGCCTGCGCTGGTCCTCGGTGACCGCGACGGCCAGCTCCACGTCGTGGCGGGCGAGCGCGCGCACCACCCGCGGCGCGAGCACCATGTGATCGAAGCCCAGCCTGCTCTGCGAGGTACCCCAGGTGATGCCTACCCGTGGCCGGGCGGGCGGCTCGAGCAGCCACGGTTCGAGCACCGCGGGACCGTTGTAGGGCACGAAGCGGATCGGGTCGCGCACTTGCCGATCCGCGACCTGCAGCCGGGTCGGCGCGGGATCGAGGGTGCGATCGCCGTTCACCCCGATGCGGGTCAGGCCGTAGGGCGCGGCGAGCTCGGCGACGAGATCCTCCTCGAATTCCGCGATGGGCGCGGTGAAGTCGATGCTCCACAGGTGCCGCACGGTCGGTACGTCGAGCAGCGTGCCGATCAGCGGGCCGACGAAACCCGCGGGCTCGAAGACGACCAGATCCGGCCGCCAGCGCCGGGCGAACGCCACCGCGTCGGGCGCCTGCGCCTGAGCGGCGGCCGCGGCGAGCCGAAAGCCGTTGAGCCGTCGACGCCGGGCCCGCTCCGCGGCGACCGCCGGATCAGAGGTCGGTTCCGGCGCGGCCGGCTTCCACGAGCGGCGCTCGAGTTCTTCGCGCAGCCGGGCGTAGGAGTCGAAATCCGGGCCCGCACCCAGCGCGGGCAGACCCGCGCCGACGATCGCGGGCACCAGATCCGGGTTGCTCACCACCACGACGTCGTGGCCGCTGGCGCGTAATGCCCAGCCGAGCGGCACCATCGGGTACAGGTGGCCCGGCATGTTCCACGTCGCCAGCAGGACGCGCATCCTTGGCCTCCGTCCGAGAGAGAGTCGGTGCGCACAGCGTCCACGGGCCCGCTCGAAGATCACTCCAGCACCGCTGTGCGTACCCGTCGACGCGAGATCGGCGGCGGCCCGGTCGAGTACGGCACGGTTGATCCTCGAGTGCCGCGGCGGATCGTTCGACCTCGCAGTACCCGCCACGACGAGGAGAGACGATGCGGCTCGCGGTGTTCCTGACCCCACGGCACGCCCTCCGCATCGCTCCCGCCGCCGAACAGCTCGGACTCGAGTACGCGCTCGCGCCGGAGGGTTTCCGCGGCGACGGCGTGAGCGTGCTCGGCGCCGCCGCCGCGGTGACCTCGCGGCTCACCCTGGCCTCCGGACTGCTCCAGGCCCCGGCCCGCGGCCCGGTGCTGACCGCGCTCACCGCGGCCACCCTGGACGACCTGTCCGGCGGCCGGTTCGAGCTCGGGCTCGGCGTCTCGGCCGCGGAGGTGGCGCGCGGCTGGTACGGGGCAGACATCCGGCGGCCGCTGGCCTGGCTGCGCGAATACGTCGAGGTGGTCCGCTGTGCGCTGGCGGGCGCGCCGGTGCGCTATGCGGGCGAGCACTGGCGGCTACCACCGGAGGATTGCGACGGGACAGCGGCGGTCGCGCAGCTGCGTGCACTCGAGCCACGCCCCGATCTGCCCATCCTGCTGGGCGGGGTCGGCCCGCGCGCGCTCGAGCTGGCCGGCGCGATCGCCGACGGCTGGATCGGCGCGTTCTGCTCACCGGAACGCGTCTCGTGGGCGCTCGAACACGTGCGAATCGGCCGGGCCCGTGCCGGGGCGAGCCTCGACGGATTCCGGGTGCTGCCCTCGATCCCCATCGGCGTCGGGCCCGATCCCGAAGCGGCGGCGCTCGCGTTGCGGCCCTACTACGCGAATTTCCTCGCGCTCGGGCGCGGCGCCGGGGCCTACGCGACCGTGGCGACCGACATGGGTTACGGCGCGCAGGTCCAGCAGGTCCATCACCTGGTCGCGGCCGGTGATCGAGCGGGTGCGGCGGCCGCGGTGCCGCTGGACCTGATCTGGCGCACCGCCCTGCTCGGCGACGCGAACACCATCGGCGCGCGGATGTCGGAGTACGCGGCGTCAGGCGTGACGACGCTCGGATTGACCGTGCTCGCCGCCGATTTCGAGGACCAGCTCGAGATTCTGCGCACCGCGCGGCGGGCGCTCGAGCTCGCGCAGGGAGTGTGCCCGTGACCCGAACCGATCGTGCGTTGCTGGTCGGCGATCCGGCGGAGCCGCCCGCCGACTGGCCGCGCACCCTCGCGGCCGCGTTGGCGCGGGCGGCGCGCGAGCCGAGCCGTGGCATCACCTACGTGGATGACGAAGGGCTGGAACGGTTTCAGAACTACGCGCACCTGCGCCGCGCGGCGGATTCGCTCGGTTCCGCGCTGGCCGAACGGGTTCGGCCGGGCACGCCGGTCCTGCTCGCCGCCGCCGACGCTCGGGTGCAGCTGACCGCGTTCTGGGGGTGCGTGCTCGCGGGCGCGGTACCGGTCCCGGTGGGCCGCACCGGCGCACTCGGTGCGGTGGCCCAGGTCGGCGAGCGCATTCGAGCGGCTCACGAATTGCTGGGCCGCCCGGTGGTTCTCGTGGACGACGCGGTGGACGCGGTCGCGATCGGCTACCAGGTGGCCGTCGACGCCGACGGCGCGGCGCACCCGCTCGGGACACCGCTGTGGGACGCGGCGGCCGCGCCGCGGCTCGGCGCGGACGTCGCGATCGGATTGCTGACCTCCGGCAGCACCGGGCGGCCGAAATGCGTGCTGTTGACCGAAGCCGCGCTGGCCCACCGTGCTTGGGCGGCAGCCGAATTCAACGGATTGCGCGCCTCGGATGTGGCTTTGAACTGGATGCCGCTCGACCACGTCGGCGGCATCGTGATGTGGGCGCTGCAGGCGGTGTTCCTCGGCTGCTCGCTGGTTCAGGTGGACACCGCGCGGGTGCTCGCCGATCCGCTCGCCTGGCTCGATCTGCTCGAGGCGCACCGGGCCAGCACCACCTGGGCACCGAACTTCGGTTTCGCCCTGGTGTGTTCGGCGCTGCGGCGGGCGCCGGGGCGGCGCTGGCGGCTGCACCGGCTGCGGCACGTGCTCGATGGCGGCGAGGCGGTGGTGGCGGCGGTCGCCGACGAATTCCTCGACCTGCTCGCGCCGCACGGGCTCGCCCGCTCGGCACTGCGGCCCGCATGGGGTATGTCGGAAACCGGCTCGGGCGTGGTGTATTCGCGGCCGTCCCCGGACGAGCCCGGAATCGCGGCGGTACGGGTGTGGCTGACGGCCGACGAACGCGTCCGGCACGCGGCGTCCGGCTCCGGTGCGGCGCTGGAGCTGGCGGTGACCGGTAAACCGGTGGCGGGCGTGCGCATTCGCGTGGTGCGGCCGGACGGTTCGGTGTGCGCGACGGATCAACTCGGCGCGGTGCAGGTGAGCGGTGCGACGTTGTTCGCGGGTTACCTCGGCGCGGAGGCGGAAATGCGCGACGGCTGGTTCACCACCGGTGATCAGGGCTTCGTCACCGGTGGCGCGCTGGTGATCACCGGCCGCGACGACGATGTGGTCGTCATCAACGGCGGCAATATCCCGTGCCAGGAGATCGAGGCGGTGGTGGCGCAGGTCGACGGCGTGCTCGACGGTTACGCGGCGTTCACCGTGCTCGACCGCCAGGACGGGCCGCCACGGCGGGTCGTGTTCGTGAGCGTGCGCGCCGGTGCCGCGGTGGCCGAGCCGATCCGGGAGCGGATCGCGCTGCGATTCGGTTTCGCCGTCGACGAGGTACGCGTGCTGGCGAGCACCGAGTTCCCGCGGACCGCGACCGGCAAGATCCAGCGTGCCCGCCTGCGCGACAAGCACCGTGCGTCGAAGGCGGAGACCGTCGCGCGCCATCCGGTGTCGCTCGTGCGGCGGCGAGACCCGTTGGCCGCGAAGGTATCCGAGGTCTGGGCCGAGTTGCTCGGCGCACCACCGCGCCCGGCCACCTCGTTCTTCGCCGCGGGCGGCACGTCCATGGCGGCGGTACGGTGCGTGGCCGCGCTCGGCACGGCGCTCGGCCGCCGGGTGCCGGTCGCATTGCTGTACGAGCACCCGACCTTCGCGGAATTCCTGGCCGCGCTCGAGCCCACGCCACGGCGCGGCGGCGCGACGGTGCTGGTCGAGCAGGGGAGTCCGGGATGAGCGGGCCGGACCCGGTGTTTCCGATGCGCAGGCCGAGCCCGTTCGAGCTGCCCGCCGACTACCACGCTATGCGGGAAGGCTGCCCGGTCGGGCGGGCCACCCTGCGTGACGGGGCGCCGGTCTGGCTGGTGACCGGATACGCCGACGTCCGGTCCGTGCTCACCGATCCCGGCCTCAGTGCCGACCGCGGCGCGCCGGGGTTCCCCTTCTTGACCGCGGAGTCCGAATATCTGCGCCGGATCAAGGTTTTCGTGGGTATGGACGCACCGGAGCACGGCGTGTACCGCCGGATGTTCACCCCCGAGTTCAGCGCGCGGAAGGTGGCGGCGTTGCGGCCCTACATCCAGCGCTGCGTGGACGAGCGCATCGACCGGCTACTCGACGCGGGCCCGCCCGCCGATTTCGTGCGCGCGATCGCGCTGCCGGTCCCCGCGCTGGCCATCGGGCGCATCCTCGGTGTGCCCGAGGCGGATACGGACCTGTTCGAGGAACTCACCGTCCGGGTGATCACGCACGGCGGCGCACAGCCCTTCGAAGCGCTGGTCGACTACGTGAAGCAGCTGGTGCGCGCCAAACACGGATCGACCGCGCACGATCTGATCTCGCGGGTGCTGCGCGAGCACGTGGCACCGGGCCGGCTCGAGCTGCGGGCACTGACGATCGTGCTCATCCTTATCCTGCTGGCCGGCTACGAGACCACCGCGAACACCCTCTCGCTCGGCCTGCTCGCGCTGCTGCGGCACCCGGCGCAGTGGGCCGCACTGCGCGCGGACCCGTCCGCGCTGCCGGGCGCGATCGCGGAGCTGCTGCGGTACACCTCGGTGGCCGAGCTCGCCACCTGCCGCGCCACCACCAGGGAGGTCGAGGTCGCGGGCACCACGATCCCGGCGGGCGCGGGCGTGATCCCCCTGGCGGCCGCCGCGAACCGCGACCCCTCGGTGTTCCCGAACCCCGAGGTGCTCGACATCCATCGAGACGCCCAGCGGCACTTGGCATTCGGCTATGGCGCGCACGCCTGCATGGGCGCGGCACTGGCCCAGCTCGAGCTGGACATCGTCTTCCGCACCGTGCTGGCGCGCCTGCCCGAGCTCCGGCTCGACGGCGAATTGCCCGATGCCGCGGTCAAATACGACTCGGTGCTGTTCGGTCTGCACCAGCTGCCGCTCACCTGGTGAGCTCGGGTCCGTCGTCGGTCATTGCCGCGAGCCGCGCCGCGGCGGAATCGGCCGCGGCCGCGCCCCCGCGCCGGTAGATCTCGACGGCCGCGCCGAGTTCGGCACGGGCCGTGCCGAACTCACCCAGCGCGATCCGGCACCGTGCCGAACCAGCCAGCGCGTCGGCCTGTTCGGGTGCGCTGTGGATCGTGCGCGCGAGCTCGAACGCCGCGCGGAACGCCGCCAACCCCCGTTCGGGCTTACCGGTTTCCAGCAGCAGCGCGCCGATCTCGTTGAGCGCCTCGGCCTCGCCGTTGCGCACACCGAGCGCACGGAACAGGGTCAGCGCCTGGTCGAGCAGGTCGGTGGCCTCGCTGTGCGCGCCGGTCGCGCGCCGGACGACGCCGAGACCGATCAGCGCGTTGCCCGCGCCGACGCGGTTGCCGATCGCGCGATAGTGTGCCAGCGCCCGCTCGTGCAGCGCGGCGGCATCCGCGTACGCGCCGAGCGCCTTTCGTACCCGGCCCAGCTCGTCGAGGGCGTTGGCCTCGCCGAGCCTGGTCCCGAGTTCCCGGTAGCACACGAGTGCCGACCGCAGGTGTGCGTCGGCCGCGGCGTAGTTCCCGACGCATCGGCACACGACACCGAGATTGGTGCGAGTGTTGGCCGTGCCCAACCGATCTCCGAGCGCCTGGCGCTGGGCGAGGGCCTGCTGGAGCAGTCCGATGGCCTCGGTGAAGTTCCCGGTCTCGATGCCGAGGGCGCCGAGCGCGTCCAGCACGCCGGCCTGGCCGCGACCGCTGTCTGCCTCGCGGTAACAGGCCAGTGCCTGCCGGAGCAGGCCGACCGCGGCGCCGAAGTCACCGCGGAATCTGCGGACGATGCTGAGGTTGCCGAGTGCCCGCGCCTGGCCGCGCAGGTCTGCGATCTCGCGGTAGCACGCGAGTGCCCGCTGGAACTGTTCCTCGGCCGCGGTGAGGTTCCCGGTCACCCGGTGCACGACTCCGAGACCGTTGCGGGCGTTGCCCTCGCCGCGCAGGTCGCCGACGCAACGGTAGCGGGCCAGCGCTTTTCGATGCAGCTCGCCCGCCTCGGTGTGTGCACCGGTGAGCGCCCGAACCCGGCCGAGGCCGTCGAGTGCGACCGCCTCGCCGAGGCGATCGGCACGGCGTCGCGCGGCCGTGTACGCACGGTCGTAGTGGGTTGCCGCCGCGGGCAGCGGGCCGTCGAGTTCGAAGAGGCGGGCCAGCATCTGGGTCAACGCGAGCACCGATGGTGTGTCCTCGGCCGTAGCGTCGTCGAGAACGGCTTGCAGGCACGCGCTTTCGGTGCGTAGCCAGGTCAATGCCTGTGCCTCGTCGGAGAATTCGCGCACCGGTGCGGGTGGGTCGGCGATCGGGTGTGCGGTCGGCTCGGTATGCCGGGCGAGCCGGTCGTGCGCGGCGGCGGCCGTCGCGTGGTAGTAACCGAGCAGTCGAGCCATTGCCGCACAGTCGTTTTCGTGGTCGTCCGCGGCGGCCAGTCCGTGCGCGTATTCGCGCAGCAGGTCGTGCAGCCGGAACCGGGCAGGGCTGGTCTCCTCGACCAAGTGCTCGAGGTAGAGCCCCTCGAGTTCGGTGCGCGCCGCGGTGGCGGGTATGCGGGCCATCGCGGCGAGCGCCTCGGCGTCGACATCAGGACCGGGGTGCAGGCCGAGGTATCGGAACAGCCGCTGCCGCTCGGGGGACAGACAGCGATAGGACATGGTGAACGCGGCGCGGACCGCACGCGGTCCGGCCGCGAGTTCGCCGAGCCGGTCCTGTGCCGCGGCGAAATCGGCGCTGAGCCGGGCGATGCTCCAACCGGGATGCTGTGCCAATCGCCCGGCCAGCAGGACGATCGCCAACGGCAGCGCCGCGCACCGGCGGACGATCTCGTCCGCGGCGGCGCGTTCGGCGGCGTCCGGATCGCGGTGGGCGAGCGCGCAGAACAGCTCGGCGGCCGTCGCGGCATCGGGGACGTCCAGCGGCAGCGCGACCGCGCCGTCGAGCGCGGCCAAGCGGCGGCGGCTGGTGATCAAGGTCAGGCAGCCGTCGCTCGCGGGCAGCAGGGGCTCGACCTGTGCGTGGTCGCGGGCATCGTCGAGCACCAGCAGGATGCGCTTGCCCGCGATCCGGTCCAGCCACCAATCGCGCCGCTGCGCGACGGTGGCGGGCAGGAAACGCGGGTCGACACCGAGGTCGGTGAGCAGCTTCGCGAGCACCGCGGCCGGATCGGCGGGTTGCTGACCCGGTGTGTGCGCGTGCAATTCGACGAAGAAGCGCCCGTCGGGGAACTCGGCTGCGAGCCGGTGCATGGCGCGCGTGGCCAGCGCGGTCTTGCCGACGCCCGGCATGCCGTCGATCGTGTGGATCGCGGGAGTGCCGAGTTCGGCCGCGGCGACGATTCTTTCGAGTTCGGCGGTGCGTCCGGCAAAGCAGAGCACGTCCCGGCGTAACGTGTTACGCAGCACCGGCCGCGGAGCATGCGCGTAGTGGATGGTGAGGTCGCGGCCCACCGCGACGCCGGTGAGCGCGATCTGCGGGCCGGGAACCGTCGGCGCAGCAGCGTCGTCTCGAGCTACCCCTGCTGCGCGGTCGGAGGGTGGGCCGACCGCCCACCCGCCCGCACCTGGCTGATCGTGAACGAGCCTGTGACGGTGACATTTTCAGCGAGCACGCCGCTGTCGTCGGCGGTGATGCCGGTGATCTCCAGTTCGCCTGCGCGTACTTCGCGCAGCTCTACCCCGATCGCCGCGGCGACCTGCGGTGCCTGCCGCTGGATCACCACCAGCAGCCGGCCCGCTTCGGCCTGTAGCTCGGCGTCGTCGCGCGCGCCGGCCCGCGCGAGTTCCTCGGCGACCGCCGCCCGGCGCGCGGTGGATCGCGGTTGCCGCTCCAGCGCGGCCACGTCCACCGACCGATATCGGCTGGTGATCAAGCCCTTCAGTGCCTGGTACGCCTCGCCGACCGCGCGCTCGGCGGTGCTGGTCAATCCCGCTGCCGAACCCGCGGCCAAGGCGGCCGCCACCATCGTCATCGGATCCACCCCGCCGACCTCCCGTCCCGACCTACCCGACTGATAGGGGATGAGCATTACTAAACCAACAGCCGGCCACTCGCCGCAGCGGAATCGTTCGAAACATAGCCCCGACGGCCGGGCCGAATTCGCGCCCCGCCGCGGCCTTCAGCGGGCGCGGACCTCGTGGGACGGGGTGTCGGCCAGGGGTTCGGGGACGCGCTGCTGGACCTGGTCGACGATCTTGGACAGGCGCGGGATGAAGGCGACCATGATGACGATGACCAGGACGACCATGACGATGGCGGCGCCGTTGGAGACGAGGAAGGAGCGGTCCAGGTCGCTGGCGGGGGAGCTGTAGACGATGCCGATCCGCAGACCGGAGTCGAGGAACATGGTCAGCCCGACACCGAGGGTCATCAGGCGCTCGAGTTTGCGGAACCGGGGTTCCTCGTCCCACGCGCGGTGATAGGCCTCGGTGCGGCGGGGTTCGCCACCGTTGGTAGCCATCGGTGTCGCGAGCAGATACATCACCGGCTTGCCGACCACGCAGGTGAAGAGGAAGAAGCCACCGGTGGTCAGCATGTAGAGCGCGGGCCGGATCGCGGCGATGCGCGGATCGTCGGTGACGAAGGCCAGCCCGAGCGAGACCACGAGCTCCACCAGCACCAGTGCGCCGATGACATCAAGCGAGCGGCGCCGGATGCTGCCGACGGTGGTGGTGATGGCGACGACGATGCCGGGAATGGCCAGCGCCCAGATCTCGCTGAAGCCGATCGCGCGCAGCACGAAGTACAGGACCGTCGACACGATCACGTTGCCGAACAACGGCAACAGTGCCTTGAGCCTGCTCGTCTTCTTCGGCGTCGGTGCCGTCATCGCGGTCTCCTGATCGGTGGGGGTGCTGGCGATTTCAGGCTATGGGCCGAGGTCGGCGCGGTGTAGTGACGAAACCGCCGACTTGGCTAGGAGTTATCTCCTGTACGGATGGGCTCAGACCAGCCAGCGGCCGCCCGACATCAGGGTGCGGTCACCGATCTCGGCCATCGACTGCCACGCTTGGATCCGGTCGGGGCGCAGCCGGACACCGACGCTGCCCGGCACCCGCCGTCCCATCGGCAGGGTGTCCAGCAGCTCCCCGAGCGGCCCGTCGACCGTTCGCGGGTCGAAGAGCGTGGTGGTGCCGTCGATGACGACCACGTCCCTGGTGTCGCCGAGCGCGGCCCTGGCCTGCCCGGCGGCGCGCAGGCCGCGCACGGTCCTGGTGCCGGGTTTGGTCACCATCAGCAGATCGCCCTCGCCGTAGGCGAAAGCCAGTGGTACCAGATGCGGTCGCGACTCGGCGGCGGTCGCGAGCCACAGGTGGCCCGACCCGGTCAGCAGTTCCAGGACGTGCTGCTTGCGTTCGGCCAATGCGCGCGGGGCTGCTTGTCTCACACTGCTCCCTTTCCGAGTTCCAGCAGATCGGGCGCGATCCGCGCGGGTGTGGGCTGGGCGCGCAGTTCGGCGCGCAGCACCTCGGTCGCCGCACGCTCGGGACACGCGCCGACGAGCCGCACGACCAGATCGCGGATCACGCCGCGATCGAACTCGGCGACCGGCAGCACGGCCGCCGCGCCGGTGCCGCGCAACTGTTCCGCGGGCAGCATGTGATGCGGGAACTGCGGCAGCAGCAGCTGCGGCACACCCGCGTCGACCGCGGTGAGCATGGTGCCGAAGCCGCCCTGGTGGATCACCAGCGCGCAGGACGGCATGAGCAGGTGCAGGGCGAGCCCGGAGACGGCCCGGACATTGCTCGGCAGCGGGCCGAGATGTTCGATCTCGGCGGGCCGCACCGTGACGACCACGTCGAGCTCGAGCCCGTCGAGCGCGGCGAGCACCTCGGGCAGCAGGAACTCACCGCCCTGCGCAGTCACCGTGGTGCCCCAGGTCAGGCAGATCCGCGGCACGGCGGGCGGTTCGGCGAGCCAGTCCGGAATGGTCGCCGGCCCGTTGTACGGGATGTAGCGCACCGGGGTCGAGGTCGTCTCGGTGGGAATCTGCAGCGAGGGCGGGCACGGATCGACGGTGTGACTGCCGAGCAGATTCGGCAGCGCGATGCCGAGCTGTTCGGCCAGCGGCGCTACCAGCGCCGGGGTCGCGTTCCTGGCCCGATAGGTCATGTCCACGCCGTGGATGTGCCGGACCGCGGGCACGCCGAGCAACGCGGCTACCAGCGGGCCCGCGAAACTGGTCGGCTCGAAGAAGACCAGGTCTGGCCGCCAGCGTTCGGCGAGCGCGACGGTGTCGTCGAGCATCAGCCGGGCGCGTTCGGCGAAGACCGCGAAAACCTGTGTCATCCTGGCGTTCTCGTCGACATTCCAGATATCGGCCACCGGTGGCGCGGCCGCGGCCGCGCGGGCCCGGATCGCCGAGTGGTCGACGTCGGCGCCCGCGGGTGCGAAGGGCAGCCCGGCGTCGGTGACGATGCGCCGCAGCATCGGCTGGCTCGCCACCCTGACCTCGGCGCCCGCCGCGCGCAGCGCCGACAGCACCGGAACCAGCGGCATGAAATGCGAGGGCCACGCCCAGTTCACGCAGAGAACGCGCATCTCACCACTCCACCGGGATACCGAGGAAGCCCTCCAGCAGCGCGCCCTCCTGTCTGCGTAATTCGGTGGCGGGCACCGCGAGTCGCAGGGTGGGGAAGCGGGCGAGCAGCCTGCCGATCGCCGTGGTGAGTTCGGCGCGGGCGAGCCCGGCGCCGATGCAGAAATGCGGGCCACGGCTCAGCGTGAGGTGGTCGTTGTCGGTGCGGGTGATGTCGAAGCGCTCGGGGTGCTCGAAGACCGAGGGATCGAAGTTGCCCGCGTCGACGGCCGGAATCACGCTGGTGCCCGCCGCGATCGTGCAGCCGTCCAGCTCGATGTCGGCGGTGGCATAGCGCAGCATAGACACCGAGGAGCCGACCAGCTTCCAGCGCAACGCCTCCTCGACCGCGTGCGGCACCAGGCTCGGGTCGGCGCGGACCAGCGCGAGCTGATCGGGTCGCGAAAGCAGCAGCGCCACTGTGCCGCCCAGCTGACTGGCGGTGGTCTCGTAGCCGACGAGCAGCAGCAGCCTGCACCACCAGTGCAGCTCGTAGCCGGTGAGGCGGCCGTCGTCGGCGTCGTGCGCGGCGATCATGTCGCTGACCAGATCATCGCCCGGCGCAACGCGTTTGGCCTCGATCAGCGCCGCGATGTACTCGTTGAGCTCACCCATCGCGGCACCGATCTCGGGGCCGCTGAACTGGCTGACCGACAGGAAGTGCTCGGTCCAGCCGCGAAAGCGGGCCTGGTCCTGCTCCGGCACGCCGAGCAGGCGGCACAGCACCCGAATCGGCAGCGCGAAGGCCAGCGCCTGATTGAGATCGACCGGGCCGCCGTGGTTTTCCATCGCGTCGAGCAGTTCGTCGACGACCTCGACGATGAACGGCTCCAGCGCCGCGACCCGGCGTGGACTGAACGCCTGCATGACCAGTCGCCGCACCCTGGTGTGCTCGGGCGGGTCCGGATCCAGCTTCGCGTCCTGGAACATGCTGTTGTGCTTGCTGATCCGCGCCGCATCGGGCCGGTTCAGGTTGCGGCTCACCGCGGGATGCACGAGCAGCGCGCGGATGTCGGCGTGGCGGGTGACGAGCACCGCGTCGTCCCCGCTCGGCAGCCGGACCGGCACCATCGGGCAGCCGGACAGGCCGAACAGCTCGCGCGGTGGTTCCAGCGCGGCCGGTCGGGTGAACGGATAGGGGATGGGTTCTGCGGCGGTCATGCGCACCTTCCTGCTGTTCACCAGCGCACGGGAACCGTGCGAAAGCCCTGGAAGAAATGGTCGTCGACCCGGTCGAGGCGTGCGGTAGGGACCGCGAGCCGCAGTTCGGGGAAGCGCTGGATCAGCGCTGCGATACCGAGTCGCAGCTGGGCGCGCGCCAGCGGCGCGCCGGGGCAGAAGTGCCTGCCGACACTGAACGTGAGCTGCTTGGCCGCGCGGCGGGTGAGGTCGAGCCGGGCCGGCTCGGTGAAGACCGCCGGATCGTGATTGGCGCATTCGAGCGCGGGAATGATGCTGGTGCCCTGCGGAATGACGTGATCGCCGACGGTGACGTCCTCGGTGACGTAGCGCAGCATCGACAACGAGGTGCCGACCACCTGACAGCGCAGCAGCTCCTCGACCGCACCGTCGATCAGCGTGGGATCGGCGCGCAGCAGCGCCAATTGGTCGGGATGGCCGAGCAGCAGCACGACGGCGCCCGCGATCTGGTTCGCGGTCGTCTCGTAGCCGGCGAGCAGCAGCAGGGTCGACCAGAAGTGCAGCTCGTCGGCGCTGAGGCGGCCGTCCTCGGCGTCGGTGACCGCGATCAGCGCGCTGATCAGATCCGAATCAGGGTGGCGCCGTTTGCGTTCGATGAGCTCGCGGATGTAGTCCCACGGCGGATTGCTGGTGTCGCCGAACAGATGGCGCTCGCGCGCGGGGACGCCGAGTAGCTCACAGATCACCTGGATCGAGAGCGGAAACGCGAAGGCGGTGTTCAGATCCACCGGCTCAGCAGCGCCCGCGTCGGCCATTCGGTCGAGCAGTGCTGTGACGATGGCGGCGATGCGCGGGCGCATGGTCTCGACTCGGGCCGCGGTGAATTCGCGCGCGATCAGCCGACGCATCCGCGCGTGCGCGGGCGGGGACATGTCGATCCGGCGCTGGAACACCTTCTGCGGCTTGGTGGTCATCTTCGCGACACCGGATCTGTTGCGGTCCTTGCTGATCCGCGGGTCGGCGAGCAGCGTACGGATGGTCTGGTACCGCGTGGCCAGTACGGCCTGATCGCCGCTGGGCAGGGTGACCGTGCGGAACGGGTCCTGGTGGGCGCGCAGCAGCGCGTCCGGCTGCGTCAGACCGGCGGGCCAGGCGAACGGGAACGGGCACTCGCTCATCGCGGCGTCCGCGGGATCGGCCTGGCCTCGAGCAACCAGTGCGGCGGCGCGGTGCGCACCGTGTCGACTAGCTCGAAGTCGGCCTGCGCGAACAGTTCTCGCCATTCGTCGAGCTCGCGCTCTTTGCCGCCGAGGCTCACCGCCATGGCGATGTCCATCGCCTTGCTGAAGTGCCATTCGCCCGCGCCCGGCACCACGGCCTCGATCACGTGAACCCGGGTGTCGGGGGTGCTGACCTCGCGGATATTGCGCAGAATACGAATCGAGTCGGCGTCGTTCCAGTCGTGCAGGATCGCCTTGAGCAGGTAGGCGTCCGCCCCGGCGGGCACGCTGTCGAAGAAGTCGCCGACGACGCAGTCGACCCGATCGCGCACCCCGAAGTCGCTGAGCACGGGATCCGCTCCGGCGATGGCGGTTTCGGTGTCGAAGAGTATGCCGCGCTGGTGCGGGTTGGCGGCGAGAATGGCCGAGAGCAGCCTGCCCTGTCCGCCGCCGATGTCGGCGACCGTGCGATACCTGCCGAAGTCGTAGCTCGCGGCCACCTCCGGCGCCCGGTTGCTCACCCCGGTCATCGCGCGATGGAAGACCTCCGCGTATTCGGGGCTGTCGGCCATGTACTCGAACCAGCCGCGCCCGCCGCGCAATGCCGGGCCCGCCGGTTTGCCGGTGCGCAGTGTGTCGGCGGCGTAGGCGAAGCAGTTCCAGACGCTCTCCTCGCCGTAGAGGTAGGCCAGGTAGCGCAGCGAACCGTCCACGTCCGAGCGCAGCAGCGAGCCGGTTTCGGTGAGTCCGAACGTGCGGTCCGCGTGCTCGCGGAACAGGCCGACGCCCGCGGCGGTGCGCAGGAAGCGGTAGAGCATGCCGGGGTCGGTGCCGGTGGCCGTGGCCAGCTCGGGCACCGATCGCGGGCCCTCGGTGAGGTGATCGGCCAGGCCGATCCGTGCCAGCGTGCAGATGGTCGCGGAGACCATCTTCCCGGCCAGCAATCCGAGCAGCTGCTGCTGCGCCTGCCCACGCGTGGTGATCTCGGTCGACATGCGAGCGATCGTCGGTTCGCGCGCTCCACGATCACTGGTGCCGTCCTCGATCGCGCAGCGCACGGGGTGTCCTCGATCGCTCCCACAGTGCGCCTCGATCACGGGGTGTCAGAGTCCACGAATCTCATTGGGCCAGTTGAGCAACATGAGGAGATGTCGAGATGTCGGAGCTCAGTCTGATCGTGGCGCGGATGCGACCGGGGGACAGCGAGCAGGTCGCCGAGTTGTTCGCCCGCTCGGACCAGACCGAACTCCCCGCCCTGGTCGGCGTGCGCAGGCGCACCCTGTTCACCTTCCACGACCTGTATTTCCATCTGATCGAGGCGGACGCGGCGGTGGCCGAGCGGGTCGCCGAGGTGCGCTCGCACCCGTTGTTCCAGGAGATCAACGAGGGGCTCTCGCCGTTCATCGAGCCCTATTCGCCGAGTTGGCGCAGCCCGGCCGACGCGATGGCGCGCCCGTTCTATCAGTGGACGCGGCCATGACGCGGGTGGTGGCGGCGGCCGACGTCGCGCCCAACGCCAGGCGCGGGGGCGAATTGCGGGTGCTGCTCAGCCCGCGCACGGTCGAGGCGACCTCCGGTTTCCTCGGGGTACTGCGGCTCGCGCCGGGTGAATTCGTCAGCGAGCATTACCACCCGTATTCCGAGGAGTTCCTCTATGTCGTCGCGGGCTCGCTGACCGTGCTGCTCGACGGTGCGCCGGTCGAGGTCGCCCAGGGCAGTGCGGTTTTCGTCCCGATCGGGGTGCGTCATCGGGTGCAGAACGACGGCGCGGAGCCGGCCGAGGCCGTCTTCCAGCTGGCACCGCTCGCGCCCGAACCCGCACTCGGCCATGTCGACACCGAGCCGCTGCCCGATCCGGACGCCGCGCAGCCGAAAGTGTCCGGCTGATCATGGACGAGCGCACGCCGGTGATCACCGGACTCGGGGTGGTGGCACCCGGTGGCATCGGCAGCAAAGACTTCTGGCAGCTGCTGGTCGACGGGCGCACCGCGACCCGGCCGATCACGCTGTTCGACGCCTCGGCGTTCCGTTCGCGCATCGCGGCCGAGGTCGATTTCGATCCCGCCGCACACGGTATCGACCGGTGCCGCGCCGCCGAACTGGACCGGATGACCCAGTTCGCGCTGGTCAGCGCCGCGGAGGCGATCGAGGACAGCGGGCTCGACCTCGCCGGGTGCGCCGCCGACACCGCCGTGGTGATCGGCAGCGCGGTGGGCGCGACCACCAGCCTGGAACGCGAGTTCGTCGGGATCAGCGGGTCCGGGACGAGCTGGCTGGTCGACCCGACGGCCCTGTCCTCCCACGGCTACTCCTATCTGGTGCCCTCGGCGACGGTCGCCGAGGTCGCCCGCGCGGTCGGCGCGGGCGGACCGAGCGCGCTGATCTCGACCGGCTGCACCGCGGGCATCGACGCGGTCGCCCATGCGGCCGAACTGATCAGGGAGGGCTCGGCCGAGGTGGCGGTGGTCGGTGCGACCGAGGCCCCGATCTCGCCGATCTCCTCGGCCTCCTTCGATGCCATCCTGGCCACCACCGCCGACGATGCCGATCCGGCAGGCGCCTCGCGCCCGTTCGACCGGCGGCGCAGCGGCTTCGTGCTCGCCGAGGGCGCGGCGATGTTCGTGCTGGAGACCGCGGCACGGGCCAGGCGGCGCGGGGCCGACATCTACTGCGCGCTGCCCGGAGAAGGACGGCGCGCCAACGCTTTTCATATGACCGGGTTGCGTCCCGACGGGCTGGAGTTGGCCGACGCGATCCGCGCGGCGCTCGACGATGCCCGGCTGGACCCGACCGCCATCGACTATGTGAGCGCGCACGGTTCGGGCACCCAGCAGAACGATCGGCACGAGACCATGGCGCTCAAACGCGCGCTCGGCCCGCACGCGTACCGGGTGCCGGTCAGCTCGATCAAATCCATGGTCGGGCATTCGCTCGGCGCCATCGGTTCGATCGAGATCGCCGCGTGCGCTTTGGCTTTGCGGCATCAGGTGGTGCCGCCGACGGCGAATCTGGCCGAACCGGACCCGTACTGCGACCTGGACTACGTGCCGCGCATCGCCCGCGACGTGCGATTGCGCTCGGTGCTGACCGTCGGCAGCGGGTTCGGCGGCTTCCAGTCCGCGATGGTGCTCTCGGATGTGGGGGCGCTGGCATGAGTGTCGAACTGGCCTGCGCGCGCCCGCGCACCGCCGACGCGGTGGTGACCGGGATCGGCGTCATCGCGCCGACCGGAATCGGCGCGGACGCGCACTGGCGCTCCTGTCTCTCGGGCACCAGCGGGGTCCGGATCAGCGAACAGTATCGCGACGCGGGTTACGCCAGCGTGCTGCATGCGCCGGTAGCGGAATTCGTTGCCAAAGAACATATTCCGCGCCGCCTGTCGGTGCAGACCGACCGTTGGGCCGGCTTCGGGCTCGCCGCCACCGCCGCGGCGGTCGCGGACGCCGGGCTCGACCCGGCCGCGACGGCCGGTGCGTCGGTCGGTGTCGTCACCGGAAGTTCCTCCGGCGGCAACGAATTCGGTCAGCGCGAGATCGCGCGCCTGTGGTCGGGTGGGCCCGCC
This sequence comes from Nocardia brasiliensis, assembly GCF_011801125.1. Taxonomy (NCBI): domain Bacteria; kingdom Bacillati; phylum Actinomycetota; class Actinomycetes; order Mycobacteriales; family Nocardiaceae; genus Nocardia; species Nocardia brasiliensis. The sequence continues at coordinate 3,064,709 of NZ_CP046171.1, forward strand.
GAGGTCAGCGCTTATCAGTCGATCGCCTGGTTCTACGCGGCCGCCACCGGCCAGATCTCGATCCGCAACGGCGCCAAGGGACCGTGTTCGGTCGTGGTGACCGAGCAGGCGGCCGGGCTGGACGCACTCGGCCAGGCCCGGCGGGAACTGCGGCGCGGCACCGGGTTGATGCTGGCGGGCGGTACCGAGGCGCCATTGTCGCCGTACGCCTATTCCTGCCAGATCTCTAGCGGATTGCTCAGCACGGCAACCGATCCCGCACGCGGCTACCTGCCCTTCGACGCGGCGGCCGCCGGCTACGTCCCCGGTGAGGGCGGCGCGATGTTCACCGTCGAGACCGCCGCCGCGGCGGCGGCGCGTGGCGTGGCGGGGTACGGCCGCATCGCCGGATACGCCGCAGCCTTCGATGCCGCACCCGCCACCGGCACCGGGCTGCGCCGAGTGCTGTTGCGCGCCTTGGCCGATGCCGGATGCGCGCCGGGCGAGGTGGACGTGGTGTTCGCCGACGCGATGGCGGTGCCCGCGTTGGACGCGGCCGAGGCCGCGGTGCTCGCCTCGGTGTTCGGCCCGCGCGCGGTGCCGGTGACCGCGCCCAAGGTCCTGACCGGGCGGCTGTACGCGGGCGGCTCGGCGCTCGACGTGGCGACCGCGCTGCTCGCGCTGCGGCACCAGACGATCCCGCCCACACCGGCGGTGCTCGCCTCGGCGCACGCCGAACTGGACCTGGTGGTGGACGGCCCGCGGTCGCGTCCGCTCCGGCACGCCGTGGTGCTCGCCCGCGGCCACGGCGGCTTCGCCGCCGCACTGGTGCTGGCAGGACCGTCATGACCGCATTGGCTGCAACACATCTCTGACAGGAGGGACGACGATGGCAGAGTTCACGATCGACGACCTGAGGCCGATTCTGGTCCAGGCCTTCGGCGAACTGGACGAGGAGTTCGACACCACCGGTGACATCGCCGACATCGAATTCGAGGAGCTCGGGCTGGATTCGCTGGCGCTGATCGAGACCCAGGCACTGATCCGGCGGCGCTTCGGCGTGCGACTCGAGGACGGCCAGGTCATCGGCACCAGCACGCCCGCCGAGCTGGTCGCCGCGGTGAACGCCCAGCTCGCCGCCGAACTCGTGCCGGTGCGGCCGCAATGAGCGCCGGCGGCGAGATCGGCGCGGTCTTCCCGGACGCGGCCACCGGCGGGCTGGTCACCGAGAACGCGGTGGTGATCAACGCACCGCTGGAACAGGTTTGGGCCGAGACCAACGACGTCTCCGCGTGGCCCGCACTGTTCAGCGAGTACGCGGCGGTCGAAATACTGGAACAGCGACCGGATTACGTGCGCTTCCGGTTGACCATGCACCCCGATCCGAACGGCAAGACCTGGAGTTGGGTCTCCGAACGGCTGCTCGACGCCGACGGCGGGGTGGTGCACGCCAGGCGGGTGGAGACCGGGCCGTTCGAATTCATGTATCTGCGTTGGGAATACATCCCCGACGCCGATGGCGTGCGGATGCGCTGGAGCCAGCGTTTCCGGTTGAAGCCCACCGCGCCGATCAGCGACGAGCAGATGGCCGAACGGATCAACGCGAACTCACCGCGGGAGATGCGCCGGATCAAACAGATCCTGGAGGCACGCCACGGCGCGGGCGGCGCGGGCTGATGTCCGCGTCAACGGGTCCGGCGGGCGCGCTGCTGCTTGCCGCGGGGCTCGCCGCCAACGGCCTGGCCACCGGCATCATGCTGGCCACGGTGATCGGTGTCGCGCCCTATCAGGGCGTGCAGTCCTACCGCGAGTACGTCAGCGGGGTGCGTTTCCTGTGGCCGCGGTTCGACCCCGCCATGCCGCTGCTGAACATCACCGCGTTGCTGGCATATCTGGTGCACGCGGTGCTGCTGGACGATTCCGCCTCGGCCCGTGTCGGTTTCGCGGCATCGTCGGCGCTGCTGCTGTGCACCGTCGGCATCTCCGTGACGAAGAACCTGCCGGTGAATCGCTATGTGGCGAGCCTGGATCCGGCACATCAACCCGTGGACTGGGCCGAGCGCGACCCGCGCAGGCGGTGGCGGCGCTGGAATGTGCTGCGCACCGGGTCGGCCCTGACCGCTTTCGTCGTCGCGGTGCTGACCACCGCGCTTGCCGGGTGAAACCGGCCCGAGTTTCAAGAGGAGTCGAGATGGGGCAAGCACTGGCGAACAAGACCGCGCTGGTGACCGGCGGTGTGCGCGGCATCGGCGCGTCCATCACCAGGACCTTGGCCGAGGCCGGGGCCCAGGTGATCGCCTGCTATCACACGCCGGGCGAGCACGTCGAGGTGCTGGCGAAGGAACTCGCCGCGCTCGGCGGCGACCATCACCTGGTGCTCGCCGATGTCACCGACCCCGATCAGGTGGTCGCGCTGGCGCAGACCTGCCGGGAGCGCTACGGCAGGCTCGATGTGGTGGTCAACAACGCGGGGGCGATCAGCCATGTGCCGTTCGCGGAATTGCCACTTGCGGAATGGCATCGGGTCATCGACACCGGCTTGACCGCCGCGTTCCACGTCACCCAGCAGGTGCTGCCGCTGCTGGATCGCGGTGCGTCGGTGATCAACATCGGGTCCAGGGTCGCCACCGTCGGCATTCCGCTGCGCGCGCACTACACCGCGGCCAAGGCCGGGCTGATCGGGTTGACCCGGTCGCTGGCGAAAGAGCTGGGACCGCAGGGCATTCGGGTGAACGTGGTGGCGCCCGGCGTCACCGCCACCGAAGTGGAGCTGCCCGCCGAGGTCACCGCGCGCTACGAGGGGATGACCGCGCTGCGCCGGCTCGGCAGCACCGACGACATCGCGGCCGTCGTCGCCTTTCTCGCGGCCGACGGGGCCGCCTATGTCACGGGCGAGACCATTCACGTCGACGGAGGTATCTGATGACCGACACGATCGCGGGCACGGCGTTCCGGGTGATGCTGCGCATGGAGGTGATCCCCGGGCAGGAGGCCGCTTTCGAGCAGGCATGGCTCGACGGCGCCTCGATCATCACCGACCAGCCTGCCAACCTGGGCCAGTGGCTGTCCCGCAGCACCGAGGAGGAGGCGGTGTACTACATCGTCAGCGACTGGGTGGACGAGGAGTCGTTCCGGGACTACGAGCGCAGCGAGCAGCACCTGCACCACCGCGCCCGCCTGCACCCTTATCGCAGCAAGGGTTCCATGGCGGTGGCCACCGTGCTGCACGCGCTGACCGGCGCCGCGTCCGCGCGGCAGGGGACCGCGCCGTGACCGGACACGTTCGAGTCCTGGTGTACCTCACCATCACCGAGGCCGACGCCGCGGCGGTCACCGACGCCTACCACCGGATCAGCACCGAATTGGCGGGCACGCCCGGCCTGCTCGGCAACGAGCTGCTGCGCGGTGCGGGTGACAGTGGCGCGGTGCTGAGCGAGTGGGAGTCGTTCGCGGCTTTCCGTGCCTGGGAGCAGGGGATGTCGCATCGCGGCGCAACCTCGCCGCTGCGGCCGTACCAGGATGCCTCGCGCGGCAAGGTGTTCGAGGTGTTCGAGGTGGCCGCCGCGCACAGCGCACTGGGATCGGAGTAGCCGTGACCCACGTCATCGCGTTCACACAGCTGGATCTCGACGACAGCGAACGGGTCGGCCGGAAAGCCGCGGTGCTGGCCCGATTACGGCGCAGTGGGTACCCGGTGCCGGACGGCTTCGCGATCGACTGGCAGGCGGCCGCGGCGGGGGAGAGCGCCGCGTCGATGCCGGGGTTCGTCGCGGAGGTCGCGAGCGCGCTGGCCGAACTGGACGCGAACGGGGTCGGCGTCGCCGTGCGCTCCTCCGGCATCGAGGAGGATCTGGCCGGGAAATCGTTTGCGGGCCAGTACGAATCCGTCCTCGGCGTGAAGGGGATCGACGCCGTGCTCGCCGCGGTGGACACCTGTTGGCGCTCGGCACGCGCGCAACGGGTCGCCGTCTATCGCGGGTCGGCCGAGGCCGAGGAGACGGCGGCGCCGCGGATGGGCGTACTGGTGCAGCGCATGGTCGACGCGCGGGCGGCGGGCGCGGCGTTCAGCGTCAACCCGGTGACAGGCGATCCCGAGGAAGCCGTGGTCAGTGCGGTATCCGGGCTCGCCGAGCAGTTGATGGACGGTTCGGCCGTCGCCGACGAATGGGCCGTGCGCGCCGGCGAGGCCGCGTTGCGTTCCGGCACCGGCGCGGCCGGGCTGACCCCAGGCGAGGCCGCCGAGATCGCCGAGCTGGCGGCCAGGGTGGCGGCCGAATTCGAGGCGCCCCAGGACATCGAGTGGGCCATCGACGAGGACGGCCTGTGGCTGGTGCAGGCCCGGCCGATCACCACCCTGGCCGCGACGGTCGCACCGGTACCGATTCCGGTGGTGGTGCCTGCGGGGTTCTCGGTGCGTGACGCGCGGGTCACCGCGCCGTGGACGCCGGTGCAGGAGTCCATCTTCCTGCCGGTGTTCGCCGCCGCCGCACCCGGAGTGTTCGCCTTCACCACCGGAAACCAGTTGTCGGTACACGCGATCGGCGGCTGGATCTACACCACGACCGCGCCGGACACCATGCCCGCGTTGATCGAGCGACTGGAGCGCATCGCGGGCGAACTCGCCGACGATGCGCCGCAGCGGCTTGTCGCGCAGTGGCATGCGACGCTACGGCGCGAGTTCACCGAGCGCATCGTGGCGCTGCGCGCGGTCTCGTTCACCCTGCCCGAGCTCGACGACGCCGCCTTCCGCGCGCATTTCACCGAACTGCTCGAGCTGTTCACCGAACTGCACATGGCCTATTTCCGGCTCACCGGTGCCGGTGTGTGTCTCAACGGGCAGCTCGGTGTGCTCGCCGCGGAACTGCTCGGCTGGTCGGCCGCCGACACGCTCGCCCTGCGTGGCGGTTTGACCGGGGCGCACATGGCCGCGGCCGAGGGGCTGGGCGCGCTCGCCCGGCTCGCCGCCGCGAAACCCCAGGTGCGCACGGCGCTTACGGCGGGCACCCGGGAGGTAGCAGGCAGGCTGTCGGAGATCGACGAGGAGTTCGCCGCGGCCTTCGCCGACTACGTCCGTGCACACGGACATCGCACCCTCGGATTCGATCTGAGCGAGCCCACATTCGCCGAACAGCCCGAGATTCTGCTGAATCTGGTGCTCGCCCAGATCGATGCGCCGTTCGACCTCGACCGCGAACGTGCGGCGTTGCGGGCGCGCATCGATGGCGTGCTGACGCGGGCACGAGCCGGCCTCGCCGACAAAACGGCCGAGCAGCGCGCGCAGTTCGACCGGGCCGTGGCGGCGGCCGACGAGGTGGCCCCGGTGCGCGACGAGAAGGTCTATCTCGCCGTGTCCGCGTGGGCGCTGGTCCGCTACGCCGTGCTGGATCTGGGCCGAAGGTTGGTCGCGCGCACCGTGATCGATCGCATCGAGGACGTTTTCTATCTGGATCACCGTGCCGCACTGGCCGCCCTCACCGATACCGAGGATCGCACGGCCGCCGTGCGGGACGGGCGGGGCAGGCAGCTGTGGGCGGCCACGCACCCTGGACCGGAACACTATGGGACACCGCCGCAACCGCTCACGCTGGAACCCGGAATGACTCCGCCCTCGGCGGCCGCGGCGCGCGTGATGGACATCGCCACCTGGTCGATGAGCCTGTTCGGTGCGCAACGGGGCGAGGCGAGCGCCGATGACAGCACGCTCGTCGGCGTTGCCGCCGCGGCGGGCCGATATCGCGGTCCGGCTCGAATAGTGCTCGGCGCCGGTGACTTCGGCAAGATCCGGGCGGGCGATGTGCTGGTGTGCCCGGAGACCACCGCGCAGTGGTCGGTGGTGTTCCCGAGCCTCGGCGCGTTGATCGCAGACAACGGCAGCCTGCTGTCCCACCCCGCGATCATCGCGCGCGAGTACGGTATTCCGGCCGTCGTCGCGGCCGCGGGTGCGACCGAACGGCTGCGCGACGGGCAACTGGTCGAGGTGGACGGCACCACCGGCGCGGTGCGGGTGCTCGACGCCGAGGGCGGAGCCGGGCGATGACGCCGGGCCGCATCGACGTGCACCACCACGCCATCGTGCCGCGCGTCGCCGCGCTGATGCGGCGAATGGGCGCGCCGTTCAAGATCCCGTGGACGCTCGAGCAGACCTTCGAGGTGCTCGACGAACAGCGCATCGACTACGCCGTGATCTCCAATCCCATTCCGGTCGAATACCTTCCGGACGCGGCCACCGCGAGGTTCTATTGCCGGGAAGCCAACGAGGCCGTCGTGGAGTTCGCCGCCGCGCACCCCGGTCGCTTCGGTCTGCTCGCCGCGCTGCCGATTCCGCATATCGACGCCGCACTGGCCGAGATCGAGCACGCGCACGACACCTTGGGCGCGGACGGCTTCGTGCTGATCCCGCACTCGGGCTCGCACTATCTCGGTGACGCGCTGTTCGAGCCGGTGCTCGCCGAACTCGACCGCCGCGCTGCGACGGTTCTGGTGCACCCGATGATGCCGCCGGACTCGGCGGGTTCCTCGGTGCCCGCCGTGCTCGCCGACTTCCTGCTCGACACCACGCGCGGCGCGATCGGGCTGGTGCTCTCGGACGCGCTGGATCGCTATCCGAACATCTCGTTCGTGCTCGCGCACGCCGGCGGCTTCCTGCCGTACGCGGCATTCCGGGTGGAAGCGTTGGCGCACGGCTTCTTCGGCGCGGACCCGGTCCGGATCCGCGAACAGCTCGGGCGCTTCTACTACGACACCGCGCTGGCCGGTCCGTCGGGCCTGCCCGGCCTGTTCGCCACCGTCGCGCCGGAACGGATCCTGTTCGGCACCGACTGGTGCGCGGCGCCCCGTGCCGCCGTCACCGCCGCGGGCCGCGCCCTCGAAGAGCAGTACGCGCGAACGCCCGGCGCGGCCGAAGCCGGGGCGCGGACCGCCCGGCGGCTGTTCGCCGGCTGGGCGGCCGCGACGGCTCCGAGTCCGGATCCAGTGATGTCCGAACAGTGGCGGGGACCGTAGGGAGATGTCGAGCCGAGCGAAGGGAACCGGAAGCTGATGCATGTGGTGATCGCGGGCGCGGGCGTCGGCGGACTGTGCCTGGCCCAGGGCCTGCGCAAGAACGGGATCGAGACCACCGTGCTCGAGCGCGACCCGTCCGCGCACGCGCGGTTCCAGGGTCTGCGGCTGCGCATCGACGCACACGGCCGCGCGGCACTGTCGGCCTGTCTGCCGGACAACCTCTACGAGCTGGCCATGGCCACCGCCAATCCGCTGTACATGTCTCGCGGCATCGGGCTCGACGAGCAACTGCGCGAGATCTTCTCGGTGCGGCGCCCGGACGGGCCGGTCGATCCGGCGCGCGCCAGCACCGTCGTGAATCGCAAGACGCTGCGCCAGATTCTGTTGACCGGTCTCGGCGACAGCGTGCACTTCGACACCGCGGTGGTCGGTTACGAGACCGGGGATCGGGTGCGGGTGCACACCGGTGACGGAACCACCTGGGTGGCCGACGTTCTGGTCGGCGCCGACGGCATCGGCTCGGCGGTGCGCGGCCAGCTGCTGCCCGAGATCGGCCTGCTCGACACCGGATTGCGCGCGATCTACGGCCAGATGAACCTGGACCAGGACAACCTCTCCTGGGTGCCCCCTGTGCTGTTCGGCGGTTCGCGGCCGGTGCTCGCGCCCGGCCCGAAAACCCTGGCGTGCGGCATCTTTCAACCGCAGACCGAGGTCGGCGCGGCCGTGCGCCGGTTCGCTCCCGGCAGTGCGATCGATCCGGTGCACAGCTACCTGAAGTGGACGTTGGTCGCGCCGCGTGAGGTTTTCGGCCTCGACGAGGCAGCCTTGTTCGCACTCACGCCCGCCCGGTTGCACGAGCTGGCTCTCGAACACACCATCGACTGGAGCCCCCTGCTGCGCCGGATCATGGCGGAATCGCTGGTGGACGAGGTCTTTCCGCTCTCCATCCGGGTCACCGAGCCCGGGGCGCAGTGGTCGCCGAGCAGAGTGACCTTGCTCGGCGACGCGATCCACGCGACCGCGCCGGTGGGCGGCATCGGCGCCAATACCGCGCTGCGCGACGCGGCCGCGCTGAGCGAATACCTCGCGCTGGCCCTGGTCGACGGCGTGGACCCGGTCGTGGCGATCGGCAGGTACGAGTCCGAGATGCGGGAGTACGGCTATGCGGCCGTGCGCGATTCGCTGCACGGATCCGAACAACTGTTCCGGACCGGACCTCTGGTGGAAGGCGGTGCTGCCCGATGAGCCCGACGAACAAGCCGCGCTATCGCGCGCTCGCCGCGGCCGCGCCCATGGCGCTCGACATGGCCGCGCCGGTGGTCAGTTTCGTGGTGCTGCACCTCGTCTTCGGCGTATCGCCGGTCATCGCCCTGTCGGTCGGCGCGGTGGTGGCCGGACTGCGCACGGTGTGGCGGGTGGTCACCGAACGCCGGGTGAACGCATTCTCGGTGATGATCCTGGTGATGCTGCTCGCCACGCTGCTGCTGGTGTTCATCACCGGTGACCCGCGACTGGTGCTGGCCAAGTCGGCGGTGATGCCGTTCGTCGGTGGCGTGTACGGACTGCTCACGAATTACGTCGGGCGCGCGGTGGTTTTCGATGTCGTCGCGCCGTTCGTGACCAAGGGCGAGCCGCGGTTGGTGGCGGCATGGGAAGGCGCCTGGGCACACGACGCGCGGTTCCGGGATCGGCTGCGGCTGATCAACCTGCTGTGGGGCGCCGGGTTCATCGTCTCGGCCGTGGTCAGAGTGGTCATCATCTACAGCACGCCGCTGGATGTCGCCGTGTTCGCCGGGCAGCTCCCGACGCTGATCACACTGCCGACTCTGATCTTCACGACGGTGCGCCTGTCCGGGCCGTTGCGGGCGGCGTTGCGCCGCGACAGCGCGGGCGCGGCGGGGGACGCGGCCGCAGCGCCGGTCCTGGAACCCAGCTTCTCGCGCACTTCGCCCGCGGCGGAGCGTGATTCGGTCGTCGAAGCCTGAAAGGGGGAGTGGATGCGCGTCATCATCTGTACGTGGGCATGGCGGTCGCACCTGACCCCGCTGGTGCAGCTCGGCTGGAGTCTGCGCGCGAGCGGTCACGAGGTCGTGGTCGCCAGCTCCGCGGGATTGGCGGCCGCGATCCAGGAGACCGGCTTGACCGCCGTGGTGGTCGGCACGGACGTCGACCTGCACGCGCAGGCCGGTAAGTACTTCAATTGGCTGGTCGAGCAGGACGGACCGGTGCGCTGGCACGACATCCGGCACTGGGGGGCGGGCAATGTCGCGACCTACCGGGTGATCGCGCAACAGGCGGTCGGGCCGCTGCTGGCGTTCGCGCGGCGCTGGCAGCCGGATCTGATCGTGTTCGACCCGACCACCTACGCGGGCCCGCTGGTCGCCGCGGTGCTCGGCATTCCCGCCGTTCGGCACCTCTGGGGCATCGACTACACCTACCGGACAAGGGAATTCGAGCCGGAGGCGCTGCGTGAGCTGTGCGCGGAGCTGGGTTTGGCGGCCGTCGAGACCTTGGGGGCCGCCACGGTCGATCCGTGTCCGCCGTCGCTGCAATACCAGACCGGGGTCGAGCGCTTGCCGATTCGGTTCGCTCCCTTCAACGGACCGGTCGTCGCGGCCGACGTGGGTCTGCCCCCGCCGCGGCGACCACGGGTCTGTGTGCTCGGCAGCAGTGCGGTCGAACAGCTTGCCGGGCGGGCGATTCCGTTCGTCGACCGGGTGCTGTCCGGGCTGTCGGGACTCGGGCTGGAGGCGGTGGTGCTGGCGCGTCCGACGGCGGCTCCGGCCTTCACCGACGACGGGGAGACGGTGACTTTTCTTGGTCCGACCTCGTTGCATCTGTTGCTCGCGGACTGCACCCTCGTCATCCACCAGGGCGGGGGCGGCGCCTTGATGACCGCGCTGCACTACGGGCTGCCGCAGCTGCTCACGCCGCTGTTCACCGATCACGTCGCCAACGCCGAGCAGCTCGCGGCGGCGGGTGCCTGCCGATGGCTGTTCGGCGGCGCCCTCGAGCCCGACGCGATACGCAAGGAGGTGCGGCAGTTGCTGGAAGACAACGAATTCCGGGTGCGGTCGCAGCGGCTGTGCGCCGAGATGCGGGCGCAGCCGCCGGTCGCGCAGGTGGTCGACGCATTGACCGAATTGGCAGGAGCACGCTGATGGCACGCATCGTCTTCACCACCCAACCGGCCAGCGGGCACCTGCGTCCGCTGGTACCGATCGCCAGAGCCGCCCGCGTGCGCGGGCACGAGGTGGCCGTGCTCGCGCCGCGGCCGCAGGCCGCCGAGCTCGCGGCCTACGGGTTGCCGCACCTGATCGGCGGGTACGACTGGCGCGCGGAGGTGGCGAGCTGGCTGCCCGCCAACCTGAGCGAGCTGGACTTCGCCGCCGCCGCCGACGTGTTCCGGACACTCGGCCGTCGTATGTCGGAGGGCTTCGCGGGCCACATGGGACAGGCCACGTGCGCGGATCTGCTGACGCTGGCCCAGGATTGGCGGCCGGATCTGGTCATCCGGGAACTGGACGAGCTCGGCGGCTACCTCGCCGCGGAAGTGCTTGGCATTCCCCATGTTTCGATCGCGTCGTTCGGCGGCGTCGACGCGATGACCGGCGCCGAACTGGCCGCGCGACTGGACGAGGGCAGGGCGCGGTTCGGCCTGGCGCCCGACCCGGCAGGCGCGCGGCTCTACCACTACCTGCACGCCAACTTCCTCCCTGCGGAGTACTCCGCCGCGGAGATGATCCTGCCCAACACCCGGTGCTATCGGCATCCGAACGCGGGCTTCCAGAGCGACCGGCTGCCCGGCTGGCTGGCCGATCTCGACCTGGACCGGCCGTTCGTGTTCGCCGGCTTCGGCACCATCGTCTACGGCTTGCCCGGCGCGGACGGCTTCGTGCGCACCGTGATCGAGGCGCTGGGCCGGGTCGACTGCACGGCCGTGCTCGCGGTCGGTGCGGGCGGCAAGACCGAGGCGTTCGGTGCGCTGCCGCCGAATGTCTCGCTGGTGGAGTTCGTCGATCAGCCGCTGATGCTCGAGGGGGCCGACCTGTTCGTCACCCACGGCGGGCTGAACAGTATGAAGGAGGCGATGCGGCTCGGGGTGCCGATGGTGAACATTCCCGTGCTCGACGACCATCGCCACAATGCCGTGCAGGCCGAGGCCACCGGCACCACCACCGTTGTTCCCCTGGACGAAGTCTCGGTCGAGGCGATCGCGCACGCCTGCACTTGGACACTGACCGAGCCGGGCTTCCGCCGCTGCGCACGCCGCCTGCAGCGTCGGATCCACGCGCTACCCGGGGTCGACGTGTTGCTCGATGATCTGGAGGCCCTGCTATGACGACCAAGCAGCACCGCGCCGACCTCGCGATGTTCGGCGGCACACCGGCTTTCGAGTCTCCCGTGGTCTTCGGCAGGCCCAATATCGGCAATCGGGCCGCGCTATTCGATCGATTCGACCGGATGCTCGACGCCAGATGGCTGTCCAACGGCGGCGAACTCAGCCGCGAGTTCGAGCGCCGCGTCGCCGAACTCGCGGGCACCCGCTACTGCGTCGCCACCTGCAACGCCACCTCCGCGCTGCAATTGGCCGTGCGGGCAGCCGGATTGCGCGGTGAGGTCATCGTGCCCGCGTTCACCTTCGCCGCCACCGCGCACGCCGCCGCCTGGCTCGGCGCGCGACCGGTGTTCTGCGATGTGGACCCGTGGACCGGCAGCGCCGATCCACGCGCGGTGGAAGAACTGATTACCGCGGACACCACCGGCATTCTGGGCGTGCACATCTGGGGCAGGCCGCGCGCGCTGGAGGCGATGCAGGACGTCGCCGACCGGCACGGGCTAGCCCTGATCTACGACTCGGCGCACGCCTTCGGCTGCGGATACGCGGGCAGGCCCATCGGCGGCTTCGGCACGGCCGAGGTGTTCAGCTTCCACTCGACCAAATTCGTGAACACCTTCGAGGGCGGTGCGCTGGTCACCGACGACCGGGAGCTAGCCGAAAACGCCGCGCGGATGCGGAATTTCGGCATCGCGGGCGGCGACGAGGTCGTCTCGGTCGGCACCAACGCGAAGTTGAGCGAGGCCGCCGCGGCGATGGGCCTGACCTCGCTGGACTCGATGGATTACTTCGTCGCTCGGAATCGGGAGAACTATCACCGGTATCGGCAGGGGCTGCGCGGCGTCGACGGGCTGCTGCTGCTCGACATCGACGAGACCCAGCGCAGCAACTACCAGTACCTGGTGGTCGACTGTGACACCGAGCGGATCGGCGTCACCCGCGACGACGTGCTGGCCCTGCTGGCCGCCGAAAACGTCTACACCAGAAGATATTTCTACCCCGGCTGCCACCGCATGGCCCCGTATCGGACCGACCGCGCCTTCCCCGGCACCGATCGCGTCGCCCGCGACACCTTCGTGCTGCCCACCGGCGCCGACCTGGCGCCCGCCGACATCACCCGCCTCTGCGACCTGCTCGCCTTCATCGCCGCCAACGGATTCGAGATCCGCGCGGCCATCGGGAACAGCGGCCAGGCGGCGTAGCCCGCGGGCGAATTCGGACCTGCCGGAAGCGCTCAGCGGGTGAGCAGGATGTCGCGCAGGCGGGACACCGCGGCCGCGTGCACTCCGAGACCCTCGGCGATGTAGTTGTCGAAAGTTTGGTAGGAGGCCTGGATTTGGGCGAAGGCCGCGTCCAGGTATTCGGTGCGGGCGACGGTCGCGCCGTAGGCCTCGTTGGACAGCAGGAACTCGGTGTCGACGGACGGGCGGGGGACGCCGAGCAGGGTCATCAGGGTTGCGGTGGTCCAGCCGGTGACGAAGGTGCCGGAATTGCAGTGGTACAGGTAGCCGGACCGGCCGCTGGCCGAGAGCGTGTTCAGCACCTGGCCGAAGGCGGCGCGATTGGCGGCGGAGGTCACGTAACTGCGGAACTCGGCCAGGGTGTCCGAATCCGGCTGGGCGAGTTTGTTCCTCGCGGGTGCGGGGTCCGGGTCGCCGACCGGGGCGAGCAACGCGACGGAGCCGGGCGGCAACCGGTCGGGGCCGTGGATGGCGCGGGACTGGGTCGAACGCAGGTCCGCGACGGTGTGCGGGCGCAGCTTGGTCAAAACCGCGAACTGCTCGTCGTTCACCTGCGACAGCGCCGCCGAGCGATACACCGCGCCGGACACGATGCGTCGCCCGTCCGCCGCCGCGTAGCCGCCGATATCCCGCAGATTCAGGGTGATATCGATGAACGATTCGGGCGCGGCCCAGGCGGGCGCGTGCGCGACCGCGGCGGTGAGCCCGCCGACGGCGAAGAGGCGCAACACCGTTCGCCGGTCCACCCGGAGTCGATCGGATCGGGTCATCGCTCGCTGTCCTTTCTCGCGGGGGCCTTGTGCGCGATCACCAGGGTGTCGGAACCACCCAGCGGCACCGTGGAGTGGCTGGTGCATCCCGCGGCGGTGAGCCAGTCGATGGCCTCGGCCACCGGGTACTCCGAGCCGCCCGCGGTGACCAGCAGCATGTTGAGGCTCACCAGCACCCGTGCCAGATCCGCGGGCTCACCGGTGTACATGGCGTCGTAGACGAGCAGCGCCCCGCCCGGCCGCACCGCCTGAAACGCCTTGTCCACCAGCTTCGCTCGTTCGGCACTCGACCAGTTGTGCAGCACGTGGCCGAGAATCAGCACGTCGGCTTCAGGTAGCGGATCGGCGAAGAAGTCACCGGCGACGAACTCGGCGCGATCCGCGACGCCTCGGGCGGACAGGTGGGCGTCGAATTCCGGGCCCATCGGCGTGAGGTCGAAAACCGTTGCCCGCAAATGCGTGTGCCGCCCGAGCAGGATGCTCGCGAGGTTGCCGCGGCAGCCGCCGATATCGGCGAAGCTCCGATATCGCGACCAGTCGACCACCTCTGCCAGGCGGTGCGCGACCGGCGTCGACGCCGAATCCATCATGCGCAGGTACTGGGCCCGCTGCTTCGGGTCGGCGAGCATGCCCAGGAACGCTTCCGGTCCGGCACCGGCCGCCTGCGGTTCGCCGGTGCGCAGCGCGGCATCGAGCGAACCCCAGGTCGGGTACAGCATGTGGTCGGCGCGGCGCAGGAAGCCGCCGAGGTACTCGGGCGTGCCGGGGACCAGGGTGCGCGCGACGAGCGGCGAATTCCGGTACCCCGCCGCGTCTTCGGTCAGCAGGCCGAGCAGGGTCAGGCCGCGCAGCAGGTCACCGACGCCGCGCGGGTGCAGGGCGGTGCCCGCCGCGATCCGGGCCGCGTCGGCGGGTTCGTTGGCGGCGAGCCAGTCGAATACGCCGACCTCGTGCGCGGTGAGCAGCAGTTTGGCGTGGCAGAAGGCGTTGGCGAGCTGTTTGATCGCGGCGGCGTCGCGCAGTTCCGGCATGGTCATCGCACGGCCACCGCGATCGCGTTGGCGAGCAGGGCGACGAGGGCGAGCACGGTGCGCAGCAGATGCAGGGTGCGCCAGCGTGCGCGCGGGTCGTCCCACCCGGGCGGGATCGCGGCCGGATCGGTGGCGCGGGCCTGCCGATTCAGCGGCACGTTGCCGAACTGCGAGACGAGCGAGACACCGAGCTGGGTCAGCGCCGCCCCGGCGAACAGCGGCCGTGACACCGGAGAATCGGTGTCGACGGCGAGCAGGATGTCCGCGGCGATGCTGCACACCACCATCGGCGGCATGATCCGGTCGAAATATCGACCGGCCAGCGTGTGCACCCGCACGTAATCCGACGCCGGTAACGCGGCGAACATCGGGACCAGCCCGATCGCCACCGCGACGAGCACCCCGGCCAGCACCCCGTTGCCCAGCAACACCACGACTGTCGCTACCACCCTGACCACGGTTTCTCCTTTCGCAGACCACACCATGACAGGGGTGTCTCGAGCGTCACTGGATTCGCGCTCCGATCGTTCTCGATCGCGGGCGGCCACGATCACCGCACGAGCGGGCGGAGCGGAGGGCTGCGGTGACGCGCACGGCGGTGGTGATCGGCGGTTCTGGGTATCTGGGTCGCGGCATCGGCGAGTTCCTGGCCGCGCACGGGTGGCGGGTGGTGCCCGTCGGGCGCGCCGAATTCGATGTGGCCGCCGCGCCGATCGCGGCGCTGACCGAGCTGCTGTCCGGCGCCGAGCTCGTCGTCAACGCGGCGGGCGCGCTGTGGCAGGTGAGCGACGCGCAGATGGTGACGGCGAATACCGTGCTGATGCAACGCCTGCTCGACGCCGTGACCGCGCTGCCGCGGCCCGCCATGGTCGTCCAGCTCGGCTCGGTGTACGAGTACGGATCGGGGCACGGCGGCACGGTCGACGAGTCGACGCCGCCCCGTCCCGAAACCGCGTACGGCCGAACCAAACTCGCCGCCACCGAAGCGTTGCGCCGCTGGCCGGGTGACGGCGTGGTGCTGCGCTGTTCGACGGTGATCGGGGCGCGGGCGCCGCGTGCGGGCCTGCTCGGGTCGATCGCGCATCGGCTGGCCGAGCTCTCGGTCGAGGATGCCGTGCCGCGGGTGCTCGAGTTGCCTGCGCTGCGCGGCTCGGTCGACGTGCTCGACCTGCGCGACCTGGGTGCCGCGGTGCTGGCGGCGGCGAACGCGCCGGCCGCGGCGGCGGATGCGGCGGTGGTCAATATCGCCTCGGGCGCCGCGGTGCCGGTCGAGTTCGCGGTGCACCGCCTGATCGAACTGAGCGGGGTCGCGGTGCGGCTGGTCGGCGTCGGCGGCGCGGGCTCGCCACGGGCGGCGGCCGGTGCGCCGCCGATCTCGATCGAGCGGGCATACCGGCGGCTGGGCTGGGCGCCGCGCTTCGCTCTCGACGACACGCTGCGGGCGCTCTGGCGCTACACCAGTGAGGCTCGAACCGGTGCGAGTAACACATGAGCTGTGCCTAGTGAGCCGATACCGGCGGATGACGATGTCCTGGACCTGGTGCGCGCGCTGCACCACCGCCGCAGGCCGCGGACCTTCGAGCCGGGCGTGACCCCGATCCCCAGTTCCGGCGCGGTGCTGGACGCGGACGACCGGGTCGCCCTGGTCGAACAGGCGCTGGAGCTGCGGATCGCCTCCGGCGCCACCGCCTTACGCTTCGAGCGGTTGTTCGCCAAGGCCATCGGCGTGCGCCGCGCGCACCTGACCAATTCGGGGTCGTCGGCGAACCTGCTCGCCCTCGCGACGCTCACTACCGCAGAACTCGAGGAGCGGGCGCTCAAACCCGGCGACGAGGTGATCACCGTGGCGGCCAGCTTCCCGACCACGGTCAACCCGATCCTGCAGCACGGCATGGTGCCGGTATTCGTCGATATCGAACTGGGCACCTACAACACGACGGTGGACCGGGTCCGCGCCGCGATCGGGCCGCGCACCAGGGCGATCATGATGGCGCACACGCTCGGCAATCCGTTCCCGGCCGCCGAGATCGCCGAGTTGGCCGCCGAGCACGGGCTGTTCCTGATCGAGGACAACTGCGACGCGGTGCTGTCCACCTATCAGGGCCAGACCACCGGGACATTCGGCGATTTCGCGACGGTGAGCTTCTATCCCGCGCACCACATCACCATGGGTGAGGGCGGCTGCGTGCTCACCGACAACCTGGCGTTGGCCAAACTCGCGGAGTCGATGCGGGATTGGGGCCGCGACTGCTGGTGCGAGCCGGGTGAGGACAACCGGTGCCGCAAACGATTCGACCAGGATTTCGGCGCGCTGCCGTCCGGGTACGACCATAAATACGTCTTCTCGCATATCGGCTACAACTTGAAGACCACCGATATCCAGGCCGGGCTCGGCCTGAGTCAATTGCGTAAATTGCCGGATTTCGTGGCCGCGCGGCGGCGTAACTGGACGCGTTTACGTGACGGACTCGCCGGCGTCCCGTGGCTGCTGCTGCCGCACGCGACGCCGGGCAGCGATCCGAGCTGGTTCGGCTTCGTGCTGACCGTGGCCGACGACGCGCCGTTCGACCGGCGCGCGATCGTGGACTTCCTGCTCGCCCGCAATATCCACACCAGATTCCTGTTCGCCGGAAACCTGTTGCGTCAGCCCGCTTATCGGCACGCTCCGCATCGCATCGCGGACCGGTTGACCAACAGCGACATCGTGACCGAGCGCACCTTCTGGGTGGGCGTCTATCCCGGATTGACCGACGAGATGATCGACTACGTGGTCGCGGTCATCCGGGAATTCGCCACCCGCCCGGTCCATGGCGTCCGCTGAGCCGCTCAGTCCTTGCGGTTCTGCTTGCGGCGCCGCTGAATGATCTGGGAAATGACGAACAAGGTGATCAGAATGATGGCCAGGATCAGCCCCTGCATCGGCCCGCTCATATTCGTACCTCCGGCTCGACAACATCATCTACTCCCGAAAGTATCGGCGGCGGCGCCTGCGCCGGACAACAGAGGAAGATCCGCAATCGGGGCGGAGTTTTCTCCTATCGGCGCGCGCGGTCCCGCGTGGTCGCGCACGTGGCCGGTAGATTCGCGGTATGCGACCGATTGATCGCGCGAAAGCAATGGTCGTCCAGATGCGCCGCCGAATCTGGAATCTGGGTGTCGGGGTGGGCGACACCGGGCCCGGCGGAATGTATGTGCTGCTGATCGCGCTCGCGCTGCCGCTGTGGGAGGCGAGCACGTGGCCGGTCGGCCGGTTGGCCGCCGCCGTGTGCGCGGTCGCCGTTTTCGGCACGCTGTTCGTCTGGAGTCAGTCGGATATGGCGGGGCGCCCGATGCGAGTGCGGCTCGGACTGCTTGTGGCCATGACCGCGGTCGCGGCGGCGGGCGCAGCGGTTTTCGGCACGTCCTGGGTGGTCGTGCTGCTGCTCACCGCGGTCGCGTGCGTCAATCTGCTGCCGCTGGTGCTCGGTTCGGCGCTGGGCGTGGTCGCGGTCGGCGCCATCGCCTGGGCGGTCCTCGGCGAGGGCGGGGCGGCGCTGATGGTGTTCGGCGCGGGCATGATCGCGGTGCTGCGCGCGCGTTTGCTGCTCGAGATCGTGCAGTCCAGGGCCACCAGGCAGGCGATGGCCGCGGCCGCGGTCGGGGACGAACGGCTGCGGATCGCGCGGGATCTGCACGATCTGCTCGGCAACAGCCTGGCCACCATGCTGGTGAAAGCCGAACTGGCGCAACGGCTCGCCCATCGCGATCCGGACGCCGCGGCGGCGGCCGCCGCCGAGGTGCAGCAGGTGGGCAGGCAGACCATGCTCGAGGTACAGGAGGCCGTGCGCGGCTATCGGGCAACCACGCTCGCCGACGAGGTGGAGCGCGCCAAGCAGAGCCTCGCGCTGCTGCGCGACGGCCTCACGGTGCGCATCCCGGAACGGGTGTGGGACGAACAGGTCGACACGTTGCTCGGCTGGGTGGTGCGCGAAGCCGTGACCAACGTGCTGCGGCACGCGGACGCGAGCCGCTGCGCCATCACGGTCCGGGTGCACGAGCAGCCGCGCGCGGTCGAGTTGACCGTCGACAACGACGAGCTTTTCGGCCGCTCGTCCGGCGGTGGCGGGCACGGCTTGATCGGTCTGGCCGAGCGCGCCCGCGGCCTGGGCGGGACGGTGAGCGCGGGCCCGACGGCCGACGGCGGGTTCCGGCTCGCGGTGTCGGTGCCGTTGCCCGCCGCACGACCGGCAGAATCGTCGGCATGATTCGTGTGGCGCTGGTCGAGGACCAGACAACGTTGCGAGGGGCCATCCGCACGCTGCTCGAGCTGGAGCCCGATCTCACGGTCGTCGCCGATCTCGGTTCGGGCGCCGGCGTGCCGGAGATCTTCGACGAGACCCGCCCCGACGTGGTGCTGCTCGACATCGAGATGGGCGAGGAGAGCGGGCTCGCGCTCGCCGAGAAACTGGCCGAACGCCCCGACCCGCCGCTGCTGATGATCCTGACCACCTTCGAACGTCCCGGCTACGTGCGCCGCGCGCTGGAGGCGGGCGTGCGGGCCTATCTCACCAAGAACACGCCGGTCGGCGATATCGCGCAGGCGATCCGCGAGGTCGTCGCGGGCCGCATGCTCATCGAGGACCAGCAGCTGCGCGCCGCGATGTCGGTGGGCCAGAACCCGCTGACCGAACGGGAACGCGACGTGCTGGTGGCCGCGCGTTCGCACGACACGGTCGCCGAGATCGCCGCGCATCTGCATCTGTCGGTGAGCACGGTCAGCAACTACATCACCGCCGCGATCTCGAAGACGGGCTCGCGCAACCGGATCGAGGCGATCCGGTTCGCGGAGGACAACGGCTGGCTGTGAGCGCGGCCCGGCTCAGTGCGTGAGGGTGCGCCAATAGTCGTGCAGCGCTTGGTCGATGCTGCGGGTCACCCGCCAGCCCAGTACCCGCGCGGCGGTCTCGGTGGCCACCTCCAGCCAGATCGAGCTGGTGCCCGGCGCGGTCGGCGCGGCCGCGGACTCGATGATGTCGACCGGCACCTCGCTGATCGTGACCAGCCGCTCGACCAGCTCGCGCACCGAAAGCGCCTGTCCGCGACCGATGTTCACCACGTCGACGGGGGCGCGCGGGCGGGCTGCGGCGAGCACCGCGTCGGCGAGGTCGCGCACGTCGATGTAGTCGCGGTGGGCGGCCAACGGCGACAGTTCGATCCTGGCCCGGCCGTCCCGATTCGCGGCCAGCGC
The DNA here is from genome assembly GCF_011801125.1 of Nocardia brasiliensis. NCBI lineage: Bacteria > Bacillati > Actinomycetota > Actinomycetes > Mycobacteriales > Nocardiaceae > Nocardia > Nocardia brasiliensis. The sequence goes on from NZ_CP046171.1 coordinate 3,084,298, forward strand.
CGAGCCGACCTTGCCGATCAGGCTGCCCGCGTGCACGCCGGGACCGATGCTGTTGGTCGCCCGCAGCACGATGCCGTCCACCGTGCCCGCGGCGGTGGCCGCGCGGACCAGCTCGGTCGCCGCCAATTTCGTGCGGCCGTAGGCGGATTCGGGCCGGGTGGGCACCGACTCGTCGACCGCGCCCAGCTCGGGCAGCGGGCCGTACTCCATCACGCTGCCCAGATGGACATAGCGCGGGCGTTGTTCGGGCAGCTCGGCAAGTGCGGCGAGCACGGTCTCGGTGGCGGTGACGAACGAGCGATGCAGCTGCGACTCGTTCAGTCCCCAGTAGGAACCGGCCGCGTTCACGACGAGGGCCGGTCGCACGGTGCGCAGCACCTCGATCAGCGGGCGCGGGTCACCGGTTTCGAGGTCGAGGGCGCGGTGCGTGCCATCATTCGACTCCGTCCGGCGTGACCCGGTGACCGTGCGATAGCCGTTGTCGCGCAGAGTGTTCGCGATATGGCCCCCGACGAATCCGGTGCCGCCGAGCACGAGCGCGGTGCGCCGCGGGGTGTAGGCGGTCATCGCGACCCCACGCCGAGCACGTCCGCGGCCAGCTCCATCGTTCGCAATGTCGCGGCGGCGTCGGGGTGTTCGCCCGGTTGTGCGCCCTCGTGCGCGGCGGTGAAATCGGTGAGGATGTTGCCGAACTGGTCGTCGGGGGCCAGATGCAGCTGTTGGATATCGCCCGCGCGATCGAGGAAAACCCGGGGCGCGAGATCGTGGGGGAGGGTGAACGCCCGCTCCACCGAGATGCTGCCCTCGGTGCCTGCGAGGTGGTACTCGCAGCGGTAGGGCGCGCCGATCGCGAACTCCAGGTCGGCCTGCGTGCCCGCGCCGTCGCGCAACCGGGCCGAACCCGACAGGTCGACGCCGGGGAAGCGGTCGTCGCGGCGCGTGCGCGAATGTTCCACCCGCAGGTCGGGTCTCAGGAAAAACAGCGCGGCGCGCAGGGCGTAGCAGCCGAGATCGGCCAGCGCGCCGCCGCCGAGATCCGCGCGGTAGCGGAAGTCGTCCGGGGCTCGCTCCGGAATCGTGAACCGGACGGTGAGCTGTCGCAGCTCGCCGATCGCGCCGGCCGCGACCAGCTCACGCACCGCCGTGTGCTGGCGGTGTCGCGGAAAGGTCATGCACTCCATCAGGGTGCGTCCCTGGTCGGCCGCGAGCGCGAAAAGCTCTCTCGCGGTGTCGAGCTCGGTGCGGTCCAGCCGCGGCGGCAGCATCGGCTTCTCGACGAGCACGTCCTTGCCCGCGCGTAAGGACCGCTCGATCCAGTCGCCGTGCAGCGCGTTCGGCAGCGGCAGGTAGACCGCGTCCACCGCGGCGTCGTCGAGCACCCGCTGGTATTCGCCCGCGGTGCGCAGCCCGTGCTGTGTGGCCCAGCGCGCCGCGCGCCGCGGGTCACGGCTGCCGATCGCGACGAGTTCGGCGGCCGGGTGCCGCGCGAGCGCCGGCATCATTCGCCGCTCGGCGATCTGTGCGGTACCCAGGATTCCCCAGCGCAGCATCGGGCTCACCAACTCGCCAGCAGACAGGCCATCAGGCTGCGCGCCTGCACGTTGGCGTAGTTGCTGTGGATCAGCAGATTGGTGATCTGCGCCGGTGTCATCCAGCGGAAGCCAGGCGGCTCGGTGAGCGGGAAATCAGCTGGGAGCAAACGGATTTGGTAGCGGTTGTCCGCGTGCTGGAAGCGGCCGCCCTCTTCGGACTGCAACCCGCTGTAGCGCACGGTGCCGAGCTCGTCGTCGAGTACCTCGCGCAGGAAGGCGGGTCTGCGGTGGACGGGCAGGTCTCGGTGGTTGGCCGGCTGGCACTGGACCGATGGCGCGAGCTCGGCGACGTCGAGCACGCCCGCCTCGAGTTTGGCGTTCACCAGCAGGTGCAGCACGCCGTCGATCGCGGTGGCGAGGAACACCGCGACGCCCTGGCCGACCGGGGCGAGCAGCGGTTGGGTCCACGAATCCACCTCGCGCTGACCGGCACTCACCCTGGCCGCGATCACGCGGAAGTACTTGCCGGTGACGTGGGCGATCTCGTCGGCGCCGCGCCGCCAGTCCGCGACCGCGCCCAGCGGCATGAGCCGCTGGCGCAGCTCGTGCCTGGCCTTGAGATCGGTGAGCCAGTGCAGTATTTCGGCCGCGCCGTGCCGCGCGGCGGCGCTCGGATCGAGCCCACGCGCCAGCGCGCGGGTGAATTCGTCACCGGCGGCGGCCCGCGCCGGATCGATCCGCCACGGCACACACGAGAGCACGGTGCGCGCGTCCATGTTCACGGTGTTGTCCTGGCGCAGCAGCTCGCGCAGCACGCCGAGGGTGAGCCAGCAGAAGCCCGGCAGCGTCTCGACCGGGCCGGTGGCCTCCACGACGATGTTGCGGTTGCGCTTGCGCAGGAACCACGCGCCCTGCTCGGATTGCAGCACGTCGACCAGGACCGCCTCGGGCCTCGCGTCGAGGAAGTGCTCGAGGTAGGGGACCGCTCGCCCCTGATGGACCCGCAGGTAGTTGCTGCGCGTGGCCTGCACGGTCGGCGAGAGCTGCACGCCGCCGATGTTTCCCGGCTCGGCCTTGGCCTGCATCAGGAAGTGCAGCACCCCGTCGAATTCCTTGACGAGGATGCCGAGCACGCCGATCTCGGGCTGATTGATGATGGGCTGCTGCCAGTGCTCGACGAAGCCGAAATCGGTGCGCACGTCCAGTCCCTCGATGGTGAAGAACCGGCCGCTGTCGTGGCCCAGATTGCCGTCGTCGTCGAACTGCCAGCCGACCAGGTCGGCGAACGGAATCTGCTCGACGACCAGCTGATCGGCGCGCCGGCACGCGGCGAACCAGTCGTGGAAGCCGTCGACCGAGCACAGCGGTGTCGCGGTGACGGCGGCCGAGCGGGCGAACCGCCAGGCCAGCTCGTCGTCGAAGGTGGCGACCGATTGCTGCTCGACCTGTGCGGCATTCCCCATGCGGACAGGGTCCGGTGCGGCGTTCGAGAACCACTGGGACGCCGATGGGGCCCGGTGCGGCTGGAGCGCGCCCCGAAAGATCCTCGAGCGCGCCACCCTAGCCTCGCCGCCATGCCCCACCGAGACGGTGACACCGCGGTGCCCGGCGCCGGGCCGTCCGGAGCCGCGCGACCGGCGACGATCGTCGCGACCGAGCTCGCGCTGCCGGATGTCTACCTGTTGCGCTCGCACCAGTTTCCGGACGAACGCGGGCACTTCCAGGAACTCAGCCGCACCGATGTGCTCGAGCGGATCACCGGCTACCCGGTCCGGCTCGAGCAGGTGAACATCTCCGTCTCGCGGCGCGGGGTGATCCGCGGCATCCACGTGGTGGCTCGCGCGCCAGGGCAGTCGAAGCTGGTGACCTGTGTGCGTGGCTCGATCATCGACATCGCGGTCGACCTGCGGGTCGGTTCGCCGACCTTCGGCCGGTTCGAACTGGTCGCGCTCGACGAGCGGATGACCGCCGGGGTCTATCTCGGGCCCGGCGTCGGCCACGCGTTCGTCGCCACGGCCGAGGACACCCGCGTGCTCTACCAGTGCTCGACGCTCTATACCCCAGGCAGCGAGCTCGCGGTGAATGTGCTCGACCCGGCCCTCGGTTTGCCCTTGACCACCGGATTCGATCCGATCCTTTCCGAAAACGACCGTGGCGCACCGACTCTGGCCGAACTGCTGGAGCAGGACCTGCTGCCGCACTATCGCCCGCGCTGAGGGCCGAGGAGACCGCCGTGATGGACGCCGTCTATTGCCAGCGCCCCGATCCCGCCGACCCGCTGGCCGCGCTGCGGATCGGGGAACGCCCGCAGCCCGCGGCGCCGGTCGGATGGACGACGGTGCGGATGCGCGCCGCGTCGCTGAACATGCGCGACATCGCGACGCTGCGCGGCATCGGGGTGCCCGCGCACGCCTATCCGCTCATCCTCGGCAACGACGGCGCCGGCACGCTCGCCGACGGTTCGGAGGTGGTGGTGCACGCGTCGGTGGGGTCGGCGGGATGGACCGGACCCGAGGCGCTCGATCCGGACCGGATGGTGCTCGGCTCCTATCACCAGGGCACCTTTGCGGGCTGCGCGACGATTCCGCGCCGCAACGCGGTGCCCAAACCGCCGGAACTCTCCTTCGCCGAGGCCGCCTGCCTGCCGACCGCGTGGCTGACGGCCTACCGAATGTTGTTCGTGACCGCGGGGGTTCGTGCGGGTCAGACGATCGTGGTGCGCGGGCGCCGCGGTCTGGGCAGCATCGCGACGGCCCTCATCGCGCTCGCCGCCGCGGCGGACATCGAGGTCTGCGTCCGGGCCGACGCCGCCGATCACGCGTTGGCGCGGCGCTGCGGCGCGGCCGTCGTGACGAGTGCCGAGCAGCCGTTGCCCACCGGCTTGGACGCTGCCTTCGACGCGGGCATCGATGTCGCGGACTGGTGGTGGCCGATCGAGGTGCTGCGCCCCGGCGCGCCGATCGTCTGTTCCGGTTACCGGGCGGGCGCGATCACCGGTTTCGACACCGTCGCCGCCGCGCGGGCGCTGCACACGCTGATCTTCGCCGAGCATCGGCTGGTCGGCTCTGGCATGGGCACCGCAGCGGACCTCGCGGCACTGATGGACTTTCTGGTGCGCACCGGACTGCGCCCGCGCATCGCGCGGGAATTCACCCTGCGCGATGCCGCGACCGGGTTCCGGGCGATGCTGGGCGCGAGTGTCGCGGGCAAGATCGTCTTCCAGATCCCCTGAGCGCGACCGCTTTACGGTAGCAGCGCGGCGACCTCCCGGACGATGACCGCCGGCTCGGTCAGCGGGACAGTGTGCGCGGACCGCTCGGCGACGACGTAGCGGCCGCGGTGGGCGGTCGCGGCGCGATGCGCGTGCGCGGCGTTGGCCTCGGCCCGCCACGTCGCGTTCATGCCGTCGCCCGCGCGGCCACCCGAGATGACGGTGACCGGGACGCCCGCGTCCTCGGGTGGGTTCGCGCGCCAGACGGCGAGTTCGTCGAGGAAGGTGTGGGCCTGCCTGCGCATGGTGCGCACCACGCCGGGGCCGAAGCCCTCCCGCGCCAGATCACGGCGCACGTCGGGCGGGGAGGAGCGAATCTGCTTGCGATACAGCATTTTCAGTAGCCCGAGCCGTGCGAGGACGGCGGCGGTGGCGATCATTCTGCGTTCGGCGCGGCGGAAGCCTTTGCCGAACAGGGATGCGGCGGCTTCGTCGGTCGGGTCGACGAGGACCAGGCCCGCGATCCGGTCGGGGCGGCGTGCCGCGGCGAGCCGGACGATGGGTCCGCCCGCGCTGTGGCCGACGAGCAGGAACGGGCCGGGCTCGAAGTGGTCGAGCACGTCGTTGAGGTCGTCGGCCATGGCGCTGAGGGTGCGTTCGGATGCGGTGGGTGCGCTGTTGCCGAGTCCGGAGCGGTCGTAGACGATCGCGCGCGTGTGCCGTGCGACCTCGGGCTGCACCAGCGCCCAGCTCGAGCGGCTGGCGCCCGCGCCCGCCTCGAAAACGACTGTGGGCGTGGCTTGGTCGCCGGTATCCGGGCCGGGCAGCCACATGGCGTACAGCCGCCGTCCGTCGCGGGTGGTGACCCAGTCGGCGATTCCCTGCGTATGTCGTTCGGTGTCGGTCATCGACCGACATTCTCGCCGACGAGTGGCCGCCGTGGTGGCGCCGCCACTGGGAGGCTTAAGGGTATGACCGACAAGAAAGTGGCCACCGAGCCGAACGACCTGGGCAGATATTTCATCGAACGCGTCAACGCGGGCGACGTCGACGGGCTGGTGGCGTTGTACGAGCCGGACGCGGTGCTGGCGTTCCCGCCCGGCAACGTCGCGACCGGGCATGCGGAGATCCGGAAGGTGCTCGCGCAGTTCGTCGCGGCCGCGCCGCAGCTCTCGCCGGGTAGGCAGCATCCGGCGCTGGTGAGCGGCGACCTGGCGCTGACCGCGACCACGCTGACCACCGGTGAGGTGACCGCCGAAGTCGCCCGCCGCCAGCCGGACGGGTCGTGGTTGCTGGTAGTGGACCAGCCGGTGCTCGTGCCGTAACCCGGGCGGTGGTGTGCCGGTGCCATCCCGGCCCACCACCATCCCGTCACCCCACCGTGCCCCGCTATGCCGGGTTGGGCCGTGCCATCGCCGATTCCGTCACTCATTCGTTGGCGTTGGGTTGATCGGGGGCGCAGCTGATCAGCAGCTGGGCGGTGTGCGCGATGTGATCGCGCAGCAACTCCTGCGCGTGGTCGGCGTCGCGAGCCAGTGCGGCGTCGAGCAGTGCGCGATGTTCGGCGGCGAGGTCGCGGCCGGGTTCGTTGCCGAGGGATACCGACCACTGCAGATACAGTTCGGCCTCCTGTCGTAGCGAGCGGGCCGTGTCGATCAGCCGCTGGTTGCGGCAGCCGGCCAGCAACGCCCGGTGAAAGGCCGCGTGCGCCTGCGACCACTCGTCGGTCGGATGGTCCGGATCCGCCGGATCGCGGTAGCGGGTGCGTTCCAGAAGGTGGTGTGCCGCAACGGCGTCCGCCTCCCACCGCATGTCACCTTCCAGTACGGACAGCCGCAGCACCAGGGATTCGATCTCCACTCGCGCCTGCGTCAGCTCGGCCAGATCCTGATGCGACAGCGGCCGGACCTGGTAGCCCAGATGCGGCCTCGTCACCACAAGTCCCTCGGCGACGAGCCTGGTCAGCGCCTCGCGGGTGGCGCCGACGCTGACCTGGTAGCGGTCGGCCAGGTCCGGGAACTTGAGTCGTTCACCCGGCATCAGCCGACCGCCGAGGATATCGGCGCGCAGCGCCTGATGAATGCCGTCGGTACGGGTCGTGCCGCCGCTCTTCGCCATGCACTCACTGTAGCAGTTTACGAATACCTATTGAACTTTCGAAAGTTTCGGCCTACTTTCGAACATGTCCACGGCAAGTAAGGAAACGTCCAATGCTCTCGAACAACCTTCGACGTCCGACCGTCTTCCGTGCCGGAACGGTCCTCACGATGGATTCCACCCACACCGTGCTGGAAGACCACGATGTGCTCGTGGTCGACGGCCGGATCGCCGCCATCGGTGTCGATCTCGTCGTTCCCGACGACGCCGATGAGATCGACGCTCGCGGCGGCATCGTCATGCCCGGGATGATCGACACCCACCGGCACATGTGGCAGACCACGACCCGTGGCTACGGTGCCGACTGGACCCTGTCGCAGTACTTCGTGTGGTTCTACCTGAACTGGGGCAAGAAATTTCGGCCCGAGGACATCCACGCCGGGAATCTCCTCGGCGCGCTGGAGGCGATCGACAGCGGGGTGACCACCTGCGTGGATTGGTCGCACGGCCTGCGGACCATCGACCACGCCGACGCCGCGGTCGACGCGCTCGCCTCGGTGCCTGGCAGGTTCGTGCTGGCCTACGGCAATATCCAGGACGCGCCCGCGAACTGGACGGGCACAACAGAATTCCGCGAGTTCTTCGACCGCCGGTCCGGCGATGTCGAGGGCTTCCAGATCGCCTTCGACGTCACCGGCGATCCGAGTTTTCCCGAGCTGCCCGCGTTCGAGGTCGCCCGCGAACTCGATCTGGCGGTGACCACGCACGCCGGGGTCTGGGGAGCGACCGGCGACGACGCCGTTCGACTGATCCATGAGCACGGCTTCGCGGAGGCTAGGACGGTGTATGTGCACGCCTCGACGCTGTCGGCGGACTCCTACGCCCGCATCGCGGCGACCGGGGGATCGGTGTCGGTGTCCACGGAGAGCGAACAGAGCGCCGGGCAGGGCTACCCCGCGACCGCTGCCCTGCGCGCCCATGGCATTCCGGTCTCGCTGTCGGTGGACAGCTGTGTGCTGTGCAGCGGTGATCTGTTCTCCGCCATGCGGACAACGCTCGGCGCGGATCGCGCCTACGAACATCTGCGGGCGCACGCGCGCGGCGAGACCGTCACCCATGCCTCGGTGCATGCCGACCAGGCTGTCGAGTGGGCCACCATGGGTGGTGCGCGAGCGATCGGGCGCGACGGCGAGATCGGCAGTGTGGAGGTCGGCAAGAAGGCGGACCTCGTACTCGTCCGCAACGACGCTTCGCCGGTGATGACGCCGCTGCTCAACCCGCACGGGCACATCGTTTTGCAAGCCCAGCGTGCCGATGTCGACACGGTGCTGGTCGACGGCCGGATCGTGAAGCGCGATCACCGCCTGGTCGGTGTCGACCTGGCCGGTGCGCGCCGCGCGGCGCAGGCGACGGTCGACTACCTGCGCGCCGAGATAGGGGAGCGGGCCTGGCGCGAGGGTATGAATCCGGAGATCCCCGAGACCAAGGTCCTCGACAACCCCTACACCTACACCGACTACCGGTCAGCGGCCACACACGGTGACCACGCGTCGAAGTGACGACCGTCCGCACCCCATTCAGTCAGGAGTCCATGCCATGCGTTTCGCCACCATCTCGGATCGGTTGTCGCTGATCACCTTGTCCGACACCGTCATCGACCTCGCCCGTGCCAGCGGCGGGCGGTTCGGCCCGAGCATCCAGGATGCCTATGCGCACTGGGACGAACTGCTCGAGTTCTGCGCGACCGTCACAGAGGAGGGCACGCCGTTGTCGGCCGTCGCGACAACCGAATTCGGCAATCCGGCCCCGAATCCCCGGCAGCTGTTCGCGATCGGTCTCAACTACGCCGACCACGCCGCGGAGTCGGGATTGGCCGCTCCCGAGGAACCGGCGGTGTTCACCAAGTTCGTGACCTCGCTGGCCGCTCCGCACGGGACGATCACGCTGGTGCCGGGCAAGGTGGACTGGGAGGTCGAGTTGGTGGTGGTGCTCGGCCGCCGGGCGCACCACGTGGCCGCCAGTGACGCGTGGCGATATGTCGCGGGAGTTACCGTGGGCCAGGATATTTCGGAGCGGGTTCGGCAGCGGGTCGGTCCGGCGCCCCAGTTCAGCATGGGCAAGTCCTACCCGGGCTTCGGTCCGATCGGACCGGTGCTGGTCACCCCGGACGAGTTCGACGATCCCGACGATCTGGAACTGGGCTGCCTGATCAACGGCGAGCAGATGCAGCAGGGCCGGACCGCCGACATGGTCTTCCCGGTGCCCGAGCTGATCGCGCGCCTGTCGGCGATCACGCCGTTGCTGCCGGGCGATGTCATCTTCACCGGAACCCCCGCCGGGGTCGGGTTCGGCCGCACGCCGGAGCGGTACCTCGCGCCCGGCGACGAACTGGTCAGCTACGTGCGTGGCGTCGGCGAGATGCGTCACCAGATCATCGCCGGGCACTGAGCCGCCCCGAATTCCTAGGAGACACCATGGCTTTGCACCGCCTGGCCTCGGTCACGATCGGCGTGCCCGACCCGGCCGCGACGCGCGAGTACTACACCGAGTTCGGTCTCGCACCCCGATCGGACGGCTGGCTGTCCACGCGCGACGGCGGCGATCAGCTGCGATTGGTACCGGCGCCGTCGCGCCGGCTGGCCGAAATCGTCGTCGGCGCCGACGATTCCGATGATCTCGACGCGGTGGCCGCCCGGCTGCGCAGGCTCGGCCTGCCGGTGGAGCGCACCGCCGACTCGGTCGCCACCGTGGAGCCGATCGCGAATTTCCGTGCCGTGGTACGGATCTCGAACCGAATCGCCCAGCCCGCCGCGCCGGTGCCGCCCTACAACGGGCCGGGCCGCATCGAGCGCCGCGGCACCCGCGCCCCCGGCGTCCTGCGCACCGACCCGGTACGGCCACGCAAGCTCGGCCACGCGGTCCTCGGCTCGATCGACTACCCGGCCACCCGCCGCTTCTTCACCGAGGGGCTGGGTTTCAAGCTGTCCGACGAGATCAAGGGCGAGGGCGCGTTCCTGCGGTGCTCCACCGACCATCACAACGTGCTGGTGCTCAACGCGCCGGTCAACTTCCTGCACCACACCTCATGGCAGGTCGACGATGTCGACGACGTCGGCCGAGGTGCCACCGCCATGCTCGAGGGCAACCCCCAGCGGCACATCTGGGGCCTCGGACGCCACCATGCGGGCTCGAACTTCTTCTGGTACCTCAAGGATCCAGCGGGCAACTTCTCCGAGTACTACTCCGACATGGACTCGATCATCGACGATCAGCTCTGGACCCCGGAGGTCTTCGACGGCGCCAGGGGCCTGTTCAGCTGGGGCCCGCCACCACCGCCGTCATTCCTGCACCCCGACGACCTCGCGGCCCTGATGACCGGCGCGCACCACGCCGGATAAACGACTTACCAGGAGAGAACATGTCTGACCTGTACGTACCCCAAATCCCGGACAACCTGAACATCCGGTTCGTCGAGAACCGCATCGTTGTCGAGCGCCCGGCGCATGTCGTCTACGACTGGGCGACGACCTGGTCGAATCTGCCGAAGTGGCTGCCTTTCGCGTCGGGCACCGAGGTGCGCCGCGGCACCGACGGCGTCCCGGCCGAACTCGGGGATGTGTTGCTCGAGTACATCTTTCCGGAGCTGAACGAGCAGCCGAAGGAATACACCGTGGTGGCGCGGGTGCCCGGCAAGCTGTGGGCGGTGGTCGGCCGCGACGTGCTCGACGACGGCGTCCCGGCCGCCGCGATGCACGCGATCGCCACCTTCACCACCTTCGACCTCGGTGACGGTACGACCTTGTTCTGCCGCCTGTTCCAGCGGCTGATCCCCGACACCGAGCCGCCCGGCCCGCACCCAGTCGAAGACTCGGCGAAGGTCCAGCCCGGACTGGAGCTGCTGAAAGCGCACATCGAGGGCACTGCCGGATAGCCCGGCGCCCCCCGCACACCCCGCCACTACACAGAATCGCGAGACAGCCCGATGAACAGTGACACCACGCTTGCCAAGCCCTACCTGACCGGCCACTACCAGCCCGTGCCGGATGAGGTGACCGCGCACAACCTGCCGGTGCGCGGAACCATCCCCGCCGAACTGAACGGCCGCTACTTCCGCAACGGCCACAACCCGAAACCCGGTGACATACCCACACATTGGTTCAAAGGCGCGGGCATGCTGCACGGCCTGCGGCTGCGCGACGGACGGGCCGAGTGGTACCGCAACCGCTGGGTGAAGACGCCCGCCCTCGACGGCGCACCCTATATCCGCGCGGACGGCAGCATAGACTTGACCGCGAGCGTGGCGGGCACCCACATCATCGAGCACGCCGGTCGCATCCTGGCGCTGCAGGAGGCGAATCTGCCGTTCGAGGTGACCGCGGAGTTGGATACCGTGGGCGCCTACGACTTCGGTGGCAAGCTGAAGACCGCGATGACCGCGCACCCGAAGGTGGATACGGTCACCGGGGAACTGCACTTCTTCGCCTACTCCTCGGTCGCGCCACACCTGATCTACTACATCGCCTCCGCCGCGGGCGAGCTCCGCCATCAGCAGGTCGTCGAGGGGGCCGGGCCGTCGCTGATGCACGACTTCGCGATCACCGAGCACTACGCGGTGTGGCTGGACCTGTCGGTGACCTTCGATCCTGCCGAAACCTCCGGCATCCCTTATCGGTGGGATGACGCCTACCGAGCACGCATAGGCATTCTGCCCCGCACCGCGCCTGGCCCGGTGCGCTGGTTCGACGTGGAACCCGGTGCGATGCTGCATGTTTCGAATGCCTACGAGGACGCGGCCGGGTGCGTAGTCGTGGAGGGTCCGCGGCTGGACCGGTCGAGCTGGGAGACGTCGTGGAAGTGGTGGACCGGCGCACCCGGATACCCGACCGACCCGGTCGCCGGCGCCCTGCAGCACCGCTGGGTCCTCGAACCAGGGCAGATCGCGGCGCGTGAGGAAATGATGGACTCGCTGGTCACCGAATTCCCGACCATCAACGACGACTACATCGGGCGCCGCAACCGCTACAGTTACGCGGTCGCCTACCCGGGCTCCGGATCCGACGGCGTCGGAATCGTCAAGTACGACAACGACACCGGCGCACGCCTGCTGGCCCCGACGGGTGCCGGCCGGATCCCCGGCGAAGCTGTTTTCGTCCCCGCCGCCGACGCCACGGCCGAGGACGACGGCTACCTGCTCACCCTCGTCGGTGACCGCGCCGGTACGGCATCGGAGCTGCTCGTCCTCGACGCCCGCGATTTCACCGCGCCGCCGGTCGCGGCCGTCGAACTGCCACGACACGTGCCCGGCGGTATCCATGGCTCCTGGATCGCGGACTGACCGACGGGTCCGACTGCGGCACAACCGAATTCATTAGGACGAACACAAGCGGCCGTCCGATGGCCACCGCTGCGTCGGACGGCCGCCTGCGCATGGACCTGGAGACAGATCATGAACCCCCGACCACAGCTCCTTCCTGAATCCCGAACCGCCACCCGGGCGTGGCTCGGTCTCACCGTCCTGGCCACCGCGCAGTTCCTGGTCGTGCTGACCACCTCGATCGTCAATGTCGCGCTGCCCGACATCGGGCGCGGTCTCGGCCTGTCGCCCATCGGGCTGTCCTGGGTCGTCAACGGCTACGTACTCGCCTTCGGGGCTCTGCTGCTCCTGGGTGGCAGGCTCGGCGACGTGGTCGGACGGCGGCGGGTATTCCTCTACGGCACAGCGATTTTCACGGCGACCTCGATCGCGGCGGGACTCGCCCCCACTGCCGTGGTCCTGATCGCCGCCCGAGTCGGACAAGGGGTGGGCGCGGCACTGCTCGCCCCGACCGCGCTCGCGCTGGTGCTGGCCTTGTTTCCCGCAGGCGCGGGCCGCGCGCGGGCAATCGGGGTGTGGGGCGCGGTATCGGGCATCGGCGGCGTCGCCGGAGTGCTGTCGGGTGGCCTCTTGACCGGCGTATTCGGCTGGCGCGCAGTATTTTTCATCGGTGCACCGGTCGCGCTCGCGGTGCTGGTCGCCACGATATCGCTGGTACCCGCCGACCCCGCGGCGGGCGGCCGGATCGACCTGTGGGGCGCGGCCACCGTGACCGGTGGGCTCGCCGCACTCACCTACGCGTTGTCGATCGGCGGACAATACGGGTGGACCACGCCTCGCGTCATCGTCCCACTGATCGCGGCGGTAATACTGCTCATTCTCTTCGCCGGAGCACAGCGGCGGCTGTCGCAGCCGCTCGTCGCGCCCGCGATCCTGCGCGTCGGCGGGGTAGCGGCCGCGAACATCGTCATGACACTGCTCGGCGCGGTATGGCTGGGACTGTTCTTCTTCCTGCCGCTCTACCAGCAGAAGGTGCTCGGCTACACGCCGATTCGAGCCGGTCTCACCCAACTGCCACTGGCGATCATGATCACCACGGCTTCCACGATCACACCGAGACTTGCCCGACGCCTCAACGCCCGCGCCCTGCTGGCCGGCGCACTGGCGCTGCTCGCGGCCGGGCTGGCCTGGCTCGCGCGCACCCCGCTCGACGGGCGCTTCCTCGCCGACATCGCCGCCCCCTCGCTACTCATCGGCGCCGGACAGGGCATCGCATTCGTCCTGCTCACCGCGCGAGCCACCGCCGACGTCCCCGCCGAACACACCGGACTGGCCGGCGGACTGATCAACACCACCCGCCAGATCGGCGGCGCACTCGGACTCGCCGGGCTGCTCGCCATCACCACCGCGACCGGCGACTCCGGCAACCAACCCGCACCGGCCCATCTCGCCCACGCCTACGGCGCCGCGTTCACCGCCACCGCCGCCATCGCCGCACTCGCGGCCCTGCTCACCGTCGTCCTTCGTGACCGACCTGCACGGTGAACCGCTCCGCCACAAGGCGGAGCGGTTCACCGTGCAGGTCGATGGCGGACGGGACGGTCGCGGAAGTCCCGCCACCGCTCGGTGCAAGACGGTGTGGCAGAACGACTTCGGCGGATTCGAAAGCAGCGGGGGCGGGGTTACTGCCGAGCATGTCCACGAGCTGGACGTGCTGTTCAGTTGGGTCGGCCGGTGGACCGTTGCCGGGTGACCTCGGCGACGCTGGCCCAGTCGAGGTCCGCGCCGATCTGCTCGACCGCGGTGGCGAACACGTCGTGCAGGGCCGGTCCGGTCGGTAGGTCGACGCCGAGTTCGGCGGCGGTGTCCAGCGCGAGGTTCAGGTCCTTCAAGCCCAGGGTCGTGGTGAACCCCGCCGGCGTGTAGGTGCCCGTCGCGATGGCGTTGCCGTAGCCGCCGTACACCACGCCGGGGAAGATCGAGTCGTTGATCATTTCGATGAATCGTTCCGTGTTCAGCTCGGCGTGCTGCAGCAGGGTGATCGATTCGGACAGTGCCTGCAACGCGTGCAGGATCAGATAGTTGACCGCGATTTTCACCGTCGGCGCGGCGTCGACGGCGTCACCGAAGTCCCACACCCGGCGGCCGAGCACGGCGAGCATCGGTGCCGCCGCGGCGCGCACGTCCGCGTCGCCCGAGATCAGCACGGCGAGCTTCCCGGCCACCACCGCCTCGGGCCTGCCGATCACCGGGGCGCTGAGGTAACCCCCGCCTGCCGCGGCGAACTCGCGAGCCGCCGCCGGGCTGATGGTCGCGTGGTTGATGTGCGCGAAGCCCTCGGGCGCGCAGTGGATCCGGTCCGCGGTGAAGACCTCCCGCACGGCCGCCTCGTTGCTCAGCATCGAGAAGACCATTCCGGTGGCGATCGCGTCCTCGGGGCGGTCGGCGAGCGTCGCGCCGCGCGCCAGCAGGTCGGCCGCCTTGGCTGCGGTCCGGCTCCACACGGTGACGTCGTAACCGGCATCGAGCAGCCGGCCCGCGATGGCACCGCCCATCTTCCCGAGTCCGATGAAGCCCACCTGGCGATTTGTCATGATTGTTTCTCCGTTCTCCGCAGGGCCTGCGGTCATGAGTTGCTGTCGAGTGCGCGCGACATTTCCGCACCGAGCCTGCGCAGCGGTTCCCGGTTCGGGCGGAGCGTGGCGTCGAGGTCGCGCAGCTGCCAGTTCTCGTCCACGTCCTGCTCGGTGATGACGGCTTCGACGCGTGTGTCGAGCAGTCGCATGTGCAGGCCGCGCAGGACGCCGATGAGCTGTTCGGCGCCCCTGGCGCCGCCGTGGGTGCCGTAGGTCAGAACGCTCGCGGGTCGATCACGCCATTCCCAGTAGAGGTAGTCCAGCGCGTTCTTCAAAACCCCCGGGTAGCCCCAGTTGTATTGCGGGAACACGAATAGGAAGCCGTGGTAGCCCTGCACGAGCAGGCTCCACGCCCGGGTGTGTTCGTGCTCGTATTGCCGTAGCGCTGCTCGGCGCGGTTCGTCCAGGAACGGCAGCCCGACCTCGGCGAGATCGAGCAGGTCATAGTCGAGAGCGCTCTCCTCCCGTAGCGTGTCGCGTGCCCAGGCGGCTATACCGGCGCAGATACGCGTGGGGCGGGTGCTGCCGATCAGAACCGCGACGCGCTTCTTGTCCGTCATAGGACCACTTCTTCCCCTAACTCGGTCGTGTCGAGCCCGGCGGCACCGCGTGCCGCCGAACCTGTGCACACCACGCAATTGTTCGTCCCACATACTGTTTGTGACACGAACTAAAATAGTTGGTATCACTAACCGAATCAAGCTAGCCTGGTCCACTGTGACCACTGACGCACCCGACCCGCCGGACCTGGTCGACGGGCTGATTCAGCTGTCGTTCATCCTGCAGGCGATCCTCGGCCGCCTCGCCGGGCGGCAAGGGCTATCGGTCACCCAGTTGCGAATGCTCGCGGTGCTCGACGATCGCGAGATCGGCATGCGGCAACTGGCGGACATCCTGGAACTGGAGAAGTCCAGCGTCACCGGCTTGGTCGATCGAGCCGAGCGGCGCGGCCTGGTGCGGCGGATCGCCGTTCCTGGAAACCGGCGCGCCGTCCATGTCACCGTCACCGCCGACGGCCGCGCCGTCGTGCGTCTGGTACGGGAGGCGGTGCGAGCCGAGATCGGCGATCTGGCAAGCACTTTGAGCGAGCGGCAGCAGGGCGCCTTCGGTCGATCGATCGAAACACTGATCCTGCATTACGTCACCCGGCACGCAATTCCGGTGTGAGCGTCCTCGCTGCCCGTCGGCCAAGCCCTTGACGTCATCCCTGGCCCAGGGGCTTGCCCTGGTCGGGCATCGGTCAGCGG
This sequence comes from Nocardia brasiliensis, assembly GCF_011801125.1. Lineage (NCBI taxonomy): Bacteria > Bacillati > Actinomycetota > Actinomycetes > Mycobacteriales > Nocardiaceae > Nocardia > Nocardia brasiliensis. Next base: position 3,100,335 of record NZ_CP046171.1, read on the forward strand.
CGTGGCGCGACGAACGCGTGGTCTGTGCCGAGCTCTAGGTGGTGGATCTCCGCTGCGTGGCCGATGTTGTCGCGTATCACCGCAGCGTGTCGGTGAATTCGCGGAACCGGCGGGCGACGACGGCCGGACGTTGGGCCGGAACCCAGTGGTTCCCCTCGATCTCGTGGGTCCGCAGGTTCGTCGCGAACGGCTGCGGCGCCTCGGTCTGGCAGGCCACCGAGACGTGGATGTCGTCGCGCGGCGCGAGCACCTGGACGGGCACCGTGACCGGGCGTGGCCGCGGAAACAGCACGGGCCGAATCATATTGGCCCGATAGAGCGCGATGCCGTCGAGGGTGTCGGGCAGTGTGATGGTGTGCGGCGCGGTGCCTTCGGGCTCGCCGCGCACGCTCGACGCCGCCACGATGCGGGACACCAGGCCACGCCGCACCGCGACCTCGGGCAGCGCGGGTAGTTGGAACGGCACGGAATAGAAGGAGTGCCGCAGCTGGGTCAGCACCTCGCGCGGGTGGCGGCGGATGCCGCGCACCCACACGCCGGTCATGTCGAGTGAGGGCCCCGAGATGCTGGTGAACGACCTTGTCCGGGCGGCGAATTCGGGGTCGGCGACCGCGTCCCAGGCGGCGATGGAACCCCAGTCGTGCGTGAGCAGGTGTGCGCCGTCCGGCGCGACCGCGTCGAGCACGGTGGTGAGGTCGGCGACCAGCTGCGGAATGCGATAGGCGGCAGTCGAATTCGGCCGCCCGGAGTTACCGGCGCCGCGCACGTCGTAGGCGACGACCCGGAAGCGATCGGTGAGCAGTGCGACGACACCGTCCCATACCCGGTGGTCGTCGGGCCAGCCGTGCACGAGCAGCGCGGTCGGCGCATCGGCGGGGCCGGACTCGTATACGGCCAGTGTCACCCCATCGGTAGCGGTGAGGATCCGGGACGGTTCGGTGTCGGTGAACGTGGTCATGGCGCACTGCCTCCAGCTTCGTTGCCCAGAAAGCTTCGATACATGCGAGACAAATATTGTCTCTATGTCTCCCGACGATATAGTGGGGTCGACGAACAGACAAGGGAGGCTCGTGTCGCGAGTGACGGAGAACACGCTGCTCAGCAAGCTGACCGCGCCCGACGCGGCGGTGCTGCGCCTGCTGGAGGACGCGGATCAGATCACCGAGCGGATACTCGCCGCCGCGGTCGAGCAGATGCGGGTCGCCGGCTGGCGGCGCTCGACGGTCGAGGATGTGGCCAAGCGCGCGGGGTTGGGGCGCGCGACGGTCTACCGCCGGTTCCCGTCGAAGGCCGCGCTCACCGAGGCGGTGCTGCACAGCGAGTTCCGTGACTATCTCGCCGGTAGCACCGCGGCCGTCGCCGGTTGCACCGATGTCGCCGATCGAATGGCCGAAAGCACCGCTTACACAGTCGAATACCTGCGTAACCATCCGCTGGTGCGGCGGTTGCTCGAGACCGAGCCGGACGCCATCTTGCCCGCACTCACCACCGACGCGGGGTTCTTGATCGAGGCGTTCCAGGAATTCTGCCTGGCCGTGTGGAAGCGCGAACTCTACCGGGACGCCCCGATCTCGGCGGCGACCGAGCAGCATCTGCGTACCGTCGCCGAACTGCACATCCGGATCACGCTGTCGCTGCTGCTGACCCCGCGCACCGCCATCGAACTCGACACCGTCGCGCAGGCGCGGGCGTTCGCCCGCCGCTACCTCGCGCCGATGCTCGAACGTGATTGAACTCGTCCAGACTGTAGCCGCACCTTAAAGAACTGCGCCGGTGGCGCTGAAAGTGCTTCTTAAACAACATAAGTGGAAGGTAGCGGAGGTCTCGAGGCGTCGAGAATTGTTTTACCGTGGTGCCGGTCCGGCCGGACGGAGACAATCACCGACAGTCATTTGTAGTGAGGGGCACACACCTGTCATGCGTTCGTCGAAACGGTATGCGGTCACCGCGTTGCTGACCGCCGGTGTCGCGGTCGGATCGGTCGTGGTGGCCGACCCCGCGATCGCGCGGGCGGAACCGATGCCCTGCGTGGCGACCATGAACCTGTTCATCCCGGGCACCTGGGAAACCGACGAGAATGCCGATCCCGCGCGTCCAATCGGCATGCTCGCGCCGATCGCGGAGGCCATTCAGCGGCAGCAGGGCGCGAATTCGGCGATCTATTTCACGCCGTACATGGCTCGCGCCTTCGATAACGGCTACACCTATGCCGACAGCAAGAGCACCGCCGTCGACAACGCTCGAGCCGTGTTGCTCGACTATGGAACACGGTGCCCTGCCGCGCGATTCACCATCAACGGCTACAGCCAGGGCGCGGACGCGGCAGGCGATATCGCGGCCGATATCGGCAACGACCGCGGCCCGATCCCGGCCGATCGGGTGCTCGCGGTCGGCCTGCTCTCCGATCCGGGCGCGGGCACCAACGGCGAGACCGCGGTCGGGCCCGGCGCGGCGGGGACGGGCATCGCCGACCCGCGGCCGCAGGGCATGGGCAAGCTGACCGGCCGGGTCACCTCGATCTGCGACCCGAAGGACCTGTACTGCTCGATCCAGAAGGGCAACAACCCGCTGCTCGGTGCGCTGGGCTCGATCCTGAGCAAGGCGTTGAGCGGTGCGCTGCCCGCCGAAGCGGGCTTTCCGCTGGCGTCGGCGCTGACCGCGGACTTCTCGCGCGCCGATCTGCCGGGGCTGGCACCGGCGATCGCCGGGTTGACCGCAGCGCTGAGCGCACCGGCCGGCGTGGATGTGGCCAGGGTGCGCACCAGCGCGGGCACTGTGATGCACACCATCAACCCGCCGGTCGATCTGCTCGACTCGGGCGCGGCCAATCCCGCGGCGACGGCCGAATTGTCCGCCGCCCCGGGCGGAACCTCGGACCAGCACGCGGGCGAGGTGCTGACCAGAGCGACCCAATGCAATCTGCCCGGCGTCGCGGCGGTGGTCGGGAAGATCGCCGAGATCGCGGACAAGATGCTGAGCCGCGGTCTGGGTGAGCTCCGGCCGAGCGATCCGAAGGCGCGGGCGCTGCGGGCCGCCGCCGTCGCGGTCAGCGACCGGATCACTCCGCTGGCCGCCACGCCGCCCGAGGTGCTCGGCTCGGCGACGCGAACGCTGTCGCTGCTCAAACCCACCGTGCTGGTTGATCAGGCGCTCGATGTCGCGGCCGAGGTCACCAGCTTCGATCTGCCCGCGATCCTGGCCGATCTGGCGTTGCTGCCGCAGCGGGTCGTCGCGATGGACGCCGAGGGCGTGCACCAGGTCGCGAGCGCGCTGAATGATCAGTTGCAGCCGCTGGTGCGGCTCGTCGGGTCGGTCGACCTCGGCTGGATCTCCCAGGTGCTGGCGGTGCTACCGGACGCGCTCGGCTTCACCGAGGTGGCCGCGACGGTGACCTCGATCCTGTCCGGTGTCGACATCACACGGCTGGCGCAGATCGTCGGCCGGATCCAGGATGTCGCGGCGTCGGTGCTGCAGCGGCTGGTGCCGCCGCCGGGCCAGGCGCCCGATCTGGTCGGCGCGGGCACCGCGCTGTCGGGCTTGCTCCCGATCGGCCAGGACCTGGCCGCGGTGGCGGGCGATCTGCTGGCGCCCAAACCGCGACCGAAGCCGCCGAGTGTCCTGGGTAAGCGGGCCGATGTGCCGGCGCGCTCCGTCGCCGACACCGCGGCCGCCGACCCGATCGCGCCGTTCACCCGGCTGCTCAGCTTCCGCGATCTCAACCTGGGCACGCTGATCCGCGACGGGCTCAGTGCCGCGAGCTTCGTCGCGTCCAACGCGCACACCAACTACGGCTCGCTGATCGTCGACGACTCCGGCCGCAACGCCGTGCAGTGGCTCGGCGACTGGATGAACCAGCGCATCGGCCGCGTCAAGTGAGCGGGCGCGGGTCAGTCGCGGGCCGGCTCGATTCGTGCGGGCACGTTCTTGTGCCACGGCGTGCCCGCGAACCGGTCGCGTCGCTCGACCGAGGTCAGTTCGTTGGCGGCGACCCCGGTTCGGATCGGCGCTCCGCTGCCGTCGGTGGTGTCCAGGCCCATGCCGTTGGGGAGTGAGAGGTGACCCTGCTGCATCATGTCGCTGATCTCTACCACGGCTGTGGCCCGGCCGGTTTCGGTGATCACGGTGACTCGCGTTCCGTCGCGCAGCGCGAGTTCGGCCGCGTCGGCGGGGCTTATCCGTAGTTCGCCGTCGCCACCGCGCCGTCGCCACCCCGGATCCCGGATGATGGTGTTGGCGGTGAACGCCCGGCGCTCGCCGGCGGACAACGTGAACGGGTACTCGTCGGTGGTGAAATCCGGTGGCGTGACGCGCAACTGGTCGAGCTCGGCGATCAGCTCGGGAATGTGCACGGTGAACCGGCGGTCCCGGCGTTTGACGTAGGCCCAGACGTCGTCCCAGGTGTCGACGGTGAAGGTGACACCGGCGTGCCGGGTGAGGATGGCGTCGAAAAGCCGCTCACCGGGCTCGATTCCGGTGCCGGTGAAGCCGGCCCGGCGCACCGCGGCCGGGTTGGCGAAGGCGCACAGGTGCGCGGCGCCCCACAGTGTGGCCGCGTTGGCCGCGCCCGCGGGCAGGTGCGGGCCGAGCGCCTCGTGCAGCAGATAAGGTGCGAGATTCAGCAGGGACGGATTGCCCGCGACCGCGCTGAAGAAGGTCAGGGCGAAGGTGTCCGTGCCGTTCTCGCGCGCCCGGACCAGGCGATCGACCAGCGCCGGATCGACAAGTCCCAGTTCCCGAATGACACCCGTGTAGATGTCGGACTCGGCTCGCGTGCCCGGCAACGGGTCGAGTACCGGCGGGCGCAGCTGAAAGGTGTTGTGCGGGAACTCGACATTGAAGAAGGTCGACTCCCACTTCTCGAACTGGCTGCTCGCCGGCAATACGTAGTCGGCGACCCGCGCGGTCTCGGTCAGCGCCACGTCGATCACCACCGAGAGCTCGAGGCTGCGCATTGCCGTGCGCATCCGCTCCGAATCCGCCAGTGAGTGCACCGGATTGGAGCTGTCGATCCACATCGCGCGGAACCGGTCCGGGTGATCGGTCAGGATCTCCTCGGTGATCGAGTTACAGGGCACCAGACCGGCGATGATGCGCGCGCCGGTGACCGGCGTGGTCTTGCCGCCCGCGGCACTGCCGCCGCCCATCCCGCCGAGATTGCCCGCCAGCGCGGGCACCGCGGTCCGCAGCAGCGTCCGGGTGAGGCGGCGCGTCGGCGCGGCGGTCACCGGCGCGGTGGCGAGGGTGGGCAGCAGCGCGGACAGCGCGGTCGCGCCGCGCGCGGTCGTCTCGGCGATCACCTTGCGCCACTGCTTGCTGATTCCCTTGGCCGGCTTGCCTTTCGGCGCGCCACCGGTGCCCGCGACCGCGGCGAGGGTCGAATGCAGATACATGGTGCCGGGGCGGCCGAAATTGCCGGTGAGAATCCACAGCAGCTTGTTCAGATACGACACCAGCGTGCTGTGCGGCGCCTGCTGGATGCCGAGGTCTTCGTAGGTGGTGGCGCTGCGGGCCGCGGCGAAGCGGCGAGTCGCGGTGCGCAACAGCTCTTCCGGGACACCGCAGTGCGCGGCGAACTCTGCCACCGGGATGGTGGCCAGCGCGGCGAGCACCGGCGCGAGGCCGGTGGTGTGCGCGCGCAGGAAGGCGTGATCGAGCAGATCCTCTTCGACCAGCACCGCCAGCATGGCCGAGACGCACCATGCGTCGGTGCCGGGGCGCACCTGAAGATGGAAGTCGGCCAGCCGCGCGGTCTCGCTGCGCCGCGGATCGATGACGATCATCGCCCGTGCCGGGTCGGCGGCAATGGCTTTCAGGGTCGGACGGGCGCGCGGGAAGCTGTGCGACTGCCACGGATTCTTGCCGAGGAACAGCACGACCTCGGCATGCTCGAAATCGCCCTTCGTGTGGCCGCCGTACAGCTTGCCGTCCACCCACATCTCGCCGGTCTTCTCCTGCGCCAGCGCGTTCGAGTAGTATTTCGCGCCCAGCGCCGCCATCAGCGCCTTGCCGTAGGCGCCGCCGAGGTGATTGCCCTGCCCGCCACCGCCGTAGAAGAAGATCTTGTCGCCGCCGTGCCGCGCCCGAACCGCCAGCAGTTTCGCGGTGATCTCCGAAAGGGCTGTGTCCCAGCTGATTTCCTCGTAGGTGCCGTCGGCCGCGCGGCGCAGGGGAGTGGTGATGCGGTGCCTGCCGTTCTGGTAGAAGTCCAGCCGCAGGGCCTTCTCGCAGGTGTAGCCGCCCGAGGCGGGATGGTCCTTGTCGCCGCGGATGCGGCTCAGCTTGCGGCCGTCGAGCTTGATCTCGATGCCGCAGTTGCACTCGCACAGAATGCAGGCGGACTTGTGCCAGTCGTCATCGGTGCGCGCCGACGGTCCGGCGGACTCTGGGCGACGCGCCTGCTCTGTGGACACGGGTTCCTCCTGCGTTGGGCTCGTACGCGACTGCTGGCTGCCGGAGCATGAATAGACCGATCGTACTATCGAGCATTGCTTGTGACAATCGGTAACGCCTATGCCGGTCTCGGCTCGGCGGCCCACGCAAGAACCGACCGCTACTCGGCAATTCCGTGCATCGCGACCGCGGCGTTGCGGGCGATAGCTTTCGAACCGGTACGCCACGCGGACGAAAGAAGCCTCACCATGCAGAGCTACGACGTGGTCGCGACCACGGCCGCACCGCGGGCCGTGGTCTGGGCTCTGGGGTCCGCTGATCGATGCGCGGACCTGGCCCGCGGGGTCGACAGCCTGGAACTCGAGCGCTCCCATGGGCTCGACCCGGGCGGTCACGATCAGATCGGGGCGGTGCGCGCGTTCCGCACGGGTGCCCGAGTGATTACAGCCAGGGCACCCCGGCGCGGAACAGGACGTTGGCGTAGGGGAGGGCCTCGCCGGTGCGAACCACGAAGCGGCACCGCCCGATTCGCTCTTTGAAGGCCTCGTGCGGGAGGAGCTCGGCATCGAGGCGCCGCAGCAGCTCGGTGGCCTCCTGGTTCACCGCGGCGACCTCGGCGCTGCCCCACGCCGCCTCGACGGTCACCTCGGCCAGGATCAGCTCGACCACCTGCGCGAAACGCGGTAGCCCATAACTGATTCCGAGATCGATGACCCGTATGCCGGGCGGCACCGGCAGGCCGGAGTCGCTCACCGCGAAGGTGTCGGTATGCCGTAGGGCGACCAGTGCCGAGGTCAGCTCGGCATGGATCAGACCGGTTGTGCGCATGGGGATTCCACTCTCGGCTAAAAGGGGCTCGCGGCCGGGTCCGGCAGGTCGAGCGAAACGGGGCGCGGCACGTCGGCCAGTGCGGCGAGGATCTGTGGTCGGGTCGGATAGGCCGCGTGCGTTCCGGGGGACCGGACCGACAGCGCCGCGGCGGCGGTGGCGAAGGTGATCGCCGCGTCGAGGCCGAGTCCGTCGGCGAGGCCGGTGCACAGCGCGCCGACGAAGGCGTCGCCCGCGCCGGTGGAATCCACCGAGTCAACCTGCGGTGCCGCGTGATACACGAGCTCGGTACCGCCGCGGGCGGCGAGGGAACCGGCGGCGCCAAGGGTGGCGACCACCGCGGGCGCACCCCGCAGACACAGCGAGTGCGCGGCGCGGGCGGCCTGGTCCCGGTCGGCCGTCGGCAGGCCGCTGATCGTCGCGAGCTCGTGCTCGTTCACCACCAGCGGGTCGCACCGGCGTAGCAGCGCGTCGTCGAGTTCGGTGGCGGGCGCGGCATTCAGCACGAACCGGCGGGCACGGCCCGCCGCCCAGGCGGCCACGGATAGCGGGATCTCCAGTTGCGCGACAACGACATCCGCGGCGGCCAGCAGCTCGGCCTCCGGCATGCCCGCCAGGGTCTCTTCCGGCTCCCAGCGGTAGTTGGCGGCGGGGTCGACCACGATCTGGTTCTCACCCGACGCCACCGTGACATAGGCCGTCCCGGTGCGCGCCCCGGGAACCTCACGCAGCGCGGTCGATTCGATGCCGGCCAGCGCCTCCCGGCAGCGCGGCAGGGTCGCGTCGCTGCCGATCCGCCCGATGAAGTGCACCTGCGCGCCCGCCCGCACCGCGGCCACCGCCTGGTTGGATCCCTTGCCGCCCACATTGGTTCGCGCGGCGACGGCGAGAACGGTCTCACCGGGACCAGGCAGCGTCGGCACCTCGCAGACGATGTCCTGATTGATCGAACCGATCACCGCGACTCGGCCGGTCACGACAGCTCCGCCTGCGCCGCGGTGCTCGCCGCCAGATTGCCCGGTGCGGCACCGGTGATCAACGCGACCAACCGGTCGCCGTCGACCTCGCGCACCGGGTGCGCGGCCACCGAGCGGCCCCGGCGCAGCACCACGACGTTGTCGCAGACGCGCATGACCTGCGCGAGGTCGTGGCTGATGATCAGCACGGTGACCCCGCGCTCGCGCAACCCGCGCACCAGCTTCTCCACCGCCGCGGTCTCGCGCACCCCGAGCGCAGCGGTCGGCTCGTCCATGATCACCATCGCCTTGCCCCAGGCGACCGCGCGCGCGATGGCGATGCTCTGCCGTTGGCCGCCGCTCATCCGGCGCACCGTGGTCCGCACCGAGGGGACATCCACGTCGAGATCGCGCAGGATCTCGGTGCTGCGCGCGATCATCGCCGTGCGGTTGAGGATCTGCAACGGCCAGATCCGGTGCACGAGTTCGCGATTCAGGAACAGGTTCTGCCAGACCGCCAGATCGTCGATCAGCGCGAGGTCCTGGTACACCGTCTCGATGCCCAGCTTCCTTGCGTCCTCCGGCGACCCGAGCCGCACCGGCGCGCCGCGGAACCGGATCTCACCGGTGTCGGGCGGGTGCACGCCGGTGAGACAGCGCACCAGGGTCGATTTGCCCGCGCCGTTGTCCCCGACCAGCGCGGTGACCTCGCCCTCGGGGATGGTCAGGTCGACGCCGTCGAGTGCCAGGACGGAATCGAACGCTTTGGTGAGGCCGTGCGCCTCCAACATCGGCTTGCTCATCACATCAGCTACTTTCGGAAGCGCGAGATCGCCGCTGCGAGCAGCAGTACCGCGCCCACCGCGACCGGTTGGTAGTACTGCGAGATCCCGAGAATGGTGAACCCGTTGATCAGCGAGGTGAAAAGGACCGCCCCGCAGACGGTGCCGAGAACCGAGGCCTTGCCGCCGCTCAGCGACGAACCGCCGAGCACAACGGCCGCAATGGAACTCAACAGATAGGTGGTCTGCAATGAGGGGTCCGCGCCGCCGTTGCGGGCGACGAGCATGACTCCGGCGACGCCGCACAGCAGCCCGCACGCGAGGTAGGCGATCAACCGGATGCGCTGCACCGGAATGCCGGTCTCGCGCGCGGAGTCGATATTGCCGCCGGTGGCGAGCAGGTGGGTGCCGAGGCGGGTCCGGAACAGGATGCCCGCCACGCCGAGCGCCGCGACCAGCGCCAGCAGCCAGAACCAGCGGAACGGGCCTGCCCCGTCGAGCGCGAGGCTCTGCAGGAAGGGTGAATTCACCGCGACGCTGTTGCCGCTGGTGAGCAACAGGGTGCAGCCGCTCAGCACGCTCAGCGTGCCGAGGGTGACCACGAAGTCGGTCATCTGGAACCGGCCGATCAACACGCCGTTGACCACCCCGACGACCAGGCCGCCCACGATCGCGGCCACGATGCCGACGCTCACCGGGTACCCGTGGCTGGTCAGATAGCCGAGCAGCGCCGCCGACCAGGGCAGCGTCGCGCCGACGGAGAGGTCGATGCCGCCGACGACCACCGCGAACTGCTGCCCGAGCGCGAGCACCGTCAGGATCGTGGAGGCGACGAGCAGATCGTCGATGTTGCTTGCGGTCAAGAAGTTCGGGGTGGCGATGAAGAACGCCACCCACACCAGAACCAGCGCGATGGGCGCCGCGAATTCGGCGAGCCGGGCCGAGATCCGCCGGTCGCCGCCTCGGTCGGGCGCGACCGCGGCGACGCTGCTCACTTGTGCACCAGCCCGGCCAGCGGATTGTCGAACGCGGTGATCGGCTTGGGGAACGCAGCGATCTGCTGGTCGACATTGTCCGCGCCGATGAACGCGATCGGTGCCACCACCCGCTCTGGGATGGCCTTGCCCTGGTGCATGGCCAGGCAGGCTTGGACCGCGAGTTCGCCTTCGGCGTAGGGATATTGGGTCACCGTGCCGTACAGCGTGCCCGCCTTGACCGCGTCCAGCGCGGCTTGGATGCCGTCGACCGAGATCACCTTGATCTGCCCGGTGCGGCCCGCGTTCTTGATCGCCTGCGCGGCGCCGAGGCCCATGGTGTCGTTGGCGGCGAAGATCCCGGTGATGTCGGGGTGCGCCTTCAGGATCGCCTCGGTGACCGTGAGGCCCTTGTCCTGCTCGTAGTCGGCGGGGGTGCGCTGCACGATCTCCAGCTTGCCCGCGACCGTGTCGCTGAACCCCTTGTCCCGGTTGATGCCGTTCTGCTCACCGGCGATGCCTTGCAGCACAACCACTTTCCCTGAACCGCCGAGTGCGTCGAGCATCTTCTCCGCCGCGATCCGGCCCGCGGCCAGATTGTCCGAGCCGATAAAGCCGGCGTACTGGACACCGGCCTGCTTCGAGGCGGCGGCGTCGATCTGAGTGTCCAGATTGAGGATGGGAATGTTCTTGCGCGCCACCGGAACCAGCGGCGTGATCACGTTGGTGGCGTTGACCGGGACCACGGCGAAGCAGTCGTACCCCTGCGCGGCGAGGGTGGAGATCTGGGCGTTCTCGCCGTCGGCGTCGGTCTCGGACTGGCCGGCCTGCACCGCGACGTCGACCCCGAGCCGCGCGCCCTCGGCCTTCGCGCCGTCGCGCAGCGCCGCCCAGTAGGGGTTGGTGAAATTGCGGGTGACGACCGCGATCTTGAAATCCGACGACGCGTCCTCGCCGCGGCCGCAGCCCGCGGTGAGCGCGACCGCGCTGACGAGGGCCATGCCGGCGACCGCGTACCTGAATCGTGAGTTCATCTGGTGTTCGACCTATCCTGGGCTCATTCTCAACTCGTGTTGACAACACGTGTTGATGTGTAGTGTGTGACCTGTATCACGAGCTGTCAAGGGTCTTCCGTTCAGTTCGCGAGAATGGCAAGGCAGACAGGAGAAATCGCGATGGCAGTCACCCGAGCCGATGTCGCCCGGCGCGCGGGCACCTCACCCGCCTTGGTCAGCTACGTGATCAACGGTGGTCCCCGCCAGGTCGCACCCGCCACGCGCGCGCGGATCGAGGCCGCCATCGAGGAACTGGGCTACCGGCCCAACCTGTCCGCGCGCAGCCTGCGGATGAACCGCGGGCATGCGCTCGGGATGGTGATCCCCGACGGGGCGAACCCGTTCTTCGCCGAGCTGTCCGCCGTGATCGAGGCGGCGGCGTTCGCGCGGGGATATCCGCTCATTGTCGGTAACGCCGCGGGCGACGAGGCGCGTGAGCGCGCCTACGTGAGCTCGTTCATCGACCGCCGAGTCGAAGGGCTGCTTGCGATTTCGTCGTCCTGGAAGTCCGGTGTCGCCGAGGCGTGCGCGGCGGCGCAGATGGCGCTGATCGCGGTGGACCGCATCATCGACCCGCAGCGCTGCGCGCACGTGATGTGCGATTCGGTCGCGGGCGCGCGGACCGCGGTCGAGCATCTGATCGCGCACGGGCACCGCGACATCGCCTGCCTCAGCGGACCGCACGTCTCCACCGCGGAGGAGCGGGTCGCGGGCTATCGCGAGGCGTTGCGGCATGCGGGGCTGCCCGAGAATGTCATCGTGCGTACCGAATTCGGCGGCGCGGCGGGCTATCACGCGCTCGACGGGCTGATCGCGGGCACGCCGAGGCCGACGGCGGTTTTCGTGACAAGCGATCTGCAGGCGATGGGAATGTTGCGCGCCGCATACGATGCCGGGCTGCGCGTGCCCGACGATCTCGCGGTCGTCGCCTTCGACGGCATCGAGTACTCCCGATACACCAGGCCGGGCCTGACCACCATGGTGCAGCCGACCAGGAAGATGGGCGAACTCGCGGTGGAACTGCTGCTGCGTCAGATCGATACCGGGACGGCCGAGCCCGGGGTCGTCAGCTTGGCCGCGGAACTGAAAACCCGCGGTTCCTGCGGGTGCTCCGACGCGTTTTAGCAGCTCAGCTCGGTGGCAGTGGGTGTGGCGCGCACCAGGACACGCCTTGCGTCCGGCGGCAAAAGCGCGAACCGCCTTGCGCGCGGGCTTGTCGGACTACCGTGGTTGCGCATGGCGACCAGGGATATCACGGTGACCGTGGACAAGAGCGAGTGGCGCGCTCTGAAGTATGCGGCCGAGTGTGCGGGGATGAGCCTGGAGGCGTACGTCTGCTGGGGTGTGCGGCTGCTGGCTCTGCAATCCAGGCCCGAGGGCGGTGTCGCGCGGCACCACTCCGCCGTGCGCGCACCGGCGGTGCGTCGCGCGCCGCGCGTGGTCGAGGAACTGGAATCGGCGGCATGGTCGGAGACATTCGCCGAGCGGCTGTCGCATCGCGCGGAGGGCTTCCGCGACGACTGAGCGTCCGTCGCCCGGCTCGAACGAGCGGGTGCCGAAACATTCCGGCGCCCACCGCAGCATCTGCTCGGGCGTGGCGGCCTTGCCGATCGCCGAAAGGGCCAGCGCGGGCATCACCACGGCGAGGCCGATGCCGGCACAGCCCCAGAACACCTCCTCCATGAACATGGGCAGCGACAGTCCGGTGCGATCGCCGATGAGGTCGCGGTAGAACAGCGGACTGTAGAAGCCGCGCGCGGCGGCCTCCTCCAGTACCGGCCACGGGAACTCTTGAGCGCTGTCGTAGTGCGCTGCCACCGGCCTGATGCAGTCCCGCGCGAACTCGTGGGCACGTTTGGCCAGGTCGTGCTGGGCGGCCGTGGGCGTCAGATCGAAGGTCACGTCCGGGTGATACCCAGCCGCAGGCCGCCGACGCGCTATCCGGCGGTCTCGAGCTTGCCGGTGTACGCGTCGACCTGGACCTCGTAGTCCTCGGCGGTGTCGCCGGGGGCCTGGATGTCGAACTCGTACTGCGCGGCGTTGTCCTTGCCTTCGATCTTCCACTTCTCGACCCGGCCCGGCCGTGCTTCGGTCGCGGTGGCCATCGCGTCGTGCAGCGGCACCGCGGCCCGCAGATCGATCGCCTCGCGGGTGCGCTCGGTGCGCTGCTCGTCCGCGTCGAGGTTCTCCCGGTGTTCGGTCACGACGGTGCCCGAGTCCGCGGTGAGCTGGACGGTGTATTGCTCGGTGTCGGAGGTCAGCTTCACCTTGTAGACGTAGGTGCGGTGCGCGTTGACGCCCTCGGGTTCCAGCTCGAGGCCGGTCAGTGTGCCGTCGAACTTCTTGCGCGCCGCGTCGAGCGCGTTCTGCGCGCTGATCGGGAACTGGTGCTTCGCGAGATCTATCCGCGCTGCGTCGGTGTCCGTCGGTGCCGAGCCGCTCAGCGTGGGCACGGCGGCCGAGGTGCCGGTGGCGGCGGGCTGCGCGTCATCGTCGCAGGCCGCGCTCGCGACCGCGACGGCGGCCACGAACGGGATGATCAGTGCTGCCTTCATCGCTGCTATTCCTCCTGCTCGAAAGTAACCATCGGAATGCGTCGAGAATCGGTGGCGGTGCCGCCACGACAGAGCTCGGATGCCCGGCAGGGGTGGCGGTAAACCCCGGGGCGGATCGGGCACCCGCCGGTCGGCGGGTCGAAGCACCCGGTCGACGGATATGGGGGAGTGCGTCCCGGCCCTACTGTGAAAACCGGGATCGGCCTGTGCCCTGCCTATCAGGGCGGCGAAACCTGAACTCCCCCCTGCGGTTTCGCCGTGCGCGGCAGATCGATCCTGTTGTCCGCCGACCTCGGACGTCACCAGTGCTCCCTCCGTGGCGACGAACCGGACCGACCGGAGCCGGGTCGAGGTCGGCGGACGCCTCGCGCGCCACCGACGCGCTCGGGGCCGACCGTTGCCGACCTCGGCGAGAAAGTGGGTTGACGTGGCTTTTCGCAGTATCTGGCTGCTCGCGGGCGTGGCCGCGTTGGCGCTGTCCGGCTGCGCGGCCGCCACCGCGGACCGGCTGGACGCGCAGATCAGGGCCGACAGCAACCGCGACGGCGTCGTCGACGACAAGGACGTCGACGCCAAGGCGAACGGCGCGGTCATCCTGCCGAACATCGGCGACAGCGCGCGGCGTTGTCCGACGAGCACCAGCCCGCTCTCCGACGCCGAACTCGCGGCCTGCCACGACGCCGCCGACGACGTGGCGCGCGCCCCGGAGTATCTGGCGCCGCTGGTGACGATGCCGGTCGGCACGGCGGCGGGTGCCAGTGGGCAGGTGGCGGTGGTCGGCGCGGGCGCCGACAAGATCCGGTTGTTCATCAGGCGCGCGGACGCGTGGGTGCCGCTGCATCCCGACACCGAGCTGACCGAGCGCGAGTTGCGCGAGGGCGCGATTCTGGGCGTCGATGCCCGAGATGTGTTGCGCGACAGGGCGATCTGGGACGGTGCGGCCACGGTGCGGTTCACCGTTCGGCGCGGTGCCCGCACGGTGACCGACGATGTCGTGGTCCGCGTCGCTCCCGTCGTCCTGCACAACCACACCCAGCCCGCGCGATCGGTGCTGGTGCCCGAGAGCGGCGACGATCGGGCGCACGAGCGGTTCGTCGGCGAACTCGGCGCGGCAGCAAAGGCTTCGGGCATCGATGCGCCGCTGATCCGGTTGCGGACCACCGATACCTGGGGGCAGGACTTCGTGGAATTCGGCTATGTGTCGATGCCGGGCCTCGGCGGTACGAACGTCTCGTTGCGCATCGCGATCCGCTCGCCGCAGCCAGAGCGCGAGGGCGGCCGGGCCGTGTTCGACCTCAAAGGCCCGGGGACCGGGGCAATTCAACTAGGCGGCTTCGGCGCCCGGCTGGTGGACGCGTTCGGCAACGTCGAAACGATACCGCCGCATACCAACAACGGCCGCGAGTTCCCCACCGGCCGGGTGATCATCGGCATCGGCAACGGGGACGATCCCGGGCTGCACAGTGCGGAATTGGAGAAATTCTTTGCCGCACAGCAGGTTCAGGAACCCGTGCTGCTCGACGCGGGCTGGCTGGTGGTCGGCCATGTCGACGAGTTCGTCCAGTTCCTGCCGAGCAGCGGGGGTCGCGGCTGGCGGCCCGCGGTCTCCGATCCCCGGCGCGGGCTCGAGATCCTGCGTGCCCAGCAGCGTGCCGGGCACGGTGCGGCACCGGCGCTGTCGCGGCCCGGTGCCGCCGCGCGCACCATCGATGAGGTGCTCGCGGACGAAAGGTTCGTCGCGCGAAACGAAGTCGCCGCCCGCAAGATCGACGAGAACGTCGATCGGCTGATCCGCGCGGTCGGCCTGGCGCGCGAGGAGTTCGTCCGGATTCCCGGGCTGTACGAGTCCGGCGGCGTCGAAGAAGCGCCGGAGGCGTTGGTCGGGTTCTACCCGGGGGCCATCAACGGTGTGCTGATGAACGCCGCGAATTATGTCGCCCCGCGCCAGTGGGGACCTGTCGTCGACGGCCGCGACGTCTTCGAGGCGGCGGTGACCGAGGCCTACCGATCGGTAGGTCTGACGGTGCGCTACGTCGACGATTGGGAGGCACTGCATCTGGGCGGCGGTGAAGTGCATTGCGGCACGAACGTGCTGCGACAGATCGAGCAGCGGTGGATCGCACCGCAGTGAAGGAGACGACGATGTCGGTTGCGCTGCCCAGCAATTGGGGCCGCTGGGGCGAGGGTGACGAGCTCGGCACGCTGAATCTGATCACCGCCGCGGTGCGCGAGCGCGCCGCCCGCGAGGTGCGCACCGGCCGTTCGGTGTCGCTCGCGGTGCCGATCCAGGCCGAGCCGGTGGTCAGCGGGCCCTTCGCGCCGTCGACGGCCGGGGCGTCGCCCGTGCGGCTCATCATGGCCTACACCGGATCTCCGGCGTTCGCGCACGCCGACGTCATGCTCGTGACCAACCACCACCCGGAATCGACGCACCTGGACGCGTTGTCGCACATCGCGGTCGACGGTCAGGTGTATCCGGGGCGGCCCGCGCCCGAGAGCGTGACCATGAGCGGTGTGCGGCACGGTTCGACGACGGCGTTCGCCGCCGGGATCGTGACCAGGGGCGTGCTGCTCGATCTCGCGCTCGACGCCCCGGTGCCCGCGGACGCCGCGATCACCGCCGCGGAACTCGAGGCCACCGAGCGGCGCGACGGCGTTCGGCTCGAGCCGGGCGACGCGCTGGTGCTGCGGTTCGGCTGGGTGACGACCCGCTATCGCGGTAATCCGATGCCGGGGTTGACGATCGACGCGGTGCGCTGGATGCACGATCGCGGTGTCTCGCTATATGCCGGGGATCTCGCCGACGCCTACCCGGCGCTGCCCGGCGGCCCGGCCGCCATGCACGGCGTCGCGCTGCCGCGGCTGGGCATGCCGCTGATCGACGGGGTCGACGCCGACGAACTCGCCGCTGTCTGTGCCGAACTCGGTCGCTACAGCTTCCTGCTCTCGGTCGCGCCGCCGCGCATCCACGGCATGACCGGCGTGCCGGTGAATCCGGTCGCGATCTTCTGACCGGCGCCTACTTACCCTGGCGGCGCACCATTTCGGTGATCCAGATCGGCGCGAACGGGGACGTGCAGTTCGGCGGGGTCGGGTAGTCCCGCAGGACATTCAGGCGTTCGCCGATATCGATGGCGCGGGCGCGGTACTGCGCGTGCTCGATGCCGATCTGGGCCAGGCAGTGGTTCATCGCCCATTGCAGGCGATCGGGCGCGTCGCGCATCTGGGCCTCGATCACATCGAGCAGGCCCGAAAGGTCAAGGCCTGCGGGCTTTTTCGCGACGCGCTCGGTGGTCAGCGCCCACCCCGCGCCGGCCACCACCGGATCGGCATCGGCGAACCAGCGCGTGCGCAGCTGTTCGGCGTGCGGGCTCTTCTTCACCACGTAGTTGACCAGCCAGTCGTGCACCTTGGGGGTGCGCGCCGCGCGCAACATGGTGTCCAGCTCGTCGAGCTCGAATTCCTTGGGACGGCAGATCAGGGTCGCGAGCAACCGGGCGCTGGTGTCGCCGCTCGCCCACAGCTCGCGCGCGAGATCCTGCTGCGTCTTCAGCCGCTTCGCGACCGCACGCAACCGGGTGAGGTTCACCGCGTGATCGTCGCCGTGCTTCTCGTTGACCGCCCGGATCTTCGGGTCCGCCAGCTCGGCCAATTCGGCCAGCACCCCGGCCACCGCAGTCTCGCCCACCTCGGTCTCCTGTCGCTCGGCGATCAGTTCGGTTGTGCGTCGTTCGTGCCGCGCTGATGGCCGCGGCGGGCCTCGTGGTCGAAGATACCCATGATCTCGCACGGTCCGCCCGCGGTGCCGATGGCGTGCGGGATCATCGTGGGGAACTCGGCGGCCTGGTCGGTCTCGATCCGGAAGCGGCGGGTGCCGAGCAGCAGGACCGCCGTGCCGGACAGTACGACGAGCCACTCGCGGCCCGGATGGGCGCGCAGGCGCGCGGGATTGTTGGGCGGCGGGTCGGTGAGCCGCTGGCGCAGCACCGACAGGCCCGGCTCCGCCTTGACCGACCAGCGCATGAGCCCGTGGGCGGCGTCGACGATCGGGTTGCTGACCACGTCGTCGGTCGCGCTCTCGACCAGCTGGTCCAGCGAGGTGTCCAGGGCGCGGGCGAGGGTGACGAGCTGATCGAGGGCCAGCCTGCGCTGACCGTTCTCGATGCGGCTGAGCGTGGACTGACTGAGCTTGGCGCGCGCGGCCAGCTCCTCGAGCGACAGGCCCTGTGCCACCCGCAGCGCGCGCACGCGCTTGCGCACCAGGGTGTCCAGCTCGTCATCTTCTTGCGTCATACGCAAGATCATATGCCTATAGGGCATGGCGTGGCTACCGTCGTGGGTACCGGGCTCACCTCGAAACCGAGCCCGCGACGAACGAGGAGGACGCCATGGCTGTGGCCACCACCAACCCCAGCACCGTCGAGACCTGGGACGCCGTCGTGATCGGCGGCGGTGCCGCCGGGCTCGCCGGCGCGCTGATGCTGGCCCGATCCCGTCGCACGGTCCTGGTCATCGACAGCGGCACCCCGCGCAACGCACCCGCCGCCGGCGTGCACGGTCTGCTCGCACTGGACGGCACCCCGCCCGCCGAACTACTGGCCCGCGGCCGTGCCGAAGTCCGCGGCTACGGCGGCACCGTCATCACCGGCGAAGTGGTCGCCACCGCGGCCGCCCCCACCGTCGACGGCGATCCGCGTTTCACCGTGCGGCTCTCCGACGGCGGCCTCGTGCGCGCCAGGCGGCTGCTGATCGCCACCGGACTGCGCGACACGCTGCCCGATATCCCCGGGTTGGCCGAGCACTGGGGACGCGGTGTCGTGCACTGCCCCTACTGTCACGGCTGGGAAGTGCGCGACGAACCCATCGGTGTGCTGGCCGTCGGCCCGGCCTCGGTGCATCAAGCCCTGTTGTTCCGGCAGTTGAGCGCGGATCTCGTGTACTTCACCCGCGGCACCGAGCTGGACGAGCGGACGCGGGAGCGGTTCACCGCCCGGGGTATCCGGATCGTCGATACCCCGGTAGCCGAGGTCGTCGCCACCGCACAGGGGGAAATCGAGGGGGTGCGCCTGGCCGACGGGCAGCTCGTGCCGCGGCGGGTGCTCGCGGTCGCGACCACCATGCTGGCGCGCACGGCGGGGCTGACGGATTTGCGCCTGCCGACGCAGGAGCTGCCCAACGGCATGGGCCGGCACTTCGTCACCGGAATGGCGGGTACGACCGAGGTGCCCGGCGTGTGGGTGGCGGGCAACGCCACCGATCTCAGTGCCCAGGTCGGCGCCTCGGCCGCCGCGGGCGCTTTGGCGGGCGCGCACATGAACGCCGACCTGGTGACGGCCGACACCGATGCGGCGATGGTCGCCGCATGAGCGCGAAAGATGTTGCCGCACGGGACGTGCGGCGGGGCAGGCGGCCCGGGTCGGCACGCCGTCGCGGCCGCGGCGCGACGGCGTGACCCGGAATTCGACACGGCGGGGCGCGGGAAGAAATCGTTTCATGAAGAATTAACCTGCGGGGGGTTCAATTCTGCGGGCGATGTGCTGTGCGGGCCGGTGTGAATGTCCATTTCGTCGCTAGGGTCCGGCATATCCGAATGCGCTGAAACATTGCTGAAAAATGATTTCTAATGCGTTTCCGCAGTTCGGCCGAGTGACGCGCATCACGCTGCTGGGGCGGCGGATCGTGCTATATCCTCAGCGGGCGGTACTAAGAAATTGCATTTCACGCGTGATCATCTCTGAATCTGGCAGCCTCCTCGGCCCGGCGTAGTTGCTCGAGGATGATCTTTAGATGAGGGCGAAATGGAATATACCTGCCTGTCCGATTTTCCCATCAGATCGGGAAATCTCACCCTGTGGCGTACCGAGGTGGAAACCGAGGATGCCTGGGAATTAGATAATCGGCCGCTGACGAGTCAGCACGAGAAGTATTGCGGGGAATTCGATTCGCTCGACGAACGGCCTGGTCGCGGCAAGTGGATCGGGACGATATTCGAGATGGACGCGCCGCTGGACCGGCGGGCCGTGCGCGATCTGGTCTGGGTCTGGCACGCCAGGCACGAGGGCCTGCGCACCACCGCGGTGGCGGCGCCCGGTGCCCGCCCGCAGCGGTACACCTGCTCGGCGTTGGGGGTCAAGGTCGTTCGTGAGGTGGTCGACACGGTCTCCGACGGCGACCAGCTCGGACCGTATCTGTCCGCGGAGTTCGAACGGCGTCTTTCCCCGGCGGCCTGGCCGCACTGCATGATCGCGACCATCGAGCATCGCGACACCGACGACTTCACGGTGCTGGTCGCCGCCGATCACTCCGTGATGGACGCCTATGGGCAGGCGCTCATCATCAACGAGTTCCGCTCGCTCTACCGGGCGCTGCTCGACGGCTCGCGCATCGAGGCGCTCAGCACGTGCGCGAGCCCGGCGGATTATGCGGTGCTCGAGCGTCAGGCCGCGGCCACGGTCACCGCTGACTGCCCGGCCACCCTGGCGTGGCGGAATTTCTTCGATTCCTGCGCGGGAAAGTTCCCGAGTTTTCCGCCATTGCATTCGACGGCGCACGAGTCGGCAGGGGAAACCGAGCAGCACAGTTTTTCCCGATGGTTGCTGGATAATGCCGAGGCGGACCAGGTCGAGGCGGCGGCGACCGTGCGCGGCCAGCGGCTCACCGCCGTGGTGTTCGCCGCATTGGCCTATGCCTCGTATCGCATCTCGGGCAGCAGCGTCTTCCGGACGATCATGCCGGTGGCCACGCGGCCGAGCGCGCAGTGGGCGGAGTCGATGGGCTGGTTCGTCAATATCGTGCCGCTCTCTATCGCGGTGGGGCCGGACCGTAGTTTCGATTCCGCGCTGCACGATGCCACGGCAGCGCTGAAGGCGGTCCGCCCCATGACGTTCGTGCCGGCGGGACCGGTCTGTGAACTCCTGGAGATCGAAGACACGCCGCGCTTCGGTGTGTCGTTCGTCGACATGCGCCGGGTGCCCGGCGTCGACACGATCGGCGATCTGCGCCATCGATTGCTGCGGGCCGAGTCGTACTCCCCGGACGAGGTCTACTTCTGGGTCGGGCGCACCGTGGACGGATTGAATATCTCGACCCGGTTCCCCGCCTCGTTCCAGCTCGCCGAGATGGACCGGTTCGTCGACGAATTCGTCAGTACCCTGCGCGAATTCGCCGGTGGCGCGGTCCCCGTCCGCGACGTGATCGACGCCGCGGTCGGCTGCGGGGCCGCGTGATCCGCATCGGCGGCGTGGATTTCGCGCTACGGCCGACCTGCCACCCGATCGTCGTGGCGCCGAGCGCCACGACGGTCGAGGCCGCCAGATCCGCGCCGACGTGCCCGGTGCCGCCCTCGTTCCTGCAACAGGACCATCTGGACGGCGTGCTGGGCGGGGTGTCCACCGGGGTCTATCTCGCGATGGTGACGCACCTGCCCGGCACACCGGATCTGACCGCGCTCACGGCGGTGATCACCGACTTCGTGCGCAGTCACGACGGCCTGCGCACCTGGTTCGAGCCGACCGCCGACGGGTGCCTGCGCCACATCGTGGACCCGGAGGCGATGCGGTACGAGACCAAGGAACTCGACAGCGTCGACGGGGGTGACTGGGCGACGGCGTTGACCGAGTACTTCGACAGGGTCTCCTCACCGCTGCAGTGGCCGAGTTCGGCGTTCGCCGTATTGACCGCCGCGGACGGGTTCGATCTGGTCTTCGCCGTCGATCACGCCTTCAGCGACGGCATGTCGCAGGCGTTGGCGGCACTGGAGCTCACCGAACGCTATCGGGCCCAGATCGCGCGTCGTGCCGTGGCGTGGCCCGAGCCCGGCGGTTCGAGTGCCGACTACGCGACCGACGAACGGGCCCGCGCGGCCGACGGGCTCGCCGCGGACCTGTATCCGTTCTGGCAGGACACATTGGGCGAGAACGACTTTCGGCTACCGGTGTCGCCGATCGAACGCGGCGGCCCCGCACCGAAACGGCATCGCCGTCGCCTGGAGACCTCGGTGCTGCTCGACGGCGAGCTGGCCGCGGCGTTCGATCAGCTGCTCGCCCGCTCCGGCGAGAACGTGTCCACGGCCATGTTCAGCGTGCTCGCGCTCGCCGACTTCGAGACCACCGGTAGCGAGTTCTACTGGTCGCTGAACGTGCTGTCCACCCGCTTCGGTGCGCGTTTCCGCACCGCGCAGGGCTGGTTCTGCAATTTCGTCCCGGTGTCGTTCGAGCTGCCGCCGGTGCCGAGCTTCGCGGCGACGCTGCCGCGGGCCCGCGACGGTCTCGAACGCGGCAGGCAGATGTCGCGGCTACCGGCACACGGGGCGATCGCCCAGCTGTTCGCCCGCGGCTACGGTGCCGAGTTGGTCACCAGGGAACCGAGTTTCGTCACGCTGCTCGACCTGCGGTCGGTGGACGCGGCCCTGGGCGCGGAGTCGGCCACCCGCATCATCACCGCCGACGGCACCACCTCGACGGTCTCGATCTGGCTCGGCCGCAACAGCACCGAGTACTTCGTCTGCATCGGAGCGCCGGATCTCCCCGAAACCTGGGAGCAGGCGGCCGATTTCGTGGAGCTGCTGCGCCGGATTCTTGGCTCGATCGCGCGGACCGGGGACTACCGCAGTGCCTATCCGCTGGCCGCGATATCCGGAATCTGGCAGTGACGCGGGCACATCGATCGGAAGGAGGTCTGCGATGGTCGCAGTGACAGTACCGCACCGGATGGCCGACCTGGACTGTGCCAGTGCGCGCACGCAGGCGCCCGCGGACACCGTGTCGATCCACGCGATCTGGTTGTTCGACACCGCGCTGAGCGACGCGACGCTGGATCGGTTCCACCAGCAGCTGCGGCGCGGCGTGCTCGGCCGGGTCGCCGCGAGACCGTATCTCGGCGCCGCGGGTGACCGTTGGGTCCGCGCGCGGCGGTTCGCGCCTGTCGAGCGCTATGCGGGCGCGCTGCCCCGCGAACACGTGACCGATTGGATCGCGGAGCGGGCCCGTGGCGAACTCGACACCTACGGCGGCCCGGCGTGGCGCCTGTCGGTGACCGATCTGGACGGCGGCGGATCCGCTGTGTCCCTGCTGGTTTCGCATACCCTGACCGACGGTCTGGCCCTGATCCGAGCGCTCGAGGACGCCGCGGCGCCCGCGCCGGGCGAGTGGTCGTTCGAATCCGACCGGGCCGGCCGGCTGCGGCTGTTCTGCTCGGACCTGCTCGCCGCGGTGCGCAGGCTGGTGGCGCTGCTGCCCGCGCTGCCGACGGTCGCGCGGTTCATTAGCGAATCCAGGCAGCAGCCGCATCACGGGTCCGCGGCACCTCCGCCGATGCCCCAACCCGCCACGCCGACCACGGATTTCACGCTGCCATTCGTCCTCGCGGTGGTGCCCGCCGACCAATGGCGCAAACAGGCCGAGGCGCGCGGCGGCAACGATGCCTCGCTGGCGGTCGCGGTGATGGCCGAGCTCGCGACCCGGGTCGGCCGCACCGACGCGCAGGGGCGGGCCAAGATCGCGATGCCGGTCAGCGTCCGCGAACCCGGGCAAGACACGCGTGGGAATGCCCTCGGCGCCATAGACCTGCTCGTCGACCGGACCGGTGGGAACGACGA
The DNA here is from genome assembly GCF_011801125.1 of Nocardia brasiliensis. Classification (NCBI taxonomy): domain Bacteria; kingdom Bacillati; phylum Actinomycetota; class Actinomycetes; order Mycobacteriales; family Nocardiaceae; genus Nocardia; species Nocardia brasiliensis. The sequence continues at coordinate 3,123,470 of NZ_CP046171.1, forward strand.
TCTCGCCGAGATCAGGGCCGAGGTCAAACGAAAGCTGCAGCGGCGCGAGGCCGATGGCCGTGCCTATGCGGCATTGCTCGAGTTGGCGCTGGTGTTGCCGCCCTCGGTGTTCCGGAAGCTGGCGCGGGATCTGACCAAGGATCAGGTCACCACCGGGTGCTCGTATGTCACCTGCCAGGGCCCGACGGTGCGCATGGTCGCCGGCGTCGCGGCGACCATGTTCAGTCTCGGCCTGATCACCCAGCGGCTGGAGTCACTCGACGAGGTCCATCGCAGTGGCGGGTACCTGTTCGGCGGCTTCGTCGCCTCCGACGATGCCGTCTGCCTGCGGATCCAAGGGTTGCATCCGCCGAATCCCCTTGACCGGCACCAGCTCTCGGCTGCGGTCGGATCGATCCTGGACGGCTACGGGCTCGACCCGGTCTTCCTGTAGCGGGCCGATGCCCGAGAACACGAGGTGAGTCGATGAAAGCACTGCTGGCCTTCGGCGGCAGCCGCGGTGACGCGCAGCCCGGTATCGCGTTGGCGCGCGAGCTGATCGGACGCGGACACGATGTCCGGCTCACCGTGTCACCGAACCTGGTCCGCCTCGCGACCGACAGCGGCGTGCCCGCGACACCTTTCGGCCTGGACACCGACGAACTGTTACGCGCCCAGTTCGACGACAGCGGCAAGGGCGGGCCGCTGGCGCGGTTACGGGCGTTGCGCGCGGTGAACCGGCAGGGCTTCACCGAGATGGCCGATGACCTGCTTGCCGTCGCATCGGGGGTGGACGTGGTGGTCGGTGCGATGGCCAACGAGGAGGTGGCGCGCGGGGTCGCCGCGCGCACCGGGGTGCCGTTCGCGGCCGTGCACTATTTTCCGATCCGGCCCAATCGCGCGGTCCCCGTGGTGCCGAACGGATTCGGCGCGAAGCTGCCCGGCGCGCTGAACCGGCGTTGCTGGTCGGCGTTGGGCGCGGCGCGGGCCTGGGCGATCGCGCCGGACGTCGAGCGGCTGTACGGCACGACCCCGCGGACTTCTTCGCTGCCCGACATCGCGATCCAGGCCTACGACGATCGGTTGTTCCCCGGGCTGCGCGCGGAGTGGGGTCCGGACCGGCCGTTCACCGGCTTCTTCACCCAGCCGCCCGGTGCGACGACGCGGGCGGACCCGCAGCTGACGAGCTGGCTCGCGGCCGGATCCGCCCCGGTGTATGTGGGTTTCGGGTCGATGCCCGTGCCGGATCTCGACGCGACGATCGAGCAGGTGCGGATCGCTTGCCGCCAGATCGGACGGCGCCTGTTGTTCGTCTCCGGTGGCCTCGCCGCCGAGAGCGAGTACTCGGCCGACTATGCCCTGCTTCGCGGTGTCGATCACACGACGGTGCTGCCGCGCTGCGCCGCGGTGGTGCATCACGGCGGCGCGGGCACGACCGCGGCGACGTTGCGGGCGGGCGTGCCCGCGGTGGTGTGCTCGTTCATGGCCGACCAGCCCTACTGGGGGCAGCGCGTGCGGGCGCTGGGTCTCGGTGCGGCACTGCCGTTTTCACGGTTGTCCGCAGCGAAGCTCACCCAAGCGTTGGTACGGGTCACCGGCGCCGAGGTCACGGCGCGGGCGGCCCGGTTCGCCACCGGGTTTCGCGGATCGGGGGTGCGGGCGGCGGCCGATCTGCTCGAAGCGCTACCGGTCCGTGTCGGCAGTACCGCGAGCGCAGGAGGCTTCCGATGACCACGACCACCGATATCGCCATCGAAACCCGCGGCCTCGGTAAGTCTTTCGGCGGGGTGCGCGCGGTCGACGCGATCGATCTGCGAGTGCCGAGCGCGACGGTGTTCGCCCTGCTCGGGCCCAACGGCGCGGGTAAGACGACGATCGTGCGCATGCTGGCCACGCAGCTGCGGCCGGATCGGGGCAGCGCGCACGTGTTCGGCTACGACGTCGCCGCCGACGCCACCGCGGTGCGCTCCATGATCGGCCTGACCGGGCAGTATGCCTCGGTGGACGAAAGTCTCTCCGCCACCGAGAATCTCCAGGTCTTCGGGCGGTTGCTCGGTCTGTCCCGGCGCGCGGCGAACGCGCGGACCGAGGAGCTGATCGACCAATTCCAGCTGACGGCGGCCCACAACCGACCGGCGCGCACACTGTCCGGCGGCACCCGACGCAGGCTGGATCTGGCTGCCTCCCTGATCATTCCGCCGCCGCTGCTGTTTCTCGACGAGCCGACCACCGGACTCGATCCGCACACGAGGATGCGGATGTGGGACACCATCCGCGCGCTGGTCGCCGAGGGCGTCACCGTCCTGCTCACCACCCAGTACCTGGAAGAGGCCGACATGCTGTCGGATCGGATCGCGGTCATCGACCACGGTGCCGTGGTCGCGGAGGGCAGCGCCGACGATCTGAAGGCGGCCGTTGGCGAGGACGTGCTGCGGCTCGACCTGCTGGACCCGGCGGGCGTGCCGACCGCGGTCTTGATCGCGGAGCGCCTCGCGGGCAATTCGGTGCGGGTCAGCCCGGAGGGCGCGACCCTGTCCGTGCCGCTGCGCGACGTCGACACCGCGACCGTGGTACTGACCGAATTGCGCCGGGCGGGTGTCGGTTTGCGCGGATTCGGGGTGGACCGACCGGAACTCAACGAGGTGTTCCTCACGCTGACCAGCCGCGCGCAAGCGCCGCACGGGGCGCCGGTCTGATGGCGCGGGCACGGGAACGTCAGGAATCGAGGATGCGATGGTGGCAGTGACGGCAGGTGCGGTGGCCGAACAGCAGACCGCGAAACCGGTGATCGACCGACGGCCGCGGGTCCGGCACCTGAGCACCCGCGCGGCGGTGTATCAATCGCTCGTCATGGCATTGCGCGGTCTGCTGATCTTCCGGCGCAGCCCGCAACTGCTCTTCGACGCGGCGCTGCTGCCCATTCTCGGACCGGTGTTGTTCGGCAACATCTTCGGCATCGCGGTGGCGGGCAGTCTGCAGGCCTACCTGCCGACCCTTATCCCCGGCGTGCTCGTGCAGATCGTGCTCACCTCCTCGGTCGCGACCGGTGTACAGCTGTGTGAGGATATGAGTTCCGGTGTGCACGAGCGGTTCTCCGCGATGCCGCTGGCCCGGCTGGCGCCGATCATCGGAGCGCTGCTGGCCGGGATCGTCCGATATGGCATGGCGGCGGTCATCGTCGTGGTCGTCGGGACGGTGATGGGGTATCGCCCGCAGCATCCGATCGGGTGCGCGGTGGCGGTGCTGCTCGTCGTGCTGGTGACCGTCGCGCTGAGCTGGATCTTCGCCTATGTCGGCGTGACCGTCGCCAGACCCACCGCGGTCCAGGGCATTTCGACACTGATCCTGCTCGGCATGACCTTGGTCTCCAACGCGCTGGTGCCGACGACGGCGATGCCCGACTGGTTGCGTCGGGTCTCGGAGGTGAACCCGGTCTCGCGGCTGGTGTCGGCGGTGCGCACACTGGCCGACACCGGACAGTTCGGCACCGACGCCTGGTGGTCGTTGATCGGGGCGCTCATCGTCGTCGCGGTACTCGCGCCGCTGACGTACAGGGCACTGCGACCACGCTGAAATCACTACTTCGACCACGCTGAATAGACACCGCGGCGTAGTCGAGCCAACACTGCGGCGACGGTGGACCCACAGCGCGGCCGCGCTGCGACGGCACGGCGTTCGCGCTGATCGCGGAAGGAACGAGTGGCAATGCCCGCACCGATGAATCGCCTCACCCCGGACGACGACCTGTTCCGCAGAGTGGACCGGCTTTTCGGCTCCGTCATCGTGAACCAGTTCGCGCTGCTGTTCGACCGGCCCTTGGATCGGGAAGTGGTGCGAACCTTCCACGCCCACCTCGCCGCCGGGTTCCTCGCGCGCCGTGTGGTCACCTCCCGCATTCCGCTCGCACGACCGTGGTGGCAACCCGCGCTATCATCGATTCCGCTTGTCTGGCAGCAGGATCCGGTCGGTGCCGATGCGCTTGTCGATTGGCTCGCTGACCAGGCCGAGGCCACCTTCGACCCGGAGACGGGGCGGTTGTGGCGGCTCTCGGTCGCCCCCTACGGCACGGGATCGGTGCTGTCGCTAGTGATCTCGCATATCGCGGCGGACGGCAGCGGCGCGGTCGGCGCGATCGGGGACGCGCTCGCGCGGGTCGCGGCCGATCTCCCGGTGAGCCGGGCGGACAGCTCGGGCGCGCTGGTCGGCGCGGCGCCCGAGCGCGGCCTGTGGCGGCGGAATCTGGCCGACGCCACGGGCCAATTTTGGGCCATCACCACCGGGATCGTGCGTGCGGTGCGTGCCCGCGGTATCACCGAGCCGCCGCGCCCGCCACGGCCGCACGACACGGTGGTGCCGATGGGGGAGCGCTTCCATCCCGCCGAGGTGATAGTGAATCTCCCACTGGCGCAGTGGGAACACGTCGCCGCCGCGAACGGCGGCACCGCGAACGGCTTGATGCTCGGCGCGGCGCTCGGAGTGCTCGGCCGCAGCGGCCGGATCCGGGACGGCGACCTGGCGCGCATCGAGATCCCGCGGTCGCTGCGCGGCCCGGACGATCCACGCGGCAACGCGACGACCGGTATCCCGATCAGCGTGCCCTATCGCAAAGGCGAACTGGCCGACCTCGGCGCGATCCGGTCCGCGACCAAGGCCGCGATCACCGCCTACGACGATCCGGCGCGCATACCGCCGCTGCAGCACCTGCAGCCGCTGCAAATGGTGATCCCGGACGCGGTGGCGCGCAGGCTCGCCCGTACCTCCACCGCGCCGCTGTGCCTGTGCACCAACCTGGGCAGCGCGGCGGGTCCGCTACTGCACCTCGGCGCGGACCGAGCGCGCGCGGTGCTGCTGCGGCCGATGCTGAAGGAGGCCGAGACCGAGATGTACCGGCGCACCGAGGCCGGGCTGAACATGTCCTGGTGCAGCGACGGCGAGCAGGTATTTCTCGCGGTCACCGCGGCCGACCCCGACCACTTTCCGACCAGGGCGGCGTTGCGCGGCTTTGTCGAGGAGGAGTTCGCCGCCTGGAGTCTGAGCCCGGTGTTCTGGTAGGTCAGTCGCAGGTCGAGGGCGGTGCCGGGCGGTCGGCGAAGCGGTCGGCCAGCCAGAGCTGCCACTGGTCGCCGCCGGCTTCGAAGCGGTTGTGGTCGCCCGGCAGCACCACATCACGCACTGCGATCCCCTTCTGGCACATCGCCACCGCGGCGGCGTCGGACCAGACGGTCTCGACCAATACGTCGCGATTCGCGCGCAGCATCAGTGTGGGCAGCGCGCTGCGCACCTGCGGTAACTCGGTCCGGTGTTGGAAGTCGGTGACGACGGCGCGTGCCGCCGCATCGGTGAAACCGGCCTGATCCGGGGTCGGGGTGACGGCCAGCGCGCTGTCGAGCACGTCGCCGGTGCAGCGTGCCGCCAAACCCGGTGCGGCGGTGAGCAGTTGGCCGTGCAGCACCTGATCGAAGCCGAAATCGGGGCGCTGTGCCCGGATTCCGGACAGCACGTAGGGCAGCACCATGTACTGGTCGGTGCTGAGCGTGCCCGCGTCGATGTTCGACGCGATCGACAGGCGCAGCGCGGGGGAGATCAGCACGTTGGCGAGCAGCTTCAGTTCCGGCGCGTAGCGCGGGGCCGACTCCGCGGCGGCCTCGGTCGCCCGGCCGCCCTGCGAGACACCCAGCAGCGCAACCCGATCCGAGATCGGCAGGTTCAGCTGCCCGGCCGCGCGGATCGCGTCCAGCACGTTGTAGCCCGAGCTGGCCGAGTCGAGAAAGGGGGCCGGGCCAGGGCCGTCCAGGCCCTGGTAGTTGGGCATGGCGACCGCGTACCCCGCGCCGAGCAACTCCGCGACGGTGGTGGCGGCGCCGAAGAGATTCGGCGAACCGGTCGGTGCGCAGCGCGTGGCGACACCCGCTGTGCCGTGGCCGAAACCGACCAGGGGCCAACCGCCCTGCGGGGCCTGCCCGTGGGGCAGGAAGACCGCGCCGGACACCTCGATCGGTTGTCCCGAGGCCGCGGTCGAACGGTAGCGCAGGTACGTCGCGGTGCCCGTGGCGGCGAGTGCGTCGCCGAGCGCCAGCGACCGGGATTCGATCACCTCGCCCGGCCGGCGCGCCGGGGGTGCGCCACGGTCGCTCCCGCATCCGGCGGCGACCGTGGCGGTCAGTGCCAACGCGAGCATCATCCGAGCACAACGAACAGTCATCCCAGCCCCTCGAGGGATTGCCGTTCGGGCTGGGACAACGGTGGCCCCGGCGGCCGATCCGGCAGATGCCGACAGGTCAGAAAAGCAGCGAGCTATCCGCAGGCTACCTCGTCGGCGCGGTTCGTGCCGGTGTGCCCGCGCGGCCTAACGGCGGGCGCCGGGGTGCCTGGTGTGCGGCCATTGCTGCTGGGGGACGGGGTCGTGGCGGCGGCGGCGTTCGGCGCGGCTCTGTGGATCCATGGCTCGCGCCGTGACGGCGAGCAGTAGCAGCACGATCAACGCGGCGCCGACGATGGTTGCCCACAAGAGCATTGTTGTTCCCTCGAATCCTCGGCCGCACGCCGGCGCGGTCCCTGTTCCCGCGCTCCGGTAGTCAACTGGCGCAGATGTTTTCACGACGGGGCCGGGCGCGCGAGCCGACCGTCCACAACGTGGGAAACCTTTGGCGGTGGCACAATCCGCACCGCGCGGGTGCTGGATGTGTTCACAAAATCACTTGCCCGGCGCTGACAGACTGTGGCACATGGACTCCGTCGACGGTGAACCCGGCAACCGCCAATTGGTGTTGCGTAAGCGCCCCGGAAACACGCTGCGCGACAGTGACTTCGAGTTGTTACGCGGGCCCGTGCCGCCGATCGGTCCTGGGCAGGCGCTGGTTCGGGTGCACTGGCTCGGGATCGATCCGACACAGCGGGGCTGGCTGAACGACGGCGACAACTACATCGATCCGGTGCCGCTGGACACTGTGATGCGCGGCAGCGGCGTCGGCGAGATCGTCGCGTCGAACACGCCGGACTATCCGGTCGGGGCGTGGGTCGCGGGCATGGTCGGCTGGCAGGACTACGCCGTGGCGTCGGGGCAGGGACTGTTCGGCTTGAACATCGTGCCCGCCGGGGTCGACCCCAAGCTCATGCTGAGTCTGTTCGGGGTCACCGGGCTGAGCGCGTACTTCGGCATGGTCGATGTCGGCCGGGCGGGTGCGGGTGACACCGTGGTGGTCAGCGCCGCGGCGGGCGCTACCGGATCGGTCGCGGGGCAGATCGCGAAAGCATTGGGCAGTAAGGTGATCGGCATCGCGGGCGGTGCGCGCAAGTGCGCCTGGCTGCGCGAGCACGCCGGATTCGATCACGCCATCGACTACAAGCGCGAGGACGTCGGAAAGCGCTTGGCCGCCACCGCTCCCGACGGTATCGACGTTTTCTTCGACAGTGTCGGTGGCACCATTCTCGACCACGGATTGGCGCATCTGGCGCAGCGGGCTCGCGTGGTGCTGTGCGGCGGCATCGCCACCGGCTACACCGCCGACACCGCCGCGTACGCACTGCGCGACTATTCCGCGCTGATGCTGAAGCGCGCGCGGATGGAAGGCTTCATCGTCCTGGATTACGCGGACCGCTTCCCCGAGGCATTCGACAAGCTTTCCGGCTGGCACAGCGCGGGGCGGATCGTGGTGGCCGAGCACGTCACCGAGGGATTGGCGGCGGCCCCGGCGGCACTGCGCGGACTGTTCGAGGGAAGCAACATCGGCAAGCAACTCGTGCGGGTCGAAAGCCGGTAACCGCGGACCTGCATGATGGGCGCATGCTTCCTACCGACGACCTGGCTCAGGTAGACCGTCGTCCCGCCGTGGTCGACACGCCGCTCGGCACCGTCGAGTTCGCCGTCGCGCTCGGCTCGGAAGCACTACCCGCGGAATCGAATGCCCTGTGGCGCTTGCCGAATGGCACGCATCTGCACCGGTGGCAGCGCGCGGACGCGACGGTCGATCTGCTGATCGGCAGCGTCGATGTGGCGCCGTGGGACGGCGGCGCGCCGATTCCGGTGTGGGCGGGCGTCTGGCAGGTGCGCGCACACACGAGAGTGCCCGGTCTGGTGGTCGCGGCCGAACTGACCGACGTGCCCGCCGACGCGTACGCGGGTCCGGACACCGGTGAATGCCTCGCGGCCGTGAGCGTCGAGAACGACGACTTCATGGTCTCGATCGGCGGTCCGGACACCGAGTTGCTCGCCATGCAGGCGAAGGACGGCAGGCTGTTTCCCTACCGATGGGCGCGCCTGCTGCCGAAGCACGACGTCCTCGGCGCCGAGTACGGCGTGCGCTATGGCGAGCGGGCCAGGGTGGCGTGGCATCTACCCGACCTCACCCGGGCAGAGGCCGCCCGCCTGTGCATCGCCACTGCCTGGTGTCCCCGCGACGACGACCGACCCGCCGCCTGGTTCGCCGTGGACATGCCGCTGGACACCGCCTACCTACACCTGATCACCGACCCAGCCTGACGCCCGCGCCCAGCATCGTGGGCTCAGGGTGCCTGGCCAATCGCGGCAATGGGGTCGCGTCGAAGGCGTGCCGAGCCGGCTGTTCGACGGGAACAGTTCGGAGCATCCCGACATCCGGTTCATTCCGTGACGGCCGGGGGTTCAGCAGTTCGGTTGAAAGGGGAAGCAGCCCTGCGGGGTACGCGGTGACGATGGTGCGGTGGTGGGTGCCTCGGACGGCGCGGGTACGTCGATCGGCAGCTCGGGCGGCGGTGCGGTCACGCCGGGGGTGCCGACATCCGGCGGGCCGACGGCCGGGCCCGATTTCGCGAAGAGCCAGATGGCGCCGCCGAGGATCAGTACCGCGACGACCACGCCGATCGCCAGCAGTAGTGGGCCACGTCGCGTCGCCGGTGCAGTGGGTTTCGGTTTGCCGACCTGTGGTTTGGCGCGAGCGGCGCCCGTGCTCGACAGTGGGGCCGGGGCGGGTTCGTCGGCAGGTCCAGGCAGCGGCGGTGGGCCGGGCGAGACCGGGGGCGCGTGCGTCGGGGTCGGCGGGTTGTCCGCCGCCGTGCTGCGGAAGCCTTCGGCGGCCAGCTGCGCCACGGTGACCGCGTCGGCGAAGTGCAACGCCGCCAACGCCTCCCGCACCTGCTCGGCCGTCCACGCGATCTCGCGGCGGGCGGTGGTGCGAAACCAGCCGCGCAACTCGCGGAGTTCACCGGCAAGCACGTCGATGCCCGCGGGCAGCGGCCCGCCGGGGTCGGTCGTGACGGCGGTGCCGACCTGTGGCAGCACCACCACCAACCCGCTGACATTCGTGTCGATGCCCGCCGCGCCCGCCAAATGCCGGGCCATGGCGTCCATCGCGGCGCGCAGGTCCGGCAGCGGGTTCGGCGCACCGGTACGCACCGCTACCGGGTCACCGTCGAAGCCCGCCAGCCGCCAGGGCTCCTCGGCCGGACAGCGCAGCGTTCCGCTCTCCTTCAACAGCATTCCGGCGACATCGATGACGACGCACGCGTTCGGCGTGATCACCAGCAGATCCGCGGTCGGGGCCGCGCGCTCGGGCAGGGTGTAGCCCGAGATCGCCACGCCGGGAATCAGATAGGGGCCGTTCCAAGTGTGCAGCCAATCGACGACCAGCCGTTGCGGCTCCGGCATGTTGTCGCGCGCGCCGTTGAGCACCAGCATGGTGTTGGATCTCCTCGCACCGAGCCCCGAATCACTACCGTCTGAACAGTAACCCGTCCAGCGGCTTTCAATCGCCTCGGCGCCGTTCGATCCGCGGAGCGCGCCCGACCCCCGATCAGGACAGCGCGGCGAGACCGCTCAGCATCGGACCGATGTCGGTGCGGAACTGTTCTCGGTCGTCGCGGTGGCGGGCGTGGCCGGGGTGTCGAGCGGCGACGGCCGCAGCCGTGGTTCCGATCGCGGATGACTCGGGGCGGCGGCGCGGGCCGTGGCCAGGACGCAGGTGGCGGCCGTGACCAGAATGAGGGGATAGCACCCCGCGTAAAGGGGGACCAGGAGGTGTATCCACCATTCGGGAACGTCGCGGGGGAGCATGAAAAAGCCGATGCCGATGGGGTGCGGCGCTTCCAATTGCGCGGGACCACCCCAATAGTTCCACCACCAGCAGAAGCTGGGGATCGACACCGCGACGACCGGCAGGAAACGCCATTTCGTCCGGGCGGCGCGGGCGTGGTGCAGGGTGAGGACGAACAGCGGCACCAACCAGACCCAGTGATGGCCCCAGGAGAAAGGCGAAACGCAGGCCGAGGTCATTCCGGTCAAAGTGATGGCCAGTAGTTCGTTGTGCCGCTGGAATGCGACCACCGCCGCCGCCATGCCGAGCGCGGCGACCGATCCGGTCACCGCGAGCCACAGCCACAGCGGTGGCTGATAAACCGTCGTATTGCCGATCGGCGTCGAGAAACGTTGCACGTCATAAAATCTCAGCAACTGCGCGAGGAATCCGTTGACGGATTGATTTGCCGGTGAATCGACCAAACCGACGCGACCCGACCGGGTGATCTGCTGTCCCCAGTAACTCCACGAATCGGCGGGCCGGACGAGCGCGCCTGCCGCGACGGTCGCGGCCAGCGTCGCCGCCGCGACGCGCCACGTGCGCCACTGGCGCGTGCACGCGAGATAGACCAGGAAGAAGCCCGGCGTCAGTTTGATTCCGGCCGCGATACCCACCCCGATGCCGCGCATGGCGGACCGGGCGCGGGTGAGGTCCCAGAGCACGAGCAACACCAGGAAGACGTTGATCTGCCCGAGCCAGATGGTGGTGCGCACCGGCTCGAACGCGGTGCAGACCACCGCGAGCAGCGCGGTGAACGCCCACGTGCGCCGCGTGTTCGCATAGCCGAGGATGCGCAGGCAGCACCACACGATTCCGGCCACGGCCGCGAATATCGCGAGCCACCAGACGATCTCGGTGACGCCGAAACTCATGACGGTGAGCGGCACGAACACGAGGGCGGCGAACGGGGTATAGGTGAACTCCATTTCGAAGAAGACCGGCCCGGTATAGAGCCCGTGGCCGTCCAGGAGGGCGGTACCGCCCGCGCGGTATACCCACAGGTCGACGTTGTTGCCGAAAAGTCCGTAATACCCGTTTTGGATCGGCAATGCGAAGACGTGCCAGACCAGAACGGCTACGGCGGCAACGGCGGAGAGCGTCAACGCCACGGTGCCGACGCCATTGTCCGCGTGCGCACCTCGCTGCACGGTGGTCAATGTTCTAACGCGGCGATGTGCGGCGGAATGTGTGTGCTGTCGCGGTACGCCGACCTGCCTGCAACAATTCGAGCTCCTTTTCTACGGTGACGCACGCCGGGTATTTCGTAGTAGAGCCCCGATACTTTAACCACAGCTTTCGACCGCGGCCTCCAGCCGGGTCCGGTCGTGGCCCGCCGAAGACGACAGCGGCCCCCTCCGCACGCGGCGGAAGGGGCCGTTGTGCCGGTGCCCAGTCACCGGCGGGTGGGTCAGCCGGCGGCCGCCGATCCGTCAGCCAGCGGGGTGAGGTCGGTGACCAGCCGCTCGGTCAGCGGCATGGGCACCGCGTGCTGCTCGGCGATGCGCAGCAGCGCGCCGCCGATGGCATCGAGCTCCAACGCCCGCCCGGCGTCGGCGTCGCGTTGCATGGACGACTTGGCCTCTGGCGGGAAGGCGTCGTAGAACCGCAGTGCCGCCTCGACATCGGCGGGCACGCCCGCCGCCCGGCTCAGCGCGGCGATCTCGGCGACCAGGTCGGTCAGTTCGGCGCGGTGCACCGTGCGCAGGTCGCCGACCGGGCACCGGTGCCACGTGCTCAGCAAGGCGAAGGGGGCGAGGAAGAACAACTTGCCCCACAGCAACGCCGCCTCGTCGGGGCGGGCCGCGGCCTGCACCCCGGCATCGGCGAGCAGCGTGACGAGCGCCTCGATCCGATCGGACGGCGTTGCGGCACTTGCCAGATCGATCTCGACGAAGGGGCTGCCGTGCTCGATGACGCCGGGCGCGACCCGCGTCGCGGCTACCCGGATCACCGCGGGCACAACGAGTTCCCGGCGATACCGCGCCCGCAACGCTGCCGGGTGTTCGATCCCGTTGAGCAGCGGCACCACCAGCGCGTCCCCGAGCACATCGGGGGCGACCCGGGTCAGTGCCGCGCCGAGCACATTCTGTTTCACCGTGACCAGCACCAGATCGACCGGTTCGCGCAGTTCGGTATCCGCCTCGGCCTTCACCGTGAAATCACCGAACAGCTTGCTGCGCACCTGGATTCCGTGTGCGCGCACGGTGTCCACGGTCGCCTCGCCGCCGAGGAAGATGACGCGGTGCCCGGCGCGCGCCAGCAGCGCACCCACCAGTCCGCCGACACCGCCGGGGCCGAGCACTGCCACCCGCCATGGTCGCACTGTGTTCATCGGGTCCTTTCGTTGGTCGTGGGGAACCAGATGTCCTCGTTCGCCACGTCGGTGGCCCGGTACTTCCCGAGCGCACTGATCAGCAGCCGTAGTTCCAACTCGAACGCGGACAGCAGGTTCGTCAGTCCATGATCGGCGTTCTCGTCGGCGGCCACGAGGGCGGCCCGGCCCAAGCCGACGGCGGTGGCGCCGAGGGCAAGGCATTTGACCACTCGGGTGCCCTCCCAGCACCTTCCGGAGACGAGCAGGCTGTGCCCCTGTCGGTCCCGCCCCGCCACCCGGTGCAGGCACTCGGCCAGGGGCAGGCCGACATGGTCGAGGAATCCGTGTGGCGCCCAGCCGGTCCCCGCCTCCGCGCCGTCGACGGTGACGGCGTCGGCGCCCGCCGCCCACGCGACCTCGGCCGCCGCGCCCACGTCCCGGGCGGGCGGCAGCTTCACCCATACGCGACAGCGCGGATAGTTGTTGCGCATCAACCGGATCTGCTGCCGCAGGATCTCGGGGGTGAACGTGCCGGGGGTGGCCGAGCGCAGCATCGGTGCGTCGGCGCTCGCGTAGATATCGAGGATGTCGTACTGCGCCGAAAGGTCGGCGGCGCGGTCCCTCGGCACCAGTGTCATGCCGCCGACACCCGGTTTCGCGCCCTGGCCGACCTTCAGCTCGAACGCCAAACGTCCACTGGCCAACAGTGGTTCGCTCGACGGATCGCTGTACACCAGGTTCCACACCTCGGCGTCGGCGTCCTCGGTGCTCTGCTGCACGATCACGCCGCCGACGTCATCGGCCGCGCGCTTGGTGTACTCGGTGAGTCTGCGCAGCAGTGAGCTGGGCGCCTCCTCGACCATTCGGCCGTAACCCGAGACGGGAACGATATTCTCGCCGATCACCATCGGCACCCCCGCGGCGCCCGCTTGCGCGGCCACCGCGACACCGAGGTCGCCATCGGCCACCGCGGTCGAGCCGAAAGCCGAGACATAGAGCGGCAATGCCGAGCGCAGGCCGCCGATGGTGGTGCGCAGATCCACGTCGCCGGCCAGCGGCTCGCGGCCGAGGTCGAACAGCTTCTCCTCGCGCAGCGGCACGAAGACCGGCGGCACCAGCCGGGCGCGGTCGATCGAATCGGTATCGCCCGATTCGGCCGGCGCGTCCCGCCCCTGACCGAACAGTCGCGCGCCGTAGTGCGCGTTGTCGGGAAACACCGCCCCCGCCGCCGTGCGCGCCCGCGCGCGCACCTCGCGTTCGGGAAACCCGGGTGCCGAGAGCACGCTCACGGACGGGGCTCCCCCGGCACCTTCGGGTAGGCGGTGGCCTGCCAGACCGCGTCCAGCCCGGCGAGGAAACGGGTGAACCGCTCGACGCCGAGCCCGAAACCCGCACTGGGCGAAAGGCCCTCGCGGGCGAGGGTGAGATACCACTCGTACTTGGCCGGGTTCTCGCCGGTCTCGCGCATCCGGGTGAGCAGGGTGCGATAGTCCGATTCGCGCTCGCTGCCGCTCATCATCTCGCCGTACCCGCCGGGGAAGATCAGGTCGAAATTGCGCAGCATGCCCGGCTCGTCGGGGTTCTCGCTGTCGTAGAAGCCGCGCGAGCCCTTCGGGTAGTCGGTGATGAAGAACGGGCGGGTGGTCGCGGCGGAGATGATTTCCTCACCCGCCCAGTCGATCTCGGTGTGCTCGCGCTGGTGGTAGCCGAGCTCGCGCAGTTCCCGCACCGCGGCGGTGTGGCGCTTGCGGTCGTAGGGGGCCGCGATCACCTGCTTCAACTGTTCGAGGTCGCGGCCGAGCAGTTCCAGCTCGCGCTGGGCGTTGCTCAGCACGTACTCCACCGCGTACTTCGTCACGCGTTCGGCCACGTCCATGGCGTCCTCGCGGGAGCCGTGCGCGATCTCCACGTCGAGCTGGTGGAATTCGGCGAGGTGGCGATGGGTCACCGCGGTCTCCAGCGGTTCGAGCCGTACGTTGGGCGCCACGTGGAAGATCTTCTCGAACGCGAGCAGCGAGGACTGCTTGTAGAGGATGCCGCTGGTCATCAGCTTGTAGCGATGGCCGTAGTAGTCGATGTCGACCTGCTTCGCGCCGCGGGCCCCCGGATCGGTCACCGGACCGATGATGGGCGGCAGCAATTCGGTAAAACCCTCCGCGGTCAGGAATTCCCGCGCGGCCGCCAGAAAACGGGCCTGCACGGTCAATGCGGCAATGGTTCGCGGCGAGGTGAGATGCGCGCGCGGCAGGGGTAGCGCCGAACTCGCGGGTTCCGTCGATTCAGGCAAAGTTCGATCCATTCCATGGTCCGTGGGGGTGGCCGCGATCGGGACGTGCTCGAGCCCCAGCGTCGAGCCGTCGATTCGGCGCGGGCATTCATCGTCAGGAATAGTGTTCCAGTCGCGTGCGCCCGTTGTTCACGGCCATCCCTCGTGGGCAATTGGTCCGCTATGAGATAACGTATTTCCGAATACGCGGTAACTGGCGGAAAACTATTGCGCTGGAGCTTTCATAAAACCCCCCGTTCCTGCTGGACTGACTGCAAATGCACTGGTCACTGGCCCATTCTCCCCCTGAATGATCGCCATGTCCACCCCCCGGGTGGGGGGTTCGACGTGCAAGATCAATTCCGCCGGAATTGCGGAATCCGAGGTGGCGAGGGTTACTCGCCTCGCTTTGACAGCCGGTGTGGGCCGATGTAACTTGGCTTTAACAGGGCCGGGGTAGTCGAAATGGGGTGTGACTTCCCTTCAGGAGCATCTGGGGGTACTGCTCCGGGTGTGTGAATTCTGAGAGGGTGGACTTGGATCAGCCGTTGTCTGATTTGATGCTGAGCACCTTACTACTGCCTCCGTGGCGATACCGGAAGTGAATCCCCATAAAATGAACTACGACCGTTCGAACTTCGCTCCACTGTCTCATACACGCGAGGCCGACCGTGGCGAGTTGAGGTTCCATTGGTGTGCGCCGCTGGACAGCGGGCAGCAGAAGGCCACCGAGAAGTATCGGGTCGGCGAACTCGACTTCGACGGGATGGTCTCCTTCGTGCAGGAGGCCGACGCGCTCGGCGTCGACTCGCTGCTGATGGGCATCGCCGACTACATGCCCGATCCGCTGCCGATGATCGGCGCGCTGGTCCGGGAGACCGAGAACGTCACCTTCATCCTCGCCTACCGGCCGGGGCTGCTGTCGCCGACGTTGTTCACCCAAGTGGTGAACACGATCTCGTGGATGTCGAACGGCCGGATCGCGCTGAACCTGGTCGCGGGCATCTCCCCGGCCGAGCAGGCAGGCTACGGCGATTTCGTCGCCCACGACGGACGTTACGCCCGCACCCAGGAGTTCCTCGAGATCTGTCATCGGTTCTGGCGCGGTGAGAAGCCGCTGACCTACGAGGGCGACCACTACGTGATCAAGGAGGCCGCGCTCGGGCTCGGTTACCTCGGCGGCGGACGGCCCGAGATCTACCTCAGCGGCGCATCGGGGATCGCGCAGGAGACCGCCGCAATGTTCGGCGACTGCTGGCTGCGCTACGGCGACACTCCCGAAGGCATGGGGGCCGCGGCAAGGCCGGTGCTCGACAAGGGAATTCGCGTCGGCACCCGAATGCACGTGCTGGCCAGGGAAACTCGGGAGCAGGCGCTCATCGATCTGGCCGCCATGCAGGACAACCCGGACGAGGCGCACAAGGCCTGGGTCGCGCAGGTGGTCGCGGCCTCGGACTCCGAAGCCGTCAAGACCTCGTTCCGGCTGGCCGAACAGGCCGACGGCGACTGGCTTTCGCCGATGATCTACTCCGGTTTCGTGCCCTATCGCGGCGGCCCCGCGCTGTGCGTGGTCGGCAGCTATCAAGAGGTCGCCGACTACCTCTACCAGTACAAGGCGCACGGGGTCAGCGAGTTCATCTTCTCCGGCTGGCCGACCCGCGACGAGATGCGGATCTTCTACACCCACGTGCTGCCGCTGATCCGGGAACACGAGAGACGGCCGGCATGACATCGCGAGCGGTGCCGCGGCACAGCGCGCTGTTCGCCACCGGCGTGCTGCTCGGACTGATCGCCGAACAAGTGGTGCTGTTCGCGGTGCCGCTGTTGATCTTTCAGGACACCAAGCAGGTGTCCACGCTCGGCTTCGCGTTCGCGCTGGAGTGGGTGCCCGCACTGGTTGCCTACCCGTTCGCGGGTCTGCTCGCCGATCGCGACGGCGGGGCCAGGCTGTTCACCAGGGTCGCGGTGCTGCGTGCGCTCATCCTGCTGACCGTCATGGTCATCTGTATGGTTCAGCCCGGCTGGATGGTGCCTGCGCTGATGACCAGTGGCGCGCTCCTGTCACTGTGCGTGGCGCCCATCCGCATGTCGATCGAACGGATGGTCCCGCAGCTGGCCAAGGACTCCCAGATCGCCACGGTGCAGTCGCTGGTGCAGAACACCGAGCTGCTCGCCATGGCGCTCGGTCCCGCGCTGGCGATCCTGGCCGCGGCGTTGCTCGGCAAGCTCTGGCTGCTGCTCGTCGCGGCCGCCGCGTTCGGGATCAGCGCACTGACCTGGTTGCCGTTGCCGCGCCCGCAGACTAGGCAGCGGGTCGAGTGGGCGGCCCGAAAGGTGCTCTCGGAGTTGGCCATCGGCTGGCAGCTCATGGTGCGGATCCGCCCGGTGCTGCTGCTCGGCATCCTCAACTTCACGATCAATCTGGTGGTCGGGGTGTTGATCGTATCGAACGCGGCGCTGGTCACCGACGTGTTCAACGCGCCGGACTCGGCCTACGGTGCGCTGAACGCGGCGGTCGGCGTCACCGGGTTGCTCAACCTGCTGGTGATGCCCGCGCTGCTGCGCCGCGTCGGCGTCGAACCCATTGGCGCCACCGGCTTCTGGCTGATGTGCGTGGCGTTGCTGATCGCCGCGCTCGCTCCGTCCTATTGGATCTACGCGCCCGCCTTCGTCGTGATGCTCGTCGGCAGTGCGCTCTACAACATCTACAACCGCACCCAGCGGGTGAAGGTGATCCCCGGCCAACATCTCGGCAAGGTGATGGGGCCGTTCTATTTGCTCAACCTTTTGTCCTATCCGATCGCGGGTCTGCTGATCGGTGGTCTGGGTGCCACCATCGGCCCACAACGACTTGCGCTGTGGCTGGGCGGCCTGCTCTGCCTGTTCGGCGCGGTTTTCCTGCCGTTGACGATGGCCAGCTTCCGTAAAGCGCTCCTGGCCCGCGAGAACGCTAACGTCGAGGTCGTGACATGAACGCCAGCTTCCGGTGCGTGCTGAGCACCGTCGAATCCGATTCCCATCTCTGGAATCTGGTCTACCTGCAGAAGTTGCTCGAGGAGCACGGCGCCGAGGTGCGCAACCTCGGCACGTGCACGCCGGTGGCCTGCGTGGCGGACGCGATTCGCGCGCAGCGGCCCGACCTGCTCGTCGTGTCGAGCGTCAACGGCCACGGCAGCCACGGTGCCAAGGTGCTGCTTTCCGCGCTGCGCGCACAGGGATTGGAGGTGCCGTGTGCCATCGGCGGCAAGCTGACCACCGCGGTGTCCGACGACGACCGGGTCCGGCGCGAACTGCTCGAACTGGGCTACACCGACGTGTTCCTCGGTGACGACGCCATCGAGCGTTTCCGCGGCTTCCTGCGTTTCGGTATCGCACAGGGGTTTTCGGCATGGCGGGCCGATCGCGCCGTGATCACGCCGTGGGACGGCGAGCACGCGGAAACACGAGAGGTCTACTGATGCACATCGTCATCGTCAACCGGTGGCCACGGTTCAGCGACGGAATCCGCTGGGACAACGAACTCACCCGCTACGAGGAGTTCGTCGATCACGAGGCCAACCAGGTGAGCTACGTCGTGGACGGGCCGGGTGCCGACGGCGTGCTGATCGACCCGGCGAAGATCGCCTGGCAGGTGCGGGTCGAGGACGTCAACGACGTGGCGGCGCTCGGCGCGGCCGTGCGCGAGATCACCGAACGGGTCGGCCCGGTGGACGAATTGATCGCGCTGTCGGAGTTCACCCTCGAGATCGCCGCGAAAGTCCGTGCGGAACTGGGCATTCCAGGGCCGACGCTGGACGAGGTCGCGGTCTATCGGGACAAAGTCCGGATGAAGCAGGTGCTGGAGAAGGCGGGCATACCGGTGCCGCGCTTCGCCTCCTGCGCGAGCGCCGAGCAGGTGCGCGAGTTCGCGGCCGGTTGCGGCTACCCGTTGATCCTCAAGCCGTTGGCCGCCGCCGCCAGCATCGGGGTGCGCCGGGTGGACGACGACGCCGAACTCGATGCCGCACTCGGCACCGTGGATCTGTCCGGCTACGAGGTCGAGGAGTTCGTCGCCGGCGAGATCTACCACATCGACGGCTTCGTCGACGACCATGCCCAGGTCGTATTCCAGGCGGTCTCGCGCTATATCAACGACTGTCTTTCGTTCGCGCACGGCGAGCCGCTCGGGTCGGTCCTGCTGCGCTCCTCGCCGCGCCGGACGCAGCTCGAACAGTTCTGCCAGCAGGTGGTATCCGCACTCGATCTGCGCCGCTTGCCTTTTCACCTCGAGGTGTTCATCACCCCGGCGGGCGATCCGGTGTTCCTGGAGATCGGCGGGCGCGTCGGCGGGGCCGAGGTACCGCACCTGCTCTACCGGGTGTTCGGGGTGAACCTGTACGAGATGTTCCTGCGGGTGCTCTCCGGTGAGCCGGTCCCGCCGGTTCCCGATCACGCCGATGCCTCCGGTGGCTGGCTGATCATGCCCAAATCCGAGGTCTATGCCGAACGGGTGGTCCGGGCCTCGTCGATGCGCGCCGAGGTGCCGAGCGTCTGGCGGGAGCTGTTGCCCGCCCCCGGGCAGGTGCTTGCGCCCGGCGGTGCCTACGACGCACTGCATCGTGGCCGGTTCATCCTGCTGCACGAGGACGAACACGTCGTCGAGGCGGGCATCCGGAAGATCATCGAGAACTTCGACTTCGAGGCGGAATCGCTGTGAACAGTGCACCTGAGATCGACGATCGGACCCGATACGAGCAACTGATCGGATTCCTCACCGAGGAGGAGCGCGACGGCGTCGCCGCGGTCGGGGACAAGCTGATCGAGGCAGCGGGCGGGGTGGATCGGCTCGCCGGCTACAAGGTCATGGTCGCCTACGGCGGCGGCAAGGACAGCACCTACGTCGTCGCGTTCGTGCGTGCCGTGCAGCTGCGGCTGCGGCTCGCCCACGGCAGCACCTTCCTGATGCGCGTGGCCAACATGCGGCACGCCGGGGTGGTCGGCGCGGTGATGGAGAACATCGACCGGGTGTATTCCGCGCTGGGGCTGCTCGACGACGAGCGCGCCGAACTGCTCACCGTCGACCACACCGAGATCCGTCGTTTCCGAGTGGATCTGCCGCTGCCGGACAAGCTGGTGGCGATCAACCGGCTCGACGTCCTGATGAACGGCCACCGCTCGGCCGGCGACGGCCGCCCCACCTTCTGCAACAGCTGCAACCTGGCCGTCGCCGACTTCTACGGTCGCGCCGCCTGGTGGCAGGGCGGGGTCGACGCGATCATGACCGGCGACTCGCGCCGGGAACAGGCGCTGTACGCGGCGTGGATTCTGCGGCTGGCCAAGGGCATCGGCATCGACGTGCGGCGCAAGGGCATGACATTCCAGGATCTGCTGCAGGCGCTGCGTGGCGTCGGCGACGCGTACTTCCACGAGTTGTTCGGCGCGGACGTGGGCGAACCCGCCGAACGCGAGGTCGCGGTGGGTGACCGGTCGGTGCAGCCCACCTTCGTCTCCATCTACGACCTGGTGAGCTACCGGGTGCACGACCATTGGGACCTGATCGTCGACTTTCTCGGCTTCCGTTTCGACGACCTGGCGTTCAGCTTCACCGAATCCGATTGCGCCAACCCGACTCTCATGGCACACCTGCGCGGCCTGCGGGCACAGTACGTGGAGGGCCGCACCTATCAGGCGGGCATCACCGAGTACCTGGAATTCGCCGAGACGATGATGCGCAAGAAGGAGATGCCGGACCAGCTCATCGAACTCGCCCTTGCCCGCTACGACTCGCCGCAGCAGATCGCGCGTCGGCGCGAGGTGGCGGCCGCGTTCGCGGAGAAGGCCTTCGGGCTGGGGGAGGACGCGTTGATCGCGCTGGTCTTCTCGCCGTTCACGAATGCGGGTGCGCGCCTTGCGGAGTACATCGAACGCTGTCATCCCGAGCGGGTCGGCGACGTGCCCGCCCTGCACGCCGTGCTCAGCGGCGAGTCAGGCGAGGACCGCGCCGTCGCTTGGCTGACCGAGGTGTCCGGGCTGACCCTCACCCACCTGCGCACGCTCTATCGCAGTGCGCTGGTCGATTTCGCGGCCGGGGACACCGTGATGGCCAAGGTGCGCGCCGGTGATCCGCACAAATCCCAAGTGCACACGGTGGACCCGAAGTCTGGATTGCCGACATTAGAGCTGATCTCGGGCCGGTGACGTGGCTGGATACTTCGATCGCTTCATCGCAGAGCGGGCCGCGGCGGGACAGCTGGTGGTCCAGCCTCGGATGGGGTTCGGCAGCCTCTCGGCCATGCGGTCGGGTCTGGCCAGGGTGGCCTACCTGGACTTCCCGGTGATCGGCACGCTCACCCTGGACAGCTACACCCGCGTCGGCGACTACCGGACGCCGCTGGAGCGCCTTGCCGCGGGGGAGGAGTTGAACGGGTATCCGCTTGTCTCGCACCCGGTCACGGAGACCAGGAAGCTGCTCGCCGGGCTGTACGGGCCGAATTTTCCGGTCCAGGTGCGCCACGGCACCGCGCTGCCGCTGCGGGTTTTCGAGCGGCTGGTCGAGGTGGGGCTGGACGCGACCGAGGGCGGGCCGGTCTCGTACTGCCTGCCCTACAGCAGATTGCCGCTGCGCGATGCCGTCGACGCCTGGGCGGAGAGCACCCGGTTCCTCGCCGGCGCAACCGAGTTCGGGCACATCGAGAGTTTCGGCGGGTGTCTGCTCGGGCAGCTGTGCCCGCCATCGCTGCTGGTGGCGATGGGCGTGCTGGAGGGATGCTTCTTCCGCCAGCACGGGTTGCGGTACATGTCGTTCAGCTACGCGCAGGGAACATTGGCCGAGCAGGATCGCGGCGCGTTGCGCGCGCTGCGGACCCTGGCCGCCGAGTATCTCGGCGATGTGACCTGGCACGTGGTGTTCTACACCTACATGGGCCTGTTCCCGCGCACCCCAGACGGCGCGGCCCGGCTGATCCGAGACAGCGCCCGCCTTGCCATCGCCACCGGGTGCGAACGGATGATCGTGAAGACGGTGTCGGAGGCCTGGCAGATCCCCTCGGTGCCCGAGAACATCGCCGCCTTGCGCATGGCCGCCGAAGAGGCCGCGGGCCCGCTCGATCCGGCCACCGCGGCCGCCGACGAGTACTACGCCGAGGTGCTCGCCGAGGCCCGCCTGCTCATCGACGCGGTGCTCGACCTGCACAGCGACGTGGGCGAGGCGCTGCTCATGGCGTTCGCCACCGGCCTGCTCGACGTTCCGTTCTGCCTGCACGACGACAACCGCGGCGCGACGACCACGGTGCTCGACGAGCAGGGCGCGTTGCGCTGGGGCAAACTCGGCCGACTTCCGTTGCCTGCCAGTGCCGGTCGCGACGACCTGGCCCGGCTCGGTTCCGACGCGCTCTACGGGATGCTCGACCACGTCGCGAACAGCTATGACAGCCGCCTGATTCCGTGAACACCCAGATGGGAAGCTCGATGTCCGAAGACAATCCGTCCACCGTGGTCCTGGTGGACGCGTTCTCCACGGGCGCGCTGCTCGCCCTGCAAGCGTGGCATCGGTACCGGCTGGTCCACGTCCGATCCCGGGCCCGGCTGCCCGCGACCTTCTCGGCGAGCTTGCCCGCCGAGTTGTTCGCCGAGGATCTCGCCTACACCGATCACGCCGACGACGTGATGCGCAGGCTCGCCGAGCTCGCGCCGATCGCGGTGATCGCGGCCAGCGAGTTCGGCGTGGAGGTGGCCGACGAGATCGCCGCCAAACTGGGCCTGCGCGGCAACGACCCGGCGCGCTCGTACGTGCGGCGGGACAAGTTCCACATGCTGGAGGCGGTGGCCGAGGCGGGCCTGCGTACCGCGCGGCAGCGGCGGGCAGGCGAGGTGCGCGACCTGCTGGCATGGCGGCGCGCGAACGGGCTCGACCGCATGGTGATCAAGCCGCTCGACAGCGCGGGCTCCGACGACGTGTTCATCAGCGACTCCGCCGAACAGGTCCGCACCGCGGTCCGCACGATCATCGGCAAGACGAACCTGATGTTGCGGACCAATGTGGCGGTGCTGGCGCAGGAGTACCTGGTCGGCGAGGAATACATCGTCAACTCCGTCAGCCGCGACGGCAGGCACTGGTTCACCGATGCCTGGATCAGCCACAAGATGACCGTGCGGGACAACCGCAGGATCTACGACTACGAGGACCTGCTGGCCCGATCCGACCCGCGGTTCGACGAGATCCTCGGCTACGTCGCAGGCGTGCTGGACGCGCTCGGCATCGTGAACGGGCCCGCACACACCGAATTGATCTATACCGCGGCGGGTCCGGTGCTGCTCGAGACCGGGGCGCGGCTGTCCGGCCTGGCCAATCCGCGCGCCCTCGACCGGTGCACCGGGGTGAATCAGGTGGACCTGACGATGGACTGCTACCTCGGCGAAGGCAGCGCGCTGGCCGCCCAGCCTGCCGTCTACACCCGGCGCGAACATGCGCGCTGCGTGAATCTCATCGCGCACCGCGAGATTGCGCTGCCCGCACCCGTGCTCCGGGACGAGCTCGAGCGGTTGCCCGCTGTGGAGAGCGTGCGCTTCCGGATCGGCGATCAGACCTTGACCAGACCGACCGTAGATCTCAACTCGTCGCCGGGTGTGGTGTTCCTCGTGCACCCCGACGCCGCCGAGATCGAGCGGTCCTACCAGGCGCTACGCCGGCTGGAGCGCGAGCTGCTCTAGCCGCTTCGCCACCGACCGGGAGGCAACGGGTTTCGATGACGAATCCACAATTGGGCCAGGTCCTGCTGGCCGTCCTGGTGCTGTTGCTGGCGGCCAATCTGCTCGGACAGCTGTTCGGAAAATTACGCCAGCCCAAGGTCGTCGGCGAGATCTTGGCCGGAATCCTGCTCGGCCCAACGGTACTCGGACAGCTCGCGCCCGGATTCGCGACAGAGCTGTTCGGCACCGACGACGCGGCGAGCCGGACGGTGCTGCTCGGCTTTCTGTACCATCTCGGCCTGCTCCTGTTGATGTTCGTATCCGGCTGTGCCGCACGGCATCTGCTCGGCGCGCAGAACCGGAAGGCCACCGCGTGGATTCTGGGGATCGGTACTCCGTTGCCGTTCTTTCTCGCGCTCGGCGCCGCGCCGCTGCTGCCGCTGGACAAGTTCACCGGCACGGCGGGCAGCACGCACGCCGTGGTGCTCGTCTTCGCCGCCGCCAGCGCGGTCACCTCGATCCCGGTGATCACCAAGATCTTCTACGACCTCGGCATCCTGCACACCCGCTTCGCCAGTCTGCAGCTCGGCTCCGCCGTGCTCGAGGACATCGCCCTGTGGGGCGTGCTCTCCGTGGCGACCGCCATCGCGTCGGCGACCCTCGGTACCGCCGGAGGCGACCTGAGCGCCACCATCGGCGAGCACATGGCGGTGAACGCCTGCTTCGTGCTCCTCGCGCTCACCGTGCTGCCCGCGTTGTTACGCAAGCTCTCGCGCGCCGAATGGAATGTGGTGGCGCGCAATTCGCCCATCGCCTGGATGCTCATGGTGTTCCTGGCCTACGTGTCGCTGGCGGCCGCGCTCGACGTGACCCTGGCCTTCGCCGCCCTGCTGGCCGGGTTCGGTGTCATGGGCGGAATGAAAGGCACCGAGCAGCAACGCTTTCAGGCGCCGATGCAGTCGCTCTCCGAGGTGGCGGGGCACTTCTTCGTTCCGCTGTATTTCGCGATCGTCGGCTATCGGCTCGACCTGACCAAGACTTTCGATCCGTTGATGCTCACGGGATTTCTGCTCGGCACGTCGCTGGTGGTGTTCCTGTCCGTCGGCCTCGGCGCGAAGCTGGCAGGCATGAACCGCCTCGACATCGTCAATCTCGCGGTCACCCAGAACGCGCGGGGCGGACCAGGCATCGTGATGGCGTCGGTCGCCTTCGACGCGGGCATCATCAACGCCACCTTCTACACGACGCTGGTGCTCACCGCCGTGCTCACCTCGCAGGCGTGCGGCTTTTGGCTGGACTATGTGCTGCGCAAGGGATGGCCGCTGCTCTCGGGCGACGACCTGCGCCGCCGCGGCATCGAACCCGAGCGCGAGGAACTGCCGCAGCGCACAGCGTCCTGAGTCAGCTGACCGCCATCACCAGGATCCCGATCGCGACTGCCACGAAGACGGTGATGATCAGTCCGGCCACGATGATCGCAGCGATCCCGGTGATCGGGAACCGGTGCCGCGTGGACGGCTCGGGGGCCGACAGCCCGGAGGTCTGTGGCGTGTCCGGCGGTGTGGTGCCCGGTGCGACGCCGCCGCCCGGTTCCAGGCCCGGGGTCTTGGCGGGATCTGGATCCATCGAAACCATGCTTGTCCCCTTCCTTCAGTCCGGCGGTTCTTGCGCGTCCTCCGGGATCGCGCCGGGGATATTGGCGGGTAGGTCGTCGGTGCCGTCGTAGCTGCCGGGGCCGAGGTCTGCGGCGGCGCGGCGCGGCGCGTCGGCGGGTTGGGGTGCGGTACCGGTACCGGCGAGACCGGCGGAGGGTGGGTCGCCGGGATCGGTGTTGTCGAGTGCGTCGATCGCGTCGCTCAGTTCCGCGCGCAGCCGATCGGTGGCGGCACCGTCACCCGCGTTCTCCGCGGTCGTGATGTCCTGGCGGAGCTGGGCGATGACGTCGTGGTTGACCATGATCCTCCTCGCTTGTCGGGTGGGGCACAGTCACGCGCTACCCGTCCCGGGTCCGGGCAATCAGCCGATCCGGGAAAGTGCCGTGTGATTGCGCTCATCCGCACGCCAAGCGCCCCCGACCTGTTTGACCGCCCGTCATCGGGTAGTGCCGGAATAGGCGGCGGTGACGACCGGCCACCCGGCACCGTGCCGTCGTCCGGCAGCGGCACCGGGCCGCTGCGAGTCATCGACGAAAGGACACACAATGCCTACCGCGCAGGAAACCGGCCGATACACCGGGACCAAGGACAAGGACTACGACCTCATCTGGTTCACCGAGGCCTGCCTGAGCAACGCGCTGCGCATGGAGGAATACAGCCGCGACGCCGAGAAGAACGGCGACAGCGAACTGGCCGAGTTCTTCCGGCGGGCGCAGGCCGACAGCCGCAAGGGCGCCGAGCAGGGCAAGACACTGTTGGCGCGGCGGTTGATCGGCGACGCGGCCAACACCACGCCGGAGTAGCCAGTGGAGAGGGGATGATCGCAGTGCGCACCGAAGACGTCGAGAAGCGCTGGACCGATGACGGCACGTTCCGCCAGGCGGCGACCTACGTGCTCGCGGTGCTCGGCCTGGCCGCGGCGGTGTTTGTGGCCACCGCGGTGTGGGCGGCGCATCGCGGTGCCTGCGCGGCGGCCGAGAGCACGCTGTGCGACACCACCGCCAAAACCGCCGTTCTGCTCGGTCCCGCCGCGATCGTGCTGCTCGGTGGTGTCGGCGCCTTCGTGCGGACGTATCAGCAGTGGCGGCGCGGCCGGAACTGGCCGATCTGGCAGGGCGCGGGCTGGTTCCTGTTCGTGCTGATGACGGTCTTTCTCGGCATCGGCGGCGGCGCGCTGGCGAGTTGAGCGGCCCGCTCAGGCACGCGTGCGCGCGGCGACGGCGAGCCGGACATTCGCGCGTTGCAACGCGGCACGGGCCTCGGTATCGCGGCGATCGTCGGTCAGCCGCTGCGCCGCGTCGGTCTGCGCGGTCCGCGCGCGGGCCACGTCGATGCGCTCGGCGAACTCCAATCCCTGTGCCGTCAACCGGATCTCGTCGTCGGCCGCGCGTAGCTCGCCGCCGTGCAGCGCCGCAAGCCACTCTCGCGTGCCCGCGCGTACCGTGAGCACCCCGATATCGAGGGTCGCGTCCACCCGGTCGTGACCGGGCTCGAGCACCTGGACGCCGTCGACGGTGGGCACCCGCACCCGGTCGGCGCGGAAGACGAATTCCCGATAGCCGGGTACCGCCAGGACGACCGCCAACCCACGGGCGGCACGCACCTTGGCATCGCGGGCGGAACTTCGCTGCATTGCTGACCTCCTATCGGTATCCACGGCAGTGCTCTCGACGGCGCACGGACCAGATCCCGGCGCTGCGCGGCCATCGAGCCTCCCCGCATCGCCCACCGACGATGGAAAGTCATTGCGTTGGCGAGTATTTCGTCGAGATGCTAGATCAGCGGGTCCGAGGCCGCGCTGTCGATGATAGGCGTGCGCGCGGCCCGCCGAGCGCAGGCGCGCGCCCACCGCGTGGTGTCGGTGTCACGGCCGTGATCGTAGGCCCGAACCGCCCACCCGGCGCTCGTTGTGACCGCCCACATCAGCTACCCGCGCAGACGGCTGATTCGAGTCCGCCGGACTCGGCAACTCGCCCGAGCGCGCGTTCGACCGCCCGCACCGGTGCCGATTCGTCGGCGTCGGTCGGGTAAGTTTGGCGGCCGGTTCACGGATTGGTTGGGGTGTTGAGAACGCGGTTGCGAGCTTCGGTCGACATGTGGGAAAGCTTGCGGCGACGCTGGGATTGGTCGTTGGCCGCCGCGGTGGTGGCGATCGTGGGCGGTGCGCTGCTGATCGGCTGGCGGGCGGGCAAGTACGGCAGCTGGCTGGTCGACGACGCGGGCATCACCTTCGCGTATGCGCGCAGTGTCGCCGCGGGGTTGGGGCCGGTGCTGCAACCCGGGGCGCCACCGGTCGAGGGATTCTCCAATCCCACTTGGCTGCTCGTGCTCGTGGTGGGTTCATGGTGCGGACTCTTCGACCGCGGCGCCATCTTCGGCGTTCCCGACTACGTGCTGTATCCCAAAGCGGTTGCGCTGCTGTGCTGCGCGGGCATCCTCGCTGCCTGCTATCTGGCGGCCCGGCGGGTTTCGCGCTGGCCCGCGCTGGTCACGTCGGCGACCGGGGTACTGCTCGCCGCGATCCCCTCGTTCGTGATCTGGTGCTTCTCCGGCCTGGAGAACTCGCTGTTCGCCCTGGCCGCGTGCGCGCTGGCGGTGCATCTTTTCCTGGCGGTGCTCGACGATCGGCTGTGGACGATCAGGACCGCCGTGCTCGCCGGTGCGATAGCGGCGATCGCGGCGTTGACCCGGCCCGACGGGCTCATCTATCTGCTTGCCTATCCCGTGATTTCGCTGCTGCTGGTGCGCCGCGCGAACTGGCCCGCCGCCGTGCGGGGCGTGCTGTATTCGGTCCTGGCCTTCGCGCTGCCGTTCGGGGCCTATCTGGTGTGGCGCTACAGCGAGTTCGGCAGGCTCGTCGCGAACACCGCGGTCGCGAAGAACCAGCAGATGCCCAGTGTCGCGGATCTTTCCCGGATCGGTGAGTTGGTGCAGTACGCGGGCGCGCCCGCGGTGATCCTGGCCGTCGGCGTGGTCGGATTCGCCTTGGCCGCGCCGGGTAAGTGGCGCGACGGCGCGGTCGCGCTGCTGGTGCCGCTGACCTTGGCGATGCTCGCCTACTGTGTGCTGGAACCGGATTGGATGGCCCAGTTCCGGTTCGCGACCCCCGTGTGGGCGCTCGGCGCGATCGTCGTGGCGATCTCCGCGGGGGAGCTGCTGGCGAAGCTGCATCTGTATCGCCGGGTGCTCGTGGTGCTGGCCCTGGTGGGCGCGTTGATCCCGTCCGGCGTCGCGTTCGCGGACGCGTCCGGCTCCTATCGCGCGAATTCCGATGTGCCGCTGTGTTGGATCGTGCTGCGTTTCGGTGAGGTCTTCAACGGCTACGCCGATATCCTGGCACTGGACGAGGGATCGTTGTTCACCCCGGATATGGGCGGCAGCTCGCTGACGTCGCGGCTGCGGCTGATTGATATGGCCGGCCTGGTCGAGTCCCGCATCGCCGACATCTACGCGGGCACCGACCACACCGACCTCACCGACTACGTGTTCGACGAGGTCCAGCCGACCTTCGTGCATACCCACGGCGGCTGGATGGGCAACGGGATCACCGTCGATACCCGCATCGAACGCGACTACTACCGGATCCACCGCTCCCTGGACCCGGATCGGCCGGACGAGGACTGGGTGCGCAAAGACGTTGTGCGCGAAGAGAACCAGCTGCAACAGTTGCGCGACTACGCCGGCCGGGTGCTGCCGCCGCTGTGGCCCGAGTTCCGCGCCTCCGATTCCTGCGGCCCGACCCTGCGGCGCGGACAGGCCCCAGGCAGCTGAGCAGACCTCGCCGAGTACGAGATCGCCGCCGAACACGTCGTGCACGACGGGCGCTGTGATGTCGCGGTGTCCCCAGGCCGGATTCTCGAAATGCCATGCGGTCCTGGCCATATCGTCCGGCGAGCAGGTGCGGACATTCAACGCGTGGACGTTCAGGGTTGCTGGAAGCCCA
Organism: Nocardia brasiliensis; assembly: GCF_011801125.1. NCBI lineage: Bacteria > Bacillati > Actinomycetota > Actinomycetes > Mycobacteriales > Nocardiaceae > Nocardia > Nocardia brasiliensis. The sequence goes on from NZ_CP046171.1 coordinate 3,152,343, forward strand.
TGCCGCGCATGACGGTGGTGACGTGGCTGTCCCACAGAGCGTCGGTGTCGGGGATTAGGTCGGTGAGGCTGCCGAAGATCTCGGCGGAGAGGAAGCCGAGAATCGAGGCCCACGCGTTGAGCACGATGCCGGGTACAGGTGTGTCGGGCAGGGTTTCGTTGCCCAGCAGGGCGCTCATCAGCGGCCCGATCGGCAGGGCCGGGACCACGGTGCGGTCGGGGTCGGCGACGCCGGAGCCGATCGCGGCCAGGTAGGTGGTGCCCAGTGCGACGACGGTCCGGCTCGCGGCGGGTCCGGTCTCCTCGGGCAGGGCCTGATGACCGGGCACCGGAGTGCCGTTGATCAGGGTGAAGTCGGCCCGGTTGTGCAGCGACCACTGCCGGGCGGCGTCGCAGCCCGCGCGCCATTGTGCGGCGGGCTCGGGGGCGGCGTCGCGCTGCGCGGCGACGATGGCATCGGCCATGCCGTCGTATGCGTCCACGCACAGCGCGGTGATCAACGCGGACTGATTGTCGAAGTAGCGGAAGATGGCGGCGGGGGACATGCGCATCGCCCGTGCGATGCCGCGCAGCGATAGTCCGCCGGTGCCCTCGGTCGCGAGCTGCCCGCGGGCAAGGGTTTTGATTTCCGCGATGGTCTCCGCTCGCCGTTCGGTCCGCCTGGTGGCCCGGCCCGGCGTAGTCGCGGGTGTGGTGGGCATGAAGGTCCTTTCCTGGGGGCGCGGCTGTTGGCGAGTAGTCTAGCGGGGTTCGTGCAAACCGATCACATTGTGAACAGTGCATACGTTGGTGTCGGCGTATTGACACCGCCACGCGCAATGTGAATCATAGTGACAAAGTGATCGGTGATTACATTTGGGCGGAATCTGTCTTCGGTGAATCAGGAGCTGCTATGACCGCAGTGCGAACCAGCGCCCGTACGCTGCTGGCGCAGGAATATCGGGATGTCGCCGAGCTGTTGCGCACGCTCACGCCCGAGGAGTGGGACACCGAGTCGCTCTGCGCGGGATGGCGGGTCCGCGATGTCGTGGCTCACCTGCTCTACGAGGCGACCCCGCCCGCGCGGTATGTCGCCGAGATCGTGCGCTCTGGCGGGTCGATGGACCGGTTGAACGAGCTCTATATCCGCCGCAGTGCGACCAAGACCACCGACGAACTGCTCGCCGCCTTCGCGACCATCGACGGTCAAGGGCTCGGTGCGCGGGTCGCTCCACGAAATGTGCTGGCGGACTTGGTCATCCATCACCAGGACATCCGGCGTCCGCTCGGGCGGCCGCGTACCGTGCCGACCGAGCGGCTGCTCACCCTGCTGCGCCACCCCGACCCGTTCCTGCGGCCCGGCCCGCGCATGCGCGGCCTGCGGTTCGCCGCGACCGATGTCGACTGGGAACACGGCAGCGGCCCCTCGGTGACCGGTCCCGGCGAGGCCATCTTCATGGCGATCGCGGGACGCGCCGTCGCGTTGGCGGAACTGCGCGGCGCCGGCGTCGACACCCTGCGCGCCCGGCTGCGCTGACCGAAGTTTTCGCACAGGGCTCACCCACTGACCTCGTGTTCGGCGAGCGCGGCTCGGCCACCGACGGTTTCGGGCAGCGCCGTCTCGACCGGCCGCGATGCCGTATTCGTCGGCGCGGGCGCGGGTCCGGAGCCTGCTTCGATGCGCCGGATACCCGCGGCGGCGGTCTTGAACAGCGGCTGTTTTGACGCGGGATCGATTTCGGTGCGGGTCAATTCGTTCGCGGCCCGGTCCCGATCGCCGTCCGCGTCGAAGTAACCGTAGTGGAACGGGAGAAACACGACCCCGGGCCGGATCGCGGTGATCCGCGCGCGGGCCCGGACCGCGCCGCGCGCCGAGAACACCTCGACCAGATCCCCTTCCGCGATGCCCGCCGGTGCCGCGTCGTCGGCGGACAGCTCGACCCAAACCTGCGGGGCGGCGTCCTGCAGCTGTCGCACGCGTGCGGTTTTGGTTCGGGTGTGGAAGTGATACAGGGTGCGGCCGGTGATCAGGACGAGCGGATACCCTGCGGACGGCTGCTCTGCCGGCGGCTCGTAGTCGACGGCTTTGATGATCGCCCGGCCGCCCGGATCGTCAGCGCGATAGTCCTTTTCGTCGATGGGGGAGCCGGTGCCGATGTCCTTGCCGAAGCTCTCGCAGTAGTCGGGTTCGGTGGGGAAGTGGGCGTCGGCGTAGAGCCGTTCGGTGCCATCGGGCCGGGTCTCGGTGCACGGCCACTGCACGCCACCGTCGCGGAGCCGCGCGTAACTCAGCGCGGAGTAGTCGCACGGACGTCCCGCGCTGCACCGCTGCCACGCCGCATAGGCCTCCTGAGCGTTCGTCCACGGCGGCAACATGTTTCCCGCGGTGTCCCGGAAGTCCATCCGGCGCGCGTAGTCCAGGAAGATGTCCAGATCGGCGCGGGCCGAGCCGGGCGGCGGCACCGCCCGCTCCGAAAGATGCACGGTGCGATCGGCATTGGTGAACACGCCGGTCTTCTCACCCCACGCCGCGGCGGGCAGGACCACGTCGGCGAGCTCCGCGGTCTCGGTACGAAAGATGTCCTGGACCACCAGGAACAGTTCGGGCCGCGACAGCACGCGCCGGATGCGCGCCAATTCGGGCAGCGACACCGCGGGATTCGTCGCCGAGACCCACAGCATGCGTAACGAGCCCTGCTCGGCCAGCTCGAACATCCGCATCGCGTGGGTCGGCGGTCCGTCGTGCGGGATGTCCTGCGCCGCGACGCCCCACAGCCGGGCGAGTTCCGCGACATGGTCGGTATTGGCGTAGTTGCGGAAGCCGGGCAGGTCGCCGTCGGCACCGCATTCGCGGGTGTTCTGCGCCGTCGGTTGCCCGTTCATCTGCAACACGCCGCAACCCGGTTTGCCGAGCAGCCCACGCAGCAGGTGCACATTGTTGACCTGAACGGCTGCCGCTGTGGCCTGATGCGACTGATAGACGCCCTGCAACACGGTCGAGAGCAAACGCGGTGCGGTGCCGAGCAATTCGGCCGCCTGCCGGATCTCGCGCGGCTCGAGCCGGCAGACGGCGCCCGCTCGTTCCGGCGTCCACGACGCCACTGTGTCGGCGAGGGCGTCGAAGCCGACGGTGTGCGCGGCGAGGTAGTCGTGGTCGAGCCAGTCGTGTGCGATCAACTCGTGCAGCAGTGCGTTCATCAGTGCCAAGTTGGTGCCGGGCAGTGGCGCGAGATGGACGGTCGCGTGCGCGGCGACCGCGGTCGGCCGTGGGTCGACGCACAGCAGGGCGGGTGGGTCAGCGCCGGCGAGCCGATCCAGCATCCGGGCCCACAGGACCGTCTGTGTCTCGGCGACATTGTGCCCGTACAGCGCGATCGCGTCGGCGTGGTCGACGTCGGTGTAGGAACCGGGCTGGCCGTCGCTGCCGAACGACTCCTTCAACGCCTCGGCCGCCGTCGCGGTGCACAACCGGGTGTTCCCGTCGACGTGCGGGGTACCGATGGCACCATGCGCGAGCACCGCGAGCGTGTAGTACTCCTCCAGGAAGAGCTGGCCGCTGGTGTAGAACCCGAACGACTCGGGGCCCGGACCGGCGAGCAGCTCGCGGCTGCGTCGCACGATCCGGTCCATCGCGGTGTCCCAGTCCGTCTCGACCAGCCGTCCGTCCACGCGGATGAGCGGCCGGGTCAGCCGATCCGCCGACTGGGTGGCCTGCCAGCCGTACAAGTCCTTGGGGCCGAGCCTGCCGCGATTCACCCGGTCGGTGGCTCGTCCCCGCACGCCGACCATGCGACCGGCCCGCACCGCGATCTCCATCGCGTCACCGTTGGAATGCAGTATCGACGCCGCGGGCACCCATCGTTCGACGGTCTCCGGTCGAACCCCGTCGGCCAGGAACATGTCGGTTCGCACCGGCCACGGCTCGCCACGCCCGTACGGCGTGCGCACACCCCATGGCTCGGCGATTCGATCACTGGTCGCCATGGCGGCGTCCTACCCGGGCACACCGATCTCAAACAGTGCCCAGCGGGTCGCGCAGGTAGCTCTCGACGACCGCCGCGGACTCGGTGATGGCGCCGATGTAGCCGTCGGGGCGGACCAGCACATAGGTGCCGGGGGAGACGTCGTAGCCCGCGCAGAGGGAAAGCGCCAGTGTGGGCACCTCGAGTCGCGGGATCGGGGCGTCGAAGGCGAGCAGGGTGTGGTGCGGCCCGCGGAACGCTTCGAAAAGAGTGGTGCCGGAGGGCAGGCGGCCGTCGGGCGCGCGGTCGCCGGCCCGGAGGTCGCCGGGATCACGGCGATCGTCCAGGGTGAGCGGGCCGCCGCGGTAGGAGATGTCGAGCTGGTGGATCGCCGGTGCGGTCGTGGCGCCGCGGAAGTCCTGTCGATGCAGCGCCGAGCTCAGGCCGAGCACGTTCGCGGCGACCGGCATCCGTTCGGCCGCATAGGTTTCCAGGAGCCCATGGTCGGTCCCGGCGACCGCGGCCGCGAGCTTCCAGCCGAGGTTGTAGGCGTCCTGTATGCCGGTGTTGAGTCCCTGGCCGCCTGCCGAGGAATGGACGTGGGCCGCGTCGCCCGCGAGCAGCACCCGGCCGATCCGGTATCGATCGACCATGCGGACGTTCAACCGGTACAACGAAATCCAGCGCAGATCGAACAGCTCGACGTCCGTGCGGCCGGAGCGCTCCAGACACAGCCGTCGCACGGTGTCCAGGGTCAATTCCGGGTTCTGCTCGGCCGGCAACGACGCGACGAACTGGTAGTACTCGCTGTCCGGGAGGTTCCACAGCGAGAACCTGTTGCTCACATCGCCACCCCCGGTCAGGATATGACAGAACCGGCCGTCGAGCCCCGACGCGCGGACATCGCCGATCAGCGTTCGTTCGGATTCGAAAGCGTCCCCGGCGAATTCGACACCGAGCAGCTTGCGGACGGTGCTGTGCCCGCCGTCGGCGCCCACCAGATAGTCCGCCTCGATCGGGCCGTTCGTCGTGTGCGCCGTGACTCCCGCCGCGCTCTGCTCGATCTCGAGGACCTCGGTGTTCCATTCGACGCGCGCGCCAGATTCGACCAGGCGGCGTTGCAGGATCTCCTCGGTCCGCCACTGCGGAATCAGCCACGGATCGGTGAAGGGCATCGCGTCCGACGCCGAAAGTGTTGGTGTGCCGAGTATTTCGGCCACGCTCCGCTCCCACAACACGTCCTGACCCTGGTAGAGGCGGAACTTCGGAAAGGGTTCACCACCGGCGAGTATCGCGTCCAGCACGCCGAGATCGCCTAGCACCTCGAGCGTGCGTGGCTGCAAACCCTTCGCGCGCGAGCCGGAAATATCCCCGGTGCCTTGTCGACGATGCGTAACGGTGCCTGACGGCGGGCGAGATCGCACGCCAAGGCGAGCCCGGTCGGTCCCGCTCCGACAATCACAATCGTCACCGGCTCGCTCCTCCGCGGCGCAGCAGCACGAGCAGGACATCGTCGACGAGACGGGTGCGGAAGGCGGCGTCCAACCCCGTGCCGAATTGGGTCTGGCGCAGGATCATCGCCTCGGCGACATCGTGGACGAGATCGACGTCGGTGGCCGCGGGCAGCTCGCCGCGATCCATCGCGCGCCGCAGCGCGTCGTGGAATGGGGAGAGTTCCTCGTTCTCGACGTGCTCGCGCAGTGCCGCGGCGAGGTCGGCGTCGTGCCGCGTGGCGGCGACCAGCCCGCCGATCATCGCCAGGTAGTCCTCGGAGGCCTTGCCGCCCAGCGCTTCCAGCACGGCGAGCAGATCTCCGCGCAGCGTGCCGGTATCCGCGATCTCGGCGTTGTGGTCGGCGTCGAAGGCGTCCAGCGCCGCCTTGACCAGCTCGGCCTTGTTGCGCCAGCGACGATAGATGGTCGCTTTGCTGGCGTTGGCGCGCGCGGCGACGGCGTCCATCGTCATGGCCGGATAGCCATGTTCGGCGACCAGGTCCAAGGTGGCCGCCAGGATCGCATCGACCCGTTGTTGTCCTCGTATCACCGTCCAAGCGTACGAAACCGTTTCGTACACTTCAGCGGATTATCTGGCTCCGGCCGTCAACCGCGCCGGGTTCCGTCGCGGCCGAGTACGGCGTCCACACTGAAACGGCCAGCGCCGACCAGGGCGATCGCCGCCGAGACCAGGATCAGCAGCCACTCCGAGGCGTAGAAGAAATTGCCGAGAAAGCCGAAGGTCGTCGTCGACTTCTCGGCGACACCCGGTGCTACCGAGAACCAGAGCGCGCCGACCATCGTCAACCCCAGCCCGGCGGCCGCGACCCTGGTCAGCAACCCTGCCAGCAACAGTGTGCCGAGAATCAGTTCGGCCCAGGCCGTCGCGGGTGCGGCCAGGCTCGGCAGCGGCACCGACCATGCCTCGAAATCGGCGCGGAAACGGTCCGGAGCGGCGATCTTGCCCCAGCCGCTGTTGGCGAACATCAACCCGACGCTGACCCGGGCGACCAGGAGCCAGCCGTCACCGAAGTACCCGTTCTTCATGGCTCGCACGCTACCTTCCGCGAATATCCAGCATCACCGGGACGCGGCGCCATCGCCTTACCATGGCTGCATGGTTTCAGTTGAGTCCGGCTCTGGCGGCAAGCTGCTGGATCTGCATCGGCTGCACCAGTTCCTGGCCGTCGCGGAGTTGTCCAGCTTCACCTCGGCGGCGGCGCGGTTGCACATCACCCAGCAAGCGTTGAGCAGTTCCGTGCGCCAGTTGGAGAAGCAACTGCGGGTCGAGCTCTTCGACCGAAGCAACCGGCAGCTGGTACTCACCGAGGCGGGGCGCGTGCTCCGCGACGGCGCGCGGGCGCTGCTGGCCGCGTCGGACGCGCTGTATCGCCGCACGTACGAGGCGGGGATCGGCGCGCAGCCCACCTTCGTCGTCGGGCACACCCCGGCGATCACCGCCGACGAGGTCTTCGATCTGCTCGCGCCCGTGCGCGCGGGCGCGCCGGACGTGTCGGTCACCGTGCGTCAGATGTACCCGGACGAACTCGCCCGCGCCTTGCACGACGGGACGATCGATGTCGCGCTGCGGCGCGGAGTCGAGAGTCCGCCCGATCTGGCGGCCGCGGTGATCGCGTATCACCAGGTGCGCGTCGCGGTCGCCGGGACGCACCGTTTGGCCGAGCGTGCCGCGGTCACGGTGCGTGACCTGCAGGAGGAGCAGATCGTCATCTGGGCGCCGCCGGGCGCGTCCTACTACACCGACTTCATCCTCAGCACCTGCCGCAGAGCCGGTTTCGAGCCGCGGTTCGCTGTCAACCACATCCAGGGCACGCCGCCGGTGACGGCGGTGGTCGGCACCGAGCACGTCGCCGTCGTCACCGCGCCCGCCGGGCCCGCCCTCGGCGGGCGAGTACGGGTGATCGAGCTGAAGGACGGTCCGGTGGCGGCGACGCAGGCACTGTGGTTGCCGCACACCACGTCCGACGTGCGTGACCTGCTGCTCGGTACGCGCGCGGACGACGAATGACCGGCCGCCGTGATCGGCGGCCGGTCATGTACGCGTCGGTTCAGGCGCGGATGGTCATCCGGGAAACCTTGTCACCGGCGGTGGTGAACACGAACGTGCTCGGTCCGTTGAATCCGTTGCCGCCGACCTGAGTGACCACGGTTGTCTCCGCGCCGTCACTGGTGCTGCCGGTGACCTCGAGGGTCACCTGCTTGCCGAGGAACTCGTTGTCGCTCCACTGCCGGATCGCCGCGGGGCCACGGAATTCCCGTCCCCAATCGTCGACGACGCCGTCGGCGGTGAAGCCGGCCAGAAACGCGTCGATGTTTCCGGCATTGGTCGCGTCGAGCAGTTGCTCGACGGGCTGCGGGAGTTTATCCGGCACAGGTGTTCCCCTTCCCTCGGTCTCGCCTCAGCGGGTGGTGTATCCGCCGTTGGCGAGAATGGTCTGCCCGGTGATCCACCAGCCGTCGCCGACCAGGAATTCCACCAGCGGGGCGATATCCTCGATCTTGGTCAGGCTATTACCGAGCGCCTGCGACTTGTGGAACTCCACGCGCTCCGGCGTTTCCTGGCCGTAGAAGAACGGGGTGTCCATCGGGCCGGGCGCGACCGTGTTCACCGAGATCAGGCGGGGCGCGAACTCCTTCGCGGCCGCCCGGGTGAAGTGTTCGACCGGTGCCTTACCGCCCGCGTAGGTGGAGTAACCGTCGGTGAACGCGGCCAGCAGCGAGGTGACCACGGTGACCACGCGACCGTTGTCGTTGAGATTCTTGCCCGCCTCCTTGAGGAAGAAGTAGGCGGACTTGGCGTTGATCGCGAACATCGAGTCGTACTCTTCCTCGGTTGTCTCGACGATCGGTTTGCGCAAGACCTTTCCGACGGTGTTCACCGCGATATCCACGCCGCCGAATGCGTCGACGGCGACAGCGAACAGCCGTGTCACATTGTCCGGCACCGTCAGATCCGCCTGGAATTTCACGGCCTTGGCGCCGGCCGCCTCGATCGCGGCGACGGTCTTGTCGGCTTCCGGTTCGGTGCTGTCGCTGTTGTAGTGCACGACCACGTTCACGCCGCGCTCGCCCAGCGTGCGGCTGATCAGCCCGCCCAGATTCTTCGCACCCGCCGCGACCACAGCGGACTTGCCCTGCAAACTCTGTACCACGTTTCGAGCTCCGATCTGCTTGTACCCATCAGTCGACCTGATCAACGCTATGGCGAATAGCGCGGCGACGAAAACAGACATTATTGGTGGGTCCACAAACGGCATTTGTGGTGGCGTGGCAGAATTCGCGTGGGGTGTTCTTTTGTTGCGGCAGCGGATAATTCGGATCGCTACCTCAGCGCATCCACGGGGCGGTAATCGGCGGCTGTCCCGGAAGGAGACCGTGCCCGCCGACCGGCAGCACCACGATGGCTTCGAACGGTTCGTCGTGCGGGTTGGTCATGGCGAACTGCTGGTGCGCGGGCACGACAAGGGCGTCTCCCGTTGCGACGGTGTGGGTTTCGCCGTCGATGGTGACGTTCATCGCGCCGGACACCGCGACGAAGATCTCCTCCCGGTCGAGGGCGTGCGGCGGCGCGTCGACGCCGGGCTTCAGGATCAGCCGCCAAGCGCAGTTCTCGGTCGCGCCACGGCTTGGCGCGGCCAAGCCGATGAAGCTCGCGTGGTCGTTCTCGAAGCGGGGCGCTTGCGCGGCGGTGATGATGGGCATGTCTCTCCTGTGAAATCTGGTGGCGTAGTGGGCTATTGGGCCCACGGCGGGCTGATCGGCGCGCCGCCGGGCGCCTGGGCGTACGCGCCGACCGGCAGGATCGCCACGGCGTCGAACGGCTCGTCGCCGGGCACGGCGATACGGAAAACGGTGTGTGCGGGCACGATCAGCGCGTCGCCCGCGCAGAGGTCGTGGGTCGCGCCGTCGATCGTGACCTGGGCGCGCCCGGACAGGGCGACGAAGATCTCCTCGCGGGACACGGCATGGGCGTGCCCGGGATTGCCCGGGTGCAGCGTGAATCGCCAGACGCTGTTCTCGGTGGACCCCCGGCTCGGTGCGGCGAGGCCGACGGCGGTCATGAGCGGGGCCTCGAAGGTGGGGGCGTCGTCAGATTTGATGAGTGGCAAGGTGTATCTCCGGATCTTCAACTAAGGTGTTCAACTAGAGTTGAACATATCGGAGAGGGAGCGTCAAGGATGGATTTCGGGATCATGCTCGGACAGGCCTATCAAGGGTTCGTGCGGCAGCTACACGAGCATCTCGCCGCACGCGGTTTCCACCCGACCGGGGCTTCCTACGGCTACGTGCTCCGCGCCCTCGCGGAAAGCCCGCGCACCGCAAGCCAGTTGGGCGCGCAGCTGGGCATCACGGCACAGGGCGGTGCGAAGGTGGTCGACGAGATGGTCCGGCACGGCTATGTCGAGCGTCGGCCGGACCCGGCCGACAAGCGCGCCAAGATCGTGCACCTGTCCGGCCGCGGGCGCGACATGCTGCGTACGGCAAGGGAGTTCCACGCCGACTACGAGCGGCGACTGGCGGCCCGGGTCGGCGCGGAGCGCGTCGCCACCGTGCGCGCCGTGCTCACCGAAATCATCGCCGAGGGTGCGGATCCGCAGGGGGACCGGACTTTTCGTCCCCTCTGAGGCCACTCGGACAGGCTCTCATACGCTCCCGGCGCCAAGTCGGAGGACTCGTCCCGGGGCCGTGCGCCGATCGGTCGAAAACTCGTCGGCCTTTCGACCGGTCGTCCGTCGTGTCCCGGCGGATTTCGTCGGTAACGTCACGGGTGAACCGCGGAAACGGCGATCGGCCCGGGAGGACGTCATGGCGCAGACCGTTGTCGGTGTCGTAGCCAAATCGGCGGGTGCCCCCGTCGAGCTGGCCGAGATCGTGGTGCCGGATCCAGGGCCCGGTGAGGTCGTGGTGCGCGTACAGGCGTGCGGGGTGTGCCACACGGACGCGAACCATCGCGACGGGATCGTCGGTGCAGACTTCCCGTATCTCCTCGGGCACGAGGCCGCAGGCACCGTGGAGTCCGTCGGTCCCGGCGTGACCGATCTCGCGCCCGGAGACTTCGTGATCCTCAACTGGCGCGCCGTCTGCGGCGGCTGCCGCGCGTGTCGAAAAGGCAAGCTGTGGAACTGTTCCACGCCGCTGACCGCGGGCACACCGAGCACGCTCGCCGACGGCACCCCGCTCACCTCGGTGCTCGGCCTCGGCGCGCTCGCCGAGAAGGCGCTCGTGCACGCCAGGCAGTGCACCAGGGTCGAACCGGACATCGCGCCCGCGGCGGCCGCGGTGATCGGTTGCGGCATCGCGACCGGGGTGGGCGCCGCGCTGTGGACCGGGGCGGTCGAGCGCGGCGACACCGTCGCGATCATCGGCTGTGCGGGGATCGGCAGCGCCGCCGTCGCCGGGGCCGGCATCGCGGGGGCGGAGAAGATCATCGCGGTCGACTCGGATCAGCGCAGGCTGGACTGGGCCCGGCAGTTCGGTGCCACGCACTTCGTCGACACGCGAACCACGGAACCGGTGGCTCGTATCCGGGAGCTCACCGACGGCTACGGCGCCGACGTGGTGATCGATGCGGTCGGCCGCCTCGAGACCTGGAAGCAGGCCTTCTACAGCCGCGCCGTGGCGGGCACGGTCGTCCAGCTCGGCGTTCCCACGCCCGATGTGGTGCTGGACATCCCGCTGTTCGATCTGCGGGTCGGCGGCGGATCGCTCAAATCGTCCTGGTACGGCGATTGCCTTCCGTCCCGGGACTTTCCGTTCCTGGTCGGCCTGTACCGGCAGGGCAGGCTCGATCTGGACGCCTACGTGACCGAGACCGTCACCCTCGATCGAGTGGAGGAGGCGTTTCGAAAGTTACGTGACGAGCAGGTACTGCGCTCGGTCGTGCTGCTGTGAGCGCGACCGCCTCACGCGGCGTCGCTGCCGAGCGTGTGCGCGAGATGCAGCGCCAGCTCGACGGCCAGGCGTCGTTCGCCGACCGGGTGGCCGAGCACGTGTTCGGCCTGTTCCAGGCGATAGCGAATCGTGTTGTGGTGCAACCCGAGCCGCGCGGCGGTCGCGCGGTAGTTGCTGTTGGCGGCGTAGAACGCGCGCAGGGTGTCGCGCAGTCGTCCGGTCGCGGGATCGTCGGCGCCGAGCCCGCCGAGCTGGGTACTGATGAACTCGCGGCATCTCTCCGGATCGCTCGAACACAGTGCGGCCACATCGATGTCGGCGTACGCGGTGACCGTGCCCGGTGGGCGGTGCGCGAGTTCGGCGACGCGCATCGCCTCGACGGCCTGGCGATGACTGCGCCGGAAGCCGTCCAATCCGGTTGCCGGGCAACCCATCGCGACCAGAATCGAATCGTCCGGCGCCGCGACGCGCACCGGGTCGTCGGGCGGGCTGGGTAGCCAGCACCACGCGGTGCGCAGATCGACCCGCACCGCGAGCCCATGGCCAGGGGGCACGAGCTTACGCAGCGCCGCGTCGATCGCACCGCCTGCCGTCAGCCCCTCGGTGTGATCGCGCACGACAAGTGCGACATGTCGCCCGGATAGCCGATAGCCCAACCGATTTCCGGCGGCCGCGGCATCCACCGCGGCATCGGAGAGTAAGCGGCGCACATCCTCTACCCGCGCCAGCGCCCGTTCCCGGGCGAGCCGTTCATCCGCACCGCGGTATTCCTCGACGAGCCGCTCGGTGACGAGCTCCGCGCGGTCGAGTGCCTCGGTGATACCGGATTTGATCACATCGACGGCCACTGCCGCGGGCACCCCGTGCACCGCGACGGCATCGGTCCAGCGCCCGACCATGAAATGCGTGCAGATCCGGAAGCCGCGCAGCACCGCGTGCAGCGGAACGCGGCGGTGCGCGAGTGCCCTGGTCAACTGCACGACCTCGGCGGAGGGGGCCGACAATTCCAGGGCGACACCGCGCGCCAAATGGTCCACCTGTGTGCCGATATTCGCGCGCAGGAGCGCCAGCAGGAGCTCTTCGACATCAGGTCCGCGCAATTCCGGCACCTGGTCGGCCATCAATTCCACCATTTCGACGGTGAGCTCAGGCAGCTCACCGGACAACGCCGCCGTAATTCGGCGGACCGAGGCCGTTACGTCATCAGAACCTGATGCGCTCATGCGCCGAGCGTGCCCGACAAGGTGCCAACTGGTCAAGGGTGACGCCGATCGCTGCCCGGATATCCAGGCTGTTACGTTGTGCTCTACGCCAAATGGTCAAAAGTCGGAAGTGAATTCGACCGATCGGTGCGTCTGGCCGTCAGCGGAAGTATGGATAGTCCTGCACCCAGTGGAAGCCGCGGCTGCGCAAGGTGAAGGCGTCGTGGTCGACGCGGTCGAGAGTGATCACCACGGGCCGATCGTGGAGTTGCCCGCGCAGCACCAGGTGGTCCCGGTCCGATCGGTCGGCGGCCAGGGTCGCGAATGGTGTTTGCTGCCCGGCCTTTTCGTCGATGGTGGTGAGGTCGAACCGCGCGTCGGGGCCGAACTCGGCGCGGGCGGGGACCAGTTCGCCGTTCATTCGTTGGTAGGTCGCGGCTTCGGGAGCGTCGAAGACGATGCGCTGCCAACGGTTCGGATCGGTGGTCAGCGGGGGTATCGGGTGGCCGTCGACGCTGAACTCCCGCACCTCCCAGATGCCGTACAGCTCGGACTTCGGCCGGTCGGCGTCGTTCTGCCGCTGCCAGACCGTCCAACCGTCGAAGCCGCTTCCGACCACGATCCAGATGCCGAGGGCCACCTGCAGCCACACCGCGACGCGGTTTCTCCGGTCGTCGGCGAACAGCGCGGGTTGGGTCAGCGGCGCGCACGCGCGCTGCCGCACGAACACGTCGATCAGCCGCCGCAGGTACGGCGCCAGCAGGAATACCGAGAACAGCAGCAGATGACCGGCCAGCAGCTTCTCGGGAATGTCGAAGGTCAGGTTCAGCAGCAGGACCTGGGCCATGCTCGCCAGGCTCAATGCCGCGCCGAGCACCGCGGTCCTCGGTACGAACAACAGCAGCCCGGCCACGACCTCCACTGCGCCGAGTGTCATTTCGTACGGATGCGAACTACCGACCTGCAACCACAGCACCGAGGCCGGGCTCAGCTCACCATAGGGCCGCAGCAGTTGCGCCAAGGCGGGACCGGGCATCTGGTAGAGAAACACTTTGGCGAAGCCGAAGCTCACCATCTGCCCGGCCAGCAGCACGCGAACGAACAGCGTGAACCAGGCGAGCAGCCGCGGCGAGGAACCGGCGCGCTCGAAGAAGGTCCAGATCGAGGTGGCGACCATCGCGACGACGAACAGGCAGAACACCAGCACCCAGACAGCCATCTGGTCGCCGGCGCCGGAGTCCCGACGCAGCACCGCGTCCACGCCGAAGACCGTGCTGCCCACCCAGCCGGTGACCGGGTCGGTCAGCGGCAGCCACGGGCCGGTGTAGTGCCGGGTCCAGCGGTTGAGCAGGCCGAGCACCGGGAACCACATCGGCGTGACGAGCAGGCAATACAAGCCGAAGTAGACAACGCAGAAGCGGAACATCATTCGGGACAACGGCTTCCAGTCGCTATCGGTGCCGGTCGCCGGTGCGTCCGTAGTGATCACCGCTGCATCCTCGGGTCCTCGGTGGGGTCGGCGTAGCGGGCCGGGCAGCCGTATTGGACGGCCTCGGGCCGAAGTTCGAAGTGCCAGGGTTCGTTGTCGTAGATCTGGCACAGTCCGTAGGCGGTGCCGTGCTGGGACAGCCACGCCGCGCTCGCGACCGGCCCGATGTCCACCGCGTCCCCCGAGACATGCGCGGAGGTCTCGGGAGTGGCCACCCAGCGCGCGGCCTCGTCGGCCGAGCCGTACTTCGCGACCGCCTCCCGCAGCAATTGCCGCTGCTCCGGTGCGGAACGCCAGCCACTGTTGACCACGAACTCGATACCGTCCGCCGCGGCGTCCACGGCGGCCCGGCGCAGGGCAGCGCGCAGTTCGGGGTCGAGATTGGCCACCGACGGCGTGTCGTCGTCGAAGACGGTCGTGCCGAACGTCGGCGCCGGACGGAGCGGACGGAATTGCTCACCGAGAGACTTGGCGGCAGACGAGGTCATGGAGGTGAGCGAGTGGTAGGAGGCGATGCCGGCGATCGGCGCGCCGACGATTAGCAGGGCGAGCAGAATCCGCGCGCGAACGCGTCGGGCTGGTTTCATGGATTTCATGGGTTTCAGTGAAGGCAACGCGGTGTTGCCGACGCGTATGCGGTTTTCGATATGCCCGCGATATGCCTTGATCGGAAGAATCGAGACGCTATGCGTGTATTGATCGTCGAGGACGAGCCCTATTTGGCCGAAGCCATCCGTGATGGCCTGCGCCTGGAAGCCATTGCCGCCGATATCGCCGGTGACGGCGATACGGCGCTGGAATTGTTGAGTATCAACACCTACGACATCGCGGTCCTGGACCGGGATATCCCCGGCCCGTCCGGCGACGAGATCGCCCAGCGCATCGTCGCCTCGGGCAGCGGCATGCCGATCATGATGCTCACCGCCGCCGATCGGCTCGATGACAAGGCGAGCGGATTCGGGCTCGGCGCCGACGACTACCTCACCAAACCGTTCGCGCTGCAAGAACTCGTGCTCCGGCTGCGCGCCCTCGACCGCCGCCGCGCGCACAGCAGGCCGCCCGTGCGGGAGATCGCGGGCCTGCGGTTGGACCCGTTCCGCAGGGAGGTCTACCGCGACGACCGCTATGTCGCGCTGACCCGCAAGCAGTTCGCGGTGCTCGAGGTACTCGTCGCGGCCGAGGGCGGGGTCGTCAGCGCCGAGGAACTGCTGGAACGCGCGTGGGACGAGAACGCCGACCCGTTCACCAACGCCGTCCGCATCACCGTCTCGGCGCTGCGCAAACGGCTCGGCGAGCCCTGGATCATCGCGACGGTGCCCGGTGTCGGGTATCGGATCGACGCCGGCGCGAACGGGGGAGACCGTGAATAGGGCGCCCGGCTTGAGCGTGCGCCTCAGGTTCACCCTCAGCTACGCCGGGTTCCTCATGCTCACCGGCGTTTTGCTGCTCGCGGCCCTGTTGGTCTTCTACCTGTACTTCATGCCGGACGGCTGGATCAACACCCCGGACAGTTTCTGGATCGACCGCCGGTTGCTACTGCGGGCCTTCGCGCCGTTCGCGCTCGGCGTGCTGCTGTTCCTGTTGCTGTTCGGTCTCGCGGGCGGCTGGCTGCTCGCCGGCCATATGCTCGCCCCCCTGACCCGCATCACCGACGCCGCCCGGCTGGCCGCCGATGCGTCGCTGTCGCACCGCATCCGGCTGCCAGGGCGGCGAGACGAGTTCCGGGAACTCGCGGACGCCTTCGACATCATGCTCGCCAGGCTCGAAGCGCACGTCGCCGAGCAGCAGCGTTTCGCCGCCAACGCCTCGCACGAACTGCGCACCCCGCTCGCCATCACGCAGACACTGCTCGACGTGGCGCGCACCGATCACACCCGCGACATCGACGAACTGGTCGAGCGCCTGCACGCCGTCAACACGCGCGCCATCGATCTCACCGAGGCGTTGCTCCTGCTCAGCCGCGCCGACCAGGGGTCGTTCACCCGCGAAGAGGTCGACCTGTCGCTCCTCGCCGAGGAGGCCTCGGAAACGCTGCTGGCCCTTGCGGAAAAGCACGACGTCACCCTGGACACCTCCGGTGCGGTGGCGCGAACCGTCGGCTCCCACGCTCTGCTGCTGCAACTGGTGACCAATCTCGTGCACAACGCGATCGTGCACAACCTGCCCGCCGACGGTACCGCGTGGATCGTCACCCACGCGATGCCCGACGCGGTGCTGCTCGTCGTCGAGAACACGGGCGAAAAACTCAGTCCGCGCCTGGTTTCCACGCTGACCGAACCGTTTCAACGTGGCACCCAGCGCGTTCGCAGCGCGCACCACGCCGGCGTCGGTCTGGGCCTCGCGATCGCCAACAGCATCACCCAGGCCCACCACGGAACACTCACCCTCGCACCACGTCTCGACGGTGGGCTGTCGGTGATGGTGCGGCTGCCCACCACCGAGCAGTTCGCGCGGCCGCGGCTGCCTACCAGCGCACCGCGCCCGACGCCTTCAACCGGCGCAGCCCCCGGCTGAGCACGGGACGGTCCCAGAGGCTCGGCGGGGTGCGTTCTGGGTCCATCAGCTCGTTCTCGGCCAGCGGACTGTCTTCGTGCGCAACGGTTTCCGGCTCGAAGCGCACCAGAGTGCGGCCGGGTCCGCGCAGGGCCTCGACGGTGCGCAGCAGCGACGAGGTCTCGGCGAGGGTCGCGTCGAACTTCGCGGAGTCGGCGTCGAGATGTTCGCAGACCAGCTGGCGCCGGATCTCCAGGATGGTCTGCCGCAGTACGGCGCCGTCCGCGGTGTCGGGGGTGACCTCGACCGCGAGATCGCATTCGGTGTCGAAGCCCATGGATCGGTTGTTGAGGTTCGACGAGCCGACCCGCAACAGCCGATCGTCCATCACGAGCACCTTGGCGTGCACGTAGATCGGTGCACCGGCCGCGGTGACGGGGTAGTAGACGCCCAACCGCCCCTCGGAGTCGGCCTCCCACAACAGATGCAGCAGGCGCCGCCGGGCGCCGTCCATCGTTTGTTGTTCGAGCCAGCCGTCGGCGTGCCGCGGCAGCACCAGCACGATCTCTGGGCCGTCCGGCTCGCGCAGCCGCGCGGCGATCGCCTCGGCCAGCGTGCGGGAGGCCAGATACTGGCTCTCGATGTACAGCGACCGGGTGGCGCTCGCGATCGCCGCCAGGTATAGGGTCTCGATCTCGCGTACCTCCGCGCGGTCGGCGAGCTCAGGGAGCGTCCGCGCGATGCCCACGTCCACCGCGCGCATGGTCGGCGCCAGTCCGTCGGGCCACGGCTGCGCCCCGGCGATTTCCTCGACCGGTGCCAGCCGCTCACCGGTCGCCGCCTGCCAGCGGGATCGGGCCAGTTCCCCGATCGCCTTCGCCGCCTCGCCGTCCACGGCGGTGGTCGCGTCGTGCCACGGGCCGTACCGGTGGCCGTTCGGCTCGGTGCGATAGTGGTTGTCGTCGAGGTGGTCGCTGGTGTCCCAGCGGTCGACGGTCATGTCGATGCCGCCGCAGAACGCGAGCGCGTCGTCGATCACCACGATCTTCTGGTGATGGGCCGAACCGATCGGGTGCGCGCCGTCCATCTCCAAATGCAACCGTCGGTCGGTCAGCCAGTTGACGACGAAGATCGGCGTCATGCCGCGCCCGATCGCGGCGAACGCGCCGACATTCCACTTCAGCAGGTAGATGTCGAGGTCAGGGCGCTGCTTCGGCAGCCAGGACAGGAACTTGCCCAGCCGGTTCGGCCCGTCGAGGGTCTGCTCGCGCGGCTCGAGCTTGATCCGGGTATCGAAGTCCCACCCGATCAGCACAATGCGCTTGCGCGCCTGCAACATCGCGGACTTGGCATGCCGAAAATACTCGGCCGCGTCGACGATGCACGCCAGCCGCTCGGCCCGCGCGATCCGCCAACAGGTCTCGCCGGGCGTCAGGATGCGTCGCACGTCGTCCATCTCTCGCCCTTCCTTCCCTCCGTGCCCAGGAGTAGACGTTTCACAGTACTGCGCGCCCCCGCCACCCCGGCCCCTCCGCTGCCACCCTGACAAGACAGCGGCCCCTCGCGCCAGCGTCCAGAACCACGGCGAAGCTCGTGCCGGGGTCTGTTCAGTGCTGGATGTCGATGTCTGGATCTGTGGGCTCGCATGCCTTATGCGGGTGGGATCAGGTGGATCAGGAACTCCTGGTCACGGGCACCTGAACAGCGGCCCTGGACGATCTCGGCGCCGTCGGCGGTGTCTTGACCACGCAGCGCCAGACAGTGATTCGTGGCGGTGGTGCGGATGCGGAAGCGGGCCGCGCTCGCGGGGCCCGTCGGCTCGATCCGGAACTGCTGGGCGGGATTGTCGTCGGAGCAGTCGTCTCGGGGTTCGAGCAGGTTGTCGCCCGGTCCGCCGGTCAGGACGGTGAGGCAGCCGATGCCGTATCTCGAGTGGTGCCATTGGATCTGGACCGTCCCCTCGTCGATCGGGTCGAGGTAGACCCGCGGCGAGGACGACGAACAGACGCGCTGAGCAGCGATGGCGGTGGGGTAGCGCTGGGTGCGGTCGCGCCCTTCGGCAAGGCACAGTTCAGGCGTGCGAGCCGGTTGGATGCGTACCCAGCTGCCCACGTCGGCGAGGGCCAGCCCCGGTAGCGGTTGGCTCACCGTGGGGACCGTGTCGTCGTGCGTGTGCAACACCCAGTACTGCACGGCCAGTGTCCCCGCGATGCCGATCACCGCGGCCACGGTGAGGCCGATCAGGTACATCCATACCGAAACATGTTTTCGCCGTTCCGCTTTCGTTGGCTCGGCGGGCGGATCCGGCTCGTCGGCTGGCACGCTCTCGGTGACAACGCGGATCGGCGACTGCACGCGCATCGCGAGATACCGCCGGACATCGAGCCACTTCTTGATCTGGTCGCCGTCGAGTCCGCACGCCCGGGTGAACGCGATGACGAACCTTTCCCTCGGCAGGGTGTCGCGCCCGAGTGTGGTCGCGATCGTGCTGGACGGCAGCACATCCCCGGACGCCGCGGCCTTGCCTTCCAATTGCCGGTAGGCCAACCCGGACCAAGCCTTCAACAGCCGCAATGCGGCGATGAATTCTTTGGGAGAGCCGGCCCCGCCCGGCTCAGGTAGGTCAGTCGACGATAGGGCGGGCCCACCCTCCTCCGCTCGCTCCATAGCTTCCAGCATGGCAGAAGTTTCGGAACGGTCTCCCCCAGATGAGCACCCCTTAGGGGGTCGATCAGGTTGTAGCGCAAGCGATTGCGCCGAACTCCCACGTGGCCACTGCGCCGTGTGTCGCAAATGCGCTGCACGGCTTGTTTTTCCGCGCGGTGCCGGGTCGGCGGTACGCGCGGGCGCCGGCCGACGAGCTCGTCGTGCCCGTGTTGTGTGGGGAATGCACAGTGCGGGTTGAACACTCGTTCGTGACCGGTTTCGTACACGGCGTGCGGTGTCGCGCCGGTCGGTCGCGTCGCCGCTGGCAGCCGCACCGGCCGTGCGGCCGGCGGGTGTTCGAGCCTGTTCGCGAACAGCCCACGATCGTTCCGAACGCGGCCTGAACAGCGAAAACTCTTGGCGGACTGCACAGTCGAGGCAAGACTGGGACGACCAGTTTGCGACGGTTAACCGAAAGGGATCGTCGCGGGTTCGTCCGGGATTTACCCGCACGGGGGATTCGCAATCATCGTCGGCAGCCTGCTGCCCTGGGGGATTCGACAAAAAGGAGGGTTCTGCGTGAATGCCCGAGCAAGTATTCATCACGAATGGCAGGTCGTTGTCGTCGGGGCGGGAAATGCTGGCCTGTGTGCGGGAATCGCGGCGCTGCAGGCAGGCGCGGACTCGGTCGTGGTCCTCGAAACCGCGCCGAAGGACCTGCGCGGCGGCAACAGCGCGTTGACCAAGAGCGTGCGGTTCCCTTGGCACGACCGGTCTTACATCGCCGCGCTGCTCGACGAGGCCGACGAGCGCCGGGTCGAGGCACTGCTCGCCGGGCGGCGCGAGTACACCGAGGACGACTACCTCGACGACTGGCTGCGTGTTTCGGGCAGCCAGGTGGATGCCGCACTCATCGAGTCGATCATTCATCGGGCCAACAGCGCGCTCTCCTGGATGCACGGGCTCGGTCAGCGCTGGGTGCCGCGCCAGAACCCGCTGCCCGGCGATGTTCCGGTGGTATTCGACGGCGGCGGTCAGGGCCTGCAGGACCGCAATTTCGACCAGTACGAGCGGCTCGGCGGCGTCGTCTACTACGAGAACCAGGTAACCGGTATAGAACCCGCCACGGCCGGGAAGTACCGGCTGCTCGGTTCCGGCTCGGCGTTCCCGCTCGTCTGCGACGCGCTGATCCTCGCGTCCGGCGGCTTCGAGGGCAACGCGCAGTTGCGCGGACATCACCTGGGCAGTCACTGGCGCGATGTGAAGTTGCGTGGCGTGCCGTTCAACGACGGACTCCCCATGGCCGCCGCTATCGCATTGGGCGCGGACACCGCGGGCAACTGGCGTAAGTGCCACACCACGCCGCAGGGCATCGGATTGCCCAGTTACCTGTTGCCCGGCCAGATGTCGCGATCGCATGAGCTGACCCGCTATGCCTTCCCGCGCGGCATCGTCGTCAACCGGGGCGGTCGGCGCTTCTTCGACGAATGCGCCGAGTACAGCAATCTGGCCTATGTCACGCTCGGGCAGAAGATCATGGAACAGCCAGGCAAGATCGCCTTCCAGATCTTCGACAGCAAGGTGATCAACGCGGGTGGGCTGCCCGACAGCTATTTCAGTGACCCGGCGTCGCTCATCACCCCCTCGCTCGAGGACGGCGCTCGGCAGCTTTCCATCGATGCGGGCGCACTGCGCGACGAGGTCGATCGGCTCAACGGTGACGAGCACGCGGTCACGCATATCGACACGCCGCCTTACCTTTTCGTCCCGGTGGTCGCCGGCTTGACCTTCACCTACGGCGGACTCTCGGTGACCGAGGAGGCCGAGGTGCGCGGCGGCGGGGAACCGATCGACGGACTCTATGCCGCGGGGGTGATCGTCGGCGGGCTCTACGACCAGGGATATCCGGCGGGCACCGGGCTGATGGCGGGCGCGGTACTCGGCCGCGCGGCGGGCACCAATGCGGCCGAGTACGCCCGGCGTGCCGAGGCGGTCTGACATGCGCATCGCGGTAATCGGTTTGGGCATGATCGGCGCGCGGCACGCCGAGTACTTCGGACAGGCAGGGCACGAGGTGGTCACCGTCGATCGGCGCGGTGGCGCGGATTTCGATCACTTGGCAGCGGTACCGGACCCGTCGGAGGTGGCGGCGTGGGTGGTCGCGACCCCGACGGCCACCCATCTTCCGGTGGTCACCGAGATCCTGCGTGGCAGGCCGGACGCGCGCATCCTGCTCGAGAAGCCGGCCTGTTATCCCGCCGAACTGCCCGACCTCGCCAGGCTGGGCCGGCAATACCCGCAGGCACGCATCATCGTCAACGACGTCTACGCCTACAGCGCGGCGGTCCGCCAGTTCGCCGAGTCGGTCCGGGAATTCGGCCGAGCGGACGAGCCGAAGAAGATCACCATCGAGTTCACCAAGAACCGCGAGCACGACATCGCGAACGGCAGATTCGTCGACACGCGATACGGCGAGGCGGGCTACGAGTTCTTCCACATGCTGAGCATTCTGCGCTCGATTCTCCCGCCCGAGCGGTATCGGCGGTATCTGCGCACCGAGCCCGTCTCGATCACACCCGAGATGCGGGTGCGCACGAGGGCGACGGACCTGCCCGAGATCGAGCTCTACGCCTCGTCCAAGGGCGATATCGGGCACGCCGACCTGGCCGGCTTCGCTTTCCCCGGTGACCTGGCGCGCGACTGCCTGCGGCACTCGCTGGTGCCCTACGGCGCCGAATTCCGTTATCGCTTCGCCGATGTGGAACTCGCCTCCGGCAGGCATGTGACGTTGGTATTCGAGCCGCACTTCGGCGTCGCGCACGACTACAAGAACCTGCACGCCGTCTATATCCGTGATGCCGTCATGCGGCAGCAATTCACGCTCTGCGGAAACCATTTCAAGGAGGGGCTGCTCATCCAACTGGATCTGTTGTGCGGCACCGTGACACCCGTGCCCCCGATGCGACTTCCGGAGCATCGGTTCATGGCGGCTCTCGGTAGTCGATTCATCAATATCTGAGCACAAATCACAAGATCGAAAGAGGCACACCGAAATGCAAACCATCGAGGAAGTTTCGAAGCTCCTGCGCGTGGCGCCCGACATGCTTGCCGAAGTCACCGACGCGGCCGGGGCCCGCACCCGGGTCGCCACCTGGATCAAGTCCGAAGACACTGCCTACCAATTGTTCTCGCAACTCTGCCGGTTCGAGCACCCCTTCGCCGTGAGCTGGGTCCACAAGTCCGGTGAGCG
Organism: Nocardia brasiliensis; assembly: GCF_011801125.1. NCBI lineage: Bacteria > Bacillati > Actinomycetota > Actinomycetes > Mycobacteriales > Nocardiaceae > Nocardia > Nocardia brasiliensis. The sequence goes on from NZ_CP046171.1 coordinate 3,174,769, forward strand.
GTCGCCGTACCTGTCGCTGGAACTGGCCGCGGAATCGCTGGACGACGACCGGCACCGGGCACTGCTGGCCGGTGTGGTGCTGTCCACCTCGACCGCGATTCCCTACGACTATCGAGCGCTGGCCGCCGAGGAGCTGCGGCGGCTCGGACCGGGGGAGTACGCCGCGGCGCTCGAAGAGGTGGTGGCCGCGTATCAGCCGCTGCCCGCGCGCACCCTAGAGGCGAAGATCAACGTGCCCACCGACGGCATCGATCACCTGTTCGACATTCCGGAGACCGCGCGGGAACGCATCGATCTACTGATCACCGCCAGCACCGCGAAGACGCTGGAGAGCAGGTATCTGCTCGCGGGACGAGTCCTCGGCAAGACCTCGGTCGCGCCCGCGAGCACCGACGCCGAACGGCTGATCGTCGAGGATGCCGGGACGAGCATGGTCGAGGCGGCGGACTATCTGGTGCCGTGGGATCAGGAGTTCCCCGGGCCGGGCGGCGCCGGGATCACGCTCGCGGAACTGATGCGCATCGTGCTGCTGTGCCCGGAATTCAAGCTGCCGGACGCGAAGGTGCGGCCGATCCTGGTCGACTTCTACCGGTCCGTGCTGCGGACCGGCGGGCGCTCGATCATCGGGCTCTCGGCCGGTGTCTTCCATGTCGAGCACGGCACGCTCGCCACGCCGTCCTACTACTACCAGGGCCGCGACGCCATCCTCGGCAAGGGTTTGGTGATCGACTGCGTCGGCGGCGCGATCCTGCAGAGCGGGTCCTTCCTCGGCGGTGGGTTCATGCCCATCCTGATCCACACGCACAAACACATTCGTAAGAGCGGCGGTTCCGGCGCCTCGGAACGAAAGACGATCCAGCCGTGCATATTCGCGGCCGAGGCGGGCGCGCGCTTCCCGATGGACGCGGTCGGTTTGTTCGAGACTGTCGACTATCTGGGGAAAGACGCTCCATACCAAGGCATTCGGGCGATCCCGCTCTGAAATCGCCCGTTCGCATGAGCAAGGAGATGAATGCTGTGTTCAATTCTGATATCGCTGTCATCGGCGCCGGCTACGTCGGACTGACGACGGCGGTGTGCTTGGCCTCGCTGGGACATCGCGTGGTGTGCGCGGACGTCGATCCGGCGAAGATCGAAACCTTGTCCGGCGGTGCCTCCACCATCGCGGAACCGGGGATGTGTGAACTGGTCGTGGACGGATTGGCCGCCGGGCGACTGAGCTTCGTGCTCGGCGCGAGCGCGGCGGTCACCGGCGCCGAGTTCGTCATCCTGTGCGTGCCGACCCCGATGGGCGCCGACGGTGCCGCGGACCTGAGCACGTTGGAGTCCGTCATCGCGGAGGTGCGCCACCAGCTGGCGCCGGGCTGTGTCGTGGTGAACAAGTCGACGGTGCCCGTCGGGAGCACGGTGCGGATCAACGGGCTGATCGACCGGGACGACGTCTCGGTCGTCTCCAACCCCGAGTTCCTGCGCGAAGGATCGGCGGTCAGCGACTTCCTGAATCCCGACCGGATCGTGGTCGGCTCGAGCGATCCCGAAGCGGCGCACAAGGTCGCGGCGCTGTACGACCGGCTCGCTGCCCCGGTGCTGGTGACCGGTGCGGCGAGTGCGGAGCTGATCAAATACGCGGCGAACTGCTACCTGGCCACGCGGCTGTCCTACGTGAACGCCATCGCGGAGTTGTGCGAATCCTTCGGTGCGGATATCGGCGACGTCACCGCGGGCATGGGCTACGACCAGCGCATCGGTAACCAGTTCCTCCGTCCGGGCCCGGGGTGGGGCGGATCGTGTCTGCCCAAGGACACCCACGCCCTGCTGCGTTCGGCGGAGGCGGTCGGTTGCGAGTTCCCGCTGCTGCGGGCGGCCATCGACACCAACGCCCGCCAGCGCGAGCTCGTCGTGGACAAGGTGCGTTCGGCGGTCGGCGGCAGCCTGGCCGGGGCGCGAATCGGCATGTTCGGCTTGACCTTCAAAGCCGGCACCGACGACCTGCGGGACTCCCCGGCGTTGGCGATCGCGGAGCGGCTGGCCGCCGAGGGTGCGGACGTGCGCGCCTACGATCCGAGCGTGCGCGACGCGGTGCCCGGCGTCACCGGTCGGGTGCGGGTCATGGAGACCGCCTACCACGCGGCGCATGGCGCGGCGGCGGTCATGCTGCTCACCGAGTGGCCCGAGTTCCGCGACCTCGACTGGAAGCGAGTCGCCTGCCTGCTCGACGGCCGTTCCGTCATCGACACGCGAAACCACTTGGACCCCATCGTCCTTCACCTGGCGGGTCTGTCGTGTGAACGCGTCGGCCGAGCCAGTCGGAAGCTGACCGATCTGGGTCTTGCCGGCTGATCCGGACGGCCCGGAACCCAGGTTCCGGGCCAACCGGATTTCCGGGTTCTCCCGGAGGTGCACGGTGCGGCCGCAACCTGGCGCTCGCAGCGGTTCTCCTGGCGGGCTGCGCGGCAACGGCGCTGTCACAGAGCGTCTTTCAACGACCGGGGCCGCCGTTGCCAGCCGCGGATTGGACCTATCCCAGCGGGCATGGCGTCATCGCGGTCACCATCGCCTTCGCCACCATCGTGCTCTGCGCGCAGCTGGCTCCCACCGCGCACAGTGCTCACGGTTGTCGCCCTGATCGCGCCCATTCCCACGTTGGCGAGCCGAATTGTCCTCGGCCAGCACTATTTGATCGACATAGCCGCGGCGGTCCTGCTCACCACCGGCGTGGGCCTGGTGACCATGCTCGCCCTGTGCCTGGACGCGAATCCGCGCCCGCTCGGGCCCGTTCTCTAGCGTGAGCCACCGGGATCAATTTTCGCGCAACGGGTTTGGGCAGATCCGGAACGCCGCCGCGCTATAGTGCCTGGCCAAGCCGCGCGGGTTCGCGGTGTGGTCAGTGGGAGGCGAAGTCCACCACCGCGATCCACTGGGTGCCGCCGGGGTAGAGGAGTCCGATGCCGGCGTGGGTATAGGCGCAGTTCTCGATATGTGGCCGGTGGCCGTCGCTCTGCATCCACCAGTCGACGGTGGCTTGCGGGGTGTTTCCCGGTGGTCCGCCGGCCCAGTAGATGATCTCGCCCCAGCGGACCAACGGGGCGTAGCGCGCCGCGGTGATCCGTGCCCCGCCGTCGGTGTTGTCGGTGCCCGTGTGGATGTCGGCCAGCGGTGGATCCGTTCCAGGCGGCCCGAAGTGTTCCGGATGGTCCCGGATATCGACGGCGTGCCGTTCGGCCGCGACCCGTAACTGATCGTCCCCCGACACCGGGTCGCAGTGCACGGCCGCCCGCCTCTGATTGATCAGATCGAGCAGATTCGAGCCCGGCACACTGGACGTGCCCGGACATGCGGTGAGCGCGACACTCGAGACTGCGGCCAGCCCGAGCGCGGTAATGATTCGATACTTCATCCCGTCATGGTTCGCCGGGAAATAGCAGCCCACCCGAGTAGTCGACTACTCGTTTCCCCAGGTCAACCCCTCGGCCCCGGCTGGGCGGCACGCTAGGCGCTGTCGGATCGGCGGGTGTGCTCGAGGGGGAGGAGTTTGCCGGTGCGGAGGGTGAGGTGATGGTCGGCGCGGGCGGCTTCGTCGGGGTCGTGGGTCGCTTGGACGACGGTCACGCCGGTGGCGCTGATGTCGCGCAGGATCTGTGAGATCGCTTGCTGGGTACGGGAATCCAGGCCGGCGGCGGGCTCGTCGAGGAGGAGCACCTCCGCTTCTTGGGCGAGGGCGCGGGCGAGCAGAACGCGCTGCCGTTGACCGCCGGACAGGTCGTCGAGCCGGCGGGTGGCCAGATCGGCGAGGTCGAGGCGGACGAGGCAGTCGTCGACGATGCCGCGATCGGCCCGGGTCAGCCGTCGCCATGGGCCGCGATGCGCCCACCGTCCCATGCGCACCGTCTCGCGCACGGTGATCGGCAGCGTCGGCGGCACGCTCGTGTGTTGCACCACGTACGCGGGACGGTGCTGCGAGGTGTGCCAGAGCGTCCCCGCGGTCGGCGCGAGCACCCCGGCGAGGACGGCGAGCAGCGTCGACTTTCCGGAACCGTTCGGCCCGACCAGGGCGGTGACCTTGCCCGCGGGAATGTCGGCGCTCACGTCGTGCAGGACGGCGCGGCCGGGATAGCCGGCGAACAACCCGCGCAGCCGGATCGCGATGGGGTCGGGAGTAGGGGACATCACACCTCACTTGTAATGACAATCATTTTCATTCTACTGTATGCCCATGGAATGGCTGTTCGCCCCGTTCGAGGTGGCATTTGTGCAACGGGCGCTCTGGGGCGGCCTGCTGGTCTCGGCGATCTGCGCCTTGGCTGGGACGTGGGTGGTGGTGCGCGGCATGGCCTTTCTGGGCGACGCGATGGCGCACGGCATGCTGCCCGGCGTCGCGGCGGCATCGCTGCTCGGCGGCAACCTGCTGATCGGGGCCACGATCAGTTGTGCCGCAATGGCTTTGGGTGTATCGGCCTTGGGCCGCAATCGGCGGCTCTCGGCCGATACCGGCATCGGGTTGCTGTTCGTCGGCATGCTGGCGGCGGGTGTCGTCATGGTGTCGCGTTCCCAGTCGTTCGCAGCGGATCTGACCGGTTTCCTGTTCGGTGACGTATTCGCCGTGCGAACAACGGATCTGGTGTTTCTCGTGTTCGCGGTGGCGATCGCGGGAATGGTCGCCGTGCTCGGCCATCGTGCGTTCGTGGCCTCCACCTTCGACCCGCGCACCGCGCACACCCTCGGACTGCGCCCGCGGCTCGCGCACGTGACGCTGGTCGGCCTTGTGACGCTGGCCATCGTGGCGTCGTTCCACATCGTCGGGACATTGCTGGTTTTCGGGCTGCTCATCGCGCCACCGGCGGCCGCGACGTACTGGGCCGACCGGATTCCGACCGTGATGGCGCTCGCGGCACTGCTCGGCGGGCTGGCCACGGTGCTGGGGCTGCTGATCTCCTGGCATGCCGGTACGGCGGGCGGTGCGACCATCGCCGCGGTGGCGGTGGGTCTGTTCTTCCTGTCCGCGCTGGCTGCGGTGCTACGTGATCGGCTGCGCGGCAAGGGGGTTCGCGCGGCCGCAGCCACGGCGAGCGCGCTGGCCGTGTTACCGCTGGCCGGGTGCGGGACACCCACCGAGGCGCCGGGCACCGTCGAGACGCCGCACGGCTATGTGGCGGGTGCGCAGGAGACGGCCGAGCCGCAGTCGCGGTTGGTCCTCGCCGATCGCGGCACCGGGGCGATCCAGGTCTTGGATCTGACCACCGAGCAGGTGGCGGATTCGGGCACGGCCGATAGCGTGCGCGAGATCGCGGGCGACGGCCGCTACGGCTATGTGAGCGCGGCGAATTCGACGCGCATCGTGGACAGTGGCGGCTGGATGGTCGATCACGGTGACCACGTGCACTACTACCGCGCCCCGATCCGCGATCTCGGCACCGTCGAGGGGCAGGTGCGCGCCGCGTACAGCGATCCCGTGGTGGCCGCGCTGCAACTCGACGGGGGTGCGACGATGGTGTTGGATCGCGCCGCGCTCGATCAAGGATCGATCGTCGAGCGAGTCAGGATCGCCGACGGCGCCGCCGTTCCGTACGCTGAGCACCTGCTGGTCGCGACCGGTGCTGGGGTGCGGGTGCGCACCCGCGACAACGCGGCGGTCACCGATATCACCGAACCGTGCCCCGACCCGCGCGGGCAGGCGGTGACGCGACGCGGCGTCGTATTCGGTTGCGCCGACGGCGCTCTCGTCGTGACCCGGCAGAACGAGACCTTCGTCGGCGAGAAGATCCGCTACCCGCGGGAGTCCGCCGAAAGGGCGACTGTCTTCACACATCGTCGCGGCAGCGCGACGCTCACCGCCCCGGCGGGACAGCAGGGATTGTGGCTGCTCGACGTGCGCAAGCGGCGCTGGACGCTGGCGCCGGTCGGCCCGGTCGTCGCGGTGAACACGGCGGGCGAGGGCGCGTCGATCCTCACGCTGACCCGGGACGGCACGCTGCACGGTATCGATGCCGAAACCGGCGGGGAGACAGCTCGAGTCGCGTTGCTCGAACCCCTCGCGGCGGACGCCCCGGTCCCGGTGATCCTGGTCGACACCAACCGGGCCTACGTCAACGACGCGCCGCGGCGGCAGGTCTACGAGATCGCCTACAACGACAACCTGCGCTTGGCCCGCACCTTCGGTGTCGGCCTTGCCCCGACCGACATGGTGGCGACCGGCGAATGAAAACCGTGATACGCCTGATCATTTCGCTCACCCTGTCGCTACCGCTGCTCGCCGGGTGCGGAGGCGACGGCGAACGCGCCGGCATCGTGGTCACCACCAATATCCTGGGCGACCTCACCCGCGCCGTCGTCGGTTCCGCCGCCGAGGTCACCGTGCTGATGCCGCCCAACGCCGACCCACATTCGTTCGGGGTCTCCGCCCAGCAAGCCGCGAAGCTGGATCGTGCCGCGCTGGTCGTGCACAACGGGCTCGGCCTGGAGGAAGGTGTCGCGCGGCATGTGGCGGCGGCGCAGAGCGCGGGCGTCCCGGCGCTGGCCGTCGGCGAGCACGTCGACCCGATCAGCTACACCTCCGATGCCGCGGTGGGCCGCCCCGACCCCCACTTCTGGACCGACCCCAAGCGGGTGCGCGTGGCGGTCGAGGCGATTGCCGCGGCCGTCGTCGAGCATGTCGGCGGGGTGGACGCGGCGGCGATCCGGGCCAACACCGATCGGTACCTCGCCGAGCTCGACCGGCTCGACCAGTGGGTCGGCGAGCAGTTCGCAGGCATCCCCGCCGAGCGTCGCAAGCTGGTGACCAACCATCATGTCTTCGGCTATCTCGCACAGCGTTTCGGCTTCCAGGTGGTCGGCGCGGTGATCCCCTCCGGCACCACCCTCGCCTCGCCGAGCGCCTCCGACCTCAGCGCACTGGCCGACGCCATCAGCGCGGCGGGCGTCGGCGCGATCTTCGCCGACTCCTCCCAGCCGGACAAGCTGGCCCGCGTGCTCGCCGCGCACGCCGGTCTGCACGTGCAGGTCATCGCGCTGTACACCGAGTCGCTGACCGAACCCGGCGGCGGCGCGGGCACCTTCCTGGAGATGACCCGCGCCAACACCTCGGCGATCGTCCGCGGCCTCGCCGCGCCGCCTGCCTGACCTCCCCACGAGAACACGGAGTAATGAATGCACATGTGGTCACGTACCGCCAAGCCGGTCGCCCTGTCCGGAATCATCGCCGCGCTGGTCGCGGTAAGTGGTTGCGGCACAGATGATTCGAAAGAGGAATCGAAGCGCCCACCGGGTAGCGAACCGATCGCGGTCACCTATGACGGCGGCATCTACGTCCTGGACCCGACCACGCTGGCGAAGACCGGCGAGGCGCGGCTGGACGGCTTCAACCGGCTCAACCCGGCCGGGGACGACCGGCATCTACTGGTGTCGGTGAAGGACGGATTCCGGGTGTTCGACGCGGTGCGCGCCGAGTTCACCGGGACCGAATTCCCGGCCGCGAAGCCGGGGCACGTCGTGCGGCACGCCGGTCGCACCGTGCTGTTCGCCGACGGCAGCGGTGAGGTCACCAGTTTCGCCTCCGCCTCGCTCGGCAAGGGCAAGCCGCCCACCGAGCAGTACCGCGCCGCGGCGCCGCACCACGGGGTCGCGGTCGAGCTGGCGAACAAGAACCTGGTCGTCACGCTGGGCACCGAGGAGAAGCGAGTGGGCGCGGTGGCGCTCGATGAGCAGCGCAAGGAGATCGCCCGCAGCGAGGACTGCCCCGGCGTGCACGGCGAGGCCGCAGCCAAGGACGAAGCGGTCGTGATCGGCTGCCAGACCGGCGCTCTGGTGTTCCGTGACGGCGCCTTCACCAAGGTCGTCAGCCCGACGCCGTATGGTCGTATCGGCAACGCCGCGGGCAGCGACGTCTCGCCGATCGTGCTGGCCGACTACAAGCAGGACAAGGACGCCGAATTGGAGCGCCCGCAGCAGGTTTCGCTCATCGACACGGTCGCGGGCACGCTGCGGCTGGTCGACATCGGCACCAGCTACACCTTCCGTTCGCTGGCGCGTGGCCCGCTCGGGGAGGCGCTGGTGCTCGGCACCGACGGCCGCCTGCACGTCATCGATCCGGTCGCGGGCACCGTCACCCGGTCGATCCCGGTGCTCGCGCCCTGGCAGGAACCGCTGAAGTGGCAGGAGGCGCGCCCGGCGCTGTTCGTTCGCGGCGGCATGGCCTACGTGTCCGATCCCGCGACCAAACAGGTCCATCGGGTGGATCTCGCCGCCGGTGCGGTGGCCGCGACCGTCGCGTTGCCCGCCGCGCCGAACGAACTGAGCGGAGTCGTCGCCCACTGACGACTCCTGCCCTCGGCCTCGCTAGGCGTCTCGGCCCTGGCCGTAGCGCTCGGCGATGTCGGGGGAGTCGAGCCACTTGGAGTAGGTGGGCGACTGCGGCCAGCCCGCGGGGGAGTCCTGCCATTCCTCTTGGCGGCCCCACGGCAGGATATCGATCAAGGGGAAGGTGTGGCTGAGCTGTTCGGTGCCGCGGCCGTTGGTATGCCAGGTGCGGTAGACCTTGTCGCCGTCGCGGAGAAAGACGTTCACCGCGAAACCCGAGCCGGGCGCCGCGTCGACGTCCGCGCCGAACGAGCTCTCCGCGGCGGAGTACCAGTCCATCTTGTTGCCGACCTTGGCCTTGTAGGCGAGTGCCTCCTCGATCGGACCGTTGGTGACGACCACGAAACGCGCGTCGTAGTTGTCCAGGAATCCCAGGCGGACGTATTGCGAGGTGAGCCCGGTGCAGCCGCCGCACTGCCATTGCGCGCCGTCGGACCACATGTGGTTGTAGACGATGAGCTGGGCGCGTCCGTCGAAGATATCGGCCAGCCGGATCGGGCCGTCCTGGCCGATCAACGTGTAGTCCGGGAGCTCGACCATCGGCAGCCTGCGGCGCTGTGCGGCGATGGCGTCGAGTTCCCGGGTCGCGGCCTTCTCCCGTACCCGCAGCTCGTCGAGGGCGGCCTGCCAGGTTTGCCGGTCGACGACAGGGGGCAGGGCACTGATGGTCTTCTCGGTCACGGTTTTCCTCCCGCGTTCGGATGGATCTGTTCTGCCGATGTAGACCCGACGCGGCCGCGAAATTCATCGGTGCGCGGCGCAGGTCTTCTTCCCGGCAGCTCAGTCCCTTTTCGAAAGCGGCTGCGGACCGCGAATTCGGTCGATCAGCCTGCCGCCGAGTGCGGCGCCGAGCGGCGCGAACAGCCACACCACCCACACCTCGGGGCTGAGCCAGGCCAGGGCGGCGGTGACGGCGAAAATCGTTGCCACGGCATATGACCCGTCGGCCTGCGCGCGCAACGCCGCGGGCGTGACCCGCTCGGCCAGCACCGACCGGCGGGCCGCGATCTCTTTGACCACCGCCTCGCTGGTGGACAGCGCCGCGGCCACACCGGCGAACAGACAGACCGCGAGCGGGTTGCCCGAGGCGTGGCCGAACAGAGCGGTGACGAACGGCAACAGCGTCGCGAACAGCAGCATCGGCGCGTGCGCGGCCAGTGTGTACCGGTCGACCCGTTCGACCTGGTAGATCAGCACATGGTGGCGGCGCCACACCGACCAGAGCAGGAAGAACGCGAGCAGCAGCGCCACGAACGACGACCGCTCGCGCCAGAGGAATTCGGCCAGCGCGCCGGCGTCGACCAGGTCCTCGTGCCTCGGCCGCTCCAGTTCGATCGCCAGCAGTGTGATCGCGATGGCGAGCACGGCATCGACGAAGGCGCCGATCCGATGCGGTGGCCAGCCGAGCTCGATGCTGGGTGGTTTGGTGCCCATGCGCCTATCGCGATCGCTCGAGGAGCTCTGCCAAACGCAGGGTGTCGCGTAGATAGCGCTCGTAGGGGAAGCCCGCTTTGCGCAGGGCGGTGCGTAGCTCGTCGTAGAGCGGTTTCCCGGTGGCGTGGAAGGCGTCTCGGCCCGCTTCGGTGGTGCTGACCAGTCGTCGCCGTCCGTGCTCGGGGTCGGGGGCGATCTGGACGAATCCGGCTGTCTCCAAGGGGCGCAGGGCGCGGCTGACCGCCGGGTCCGAGACCGAGAGTGCCTGTGCCAGTTGGTGCTGGGTCATCGGCTCGCTCTCTTCCAGCGTGCCGAGCAGCCGCATCTGGCTGTAGGTTAACCCGCCGGTGGCGTCCACGCGCCGCCGCGTGGCCTCGCCGAGCAGGGATACCACGCGATGCAATAGGTCGCCGAGTCCATCGTCCATGGTGGCGAGCGTAGCAGAGTCTTTACAGGTTAATATTAACCCGATAATTTCGGTGCCTGTCGCCTCGATGCGGTGGCGTTGCAAGTCTGCGACGCCTGGGGTGCGTCGCGGCCCGCGGTCGATCTCGTCGATCATCGCCGCCGGCCTCATGCCCGCCCGCTCGTACCCGTCAATGTCTCTGTGGGCATGGGGTTTTCGGGGGGTGATCAAGCGCTGTGAGTACCACGCCATGGCGATCATGACCGCGGGGAAGAGGTGTCGCACTGGTGGACTGCGGGTGGGGCAACGGTGAGGTGTGCTGTGGGACCGCCGCCGGGTGCGGGAGACTGGGAGTGTCGCGCCCGGCCGGAGCGATAGTGCCGGGTGGGTACCCGGTCGAAATCCACCTGCCCGGGTGGTAGTGGCGTCGATCGGGTCGTCGGACAATGGCCGGGAGTCGGACGTGCCTGGAAGGGGAGTCGGCCGTGGACGAACAGTCACCAATTCGCCGGGTAGTAAAGAAGATTCGGCGTCGGACCGCAGACTTCGGCGCGACTCCTGAGCTGGCCGGCCCGCACACCGCCGCGCCGATCGCGATGGCCCCGGGGCGACTGCCGGTGCTGGGGCACCTGGTGCCGCTGCTGCGAGATCCGTTGGGGTTCATGACATCGCTGCCCGCGCACGGTGACCTGGTCGGTATCGGCCTGGGCCCGAGGAACGCGGTCGTGGTCTGCGATCTCGAGCTGACTCGGCAAATGCTGCGCCAGGACCGCGTTTTCGACAAGGGCGGCCCGGTGTTCGACCATGGGCGGGCGCTGGTCGGGGAGGGCTTGGCGACCTGTCCGCACGCCAAGCACCGGCGGCAACGGCGCCTGCTGCAACCGGCGTTCCGCGCCGAGCGCCTCGCCACGTACACGCCGATGATGGCGCAGGAGATCGCCGAGCTGGTCGACACCTGGCATGACGGGCAGGTCATCGACGTCAAAGCGCAACTGCACACCCTCGCCGCCCACGTGATCGCCGCGACGCTGTTCGACAAGGCGATCTCCGAGGAAACCCAGCAGCGGTTGCTCCGCGACGTCGAAGCCGTCTTCGCCGGTGTCATGCGGCACGCGATCGTGCCCGCGTGGATGCGCCGGTGGCCGGTCGTGGGCAACCGCGCCTGCATCGAGGCGGCCGCCGAGGCGCGCGCCATCCTCCGGGAGCTGGTGCTGGCGCGTCGCGTGGAGGGAGTCGATCGCGGTGATCTGTTCTCGGCGTTGGTCTTCGCCCGCGACAGCGAGGGCGGTGGGCAGCTGACCGACGACGAGATCGTCGATCAGGTACTCACCTTCTTCTTCGCGGGTACCGACACCAGTGCCGCCACGTTGGCCTGGGCATTGATCCTGCTCGACCAGCATCCCGAGTTCGCCGCCCGGGTGTACGCCGAGGTCGACACCGTCCTGGCCGGTCGCCCCGCCGGTCCGGCGGACCTGCCCAACCTGCCGTTCACCGGTCAGGTGATCACCGAGGTGTTGCGCCTGCGCCCACCGGCCTGGCTGCAGACTCGGATGGTCACCGCGGACACCACGCTCGGAAAGTACGCGCTGTCGGCCGGGACCACCGTCATCTACAGCACCTACCTGATCCAGCACCGGGCCGATCTGTACCCGGACCCCGAGCGGTTCGATCCGGATCGATTCGACCCCGCCCGTTCCGCGCCGTCCCCGCGCGACGGGATGCTGCCGTTCGCCGCCGGTGCGCGCAAATGCATCGGGGACAACTTCGCCCTCAACGAAGCCACGCTGGCCTTGGCGACGATCGCCGCGCGCTGGCGGCTGCGCACCGTCGCGGGCATCGACACCGGGCCGACCCTGGCGGTGGTGCCGCAACCTCGGCAACTGCGCATGCGCGCCACCGCCCGTGAGCGGCGTACGGGGCGGGTCGACGAGCGCGGGTCGGACCGCTCCGCGGGGCACTCGCACACCTGAGTCCCGGGCAGTGTTGTCCGCTGTTTCGCACGCGAGGCTCGGACGAACTTGCCCGCCACAGCAGCTCGCCCGGTGGCGGCGATCAGGGGAAAACCTCGGCGCGGACCACGGAGGTTGACGCCGTGTTGACTGATTTGTAACAAATGACGGCTTGGTCCGTGCAAGGATCTCGGTCGATGTCGAAAGTTCACTAGGAGTGTGTCTTGACCGAATTTCTTGCCACGATCAACGACTACATATGGAGTAATGCGCTGGTCTACCTCTGTCTGGCGGCCGGCGTGTACTTCTCCATACGCTCCAGGTTCGTCCAGGTGCGTCAGGTTCCGGAGATGATCCGGCAGATGCGCCAAGGCGAGACGTCGCCGTCGGGCGTGTCGTCCTTTCAAGCGTTGACCATGTCGCTGTCCGGTCGGGTCGGCACCGGCAATATCGCGGGCGTCGCGACCGCGATCGCGTTCGGCGGGCCCGGCGCGCTGTTCTGGATGTGGGCTGTGGCCTTCCTTGGGGCCTCGACCTCGTTCGTCGAGTCCACCCTCGGGCAGATCTATAAGACCCGCGACCGCCTCACCGGCGAATACCGTGGCGGGCCCGCCTACTACTTCAGCAAGGCGATGGCGCACACCCGCGCGGCACCGGTGTTCAAGGTCTACGGGTTCATCTTCGCCGCGGTGACCGTTCTCGCCTGCGGCCTGCTCCTGCCCAGCGTGCAGTCCAACTCGATGGCCTCCGCCATGCATCAGGCCTGGGGTGTGTCGGAATGGGCGGTGGCTGTCGGCACAGTGATCGTCCTGGCGTTCGTGATCATCGGCGGCGTCAAGCGCATCGCGGCGTTCGCCTCGATCGTGGTGCCGTTCATGGCCGTGGTCTACATCGCGGTGGCGCTGGTGATCGTGATCGCCAATGCCGGGGAACTGCCCTCGGTCATCCGTTTGATCTTCTCCAGTGCCTTCGGCCTCGATTCGGCGTTCGGCGCGATCATCGGCTCGGCGGTCATGTGGGGCGTCAAGCGCGGCGTCTACTCCAATGAGGCGGGCCAGGGCACCGGCCCGCACTCGGCCGCGGCGGCGGAGGTCTCGCACCCCGCCAAGCAGGGCCTGGTGCAGGCGTTCGCCGTGTACGTCGACACGCTCTTCATCTGCACCGCAACGGGTTTCCTCATTCTCTCGACCGGCGCGTACCGCGTGTTCGACGGTGAGTCCGCGACCGGGCCCGTGCTGGCGGAGGGCGGCGTGCTCCCCGCGGACGCCGCGGTGGGCCCGGCCTTCGCGCAGGTCGGCTTCGACACGCTGTGGAGCGGCGCCGGCGCGTCCTTCGTCGCCATCTCGCTGGCGTTCTTCTGTCTGACCACGATCATCGCCTACTACTACATGGCCGAGACGAATCTGCGGTTCATGCTCGGCAAGTACGCGACCACTCCGCTCCCGCTGATCCGCAACACGCTCGGCTCGAACCTCACCCTGCTGTTGCAGGCGCTGATACTGGTGTCGGTCGCGGTGGGCGCGGTCTCGACCGCGACCGACGCGTGGACGCTCGGTGACATCGGTGTCGGACTGATGGCCTGGCTCAACATCATCGGCATCATCATTCTCCAGCAGCCCGCCTATAAGGCGTTGCGCGACTTCGAACGTCAGCAGAAGGCGGGCCTGGACCCGGTCTTCGATCCGTTGGCGCTGAACATTCCCGGCGCGACGTTCTGGGAGACCTATCGACGCAGCCCGGATCGGGATCGGGCGACGGCCGAGCAGTAGCGGCCGATTCGAGGAGGGGCCTGTCGCGGCCGGGGTTGTTGTCCCGCGCCGCGGCAGGCTCCTCTTGCTTTGGTGGAGCGGTGACCACTTGTTCGCTGTGATGCGTTGTGGCGCAATCAGTTTCGGTATGGTTGAGACACGGCGATCGGCTGTGATCCAGATCGCTGCCGCCTGCTGTCAGCATTCGGGAGCCGCCCTCGGCAGCACCGTCGCCGATTTCGGCGTGCCCGGCGTGGTCGAGCACGCCCACCATGTGGCGAGCAAGCGGGCCGCCCTGCGGCTGCGGGAACGACTCGAGCAGCTGCGGGACGGCGAGCCCGTGCTCGTCGTCGGTGGCGGCCTGACCAGCATCGAGATCGCCACCGAGATCGCCGAGGCACGTCCGGAGCTGCGGGTCGCCATGGCCGCGCGCCGCGGCGTCGGCGACTGGCTCACCGACAAAGCGCAGCACCACCTGCGCAGCGCGTTCGAACGCTTCGGTATCACCGTCCGCGAGAACGCCGACGTCAGCCCCGAGGGCGTGGTCACCAGTTCAGGCGCGCGGATCGACGCTCAATTGACTGTCTGGACAGCGGGTTTCGCCGTGCATCCGATCGCGGCCGCCAGCACGCTCGCCGTCTCCGAGACCGCGGCCGACTTCGGCTTAGTGCCCCGTCCAGGAACTTCGGCACTAGTTCCTGTTCAAGCCGAACTTTCGCGACAGCAGTACGTTCTTCCAATAGCTTTCGCGCGCGAGCACATGCTCGTCCGCCGTCCGCATCGACCAGAACTCCAGCAGTGCGAAGCGCAGATTCGTGCGCGCGTACTCCGCGCCCTGCGCGCCGACCAATTCGCGCAACGCGACATTGCCGCCGTGCAGCGAGTCCACATACTCGCGCAGGCGGGCCCAGATCCCGGTGTCGCCGTAGGCCGAGCCGACGTAGGCCTTGCCCGTCGCCTCGTCGTGGATCACATAGACGCCCTTCATGTGCTGCAACGCGCCACGCCAATCGGGCCAGTCCTGTTCGACGGCGACCTCCAGCACGCCGAGGGCGTGATTGATCTGATCGTGGCCGGGAAATGGCTCACCGGCGTAAGGCGACTCCAAGACCGCTGCGACCTCGATCTGGTCCAGATAGGTCTCCATGTTCAACCGGACAGTCCGACCCGGTGGTTTGAACGACACGACGAGGCGCTTGATGAACGCGCCCATCAGGTCCTCGCGCAACTCGATATCGTAAGCGTTCGCACCGGGCAAGGGCCGCCGCCCGACAACCTCGAAGACGCCACCGAATAGCCACCGCGTCGGCCGACTCCGATCCCTGGCGAGCGAGAAGATGAATTGCCGATTGAATTCGTCACGGGTACCCCGCCACCGATGCCAACCAACCCACTCCGCCCAACTGTGCGCCAGCGCGTCAATCGGATGAGCCGCACCATTCCACGTCGCGCAATGCAACTTGCACGCCGCCGGATCCAGCCCCCCAACCAGCCCCTTCAGAGGTATCGCCACCACAACCGCGATGCTACGTCGACACCCGAATAGGTGCTGATCAACGGTGTGGTCGAAAGCGCAGGTGTCCCATGGACTGACACCGCGGGAATGCGGGCTGAGCACCGCGTTCTTGGGGTGGGCGTATACATGGATGTGATCATGGGCGCGGGGTGGGGCGCGTTGCGATGCTAGGAGGAGTGGCGATGGTGTCCATCGAGATGGTGGCGGTGGAGGCGGCTGGCGATGCGGCATTGGTCGGCGAGCTGACCGACCTGGTGAATCGGGTATATGAGGTGGCCGAGGAGGGGTTGTGGCGCGACGGTGCCAGTCGCACAACGACATCCGAGATGGCGGGGTTGATCGCCGCCGGGTATATCGCCTTGGCGCGTGACGAGGATGGCGGCATCGTCGGTGCCGTCTGTATTCAGCAATTGGCCGACGACATCGGCGAATTCGGCATGCTGGTGTGCGCGCCAGAGCGGCGTGGCGCCGGAATCGGCCGGGCCCTGGTCGATTTCGCCGAGCGTCACTGTGTCGAACTGGGTGCGCGGGCGGTGCAGCTGGAGCTACTGGTGCCGCGCGGGTGGACGCATCCGGTGAAGGAGTCCTTGCGCGGCTGGTACATGCGGCTCGGGTACGTCCTCGAGCGCAAGGGCGAGCTGGAGGAAAGCTACCCGCATCTGGTGCCGCTGCTCGCCACCCCGTGCGACTTCCTCATTTTCCACAAGGACCGAGCAGCCGTCTCGGCGAACTGAGCGTCGTCAGGATCTCTTGTCTCGAAAGAGCTCTCGGAGGTCGGCGCCGAGTTCGTCGGGATCTCGAGTGCGGCGAAATGGCCGCCGTGGTCGAGCTCGGTCCAGCGGGTGATGGTGTGGGAGGGTTCGGAGTAGCGACGGATCGCCCAGTCGATCGGGATCAGTAGTACGCCGGTCGGGACGCCGGAGTCTGGTTCGGGGCCCCAGCCGCCCGCGCGGATATAGGTGACGTACGCAGAGGCGCCCGCGGTGCCGGTGAGTCAGTACAGCATCACGTTGGTGAGCAACAGGGTCGGCGCATGAGTTCGGCC
This sequence comes from Nocardia brasiliensis, assembly GCF_011801125.1. Lineage (NCBI taxonomy): Bacteria > Bacillati > Actinomycetota > Actinomycetes > Mycobacteriales > Nocardiaceae > Nocardia > Nocardia brasiliensis. Next base: position 3,191,219 of record NZ_CP046171.1, read on the forward strand.
CTGGCGCACATCAGCGCGGGGCGCTCGCTGGCCGGGGGAGTTGGACGGTTGGTCAGGGGGAATTGGTGGCGGTGGCTACTCGCGAAATGCTTACCTGAGTTCCCCCTGATCAGTTGACCAGCGATCGCCCACCCTCAGGGGGACATACGCTGTGCGGGTGTATCGCGAGCAGTCTCCGCCGGTAGTAGTCGATCTAGCGCACGGCGCGAAAGGGAAGTCCGCGGCAGCGATCGCTGTTGCCGGTGGGTTCGGTGTGTTCGGCGTCGCGGCCGGGTTGACGGGTGGCGTGTCCGGCAGTCCTGCGGTGGCGATCGCGGCCGTGGTGTTCGGGGCGATCATGCTGCTGATCGCATTGATCGGTCTGCTCTCGTGGCGGGCGGTCACCCGGCCTCGTTCGCTTGTGCTCGAGCCGGCCGGAATCCGATGGATCGATCCGCGCGGTAGCTCCTGGTCGGTCGCTTGGCCCGAGCTGGCGGCCGTCTCGGTGTCGCGCACGGTGAACCGAAATCCCAGGAAACTGGTCTCCTCGGCGATGGTGCGGCTCGACCTGTTTCCCGCCGACCCCGGCTTCCGGCAACGCCATCCCGAGATGGAACGGCTCTGGGAGTTCCACGGGGTCCGAAACGGTTACCGGGTGCCGTTCGGCGACATCCCCGACTCGCACGGCCTCGTCCCCCGCCTCGACGCCGGGTTTCGGGTGTTCGCGGGGCCGCGGTACCGGGGTGTGATCGATGAGGGATTCACCGTCGGATTGTTCTGAGGGTCACCGATGAGTTTTCGCGGCCGTGCCCGTCAGTAGTGGTATGACGACGCACAAGCTCGAAATCTCCGGCGCGACACTGACCTACGATGTGCACGGGCCCCTGCCCACCGCCGCTGGCCGCCCGCCGCTGCTCATGATCGGGCTGCCGATGGAGGCCAATGGGTTCGCCACGCTCGCGTCGCATTTCCCCGACCGCACGGTCGTCACCTACGACCCGCGCGGACTCGGGCGCAGCGTGCGCGCCGACGGCGAGACCACCAACGTGCCCGCGGTCCACGCCGAAGACGTGCACGCCGTCATCGAGGCCCTCGGCGCCGGTCCGGTCGAGATGTTCGCCAGCAGCGGCGGCGCGATCGTCGCACTGGCCCTCGTCACCGCCCATCCCGCCGACATAACCGTCCTGGTCGCCCACGAACCGCCCCTGCTGTCGATGCTCCCCGACGCCGCGGCGGCCGAGCGTGCCGCGGACGGCTATCGCGCCGCCTACGCGGCGAAGGGATTCGGCGCGGGCATGGCGTCCTTCATCGCGATGACCTCCTGGCAGGGCGAATTCACCGACGACTACTTCGCCGCGCCCGCCGCGGATCCGGCGATGTTCGGTCTGCCCACCGCGGACGACGGCTCCCGCGACGACCCGCTGCTGTCGGAGCGTTCCAGCCAGGTCGTCGCCTACCGCCCCGACGTCGCCGCCCTCAACGCGGCACCGACCCGAATCATCCTCGGCTACGGCGAGGAATCGACCGGCACGGTCACCGCCCGCACCACGATCGCGCTCGGCGAACAACTCGGACACCAGCCCGCGCTCTTCCCCAGCCATCACGGCGGCTTCACCGGTCCCGAATCCGGCTACGCCGGTGAGCCGGAAGCCTTCGCCCGCGTCCTCCACGAAATCCTCGCCACCACCAACTGAACCGACCGGCGGCACCGCTGAAGAGCCGACAACAGTCGACCCGCCAACAATCCGGTCAGAGGGTCGACACCGCGCGAGGTGTGCACGCCGCCTCGCCCTCGACTACGCGCTGACCGGCGCGTTTTCGCCGTCCGCGGCTCTTTCTCGGTAGAGGTAGGCGATGGCGATGGCGAGTGTCGTCAGGATGGAGATGGTGGTGAGGGTGGTTGCGAGCGGGGCGGGTGGGGAATGGCGCAGGGTGAGAACGGTGGCGGTGGTGGCGACGGTTGCCATCAGGCCGGTGATGGCGGTGACGATGATGCCGGGGTGGGCGGGTATCCCGTAGATGGCGCGGGGAAGTCGATTCGTCGCGGGCAGTGGCTGAGTGATGAGCGCGTAGACCGCCAAGATCGCCGTGAACGCGATGTAGCCGAGGCCCGCCGCGGGCGGATAGCCCTGGGCGCCGGGCGAGGTGTTCAACAACAGGTAGCCGATGTCGGAGGCGGCCGCGGCCAGGAGCGCGGTGGCGAGGAATACCGAACCGACGATCCGGCGACCGCAGATCAGCGGGCCCAGTGCGGCCAGGCTCAGGGTGAAGTCGGTGGCGGGGTAGAGGGCGAACACGAGCGTGATCGGGGATCCGACGTCGCGGTTCAAGACGACGAGCAACCACAGAACCGCCGCGTACGCGCCGCCGAGCATGCAGAAGTAGGTGACCGCGTTGTCGACGTCGTTGCGCACGCTGGCGATGCCGAGTCGCCTCGCGCGGATCCACATTGCCGCGGCCGCGAAGACCGGCATCGAGAGAAATCCGATGTCGTGCAGATGTCCGTTGGGGATGCCCTGGGCATGGATGTTGCGCGCGACGAACCACGCGACCTGTCCGCAGGTCCACGCGGTGACCGCCGCCAGCAGCAGTCCGAAGTGCACGGTGTTGAGCCGGTCGCCGAGTTTGCGGAACAGCCACACCCGCACCATCAGGATCGCCACCGCCGAACTGCCGAACAGGATCTGCGACAGGTCGGTGATCGCGAGCGTGTGTTTCTCGTTGGTGTCGACGGCCTGCACCACGGCGATGACGACCATGGTCACGCACAGCGCCAAACCCAGCAGCAGTAGTCCGATACGCAGTGCCGGCGCCGGTGGTTCCCCGGTCGCGGTGCGCTTTGGTCGGGCAGTGGCGGTGGTGGTTCGTGCCGACGCGCGGTCCCACAGTTCTTGCGCGCGGCTCTCGTCCGCCCCCAACGTGCGGGCCACCTGTTCGATGATCGGCCAAGACGGCAGCGGCGCGTCGGGATTGAAAACCCGCGCGATCGTGGTGTGGCTGTAGTGAGTCTCGTTAGCGATTGCTCGTAAACTCGGCGCTCCTCGTGATTGACGCGCCGCTGCGAGGTAGTGCGTCAATTGGTGATGTGCATCATTATCGGCTTCCACGGGTGCCCTTTCATCACTGTAATCCCGAGTAAACCATCCTTGAGCTGTGTAAACCAGGGCTATGTCGGTTTGCGTTCCACTGGTCAACGATGTTCAAGTGTTTGGCATACCGCACAAGCGGGTCCTTGCACTCGACCAGTTGCAGACGTCTGTAGCGAGAGTTAGCTGGGAATTAGCCAGATCTGAGGAGTTTGCTCGATGAAGAAGAGTCTGTGTGTGGCAACCGGCAGCGTTTGTATTGCTGCGGCCGCGTCCCTGGTCCTTCAGACGGCCACGGCCAACGCCGATGTCATCATCAACAACAACCCCCCGGCCGTGGCGCCGGCCAACCCGCTGCCGCCGCTGATGAACCTGCCGGTGGCCCCGCCGTCCTGGTCCAACCTCGATGATGGTCGCACCACCCTGCCCGCCAACCCCGGCACGACGACGCAGAACAATCAGCAGTCCGACGCCGAGCGGGAGCAGGCGCTGAACCAGCTGCACGACGACGCGGTCCATGACGGCGTGGTCGACGGTGCCGCCACCGGCGGTGTCAACGGCACGGCCCTCGGTGCCGCCGACGGCGCCGGGATCGGTGCGGGCGTCGGCGCCGCGGCCGGTGCCGCCGCGGGCCTCGTGGCCGGACCGGCCATCGGCGCGCTCACCGGCATGGGCCTCGGCTGCATCGTCGGCCTGCCCGCCCTGATCATCGGATGCCTGCCCGGCGCGGTCATCGGCGGCATCATCGTCGGCGTCGCCGGCACCGTCTACGGCCCCATCATCGGCGCTGGCGCCGGTGCGGCGATCGGTGCGGGCATCGGTGCCGCGATCGGCGGCGCGATCGGCGGGCCCATCGGCGAGCTGAACGGCGGCGCCACCGGCGGTGCCACTGCGGACTCCCAGTCCCGGCTGGAGCGCTCGCGCCAGGCCGCCCAGGGCAATCCCGTTGCCGCGCATGTCGTGCAGGCCGCGGCGGTGACCGCGCCCGAGCCGGCCGCGGCCGAGCCCGTTGCGTCGGTGGCCGCGCCGCTGCCGATCCCCGCTGAGATCAGCGCGATGATCCCGGAGAACATCGTCGACCTGATCCCGACGGACGCGGCCGCCCTCATCGGCCTGCGCTGATCCGCGTAGGACAAGGCTAGGAGGGGAGGAAGGGAGCCACCGCTACGGTGGTTCCCTTCCTGTTCGTGTGGGGCGGGACATTATCGAGTCCGGGAGCATCGCTTTGACGAAACAACCCGACGTGATCCCTCGACGGCGGCGGTACGAACTGTGCGCACTCGCTGCCGCGGCCATGCTCGTGGCCGGGGTGCTGGGTTACTACTGGTTCAAGCCGGTGTCGCCACCTCGGGTGAGCGTCGAACTGAGTCAGACCATCTTCAAGGTCACCAAGGACGACCTGCGCGGCCAGACGCTGGAGACCGCACTGACCAAAGTCGCCTACCCGCAATCAGTCTTCTACGACCACGTCGGTGACGTTTGGATCGTCGACCTGACTAACGGACCTTCGCAGACATTGGTCCCGATCCCCGCCGACCCCGGCAACTGGACGATCGTGGCCGTTGGCTTCCGAGCGGCGACGCTGTCATCGATGGCCGAGGACCGGAGTCTCGCCCCTGGGCGGAAACCCGCGCTCAACTTCGTCACCTTCGGCATACGTCGTACCGAAGACATCCGCGGTGCCGAAATCGCGTCCATCGTGCAAGGCGAGCTCGACGACACCTTGCCCGGAAGCAGTGGAACATCCGGCATGACGGCGTTCCGCTCCGGCACGGGCCCCACTCTTCGCGTTCAGTAGCAGTGCGGCGATCATGGCGGTGCGGTCTGAGCGGCTCGTGGACCTGATGCGATGCCCGTTTCTGGCGGGAGCGATCGCGGGCTGTTCGATTGGGCTCGCCCCGATGACCGAGGTCGAGCTGGGCGACGTGCTCACCGGGCCTGCCGCCGCGCGGGGTGCTGTCCTCCCGCGCGGCGCCGATCACACACCGTCGGTCGTTCTCGAAGAGGCGTTGAATGGCTCGAATCCGCGCGCCCTTCCTATGTGCTGAGCTTGAACTGTTGCGGTCGCTTGGTGCCGTCGCATTTATCGATCACCGCGCCACCGTCGACCGATTCGGCGCAGCCCTGGTCGCTGATGGAACGGAGATAGAAGGTGTCGGATCCGGTGTTGGCGAACACGATTCGCAATTCGATCCCGGCGCGGGTGTGGTTGCAGCCGACCGTGCCGATCTTGGCGCGTCCGGACGAGTCCGTGAGAAGCCACGGGTTCAGGCATTCGCCGTTGGCGCCGCCGCCGGAGTTGACCAACCTCCAGGTGCCGCCGCCCGCGTCCTCGAGTTTCCACCGGTCTTTGGCGTCGGACTTCGTGACCGAAACGTTGACACGGCAGGAAATGCGCCCCGGCTGGCCATGCTCGGGCAACGTCCCCGAGATCGAGGAACCAACCGCCCCACACTCCCGACCCTGCTCCAACCGATCCGTCAAACCCCACATCCGTACGTGCGGCTCCACCACCAGCCGCGCACTGACCCCGCCGCCACCATCCCCAGCGCCGGCTCCGTGCAGGGCCATCGCAGGTGACTGCGTCATACGTCATTCGTCCTGGCTCTCTATCAGTGGCGCACAAGGAGATAGAAGGTAGTCCCGAATTCTGTTTGGGCCAAAAAGTGTTGGTCGTCCACAGGGGGAGGGCGGCTAGCCTTCTAGATGCTCCCTTCTCGTGGAAACATCGCGCAACAGGATCGTGCAGCCGGCTACCCGAGTGGACCGCAGCCAGAGGAATTGACGATGGGCCGGAAAACTGAAGCTTCTCCTTTGGACGCGTTGCTCTATCACGACCGCACGATGTGCATCGGGCTCGTTTTGCATCTGACCGGTCGGGCTCCGACGCCGGACAGACTCGCCTCGCATGTGCGGGACCGGCTCGACCGGTTACCAGCGCTGTCGGTGATCGTTTCCGGCAGCGGCACCGCGGCGACTTGGCTGCGACGCTCACCGGAGCTCGGCTACCACGTTCGCTCCCGTGACCTGAGCGCCGGCGCCGATATCTACGACGTGGTCCGTGAACTGCACCGGGAACCATTCGCCGAGGGCAGGCCGCCGTGGACGATGACGATCCTCGACGGTCATATCCCGGGTGAGTACCTGATCTTCTACCGCGTCAGCCACGGGGTCCAGGACATCGGGGGAATTACCCGCACGCTCGAGATCCTTTCGGGGACGCATCGATCGACTCGGCCGATTCGGACGCCGCAGTGCGCAGCCTGGTCGAACCGCCGCGGCCCCGGCTGCGTCATTACCTGTATGCGGTCAGGCTGGTGGCAGGGGCGAGTAGCAAGACCGCGCTATGGCCGCATCCAGTGCACGGCTATTCCGGCCTCCGGTCGCTCGAATGGGCCGAGGTACCGACGAATACGCTGCGAAGCCTGGCCGGTCCCCATGGGGGAAGCACTAATGACGCCTATCTGTCCAGCCTCGCGCGGGTCATATCGCAGTGGGCGGCACGGCATCACCCGAACTCCGACGGCCACGAGATCCCGATTTCGCTGGCGATCAACAACCGGCGACCCGCGGACGTCAGTGCCCCCGGAAACCAATTCGCCGTCGGGCGTATGACCTTGCCCGGAGACAACGTTCCGTTTGCACAGGGGACGCGGATGACCGCGGTCCGCACCGCGCCGCTGAAGCAGGGGCAGTACCGTGAGGCGATCCGACGACTGGCGGCGAGTGTCCCGCGCCTCGTCATGGAAAGGGCGTTCCGCTCGGCATTGAGTCCGGCGCGAGCCTGCGTGCTCTCCTCACATTTTGTGATCCGGCGCCCGTTGGCGTTCGCCGGCGACCCTGTACATGCGATCGACCCGGTCACCGCGCTGCCCGTCGGCGCACCTGTCTCCATTTTGCTGATCACGTATCAGAAGGTGTCGCGGGCGGTATTCGTGACCGATTCGATCGTGCCCGGCTTGGAAAACCTGCACGAGATGTGGCACGCAGAGGTGAGCGCCGGACGCTGACGCAGCTTATGCCGACGACGTACGGGCGACGACTCGCATCTTCAACCGGCGTGGACCGCTGAACGCGCCCACTTTCGGACGGACACGGCAGTCCGATATTCGTTCCAGTCGCCAGCGGGTGGCGATGGTTGCCAGCGTCAGAATGGTGTCGGGTGTCGCCAGTGTTTCGCCGATGCACTTGCGACCGCCCGCGCCGAAAGGGAGGAACGCGTAACGCGGTATCGCGTGTCCTGGTAACCAACGATCGGGGTCGAACAGGTCCGGATCGGCGTATTGATCGGCGCGGTGGTGGATTATGTAGGGGCTGTAAACGAGGTTGGTCCCTGCGGGAATCGAGTACTCCCCGAGCTGTGTGTCCATCGTGGCGACCCGGGTGACCAACCAGGACGGCGGCCAAATACGCAGGACCTCGGTGACGACTCGAGCGGTCAATTCCAATCGCGGCAGATCCGCGTACGTCGCGTGCCTGCCCTGGAGAACCCCGTCGATCTCGGCGTGAACCCGCCGACGGATATCCGGGTGCTCGGCCAGTGTGAACCATGTCCACGACAGTGCCGCGGCGGTGGTGTCCATGCCGCCGAGGAGGAGTCCGAGAATGGTTTCGACGATTTGTCGGTCGGACAGCTGTGGTTTGTTGCTTGCCGGGTCGCGGGCATTCAACAGCGCGGTCAGCAGATCGGCGTGGTCGGTGGTACTGCCGCGACGCGCATCGATGGCCGCGTAGATGACCTCGTGCAGGCGCGCAGTGGCCCGTGCGTCGCGGCGGTGCCACGGCAGTGCCAGCCGATCCAGCCACGGTGGCAGGATCATGCGCCGCAAGAGTCCGCCGAGCACAGTATCGAGATCGGCGAGAATCCGGTCCTTGGTCGCGGAGTGCATCCCAGCTGGAAAGACAGCGGCCAGAAAGCCTTTCGCGATGATGGTCCGCATTTCCGCGGCGACATCGATGGTTTGCCCATCGTGCCACCCGCCGATCACCGATGCGACGATGTCCGTCTTTGCCGCCATGTAGCCGGGAATGCGTTGTCGATGAAACGCGGGCTGGACCAGGCGGCGCAGTCGGCGGTGTTGCTCATATGGGCACAGCGCCAGTCCTCCGCCTAACAGCGCCCGGCCTTGTTCGTAGAGCGGTCCGCCCTTGTCGAACGTGCGGTCGTCGCGCAGGAGCTGTTCGGTCAGTGCGGGGTCGCAGACCACGACAACACTGGAAACGCCGAAACGCAGCCGCACCAGCGAACCGTGCGCGGGCAAGGACGCCAGAAACGGGCCGAGCCGTCGCAGCTCGGTGAGGTGCCCGATCAGCGGCAGTCCAACCGGAACCGCCGGAATCGTGTCCTTCACAGTGGTCTCCGCGTTCAGACGAATTTCCACCACCAGCGAATGGATTCCGGGGGCTCCGTCGGCGCGAACAACCGGTGCTCGGAGATCTCGTGCATGGCATCCTTCGTCAGGGTGCCGCTCGATTCCGCCGCGTCCATCTTCGTGCCGTATCGCGGCAGCCGTCGCTGCCATTCCAGCGTTCCCCGAACCATATTCGACAATTGCTCCAGATATCGTCGCAGCCCGGGGGAGCCGTCGGCGGCCAGCTTGTGCCGGAGCGCGACGAACAAGGCCATGATCTCCTCGATCAGAGCGCACGCAGCATAGACGGCCTCCTGGTGGGACATGCCGTCGCGGGACGCGATGATCTCCACGATGTTGGATTCCAGGTTGCGCTGGTCCTTCTCCCTGGCGAACGACGCGATATCGGTCGGGACCGTCAGCAGTACCGTCGCCGCGTCGGTCAGCGCACGAACCGGCGGAGATTTGCGAGTAGCGAAATCGAGACAGGACTTTTCGGCCAGCTCGATCAGGACTACGCACGCCAGATCTCCACCATCGGGCGGACGGGCGATCATGTGCTCGTCCACGCTGCGCAGGTAGTCGCCGGACCTGTCCGAGACCCCGCATGCGGCGCCGAGCGCCCAGCGATAGTGCGACAGTACGCACATCATCAGCTGTTCGGCACTGGCACGCGGTTCGACACGGGCCATGATGTCAGCCAGCGCCGCCGCGAAGGAGTCGAAGTCTTCGACGCCGAGTGGTTGGCGCTCGGGGTGCAGAGCATAGTTCATGACGTTGGCCGCAAGATGATTGAAGGCCGTCGGGTTTCGGGACATCGGGCCGCTGTCACAGTAGTGGTCGTCGAACTGCAACGCCCACATCAACCAATCGGCAAGCAGCTGAACACCTTCGGCGTCGCCGTCCGGTGCCCACATGCACGCGAGGTCGCCGGTGCACATGGCGCGGGCCGAACGCAATGCCTGTGGGCCGAAGCCCATTTCGCGGAAGAACTCCTCGGATCGCCGCTGAAATCCGGCGGAGCCGGCATGGTTACGCAGGTCCAACGGGCACCAGATCGGTGGAATCTCCAGTGCGGACCCACCGGATTCGGACTCGGCTCGGCGGGTTGCCTCCGTGGTCGGAGCGTGGATGGTGCGCCGGAGTGCGCGACCGAATGCTGCGGGATCCGGCGGCGTGGTGGGGGTGGCGAGCAGACTCGACACGTCCGCGGCAGTGGTTCCGAGGCCGGTGAGGCGGTGCACGACCGGAAGCGAGAGTGTCATGTGAACTCCTAAATGATTGCTACATCGACGTGTTCGAGCATCGCGGTCGCGTCCGCTACCAATATCGCGATGCCATAGTTTCCGGTGACCAGGTATCTGGCGACGGCATGTTCGTCGACGCCGGTGAAACGGACACTGATGCCGGCACTGTGTTCGTCGGGGACACCGGTCTGATGAAGACCGACGACTCCCTCGTTGTCGACCCCGGTGCGCAATGCGACGATCGACGAACTCTGTCTGTCCGTGACGGGAATGTGTTCGCAAGGGAACAACGGAACTCCGGCCCACGCCGTGATCAGACGATTGCGCACCCGGACGGTTTCCGGCACGAGGCCGCGGCGGTTGCATTCCCGATGAAACGCGGCGATGGTCCGCGGATGCGCGAGCATGAGATCGGCGCTGCGGCATCGAGCGAGCAGCGCATCGAGATCGTCGGGGGTAGGCGGACCGCTGCGAGTGGATAGACGCTGGTCGTAGGCGGTTTCGTGGAGCAGCCCGAAATCGCGGTTGTTGATCAGCTCCCATTCCCCGCGTTCGCGTATCTGCTCGACGGTGAGTCGCAGCTGCTCATCGAACTGGTTCAGTGGCTTGTTGTACAGATCGTTTACGCGGGTATGTATACACAGGACCGACTGAGCCAGCGACAGTTCGTATTCCCGGGGGCCGAGGTCATAGGGGGCTGCTGCAGGGGTGGGTGACAACCAAGATGGCTTGCCGGGAGGCTGGCCTGAGAGGATGTCGCAGTGCCCAAGCCGTATCCGAAAGAGTTCCGCGACGATGTCGTGCGAGTCGCCCGAAACCGCGAAGACGGGGTGACCCTGGAGCAGGTCGCGGCCGATTTCGGCGTGCACCCTATGACGCTGTCGAAGTGGATGCGCCAATCCGACATCGACGACGGAAACAAACCGGGGACCACGCGCAGCGAGTCTGCCGAGTTGCGTGATGCCCGTCGCCGGATCCGGTTGTTGGAGCAGGAGAACGAGGTCCTGCGCCGCGCCGCGGCGTATCTGTCGCAGGCGCAGATCCCGGGAAAAGGCTCTACCCGCTCGTGAAAGAGCTTGCCGCCGAAGGGATTCCTGTGGCGGTGACGTGCCGGGTGCTGCAGCTCGCCCGCCAGCCCTACTATCGGTGGCTGGCCGAACCGGTGACCGCCGGCGAACTCGCCGAGGCGTATCGGGCCGACGCCTTGTTCGATGCCCACCGCGACGACCCTGAATTCGGCTACCGGTTTCTGGCCGATGAGGCCCGCGAGGCCGGTGAATCGATGGCCGATCGGACCGCGTGGCGGATCTGCTCGACCAACCGGTGGTGGAGCGCCTTCGGCAAACGGCGGCGCGGTAAGAACGGCAGACCCGGTCCGCCCGTCCACGACGATCTGGTGCAGCGAAACTTCGTTGCCGATGCTCCGAATCGTTTGTGGCTCAGCGACATTACCGAACATTGCACCACTGAAGGCAAGCTGTATTTGTGTGCGGTCAAGGACGTGTTCTCCAACCGGATCATCGGTTACTCGATCGATTCGCGGATGAAGTCACGGCTGGCGGTGACCGCGGTGAACAACGCTGTCGCCCGGCGCGGCGATGTGGCCGGTTGCATCCTGCACAGCGACCGCGGAAGTCAGTTTCGCTCGAGGAGATTCGTCCACGCACTCAACCGTCACCGCATGGTCGGATCCATGGGCAGAGTCGGCGCGGCCGGTGACAACGCCGCCATGGAAAGCTTCTTCAGCCTGCTGCAACGCAACGTCCTGGACCGTCAGCGCTGGGAAACTCGCGAACAATTACGGATTGCGATCGTCACCTGGATCGAGCGCACCTACCACCGTCGGCGCCGACAGGCCCGGCTCGGCCGGTTGACCCCGATCGAATTCGAAACCATCATGTCCCCAGCAGCCCGACAGGCTGCCTAACCACTGTCACCCAATCCTGCAGCAGCCCCTAGTCGACGAAGGTGGCAGGCACTTCGGCCTCGCCTTTGTGCCCGGCGGCGACGTCGACAACGGCCTCGCCCTTGCCGTTCACTCGCATTCCCGCGGCGGTCATGAAGGCCGTGATGTGTTGCCGCAGATCGGCGTGTGCCTCGAAGATTTCCAGGAACCCGTCCCAGGGAATGACGACTACCTCGGCGGCGGTGCAGGCCCGTACCTCCGCCGACCAGATCGGTTCCTCCTGCAGCAACGCTTCGTCGCCGAGATGGTCACCGTCGGTGAGGTATCCGAGCACATGGGATCCGTCGAAGGAATCGGCGGCTGTTCGTTCCAGCCGCCCGTGGACGACCGCGAGCGCGAACCGCACCGGGCCGCCCTGTTCGACCACAACCTCACCGGCGGCGACGTGGCGCACCTGGCACCGCTGAGCGAGTTGTGTCAGCACGTCCATGTTCCGATATCCGTGCAGCACCGGTATCTCGGTCAAAGATTCTGGTATGACCCGGATTGCACCGTCGCCTGAACGCACGAAACCGACCCGCCCGCGGCTGACGCGCAGTGTTCGCCTGCGGTTGACGCGATAGATCCCGCCGCTCACCTCGATCCACGGCAATTGGTCCAGCAGCCAGCGGTCGGTGATCGACGCTGTTTGCGGCGGCGTTTTCGTGGTGGTGGCCAGGTTGCGCGCTGCGGCGGTGCGCAGCGAACGGGTCGCGATCAGCCCGAGCGTGTTGTCCGGCGGCTCGATCATCGTCTTGCTCATGACGCCCTCATGGTTTCGAATGCGGAGGTGTCGCGACCGGGATCGAGGGTCACGATCCCATCGCGCCGGCCGTTCCAGCCGTAGGCGCTGCCGTGATAGCGGGTGGTCTCCAGGGACCAGCGAAGGTTGCCCGCGCACAACGAATTCAACGTGTTCAGATAGATCGCCACCTCCGGTCGCATCAGGTAGCGATGCCGTAGGACAGCGCACGCGTCCGCCAATTCGGCGTCGGCGATACGGATGAGTTCACCCGTGAGGTCCAGGGCCTGCTGTGGCTGCTGGCGGTGGTTGTGGATCAGCACAGCGACGACGTTGAACAGATCACCGCGGGTGTACTCCTTACGGAACGACAGCAGATCGTTGACCAAGAGCGTGTGCATGGTCGTCGCGCGTTGTGCCCGTCGCAGATCCGGGTCGGCGTCGACCAGCGCGGACAGGTCGATGCCGTGGACGTACTCCCCGCCGATGAGCAGCGGCTGGGGTCCGAAACTGAGTTGCCGGATATCGAGATAGGCGTCGAAATCGGGCAGCACCGCGCGGTCGATGTAGTCTCGCTCGAGCGCGATTCCACGCAGGCAGTCCCGCCAGCCTTGCTGGTAACGCTGGAAGATGCGCTCGGACATGTTGTCGCGCATGGTCTTCCAGATATCGGAGAACGCGGGCGCGTACGGATGATCGGCAGTCCAGTCGACGGCTATCTCATCGAAGGTCGCATCCCGGAGCAGAGCCATGTCGTCAACCTCGAACATCAGTGAGTTCAGGCACGCCGAGTGCAGGACTCTCTCGGGCATCCCGTTCGGGTAGATCAGTGCATCGAACGACGCGTAGCGATGTTCGAAGAACCGAGACATTGCGGCCGAATCGGGAAATGGCAGGAACCGACGGACCCAGGCCGCGTGGTCCTCGTAGATCGTCGGGTACGCGGAGTTGATGCGAGCCCGGGTGTGGCAGACCGGTTCCGGGATGTGCAGCGTGCCGCTGAGCCGGGGCGGCGCCAATGGCGTGGTCATGGCAAGCCCCTTCCAGCGGTCGTCCGCGTGCTGTTCGCCGCCGCGAGCAACGCCGCGTGGTCGGTCAACTTCACGCGCGGCCGACCATTCGCCCGGCCCTCCGCCCGCTCTGCCGAATCGATTGCCCGCCAACCGGAACCGTCGATCAGATCCGGTTGACGGTGTGCCAGCAGCTGCGTCAATTCCGCCCGTCCGCGAGGCGGGGTGGCCAGCCGCCCTGCGCCGAAATCGGCGAACAGGGCCGCGACGGTCTCCTCGGCGTCGGCCCGATTGGTTCCGATCACGCCGTGCGGGCCGCGTTTGATCCACCCGGCGACATAGGCGCCCGGTACCACGTCACCGTGGTCGAGCACCCGGCCATGGTCGTTGGGAATCACTCCGCGATGCCGGTCGAACGGGACGCCCGGGATAGCGAGTCCGCGATAGCCGATACTGCGGAGCACGAGCGACGTCTCGATGGTCTCGATGGTGTCGGTCGGCTCAGCGATTACCGCTCCGTCCCTGCGCCGCAGCGTATTCCGCGCGTACTCGAGCGCTTGCACGCTGTTCGTGCCCCGCAATGCCACGGGCGTGCTCAGGAATCGCAGTGTGATGCGCCGACGGTCGCCGGCGGCGTCCGCTCGCGCGTAATCGCACGCCAGACTCCATTTCAGACGCTGTGCCGGATCGGCTTGGACCGCCGCTGCCTCGGTGGCGTCGAGTCGCAGATCCCGAGGATTCACCCGCACGTCGACACCGCGCAGCTGTGACAGCGCGAGCAGCTCGGGCCCGGTGTAGGCCGCCTGTGCCGGTGAGCGCCGGCCGAGGACAACGACCTCTCGAATCTTGCTGTGGCGCAGCGCTGCCAGGGCGTGGTCGGCGATATCGGTGGTGGCGAGCTCGGCGGGATCGATGGTCAGGATTCGGGCGAGATCCAGCGCCACGTTGCCGTTGCCGATGACGACCGCGCGTTCGGCGCAGAGGTCGAACGCGTGATCGGCGTAGTCGGGGTGCCCGTTGTACCACCCGACGAACTCGGTCGCGGAATGACTGCCGGGCAACCGTTCTCCCTCGATGCCGAGTTCCCGATCCGCCGCGGCCCCGATGGCGTAGATCACGGCGTGGTGATATTCGAGCAGCTCTGCGGGCTGGATATGTTCGCCCACAGTGACATTGAGGTGGTAGGCGAGTGTTTGCCGCGCGCGATCGGCCTCGAAGCGATCGCCGATCGCCTTGGTGCGCTGGTGGTCGGGAGCGATACCCGCGCGGACGAGACCGCCGGGGGTGGGCAGCTTTTCGAACAGATCCACGGTGACCTCGGCGTTCGAGAGCAGCGCGCGGGTCGCGTAGGCCGCTGCGGGCCCGCTGCCGACGACCGCGACCCGCAGCGTGTCATGGCCACGCGGCAGGCTCGGGGCGGCGGGCAGCGGCGCCGAGATGTCGGCGTCGAGCGGGTTGCTCTGGAAGTAGGTCGCGTTGATCTCGGCATAGCGTCGCAGTGGCGCGGTGAGGTCCTCTTCGGCGAAGATCGCACCGACCGGGCACGCGGGAACGCAGGCCCCGCAATCGATACACGTACCCGGATCGATGTACAACATCTCGGCTGTCGCGAAGTCCGGTTGGCCCGGGGCCGGCCGGATGCAGTCGACGGGGCACTCGCTGACGCAGCCGGCGTCATTGCAGCAGCTCTGGGTGATTACGTACGCCACGACTCGCCTCCTCCCGAATCGGGGCACGCGGTTGCTGCCGCGGTGGAAGCTTGTGCGGTAGCGGGGTTTTCGGTGAGCGCCAGCGCCTCTTCGAGCAGCGCGTCGACGATGCGTTCCTCGGGGACGGTCCGTACGACCTCGCCTTTGACGAAGATCTTGCCCTTGCCATTGCCGGAGGACACACCGAGATCGGCTTCGCGTGCCTCCCCGGGCCCGTTGACCACGCAGCCCATGACCGCGATCCGCAACGGGTGGGGGAAACCGTCGAACGCGGCCTCGACACGGGCGGCCAGCCGGTGGATGTCGACCTGTACGCGGCCACAGCCGGGGCAGGACACGATTTCCAGCTGACGTGGCCGCAATCCCAGTGACTGCAGGATGTGATTGCCGACCTTGACCTGTTCGACCGGCGGCGCCGAGATGGACACCCTGATCGTGTCGCCGATACCGTCGGCGAGCAGAATCGCGAACGCCGCCGCCGACTTGATGGTGCCCTGCAGCAACGGACCCGCCTCGGTCACACCGAGGTGGATCGGATAGTCGCAACGCTGAGCCAGCAGCCGATTGGCGGCGATTATGGTGTGCGGATCATGGTGTTTGACAGCGATTTTGAGATCCCGGAAACCGTGCTCCTCGAACAGCGCCGCCTCGTGCAGGGCGGAGTCGACCAGTGCCTGCGCGCTTGCTGTGCCGTGGCGTTCAAGGACACGGGGATCCAGCGAACCGGCGTTGACGCCCACTCGAATCGGCACGTGCGCCGCCGCGGCCGCGCGGGCGATCTCGGCGACCCGGTCGTCGAATTGCCGGATATTGCCGGGGTTGACCCGCACCGCCGCGCATCCGGCGTCGATCGCGGTGAAGACGTAGCGCGGCTGGAAGTGGATGTCGGCGATCACCGGCAGCGGTGACCTGGCCACGATCGTCGCCAGCGCCGCGGCGTCGTCGGGCGTCGGCACGGCCACTCGCACGATATCGCAGCCCGCGGCGGTGACCTCCGCGATCTGGCGCAGCGTGGCGTCGATATCCGCGGTCCTGGTGGTGGTCATGGTCTGCACCGAGATCGGTGCGCCACCGCCGACCGCGACCGTGCCGACGTCGAGCCGTCGTGTTGTCCGTCGGGACAGTGTGGCGGTCATGACGGTTCCCCCTGACCGGCCACGAGCTCATCGAAGGCCACGCATACCGAGTCCGCGATACCCGCACCGGTCAGGCCCGCCGCGGCGAGAATCGCGGCGCGCCCGCCGTGCTCGATGAACCGGTGGGGCAGACCTAGTCCGCGGACCGGAATCCCGGCGCCTGCGTCGACGAGCGCGCGCTGTATCGCGGGCGGGATTCCGCCCGCGGCCGTATTGTCTTCGGCCACAACGATCAACCGATAGCGCAGACACGCACCGACCATCAGCTCCGACACCGGCAGCACCCAGCGCGGATCGATGACGGTGACGCCGATACCGCCTTCGGTCAGCCGGTGCGCCGCCTGCACGCACTCCCCGGCCAGCGGGCCGACCCCGATCAGCAAGACGTCCCGGCGGGGGCCGCGGTACAGCACGTCGACGCCTTGAAAGCGTTCGAGTGCAACGATATCCGTCCCCACCGTCGCTTTCGGGAATCGCACCGCGGTCGGCCCGCTGCCGTCGGCTACGGCCTCCGCCAGCAACTCACCGAGCCGGGTCGCGTCCCTCGGCGCGGCGACACGAAGTCCGGGCACCGTGCTGAGGAGAGAAAGATCCCACATCCCATGGTGGCTCGGGCCATCGGGGCCGGTGATACCGGCACGGTCGAGGACGAAGGTCACCGGCAGCCGGTGCAGTGCCACATCCAGCAGCACCTGATCGAAGGCGCGGTTGAGGAAGGTCGAATAGACCGCCACGACCGGATGCATCCCCGCGATCGCCAGCCCCGCGGCGCTTGCCACGGCGTGCTGCTCGGCGATACCGACGTCGAAGCATCGGCGCGGGAACCGCTGGGCGAATGCGGAAAGCCCGGTGGGTCCGGGCATGGCGGCCGTGATGGCCACGATATCGCTTCGGCGGTCACCGATTTCGACCAAGGCGTCGGCGAAGACCTGGGTCCATGTGGCCGGGGCGGCGCCGGCACCGTCAGGGCGCCGCGCACCTGTGGTATGCAAGCGCTCGGGATCCGAGCATGCGGGCGGATAACCCTGACCCTTGACCGTCATCGTGTGGACGACTACCGGTCGACGCGTGCCGCGCGCGCGACGAAGGGCGGACTCGATAGCCGCGAAGTCGTGACCGTCCACCGGACCGATATAGGTGAACCCGAGATGTTCGAATATGGTCGACATCGCCGGTGCGGCAACGCCTTCGGGTCGGTCGGCACGCAGGCGCCGCAGGTGCGCGGCCAGCGCACCCGCGGTCGGTGCGTACGAGTGCCCGTTGTCGTTGAGCACGACGATCACCGGGCGCTGCGGCGCGGCGCCGATATTGTTGAGCGCTTCGAACGCCACACCGCCGGTGAGCGCGCCGTCGCCGACGACCGCGACGACCGAACGACCGCTCTGCCCTTGCAGTGCACGAGCTTTGGCGATGCCATCCGCGTAGCTCAGTGCCGTCGATGCGTGACTGTTCTCGATCACGTCGTGCTCGGACTCGCGCCTGTTCGGGTATCCCGACAGTCCGCCTGGACTGCGCAGCGTACGGGCGAAGGATGCGGCGCGCCCGGTGAGGATCTTGTGCACGTACGTCTGATGCCCGGTATCGAACAGCAGTGTGTCGTCGGGTGAATCGAACACTCGGTGCAAGGCGATCGTCAACTCCACTACACCGAGATTGGGGCCGAGATGCCCGCCGACGGTCAGTACAGTGTCGAGCACCAGCGCTCGGATCGCCGCGGCCACCTCGGGCAGCCGCTCGATCGGCAGTTCCCGCAGCCGATCCAAGGAACCGGCCAGCGATGACACGCAGCGTGCCGCCGCGTCGAAGGCGTCGTCGGCGCTCAGCGATGCCGGCGCGGTCATGATCGCCGCACCGCTGCCGGCGCCGCGAAAGCCATTGTCTCCACGGCGGTTACGACTTCTTCCACGGTCAACGGGCCATAGTGCCGTAGTTCCTCCAGCACCTCGTCCACCAGTGCGGCCGGGGCCGAGGCGCCTGCCGAGACTCCGATCACCCCGGCGGCACTGATCCACGCCTCCTCGATCGCGGTGGCGTCATCGACAAGGTATGCCGGAATACCGTGGCGGCGCGCCACATCGACCATGCGTTGCGAGTTCGACGAGTTCGCCGAGCCAACCACCAGGAACACATCGCTGCGGGCCGCGACCGCGTCCACCGCACGCTGACGATTGGTGCTGGCATAGCAGATATCGGCGGTCGGCGGGCCCTGCAGCATCGGGAACCGCGTCCGCAGCGCGGCTATGGTCGCCTCGGTCTCCTCGACCGAGAGGGTGGTCTGGGTCAGATAGGACACCCTGGTCTCGTCGGGTACATCGAGTGCCATCGCGGCACCGGGGTTGTCGATGACCACCGTCGCCGAGGGCGCCTCTCCTCGGGTGCCCTCGACTTCCTCGTGCCCGGCGTGCCCGATCAGCACGACGGTGTCGCCGCGCTCGGCGAATCGACGGGCTTCGGTGTGCACCTTGGTCACCAGCGGGCAGGTGGCGTCGACGACGGTCAGCTCTTGCGCGCCCGCCTGGCTGCGCACGGCGGGCGCGACGCCGTGCGCGGAGAAGACCACGGTGGAACCGGCGGGCACTTCGTCGAGCTCGTCGACGAACACCGCGCCCTTTCGCGCGAGTCGATCGACGACATGGGTGTTGTGGACTATCTGTTTGCGTACGTAGACCGGTGCGTCGCGGTCCGGTGCGGCGAGTAGCCGCTCGACGGTTTCGATCGCCCGCTCCACGCCGGCGCACAAGGACCGCGGCGCGGCCAGCAATACAGTTCGGTGTTCGGACATCGTCTTGTCCTCGGGTCGGTGCGGCGCTAGCGGCGGGGAGCGGCGACGTCGACGTGTTCCAGGATTCCGATCGCGTCCGGAACCAGCGCCGCCACAGAGAAGTACGAGGTGACGAGGTAGGACATGATCGCGTGCGTGTCGACGCCCATGAACCGCACATTCAGACCGGGCTCGACCTGATCGGGGATGTGGGCGGGACGCAACCCGACGACGCCCTGATTGCCCTCACCGGTGCGCATCGCGATGATGGCGGAGGTCTGCGTATCACTGACCGGAATCTTGGGCAGCGGAAACAGCGGCACCCCGCGCCAGGACAGCATGCGGCGAGCGCCGACATCCACCATCTCCGGGACCAATCCGCGGTGGCTGCATTCCCGCGCGAATGCCGCGATCGCCTTCGGATGCGCGAACAACCGGTCGGTGCCGCGCCGCATGGACAGCAGTTCGTCCAAGTCGTCGGGTGTGGGCGGCCCGGAGTGCGTGGCGATGCGCTGGTCGTAGTCGGCATTGTGCAGCAACCCGAACTCACGGTTGTTGACCAGTTCCCACTCCTGCTTCTCCTTGATCTCCTCGATGGTCAGGCGCAGCTGCTGCTCGACCTGGTTCATCGGGTCGTTGAACAGGTCCGCCACCCTGGTGTGCACGCGCAGCACGGTTTGCGCCAAGGACAATTCGTACTCTCGCGGGTTCAGCTCGTATTCGACGAAGGTGGCCGGAATCTCGGGCTCGCCCTGGTGGCCGGAGGAGAGGTCGATCACGGCCTCGCCCTTGGAATTGACGCGCCGGTTGGCATGGGAGAGAACCGCGTTCAGATGTTCACGCAGGCTCGGCGCCTGCTCGTACAGCTCTACGTACCGGCTCCACGGCAGGGCCAGCAGGGTGCCCGAGGTGACCGCGCGAACGGTGGCGGTCCAGAGCGGATCGGGCTGGGTGAGGGCCTCGTCTCCGAGATGGTCGCCGTCGGTCAGCACGCCGAGCAGCTCGGCGTCGCCGAAGCTACCTGTGGTGATCCGCTCGAGGCGGCCGTGCGCGATCAGGAACAACTCCTGCACCGGCTGGCCTTCTTCGAGAATGACGTCGCCCGCGGCGAATTCGCGAGGCTCCAACAACTGCGCGACGCGATTCAGGACGTCGATGTCCTCGTAGCCGCGCAGGATCGGAATCTCGCTGAGTGTTTCCGGTACGACCTGTACGTTGTCGGCTCCGGTCTGTACGAACGACACCCGCCCACGTCCCCGGCGGAAGGTGAGCCGCCGGTTGACCCGGTAGATGCCGCTGTTCACCGATACCCACGGCAGTTCGCGCAGCAGCCAACGTGAGCTGACTCCGGCCATCTGCGGCGGAGTCTTGGTGGTCGTGGCCAGATTGCGCGCGGCGATGGTGCTGAGGGAGTGCCGGACCGTGGTTTCGGCGGGGAGATCAGGCTGATCGGCGATGGTTTCGGGCTGGACGGTCATGGTTGTTGCCTCCTGTCGATGGGATGGAATGTCGTGCTTCGGTTCGATGGACCGTGCCTGCGGCGTCGGCTCACACGCTGCGATGAGCGATCAGACGCGCCAGCACCTCGAGATCGGCGCCCGCCGAATCGTCGGGAAGGCAACGCAATGCGGCCTCGGTTCGCCGATGCACCTGCTCCTCGGCCCAGCGCCGACCGCCCGTCGCCTCGATCAGTTCCGCGGCACGCGCGACCTCCGCTGCGGTGAGCCGATCTCGGCGGTGATAGAGCTCGTCGAGTTCCGTTGCGGCCGCTGTGCGTGAGAGCAGGGCCGCGACCACGGGCATGGTGTATTTCCGGCGGGCCAGGTCACTCGCGGGCTTGCCGATGTGGGCCTGCTCGCCCCAGATACCGATGAGGTCGTCGGTGAGTTGGAACGCCATGCCGAGTTCGCGCCCGAACCGGTCCATTGCGGTCACGGTCTGCGGGTCAGCGTCCGCGCACAGCGCGCCGAGGGCGCAGGAGCAGCCCATCAGGGCACCGGTCTTCCGCATCGACATCTGCTCGGAAGTTTCGAGCGAAAGTAGCTGTTCGGTTGTCGCCGAACAGTCTTCGTGCTGGCCGCGGCACAGCTCGATCACGGTGGATTCGAGTCGGTCCAGTGCCGGGCCGATGACGCCTGCCGGTAACCGTGTCGCCAGGACCTCGGCGGCCAGCGCGTGCAGGCAATCACCGAGCAGCACGGCGTCGGCGACGCCCCAGAGCGCCCACACAGTCGGCCTGCCGCGGCGCGTGCTGTCACCATCCATGACGTCGTCGTGCAGCAGCGTGAAGTTGTGGATCAGTTCGGCCGCGACCGCTGCCGGCGCGGCGGATTCGGGTGCGCCGCCCGCGGCGACGCACGCGGATATCGTCAACGCCGGGCGCAACAACTTTCCGGTATTTCCGCGCAGCGCTCTGCCCTGCGCATCCCACCAGCCGAAGTGGTAGCCTGCCATTCTTCGCAATGGTTCCGGCATCGATTCCACCGCAGCGTGCATTTCGGGTTCCAAGATTCCTCGGGCAAGTCCGAGAATTTGGGACGGCCGATGTCCCGGAGTGGGAGAAGCAGTGGTGCTCAGGAGGTTCATCCTGGTCTACTTTCCTCGACAAGCATTCCTCGGGTAACGCGGCTGAACGCAAAACAGGTTCAGCCTGTTGGTATTCCACGTCGGACCGCAGACCGCAGCCCAGGCGAATGGATTGTGCGTCGCATACGACAGCGCGGAGAGTGCAATTGAGTTGACCGGCCCGATGTGTCGGATCTCTCCTGATCGCAACTTCGGTCCGAGAATAGTGCCTGGCAGGTGATCTCTGATTGATCCGGAGATCCATTGCGGGCTAACTAAACCTTAACCGGACCGGATGTCCCTGTAAATGCCCAAATTTCGCTTGCCCCGGATAATGTTCGTCGAATTTCAATCTATCCGGGATAACGAACACCCGTACGCGCGCTCGGTCGAGGCGGACAATTCGATCAACCGGCCGAGTTCGGCGCGGATGAGGTAGTCGTCGTGCTCGATCAGGCCGTGCAGGCACTGCTGCGCATCGGCGTTGTAGCGCAAGTCTTCCGGCGAGATGGCGACTACCTCCATGAGGGCAAGGACGGCCGCCGCGGGGTTGTGCTCGATCAGATAGGCGGTCGCCTGGCACAGGTGGCGGGTAACCCGACGTTCCAAAGCCTGCTCGGGGACGATCTCGGTCGTCGCGGCGAGTTCGATCACGCGGACGGGATCGTAACGGGCCAAGGCGATCTCGATCTCGGCGACGCCGAGTTCCGCCGGGCCGAAAGCAATTTCACATACCAGGTGGTCGGTATCCAGGCGGCGGGCCGCGTGCGTGGCTGTGCGCAGGAGCTCGGCGGAATCTCGCGCGTCGCCGGCGACTGCGGTGGCTCGGGCGGCCAGCAGATGCAGTGCCCCCGAAAGGATCACGGGTTCGGCCGCGGGCGAGCCGGCGTCGTCGACCCGACTGGCCGCGGCAAGCGCGACATCGCGACACCGCAGCGGTTGATTCGTTTGCAACAGTTCGATGGCGACATGCCAGCTGCTCGCGGTCATCAGCAGCGGATGGCGGTAGCGGGCGGAGGTGGTCATGGCGCGGTCGGACACCGCGGCGGCCAGTTCGTGGTCGCCACAGGCAGCCAGGAAATTCCGGGTCAGGTGGTATGTGCCGATGAGCAGTTCCGCGGTCGCGTTGTCGCCGAGCTGCCAGTGCGCGGTGCGGACCGCCTCGACCAGTGCGGGCAACCGGTGCGACAGCAGCGAGTATCGGTAGGGCGAACTCGCCCACAGCATTCGGCATTCGTCCAACGTCACCGCGAGCGCGTCGATGTCGCATGTATCGATGGGGCGATCGCCGCAAGCTCGAAGCGCGGGGTGTTCGAGCAGCACTCGCCGCAGCCCGTGGGATTCACCGTTGGATCGTGGGGGACAGGGTGCGAATCCGCCGGTCGGCCAGTCGATGAGCGCGGCAGGGTCGTCGATGCGCAGCACCTCGGCCAGCCGGGCGAGGTCCTGGATATTGTTCAGCTCGCGTTGGCCGGATTCGATGAGACGCAGCCATTCCTCGCTTCTGCCGACGAGGTTCGCGACCGTGCGGCGCGACAGACCCCGTTGCCGCCGACGCAGTTCGAGGCGCTGTCCCACGCTCAGCGCGATTGTAGTGCGCGGTCGCATCAGCCGATCCGCTCGACGGGAAGCGGGCCGTGCCGAACGGTCCGAACCGGCAGCGCGGCAACGACTTCGAGCGGAGATGAGCGAGCCCATCGATACGGTGCTGGCATGTTGCCGCCCCCCCATTCCGTACACACCATCGGTGCCTACGACGTATTCTGACAGTCATTCGATCGAGTTCATCGCGGATACTTGGACAGGACTTCTGTGTATGCCGATCACCTCGTATCCCTGCCGCGTCGGACATCGTCGTCGGTGATCGAATGCGCCGCGGCGGAGTCGACTATCGACTTGGGGAGAGCGATCTACCTCAGGTTAGCCAGTCGACTGCGGGACGCGGTGACCCTGACTGCACGACCGCCGTCCTACTGTGCACGCCCGTATGGCAACTGCGCGAAGGAAATTCATTCCCGAATCGAGAGGTTATGGTATGGCTACTGTCCTCGATACCTCGACGGCGGCTCCGGAGGACCGCGGTGAGCTCGTGGCGGACGCTATCCAAAGCATGACAGCTCCGTCGCATATCGCCCTCGCGGCTCCCGGGATCACGCCGTCGGCACGTATCGATGCGTGGCAGTTGGGAGTCGCGGAACTCGGTAGTATCCGGACCGGCGGCTATTCGGTGGTGCGCAGCCAGCGGCAGGTTCGGACCGCACCGGCGCCGAACCTCATGCTTTTTCTCTCTCCCGCCAGCAGGATTCGATGGTCACAGAACGACGCACGCAGTGAGCTCGCCCCCGGCCTGGTGTGCGTCGCGAACCTCAATCGCCCGCTCGTCGCCGATTGGCGTGGCGGCGCCGTCTCGACGCTGCAAGTGCCGCTCGACGCGCTCGGCATCACGGCGAACGCGATAGAGCGCGCGACGGATCGGCTGACTGTCGGGCCGCTGCAGTCGCTCGTCGCATGGCAGATCAATCTGGCGATCGGGACAGCCGACGCGTTGGCGAACGATCCGGGAGCAGGCTGCCTGGGTGACGCCTTCGTGGACTTGGTGCACGCGCTGATCACGTCCGAGGCGGCGCGAAACGGTGACGGCACTGTTGTTCCCGCCGATCTGCTGATCGCCCAGATCCGTGCGTACATCGACCGTCATCTCACCGATCCGGAGCTCGGACCGCACCGGATCGCGACCGCGCATCACATCTCCGTCAGATATCTGTACAAGCTCTGTGCGCGCACCGGGTTCAGCTTGGAGCAATTGATCATCGCGCAACGACTTTCCCGGGTGCATCGCGCACTCGCCGACGCGCGGAACCACCATCTGCCGATCGCCACGATCGCGCAGCAGCATGGATTTCGGGATTCCGCGCACTTCCATCGACGTTTCCGCGCCGCGTTCGGCATGACGCCACACGAATGGCGTCGTACGGCCGAGGCGAGTGGCTCACTCGGCGGGGAGCCGGAAGTAGCGACGAACGTTTTCGGGCCTGCGGTGTCGTGACTTGGACATCAACTCCGGCAACGCCATGCCGGCCGCGGCGAGGTGTGCCAGCCCGGAATGTCGCAGGTCGCTCAGCTTCCAGCCGGTTCCCGCGCCATTCGTCGCGGTCGCGGCGTCGAGGAGGTCTCTCGCCCGGTCGTAGGACAGGCGCGCACGACCCGTTTCAGGACATCTGTTGTCCGTACCGTGGCGCCCACGCGTGATGGACCGGCGGTGGGTGACGAACAGCGGGCCGCGGGTCCGGCCACGGATCACGAACGGCAGCAGCCGCGCGGTGCCTTCCTGCCAGGAGATATGGTCGCCGCCATGGCCGACCGGACAGCTGCGTCCGGCCTGGTCCAGCTGCTCGATATTCACTTGGAGCAGTTCCCCGGCATGAGCGCAGGTTTCGTACATCATGCGCCAGAGTGCCCGCTCCCGGAGATGAATGTCGCGGTCGGCGAGGAGTGCCTCGATCGCCGCACGTGATCGCACCTGTGGCCGGGCGAGCGGGGGAGCGCAGCGCCGCGGCGCGATGAGCAGATCCGGAGCGTCCCAGCCTTGGCCATGGCACCAGATCAACCATCGCTGGATCGCCGACCGTCGTGCGTTCCAGGTGTTCGCCGAGGCGTCGCCCCAGAGGAGTTCGAGTGCGGTGGCGATCTCGTCCCCCGAGATCGTGCACAGCGGGCGGTCCTCGCCGAGTGATTCCGCGAGTTTGTTCAATGCGATCCCATAGGCGCGGCGTGTGTTCGGCGACGGGATCGATTCCTCGAACTCCGTGGCCGCGGCACACACTGAGCGGTTCGGAGCCATGTCGGTCCGGCACGGGTACCCCACCATCAGTCCACCTTCCCCTGAATTGTGCTCGGCGCCCTGATTGTGGACTTCACGGTCGGCATGCAGCCCCAACGACCTCAGGGCCAACCTTTGTTGGTACCGGCGGGGCATTGCACGGCCGCGCTGCCGGTGGCGGACGGGCTTGTGTCGGGTCCTGCACCTGTCTCAGGGTAGGTTCGCGGTGCTGTCGTTCGCCTGATTGAACGCCGCCATGATGTCAGTCGCGATACGCCCTTTATTCGAGATCGGCATCCCGTGCTTGCGTGCCCAGATTCGTATTTCGAACGTATCCCTGCGGCCCTGGCTCGAGTCTTCGGTCGCGCCGCTGTTGTTCGCTGCACCTACTCTGCGTGCGCTTTGTATCCAAGCCTGAAATGTCGCACGCAGGCGGTGCGCGTTTGTTCTGGATAAGTCTATGTGGTAGTCGACTCCGTCGAGAGAGAAAGACACTGTTTCGTGCGCAGGCGAAATTGTGTCGCCGTCGTCCATGAACTCTTCGGTGTCGATACGAATCACAGGCCGTCTCCCTCTCTGCTACGAGATCTGTCGCACCGGGTGCCAAGGACACCTTGTGATGAGCTGGATGCGACTCAAGCTAAGTTACTACCGATTCTGATCAGTTGCGAGCATTGTGTTCGGGCTTCCCGCCGGGCTGGAACCGGTTCGCGGAAGATGATTGCACGCGAAGCGGAGTGGCGGCGATTGGCTGTCGACGCGGCGACCAGTCCTTGAGTTGTGGATATGCCGATGGGCGTGTGCTCGATGCGATCCGTGGTATTGGAACCTGTTTCGCTCGCGTTTTCTGGATTCATCCCTTGAATTTCTACGTTGCTGACGGTTCTTTGCATCGGACTCGCTTCGCAATGGCGGTCTGAAAGACAAGATGGACTTCTGGAGTTGAGCACACGCGACAGCGACAATCGGGATACTCCTTGGCTGGCGCCGCGAGCGTCTCCGGTATCGAAGGCAAAACGCACACCGAGACCTGGCATAACTCGGAAGCGCGGCGCAAATTCTTCCTCGCCCACGGCGGCGCGGTTCCTGGCGCCGGCCGTTTCTTTCGCGTTCCTTCGACGGGGAGCCGTTCGGTCGGGCGGTCGCGTGCCCTCGCCGCACGCCGCGCGCCGCACGCCGCGCGCCGCGCGCCGCGCTCGGCGCCGGGCCATCGTCTGTCTGGCGGCAGGACTACTGTTCGTCACAACCACACCGACCGACGCCTACGACGGCTTGGATAGCAGCGGATTGCCCTGTGTCAGCCGATAATACGATCGCATCGGCCGTTCCTGGGCTCGTGCAAGACGGGTTCGTTCCAGATGTGCAGGAGTAGGTGCTCGTTCACCGGGATCAGCCTGGGTTCGTAGCCGGGTGCGGCGGCGCGATAGGGCTCTTGTGGCCCACGTATCTCATAGAGCCGCACATGCACTCGCGCCGGGCCGGGCGGGGTCAACGGCCTGGCGAGGTCCCCTTGGCATGCCGCGAAGTAGCAGTCGCCGATTCGTTGTCGCCCGAGGTCTGTGAGGTAGCTGGTTTCCGCCATGAACTCGGCGTCGGTCGGTTCCGGTGGGAACCCGTCCGCGGTTTCCACGCTGACCCTTGCGAGATGACCGTAGCTGCGTTCGTTGCTGGTCTTGATCCCCAATATGCCGAAACCTGGTCGTAGTCGGCCGGTGTCGAGCACAGGAAGGGTACGTGTCTGGTCCGTCAGTTGGTCATCGAGCAGGTATATCGCGCCGCCGTCATAGTCGATGATGTCGGTCGACCTCACGTTCACCTTCTTCTGCGTTCACATCGAGGGATCGGTCGGACGTTGAACATGTACTGGAGCAGGCTGACCCTACAGCGATCTGGCCGGTTGTGGATCTACTGACCGGACTTGGATCGGCTGTCCGGCTTGCGATCCCAGTGCCGCGGTGACGATGGCGCGGGATTGGATCTCGATCCGCCGCGCGAGGGGTGCCGACTGGCCGGGGCCGTGGCGTTCGATCTCGGGGTCCAGTCACGGGGCGTGGTGTAGCTGGGGTGGTCAGGATCGCTAGAACCGGCTGGGCAGGAGGGCTGCTCTGTCGGGTCCAGTATTTCTGCGTAGGTCCTGTCATCGAGCACACCGAACTCGATCCGTGCGGGGAGCAGGGAAGGTTCCCCGGCGGCTCTGCGGGCGCGGTTGGCCGCGAGGAGTCCGGTGGCCCACTCCTGCAATGCCGTCGGCAATCGGATGGTATGGCCGTCTGTGCAGCGGACGTAGGCGTAGCTCGGTTCGCCTCTGGCTGCTAGTGGGTTGTGCCAGCCGACGGCCGAGATCTCCAGGATGAGTCCGGTCTGCTGCGGTAAGGCGATGGTCGGCGGGTACAGGTCGCTGTCCATACCCGAGAACCCTACGACAGCAACTGTGTAGTTATCTACCGTTGTGCCCGATCAATATATGGAACTCCGGGTTTGATTGCTATGCAGCGACTTTCCGGCGGCTCGCGTCGCTGCCAGATCCTGCACCTCGCGCCGCGCCGGGCCGCATGGCGGCGTTTGCTTGGCCTGGCCTGGGGGATCGGAGCGTGGGTTAACAGCCGCAGGGGTGTCGCCGGAAGGGGAAATGGTCGTCCCGTGCGGCCAGCTAGGGGTAGCTGGCTCCTTGCGGGCTGTACGCCTGCCGTCGCCTCTGCGCTCGCTATTGGGCCCAATCACACTGTGGGATCGAATGTTATCTGTCGGGTGGTCGGGACCTGTGGTGGTTTGCCCGTCAGGTGGGGCCTGCTACGGCGGTCTAGGGGTGGCTGGGAAGTGGTTCCATTTCGGAGGCCATGCTCGTGGTGATGAGGTTCTCGATCGCCTGGCAGGTCTGCCCGTGGTTCGGGTTCGGTGTCGGGTCTGCCGGGGGTGTAGGTCAGTTCGGTGTCAGACGGGAAGCAGCTGCCGGATGAGCTTCCAGCGTAGTGGGATCACGCCCTCGGTCCGGAAGGCACGCAGCAGTGACACCGCCGCATGGTGGGGAGCCGGGCTGATCGGAATGCCTGCCTCTGCTACCTGCCACGGCAACGGATTTCGCGGGCTGGGCAGTGCCATCGCCCGCATCCCGAGGGCGCGGGCGTCCATCAGGCCCTCGGCGGAATTGAGCAGCGCCACTACGTTTCCCGCTGCCATGCCCAGTGATTCGAGGGCGATTTCCAGTAGGTCGTCGGGATCGCCGACGACGATGCTGGACACCGGGTCGAACAGGTCGGGCAGCTGATCGGTCAGTGCGGCGACGTAGCCTGCGGGTGCGGTGGTGGCGATCACCACCGGAACATAACCGGCGAGGACTCGCACCAGCGCGTTCGCGTCGTCGATCGCCCGGACTTGCCGTACATGGTCGATGTCATGGTCGGTGCCTCGCCACGGGGGCGTGGATTCGATGATCCCGTCGAGATCCATGACGACCGCAGCGATCATGGCGTGCTCCTCACCTCGTATCAGGACTGATCACTGATCAGCGTAGGCGAGGAACGCACAGCGAGGGGTGCGTAGCCGCTGCGCGAGGAGAGGGATCTTCTGGGGCCAGCGGGGATACCCCTGAACTCGCCGCCAAGTTCGACGCCCCCCAACTCCGGGCCATCTCACCCCGCTGCAATGGACGTCGACGGCCCAGCCGGTCACCGCCGTAAGTCATATCCGACAACAACGGCATCTACAAGGTCCCAACTACTGGTTCCGGGCTGGGCCAAATGCACCTCGTCGGCGCATAACGGCTGAGAGACCGGAGAAGTTGGCCGCGTGATCGAGTCCGCGGCCATCGTGCCACCGCCGAAGGAGCTCGCGACCGTGGTCGAATACGTCGCGACAGGCCGTGTTGTGTTACAGCGGTTCTCGGATCGAACGGACTATATTGAGTAAGTTCGTTACGATCCCTGCGGGTGTTCTCGTGATGGTGGTGGATGACGAGGAGAGATGTGCATCGCGTCGCAAAGATGTTCCTGCGAGGTGGTCGGGTAGGGTCCTCCACTCGAAGGTGCTGACGAAACCACGCAATAAATGGCATTATGTCGTGGATATATGAATTGACCTGGCTTCAACTCGGTAACTCGTGGAGGGTGGAATGTGGGGTGATTTGAGGCGCACAATATGTTCGGCGGTAGTGGTGGTTCTGCTACCACAACGCTTCTCTGGCCATGGCAAGTCTGGCTGGTCCTGCGGCCCTTGCGCGCTGCGACATGTGAGAAAGTCGGCATGGCTCTGACAACATGATCAAATACAAGCACGTCAACGGGTCTTGCTGAGGTTCATAATCATTTGGGAAGGAAGCCTGATCGCTGGGTGCCGGCAGGAGGTGGCTCCACCCGGCGCACCTGATCGAGTTCGTCAATGTGTCCCGGGGGCGTGAGCATGCCTGAAGGGGAAGTCTATGCTCGCCGTTATCTGCAGTTGATGGGTAACTCAATGGTTGGCAATCTTGATTGGAGTTAATAAACTGCCTATTATATCGACCATGCACGCTCCGAGGGGTTTCGACTGCCGGTGTGATTCGCGTTTGGTCATTACCGGGTGTGCGGTTTGCGGTAGCAGACCGACGGCCGCGGTGGACAAGATTCCGGCCTGATGGTGTCGAGCCCGAGGGATGAATGTTGCTGATACTCCTGACACTGATATGTTCGAACACGTCAGATTCTCGATCTTTCATTACGATGCCTGACGTGGACAGTCGTCTTTTGAATGGATAAATTGACCAAAGCGGCCCCATTTGCCTCTCAGCATTCGAAGCATCCTGACCCCTCGCTATCTTGGTATGTTTCGGCAATTTGAGCGTTTGCCCACGATGATACGAAGTCAAAAAAATAGTTTAGTGCATTCATAGACTCCAGGCACCTGCGTTTCCAATGCTGTCCCATTGTGCGTCACGTGGCGAGCTGACCGTAGAATTCACGGTGTGTCTGGCAGGGGTGCGGCGGTACGTTGGTAGCGTCGGCGCTAGTAGGGGCTGGGTCGTGCGTTCCTTTCGCTTAGTCGATGTCTGGTGATGGAGAGGAGAGCTATGCCAAGTAGGAGGGCTACCGCAGGTCTAAGGGCGGTTCCGATCTTTGCTCTGGTTCTTTCGTCGATCGCCGCAGGGCCGACGGCTTCAGCTCAGCCACACGAAGAGCGACCACATTCGGTGGCTGCTGATAACGGTGCTCCACCGGTGGACGATGTGATTATCGGCGCCCTGGGGGCGGGGTATCAGGACCTCTTGATTGCAGCAGAAGTCGGGTGTGAAAAAGGCAGGGAGGATCCACGAATTTGCGGGATGTCGAACGAGCAGATTCGGGCAGTACCGAAGGACCTTGAGCTGGTTGAAGCCGACCTGGTCACGGCAGTAAAGTCGCAGCAACCGGCTGGGCCCACGACCATGGGGTTGCACGATGTGGCGTCCCCGGCGGGTCTGTCGAGGGTTGCCAGCTTGTTGCGACACGCGACCCAGGCCAGCAAGAATCCGGCGGTTCGGAAGCTGACCGAGCGAGCCGACGACTTCGCCACGTGGGCCTCTCGCGTGAACGTGACAACAGGAGCACTGCAGGAGAGCACCGTTGACGCGTACGCCAAAGCGGCTATCTACTTGGCGGCAAGCGCGGCCCCTCCACTTGGGGATCTGCTCTCCCTGAGCGAAGCGATCTCCACTGGGAATATCGAGCAGGCTGTCGTCGCAGTCATAGGTGTTGCCGCAACCGCCATTGCGTTGGCATTTCCCCCTGCGGGCGCGGCGATCGCGGTCGGCCTCGCGGTTTACAACGTCGGTAAGTTCTTGTTCAACTTCTATCTGGCCACACCGCGTGACTGGGTCGAAGACCCACCCGGTACCCCTCAAGAACTCTACACGTCCGGTGCTGACTTCAAATGGATCACGTACCCCTTTAAGGGCGAGCATGTGGCGCTTCTATTGTCCAAAGACAAGTTCGTCGACACGGCCGATCTAATTCTTAACTCCAAATGGACAGAGAGTAATACCGACAGGCAGCCGGTCAAATACTCGATACCTTCAGGCGATGCAGAATTCATGAGATTCGGTGGTGGCGGTTTGTTCGATGATGCCTCTGTGTCAATATGGCAGGACGGTAAAGTCGCCACGTCTGAGTGTGCAAAGGATAAAAATGTAAAGGAAGCATTTGCTTGCTCAGAACTATCCAAACCCGTCGAAATCGCACTGGACAAGCCTGCGGTGTTGCAAGTCAGTATCATAGGTCAGAACGCAAAGGATTTATCTATCTGTCGAGACAGGGCCTGTGCTACCTGGGCAAAACTTGTTGTATTGTCTGAAGGGAAAAAGGAGGTTTCGTTACTATTTTCTTTCAGCTTGGGATTCAGATAGTATCAACCCCAAGCGGTGCTCTGATCCCAGCTCGCTCACAATCCAGCCGACGCGTCCATACAATTTACGTAAGCTGACGGGGGAGTTGGGGCGGCTAAATCCGTGGGGTCGGTGTGACGCTGCGAGCGGTGGTGTCATCGCGACCGCTAGCTTGAGTTTTAACCTCGGGGCTGGTCAGGTGCGTCACGGTTGATCTTGAACGAAGTCCTTGGTTGATGATTCATCTTGCGACAGAAAGAATCTCGGCCAAGGCCTTCAGTTGAATAGTGTGCACGATCCCGGCGTTGCCGGTGCTTGCAGGGACCTGTCGGAGTTCCGGCGGGAGTTGTATCACTGTGTGACCACAGGGCCTGACGCTGTGTTCGAGCTGGTCGACGCGGTGTTGTGCGCGGACGGGCCGGTGCGGTCGCTGCCGGAGTTGTCGCTGGTCGCCGAGCATCGTCGTGGTCACGGCAGCGCGTATGTGGCGCTGGATCGCGGCCGGATCGATGTGGAGCGGCCGCGGCGGGCGCTGGCGGCGGTGCCGCTGCCGCGAGCCGCGGATGACCGTCTGGTGCTCGCGGTCGACATCACCTCCTGGTTGCGGCCCGAGGCGCGTACCTGCCCGCAGCGGATTCTCTGTCGCACCTACGGCCGGGCCCGCAACACTCACCAGATGATCCCGGGATGGCCGTTCTCGGTGGTGGTAGCGCTTGAGACCGGCCGCAGTTCCTGGACCGCACCGCTGGACGCGGTCCGGCTCGCACCGGGCGAGGACGCCGCCGAGACCACCGCGACCCAGTTGCGGTCGGTGATCGGCAATCTGATCGCCGCCGGTCAGTGGCAGTCGGGTGACCCGGAGATCTGGGTCGTCGCCGACGCGGGCTACGACGGGCCGTGGTTGGCGTTGCCGCTGTCGGATCTGCCTGTGCGGGGGCTGGCCCGCATGCGGTCGGACCGTGTCCTGCGCCGCCTGGCTGCCCGGCACCAAGGGCGCCCGCCCCGCCACGGCGGTGAGTTCGTGTTCGGTGACCCCGCGACCTGGGGTGCACCTGACCGGTCCCCGATGACGGGACCACCCGGTCTTTGAGTCCGGGTTGAATTCGATCCAGTTTCAGTTGATGTCGCAGGCCACGGGATGGTGGGTGTGGCCGCAGCGGGCTGCGTACTCGGCCGGGGTGAGATAGCCCAGGGCCGAATGCTGATGCCGATGATTGTGATCGGTCTTGAAGTCGCCGATCACGACCCGGGTTTCGAGCAGGCTCGTCCAGTGGTTGCGGTTGAGGCACTCGGCCCGCAGCCGCCGGTTGAACGACTCGATGAACCCGTTGTTCCACGGTGTCCCGGGCGGGATATAAACGATTCCGACCCGATCAGTGCAAAACTGTTGCAGCGCATGAGAAATCATCTCCGGCCCGTTGTCCATCCGCAGCACCATCGGCGGTCCACCCCGCGCGGTGAACACCTTCCGCAGCTCGGCGACGAGCTTCTCGGCGGTGATCGACCGCTCGACCAGGTGCAGCAGCGACTCGCGGAGTTGTTCGTCGATCATCGACGCGATCTTCACCGCGCGACCGTCGACGGTGGAGTCGAACTGGAAGTCCAACGCCCACACTACTTTCGGAGCGCCCGCGTCGACCGGCGGCACCGACGAGCACCCGGCCCGCTTGCGCGGGGAATGCGCGCGCACCTGCAAGCCTTCCTCGCGCCAGAGCCGGTGCACCTTCTTCTTGTTCACCTCGCTGCCCTCGTCGAACCGCAACGCCGCCCACACACGGCCGAACCCGTGCCCTTGGTGTTGCGTGGCATAGGACCGCGGCCAGGCCCGCAAACCAGCGTCGGGATCTTCGGGGGGTCTGCGCGGCCGGCAGCCACCGATAGGTCGAACGAGCAAGCCCAACCACCTTGCACGCCAACCGTTCCGACATGCTCTTGACCTGTTTGAGCATGTCCACGGCGCGGCGCTTGGCGGATGGGCTCAGAATTTTCCCTTGGCGATCTCCCGCAGCGCGTCCTTCTCCAGCTCGGCATCGGCCAGCAACCGCTTCAACCGGGCATTCTGCTCGCGCAGCTCCTTGAGTTCCTTGGCGGCATCGGTGTCCACACCGCCGTACTGACGGCGCCAGTTGTACATCGTCGCCGCCGACACCCCGAGCTCGGCCGCGGCCTCCTCCCCGGTCTTGCCCGCCGCGATCAGCTCATCGGCACGGCGCAGCTTCCGCACGATCTCCTGCGCGGAATACCGCTTACGTCCTGCCATGCCCCACTCAGTAACCCTTCCAGCCCCTGATCAGGGCCAACAGGACTCTAATACCGAGTGGTCTCATTCACTGGGGACGGGCCACACCCGCGACCGAAACTCTCACCGAGACCAGGCTTTACGGTCGCGCGCATGCCTGCTCCTGGGACCGGCTGCATCCCCGGCTGACCCACCGCTCGTCCTGGGTCGCCCAGACCGCGACCCTGCCGGTGATCGAGGGCACCGTGATCTGTCTCGACGTCGACTACCTGCCCAGCGGGGCGATACCGAAACCGGTCTGGCTATGGCATTCGAGCACAGGCCTCGGTACCGGCACCGTCGATCTGCTCTGGCAGGCGTTCCTGCGCCGGTTCGATATCGAGCACACCTTCCGCATGCTCAAGCAATCCCTGGCTGGACCGCCCCGAAACCCCGCGATCCCGCTGGCGCGGACCGGTGGACCTGGATGTTGCTTGCCGCTTACACCCAACTGCGCCTGGCCCGCGGCCTCGCCGCCGACCAACGACGGCAATGGGAGAAACCCGTTGCCGCACAACAACTCACGCCAGCACGTGTTCGCAGGGTATTTCGGCACCTGCGCCCGAACATCGCGTGTCCAGCCCGCGCACCGAAACCCTCATATCCTGGCCCAGGCCGACCAGCAGGCCGCTGCAACCAGCGGCCCGCACCCCGCCATGACGTCCACATCAAGACCACGAGCAACACCAGCGCACCCAACCCCGGCAGGCCCACGACCACGCCACCTGGTTAGAACTCAAGCTAGTGGCCAGGTTCGAGGACGCGGTGGGGTTAGTCCACGGCTATCTCTCGGTCGGAGTCGGGATTAGACGATGGCTTCAGCTTCATGCTGGATGTCGTCAATCGGTTCTCCTATCGGCGCCGTCTTCGCTCACCCCAGTCCAAGGTCCTCGGCGCTGGCGTCGGGCCAGCATCGGGCAGCCAGATCTGCGATCCCCCAGCTCAAATACAGGGTTTCCGCGGCTGGTGTCACGAGCATCCGATGCTGGCGTAGCCAGCGCAGGTTGTGTTGTTCGGCGTGATCGTGGG
Organism: Nocardia brasiliensis; assembly: GCF_011801125.1. Taxonomy (NCBI): domain Bacteria; kingdom Bacillati; phylum Actinomycetota; class Actinomycetes; order Mycobacteriales; family Nocardiaceae; genus Nocardia; species Nocardia brasiliensis. Next base: position 3,226,208 of record NZ_CP046171.1, read on the forward strand.
CGGGGTTGTAGCGCGGTGGGACGGGGATGTCGAAAACGACGTTCTGTGGCATGGTTGCACCTAGCTGGCTGGTCGAAATGGTCAGGCGGCGCTGTCTGCGGCGCGACGACGCATGCTGGTGCCGCCTCTACGCATTTTCCGCAGCGCCAAGAATTTATATGGCATGTGTAGTAGGGATTCGAGGGCGTGCGCGCCATCGAACTGCTGGTCCGTAAACGGCAGATTGGCTGCATCTGCTACCTCGAATTCCAGCTTTTCTTTTGGTCGGAGACCTATGTCGACTCGATCTGGCTGGCGCTTATTGCAATACCGGTGCTCGATATGCGAGTTGTGCGCCGCGCAGCCTTCCTGTGTCACATCCGACATCTAGCAGGTGCGTGCCGGTATGGGCGGGCTGCGGCGATCAAATCGGTACGACGGCCCTGTGCGTCGAGCCGTCGCCCGTCATTTCCTCCTTCTGTGCAATGGTCGAGGTGGAAATTGTCGCCGACAATAATATCTAGCAGACCGGCTTCGTCGAGATCTAGAACCCATGCTGCGAAGGGGAATGCTCAGATGTCATTGTTCACTCTTCGAATATTAATCGAGCGGGCATAGAGTGAGATGTCGTCAGCTTTCCAGTAAATGGCGACCGAGCGTCGCCCATTCATGGCACTCTGAGCGTGACCTGTAGTCGCGATACCTCGATGCAGGGCTGCCAATTCGCCGGGTAGCTTCTGTCGTGTGGCTTCCGTGCAGTAGGCACGCTCCTTCGAGCGAGCGGCACGGTGCTGCGACGAACTCGGGACGGTCCATCCCTCGGGCGAACTGCCGAAATCATGCATCCTCACCACCTCAGGCGATGGCATGCCCTAGCACCAGACAACTTACACGATAGCGCAGCTGGTCAAGTCCCGGGGCGTGGTGTAACTGGGGAGGGCGCCGCATGATCCGAGATGTCGGTCCGGCGGTGAGTTCTGTTGCGGTGTCCTCTCGTTGGTTGAGGTTGCTCCGGATTCCCGGACGGATTGGGTGTGTTGATTATGCTGCTCGGTGAGCGGCGGTGTGGACTCGTTCGTAGTTCACGGGGTTGAGCATGTCGAGTTTGGGATGTCTTCGGGTCGGGTTGTAGAGCGCTTCGATGTAGTCGAAGATCGCGGTGGCCAGTTCCTTTCTCGTTGACCGGAGTCGGGTGTCGAGTGGTTCCAGTTGTATTGTGCCGAAGTAGCTTTCGGCCATGCTGTTGTCGAAACAGTCCCTGATGGAGCCCATCGATCCCTGCAAGCCCGCTGAGCGGATGCGTTGGCCGAAGGCCGAACTGGTGTACCGGGCGTCGTGGTCGGAATGAGCGATGGTCTGCCCCGGTGGTGGTCGGCGCCGCCACCGGGTGATGTCCAAGGCATCGCAGACCAGCTCGGCGCGTGGATGGTCGGGGATCGACCGGCCCGCGATGCGTCGGGAGAATGCGTCCAGCACGACCGCGCAGTAGACCCAGCCTTCACCGGTGTGGTGCTGGGTCAGGTCCATGGACCACAATCGGTCCGGGTCCTCTGCGCTGAAGCGGCGGTTCACCAGGTCCGGGTTCGGGCTCGCCGGATCGCGGTGCGTGGGGCCGCGCCGTCTTCGGAACGTGCTCTGCAAGCGCGCCGATCGCATCAATCGGGCGACACGCTTGCGGCCCAACCGGATTCCTATGCCGATTCGCAGCTCGGCATGCACTCTCGGCGCGCCGTAGGTGCCGCGTGAGGCGGTGTGGACCGCGGTGATCACCGCGGTCAGCTCGGTGTGGGCGGGTGCCCGCGCTGATGGCCCGCGGTCGGGCCATTCGTAGTATCCGGAGGTCGACACGCCCGGCACCTGCCGCGAGATCGTGACCGGGACGCCGGCCGCGGCGAGTTCGGCGACCACCGGGAACACTATTTTGGGAGGACGTTGTCCCGCGTGAAATACGCTGTGGCCTTGCGTAATACCTCGTTCTCGAGTTCGAGTCGCCGTGCTTTTCGGTGGAGCTCGACCAGCTCGTTGCGTTCGGCGCTGGTCAGGCCCTCGCGGACGCCGTCGTCGATGTCGGCGCGTTTGACCCAGTTGCGTAGGCAGGATTCGGAGATGCCCAGGCTCGACGCGACCTGCCCGATCGGGCGTTCACCGGCGCGGGCCAACTCGATCGCGCGCTCACGGAACTCACGCGGAGGTGCTGGAGGCATGTGGACTCCTTCCGGAGGCGAGTATCCCGCCTCACGATCGGTGTCCGGAAGACCGAGGCAACCTCAAGCCAGTATCTCTCAACAAACCGTTCCGGAAAACCGGGGGAAGATCAATCCGTCCGGGAATCCGGGGCAACCTCAAGGTGCCTAAACGCTGCAGCTGGGGCCGCACTGAACCGTAGGACGCTCCTCAGTTGCGAGTGTGGTGTCCGCAGTGCTTCAGGTCAGGCGCGCTTGTTGTAAACATCGAGCCGGTCCAGGCTGCTGCTCCTAGACTGAGGATATACGCCTGTTCGGCTCGGCCGCTTGAGGTTTGAAGATGATACATCCGCCATCGCGCTGGGGAGGCCGCTTCGCGGCCGACCGGCCACGTTTTGCGAAGCTGATCTGTCTTGGAGATTTAGTCAGGTGCCGTGCCGCAGACTCAGGAAGCTTGCCATCCGGGCGTATAGGTCGATATCGGACATCCGAATGCTGTCACCATATTGAACTCGGGGTAAAACGAATTGAACCCTTATCTGCAGTAGGCGTGCGGAACAAATCCGGAGAATTTTTGCTGGATGAATTTCTCCCAGGCTTGCATATAATCAAGTCGCCCGGAGTTAGGAGTGTCTATGTGTATTTTCGAATCTAAAGACGGCGCCACTGGAGCTGTTATAGATATACCGCCAATTTGGTGCCCATTGCCTCTGTGCGTCAAGGGTGGAGGCGAAAACTTTCAGCGGCGAACCGAAAATCTCTATCAAGAAATGGGATTCGATTCCGCATCGATAAGTACTGTGCGTGAGATCTGCTCTGGTGACCTGGCTTGTATGTGGGCGGCGTCTGGTGATGAAGACGGGGTGCAGCTACTGAGCGATTGGTTGCCATGGCCCTTTCTTTTTGATGATGCCTATTGTGACGATGGGCCTCTGTCTCGCGATCCAACGGCATTCAATCACTGTGCCATGAACCTCATGTATACGGCCATTTGCCCTGAGCGAATCTCGCACGGGCCTGAGTTCGTGGACTTACTGTCAAAAGTCCTCGTAGACATAATGTCGCGAGTCCGAAGCCGTACTGGCGAGGGTGTGTCCGCCGTCGCTCTCGCCCACTATCGCTGGGCGATCGGGGCCGCATGCGGGGTATCGGACAGATCGGGCGGCTACGTCCGCAGCCTGGATGAACATATGATTACCCGTCCCGCGGACGGCGCGGATCTCATGTGTCTCTATCTGACAGAGATTGCCGAGGGCACGTGGTACACGCCGGCCGCTATGGGTGACCCAACGGTTCGTGCCATAACCGATGCCGCAAGCGTCGCATTCTCTGTCCTGACAGACCTTGGCTCCTACAGTCACGAGGGCGCCCAGAACAGCCTCGAGTCAAACATTGTTCATATCATTGCGAACGAGCGCGGGATCGGCGCCCAGGATGCCATGTACGAAGCATGCGCTCTCATGGAGGAGGTGATGGAACTATTCATACGGTTGAAAGATAAACTGTCAAACAGGAACGACGAGCGCCTGCAGCGTTATCTGAAACAACTGTCAAATTTCGTGCGAGGAGTTCTGGAATGGCAACGCCGACTACCGAGATATGCGCGATTCTCGAAACTGGGTAGCCCTTTAATTGCTACCGGCCGCCTGCTGGATAAGCCAATTCATGAGGTTTCAGAGCGCAGGGTATTTCCCAAGGTCGTGCCGCCCCCTTCAATTCGATGGTGGTGGGACTTCGCGTAAATCCGTCGAAACGTAGAGCGTCTTGGTCAGTTTGTCTCGCGGCACGGTCGAGGCGCAGTGGCGGCGAAGCTCAGCGCCATGGCCTATTGTTGTTTCCCGGTTGGCTTGTCAAGTAGGAGTTTCATACCTCGATGTAGCCGGATGGCACCGGCTTAGACCGTCACCGCGCAACGCCGCTGCAGTCGGGGCGCCCCGATCTTGGCATAGCCCTTGACCCTGTTCCGTGTTGTAGATTGGCCTTTCGCGACACGGGGTGACGCTAGTGCCGGGTCGAGCATCACCGCCACACTGTCGGCCAGCACGGCCTTGGTCAGCGCGGGATACGGCGCTCGTTGAAATTGATTTGATCGTTGGTCCGCTCGGCGGCGCTGAGCCCGGCGGGTTCATCGACGATGGATACCGGAACGACGGGCGTGCCGACCGCCTGAGCGATCAGCAGGCGGACGCGGCTGTCGACGGCAGCGGGACTCCGCCTGTATTGAACGTGCAGCCCGAACCTGGGCGATACCACCGCGGTGGCCAAGGCGCACCCATCAACGTCCCAGATCGAGCCGGACAACCGCGACGTTCTCGAACACTGGGTGAGCGGCCTGGTTACGGCAAAAGCGCGAGACCGCTATGAGATCCGGCTCGAATCGGCGAGATCGCGGAGAGGCAAAACCCCTTCCGACCGAGGTCAGAAGGGGTTTTCTACTGTCGGGCTGACAGGATTTGAACCTGCGACCACCTGACCCCCAGTCAGGTGCGCTACCAAGCTGCGCCACAGCCCGTTTGCGCTCATTGCTGCGCGCTCGAAGAGATTACCTCAGGTGCGGGCGGTGGAGCTAATCGGCTGGTAGACGGCGTGGCGGACGGGGATCTGGGGGTGTGACGGGGGGTGGTTGGGGGATTGGTGGCGGGTGGGTGGGGCATTCGGGGTGAGAGGAATGCCGGGAGTGAAGGAGGCGGCGGGTATGAGTCGGGAGCGGCGGCTGGTTGAGGCGTTCGTGCAGCTGGCGGACTCGTTGGTGGCGGAGTACGACCCGGTGGACGTGGTGCAGGGGCTGTTGGATCGGGCGGTGGAGTTGTTGGGGGTGGATACGGCGGCGGTGTTGTTGGCGCGGGCGGATGGTGAGTTGCGGGTGCTGGCTTCGACGAGTGAGGCGACGCGATGGCTGGAGTTGCTGCAGGTCCAGGCGCAGGACGGGCCTTGTGTGCAGTGCTACCGGACGGGGGAGCGGGTGATCGCGGAGGATTTGGCGGTGGCCGGGGATCGGTGGCCGGTGTTCGCGAAACAGGCTCTGGTGGAGGGGTTTCGGTCGGTGTACGCGTTGCCGATGCGGCTGCGCGCGGATCGGGTGGGGGCGTTGAATCTGTTCAGTTCGGGGGTGGAGCGCCTGTCGGAGGATGATCTGGTGGTGGGGCAGGCGCTGGCGGATGTCGCGAGCATCGCGATTTTGCGGGCGCGTCAGCTTGCCGAGCATCGGACGGTGAACGGGCAGTTGCAGTCCGCGTTGCAGACGAGGATCGTGATCGAGCAGGCGAAGGGGATTCTGGCCGCGCAGGGGGAGTTGGATCCGGAGACGGCGTTCCAGGCGTTGCGTGGTTACGCGCGCCACTCCCGCGGTCGGCTGCCGGATCTCGCGCGTGCGGTGGTCGATCGAACCATCGATGCGCGGGTGATCCTCGCGCACGGCAAAGATGGTCGATAGCGCGTGACGTCCGTCCGTGTTGTCGACGTTCTGTCGCTCCCCGAAGGGCTTCCGGCGACCAGTGCCGGACACGTAACTGAGCGACGGCTACGTCCCGGTCGCGTGATCAGGAGGAACTGGTGGCGGGAGCCTCTCGCGCGATGCCGCCACCAGTTCCCCCTGATCAAGCCCGACGGTGCTCGACTTCCACTGCCGCTCGGTGTGGTGAACACCCCGGCGACTGGTTGCCTACGGTGTTGCTGATCGCGCAACGCGGGCCGCTACGCTCTGTCGTCGGTGATTGCGGAATCGAGACGAGGTGGTGCGGGTGTATCGCGACCGCACCCCCGATGAGCGGGTGGCGGAGCGGCGGCGGATGCTCGACGCGGCAGTGTAGCTGTTCGGTGCGCGGCTAGGCATGTCGATCGGTGAACTGTGCACGACGGCGCGGGTCTCGTATCGCTCGTTCTACGAGGGTTCGGTGCGCTGGATCAGTTGTCGATCGCGGCGGTGGGCCAGTTCGACGGGCTCGCGCCGAACGTGTGCTCGCGGCCCTGGCCGACGCCGCCTGTGCCGATTTCGCGACGCGCGCTCGGGCCGTTGGGTGCGTTCCTGACGGCGACGTGCCCGAGTCGGCATGCCGCGCGCATGTGTTTCGTCGAGATCGTCCGTGTCGCCGGCACGGTGGAAGTGTGGCGGCGGGAGCGGCGTACGCGGTTGGCCGGGCTGCTGGTGGCGCAGGCCGAGATCGCGGCCGCGCGCGGCGAGATCGGTTCGCGGCCCTTCGCTTTCGCCGCGATCGCGACGATGGGCGCGGTCGTCTACGCGGGGCAGGAATGGGTGGACGCCGAGCCGACACCGACCTCCTCGGCGCCTACATCGATGAGCTCGCCGACCAGCTCACCCGGGTCTACCTGGATGCGGTGGGTCTGCTGCGGTAGCCGAACTGGGCAGCTGGCCACGGTGTCGATCGAGCGACCGTGCCCACCGCGTGATCGGTCGGTCCACGTACCGAAATACGGCCGCTCCGAGCAGGATCGAGAGCACGAGGCAGATCGCGGACCAGGCGAGCCAGCCTCGAATGTCATAGCTGTGGTCGCTCATCCAGGTTTGGGTGACCGTCACCATGATCGGATCCTGCACCAGGTAGAAGGCGAAAGACAGCTCGCCGAGTCGGATCGGGAGCGGTTCGCGTGGAGCCCGGCCCGCCATCACCGGTTCAGTCACTGGCTTGCTCGTCGGTGCGGGCACGCTCGGGTACGCTGCGCGGCATTCTCGGCACCGGTCGGGTCGCCGCCTTCGGCATCGCACGCACCCACGACCCCGTCCGGTCTGGGCTCGGGTAGCAGCCAAAGGCGCGCTTGTGTGTGCGATCGCGAATGGCCCCGAACTGGCTGCCCCCGTGTCGAATCGAGGTGCCGCTCAGGTCGCCTCGGCGTTGCGCCGAGGTATCCCGGTGAGCTCTACCGGAAGTCGGCGGTTCGGCCGGCGCCGAGGCGACGAGCTGTGAAAGGTCAGGAGCGGCCGACGAGGGCGTGGCGGTTGTATCCGGTGACCGGCTCGCGCAGGGCGCTCGCCGCGCCGGTGTGCAGGCACGACTTGATGTGACCCAGGACCGGTCCGCTGGTGTGCGCGAGTCCCTCGGCGTATCGGATCGCGGCCGGTAGGACGGCCTCGTCGTCGGCGACGGCGTCGACCAGGCCGGCGGTGAGCGCGTCCGGGCCGTTGTAGCGCTGGCCGGATACCAGAACGTGGTGGGCCAGATGCGCGGGCAACCGGGACTGGATCAGTTCGACCGACGCCCGGGCGTAATCGGCGCCCAGGGTCACGCCGGGGAAGCAGAAATACCCGCGGTCGCTGCGCATGATCCGGCGGTCGTGGGCGACCGCGAGGAACGCACCCGCCCCGAAGACGTGACCGTTCAACGCGGCCACGGTCGGAATCGGCAGCGTGAGGATCCGGGCGAGCAGGCATTGCAGATCGGTCAGATAGGCGTCGATGTCGTCGGGATGCGTTGCGGCCCAATCCAGGTCGGCGCCGGTCGAGTAGAACTTGCCCGTGCCCGTCGTGACCAGGGCGGCCGGTCCGCCGGTGCCGGTCGCCTCGTCGAGTATGGCGTCCAGCGCGGCGATCCACTCGGGGTTGAATCTGTTCTCTGTGTCCCGTTCATCCCTGTTGCCCAGATGCGCGATGAACACCGGTCCTTCTCGTCGCAGATACGGCATTCGGGCAAGATAGCGTCTCTCGTCGCCGGGACGAGGCTGACACACCACGTCGAGCGCGATGTTCGCGAGCGGGTCGTCGGGCACGGTGCGTTCTTGCCGTGACGGTGCGCGTGCCCAGCAATACTGAGATCGAGGAGAACTTCATGAGTTTGCCCCCGCCAACGCGTACCGCACGCGCCGTCGTCACCGGGGCTTCCTCGGGCATCGGCGTGGCGCTTGCGGAAGGCCTGGCCCGCCAGGGGTATTCGCTGATCCTGGTGGCGCGGCGGGCCGATCGCCTGCGCGCACTCGCCGACCGGTTGGCGGACAGCCACGGGGTCGAGGCCGAGATCCGTGCCGTCGACCTGTCCGATCGGGAAGCCCGCGCGAAGCTGTGTGCCGAGCTGTCCGAGCGGGAGATCGCCGTGCTGTGCAACAACGCCGGCTTCGCTACCTATGGCGAACTCGCGCAGGCTGATCCGATCCGGGAGCGCAGGCAGGTCGAGCTGAACTGCGTCGCGGTGCACGAGTTGACGCTGGCCGTACTGCCCGGCATGGTGCGCCGGGACGCGGGCGCGATCCTCATCACCGGTTCCACCACGGGGAATCAGCCCGGCCCTGGCAACGCGACCTATGCCGCCGGAAAGGCCTTTGCCAACACCCTGGCCGAGTCATTGCACGGCGAATTGGCCGGCTCCGGCGTGCACTGCACACTGCTTGCCCCGGGCCCGGTCCGCACGGAGTACGCCGCGGTGGCCGAGGTACCGAAGCTCGACCACGCGCTGCCCGATCTGTGCTGGGTGAGCGCCGAACAGGCTGCGGCCGAGGCGATCTCGGGTATGGCCGCGGGTAAGCGCCGGGTGGTGCCCGGTGTTTTCGCCAAGGTGCAGACCTTCGCCGGTCAGTACACGCCGCGCGGACTGATCGGCCCGCTCATCCGTGCGGCCTACCGGAAGATCACCTGAGCCGGTGCGAGTGTCGCGGGCCTACCCGTGGTCGGGCGGTACCGCACTCCGACCGGCCGAGCCGTTCAGGGGCGAGCCGTGATCGAAGTAGGGGAGCCGAGGTCGGTTCAGGGGGTGGCGACCGCGCGTGTGCTCACCTAGCCGGATTCAGCCGGATCCGGATGTCGTCGGAGGCGGGTTCGGGCACCGGGTCGGCGGTGACCCGGACCCGCAGGGTGCGGCCGGTGTCCGCGTCGACGAAGGTCAGTGGCGGGCGGCCGTCCTGCAGGTATTTGTCGCCCCACTGCATCAGTGCCAGGAACACCGGCAGCAGATCCTCGCCCGATTCGGTGAGCCGGTATTCGTCGTGGATCCGCTTTCCCGGCTCCTGGTAGGGCACGCGGGCGACGACGCCCGCGCTCTCCAGCTGTTTGAGTGCCCGGGACACGGCGGGCGCGGAGGCGCCGATGCGGCTCACGAAGTCCTCGAACCGTGTTGTGCCGTAGAAGCATTCGCGGACCACAAGGAACACTGTCTTGGTGCTGAGCAAGCCGAGTACGCGCTCGGCCGAGCAGCCGTCGCCGATCGACCACGCGGTGCGGTCGCGCAATTTCTCCTCGAACTCCATCGCCACCTGGTCATTATAACTAACGCTTGCGTTAGTCAGGGGTGGCGTGCTTCCATCTAACTAACGACAACGTTAGTTAGATGGAGGACTCGATGGTTTCGATAGCGGGCAAAGTGGCCGTGGTGACCGGGGGCCGGCGCGGCCTGGGCGCGGCGCTGGTCGAGGAGCTGTTGGCGCGTGGTGCGCGCAAGGTGTATGCCACCGCGCGCTCGGCGTATGCGGACGACAGGCCGGAGGTGGTGACCGCGGAACTCGAGGTGCGCTCCGCCGCTTCGGTCGCGGCGCTCGCGGAGCGGGCATCCGATGCCGAGCTCGTGTTCAACAATGCGGGCATCCTGCTGCCCTCGTCGCTGGTGGCGGGTGAATTCGACAGTGTCACCGAGACATTCGACGTGAACGTGTTCGGACCGCTGCGTGTGGCGCGGGCGTTCGCGCCGATCCTGGCCGCCAACGGTGGTGGGGCACTGGTGAACATGCACTCGGTGCTGTCCTGGTTGGCGGGCAGCGGCGCGTACGGGGCGTCCAAGGCGGCGGCCTGGTCGGTCACCAATTCGCTGCGGGTCGAATTGGCGCGCCAGCACACGCAGGTCGTCGGCGTGCACGCCGGCTTCATCGACACCGACATGGTCGCCGCCATCACGCGACCCAAGGCCGCACCGGTCGAGATCGCCGCCCGCATCCTGGACGGCGTCGTGGCGGGAGACACCGAGGTGCTCGCCGACGCCGTCACCGTGGAAGTGAAGGCCGCCCTGTCCGGTCCGGTCGAGCAGCTGACCTTCGCCGCCCGCTGAATTCACCCGAGGAGTACGAAAAGCCATGCCACTGTGGACCATCCATCACACGCCGGGAATCCTCAGCGACGACGAGAAGGGGCGGCTGGCGGCGCGCATCGCCGACCACTACGAAAAGGTGGGCTTGCCGCGGTTCTACGTCATCACCCTGTTCCAGGAGACTCGCACCGAGGACTTCTACGTCGGCGGTGAGCCCGCCTCGGCCGGGGTGCGGATCGTGATCGACCACATCGCCCGCCACAACCCCGATCAGGAAAGCCGCCGCCGAACCGCCCAGTGGGTCAAGTCCATCCTGCACCCGCACCTGACCAAGCACACCGACTTGCACTGGGAGTTCCATGTCGACGAAACCAGCGCCGACCTCTGGATGATCAACGGCCAGGTACCTCCACCGGGCGGCTCCGAGGCCGAAAAGCTCTGGGCCGAACAGAATTCAGCGCTCCCATACTGATCCGACCACCCTGCAACGGCTCCCGCGTGATCCAGGCTAGGGGCGTTGGTCGCGTTTGTCCCGGTTGGCCAGGTCGTGCTCGTTCTCCTCGAACATGGTCGCTGAGTCGCGTAGGTTCTTCGCATTCTGGCGCAGGACGTCTACGAGGGTGGAGACCGAGGAGAAGGTGTTGTCGCGGTTCTTCTTGTAGCCCTTCTCGCCGTCGGCGAACTTCTCGCCCGCGTGGTCGTCGCCCCAGGGCTCGCCCTTGCTGTCCGACGACGACTTCAGGGTGTCGAGCAGCTTCTTGGTGCGGTCGGCGACATCGTCGAATCCGTTCGCGGCGCGGCGCAAACCCTCCGGCTCGAGCTCTACCGGTTTACCCATGCTACTGCTCCGTTCCTGGTGTGGTCACTGCGATGCTCGCGATCTCGCGCTCGGTGATCAGTGCGATCAGCTCGGCCGCGGTCAGTGTCCGGGTGCTCACGTGTCGCTTCTGGTCGACATCGCGAACCTCGTATCTACCATCGGCGAAAGTGACGGTCGTGCTCAGCGCGCCGTCGGTGAAGTGGGCCGAACCACCCTGCGGGAGGCCCTGTTCGGCGAGTTCGGACAGCGCGGCGAGATGGTCCTCCTGGTCGGTTCGGTAGTACCGCACCTGCGGTGGCGTTGCGGTGTCCGGCTGGTCCAGCAGGCGTTGGGCCCGTGCCAGCGCATCGGCCTGCGCGACTCGCTCGAGGTCGGCCGGCCGGGGCGTGAGGTGAGAGTCGCTGCTGGAGAACTGCGGATGCAGGACCAGGCCGCGCGCCCGCTGCACGGCCAGCGCATTGTCGTTGAACTCGGTGCCGGGCCGGTAGTGTCCGCTGCTGCTGAGAATGCTGGTGACGAAGCCGTCTGTCGCGGTCACGAACCCCGCGCCCGTGACGATGCGGCCGCCGAAGAACGACGAATGCTGAATAACGCCGGGCACCTTGACGGCCGCATAGAAGTTCCCGAACTCGTCCTCGACGAACAACGGTAGGTGGCCTTGCTTTTCGGCCACGGTGGTATCGAAGAGCTTGCCGTCGAAGGCACGGAAGAAGCGACCGCCGGGGCCGATGAACAACCGGTGGGTCTCGCGTTCCAGCTCGTCCATGTAGTGGACGGGAGTGGGGTAGTGCCGGGTCGGGTTGATCCTGGGCCGGTCCGCGAGCGCGCCCGAATCGATCAGCTCCCGCAGGGTATCCGCGCGATCGGCGGGCAGCCGGTCGAGCAGGCCGGTGTCGACGCGCATCGGGCGGTTCTCCGCGAAATAGCTGTACTGCACCGCAGCACCCGAGAGCGCGGGCCGCTGCGCGCTCGCGAGCATCTCGGTGAACTTGGGCGGGATGTCCGCCTTCGCCACGATGTCCCCGGTGGCCGCCGAGAGTTCGTGCGGGATCGGCGGCATGGCCGAGAACAGATCGCCTCGGTGGTCGACGCCGATCTCGTAGTGGTCGTCATCGAAGACCTTCAGGAAGATGTAGGGCTTCGCCGGATCCATGGTGAAGCGCTCCTGATAGCCGTTGGCCAGTTCCAGCAGGATATTCAGCTTCAGCCGGCGACCGGCCGCGGCCAACATGAAATCCATTCTGCCGCCGCGATAGTCACCGTAGGTGGTCTCGCCGGCGCGTAGCGCTTCGATCTGTCGCAGAAACTGCTGTGTGCGTTCGGTGTTGATGGCGCGAACCTGTCGCAGTTGCGTGGCCCGCGCCTTCGAGTACGCCTCGTCGGACATCGAATCCCGCTGCGCGGCTATGGTGTTCCAGTGTTGCTGGGCCTGGCGCATTTTCGCCTGGTAGCCGGGTGGGATGAAGCGCTCGCTGAACTTCAGCGGATCCTGCCGGAGCATGGCCGCCACGTCGTTGCGCAATTTCTGCGGATCGGGGGCGTTGAGCACGTGCGCGATCGTGGAGAACACCATCTCACCGTCGTTGCGCGGCTGATACCAGGCGGCCGGTGTCGGCGCGGCGTAGGCCACCGCGTCGACGTTCCGGTCGGCGATGAGCTGTCGCAGATCCGCGCGGGTGATGATCTCGTGTGACGCGGTGCCGTCGGTGTTCGTACTGTGTACGCGGACGTTGCCGTCGTGCAGCACGGTGGCTGTGACCGGGTCGTCGGTTCCGCCGAAGAGCACCGTCATGCCGCTCATCGCCTTGTTTCCGTCGAGCCGCTCCGCCAGTTTGCCCGTGTCGATCTCGGTGACCTTCGCGTGGGGGTTCGCGGCGGCGAATTCCGCCGCGGTCTGCGGGCGGGCCGGTCCCGAATCATCGGTGAGCCGGGTGGTTTTCGCGGCGGGGCCCTCGCCGTCGGGTAGTGACAGTCCGGTGAGCGCACGTTTGGGGCCGCCGGGTTCGGGGTCGGGCTGGGCCATCCGGAACGGGGTGTCGGTGGGCTTCTCGTCGGAACCGCCCATACCGATGCGAACGTCGCCGATTGCCTCGGCGCCGGTGATACCGCTGCCCGCGCCGGTGCGGTACGGCTGGCCCTGCTCGGTGAAGACGACCGCGTCGGTGGAGCGCACATTCTCGGGCGTGTGCTCGTCCCTCGGCAACGGATACTGCTCGCCGGTGATGGGATCGGTGACGACGATGTCGCCGTCCTCGTTGGAGATCAGGAAGGCGTGCGCGCCGACACCGTGCTCATCGGGCGCGCCATAGAAGGAGTCGATGACCACCGCGACGGCCCCGTCGCCGAGCCGGAACAGGTGCGAGGCGATCTCGGCGTGATCGCGGAAGTGCTCGATCGAGGCGCCCGCGGCATTCTCGAACTCCCGCACGCTCATTCCGGACGGGCCGACCGCGTCCTCCGGTGTGCGGATCACGTCGCTGCCGGTCCAGTGGGCGATGGTGTCCAGCGAGAGTTTCGCGCAGTTGTTGAGCGCGGCGTCCTCGGTCGCGGCGTGCGCGGGCGGCTCATCGGCCGAATGTGGCTGGGGCGGGTCATCGGTCGCGGGAAGGGCCTCGCGCAGTGCGGTCAGGTCGACGCCGGACTCGTCATGGACCGTCGTGGTGGGCGGGTACTCGGGCTGCTCGATCTTGACGGTCTCCACGCCGCGCTCGTCGATCAGGCCGATCACGGTTTCGGCGTCGGCGTCGTAGTCGCGCCGGTGGCCCGAGCCGTCCCTGCTGCGATCGGTGACGCCGAACACGTCGTTGTCCTTGGCCACCACCGTGGTGGTGAAGTTCTTGTCATGGAAGGTGAAGGTGGTGCCGGTGCGGAAATCCGACTCCTGTAGATACGCGTAGGACTCCTCCACCCGATGGATCTTGAATGGTCGTGTCGGGGTGGGCCCCTCGGTCAGAATTCGGTTCAAACGGTCGAGTGCGGCGTCCTGGATGCGGGTTTCGAGCTCCGGGTCGCGGATCGCCCAGTTGTCTTCGAGATCCATGAACCGGCGCTCGAACCCCGGGGCGAGCTGGAGGCCCTGGTGGCGGAGGAACGCGATGGCATAGTCGTTCATCTGGGAGTGCGGCATGTAGTGGCCGCTGCTGTCCATGATGCCGGTGATGTAGCCGCCGGAGACCTCGACAAAGCCTGCGCCGCACACGGTTCGACCGCCGAGGAACGACGAGTGCTGGATCTGGCCCGTCTTCTTCTCGGTGGAGTAGAAGTTGCCGAACTCGTCCATCACGAAGATCCACGACGTGCTGCCCCTGGTGTCGAAGGGAAGTCCGTTGTGGGCGTTGTACAGTCGGCCGTCCGGACCGACGAACCGTCGCTGGGCCTCACGTTCGGCCGCGTCCATGTAGTGGATCGGGGTGTGGAAGTGGGTCAGCGCGTCCACCTGGAAATCCGCTGGATTGCCGAAGCTTTCGAACTCCGAGACCGGGACGAGCGGCCGCCGTTCGGAGATGTAGCGCTTGCGCAGGGCGGTGGCGTCGAGCGGGGGTTCTGGTCCGCCGGCGCGCATCGTGGTGTGCGGAGGCGGGATCTCGTCGCGCGGGATCGGGGTTTCCGTGCCGTCGCCCGGGTCCGGCAGGCTCGGTTTCACCGTGGAGAACAGCGTGCCGTCCTCGGCGACGCCCACCTCGTAACCGCCGGTCTCGGGACGACGCAGGAAGATTGCCGGGCGGCGCGATCCGCCGAAGAGGAATTCCTCGCGCGGTTGCCCGGAGTCCAGCGTGATGAGGTTCATCTTGTGCTGGGCCGCCGCGGCGAACATCGCGAACTCAGGGCGGCTCGGGCCCGCGGCTCGGTTGTCGCTACCGCCGGATCCGCCGCGCAGCGCGAGGATCTCGTTCCCGAGCAGCTGCGCCCGCTGCTCGCGCATCCATTCCTCGAACCGGGGATTGCGATGGTTCTCGGGATGTCGCCAGGCCGCGTCGAGGCGGTCGTTGGTGATCATCGGGACGAACCGGCCGGCGTTCTGCCTGAGATAACTGGCGAGGCCCTTCTGCAGGGCCGCGGGATCGGACTCGTTCAGAATCCTTGCCAGCGTGGGGAACAGCTGCTCGTCCCCGGTGCCGATGCGGAACCACGAATCCGGCGTTGGCAGCTCCACCTTGGCCGATTGCACCTCGCGGTCGATGATCAGGTTCTCGAACTCCGCGCGGCTGATGACGCGCGCCCGGCCGGGGTCGGAGAATTCCATCTGATACAGATCGAGCGCGCCGTCGCGACGGACGATCACGGCGCTGTCGCCCTGGAATTCGATGATCGTGCCGGTGGTGTATTCGTTGCGCGAGAGCGCGGCGGTGACCTCGGAGATCTCCCGGACGCGGGCGGTGGTCGCGCCGTTGAAGGCAGGCTGCACCACCTCGGCGTGCTCGATCCCCATCGTCGGGTACTCGGATCGCAACTGATCCCAGAAGTCGTCGATCGAATGAAACAGCGGCGGATTGGAGGTGTCGCGGAGATCGCTGATCATCACCGCTTCTTCGCTCGTGAACGTCGCCAGGGTCTCCTGCCCCGATCCCTGGAGCCGAATCTTCGTGCCTACCGGATATTCCGAGCCGTCGAACTTCGCGAGGAAATCGGTGATGCCGTAACGATGGGTGCTCTCGTCGTGTGGCGCACCGATGCGGCCCGCGGGCAGCGGATGCGAGACGGCCTGGTCGACCGTGCGTGGCTCCCCGGTGGGGGTGTACACGACGGCGTGCACGGTGTCGATATCGGAGACCGTGTGGTGCGTGAGTGGGTACTCGGTGCCGAGGCTCGGGTCCTTCACCACGACGGTGCCGTCGTCGTTGGTGAAAAGGTAAGCGTGCGCGCCGATTCCGTGTGCATCGGTGGGACCGCGGTACCCGTCGACCACCAGGGCCGTCGCACCTGGCCCTAGGTCGAGCAGGTGCTGACCGATCGCCCGGTGATCGGCGAAGGACTGCAGCGGGGCGCCCGCGTAGAACTGGAACTCCTCGGCACTCATCCCGTTGAGCCCGACCGGGTGGTCGGGCACCTCGGCGGTGGTGCTGCCGGTCGTGGTGACCAGTTCGTGCAGAGCCAGCGGTCCGCACTGGTTCAGGTGTTCGTCGAAGCCGGGTGGCAGCTCGGGACGGTTCCGCACCGGGAATTCGGGCTGCTCGACTTTGACGGACTCGACGTCGCGCTCGAAAGCCATGCGCTGCAGGGCATCCGGGCCGAGATTGTAGGTGCGCTCCTGTTGCGCGCCGTCCTGCTGGCGATCGACGACGTGGAATCGCTGCCCGTGCGTCGCCGTGGCCTCGGTGGCGAAGTTGTCCCCGTGGAAGGTGACCGTGGTGCCGGGCCGGAAGTCGTGCCAGCCGAGTTGATCCTGTGCTTGGTCGGTTCGGTAGATCTTGAACGGGCGGGTCGGGGTCGGACCGTGTTCGAGGATGCGTTGCGCGCGCTCGAGTGCTTCCTGTTGGATCCGGTTCTCGACACTGAACTCCCGCGTCACCCATTGACCGTCGTGGGACATGTACACCCGCTGGAAGTCGCCGCCGATCTGCAGGCCCTGCGTGCGCAGCAACGCGATCGCGTAGTCGTTCATCTGCGAGTCGGGCATGTAATGCCCGCTGCTGTCCATGATCTGGGTGAGGTGTCCGTCGACGGCGTCGATGAAACCCGCGGCGCAGATGATGCGGCCGCCGAAGAAGGTGGAGTGCTGGATCAGGCCGTGCTTCTTCTCGGCGGCGTACAGGTTGCCGAACTCGTCCATCACGAAGATCGTGCCGTTGGTGCCCGTGGTGTCGAACGGTTGTCCGTCGCGGACGTTGTACAGCCTGCCGTCGGGGCCGACGAACACCCGATGCGTCTCACGTTCGGCGCTGTCCATGTAGTGGATGGGCGTATGGAAGTGGGTGAGCGGATGCTGCGCGAAATCCGATGCGGAGCCGTGCTGTTCGAGCGAGCTCCACGGCAACAGCGGTCGCCCTTCGCCGAGATAGCGCTTGCGCAGCGCGGCGCCTTCGAGCAGTGGCTCCGGCCCACCGGCCAGCATCCGGGTACGCGGCGCGGGAATGTTCTCCCGCGAAATGACGGGCGGGCCACTCGGTTCCGGGTGCTGGTCCGGGCGCACCACCGAGAACATCGCGCCGTCACGATTGATGCCGACCTCGTAAGCGCCGTCCTCCGCGCGGCGCAGGAAGATCTGCGGCCGCCCCGGAATGTTCGGAATCTCGTTGCGCACCTGGTTCGGATCGAGGGTGGTGATGTTCATCTGTTTGGCGCGCGTCGCGGCGTACAGCGCGAAGTCGGGCTTCGCCGGGTGGTTGAAGTGATAGCCGCTGTCGGTCGATTCGTAGTACAGCGCCGATATCTCGTAGGCGAGCAGTTCGGCACGGTGCTCATATATCCAAGACTGGAACGACGGGTCCTGGTGGTTCTCCGGGTTGCTCCACAGCGAGTCGAGCTCATCGTTCGAGATCCATGCGGCGTAGAAGTCCTGGTGCTGTTGCAGGTGCCCGGCGACCTCCTGGCGCAACGACTGCACGTCCTCGGTGTTCAGGATGCGGGCCAGGGTGGGGAACAGGTTGTTCGGACCCGGCGCGACCCGATACCAGGAGTCGGGTACCGGCAGCGTCACCTCGACGGCGCGTGCCCCGCCCTGCTCGAGCCGGGTCTCGAACTCCGCTCTGCTGATGATCTCGGGTCGCGCGAACCGGTCGGCGTCGGGCTTGCGGATCTCGATGGCGCCGTCTTTACGGACGATCGCGGTCCTCGGGCCGTCGGCGTCGTGGAATGCGATGCTGGTTCGTGAGTCGAAACCATTCTGCCGCAATTCGTTTCGTAGCTCGGATACCTCCCAGATGCGGCGGCCGTCGGATCCGACATGCGCAGGCTGGATGACGGTGATCTCGTGCGCCCCGAGCGTCTCGTGGTCGTCACGGAGCAGGTTCCAGAAATCGTCGACACCGCGGCGGTGCACCGTATCGGGCGCATCGTTGTCGTTGCGCAGTACCACGTGCTCGTCGGCGGTGAATTCGACGCGCAGCGTGCCCCGGTCGGCGGTCGAGATGGACAGCTCGGTCCCCGGCGGGTACTTGATGCCGCCGAACCCGTCGAGGAATTTCCCGATCGGAAACGTGTCGCTGCGCGGGTACGGGTCGATCGCGCCGATTCGCACGCCGGGCAGCGGATGTGAGCCGAGGGACTCGACGGAGTGGGGGAGCCCGGTGGGCGTGTAGAGCACCGCATGGGTGCTCTCGACGTGCGCCGGGGTCTGCGCGATGAACGGGCGGTCGGCGCCGGTGCTCGGATCGCGCACCATGATCGTGCCCTGCTCGTTGACGAGCAGATAGGCGTGTGCGCCCACCCCGTGCTGATCGGCCGGGCCGCGATAGGTGTCCACGATGAGCGCTGCCGCGCCGTCGCCGAGTTCGCCCAAGTGCCGGGCGAGGCCGTCGTGGCCGTCGAACAGCTGCAGCGGCGCCCCGGCGGCGTGCTGGAGTTCCGCCGCGCTCATGCCGGTCAGACCGATCGGCCCGGTCGGGGGACGCACGTGCGGGCTGTTGTGCAACCGGAAGAGTTCGTCGAGTGCCAGCGGCCCGCAGTCGTTGCGGTGGCCAGGGAGCCCGTGCGCCGCGCTGCCATCGGATCGGTTTGGCGCCGTGGCCAATTCGTGCGGTCCGAACAGGTGTCCGGTACTGCCGTCGGGTTGGTGCGGTCTGCCCGAGTCACCTGCCTCGTAGTGGCCGCCGCCCGCATCGTGGCGGACCAGGACCACCTCGGGACGGTGCGGCGGACCGAAATGGTGTGCGGCGCCCGCATCGTCGGTCACCACGAGGTGCAGGCCGAGGGCGTCGGCGCCCTCGGGAATCAAGAAGGCGCCGAGTTCGTTGCCGGGCCCGCCGGGCCGGGCCAGTCGCTCGAGTTGGAGGTCGAAGGCCTGCGCGCGTTCCCATTCCAGGTCCCACTGCCGGAACACGTGCTCGCCGAGCCACGCGAGGTGGTCGGGATGATCGGGGTCGGTGCGCAGGGCGGTGTCGAGCCGGGCGATCTCGCGAGCGGCCTCCCGGAACTCCTCGGTGTCGGGGGAGAACCGGAGCAGCACCTCGTCTTTGCGGTCTTGTAGTGCCCGCACGAACTTGGCGCGCACACCATCGGGCCCCGGTCCGTACTTCCCGCCGGTGGCGTGATCGATCGCGCGGAACAGGCTCTCGGGGTCGCCCGGTATGCGGTCGAGGCGAGGCCCAGGTGGTGTGGGCACGGGCGGCGCGCCCGAGTCGAAGCGTGGAATCGCCGGGAAGTCCCTGCGCTGACCCGGGGAAAGATCAGGGTCGCGGGGCGCGCGCGGTAGCGAATCGGCCACGTCGGGCGTGCCTGCGTCCCTGGGTGTTTCGATTGGTGAGCTCGGATGGGACGGGGTGGCCCGGTGCTCTTGCGCCGCCGGTGTCGCCTCGCCCTGGAGCTGCTGTGCGACGGCGGGCGGTGCGGTTGCCGCGCGCTGGGTGTTCGGAGCCTCCTCGGTGCGCAGTCCCGCGGAGATCGGCGGACGCGCGGAGCCGTCGCCCATGGCGGCGACGCTGGGCCGAGAGGATTGCGATGGTATCGGCTGGGCAGGGGGAGTCCTGTCGCCCAATGTATTAGAGCCCACAGATGCGTTGGACGACGACTGCGTCAGCGCCCCCTCGGGCCTGCCACTCGATGGGAAGGACTGCGGTGCAATGGAAGACTGCGACGTCGGCGCACCCGGCTGGTGGAGGTTCGATGACACCGCGGCCGATTGATTCTGGTTGCCACCGAATTCGGGCGCGGCCACCCGCGGCTGCGCGGGCGGGGCTGGGGAACCGGTGGCCGACGCGTTGACCGGCTGTGTCTGCTGTTGGGACGCAGTCACTTCGGCGGCAAGGCCGCTGCGTGTGGTCTGCTGCGGCGGTGCCTGCTGTCCCTCGGCGCGAGGCGTGGCCTGTGGTTGGGACGCCGCATCGATCCGCGAGGACGCCTGCGCTTGGGGCGTTGGTTGGACTTCGCTCCGGGATGACGCGGTCTGGGGCTGCGGTGCGGATTGTCCGTCCACTCGGGCGGAGCTCTGCGGTGGCGGTGCCGACCGGGTCTCGTCGCGTGGGCCCGGTTGCGCCGAACCCGCCGCGGACTGTGCGCGTGTGCTGCCGTTGGACGACGAGTCGTTGTGCGTCAGCGGCGCATTGGACGTGACGCTGCCGTTCGCCTGTGCTCGGTGGCCGCTTCCCGCCGAATCATGCAGTGACGAGGCGTAGTTCGTCGATCGAGTATCCCCCTCGGAGCTCGCGGTGTGCACCGACGGCGAGCGGTAGTTCGGCTGCCGGTCGCCGTGGCGCGAGGGACTGTCGGAGTACACGCTGGCGCTGTCGTCGATTTCGACGATCCGCTCCGGCCGGTCGTGGCTGCCGTCGAGACCGAACGGCGGATCGGGCAGGCCCAGGTAGCCTGCCTTCATGATCGCGGCCGTGCGGGCGTGCTCGGCGACACCGTGCACGCCACCGATCAGGCCGCCGCCCACCCCGCCGATGATCGCGGCCGGATCGAACTCCCACTGCCCGGTGAAGACGCCGTTGGCGACGATTCCGGCGCCCGCGCCGACCACACCGGCGGGAATGCCCGCGCCGATCGCGATGCCGCCCGCCTTCCACCACGTCATCGACTGGTGACCGACCCAGTTGCCGAGCTGCTTACCGACGATGCTGCCGACCGGCGCGGCCACCAGACCCGAGATGCCGGAGACGCCTGCCGAGACGAACAGCTGTTTGACATCCATGCCGTCTCGGTGGTGCTTGCCGATCTGAATGCCCTGGACCAGCAGGTCGGTGCCGAAACCGATGCCGGCCTGGCTGATTCCGGCGATCGCGGCCAGTTTCCACATCGGCATCGAGGCCATCCGGGTGGCCTGGCTCGCCAGGGCGGAAACGAGGCGCTGGCCGATGGTCTGGCACACGATCGCCGCCTCGGCCTCCATCGCGGGCACCGCCCACGCGCCCCACAGAGTCGCCAGCGCGTAGGCGATCTCCGCGGCCAGGATCGCCAGGGTGATGATGATCTGTAGCTTGGAGTACTCGACCTGGGTACCGCACTGGCGGACCGCATCTCCGAGCTGCTTCAGCTGTTCGGACATCTTCTCGACCGACTGATCGCCGGTGAAGAACTTGTCGAACTGGGCCTTCATCTTGTCTTCGCCGTCGCCGGAATAGTTCGCCAGCGCGGTGTCGCAGGCGGCGCGCAGGGCCGCGACCACCTCGTGCAGCGATGTGGCCGCAGTGTGCCAATCGTCGCCGAGCGCGAACAAGGCGTCCTCGTCGCCCTTCGGCCAGGACGCGCCTGCCAGATAGCTGAGCCACTGCAGGCCCGAGGGCATTTCGATGCTCATAGGTCGGCCGGCGCTGGCTCAGCGATAGTCGCGGGCCGCGGGCGTCTCGAACGAGGCCCGCTGGGGCTCGGGCACCCGCACGGTCAGATCCGGTAGATCCGCGACGATTTCGGAGAGGCTGGGCAGACGCGACCTGGTACGCCGGATCGGCGCGATCAGTTTCTCCGCGCGTTCGGCCACCTCGGCGGCGGCCGCCTGGGTGGCCTCGGTGACGGCGTCGGCGATCTCGTCGTAGTCCAATTCGTCGATGTCGTCGGCGAATCGGGTCTCGATGACCACGCCGTCGGCATTGACCGTGATGTGTACCCGGCCTTTCGCGGCCGTGCCGGTGGCGGTCAATTCGACGCGTTGTCGCTGCGCCTCGGCGATCGAGCGGATATGCAGATTGACCGTATCGAGCAGATCCGCGAGATCACCCTTGGTCCTGTCGTTGTCCACGTCGAATTCTCCTGCTGCCCAACGAAATCGGATCCCGACGATGTCTGCACACACCGATCCCCTCGGTCGAACGCTACCGCACCGATAGGCCATCGATAATGCGTGGTTATCGATTAATTACACCGGGCTTACGCTCGCGCTTATCTCCGCCTGACCGGCCGGGTGTTGAATCTGTTCGGGTGACAACCGGGCTCGGCGTCATGTCGCCGAGCGGGCTCGACCTGACGATGTTGGAGGCTTCTGGTGGCGAACGAACGGCTGAAGGCCGATGCCGCGATGATGATGGAAGCGCTGCACGAACAGATGCTCGGCATCGCCCGGATCCAGCGGGATCGGTCCCGGCTCACCGCCACCGCCACCGCCTGCGAGAAGCGGATCACGGTGACCGTCAACGCCGATGGTGTACTGATCGAGACCCGCTTCGCCGACGACATCGGCGACCTGAGCCACGAGGAGATCGCCGCGGCGATGACCGAGGTGGTGCAGGCCGCCGCGCGCAAGGTGACCCAGCAGACCAGGTTGCTCATGGAACCGTTGCGGGAGCGCAAATCTCAGTTGCCGCGGCTGTCCGATCTGCTCGAGGACGCGCCGGACCTCGGTTCGGTCGCGCCGACCGCGCCGCCGGTGTCGTGCGCGCCGCCGCATTCGCCGCAGCGGCGCTATGAC
This sequence comes from Nocardia brasiliensis, assembly GCF_011801125.1. Lineage (NCBI taxonomy): Bacteria > Bacillati > Actinomycetota > Actinomycetes > Mycobacteriales > Nocardiaceae > Nocardia > Nocardia brasiliensis. Next base: position 3,248,645 of record NZ_CP046171.1, read on the forward strand.
GACGCGGACACCGGCTTCGGTGACGCGGCACCGTTCGAGGGGCGACGGTCGATGGTCAGCGACCACGACGACTGAGGCCGCACCGGCATGGGACTGTATCTTCCCCCTGAGCTGCGCTGGTTGGGGTGGATCGCGGGCGGGGCCTGGCCCGATGGCGACGAGACCGAGGTCTGGCAGGTCTCCGACGCGTTCAAGGAGGCCGCGACCGCGCTGCACCGGCTGACCCCGGAGTTGGAGGCCACCAAACGCCTGGCCGTTTCCGCCTACCCGGAAGGGCTCGGTGGGGAGAAGATCGGCGCGCTGTTCGATCAGATGATCGCCGGTGACCAGTCGATGGAGTCGCTGGCCAAGTTCATGGAGCAGATCTCCGACGCCACTTTCGATTACGGCACGCAGATCGAGGCGGCCAAGCTGATGACGATCGTCTCGTTGATCGCGCTGGCCATCGAGATCGCCTGGGCGTGGATGTTTCCACCGACCGCGCCCGCGGTCGAAGCGGCGGCGACCACCGCGACGCAATCGTTCCTGCGCCGGATGGAACTGCAACTGCAGGAACGGGTCCTGGCGAAGGTACTCTCGGTGTTCGGTGAGAAATTCGCCAACCTCAGCAAGAGCTACGTGCTCAAGATCCTCGAGGCGATGCTCATCTCGGGTGCGATGGACGCGAGCGTGCAGGTCGGCCAGATTGCCGCGGGACACCGGAAACACTTCGACGGCAAGCAGTTCGGGGTCTCGGTCTTCGCCTCCGGGCTCGGCTCGCCGTTCGGCCGGATCGCGGCCGACGGGATCGGCAGGTTCACCGGGCGATTCCTGGGGGAGAAGATCGCGAACCCGTGGGTGCGCACCGCGAACGGCGCGTTCGTCGGCATCACCTCCAGTCCGGCCGGGGCGATCTTCGGCGGTCTGGGCGCCGCCGCGATCACCGGTGACTGGGCGGGCACGTTCGGCAATCCGGTCAGCTGGGTCGGCGGGGCGGCGCGCGGCGGGCTAGCGGGCGGTGCCAAGGGGTTCGTCGGCATCTACGGCTACAACAAAGGCAAGGCGTTCGAGGTGCCATGGGGCGCACCCAGGGACGGCTCGGCGTACAACCCGGGCAGGGGCGGCTTCGGCTTCGACGCGGGGCCGAACGGATTCAACGGTCCCCGTACCGGTTTCGGTGGCGAGCACGCCACGGTCCGGCCCGAAGGGTTCGGATCGAACGATGTGCGCGGCAACAGCCGGGCCCTCACCTTCGACGGACCCGCCGTGCACGACAGGTCTACGGCGGTCGTGCCGACGCGGTCGAACGGGCTGGGGATTCAGGGTGATCCGCCTGTCCACGGCAATCCGCGCAACGAATCGGCCGTCGGTGGTGGCAGAGAGGTGTCGCCGCCGGTGAATTCCGCTGGAACGGGCGAGGGAGCGCGGGGCGCGAACGGTGCGCCGCCGCCGCGGACCGCCTCGGTGACCAATGGCAGGTCCGGTGACAGCGGCGACGGGCAGCGGACGTGGAACTCGGAGTCGGCCAGGTCCGAGGGGTCGCTATCGCAGAACTCGTCCGCGGTGAATTCCACCGGTGGGACCAACAATTCGTCGGGCAGCGGTGCTCCGGCGGACCGTACGGGCGGTGCGTCCGGCGACTCGAACCGAGCGGTGCGTCCGGTGTCGGGCGCCGATGGTTCCACGGAGTTCCAACGTTCGCCCGCATCCCACCCGGCCGCATCCGGCTCGTCGTCGCCGATCCGCGCGGCCGGCCCGGAATCGAATGTCGCAGCGGGACAGCAGCAGTCGCCGCGAGTGGGTCCGGAGACGAATACCGGGGTGGGTTCGACGCAGCGTCCGGCCGCTGAGGTGAACTCGGGCACGGGCTCGACGCAGCGTCCCCTCGGCGCGGAGACGAGCGCCACCGGAGCCCAACCGCAGCAGCGTGTTCCGGAGACGAACACCGGCGGGCCGCGGTCGTCGGCACCGAACACCGGTCAGGGCGAGGTTCCGTCGCAGTCACAGCGGTCGCCGGGGAGCGAGTCGAACTCGAACGCCGCAGGACGCGGGCCCCGCTCGTCCGTCCCGGAGCAGAACGTACCCGGCACGGGCCAGCAGCGCATCGCCGCGTCGAGCGGCGGTGCTCCGGCACCGTCTCAGCGCACGCCGGAGACAGGTCAGGGTGCCGCTCCACAGCAACAACGTGTGTCCGGTCCAGAGTCGGGCCAGGGCGTTACTCCGCCGTCCCAGCGCACGCCGGAGTCGGGTCAGGGTGTCACTCCGCAGCAGCGCGGGTCTGGTCCCGAGACGAACCAGGGCGCCGCGCCGCAGCAGCGACTCGGCGGTCCGGAGACGAATGCCGGTGGCAGTGCGCAGGTGTCGCTGCGGCCGGGTGGGTCGGAGACGAACACCACCGGTGCGCCGCCGAATACCCGTGCGGGCAGCGGCGAGCACGACGCGGGTGGGCCGCGTCCCGGGCAGCGACTGTTGCCGCCCCCGGAGGGACAGCAGCCGACCCGGACGACGGGTCCGCAGGATCATCAACCGGCGGACGCGAACACCTCGCGTGGGCCCGACGGTGCGTTGCAGAGTGGCCGCGGCGGTTGGACTTTCGAGGGCGAGCGCCCGGCCAACCCGAACTGGATCCGCAACGAGCGGGGCGAAGTCCTGGTCACCTCGCCCGACGGCACCCGGCACATGGTGGACCAGCACGGGAACATCACCGTGGCGCGGCCCGGCGATCCGACCGCGGTCCGGGTCCGGCCCGGCGGCGGCGTCGAGTTCGTGCCGAACTCCGCCGATCACCCGGCGGCCCAGCCCGGTCCGCGCCCGAACGTGCCGAGCGGTTCGGGACGTGAGCACGAGTTCGGCTTCGGCCGCTCCGACGGCACCCGGCACACGGTGCTGCCGGACGGCTCGGTGCAGACCCGATCACCGGACGGGTCCACGACGACGGTCCAGCGCAACGGGGCAACGGAATTCCGTGCGCCCTCGGGCGAGCGGACCCAGCACGAGCCGGGCGGCACCGTGATCCGGACTCCACCGGACGGCCCGACCACCGTCACCACACCCGACGGGACGACACACGTGGTGCCGAACGATCGGGCGGGCTGGGAGCGCAATGCCGAGGGCCGCTACCTCATCACCTCCCCGGACGGCACCAGGCACGTGATCGGCACCGACGGAAGCATGGTGGTCGGCCGCGCGGGCGATCCGCAGGTCATGCGGATCGGTCCGGATCACGCGGTCGTCTTTGTCGGGGCCGACGGTGCGGGCGCACCGCGCGGTGACGGCGCGGGGCGCGATACGGGGGTCAAATCGCCGACCTTCCATCGCCCCGATCGTGTTTCGCATACGGTCCAACCCGAGGGCGCGGTCCAGACCAAGTCGCCCGACGGCTGGACCACCACCGTCAGACCGGATGGCGCAACGGAATTCGTCTCGCCCACCGGCGACAAGACGGTCTCGAAGTCCAACGGCACCGTGGTGGAGTCCGGGCCGGGCAAACCGATCGTCATCACCGCCCCCGACGGCACCAAGCAGACCGCCGAGCGCAACGGCGCGGTCGTCGTCGAGAATCCGGACGGCAGCACGCACACCGTGTTCGACTCCTCCGACTACCAGGGCGGCGGGCGCACCCGGCATCCCGACGGGACCGTCATGCACAGTGATCTGAAGGGCACGGTGGAGTTCGGGCTGCGGGATCGGCTCGGCGGCTTCAGCCAGGACGGTCCGCGCAAGCACGGCGTCATCCAGATGGATCGGCCGGACGGGACCGGCTTCGAGTCGACGCCCAAGGGCAGCAAGGTCTTCGACCCGGACGGCACCACCTACGAATCGGGATCGCGCGGGTCGGCACGGGTCACCGCGCCGAACGGCGGGGTCGAAACCCTGCGGGTGACCGAGCCGATCGAGCTGTCCAACGGTGCGCGGCTGGAGCGGACACCCGAGGGTTTCCGGGTGGTGCATCCCGACGGCTCGGTCTCCGAGATCGGCTCCCGCGGTGCGACGGTCACCGATGCGGACGGCGTGGCCCGGGCGACCCGGCCGGACGGGGTGTTCGTCACCGACCCGGACGGGACCATGCGCGAGATCCGGCCCGACGGTGCGGTGCGCGTTACGGATCCGGACGGCACCTCCTGGGGCAGTAGGCCGGACGGCACCACGTGGACGGTCGACGGCAACGGCAAGGTGCACGTCTCCGATCCGGACGGGACTACCGCGCCGCCCGCCAGCCCCAAGCACGCGTGGGTCGAGGGCAGCGACGAGACCACCAAGACCCGCCCGCGCCGGGTGCCGGACATCGGTCCGATGCCCGAGGAATACCACGCGCCGGGGGCACCGGAGCTCGACGACTGGATTCCGCCGGGATACGGCAGGTCCGGCCCGGGAAGTCATTGGGAGCCACCGCGCGCCGATCTGTTCATCGACAACCGGAACGACCGCGGCCCGGACGGCGACGACCGTCACAACGGCCCTGACGATGACGGCAACGGCAACAGGCCGGGCTACTATCGCGATTCGCGTGACGGCAGTGGCTCTGGTGGCGGCGCCGGTGCCGGTGGCCGTGGTGGGGCCGACCGATCAGACGGTCCCGACGGTCGGGATGAGCGCGGCGGCAACGACTCCGGCTACGACGATCGGGCGGGCGACCGGACGGGCGACCGCGAGGGCGATTTCGCGGGAGCCACCGAAGGTGGCCACGGCGGGACCGGTGGTGACGGCGGGGACGAGGCAGGGAACCACCCCACCGCCCAGGAGGAGCCGCAACCCGAGCAACCGCAACCGGAGCAGCCCGACCCGGCCGAGCTGGCGAACATGCTGGGCCGCATCCACGCCGCCGAGACGATGATGCCGCCGCCTCCGCCCAGCGGCGCGACGGACCTCCCCGAAGCCGAAGCGTCGCCGGACTTCTCGCGCCTTTCCGGCCCCACCTCCGCGCCGCCGGACCTCGCCGCGTTGCGCGGGGTACTTGGTCAGCCGGGCGAGTCGGGCGCACACGGACTCGGCGGCCAGGGCGCGCATCCCGGCAGCACGAACAGCGTGGTGCCGGAGGCACGCGACACCCGCGGCGGATCGAGCGTATCCGGCCAGCACAGCCGCCCGCAGGCACCAGGCACTGAGCACCCGGTTCAACCGCCGACGCCCGCCAACCTGGGCACTGCGGCGGCCGAGAACCCTTCGGGTGGAACGGGTTCCGGCGAACGCAGCCGCCACGCGGGTGCCGACCGGCGGTCGGTGGACGCGAGTGACGGTGCGCACGACCGCGATCCGGGAGCCGAGCATCGCTCGGCGGCTCAGGGTCCGGACCCGCGCCGGACAGGTACTGGATCGAGCGGGGAGTCCGACGGTACGGAAACCGGAGCCCACTCCGCCGACGGTGCGGGTGCTGAGCAAGCCGCGAACGGCGCGGCAGCCCGACCCGGTTCGGAACCCGCAGGTGCGGAACACAACTCGAACGCCACTAACTCCGAACACGGTTCGGGCAGTGCGGGCGGTGACCAAGGCTCCCCATCCGACCACAGCCCGGGGGCGACAAAGACCGAACACGGCTCCGGCACGGAGGCCGGACCGAACAGTGCGGCAGCCGGTGATCGTACGGGCGGGACGGCGTCACACGACCGCCCGGGCGAGCCCGGCACAGGCAACCGGCACGAGAACCAAGCAGGCGAGCCGACGCACCCCACCCATTCGGAAATTCCGGAGCAGCACAATAACTCGCCCCAACCCGCCGGGACCGGTGGGCCGCACCCGTCCGTGCCGGGCCGTCCCGCCATGTCCGACGGCCAGCAGTCGGCGGGGTCGTCCGCGCCGGGTGGGCTGCCGCCCTCCGGCGCCCCGCCCGGCGCCGCACCACCCGCCGCAGGCGCCAAACAGAAGCCGCCGCGGCGTAGTCGCACCAAGAACGACAAACCACGAAAGACACCGAAATCCATGTTGATGCCCTCGCCGTCCGAAGCGCCCGAGCGAGCGGGCTCCGACGATTCCGTCGATGTTCCGTTCGCGCTGAACGTTTCGGCCAAGGACGCCGGACCGGACGGCAGCACCCGATCGACCGCGAAGTCCACGAGGAGTGACACCGATGGCTGACGAGCCGAAGAAGATCGAGGACAAGACGAAGACCTCCTTCGATGATTGGAAGGATCTGCGCTCCAAGGCCGACAGCCACAAGTTGGAGTTCAAGAAGCTGACGTTCGATATCCAGATCGTCAAGCAGTGCGCGCAGCTGTGCCACGACATGATCGGCAAGTTGGCCTGGTATCAGGACTACATCAGGAACAACAATATGGCCGATCTGAAGGACTGGTCCGACGAGGCCGGTGGTATCCAGCTGACCCGCCGGTTCAATCAGAAAGGGCGGGACGTGCTTTCGGGCATGGACACCCTGAAGACAATCATGGAGGACATGGGGGACACCTTCCTCAGCGCGGGTGGGAACTATCTGCGGGCGGACGAGAAGTCGACCGAGGAGCTCGACAAGGTCGGCGATCTGCAGAAAGTGGGCCCGATGGCGCCCAAGAGTGAACCGCCGAAGGAGCCGCATCCGTCGAAAGCCGGTGGCAATCCGGATAAACCCAAGCCACCGACAGGGGTGGATCCCGGCACGCCGATCAGCACTGAGGCGGGCAGCGGTTGGGGTTGGGACCGCTTCCATTCGTTCGGTCGATCGATGATCGGCGCCGACTGGCGCTCCTATGAGGCCGGCACGCGCTACAACTGGATGAGCGGGCAGCTGAGCGCGGATCTCACCGATCTGAACGGTGCGCTGAACAAGGCGACCGAGATCTGGACCGGCGACGGTGCGGAGCAGGCTAAAAAGGCGATCGAGCGCTTCACCGAGGGGTCGCTGACCTTCGCCACCGCGCTGACCAATCTCGGCAACGACCTGCTGTATTGCTCGCAGTGGTTGAACTACACCTTCCAGGAGACGCCCGAAAAGACCTGGGACAACACGTATGCCTCGGACTGCGTGAAGCGTGACCGTCTCGGCGACTATCGCGACCGCTACAAGAACACCTACGAACCCGGCGTGCAGGGCGCGCTGGCCGCGATGCCGCTGATCGCGGTGGTCGGCACCGAAGCCAAGGCGCCGCCGGAGAACAAGGGCGACAACAAAGGTGACAACAAGGGAGATAACAAGGGCGACAACAAAGGAGACAACAAGGGCGGCAACGGTAATGGGAACGCCAACGTCGACAAGGACAGCCCGGAGTACAAGGCCGGTTACCAGGACGGTTACAACCAGGGGCTCGAGGACGGTGGCGGCAAGGACACCGGCGACGGCAAGGGCGACGGCAAGGGCTCGGGCAGCGGAAACGGCCAGGAGACAGGCAACGGAAGCGGCCAGAACCAAGGCGGCGGCGGCAACGGCGGCGTAGACAAGAACAGCCCGAACTACAAGGGCGGCTACGAAGACGGCCACAAGCAGGGCCTCAGTGACAGCAAGGCAGGCGGCGGCAGCGGTGGCCCGAACGGCAGCGGCTCGAGCGGTAGTGGCTCGAGCGGCAGCGGTGGCGGTGCGGACGGCAAGGGATCGGGTGGCAGCGGTGGCCCGAAAGCGCAGATCCCCGACTACAACTACGGCGCGGGCGATGGCAAACGCAGCGCGCCGATGCCGGGCGGCGGGGTCGGCAACACCGGCGGCGGTGGCTCCAACACCGGTGGCGGGTCTGGTGGTTCGCCCCGCGGCGGCAGCCCGAGCTCGCCGAGTCCGCAGGTGCCACTGCCGGAGACGAAGGTTCCGCAGCCACAGCTGCCCAACAAGGGCGTCCCACCGCAGGGTTCGCCGCAGGACATGCTCAACAAGCTGCTGCGCGGGGAGAATCCGCTGAAGGATCTGAGCCCGGAGGCGCTGCGCAAGATCGGTTCGGATCTGCTCGGCGGCCTGAGCCCGGAACTGCTGAAGAACATGAGTCCGGAGGGCTTGCAGAAGCTCGGTTCTGACCTGCTGAAGGGCCTGAGCCCGGAGGAACTGAAGAAGATGGGCTCCGACATCGTCGGCGGCCTGGGGCCCGAGGGGATCAAGCATCTCAGCCCGGAGGTGCTCAAGAACGTCGATCCGGAGACGCTGCGGAACCTGAGCCCGGAGACAGTGCGCGAACTGGGACGCAGCATGGCGCAGACGCCGGGTGGCGGCGATCTGATCAAGCTGTTGACCGACGGGATCAACGGGTTCACCAAGACCATCGGCGATGTCGTCAAGACAGGTACGGAAATGCTTGCCGGACTGGCGAATACCGGAACGCTCGGCATTCCTGGTCTGGGCGATCTGCAGCACACGGCGCTGGCCGGCCTGACCGACAACGCGCTCCCGCAGGATCTCGCGTCGGCGCTGAAGAGCGCCACCGGTGGTGGTGCGGGCATCCCGTCGGGTGGTGGTGGCGGGGCGCCGCACTCACAGCTCACGGCACTGTCCACGCCGTCGGAATCGTCGAAGTTGTTCCCGCGGGCGGCGATTCAGTTCGGCGCCGAGACCGGGCAGGTGCTGGGCGCGACGGCACACTCGGCGAGCGCGCAGTCCGGTATGCCGATGGGTCCCGGTCCCGGTCCGGTCGGCGGTGCGCAGGGCGCGGGCGGGGAGTACAAGCGGCCCAAGTACCTCGACTCGGTGACGCATCTCGATGAGGGCTTCGGCACCGAGGTCGAGCGCTCCAGGCCGGTGATCGAGCCGTGACACAGCAATGGAAGTTCACCGCACTGGAATTCCTGGTGCTGTGCGACCACTATCGAGGTGGCTCGCTGCCGACACCGTTCTTGTTCGTGACCGACGAGGTGGTCATGTCCGACGAGCTGGAGCGGCGCAAGCGGGATGCGTGGGCCGACCTGAAGTACCGGCTCGGCGGCTCGTTCGACGGCGTCGTCGAGGTGATGCGCGCGCCGGAACTGTTCGTGCGCGTGCGTAGTTGGGACGAGCAGGACGAGAAGAACATGGCCAAGCAGTACCACCTGCACGCCGCGCGCTCCGGCGCGCTCGGCTTCCTGTTCGAACAGTCGCCGGGACAGCTCACCTACGACAGTCCGGCGTTCACCGTCACCGAATGCGACCCGCGCAGGCTGGCCACCGCCGTGGTGGCCTCGTTGCCCGCCGTCGAGGCGGGCAGGCAGGCCGATATCCCGGTGGTGATCGACCCGGCCGAGCACACCGCGCCCAGCTGGGGCGGCAGTTACGTCAAGGACAACCGGGACGAATCACCGGTCTATCAGACGCAGCGGTTCTTCCAGCAGCGGGCCGACCGCACCGGATCGATCATCGTGGTGCAGGGCCGATCCAAGTACGGTCCGCGCGGAATCCACGAGACGAAGCTGATGTGGCGCGACGTGGCCGACGACGGCCGATACGTGATGGCACTCGACGGTGCGCCGGTGGCCACCGGCATCAGTCGTCGCGGGTTGGCCGAGCGCATTCAGGCGGATATCGACAACCTCATGGAACGCCTCGAAACGCACTGGGAGACTGGGCGTCCCGAGGACCGATACTGACCGTCGGGTCGGAGAACAGGAGAGGCGACATGACCGGAGAACGCCGGGTCCGGGTGGACACCGCGCGCCTGCGGCAGGCCGCGGCGAAGATGGACGATATCGGTGGCCAGACCGACGAGATCATCACCACATTGCGAAACACGTTGCAGTCCAACGGGTATCCGTGGGGCCATGACGACTACGGTGACAAGTTCACCAAGGGCGAGAAGGGCTACACCAAGTCCGAAGAGAACCTGCTGACCGGCGGCGACAACATGGCGAAGTCGGCGAAGAAGTTCAGCACGGGAATGTACGGCGCCGCAACGAAGATCGATGACATGGATTCCCGGTAGCCGGAGGGGCAGATGACCGATCCACAACAGACCACCCCGGCGCCCTCCGGTATGACGCCGGACGTGGCGTTCAAGTTGGGCGCCGACGACCCTGCCCGTGCGGCACCGGCCGCCGCCGCGGCGGAGTCGGATCCGAGCACACCGCAACAGGAGTCGGCCGCACCGCCACCGGATCCGGTCGTGGCCGAGCCCGCCATCGAGGACCAGGCAGGCGATCTGGCCCGCCGGATCGCGCACGAGCTCGCCGTGGCGGGCCCGGAGGGCTGGCAACGGTACGTCGCCGTGTTCGCGCTCACCACCGTGGGCGGGGTACGCACCGCCGTCTACTACGACGAGGCCGATCGCGCGGCACAGCTGGAGCCCGCCGAGGAGATCCTGGAACTCGTTCGGTGGCAACGCGATATCTCGGCCCGCCTCGGCGACGGGCCGTGGTGGCGGATGACGATCCAGTTCGATGTCGGCGGGCGATTGTCGGTCGACTACGACTACGGTGACGAGCCGTTCCCCGAGGAACACCTCTTCGTGCCCGACGCCTATCGCGCGGATCTCGAGCGATACCCGCGACGGCGCCTGCCGATGTGGCTGGCCGCCTACCTCGGGCACGACGACCGGCAGTCGCGCACGCCCCAGCAGGCCGCGGCGCAAGCCAGGGCCGATCAGACGGCCGGGGTCGGCGCGGTGCGCTCGGTGGACGACTTCCCGGTGCTGCCCGTGCTGTGGGCGCGCTGGGCGAGCATCGCCGCCGCCTTCGTCGCGGTCGGCTCGGACTGGGGGCCGCGAATCCTGCCCTCCGTCGGCGTCTTCGAGGGTTCGGCGCGCAGCGGCGCGACGCTGTACGTGCTGCCCGGTGACCGAGCGGTGCTGTCCGGCGGCGTGTGGAACGCGCCGGAACTCGACGCCGCCTACAACGACGGGGCCCCGCAGCCGCGGCTGTACGCGGGCGCGCCGGACTGGGTGGCCAACCAGGTGCTGAACCCGCGGGCCGGGCGGGGGCTGCTGTCGTTCTGCTATTGGTGGGAGGGCGGCAGCTGGTATCGCGGCGAGGCGCCGGGCGCCGAGCAGTTGAGTCCGGCGGTGCCGGGCATCTGGACCGCGCAGACCGTGACCGAGGTGGTGTGCGGTGTGCTCAGCGACGATCCGAGCGACGAAATACGTTCCGCCGCGGCGACTCTGGTTGCCGCGGCGGAGGCGGGCGTGGTCACCCGCGACACGCTGGCCGCCCTGTTCACCGACCCGAACGACGATATCGACGGTGCGCTGTACCAGCTTTCGCTCGCCGGGCTGGTGAGCACGGTGCCGGAGGCGCTGTCTCGTGACCGTGCCGTCACACTGGTCGCCTCGCATATCCGCGATCAGGGTGTCGACACCGCCGATTATCCGCTCGACGAGCTGGTCGCCGAACGGCTCAGCATCGGCTGGATGGTCTTCGTCCCGACCAGGCTCGGTGAGATCGCGATCGGGCGGGCGGTCTTCTACATCGCCGACGACGGCGTGATCGAGCAGTCCTCGTCGTCGGTCGCGCCCGCGGTCTACGCGACGGGATTCGAAGAGCGCTTCCGGCAGCGGCGTACGGGCGCACCGGCGGAGTTCTCGGTCTGAAGACGGCACGGCGGTGTGGCGCCACACCGCCGCGCCGTCATTTCTCGATCAGCGTCTCGTCATCCGGCGTTGCTGTGCGGGCAACACGCTCCTACGGTTCCTTACATGGCACCGCAACAATGTTCGGGTCTTGACGGGGCGGGGCCAGCAGTACTTCGGATACGGATGCTGGGGCCGGTCGAGGTCTGGCTCGGCAACCGGCAACTCGACCTCGCCGCACCGCAATTGCTTGCGGTGCTGGCCATGCTCGCGGCCGAGCCGGGGCGCACCCACTCGACCACCCAGCTCGCCGCGCGCCTGTGGTCGGCGCGTCCGCCGAAATCGGCGGGCAGCGTGCTGCGCAACCACGTACTCGCGTTGCGCAGACAGTTCGACACGCACGGCTACCCCGGCGCCGGGATAGCCTGGCTCGATTCGACCCGAGGCGGCTACCGGCTCGGGCTGTCGGTGGAGTTCGACGTGGTCGCCGTCGAGGATCTGGTCGCCGCCGCCGAGGCGGATCGGCGGGTGGGCGCGGTGGCGGCCGCGGACGTCAAACTGACCGCGGCGCGGCAACTGTGGCGCGGGGATCCGCTGATCGGTCTGCCCGGACCGTGGGCCGAGGCCGAGCGGGCGCGGCTGGATCGGTTGCGCCTGGCCATGTCCGAGGTCGCGGTGTCGGTGGCACTCGACCTCGGCCGGTATTCGACCGCCATCGCGGAATCGGAGGCGTTGATCGCGGTCGATCCGCATTGCGAGCGCTGGTACGAGCTGCTGATGATCGCGCTGCACCGCGGCGGCAGGCGGGTCGAGGCGCTGCGGGTCTATCGGACCGCGCGCCGGTTGCTCGCCGACGAACTCGGTTTGGAGCCGGGCCCGGAGCTGGTTCGCCTGCATCAGCAGATCCTGTCGGCGGAGTCGACCGACGCCGAACCCGCCTACGAACCGCCCGCGATCCCGAAAAACTTGGATCTGCCGCGGGTTCCGGCGCAGTTGCCGCCTGACATCGCCGACTTCGTCGGTCGTGCGGAGCTGGTCGCGGAGCTGGCCGCACTGCTCGACGCCGACTGCGACAGTCGGCCCGTGGTCGCGATCACCGGCCTCGGTGGCGTCGGAAAGACCACGCTGGCAGTGCATCTCGCCCATTGTGTGCGCGACCACTTTCCGGACGGCGTGCTGTATCTCGACCTCGGCGGCATGGACGAGCATCCGCGCTCGGGCGAGATGTTGCTGGCGATCGCGTTGCGCGCGTTCGGTATCGAGCCCGGTGCGCTCCCGGCCGATCTCGCCGAGCGCACCGCGCTGTGGCGGAACACGGTGGCGGGCAAGCGAGTGCTGCTGGTGCTGGACAACGCGCGCGATGTCGTGCACCTCACGCCGTTGCTGCCCGGCCCCGGTAGGGCGGCGGTATTGGTGACCAGCCGTTCGAGCCTGGCCGAACTGTTCGGCGCGCGGCTGGTGCCGCTCGATGTCCTCACCCCGGCCGAGTCGTGGCGGTTGCTGGAGCGCATGGCCTCCCCGCGCCGGGTGTCCGACGAACCCGACGCCGCCCGCGAGATCCTGCGCGCGTGCGGGCATCTGCCTGTTTCGCTGCGGATCGTCGGCGCGCGCCTGGCGAGCAGACCGAACTGGCGACTCGCCGCGGTCGCCGAGCGGCTGGCCGACGAGCGGGGCAGGCTCGCCGAACTCGCGGTCGGCAACACCAGCGTGGAACACGTATTCCGGGACAGCTACCGGCAACTCGGGCCGGAGCTGGCACGGGTCTTCGTCCTCGTTGCCTTCTCCGACGCGCCCGATCTCTCGACCGCCGCCATCGCGGCGCTGATCGATCGGGAGCGGGCCGAGACCGAGTGGCTCTGCGAGGCGCTGGTCGATCTGGGCATGTGGCAGACGCCGGAGCGGGGTCGCTACCGCTATCACGACCTGTTGCGGTTGTTCGCCCGCGGCGCGGCCGACGAGGCGCGGCAGCGGGAATGGCCGCCCGCGCTGCGCAGGCTGCTCGACTTCTATCTGGCGAGCGCGAAAAACATTGTGGAACTGCGTGATTCGGGCGTCGGCACGGAATACTACGCGGCCACCGAGCAGGCCGGTCAGCGCTTCGGCGACGAACGGGAATGCGCCGAATGGGCGATGACCGAGCGGTCCGGGATAGTCGCGCTCTACCGCCAGGCCGCGGCCTTCCCGGACGCCAGGACCCGCACGCTCGCCGTGGATCTCGCGCTGTCGCTGGCGGTGGGCGGCGACGCGGGCGAACATCTGCCGCAGGTGGCCGAGGCACTCGAGGTGATGAGCCAGGCCGCCGAGCACGACGGTGATCGCCGGACCATGGCTCGCGCCCAACTGGCTGCCGCCGTCGCCCGGCTGGTCGGCATGGGCGATCTCAGTGCGGGGCACGTGCTGCGCGAGGCCGGTGCGATGCTGCGGGCGGCGGGGGATCGGCCCGGCGCCATGCTCGCCGAGCAGATGCTCGGCACGGCCATGGCGTATCAGGAGAAGGTGGACATGGCGGTGGCGCATTTCCGGCGTGCCATCGAATTGGGCCGCCAGGACGGCAACCAGTGGAGCGAGGGGATGGGCTGGGCGACGCTGTCGCGCGCCTACTGTGACGCGCGCCGCTGGCCGGAAGCGGCCGAGGCCGCGGGCAAGGCGCTGTTCCTCGCGCGCGCGGTGGGCAGCCTCCGGCTCGAGTCGATGGCGTTGCACGAGTTGGGCTTCGCGACCATGCAGTGCGGCGAATCGGAGAAAGGACTGGAGTTGTGCAGGCGGGCGTTGTCGGTGGCGCGGCGCGACGGTCGCAGGCATCAGGAGGGCTGGGCGCTGGCCCGGCTCGCCGAGGTGACCCTGTGCAGCGGCGACCCCGCCGCCGCGGTGCCGATCGCGGCCGAGGCCGTGCAGGCACTCACCGAGGTGTCGGCCACCGTGCGCCGCCTGCGCGCCTTGCGGGTCTACAGCCGTGCGCTCACCGCCGCGGGACGCGGCGACGAGGCCGAGCCGATCCTGCGCAAACTCGCCCAATCCCGGCGCCACATCGGGCTCTCGGTCCCCGGGCGTCCGGCCGATATCGCGGTGCCGACCATGCGCACGGCCGGTTGACGTCGGCGGCGCTTCAACGGAGATCATTCGGGTATCGGTCCTGCATGAGCCTCGCACTGAAGCGGACCGTGAGCACACCCCTGCTGTATTTCTTCATTCTCGGCGACACCCTCGGGGCCGGGGTCTACGTACTGGTCGGCGCGGTGGCGGGGGAGACCGGCGGCGCGGTGTGGCTGCCGCTGCTGGTCGCGCTCGGGCTCGCCTCGCTCACCGCCGCCTCGTACGCGGAACTGGCCACCAGGTATCCGCGGGCGGGCGGTTCCGCGCACTACGTGACCACCGCCTTCGGACCCGCCGCCGGATCGTTCGTCGGATTCTGCATGCTGGCGGCCGGGCTGGTCTCGGTGGGCGCGCTGGCCAGGGCATTCGCAGGCGACTACCTGCAGGCGCTGCTCACGCTGCCCGCAGCGGCGGTCGTGCTGGTCTTTCTGGCCGCGCTCGCCGCGCTCAACATTCGCGGGATCAAGGAGTCTCTGCGGGCCAATGTGGCGGCGACCCTGATCGAACTCGGTGGCCTGGTGCTGATCATCGGACTCGGCGGGTGGATCATCGCGCGCGGCGACGCCGACCTGCACCGGGTCACCGAGATCGGCACCACCGAGCACGGGCCGTTCGGCGCGGTGCTCGCGGGTACGGTGCTCGCGTTCTACTCGTTCGTGGGGTTCGAGACGTCGGTGAATCTGGCCGAGGAGATCGACGATCCCCGGCGCTCGTACCCGAGGGCGCTGTTCGGTGCGTTGCTCACCGCCGGAGTGGTGTATGTGCTGATCGGTTTCGTGGCCGCGGCCAGCGTGCCCACCGATCAGTTGAGCGGCTCCAGCGGTCCGCTGCTCGAGGTGGTGCGGGTCGCCGGGGAGCTGCCGGAGTGGGTGTTCAGCCTGATCGCGCTGGTGGCGGTGGCCAACGGCGCGCTGCTCACCGGCATCATGTCGTCCCGGTTGACCTACGGCATGGCCCGCGACGGACTCCTGCCGCCGGTCTTCGCCCGCGTGCTGCCGGGGCGGCGCACGCCGTGGGTAGCGATCCTGGCCACCTCCGCGGTGTCGCTCGCGCTCGCGTATACCGGCGAAGTCGATTCGCTGGCAGCAACTTTGGTGCTGTTGCTGCTCGTCGTGTTCGCCGCGGTCAATGCCGCGGTGCCGGTGCTGCGCCGCACCGGAGGTGGTGAACCCGCGCATTTTCGGGTGCCGGTGCTCATCCCGTGGCTGGGTCTGGCGTCGTGTGCGTTCTTGTTCACCCGGATCGAGGGCGCGGTCTGGCTGCGCGGGTTGATCCTGGTGGCCCTCGGCCTCGTGCTCGCCGCGATCAACGCCGCACGCGCGCGGGCGCATCCCGAGCTCACATCCGTTCGTGCACCGTGAGCAGCAGATGGTCGAAGCGGGTGCGCAATTCGACGAGGGATGCGTCGAGGGCGGCCAGCTCGGTGAGCAGCTGGGTGGCGAAGCCGCGGAGTTCGACGCCGGTTTCCTGGGCCCGCCAGACGAGCACGCGCAACGCTTGGTCGGCGGTGACGCCGTAGACGAGCATCAGCACGCCCTTGGCCTGCTCGACGGCGGCGCGGGCGGTGTACAGCTCGGGCAGGGCGCCGTCGAGGAGTCGCCTGCGATCCTCGGCCAGGGTATCGGTGAGGTCGACGTAGTAGCCGCAGGTGCCGACCACCCGCGCCTGCTCGTCGCGCATGTCGTCACCGACGACAAGGACATGGTGCGTCCGTCCCCTGGTGTCGATGATCCGATGCCGGCTGCAGAACGGCTCGCCGGTCTCGACGGTACGGGCGATCGTGTTCGCGACCTGCTCCCGGTCCTCCGGATGTTTGTGGGAGAGCAGCAGTTCCGTGGTCGGCTGAACCGTGCCCGGCGCGTAGCCGTGGATCTGCGCGACCTCGTCTGACCACTCCCAGCGCTCATCGGCCGGCCAGAAGCGGAAGGTGCCCGCGCTCTGCCAGGCGCCGGCGCCGAGTACTTCCGCGATCGGATGTTTCGGCTCCGTGCCGAGAATGAACAGCGGTGTAGTGCGCGGGTGCTGGGTGCCGTCGTCCCGCGTGATGTCCGGCATATCGACGGGTTGATCCACGAACTGCCCTTCCCTCTCGACCGATTCGATGTGTCCTGGTCGGCTGGCGGGGTTTGGGGCAGCGCGTTCCGAGCGACAAGATTACCGTGCGCCGCCGGCGGCCCGGCGCGGCACGCCGGGTTCAGCCGTTGCGCGCGACGGTCAGCAGGTCCGGTATCAGTGCAGGCGGGAGCGGCCTGCGCACCGGTCGCTGCTCGACCACGTCGAATCCGGCCGCCTCGACCAGCGCGCGCATCTCGGCGGGCGGCGGAAAGTAGGCGACGCCCTGGACCGCCGTTGGTTGCAGCAGCGGTGCGAACCGGCTGCGCGGATTGATCACGACGATCGCGAGTAGTCCACCGGGAGTGAGGATTCGGTGGAACTCGGCCAGTGCGCCGGGCTGATCGAAGAAGTGGAAGGCGTGCGTCGAGACGACGGCGTCGACCGAGGCCGCGGGCAGGCCGAGGTCTTCGGCCCGCCGGTTGACCCAGTTCACTTGGGCGCAGCGAGCTTTCGCCTGCCGCAGCATGCCGGGGGAGGCGTCGCAGCCGTAGACCACCTCGGGGTGCAACTCCTGCTGGACGCGCGTCGCGAGAATCCCGGTGCCGCAACCGACATCGGCGATCCGGCGGGCGCCGGTGCGGCGCAGCCGGGCGATGATCTCGTCCTGCGGCGGCCGATACGCCAGCCGCTGCGCGAGCGGGTTGTTGTAGATCGCGGCGAGCCGGTCCCAACCGGAGGTCACCAGTCGGTGGTAGGCGCGCGCCGGTGGCGTGGTGGCTGACATCTTTGTCCCTTCGATGCGTGGCAGTGCCCGAGTCTAGATTGTCTGAGACGGGTTGCCCACCCTCAGCGTGCCGGACTTTTCGAGGTGGCGCTCAACGGCCGGGCGATGTCTTCCAGGGACCGTCCTTCCGCGCGCACGCCGTAGGCCAGCTCGACCAGGCCTGCGGCGAACATCGTGGCCGCCCCGATGGCGAAGGCGAGCGCGGTGCGGCCGGGGTCGCCGTCGGCGGACAGCTTCGAGAACACCAGCGGTCCGGCGACCCCGCCCGCGAAGGTGCCGATCGCGTAGAAGAACGCGATGGCCATGGCGCGGGTCTCCATCGGAAAGATCTCGCTCACCGTCAGATACGCCGCGCTCGCCCCGCAGGAGGCGACGAACAGCACCACCGTCCAGCACACGGTCAAGCTCACCGCGGAGAGCTGGCCCGCCGCGAAAAGCCATGCGGTACCGAACAACAGCACTGCCGATCCCAGATAGCAGCCTGCGATCATCGGCTTGCGGCCGACGGTGTCGAACAACCGGCCCAGCAGCAGCGGTCCGAGAAAGTTGCCGAAGCAGATCACCGCGAAGTAGTAGCCGACCCGATCGTCGGGCACGTCGAACGATTTCACCAGGATGAGCGCGTAATTGAACGTGATGGCGTTGTACAGGAACGCCTGCCCGACGAACAGGGCCAGCCCGAGCGCGCTGCGGCGCGGATAGTGGCGCACCATCAC
This sequence comes from Nocardia brasiliensis, assembly GCF_011801125.1. Lineage (NCBI taxonomy): Bacteria > Bacillati > Actinomycetota > Actinomycetes > Mycobacteriales > Nocardiaceae > Nocardia > Nocardia brasiliensis. The sequence goes on from NZ_CP046171.1 coordinate 3,266,644, forward strand.
CGCGGCGATCTCGCGGAAGCTGATGCTGCGCCGTTGCTCGATCTCGATCCGTTGATCGGACACCTCTGCCAGTTCGGCGCCGGTGTCGGCGCTGACCTGTTTCTCGACATCGGTGACCAGCCGCTCTGCGTCCTGCTCGCGCTCGTGGATGAACATCCAGCGCGGGCTCTCCGGCACATGCCTGCGCACCACGAGAATGATCAAGCCGAACACCGCGCCGAGCGCGAAGGTCAAGCGCCAGCCGATGTTCGGCGCGAACCAGTCGGTGTTCAACGCGACGATGGACAGCAGCGCGCCGCCCACCGCGCCGAGCCAGTAGGTCCCGTTGATCACGATGTCGACGCGGCCGCGGTACTTGCGCGGGATGAGCTCGTCGATCGCGGAATTGATCGCCGCGTACTCGCCGCCGATGCCGAACCCGGTGCAGAACCGGAAGAGAATGAACCACCACATCGAGAATGAGACGGCGGTCAGCGCCGTCGCGATCAGGTAGACCGCGAGGGTGATCAGGAACAGTTTCTTGCGCCCGAATCTGTCGGTGAGCCAACCGAAGAACAGCGCGCCGGTACACGCGCCGGTGACGTACATCGCGGCCGCGACGCCGGACACCTGGGCGGCGGTGATATCGATGCCGCTGCCCGGCTCGGACAACCTGCTCGCCACGCTGCCGACGACGGTGACCTCCAGGCCGTCCAGGATCCACACCGATCCCAGCCCGATCACCACCATCCAGTGCCAGCGCGACCACGGCAATCGGTCCAAGCGCGCCGGGATATCGGTCGATATCGTCCGCACAGGTCACCACCTCCCGGTTACTGACCGACGGTTACCCGGGCCCCCGGTGGATAATCAGCGCTCCCGTGTGCCGGGTGCGGCCGGGGCTCAGCTGGTGCGCGCGGCCGCGACGAGCGCGGCGCGGGCGGCCCGGACCGCGGGATGATCGCCGGTGCCGCGGCGGTACGCGAGGTGGGTGCGCCGCCGGGTGGGCAACGCGGTCAGCGTGACCTCGGCCGGGCAGTCCAGCGCGCCGAGCTCGGGCACTAGCGCGACGCCCTGTCCGGCGGCGACGAGCGCGAGCACGGTGCCGAAGTCGTCGGCGTGGTGGCGGATCCGCGGCGTGAATCCCGCTGCCTGACAGGCGCGCACGGTCATCGTGTGGCACAGCGTGTCGGGAATCCCTGCGATCCAGGCGGTTTCGCGATAGGCGACCAGCGGTTCCGCGGTGGGCGCGGCCAGGTAGACCGTCTCCTCCAGCAGTGGCTCGGTGTCCAGCGCGGGGTCGGGTTCCACCGGCACATAGTCGTATTCCTGTACCAGCGCGACATCCAGGGCCTCCGCGCGCAACGCGGCGGGCGCGGTCGCCGGATCGATCTCGGTCACCATCAACTCCAGGCCGGGATGATCCCGGCTCAGCGCGACCAGTGCCGGGGACAGGATGGTGCGAATCGCGGTGGGGAAGGCGCCGATTCGCAGGGTGCCGATGAGTTCGGTACGCGCGGTGGCCATGTCGGCGGCGGCCTGCTCGAGCACGGCGAGGATGGTCTCGGCGTGTTCGACGAGTCTGCGCGCGGCCGGCGTCAGCGTGACGCGGCGCCCGGTCCGCTCCAGCAGCGGCACGCCCGCTTCGCGTTCCAGCGCGCTGAGTTGCTGCGAGACGGCGGAGGGGGTGTAGGCCAGCGCCTCGGCCACCGCGGCGATGGTCTCCCGGTGCGAGAGCTCGCGCAGCAGGCGCAGTTTACGAATATCGAGCATAAGGTCAGCTTATGCTCGAATGTAGAAACGTGAACTGGACCTGACGCTTGACGGCCGTCACCCTCATAACCATGACGCTCGCAGGCCTTTTCGTCCCCCTTGTCACGCCGTTCACGGCCGAGAACGCCCTGGCCGCCGACGCGCTGGCGGGACTGGCGCACGCGGCGCTCGCCGAGGGCGCGACCGGTCTGGTCGCACTCGGCACCACCGCCGAGGCCGCGACATTGACCCCCGAGGAGCGCCTCAGGGTCATCGACATCTGTGCCGCGGTGTGCCGGGAACACAACGCGCCCTTGATCGTCGGCGCGGGCTCCAACTCGACCGCCGACTCCGCCGTCGCGCTCGGCCGACTGTCCGGGCAGATCGCGGCCGCGCTCACGGTCGTCCCGTACTACACCCGGCCCACCGAGGCCGGCGTGCTCGCGCACTTCCGGGCGCTGGCAGGCGGCAGCCCGGTGCCGCTGGTGGTCTACAACATTCCGTACCGCACCGGCCGCACGCTCTGCGCGGAGACGCTGCTCGATATCGCCGCGCACCCGAACATCATCGGCGTCAAACACGCCGTCGGCAGCATCGACGACGCCACGATCGCGCTCATGGGCGCACGTCCCGCGGATTTCGCCGTGCTGGCCGGCGACGACCTGTTCGTCTCGCCGCTGCTGGCGCTCGGCGCCGAGGGCGGCATTCTGGCCTCGGGCATCGTGGTCACCGCGCCGTTCACCGCGCTCATCGCGGCCTGGCGGGAGGGGCGAATCGAGGAGGCTCGCGCGCTCGGGCACCGGCTGGCCGCGCTGTCGGCGACCCTGTTCGCCGAGCCGAACCCGACCGTGATCAAGGCAGTCCTGGCTGCTCAGGGCCGTATTCCGAGCGCGGCCGTTCGGCTGCCCCTGCTGCCTGCCGGCGAGGTCGCCACCGCGGCGGCGCTGGCCGAGATCGACCTCTTCTCGCGGACAACCGGACAATATGCTGGTGTCGCGACCGAAGAAGTGCAACGCTGAAGCGGTGACACAACCTCCGGATACGCAGGCGACGAAGCCTGATCCGACCGCCGACAAACTCGACGCGGCGGTCTTCAAGGTGGCGGGCGTCGTGGTACTCGGCGCGATCATGTCGATTCTCGACATCACCGTCGTCAACATCGCGCTACCCACCTTCCAAGACACATTCGACACGAGCTACGCCATCGCGGCGTGGACCGTGACGGGCTACACCCTCGCCCTGGCCACGGTCATTCCGCTGACCGGATGGGCCGCCGACCGCTTCGGCACCAAGCGGCTGTACATGGCGGCGCTCGCCTTCTTCGTGCTCGGCTCGGTGCTGTGCGCGCTGGCCTGGAACATTCAGTCGCTCATCGCGTTCCGTGTGGTCCAGGGCATCGGTGGCGGCATGCTGATGCCGCTCGGCATGACGATCATGACGCACGCGGCGGGCCCGCAGCGGGTCGGCCGCGTGATGGCGGTGCTCGGTGTGCCGATGCTGCTCGGCCCGATCGGCGGCCCCATCCTCGGTGGCTGGCTGATCGAGTTCCATTGGCAGTGGATCTTCCTGATCAACCTGCCGATCGGCATCATCGCGCTCATCCTGGCGCAGGTGGTATTCCCCGCGGACAAGCCGGAACCGGCGGAGTCGTTCGATTTCGTCGGCATGCTGCTCGCCTCACCTGGTCTGGCGCTGTTCCTGTTCGGCGTCTCGTCGATCCCCGGCGAGGGCACAGTGCTCGCGACGAAGGTGCTGCTGCCCGCGATCATCGGCTTGATCCTGTTGGTGGCGTTCGTCTTCCACGCGCTGCGTACCGAGCACCCGCTGATCGATCTGCACCTGTTCCGTAACCGGGCGCTGACCTTCTCGGTGCTCACCATGGTGCTGTTCGCGATCGCGTTCTTCGGCGGCAGTCTGCTGCTGTCGGCCTACCTGCAGCAGGTGCGCGGCGAATCGGCGTTGCACACCGGATTGTTGCTGGTACCACAGGGTTTGGGCGCGATGCTGACGATGCCGGTGGCGGGCAGGCTGGTGGACAAGATCGGCCCCGGCAAGATCGTGCTGGTCGGCATCGCGCTGATCGCGGTCAGCACCGCGTTCTTCGTGCAGTTGAAGGTGGACACGTCGTATCCGATGCTGCTGGCCGCGCTGTTCGTGATGGGTCTCGGCATGGGCTGCACCATGATGCCGATCATGACCGCGGCCATCCAGACGCTGACCCACCAGCAGGTCGCGCGCGGCTCGACCTTGATGAACATCATCAACCAGACCGGTGGCTCGATCGGCACCGCGACCATCTCGGTGGTGCTCACCGCGCTGCTCAACGACCGGCAGTTCGCGCTGCCCGCGATCGCCGCGACCACCAAGCCCGAACTGGCGAGTCAGCTCCCGCCGGGTGTGCTGGAGGCCGGATTGGACCAGGCCGCAACGGCATTCAGCCACACCTACATCGTGGCGCTGGTGCTGATCGTGCTCACCCTGGTGCCCGCGTACTTCCTGCCCCGGACCAAGCCGAAGAATCCGGACGCGGTCGACGCGACGGCCGTCGTCCACGTCTGACGGCGTGCGCCGAGATCGCCACCGGCGGTGGCGATCTCGGCTGCGGACGGCACTCAGCCGGGCAGGTCGTCCACGGTGGCTTCGTTCCTGGACAGGTTGATGCCCAGGTTCGCGGCCGCGCGCTCGAGATCCTCGTCGTCGCCGTCGCGCATCTCGATCGCGGCGCCGTCGGATGACAGCACCTCGACGTTGAGGCACAGGGACTGGAGTTCTTTGAGGAGCACCTTGAACGATTCCGGGATGCCTGGTTCCGGAATGTTCTCGCCCTTGACGATCGCCTCGTAGACCTTCACGCGGCCGACCACGTCGTCGGATTTGATGGTGAGCAGTTCCTGCAGCGTGTAGGCGGCGCCGTAGGCCTGCATCGCCCAGCACTCCATTTCACCGAAGCGCTGGCCACCGAACTGGGCCTTACCGCCGAGCGGCTGCTGGGTGATCATCGAGTACGGGCCGGTCGAGCGGGCGTGGATCTTGTCGTCGACCAGGTGGTGCAGCTTGAGGATGTACATGTAGCCGACCGCCACCGGGTACGGGAACGGTTCACCCGAACGCCCGTCGAGCAGCGTCGCTTTCCCATCCGCGCCCACCAGCACATCGCCGTCGCGATTGGGCAGCGTCGACCCGAGCAACCCGGCCAGTTCCGCGTCGCGCGCGCCGTCGAAGACCGGCGTCGCGATCTTGCTGTCCGGTGGCGCGGCACGCAGTTCGTCGGGCAGCGCCGCCGCCCACTCCGGCGCACCCTGGATCTCCCAGCCGGCCTTGCCGATCCACCCGAGGTGGGTTTCGAGGATCTGGCCGATGTTCATACGACGCGGCACACCGTGGGTGTTGAGGATGATGTCGACCGGGGTGCCATCGGGCAGGAACGGCATGTCCTCGGTGGGCAGGATCTTGCCGATGACACCCTTGTTGCCGTGGCGGCCCGCGAGCTTGTCACCGTCTTGGATCTTGCGCTTCTGCGCGACGTAGACCCGCACCAGCTCGTTGACACCGGGGGGCAGATCGTCGTCGTCCTCGCGGGAGAACACCCGGATACCGATGACCTTGCCCGACTCACCGTGGGGCACCTTGAGCGAGGTGTCACGCACCTCGCGGGCCTTCTCACCGAAGATCGCGCGCAGCAACCGCTCTTCCGGGGTCAGCTCGGTCTCACCCTTCGGGGTGACCTTGCCGACCAGGATGTCACCGTCACGGACCTCGGCACCGATCCGCACGATGCCACGCTCGTCGAGGTCGGCCAGGACCTCGTCGGAGACGTTGGGGATATCGCGGGTGATCTCCTCGGCGCCGAGCTTGGTGTCGCGGGCATCGATCTCGTGCTCCTCGATATGGATCGAGGTCAGCACGTCCTCTTCCACCAGGCGCTGCGACAGGATGATCGCGTCCTCGTAGTTGTGGCCCTCCCACGGCATGATCGCGACGAGCAAGTTCTTGCCCAACGCCATCTCACCGTTCTCGGTGCACGGACCATCGGCGAGCACCTGACCGGTCTCGACCCGCTGACCCTCGTCCACGATCGGCCGCTGGTTCGCGCAGGTGCCCTGGTTGGAGCGGGCGAACTTGCGCATCCGGTAGCTCTTGCGGGTGCCGTCGTCGGCCATCACGGTGACATAGTCGGCCGAAACCTCCTCGACCACACCGCTCTTCTCGTTCACCACGACATCACCGGCGTCGACGGCGGCGCGCAGTTCCATGCCGGTGCCCACCACGGGGGCCTCGGAACGGATCAGCGGCACGGCCTGACGCTGCATGTTCGCACCCATGAGGGCACGGTTGGCGTCGTCGTGCTCCAGGAACGGGATCATCGCCGAGGCCACCGAAACCATCTGGCGCGGTGAGACATCCATGTAGTCGACCTCGGTGGGGGCGACGTATTCGACCTCCTCGCCGAAACGTCGTGCCAGCACCTTGGTTTCGGTGAGTCGTCCGTCGGCGTCGACCGGCGAGTTGGCCTGCGCGCGCACGTAGCGCTCTTCTTCGTCGGCGGTCAGGTAGACGATCTCGTCGCTCACCTGACCGCCGATCACCTTGCGGTAGGGCGTCTCGATGAAGCCGAACGGGTTGACCCGCGCGTAGACCGAAAGATAGCCGATGAGACCGATACTCGGGCCTTCCGGCGTTTCGATCGGGCACATCCGGCCATAGTGGCTGAAGTGGATGTCGCGCACCTCGAGGCTGGCGCGTTCCCTGGTCAGGCCGCCCGGGCCGAGCGCGGACAGGCGGCGCTTGTGGGTGAGCCCGGCGAGCGGGTTGTCCTGCATCATGAACTGCGAGAGCTGGGAGGTTCCGAAGAACTCCTTGATCGCGGCGACGACCGGGCGGATGTTGATCAGGGTCTGCGGCGTGATCGCCTCGACGTCCTGGGTGGTCATCCGCTCGCGGACCACGCGCTCCATCCGGGACAGGCCGACCCGGATCTGGTTCTGGATCAGCTCGCCGACGGTACGGACGCGCCGGTTGCCGAAGTGGTCGATGTCGTCGACCTGCACCGCGACGTCGGTGCCCGCGGGCCCCGTCATCGTCTTGTCGCCGGCGTGCAGGTGGGCGAGGTACTCGATGGTGGCGATCAGGTCCGTTTCGGTGAGCGTGGTCGTCGCGCTGTCGGCGATGCCGAGCTTCTTGTTGATCTTGTAGCGACCCACGCGGGCGAGGTCGTAGCGCTTCTCCTTGAAGAACAGGTTCTCCAGCAGGGTCTGCGCGGACTCCTTGGTCGGCGGCTCGCCCGGACGCAGCTTGCGGTAGATGTCGAGCAGCGCCTCGTCGGTGCCGCTCGTATGGTCTTTGGCCAGGGTCGACAGCATGACCTCGGAGAAGCCGAAGCGTTCGGCGATCTGTTCCGGACTCCACCCGAGTGCCTTGAGCAGCACGGTGACGGGCTGACGACGCTTGCGGTCGATACGCACACCGACGGTGTCGCGCTTGTCGACGTCGAACTCCAGCCACGCGCCACGCGACGGAACGACGCGTGCGCTGTACAGATTCTTGTCGGTCGTCTTGTCGACCGTGTGATCGAAATACACTCCGGGCGATCGGGTGAGTTGCGAGACGACGACGCGCTCGGTGCCGTTGATGATGAACGTGCCCTTGTCGGTCATCATCGGGAAGTCACCCATGAAGACCGTCTGGCTCTTGATCTCACCGGTGTTGTTGTTGATGAACTCCGCGGTGACGAACAGCGGCGCCGCGTAGGTCATGTCCTTGTCTTTGCACTCGTCGATCGAGGCCTTGACCTCTTCGAACCGAGGATCGGACAAAGTCAGCGACATCGAGCCCGCGAAATCCTCGATCGGCGAGAGCTCCGCGAGCGTTTCCGCGAGTCCGCCGACCTGCTCGGTCTCGCCGCGGGCGACGTCCTGCCGTTGCGGTGCGCCGATCAGCCGGGCGAACGAGTCGGTTTGCAGGTCGAGCAGATTCGGCACATCGATGGGTTCGCGCACTCTGGCGAACGAGATCCGGTGCGGAGCTGCGGGGACAGCGGCAACGGCCACGGCGTGATCGGCGTCGGACTGGGGCGATACGGGCACAGTGCGTCCTTTCGGGACTTTCGCTGCTGACGAATTGCACGTGCACGCCTTCGGACAGAGCTCACGCATCAGTGAGAAAGTGAGCATCACCGGGAATAGTGATACTCACTGCTGTTCGATACGAGAGTTCGGACGGGCGGCGGCCTGCGCAACGCTTCAAATTACGCGCAGTTTTCCGGCAGCGCAACAGTCATTCGAGATTTTCGGACCGAATTGTGGTCGTCTCGAATATTTCCCGCATTTATAGAATAACGCTGCGCCACTTATGAAGTCAAGATTTTGACAATTCGTCGATTAATTGCCTATACTGGAAAAGGGGAGCGGGGGTGGACAGTTGTGACGACTCAGCTCGCGTCGAGGAAGTCCAGGACGAGCGGCCCCGCGATCGCACGGAACTCATCGAAGTAGGCGTGCCGCGCGCCCGGGATCAGGTGCATGCGCGCGTCCGGGATCCGCTCGGCCAGCAGCGGGGCATTCGCCACCGGATTGAACCGGTCCTCTGTACCGTGCACGATCAGCGTCGGCGCTTGGATCTGCGGCAGTACGTCCCACGCGTTGTGTTTGTTGCTCGCGACGAGATGCCTGCGCTTGGCATGCGCGGGCATGTCGGGGTCGCCGAGCGTATTGAACGGGCCCGGGGTTCGCGCCAGCCACTGCGGCGTGTACATCAACTCCAGCAGCGCCCGCCGGGCCGCGGCCGCGTCGGGCTGGATGAGCGACTGCCTGATCTCCGGTCCGCGCTCGACGCTGTGCCTGCCGCCCGGTGATGTGCAGCCGAGTACCAGCGCGCGGACTCGATCCGGATACCGGGCCGCCAGCCACTGGCCGACCCGCCCGCCCATCGATGTGCCGTACACCGCGGCCCGCTCGATCCCGAGATCGTCGAGCACCGCGATCACGTCGTCGGCGAAACCCGCTGTGCTGTATGGTTCGTCGGGTTTGTCGCTGTCACCGGTGCCGCGCCAGTCGAGGGTGACCGTGCGGTACCGGTGCTCGAAGTCGGCGCTGATCCCGTCCCACCAGTGCCGGTTGTTGGCTTGCCCGGCGAGCAGCACGAGCGGGTCGCCCGCGCCCGCGGTCTGATAGGCGAGGCGAGCGCCATCGGCGGCCTTGGCGTACGGCACGGTTGAGTTTCCTTTCGCGGTAGGTGGAGCTACTTGCTCGAACGCAGGCTCTCGAACACGAATTCCAGGCAGCGACGCCACGCGGGGGAGCCGCTACCGGGGATGCTCGAACGTGGTTCCGGTGGACCGCTCTTCGCGGGCGGGCTGTCCAGCGTGGTGCCCATGCCGATGCTCGGCCAGCTCGCCCTGGCCTCGGGCGCACTGCGCAACTACGCCGTCACCTTGCACGCGGCCCTCGCCGATCGAGGCGTCTACGCGGGCACGCTCACCATCGGCGGCCTGATCGAGCGCGGGGACATCCACACCATGGTCACCGGGGCACCCGAACACTTCGGCCCCGCGGCAGCACACACCCTCGACCCCGACCACCTCGCCGACAGGGCTTGGGAGATGCACCGCGCGGGATCGCGCCGAGGAGGTGTTCGACGTATTCAGCGGGTGAGACCGGACGGCGGCGGGACCGCGACGGGTCCCGCCTGCCGTTGCGCGCCAGTCGAACTCAGGCGGGCGCCGCGCCCGCCATGTGGTAGCGCACCGTCGGGCTCCAGAGGAAGAAGCCGTGCACCCCAGCGTCGCGGGCCGCGTCGATCTGGGCCTGCACCTCGCCGGGGCCGTAGTTCACGCCGAGGCTGAAATCCTGGAGCCATGGCACGACTTTCGCGCCGGTGCCCTCGGTCTGGGTGATGAAATCCCGCAGCGAGCGGAACACAATGTCGTAGGGCTGGCCGTTGGGGTCGGCGACGCCGTACTCACCGGCGTTCCAATGCGACGGGTACAGCATCGGCGCGATGTAGTCGACATGCCGGGCCATCAGCGGAATGTCCTGCGCGATCTGGTCCGGCCGGGTGGCGGCGATGCCGAAGACGGCGGCGCTCTGATCGGCGCCCGCGTCGCGCACGGGATCGCGGCTCTCCCGGAGGAACTCGGCGATCGAGACGGTCGGCGATTGCGACGATCCGGGGAACACCATCTGCGCGAGATCGCCGTCGGGGCGGCGGATGTAGTCGTACATGATGCCGTCGAAGCCGAGCTTCGCCGCCTCGACCGCGAGATCGATGTTGTATCGGCGCATGTCGGGGTGCGCGAAATTGGTGAACGCGATCGGCCCGTACTTGCTCGCGTACGGCCGGCCGCCGGGACTCTGGATCACCCAGTCCGGATGCCCGGCGTGCCAGGCCCATTCGGCCATCCTGGTGTCGCGGAACGCCACGATCCGCCCGACCACTCGCAGCCCCATGTCGTGCAGCTGGCGCAGGGCCGCAGGCGCGTCGTAGATCGCCTCGACCGCGCCGGACTCGCGGGCCAGCGGCACCTGGGAGTCGTAGCCGACGACGCCGTCCTCGTCTTTGATGTCGAGCTGGACCGTGTCGATCCGGCCGTCGCGGGCCAGGTTCAGCACGTCCTCGCGCAGCCCGTCATGCGACCAGGCGTGCGCGGTGACGTGGACCGCTCTGATCGGTGCGGTCCGCATGGCCGTGGTGATCGGCTGGACGGATTCGTTGCCCGCGGCGTCGACCGCGGTCACGCTGACGCCGATCGGGGCGCGGGGCAGCGTGAGCTCGAACGCACCGTCGGCCGCCGGGGTCACCGTCTGCGCGCCGATCGTCACCCGCTGTGCGCCTTGGGCTTTGCCGCGCACGGTGACCGGCTGACGGTAGGACGTGACATCGGCCGGTTGGGTCACCTCGAGTTCCGGCGCCTCGTTGTCCACGGTGAAGCTCGCGCTCGCCCCCGGCCCTGCCCGCAGGAAGCCGAACGCGCCCCCGGCCGGGACCTCGGCGGTGAATCTGTGCACCCCGCTGGCTAGTCTCTCGGGTCTGTACACCACGGAGGTGCCCTCGATCGTTCCGGTGACCGGCGCACCGTCGAGCTCGAGCCGCATCGCGCGCGGGTCGTGCTCGCGCGCGTCGACCCGCAATGTCAAGGCGGACAGCGCCTTCGCGCCGATCGGGCCTTCGGGCACTCCGGTCATCGGCAATCCGGTGGGTTCGGCCCGTACCGAACTGATGGTCACGGAAGCGACGAGAATGGATAAGACTCCGGTAACAATTACCGCTGTCAATCGTCGGTGTCCTGGAAGGCGGACCCATTCGAGCAACGCGCACACCAACTTTCGTTCGAAGATGTTTCTACTATCCCGGCTGTGCCGCTCTGTCGCGGTTACTTTCGGTCAATGTCCTCCACCGGAAAATCGATACGCTCGCGTAGCGTTGGTCCGATGGCGAAGAGCACAACGATCGGTGTTCGAGTTATGTTGTCGGCATTGTTGTTCGCGGCCGGTGCCGGTTGTACCGCGGCGGAGTCCGCCGGTGGAGACCAGCGGGCGGGCGCGACGACCGAGGCGGCACCGGTGCTCGCACCGGCACCCGATCCCGTTGCGGTACAGGCGAACGAGCTCGGCGTGGTGCCGATCCTGATGTATCACCAGCTGTCGGCGACGCCGGTGAGCGACTACGACCAGACCCCGGCCAAATTCCGGGCCGAACTCGATCGGCTCTATCGGGAGAACTACCGGCCGGTCACCGCGTCCGCCTATGCCGCAGGCGCCATCGATATCCCCGCAGGCACCCATCCCGTGGTCCTCACCTTCGACGATTCGACCATGAGTCAGGTCTCGTTCACCGACAACGGGCAGCCCGCGCCCGACACCGCGCTCGGCATCCTCGAGCAGTTCCGCGCCGAGCATCCCGACTTTGCCCCTACCGCAACCTTTTATGTCAACAATCAGCCCTTCGCGAACAACGAGCACGCCCTGTCCTGGCTCACCACACACGGCTACGAGGTCGGCGCCCACACCGCCGCGCACGCGAACCTCGGTCAGCTCGACGGCGCCGGCGTGCAGCGCGAGCTGGCCGAGAACGTCCGCGCCATCACCGCCGCCGCGCCCGGCCCGGTACGCACCATGGCGTTGCCGCTCGGGATCTACCCGGACGACCGCACCCTGGCCGTCGCGGGCGAGTGGGCGGGCACCCACTACGCCTTCGACTCCGTCATGCTGGTCGGGGCCGAGCCCGCCCCGTCGCCGTTCGGATCGATCGACCGCACCGCGGTGCCTCGAATCCGTTCGGGCCGAGAGCCGGTCGCGTTCGACTCGACCTATTGGCTCGACCGGCTTGCCGAGCACCCCGAGCAGCGTTACACCTCGGACGGTAACCCGATCAAGATCATTTTCCCGGCAGGCGTGTCCAGCGAGTTGAACGCGCGGTGGTCGGACCGGGCACAGTCCTACTGATCCGGACAGCGCTCGCGCGCGCGAAACACCGAGGCAGTCAGGGGATCAACCGCGCTGCCTCGGTGTTGCCGACGAGACGATCGGTCACCGCGATCGCGGCGCGCGAACCGCCAATTCTTCGAGGGCGGCGACCATCCGGTCGATCTCGGCGCAGGTGTTGTAGAAGGCGAACGAGGGACGCACCGTCGCCTCCAGGCCGAGCCTGCGCAGGATCGGCTGGGCGCAGTGGTGACCGGCCCGGACCGCGATGCCCTTCTCGTTCAAGGCCTTACCGACCTCGAGCGGTTCGTAGCCCGCCATGACGAAGGAGAGCACGCTCGCCTTGTCCGCGGCCGTGCCGACCAGCCGCACCCCCGGCACCGCCGCGACCCGCGGCGTCGCGTACTCGAGCAGTTCGTGCTCGTAGCGTGCGATGGCGGCCATGCCGATCCGCTCGACGTATTCGATCGCGGCGCCGAGACCGACCGCGTCGGCGATGTTGCCCGTGCCCGCCTCGAACCGGCCGGGCGGTGGCTGGAACAGCGAACGTTCCAGCGTCACATCGCTGATCATGTTGCCGCCGCCCTGCCACGGCGGGAGGTCCTGCAGTATCTCGGATTTGCCGTAGACGACACCGATTCCGGTGGGTCCGAACACCTTGTGGCCGGAGAACACGAAGAAGTCGGCGCCGATCGAGCGCACGTCGATGACGGTGTGCGGTGCCGATTGCGCGCCGTCGACAAGCGTGACCGCCCCCGCGCGCTGTGCCTCGGCGACGATCTCACGCACCGGCGTGATGGTGCCGAGCGCGTTCGAGACATGGGTCACCGAAACGGGTTCGGTGCGGTCGGAGAGCAGCCGGGTGTATTCGTCGAGCAGCAGCTCACCGTTGTCGTCGACCGGAATGACCCGCAGCACCGCGCCGGTCTCGGCGGCCAGCAGCTGCCAGGGCACGATGTTCGCGTGGTGCTCCAACTGCGAGATGACGATCTCGTCGCCCGCGCGCAGATTCTTGCGGCCCCAGGTCTGAGCGATCAGGTTGATGCCCTCGGTCGCGCCGCGGACGAAGATGATCTCCTCGGCCGACCCCGCGCCGATGAACCGCGCCACGATGTCGCGCGCCTGCTCGTAGGCATCGGTGGAGCGGGCCGCCAATTCGTGTGCGGCACGGTGGATATTGGAATTCTCGTGTTCGTAGAACCGCGCGATGCGCTCGATCACCGCGCGCGGCTTCTGCGTGGTCGCCGCGTTGTCGAACCAAACCAGCGGATGACCGTTCACCCGCTCCCGCAGGATCGGGAAATCGTTGCGCACCGCGTGCACGTCGAACGGCGGGTGCGCGGCGGGAAATCGGTTCGGGGCGATGCCGCCCGCGGCAGGGGTCGTCGTGGCCCGCTCCAGGAAATAGAAGCTCGGCGCCGCCGACGGCTGCCCCGCCGTCTCCGGAAAGCGCTGGGGGGACAGCACATCCCGCAGCGTGGGCAGCATGGCGAGGAACGGGTCACTGTGGATGCCCGCGGGGTCGACCGCGGTGCTCGGTGCGCGTCCGGCCGCGTCCGCCATCGGGACGTCGCTGCCCCAGGTCGGCACGTGCGGTTCGGGCGTTGCCGCGCCGGGCGGCGTGGCGCCGAGCGGCCGCGGGGTGGCCGACGAGGCCGCGCCGGGTACCCTCGGCTCCGGCGTGCGGCCGCCCGGTGGGGCGCCGCCCGAAACCGGCTGCGCCGCCGCAGATGTCGGAGTCGCCCGGTCGCTGCCGCTGGACGCGGCGGCGGCCGACGGAACCTCGACGCCGGATACGCCGGGGACGTACCCGTGCGGGGTGCCGAGCGCGCCCGTGGATACATCCGGTGCGTGCGCGCCGAGATGCGGGGCACCGGGGACGGTCGCTCTGGGCACCGGCGCGGGCACGTTCGGTGGTGTGGTCGGGATGTCCGGTTGCGCCACGCTCACGCCGGCCGGTGCGGCGGGCAGGCCCGCCGACGCCGACGGCAGCGCCGAGAAGAACTCGCCGGCAAGACGATTCAGCGTCGCCTCGTCCGGCAGCCATTCGGCGCCGCCCTCGTCGGCCGGGCGCGAGAGGTCAGCTCCGGTAGGTCGGTGCGTAGTCATGGAACTTGCCCACCTCGGCTCCGTCGAGCACTGCCACCGCGTCGTCGGTCAGCACGGCCAACGAGCAGTACAGCGACACCAGATACGACGCGATCGCGCTGCGATCGATACCCATGAACTTCACCGAAAGACCCGGTCCCTGTTCGCCGGCCAGTCCCGGCTGGTAGAGACCGACCACGCCCTGACGGGCCTCGCCGGTGCGGATCAGCAGGAACTTGGTCTTGCCCCGTTCCACCGGAACCTTGTCCGACGGCACGATCGGGATGCCGCGCCAGGTCAGGAACTGGGATCCGAACATGCTCACCGTCGGCGGCGGCACCCCACGGCGGGTGCATTCCCGGCCGAACGCGGCGACGCCCTGTGGGTGGGTCAGGAAGAAGCCGGGCTCCTTCCACACCTTGGTGATCAGATTGTCGAGGTCGTCGGGCGTCGGCGGACCGGCGATCGTGGAGATTCGTTGCCTTTTGACCGTATTGGCGATCAGGCCGTAGTCCGGGCTGTTGATCAGCTCGCCCTCTTGGTGTTCCTTGATCGCTTCGATGGTCAGTCGCAACTGCTGAGCAATCTGATCGTGCGGGCTCGAATACAGATCGGAGACGCGGGTGTGCACGTCGAGAATGGTGTGCACGGCCTTGAGGCGGTACTCCCGCGGATCACGCTCGTAGTCGATAAAGGTCTCCGGTAGCGGAGACTCGTCGAAGTTGTCGCACTGGATATCGACGGTTTGTTCGTGGGTGACCCGGTTACGTCGGTAGATACCGGCTTCGACGGGCACCCAGTTCAACAGATGGACCAACCACCGTGGAGTGATCGACTCCATCTGCGGCACGGTCTTCGTCGCGTTCGCCAGTGTCCGGGCAGCTTCATCGCCCAACGCCACCGGCTGTGGAACAGCTTTAGTCATCGAACCACCTTGGGATCGGCAAATCCACCGTTACCAGCTCGCCCATGCTAAACCCTGCTGCCCCGGTTGGCCGGATGAACACTGTTCGCCGCCTCGCTCCGCGCGCCGCGGCCGCCGGACCGCGCCCGGGGGAAGTCAGCGGGTCGTGCGTTCACCCCCGTTGATCGCCAGCACCTGACCGGTCACCTGCCGTGCGCCCGGTGAGGCGAGATAGCTTGCCGCGTAGGCGATATCGTCGGGCACGCCGGGGCGCCGAGTGTGCGTCGCGGCGATGAGCGAGTCGCGGCGCTCGGCGGTCAGCCGATCGCGGAAGAACTCGGTGTCGGCGATGTAGCCGGGGGCGATGACGTTCGCGGTGATGCCGTGCGGCCCGAGCTCGGCGGACAGCTGCGTGTTCCACGAGGCCAGACCGGCCTTCGCCGCGCCGTACGCGCCCGCGCCCTTGTCCGCGGCGATGGACCCGATGTTGATCACGGTCCCGCCCGCGCCGAGGCGGTCGCGCAGTGCCGTGGTCATCAGCACGGCGCTGATCAGGTTGGCGTCCAGGTTGGCGCGCCAGGCGGCGGCGAGGGCGGCCAGGTCGCCGGGGGAGGAGCTCTGGTCGAAGTCGGTGTTGCCGCCCGCGTTGTTGACCAGGACATCGATCCGCGCGGGCAGTGCGGTCAGCAGCGCCTCGATCTGTGCGGGATCGGTGGCATCGCAGACGTGGTTGGTGACGCCGAGTTCGGCGGCCGTCGCCCGCAGCGGTTCGGCCCGTCGTCCGGTGATCACCACGGCGTCGCCCGCGGCGGCGAAGATCGCCGCGATCGCCCGTCCGATGCCGGTCGCGCCGCCGGTGACCACAATGTTGCGTGGCATGTCTACCTCTCGTATGGGGTACGTTTAGATCTAAACCGTAGCTCTGGTTTAGATCTAAACGCAACCGTGGAGGCGCACATGGACCCTGACGATCCGGTCGACGCGATCGCACTGGCCTGGCAGCGGGAGCGGCCGGGCACGCCGGTCGACGGCATCGGCGTGGTGACCCGGATCTGGCAGCTGGCCAAGACATTCGGTGACGACCGCCGGCGCGTGCTTGCCGCCGCGGGGGTCGACGCGGCGACCCTCGACCTGCTCAGCGTGCTGCGGCGCAGCGGAACGCCCTATCGGCTGACCACCCGGCAGCTCACGGAGCGGTCGATGCTGACCGCGGGCGCGATCTCCCAGCGCGTCGCGCGGGCCGAGGTCGAGGGGCTGGTGACCCGCGCCCCGCTGGCCGATGGTTCGCGCGGGGTGATCGTCGAATTGACCGATGACGGGCACGCCGTGGTCGAGCGGCTGGTCGATCGCGTGCTCGGCCGTGAGACGGAGCTGCTCTCCGGCCTCACCGCCACCCAGCGCCGCGATCTCACCGAGCTGCTGCGCCTACTGCACCGGGACCTGATGACGCGCTTCGACGATCACAAGATCACCCAGGTGGGTGCGCCGGAGCCGTGAACGGTCGGCCGAAGCGCGAATCACCAACGGCTGCCGCGGGATACGTTCGGCGCGCGGTTCAGCGCAGTGCGAGGGCGAGGAAGAAGTCGACGCGGTCCTCGAGGCGGGACAGGTCGCGCCCGGTGAGTTCCTCGATGCGCTGGATGCGGTAGCGCAGCGTGTTCACGTGCACGTGCAGCAGGTCCGCGCACTTGGTCCAGGATCCGGATACCTCGAGGAAGGTCTCCAGCGTGTGCACGAGATCGGCGCGGTTGTCCTGGTCGTAGGTGGTGAGCGGGTCGAGCAGCCGCAGCCGGAACATGCGGCGCACCTCGTCGGGCACCGACGCGAGCAGCAGCATGTGGGTGGCCAGCTCGTCGTGGCCGACGACGCTGGCGGGCTGTAGTCGCCCCGCCGCCATGCGGCGGGCGTAACGTGCCTCCTCCACCGCGCCGCGCAGCCCCTCGCCGTCGACCACCCCGCTGACGCCGATGGATAGTCGGCTGCCGCCCAGCCCGGGCTCCAAAGCCGTGACCGCGCGGTTGATTTCGTCGATGACCGGGCTGTCCGGCCCGGCCGGGATGAGCGCGATCGCCTCGCCGTCCACCACGCCGGCGGCAGGCCTTCTGCCGTAAAGTATTTCGCGCAACAAGACGCGTAATTCACCGGGGCGCAGGGTGTCGTCGGCGGCCGCCGCGACGGCGATGTAGGTTTCGGCCGGTCCGAGCCCGGTCAGCTCGAGCCGGGAGATGATCTCGGCGGGTTTGGCGTCGGAGACGATCAGCTCGATGAGTTCCTGGGCGAGGCGTCCCTCGGCGCTCTGCCGGTCGTCCTGGCGGGCCCGCTCCAGTGAGACGACTGCGGCCAGCTCCCCGGCCAGCGCGCGGCGTTCCTCCGGCCACTCGGTGTAGTCGCCCTCGAACACCAGGAACCAGTCGGCCGCCCGCGATGTGCGGTGCTCGTCCACCGCGAACAGGGAATACCGGCCGCCCTCCGGCCGGAACGCCAAGGGCAGGCGGCGGGCGCTGAGGAACGCGGTGCTCACCCCCGGCGGCGGCGCGCTCGCGGGCCCGGCCACCGCCCGGCCGGTCGAGGAGATCACCCAGCAGCGCATGCCAAGATCGCGTTCGATGAGTTCGAGGACCGAACCGAGCCCCGCGCCCGAGACGAGCTGGCGGTGCCGGTCCAGGATCGCGGTCAGATCCGCGGCACGGCCGGTCGACAGATTGCGCGTGATCTGCTCGGTGACCTGCGCGAACGCGACGTTCTCCGGAACGCGGAACAGCGGAATCCGATGCTTGCGACAGGCCTCGACCACATCCGGCGGCGCACCGCCGTAGCGGGCGTCGCCCGCGGCCAGCCCGGCCACCCCGGCCTGTGCCAGCGCGCGGACGAATACCTCGCTGTCGGCCGGGTCGTGGCGCCACTGCATGCCGGTGAGGACGAGTTCCCCGCCGGAAAGGTAGCGACCGGGGTCGAGCATGTCGGTGGTCACCACCCAGCGGACGAACCGGTCCAGCTCGTCCTCGCCGGTGACGAGCTCGAGCCCGAGCTCCGCCATGGTCAGCAGGGATCTAAGGCGCACGGTGCGAAGGCTAACAGTCAACCCCCTGGTAAATGCCCTTGGACATTCACACAAAGACTTCGGTGTGAAGTGGCGCACAGTTCAGATTTCTCGTTTCTGGCTGCGGCGTTGCCGGGCGGGTGTACTTGCGGAACAGATTGGCAAGCCCCTACAGGAGGTCAGATGGCAGGCGACATCGGATGGCTCAACTCGTTGCCACCGGACCGGGCCGAACAGGAACTGCTGACCTGCTGTGCGTCCCGGCAGTGGGCGCAGAAGGTCGCGGCGGCCCGGCCCTACCCCGATACCGCGAGCCTGACCGCCGCGGCCGTCGCGACCGTGTGCGAGTTGAGCTGGTCGGATGTCGAGGAGGCGCTCGCGGCGCATCCGCGCATCGGGGACCGGGCCAAGGCCGAGCTGTCCGAACGGGAGGCGAGCTGGTCGCGCGGGGAGCAGTCCGGCGCCGCGAACGCCGACGCCGCCGTGCGGGCCGAACTCGCCGCGGGCAACCGCGCCTATGAGCAGCGTTTCGGGCACGTCTTCCTGATCCGCGCCACCGGGCGCTCCGCCACCGAGATCCTCGCCGAACTGCGTGCGCGCCTGACGAATTCGACGCTCGACGAGCGAATCAAGGTACAGAGCGAGCTCGCCGACATCACCCGGCTGCGGGTGCGAAAGCTGGTGGGGGAGCAGTGAGCCTGTCCACGCATGTGCTGAACGCGGTCACCGGACGCCCCGCGGCGGGGATGCTGGTGCGGCTCTCGGTCGGCGACGGCACGGTGCTCGCCGAACGGCGCACCGACGCGGACGGTCGCATCAAGGATCTGCCCGCGCCTGAAACCGGCACGCACCGGCTGACTTTCGAGACGGGCGAGATCAGCCCGTTCTACCCCTCGGTCACGATCGACTTCACCGTCGATGACCCGGCAGCGCACTACCACGTACCGCTGCTGCTCAGTCCGTATTCCTACTCCACTTATCGAGGTAGCTGAAACAATGTCGATCAAGCTCGGACCGAACCGATACGGCAAGGCGGAGACCCATGTCGTCAGCGTGACGAAAAACGGTGGCGTGCACGAGATCCGCGATCTCAATGTCGGGGTGGCGCTCTCCGGTGACATGGACGACGTGCACCTCACCGGCGACAACGGCGCGGTGCTGCCGACCGACACCCAGAAGAACACCGTCTTCGCCTTCGCCAAGGAGCACGGCATCACCTCGCCCGAGGCGTTCGGTGTTCTGCTGGCACAGCACTTCGTCGGCGCACAGCCGACCATCCACCACGCGCGGGTCAGCGTCGAGGAGTACGCCTGGGAGCGGATCGTGCTCGACCCCGGCGACGAGCAGCACTCGTTCGTACGGTCCGGTCAGGAGACCCGCACCGCGCGGGTGCATCACGACGGTGAAAAGACCTGGGTGGTAGCGGGTTTGCAAGGCCTGGTGGTACTCAACTCGACCGGCTCGGAGTTCCACGGCTATCTGAAGGACAAGTACACGACCCTGAAAGAAGCCTACGACCGCATCCTGGCCACCGAGGTCAACGCGGAGTGGCGCTTCATCGCCGAGCCCGGCGACTGGGACAAGGCCTACCGCCAGGCGCGCGGCGCGCTGCTGGAGGCGTTCGCCGACACCTACAGCTACTCGCTGCAGCAGACGCTGTACGCGATGGGCGAGCGCGTGCTCGCGGCCTGCCCGGAGATCGGCGAGGTGCGCTTGTCGCTGCCGAACAAGCACCACTTCGTGGTCGACCTGTCCGCGTTCGGACTGACCAACGACAACGAGGTGTTCTATGCCGCCGACCGCCCCTACGGCCTGATCGAGGGCACGGTGCTGCGCGAGGACGCGCCCGCCGCGGGCCCGGCGTGGGAGTGACGATGGATTTCTTGCGACCCACCGGCTGGGCCGATGCCCTGGCCATCAAAGCCGAACGCCCCGAAGCGGTGCCGATCCAGGGCGGCACCGACATGATGGTCGAACTCAACTTCGACAAGGGCAGGCCCGATGCCCTGCTCGACCTCAACCCGTGCCGGGAACTGTTCGACCACAAGGAGATCGACGGCAAGATCCGGATCGGTTCCGGCGTGCCGTACGTCAAGATCATCAACCGGCTCGGCAAGCAGCTGCCGGGTCTGGCGCAGGCCTCGCGCACCGTCGGTTCGCCGCAGATCCGCAACCGCGGCACGGTCGGCGGCAATCTCGGCGGCGCCTCCCCGGCCGGTGACGCCCATCCCGCGCTGCTCGCGGGGAACGCGGTCGTCGAGGTGGAGTCGGCGGCGCGCGGCACCAGGATGATCCCGATCGACGACTTCTACCTCTGGGTGCGCAAGACCGCACTCGAGCCGGACGAGCTGATCCGGGCGATCTGGTTGGCGCCCGCCGAAGGGCCGCAATACTTTTCGAAGGTCGGCACGCGCAACGCGATGGTGATCGCGGTGTGCTCGTTCGCGATCGCGCTGTATCCGAGCGACGGGACGGTCCGCACCGGCATCGGTTCGTCGGGGCCGACCCCGCTGCGCGCCGGGCCAGCCGAGGAATTCCTGGCCACCGAGTTGCCCTGGCAGCGGCCCGCACCGCTGAACGAGCGCGTGCTGCGCGAGTTCGGTGCGCTGGTCGCGGCGGCCGCGAAGCCGATCGACGACGTCCGCGGCACCGCGGACTACCGCAAACACGCCCTCTCGGTGCTGGCCCGCCGCACGCTGGGCTGGGCATGGACGGACTACCTGACAGAAAGGAAGGCAGCCTGATGCGCGTGTGCTTCGACGTGAACGGCTCGAAGGAGACCGTGGACGACGTGTGGGAGGGCGAGAGCCTGCTCTACGTGCTGCGGGAGCGGATGGGCCTGCCCGGCTCCAAGAATGCCTGTGAGCAAGGCGAATGTGGTTCGTGCACGGTCTATTTGGATGGCACGCCGGTCTGCTCCTGCCTGGTGGCCGCCGGGCAGGTCGAGGGCCGCTCGGTACGCACCGTGGAGGGGCTCGCCGACGGCGCGGCGCTGGATCCGATGCAGCAGGCCTTCGTCGAGGCCGGCGCGGTGCAATGCGGCTTCTGCACACCCGGTCTCATCGTGCAGGCGCACGATCTGATCGAGCACAACCCCGCGCCGTCCGACGTGGAGATCCGCGAGGCACTGGCCGGAAACCTGTGCCGCTGCACCGGTTACGAGAAGATCCTGGACGCCGTGCGGCTCGCGGCGCAGCGGAAAGCGGCGGCCCGATGAGGACGATCATCGACAACGCCTACATCGCGCCGGTGGTCGGCCCGGAGATCCCGTCCGGGCATCTGGTGCTCGCCGACGGCCGGATCGAGGCGCTCGGCGCCGGACCCGCGCCCGCTGTGCCGGACGCGCAACGGGTCGACGGCACCGGCTGCCTGGTCACCCCCGGCCTGGTGAACACCCACCATCACCTCTACCAGTGGGCGACCCAGGGGCTGTACCAGGACGCCACGCTGTTCGAATGGCTCACCGGCCTCTACCGCACCTGGGCGGGCATGGACGCGGAGGTGGTCTATGGCGCGGCCTCGGCCGGCCTGGGCTGGCTCGCGCTGACCGGCTGCACCACCAGCAGCGACCACCACTACGTGTTCCCGAAGGGCCGCGGCGATCTGTTCGACGCCGAGGTGCGGGCCGCGCACGAGATCGGCATTCGCTTCCACCCGTGCCGTGGTTCGATGGACCGCGGGCAGTCCGCCGGCGGACTGCCGCCGGACGAGGTGGTCGAGGATCGCGACGAGATCCTGCTGAACACCGCGGAAACCATTGACAAATACCATGATCCGTCGTTCGACTCGATGCTGCGGGTCGCGGTGGCGCCGTGCTCGCCGTTCTCGGTGAGCGAGGGCCTGATGACCGATGCCGCCCTGCTGGCCCGCACCAAGGGCGTGCGGCTGCACACCCACCTCGCCGAGACGCTGGACGAGGAAGAGCACTGCCGCGAGCAGATGGGTTGCACCCCGGTCGAATACATGGAGAAGCTCGGCTGGCTCGGCGACGACGTGTGGTTCGCGCACGCGGTGCACCTGCACGACGCCGATATCCGCCGCTTCGCCGAGACCGGTACGGGCTCGGCGCACTGCCCGAGTTCCAATGCCCGGCTCGGTGCCGGAATCGCCAGGGTCTCCGAGCTTTTGCGGGCGGGCGCGACCGTCGGCCTCGGTGTGGACGGCGCGGCCTCCAGCGAACTGACCTCGATGGCGGGGGAGATGCGCCAGGCCATGCTGTTCCAGCGGGCCGTGCACGGCCCGACCGCGCTCACCGCGCGCCAAGCCCTGGAGATCGGCACCCTCGGCGGCGCGCGCAATCTCGGCCGTCAGCAGGAGATCGGCAGCCTCGAGGTCGGCAAGCTCGCCGATATCGCCATGTGGCGGGTGGACGGATTCCGCGCCGCCGTGGCGGATCCCGTCTGTGCCTTGGTGTTCGGCCCGACACCACCGCTGGCGCGACTGCTCGTCGGCGGCCGCACCGTGGTGGCCGAGGACGAACTGCGCACCGTGTCGCACGACGCGGTCGGCCGGGCAGGCGCCGCCGCGCGCAAGCGGCTATTGGAACGGGAGGAAGCACGATGACCGCGGTACGGAGCACCCGGTTCCCCGGCGAGGTCGCCGCGCCCGGCAAGGGCGGGATCGGCGAGAGCCCGCTGCGGCCCGACGGCACGCTGAAGGTCAAGGGCGAGTTCGCCTATGCCTCGGACATGTGGATGGACGGCATGCTGTGGGGCGCCACGCTGCGCAGCCCGCATCCGCGCGCCAGGATCGTGAGCATCGACATCAGCGCGGCGCTCGCGTTGCCTGGTGTGCACGCCGTGCTCACCCACGAGGATGTGCCCGGCCGCAAGTGTTTCGGCCTCGACATGACCTGGGACCAGCCGGTTCTCGCGTTCGACGAGGTGCGCCACCACGGCGAGCCGATCGCGCTGGTCGCCGCGGACCATCCCGAGATCGCGCGCCGCGCGGTCGAGGTGATCGCCATCGAATGGGAGGTGCTGACCCCCATCATCGATCCGCTCGCGGTGATCGCCGATCCCGAGGCCAACAAGGTCCAGGAGCGCGGCGGCATCGCCCGGTATCAGCCGGTGCGAGTGGGGGATATCGCGGTCGGGCGCGCCATGTCCGACGTGGTGGTGACCGGTGAGTACGAGGTCGGCATCCAGGATCAGGCGTTCCTCGGCCCGGAGGCCGGGCTGGTCGCGCCCGGCGAGGACGGTGGGCTCGACTTCTATGTCGCCACCCAGTGGATGCACAACGATCTCGATCAGATCGGTCCCTGTCTCGGCCTGTCCCCGGACCAGATTCGGATGACCATGGCCGGGGTGGGCGGCGCTTTCGGTGGCCGTGAGGACATCTCGATGCAGATCCATGCCGGGATGCTCGCGCTCTACACCGGTAAGCCGATCAAGATGGTGTACAACCGCGAGGAGTCGTTCTTCGGGCACGTGCACCGGCACCCGGCGCAGCTGCGCTATGAATACGGCGCCACCCGCGCGGGCAAGATCGTCTTCGCCGAGGTGCGGATCGTGCTCGACGGTGGCGCGTACACCTCAGCGACGCTCAATGTCACGGGCAACGCGTCCTCGCTGGCGCTCGGCCCCTACGAGGTGCCGCACATCAAGATCGATGCCTACGGTGTGTACACCAACAACCCGCCCTGCGGCGCGATGCGCGGATTCGGTGCGGTGCAAGCCTGTTTCGCGCACGAGTCGATGATGGACAAGCTCGCGCAGGCGCTCGACCTCGATCCGGTGCGCGTCCGGCAGGTGAACGCGGTATCGCAGGGATCGAAGCTGGCGACCGGTCAGGTGGTGCACGCGCCGATGCCGATGGCCGAGATGCTCGGGCAACTGCGTGACATGCCGCTGCCCGCGCCACTGGACCCGGCCGACATCAGGAACCTGCCCGGCGGCGCCTCGCAGACGACCCACGGCGAGGGCGTGGTGCGCGGCGTCGGTTACGGCGTCGGCATCAAGAACATCTGCTTCTCCGAGGGTTTCGACGACTACTCGACCGCTCGGGTGCGCCTCGAGGTGATCGGCGGCGAACCCGTCGCGCTGGTGCACACCGCCGCCGCCGAGGTGGGACAGGGACTGGTCACGGTCGAAGCGCAGATCGTGCGCACCGAACTCGGCATCGAGAAGGTGACCATCCACCCCGCCGACAATCAGATCGACAGCGCGGGTTCCTCCTCGGCCTCCCGCCAGACCTACATGACCGGCGGCGCGGTGAAGGCCGCGTGCGAGGCGGTGCGCCTGCGCGTACTCGCCCTGGCCCAGGAGCGTTTCGGCGCTACCCGCGGGCTGCGGTTGGTCGGCGGGAAGGTGGTGTCGGGCACCGGTGAGGTGTTCGCCGCGATCGTCGACCTGCTCGGCGACGAAGTCATCGAGGAGACCAGGAAATACCACCACAAGCCGACCACCGGCATGGACCCGGTGACCGGGCAGGGCGACAGCCACACGCAGCTGGCCCTGTGCGTGCACCGGGCGGTGGTGGACGTCGACACCGAACTGGGCCTGGTGAAAGTCGTTGCGCTGGACGCGGTCCAGGACGTCGGCAAGATCATGAACCGGCTCTCGCTGGAGGGCCAGATCCACGGTGGCTCAGCGCAGGGCCTCGGCCTCGCGGTCATGGAGGAGATCCAGGTCCGCGACGGCAAGGTGCTCAACCCGTCGTTCACCGACTACTTGATTCCCACGATTCTCGATTCGCCGCCACAGCGGCTCGAGATTCTCGAAAACGCCGACCCGCACGCCCCATACGGGCTGCGCGGCGCCGGAGAGCCACCCACGCTCTCCTCGACTCCCGCGATCGTCGCCGCCATCCGTGACGCGTGCCGAGCGGCGGGAGGAACCGTGCACATCAACCGAGTGCCGGTGCGCCCGGAAGACATCATCCGGAGCAGTTGATCAACAGGGGCTGCGCCGGTCCGCGCGGGCGACCGGATCCCGGTGCCCGCGCGGGCAACCCGGCGCAAGCCCCACAACAGCAAACCGAACCACGCGATACGGCACTACCGCCGGATCGTAGGTCGGCCATGCCCCGAGGAGGGCACGCCATGACCCAAGTACAGACCCACTCCTCCGTACCGGAGCCGGCCACCGGAAGGTCCGCGCTCGACCGATATTTTCGGTTGAGCGAACGCAAAACCTCGGTATCACGCGAGATCCGCGGCGGCATCACCACTTTCGTCGCGATGGCCTACGTTATCCTGCTCGTTCCGCTGATCATCGGCGGGGTACAGGATGTCGACGGCAACACCCTCAGCATCGCCCAACTCACCACGGCCACCGCGTTTTCCGCGGGCCTGAGCACCATTCTGATGGGTTTGGTCGGCAACGTGCCGCTGGCGCTGGCCGCGGGGCTGGGCGTGGTACCGGTGGTCGCTTTCCAGGCGGCACCGCACATGACCTGGCCGCAGGCCATGGGCCTGGTCGTGCTGATGGGCGTGATCATCGTGATCCTGGCCGCCACCGGGTTGCGCACGATGATCATCAACGCCATCCCGCTCGCGCTCAAGAACGCCATCGGCGTCGGGATCGGCATGTTCATCGCGATGATCGGCCTGGTATCGGCCGGGGTGGTCGGGCACGGCGCGCAGACCGGCCCGCCGGTCACCCTCGGCGCGGGCGGACACCTTTCCGGTTGGCCGGTGGTGATTTTCGCGGTCGGGCTGCTGTTGATGCTGGCGCTGTTCATCCGGAAGGTGCCCGGCGCCATCCTGATCAGCATCGCCATCGCCACGGTGCTCGCCATCGTGGTCAACTCGCTGGCGAAGATCGATCCGAAGACCTGGGGTCCGGTCGTGCCGGAGAAGCCGAGCGGGTTGTTCGCCGCGCCGGACTTCGGCCTGCTGTTCGACATCGACCTGATCGGCGGGTTCGCCAAGGCCGGCGGGCTGGTGGCCGGTGTCGTGCTGTTCACCCTGGTGCTCACCGGGTTCTTCGACGCCATGGGCACCGTGTTCGGGGTGTGCGACGAGGCGGGGCTGCTCGACGAGAAGGGCACCATGCCCGGACTCGGCAAGGTGCTGACCGTCGACGGTGTCGGCCAGATCATCGGTGGTCTCAGCGGCGGGGCGGGCAACACCGTCTATGTCGAGTCCGCGACGGGCGTCGGTGAGGGCGCACGTACCGGCTTGACCAGTGTGGTGACCGGTGGATTGTTCTGCCTCGCGGTGTTTTTCACCCCGCTGGCCGCGGTGGTGCCGATCCAGGCCGCCGCACCCGCGCTGGTGCTGGTCGGCGCGCTGATGATGACGCAGGCCCGCAAGATCGACTGGTCGGACCTGGAAGTCGCGGTGCCCGCCTTCCTGACCATCGTGCTGATGCCGTTCACCTACTCGATCACCAACGGGGTCGGCGCGGGTGTGATCGCCTACGTGGTGATCAAGGCGGCCCGCGGAAAGTTCCGCGAAATCCATTGGCTCATCTGGGTGGTCGGGGTGGTGTTCGCCGGCTACTTCGGCATCTCGGCCATCGAACTACTGCTCGGCGGATAGAACGGCGACAACCATGCGTGACCTCGCGACAGAACTCCTGCACTTGCACGCGGCGGGCAAGTCCTACGCCGTCGCCACAGTTATCGGCGTCAGCGGCAGTGCGCCGCGACCGCCCGGCGCCGCCCTCGCGGTCGACGCCGAAGGCATTGTCATCGGCAGCATTTCCGGTGGCTGCGTCGAGGGCGCGGTGTACGAGCTCTGCCGCGAGGCACTGCGCACCGGGCAGCCGGTGCGCGAAAGTTTCGGCTACAGCGACGAGGACGCCTTCGCCGTCGGGCTGACCTGCGGCGGCACCATCGAGGTGTTCGTCCAGCCGATCACCCCCGCGCAGTTCGACACCATCGAGGCGCTGCTGCGCTCGGTCGAGCCGGTCGCGCTGGTCCGGGACGTGAACACCGGCGCCACCATGGCTTTGGGGTCATGGTGGACGCTCGGTGCCACCTTCGACCCGGTGGTCGCGGCGGAGGCGCGGGCCATGCTCGACGCGGGCAGCACCGGCCTGCGGGTCATCGGCTGCGACGACCGGGAGGTCACGGTGTTCGTCGAGTCCGCCGTGCCGCCGCCGCGGATGATCGTCTTCGGCGCTATCGATTTCGCCGCGGCGCTCACCCGGATCGGTCGGTTTCTCGGCTATCACGTCACCGTCTGCGACGCCCGTCCGTTGTTCGCCACAAAGGCACGCTTTCCGGACGCCGACGAGGTCGTGGTCGACTGGCCCGACCGGTATCTGCGGCACACCGCGGTAGACGCGCGCACCGTGCTGTGCGTCCTGACCCATGATCCCAAGTTCGATATCCCGTTGCTGGAGTTGGCCTTACGGATGCCTGTCGCCTACGTGGGCGCGATGGGGTCGCGCCGCACGCACGAGGACCGGATGGCGGGACTGCGCAGCGCGGGCCTGTCGGAAACCGAACTGTCCGCGCTGCATTCACCGATCGGACTCGATCTCGGCGGACGCACCCCCGAGGAGACCGCGGTAGCCATCGCCGCGGAGATCGTCGCGGTCCGCCGCGGCGGTTCGGCGCAGCCGTTGCGCGCGAGCGGCGGACCGATTCATCGCGACCTGATCCCCACGTGGTGATCGCGCCGCGCCGCGATATTTCCGCGCTGGAGCATCATACAAATTCGACTTCGGAATGATCGGCCGATTTGGGCTGATCTCAGCTATCCGAAAACTGTGCAATCCCTGCATACTTGGTGAAATTCGACACAAAGGACCCGATTATGCCGTTGATTTTTCTGAACGGTTCCGCCATGCGCGGAGGGCCGCTCAATCATCTGCTGCGCGGGGCGCCTTTCGCGGGTGAAGCGAAAACCGCGCCGCGCTACCGGTTCTTCTCGGTGGGCGACCGATTCCCCGGTCTGGACCCCGCCGCGGACGGTGGCGACTCGATCAGCGGCGAGCTGTTCGACGTGCCCATGGACGTGCTGCGGGAATATCTGCTGCCCGCCGAGCCGCCCGAACTGGAGTTGGGCGCGATCGAACTCGACGACGGCCGCTCGGTGCTGTCGATGGTGCTGCGCAAGCCGCCGACGTCCTACCCGGAGCTGATCGACATCACCCGCGTCGGCAGTTGGAAGAAATATCGCGAAGGAGCTGAGTGAAGCATTACGCAGGGGAGTCCGGTCTCCCGAAATTCGACGTCAACTGCTCTATTCTTTTCACGGATCTGCCGCTGTTGCAGCGGCCCGCCGCGGCCAAGGCCGCGGGATTCGACGCCGTCGAATTCTGGTGGCCCTTCGGCGAGAATCCGACGCCCGAGGACAAGGAAATCGACGCGTTCGTGCGCGCGCTCGACGATGCCGGTGTGGCACTGGTCGGGCTGAACTTCCTCGATCTGATTCCGGCGGGGCGTGGGCTGGTGTCGGTGCCCGGCGAAGCCGCGCGCTTCCGGGACAACATCGAAGTGGCCGTCGGGATCGCGGAGCGCACCGGGTGCCGCGCGTTGAACGCGCTGTACGGCAACCGGATCGCGGGCGAGGACCCGGCGCGACAGGACGAGCTCGCGCTGGAGAACCTGCGCCTGGCCGCTCGCGCCGCCGCGCGGATCGATGCCGTCGTCTTGGTCGAGGCGCTCAATGCCCATGAGTCGCCGCACTATCCGATCGTCAGCGCCGAACACGCCGTGCGCGTGATCGAGCAGACCGGCGAGCCCAACGTGCGCTTCCTCTGCGACCTTTACCACCTCGCCCGGATGGACGAGAACCTGATCGAGGTGATCGAGCGCTACGCGCCCCATATCGGTCACGTGCAGATCGCGGACGACCCCGGTCGCGGCAGGCCGGGCACCGGCGAACTCGATTTCGCCGGCCTGTTCGCCGCCCTCGCCGACGCAGGCTACGACGGCTGGATCGGCCTCGAATACAAAGACCCAGAGCTGGATTGGAAGTGGATGCGGGCATGAGCAACATTGGTTTTATCGGCCTAGGGATCATGGGTAGCCCGATGGCGGGCCACCTCGTCGCGGCCGGGCACGAGGTCACCGGTTACGACATCGGCCCCAAGGGCTTGAAGAAGCTAGAGGAGGCGGGCGGTTCCGTCGCGGGCAGCGTCGCCGAGGCGGTGCGCAAGAAGGACATCGTGATCACGATGCTGCCGCAGGACGAGCAGATCGAAGAGGTCTTCGGCGACATCGTCGCGCACACCGAGCCGGGCACGCTGTACATCGACTTCTCCACCATCACCCCGAAGACGGCCAAGTGGACCGCCGCGGAGGGCAAGAAGAACCGCCTGCGGGTGCTGGACGCTCCGGTCAGCGGCGGCGAGGCGGGCGCGGTCAGCGCGGCGCTGTCGATCATGGTCGGCGGCACGCAGGCCGACTTCGAGGCGGCCACACCGATTTTCGAGGCACTCGGCAAGACCTTCGCGCTGGTGGGTGGTAACGGCGCGGGCCAATGCGTCAAAGCCGCCAACCAACTCGTCGTCGGCGGGACCTATGCCCTTGTCGCCGAGGCCATCCTGCTGATGGAGAACCTCGGCGCGGATGCGGAAAAGGGCCTGGACGTGCTGGCGGGCGGGCTCGCGGGCAGCAAGATCCTCGAGCTCAAGCGGGCGAGCATGCTGGCCCGCAACTTCGTCCCCGGTTTCCGGATCGACCTGCACCACAAGGACATGGGGATCATCCAGGCCGCCGCGCGCGAGGCCGAGGTGGCCATTCCGATGGGCGCGTTGACCGCGCAACTCATCGCCGCCGCCAGGGCGATGGGTTACGGCTCGCTGGACCACTCCGGTCTGCTGCTGGTCGCCGAGGCATTGTCGGGCAAGGGCGAATGAACGCCGTGACGCGCGACAGCCGGGCCACTCACACGACATTGCACCCCATGCACTTTCGCGCTACGCGCCATAACAAGGAGGTCTGATCATGGCTCGGATGCGTGCGGTTGATGCGGCGGTGTTGATTTTGGTGCGGGAGGGGGCGGTGCAGGCGTTTGGTTTGCCTGGTGCGGCGATTAATCCGTTCTATTCGGCGTTGCGGGCTCATGGTGGGGTGCGGCATGTGTTGGCGCGGCATGTGGAGGCGGCGTCGCATATGGCGGAGGGGTTCTCGCGGGCTGGGGTGGGGAATATCGGGGTGTGTGTGGGGACGTCGGGTCCGGCGGGGACGGACATGATTACGGGGTTGTATTCGGCGAGTGCGGATTCGGTGCCGATGTTGTGTATTACGGGTCAGGCGCCGGTGTCGAGGTTGCATAAGGAGGATTTTCAGGCGGTTGATATCGCGGCGGTGGCGGGGCCGGTGGCGAAGTGGGCGGTGACGGTGTTGGAGCCGGCGCAGGTGCCGGGGACGTTTCAGAAGGCGTTTCGGGTGATGCGGGAGGGTCGTCCGGGTCCGGTGTTGATTGATTTGCCGATTGATGTGCAGTTGGCTGAGATCGAGTTCGATATCGAGGCGTATGAGCCGTTGGTGGTGTCGCGGCCTGCGGCGTCGCGGGCGCAGGCGGTGAAGGTGTTGTCGATGTTGGGGTCGGCGCAGCGGCCGGTGATCGTGGCTGGTGGTGGGGTGGTGAACGCGGACGCGGCGGGGTTGTTGGTGGAGTTCGCGGAGTTGACCGGTGTTCCGGTGGTGCCGACGTTGATGGGGTGGGGTGTGATCGGTGATGATCATCGGTTGCATGCGGGGATGGTGGGGTTGCAGACGTCGCATCGGTATGGGAACGAGACGTTGCTGGCGTCGGATTTCGTGTTGGGGATCGGGAATCGGTGGGCGAACAGGCATACCGGTGGGGTGGAGACCTATACGCGGGGTCGGCGGTTTGTGCATGTCGATATCGAGCCGACGCAGATCGGGCGGGTGTTCGCTCCGGATTTGGGGATCACCTCGGATGCGGGGGCGGCGTTGGCGGTGTTCGTGGAGGTGGCGCGGGAGTTGCGGGCGGCGGGGGAGTTGCCGGATCGTCGGGAGTGGGCTGAGCAGGTCCGGGCGCGGAAGCGGCGGGGGTTGCGTAAGACGCATTTCGATGCGGTGCCGATCAAACCGCAGCGGGTGTATGAGGAGATGAATCGGGTGTTCGGGCCGCAGACGCGGTATGTGAGCACGATCGGGTTGTCCCAGATCCAGGCCGCGCAGTTGTTGCATGTGTATCGGCCGCGGCATTGGATCAATGCGGGTCAGGCGGGTCCGTTGGGGTGGACGTTGCCCGCGGCGCTGGGGGTGGCGACCGCGGTGCCGGACGCGATGGTGGTCGCTTTGTCCGGGGACTACGACTTCCAGTTCCTGATCGAGGAGTTGGCGGTGGGTGCGCAGTTCAATATCCCGTATATCCATGTGGTGGTGAACAATTCGTATCTGGGGTTGATCCGGCAAGCGCAACGCCAGTTCGATATGGACTATTATGTGCGGCTCGATTTCGACAACATCAACAGTCCCGAGGTCGGTGGCTATGGTGTCGATCATGTGAAGGTCGCCGAAGGGCTCGGTTGCAAGGCGATCCGTGTCTTCGAGCCCGACAACATCGGTCCCGCGTTGGAAGAGGCGAAGAAGTTGATGGCCGAGCATCGGGTGCCGGTGGTGGTCGAGGTCATCCTCGAACGCGTCACGAATGTGTCGATGGGGTTGGAGATCGACAACATCGTCGAATACGAAGAACTCGCCGTCACCACCGCCGACGCACCCACCGCCACCTTCCCTGTCGACGAGCCGGTGGGAGGCGGGCGGTGAGCAGGCCGGACGCACCGCCCGCACTGCGCGCCGCGCTCACCCGCGGCGGGTGGCGCGACGGGTATTGCGTTCTCGCACCGGACAAGTTCAAGGGCTCGCTCACCGCGCCCGAGGTCGCCGCGCACCTCGCGACCGGACTGCGCCGGGCGCGCCCGGATCTCCCGCTCGTCACCATGCCGGTGGCCGACGGCGGGGACGGCACGGTGGACGCGGTGGTGGAATCGGGATTCGTTCGATTCCAGACCAGCGTGACCGGTCCGCTGGGCCTGCCGGTGGCCGCCTCGTTCGCGATGAGGGGCGAGGCGGCCGTGATCGAGCTGGCGGAAGCGTCCGGCCTGCGTCGGCTGCCCGTGCGGCCGACCTTTCACACCGCCATGACCGCGACCAGTTACGGCACCGGCGAATTGATTCGCGCGGCGGCCGGTCGCGGTGCGCGTCAGGTGGTGCTCGGGCTCGGCGGCAGCGCCTGCACCGACGGCGGGGTCGGCATGATGTCCGCGCTGGGCGTGCGCTTCCTCGACGAGCACGATCACGAATTGCCGCCCGGCGCGGCGGCATTGAGCAGGCTGGCCCGCATCGACGCCACCGATATGGTGCAGGTGCCGGTGGTCGTCGCCTCCGACGTCGACAACCCGCTGCTCGGACCGCGCGGCGCGGCTCAGGTCTACGGTCCGCAGAAGGGGGCGCGTCAGCGCGAGGTCGACGAAATGGGGTGGGGCCTGGCCCGTTTGGCGGCCATCGTCGAACGCGACCTCGGCGCCGCCGTGGCGCAGCGGCCCGGCGCGGGCGCGGCGGGCGGCGTCGGCTACGCGGCACTCGCCTTCCTCGGCGCGACCGTCCGGCCGGGCATCGAGTTGATCCTCGAGCTGATGTCGTTCCCCGAGCAGATCGAGGGCGCCCGCCTGGTGATCACCGGTGAAGGGTCGCTCGACGCCCAGAGCCTGCACGGCAAAGCGCCGGTCGGGGTCGCGCGGGCGGCGGCGCGCGCGGGCGTGCCCGTCGTCGCGGTGGCCGGGCAGCGCGCGCTCACCGACGCGCAGTTGCGCGGCGCCCACATCGAAACCGCTTACGCGCTCACCGATCTCGAGCCCGACCCCGAGATCTGCATCGCGCAGGCGGGACCACTGCTGGAAAAGCTGGCCGGCGAGATCGCCGGTGCCTGGTTGGGAGCGAACGCTCATGCATGACTTGGTGATCCGATCCCGGCGGGTGGCACTGCCGGAAGGAATTCGCGCGGCCTCGATCGCCGTGCGGGACGGCAAGATCGCGGCGCTGGCCGACTACGAGGCGGTGCTGCCCGCCGCGGCGACCACCGACCTCGCCGATCTCGTCGTGCTGCCCGGACTCGTGGATTCGCATGTGCACGTGAACGAGCCGGGGCGCACCGAGTGGGAAGGTTTCGCCACGGCCACCAAGGCGGCCGCGGCGGGCGGCGTGACGACGATCGTCGACATGCCGCTGAACTCGTTGCCGCCGACGGTCACCGTGGCCGACCTGAACACCAAACGCGCTGTCGCGGACGGCCAATGCCATGTGGACGTGGCCTTCTGGGGCGGTGCGATTCCCGGCAACCTGGCGTCGCTGCGGCCACTGCACGAGGCGGGGGTGGTCGGCTTCAAATGCTTCCTCTCGCCCTCGGGGGTGGATGAGTTTCCGCCGCTCGGGCTCGGTGAGATCGAGCAGGTGATGCGCGAGCTCGCCGCGTTCGACGGTCTGCTCGTGGTGCACGCCGAAGATCCGGTGCAACTGCGTGATCCGGTCGACGGAACGTATGGCGCGTTTCTCGCTTCCCGGCCGGGGGAGGCGGAAAAGGCCGCGGTGCAGGAAGTCATCGCGCTCGCCGAGCTCACCGGGGTGCGGGCGCACATCCTGCACGTCTCGGCCGCCGCCTGCCTCGAACCGTTGGCCGCGGCGCAAGCCCGTGGTGTGCGGATCACCGCCGAGACCTGTCCGCACTACCTGACCCTCTCGGCGGCCGAGGCATCGTCCACCGCGTTCAAATGCTGTCCGCCGATTCGTGATTCGGGCAATCAGGACCAACTGTGGCAGGGCTTGGCCGCCGGGGTGCTCAGCTGCGTGGTCTCCGACCATTCGCCGTGCACGCCGGAATTGAAGGAGGGGGACTTCGCCACCGCGTGGGGCGGGATCTCGTCGCTTCAGATCGGGCTGCCCGCCGTATGGACGGCCGCCGCCGAACGCGGGTTCCGGCTCACCGATGTGGTGGGCTGGATGGCCACCGCCCCGGCGCGGCTGGCCGGGCTGCCGCAGAAGGGCCGGATCGCGGTCGGCTGCGACGCCGATCTCGTGGCCTTCGATCCGTGGGCGCCGGTCACCGTCGATCCCGCCGCGCTGGCGCACAAGAACCCCATCACGCCCTACGGCGGACGGGAGCTGCGCGGGCTGGTGCACGCCACCTGGCTGCGCGGCCGGGTGGTCGGCAACGGACACCCGCCGACCGGGGCGCTGCTCACCCAGCCCGGAGCCACAGTGCGCCAATCCGATGCCGCATCCGCCGACCTCATCGCGAACCGCAACCGACAAGGGAAATATGTCTGACTTCACCAGCCTGCCGGACCTCGCGCTGCGCACCAACCGCGCAGGCGTGATCGCCGCGAGCGACGAATCGTTCGAAGAGCGCGAGAATCTCATCAACCCGTGGGAACCCCGGTTCGCCGCGCACACCTTCGGTCCCAAGGGGCAGGAGTACGACGGCTGGGAGACCCGCCGCCATCGCGGACCGGGCCACGACTGGGCCATCATCCGGCTCGGCATGCAGGGCGTGATCCGCGGCGTCGTCGTCGACACGGCGTGGTTCAAAGGCAACTATCCGCCGTTCGCCTCCATCGAGGCCTGCCGGGTGCCCGGGTATCCGTCGGTGGCGCAGCTGGATTCGGCCGAATGGGTCGACATCGTGCCGCGCACCGCGCTGGGTGGTGACGCCAAGCACGAGCTGCCGGTCACCGACGAGCGCATCTTCACCCATGTGCGATTGAACATCTTCCCGGACGGCGGCGTCGCCCGGTTGCGCGTGCACGGAGAGGTGGTCCCGGAGCCGGCGCTGCTCACCGGGCTCACCGTCGACCTGGCCGCGCTCGAGCACGGCGCGCGGACCATCGCCTGCTCCAACATGTTCTACTCGGCGCCGGACAACATGCTCGCCCCCGGCTTGGCCCGCAACCAGGCCGAAGGGTGGGAGACCGCGCGTCGGCGCGACGGCGGGAACGACTGGGCGACAATCAAGCTCGCCGCACAGGGCGTGCCCGCGCTGATCGAGATCGACACCACCAACCTGTTGTTCAACGCGCCCGGCGAGACCCGCATCGTGGCCATCGATCATCAGGGGCCGGGCCCGCTGCCCGCGACCGACGATCCGGCCTGGTTCGAGCTGCTGCCGCGCACCGCGCTGCAGCCCGACACCCCGCACCGGTTCCGGCTCGCGCCGTCCGAGCGGGCCGCCACGCACGTCCGGGTCGACATCTACCCGGACGGCGGTATCGCGCGGCTGCGCGTGCTCGGTGCGCTGACCGCCGCGGCCGAGCAGGCGCTGCACGCGCGCTGGTCGGCGGGCGGAAAGTGATTCGCGCGCACCAGGTGTGAGCCGGGGTGGCCGAGGTGGCCGCGCTCCCGTTAAGGTCCGACAATGGCGAGAGAAGTCGGCACCGGCGGGCGCGGCCGCGCGGCGGTCCGGTGATGACGGTCTACGACACCACCGGGCGCACCTACGCGACGACCCGGCGGCCGGATCCCCGCATCGCCGCCCCGATCGCGCGGGCGCTCGATGGCATGGACTCGATCGTGAACATCGGTGCGGGCACCGGGTCCTATGAGCCGAGCGGGACTGTCCTGGCGGTGGAACCGAGCCGGGTGATGATCGACCAGCGGCCGGCGGGCGCCGCGCAGGCCGTGCGGGCGAGCGCCGAACATCTGCCGATCCGGACCGGCGCGGTCGATGCCGCCTTGGCGGTACTCACCGTCCATCACTGGCGCGACCTCGAGCGCGGCATCGCCGAGATGCTCCGAATTTCCCGGCGCCGCATCGTGATTCTCACCTGGGATCATGCGGTGTTCCGGAACTTCTGGCTGGTACGAGACTATTTGCCCGCCGCGGCCGACACCGACGCCCGGCTCGCGGTGCCGCTGGCCCGTCTGACGGATCGGCTGGAAAACGCTGAGATACAGCCGATCCCGGTGCCACACGACTGCCTCGACGGTTTCGGCGGTGCCTATTGGCGGCGCCCTGGCGCCTACCTGGACGAAACCGTGCGGGCGGGCATGTCCATGCTCGCGCTCACACCGAAACCCCGGTTACGCGAAGGACTGTCGCGGCTACGGCAAGACCTCGCCGACGGCACCTGGGCCACCCGCTACGCCGACCTCCAGACCCGCACCCACCTGGACCTCGGCTACCGCCTCATCACCGCGAACCACCCGCCGACCACCTGAGAGCGCACCAGCGCGCCGCGCAGCCGGGCTCCCCCGACCGACGACCTGGTGCTGTCTAGACGAGGCGCACGCTCGTCGCACCCACGACCCGCCGATGCGCTCGACGTCCGCGTCGTCGCAACCACAACCGCTGCGCGCTTGACGTCCGCGACCGCCTGCGTGGCGAGCGCAGGGCGATGGAGGTGCGGCTCGGTGGCAGTTGTGTGGTCACCGTCCGGATCGAGCTCGAGTATCGCGCTGGTTCGATCCGAGTCATTCACACGGGGCGAGGTCGATTTCGGGGTTGTGCTTGGTCAGGTGGTGGTGGGCGATGGTGGTGCCGATGCGGGTGAGGAGGCGGGCGGTGAGGGCGGGGTTGTGGGCGGTGTCGGCTTCGGTGTAGTCGGCGAGGGTGTAGACGTGGGTGAAACCGGCTCGGCGCCAGCGGGTTCGGGGGAGGTCACTGCGGCCGGCCACCACGATGACCGGAGTCGCACCCGCGCGGTGTGCGATCGCGGCGGGGAGCTTGCCGCGTTCGGTTTGCGCGTCGATGCTGCCTTCGCCGGTGACGATCAGGTCGGCGCGGCGGCGGTGCCGGTCGAAATCCAGGAGGTCGAGGAAATATTCGGCGCCGGAGATCGGCTGGGCGCCGAGCAGCATGGCGGCGAAGCCGATCCCGCCCGCGCTCCCGGCGCCCGGTGACGTGGCGAGGGCAGCCGCTTGGGGAAAACCGTTGCGGGACAACACCTGCACCAGGCGGCGCAGGCCTTGGTCGAGCAGGCGAACCTGCGCCGGGCTCGCGCCCTTCTGCGGGCCGTAGACGTAGGCCGCGCCGTCGGGGCCGGCGAGTGGGTTGGTGACGTCGCAGGCGAGCACCAGCTCGACCGCGGGCAGGCGCACCGCGGCCGACACGTCGACACCGGCGATGTCCAGCAGCGCACGGCCTTTCGGCGTGAGCACCCGCCCCGCCGCGTCGATGAACCGGAATCCCATGGCGGTCAACAACCCCATGCCCCCGTCGGTACCGGCGCTGCCGCCGAGCGCCAGCACGATGCGCCGCGGTGCGTACCGTAACGCGTGCCGAAGCGCCTGGCCCAGGCCGAGACTCGACGAGTCGAGCGGGCTGAGCCTGCCGCCGGGCAGGGTGGCGAGCCCGCAGGTGTTCGCGACCTCGACCACGGCGGTGTCGCCGCGCAGTGCGATCAGGTTCCGCCGCGGCATGCCGGTCGCCCCGGCGACGGTGCCGGGCAGCGCCGCGAAACCGGCGGCGATCGCGGCCTCGACGCTGCCGTCGCCGCCGTCGGCGAGCGGCAGTCGGTGGCACGCTACGCCGGCACCGGTGAGGCCCGCGGCGAGACAGTCGGCCACCTCGGCGGCGGATAGGCTGCCTTTGAACTTGTCCGGGGCGACCAGCACTGTCATCCCTGCCACACCTTGATCAGCGCGGCCGCCGAGATGACCGTGGTCACGCCGCCGATCCGGGTCGAGATCTGCGCGAACGGCATGAGATTCATCCGGTTCGAGGCGGAGAGGATGGCCACGTCACCGGTTCCGCCGAGGCCGCTGTGGCACACGGTGACCAGCGCGGCGTCGATCGCATACATCGCGATCGCCCGGCCGACGAAGTAGCCGGTGCCTGCCATCGAGAGCACCACGGCGACGCACGCGACCACGTACCCCACCGACAGCACGCCGATGATGCTCTGCAACGGCAGATACAGCAGACCGAGCCCGATCATCGTGGGATAGATGAAGTGTCTCGCGATGACGGTGTATACGCCGCGCACACTGTCCTCGACCACGGGCGGGAAGATGCCGAATACCTTGCACAGCACCGACATGATGATCACCAGCACCGGCGCGGGCAGGTGCACCACGTGCTCTAGCAGCGTGGCCAGCACGAACATGCCACAGATGAGCAGCACGCCGAGGGCGTGATTGCGCGCGGGCGCGGCCGGGTCGCGCGGTGCCGACGCGGCGGTGGTGGCCGGTTCGGTATCGGCCTCGGGCACCTTGACCAGCTGGCCACCGCCGTCGAGGTGCGGGCGGCGATCGCCGAGCCTGCGCAGCATGCCGGCGGTGATGACCGCCGCGATATTGCCGATGATCGCCGCCGGGATCAGCTCGGCGACGAAGTCGGCCTGATGACCGCCGAGCGCCGAGGCGTACGCCGAGGACAGCGGGATGACGCCCTCGCCGATGCCGCCGCCGATGATCGGCACGACGATGTAGAACAGCGCCCGATGGAAGCTGTGCCCGAACGCCATGGCGACCGCGATGCCCACCGAGATCGCCACCACGGTGCCGAGCAGCAACGGCGGGAAGATGCGAATCAGCCCGCCGATCATCACCTTCCGGCTCATCCCGAGGATGCTGCCGACCACCAGGGTGCAGATGACGAAGTAGAGGAAGTTCGCCTGCTTCATCAAGGCGCTCGCGGCGGCAAGGGTATTGTCGTCGAAAGCGCCGAGGTACACCAGGATCGAGGGCACCATCAGGCAGATCAGCGCGCCGCCACCGATTTTCGAGATGACCGGCAGCCGGTTGCCGAGCGGGCCGAGCAGCATGCCCAGCCCGACGATCACCGCCAGCCCGCCGATCATGTTCTCGGGGACGGCGTCGAAGTAGCCCGCGGTGAGCACGCCCGCGGTCAGGACGACCGGAACGATCAGCGGAATGCCGTCCAGGGCCGGCGCGGGGAACGAGCGTGGCCGGGCATCGAGCTTCATGACCGCCTCGCCCCGGTCATCGATGTCGCGGCGTCGAGCTGCGCGCACACCAGGGCGCCGAAAGCCTCGGTGGTCGCCGAGCCGCCCATATCGGGTGTCATCAGGGACTTGTCCTGGACCAGCGCGGCTTCGACGGCGGCGAGCACCGCGGCGGCGGCCTGTTCCTCGCCGAGGTGTTCCAGCATCATCGCGCCGCTCCAGATCTGGCCGATCGGATTGGCGATGCCGAGGCCCGCGATATCGGGCGCCGAGCCGTGCACCGGCTCGAACAGGCTCGGAAAACGCCGCTCGGGGTTGATGTTTCCGCTCGGTGCGATGCCGATGGTGCCGGTGCAGGCGGGCCCGAGATCGGAGAGAATATCGCCGAAGAGGTTGCTCGCCACCACCACGTCGAACCAATCCGGATGCAGGACGAAATTGGCCGTCAGAATATCGATGTGGTACTTGTCCACCGCCACCTCCGGATAATTGGTGGCCATGTTCGCGACGCGTTCGTCCCAATAGGGCATGGAGATGGAAATACCGTTGCTCTTGGTGGCCGAGGTGAGATGCCGTTTCGGCCTGCGCTGCGCCAACTCGAAGGCGTACTTCAGGATTCGGTCGACGCCGGTTCTGGTCATCACGGTTTCCTGCAGCACCGTTTCCCGGTCGGTGCCCTCGAAGATCTTGCCGCCGACGCTCGAGTATTCGCCCTCGGTGTTCTCCCTGACCACGTAGAAGTCGACGTCACCGGGCTGCCTGCCGGCCAGCGGGCTGCTGATGCCAGGCAGCAGCCGGACCGGCCGCAGGCTCACGTACTGGTCGAAATGGCGGCGGAACTGCAGCAGGCTGCCCCACAGCGAGATGTGGTCGGGCACCACCTCGGGCCAGCCGACCGCGCCGAAGAACAGCGCGTCGAAGCCGGACAGCTCGTCGAACCAGCCGTCCGGCAGCATTTTCCCGGTCGCCGTGTAGTAGTCCGCGCTCGCGAAGTCGTACTCGGTGATATCCAGGGTGAAGTCGAATGCGGCCGCCGCGGCGCGGAGAACTCGAATTCCCTCCGGTACGACTTCCTTGCCGATGCCGTCGCCTGGAATGACAGCAATTCGGTGCGTGGCACCCATCGTCGCGTGCTCCGATCTTCTTGGTAACGAGATGTTCTCAACGGTAGGCTCGGATATTCCGCGGCAAAAGCACGGAACGTGCAAGAGACTTTTTCCCGGCAGGAAAAGAAGAGGAGGTCGCCGTGTACGGTGGGTCCACCGACGACGTGACGTTCTTCGATATCGTCGCGCGGTCGCGCAGCCTGACCGAGGCGGCCAGGGAGTTCGGCATCTCGGTGTCGTCGGTGAGCAAGCGGCTCGCGCAGATGGAGGCCCGGCTCGGGGTGGTGCTGGTGCAGCGCAGTACGCGCAGGCTGACGCTGACCCCCGAGGGGGAGCGTTACGCGGCGGGCGCCGCGGTGATCGCCGCCCAGTTGGAGGAGTTGGAAGACTCGATCGCCGAACAGCAGCACGACCTGCGGGGCCGGGTGCACCTGCGGTCGACGATCGGCCTCGGCCGGGCCCACATCGCGCCGCTGGTCGCCGATTTCGTCGAGCGGCATCCGGCGGTGCAGGTGGATCTGGAACTGTCCGCGCTGCCGCTCAACACCGCGGGCACCGGCTACGACATCGCGATTCGCGTTGGCACGCTACAGGATTCGCGGCTGACCGCGACCAGGCTGTGGGTCAATCGCCGGGTGGTGTGCGCGGCGCCGGAGTACGTGCGCAGACACGGTATGCCCGCCACGGTGCAGGATTTGGCACAGCACAACTGCATCATCCTGCGCGAGAACGAATCCGACTACGCGCTGTGGCGGTTCGAGCGCGCGGGAAAGGAACTCGCGGTGCGGGTGGCGGGAAACCTGATCAGCAACGACGGCGACGTGATCACCCACTGGTGCCTGGAGGGGCGCGGCCTGGTCATGCGGTCACGCTGGCACGTCGACCCGCTCCTACGCGCA
The DNA here is from genome assembly GCF_011801125.1 of Nocardia brasiliensis. Classification (NCBI taxonomy): domain Bacteria; kingdom Bacillati; phylum Actinomycetota; class Actinomycetes; order Mycobacteriales; family Nocardiaceae; genus Nocardia; species Nocardia brasiliensis. The sequence continues at coordinate 3,307,604 of NZ_CP046171.1, forward strand.
GGCGCCCTGCTCCAGGTGCTCCCCGAACTGCAGACCCCACCCGCGGACATCTACGCGGTGTACGCGGCCACCGCGCCCCTGCCGCGCCGAACCCGGGCGCTGATCGACCACCTGAAGGCAGGCTCGGCCGCCGCATCACCGCCGCGGCGAGCTGAGCGGCCGAGGCCGGCGCGAGACCCTGTCACACAGGAGCTTTCAGGCGTAGAGCGCGACGAACTTGTCCAGGGAGCGCTCGATGTCGCCCTTGACCGCGCGGGCCACGCCCGCGCCGATGGGGCCGAACAGTGGTCGTCCGCCGAGTTCGATGTCGACGGTTACCTCCGAGCCGGTGCCCTTGGGGGCGACCAGCAGTTCGAGGCCGAGCTTGGTGCCGCCCTTGCCCGCGCCCGTGAGCTGCAACCTGCGCGGCGGCTCGGCCGCCTTGACGGTCCAGGTCACCCGATTGCGCAGCCCCTTGACCGAGGCCACGCCGACCAGCTGGGTGCCGACGGTGAGCTGGTCGGGCACCTCGCTGCGCCACGCCTCGTGCATCGTCAGCCACTTGTCGAGGTCGGCCAGGTTGGACGTGTGCGACCACGCTTCTTCCGGCGAGATCGGCACATCGACGGACACCTTCAGCTTTGCCATGCCGGCATAGTATCCGGTACCAGCAGTCTGGGTTACCTATGCATGCCGCGCGGGGGCGTGCAAGGGCGGGCGCGTGGGGGTCGCGCATAGCGGGGATGCCTGCGTCGGCGAGCCGCGCATCGGACCGCGCGGTTGCGTGCGGGCGCGCCGTGCCGGACCGCGCGGGTGCCTAAGGGCAGATCTTGTGCGCTCGAGGGGCGATCGTCCGGGTGCGCTGGGGCGGGGTCGCGTGGGGCGCATGACAGCGGTGTCCGTGTCGTCGGGGTGGGCATTGGCGCGTGGGTGCGTCGGTGGTGGATGCCCTGGAGTGTCTCGGGGGCGAGGTGGTCGCGTGAGTGGGTGCGGGTGCCGTCAGTGGGCGACTTCCGGGCAACTGGGGACGGTTATTGATCAGACCGACCGGTCCCGAACGTGTTCGAATCAAACTGGACGTACCAGCTAACTTTTGGGCAAAAGCAAACCGGATGTTCCTGTTGTGGGCCCGTTTCCAGCTGTCGGCTAGGTAGGCGTGGTTGACAGGATGTGTGAGATGTGCGGCTGCACGAAGAGATCCGATGATGTGTCCTTTATCGACACCGGCGAAACGGCCCTGGTCACTGCGTGGCTAGCGGCCGTGATCGCCAGGGGCGCAGCATTATTGCGCATTTGTGTGCGGTAGTCACCTTTTGTCTGCAAACGCAATCATGTGAGTGGATTGGGCGAGAGTTGGTTGCATTGCTGCTAATGTCGGGGCCGTCGGGTTCTGGTAACCGTTCGGGCACAATCCGTTCGGTGGGCGATCGACCGTGGCATCGCCTGCCCCGCGGGCACTGTGAGGCACGAGCAGGACGGCCTCGGAGTGTGCGCAGGGTCTCCGGTCCTCCGACGTAGACCCAGATCCGACCAGGGATGTGCATGGTCGGCGTCGCGAGGAAGGCGAGACGAAGCACGATGACGGAGAGTCGATTCCTCGGCGCCAATCGACGACGAAAGAACTGATGAATCAAGATATCGCCGTGGTGCTTGCATGGATCCTCGCCGCCGCTCTGCTGGTTGCGATAGCGGTGGCGCTGTACGCATTCCAGTATGCGAAACAACAGCGAGCCAGAGCCGAAGCACTCAGCAGAGAGCAGCGAGCCGTAGACGAGACCGTCGAGCGGTTCGCCACGAACACGATGCCCGCGGTCACCGAGGCGATCAGACGGTTCGACACCCAGCCGCCCACCGTGGAGGTGCCGCCCGGCCTGGAGAACTCCCGGCTGGCCCAGGTGCTGCGCTGGATCGCCGAGCGGTACGCCGACGATCTGAGCCTGCTCCGGTCCGAGACCAGGGAGCAGGCCAATCACGAGGCGCAGCAGGCGATCGGGGCCGCCGAGGGCAAGGTCCGCGAGGAGGTCTCCGCCGCGGCGCGGCAGGCCACCAGTGCCGCCGTGCGCTCGTTCGGCACCTCCGTGGTGAGCCTGGGCGCCGACGTGAGCCAGGTGGTGAGCTCGGCGCTGCGTGAGCACCGCAACGACGAGGTCTACGAGACGCTCACCCGGATCGACCACACCGTGCAGCAGATGATCCGGCAGGCGCAGTCCTACGTGATCGTCTGTGGCGGTCTGCCCGGTCGGCGCTGGCCCGCCCAGTCGCTCACCGACGTGGTCGGCGGTGCCATCGGCCGCGTCCGCGACTACCTACGGGTGCGCCCCGGTCAGCTCGACCGAGTCGTCATCAGCCGCGCGGTGGAACCGCTCGTGCACACCCTGGCGACGCTGCTCGACAACGCGCTGCGCTACTCTCCGCCAACGTCTTTCGTGGATGTCAGTTTCCAGGAAGGCCATCACGGCGTCACCGTGATCATCGACGATGCCGGCGTCCGGATGAACGCCGAACAGATGGAGGAGGCCAGGCAGGTGCTCGCGCACGAGCGCTCGGTCGACATCCATCAGCTCGGCCCCTCGCCCAAGGTGGGCTTCCCCGGTATCGCCGCGCTCGCGCGCCGCTACGGCTTCACCGTCTACATCGACGGCCCGAATGTCTTCGGCGGCATGCGCGCGATGGTCTACATCCCGGAGGCGCTGCTGATGACGCAACAGCCTGGTCAAGACGCGGCACCCGCGCACGAGCAGCCGGTGGCGGAGGTCGCGCCGCAGCCCGTCGCGGTGTCAGCGGCCAGTGAGCCGCACCGTGAAGAGCCCAGCGAGAGTGAGCAATTCGCCGTGCACGAGATCACCAGCGGCGGTCTACCGAAGCGCCGCCGCCGCACCGTCGCCTTAGCTCCCGTCGGCCCGCGTACCGAGCCGGGACTGGCCCGCCCCGATGTCGCCGCCGCCTGGCACACGGGCTCCCAGAGCGGCCGTGCCGCCGCCACCGATCACTCCGAGCACACCGAAGGGATGACATCCTGATGGCCACCCCCGTGACCGACAGCAGCAACAAGCTCGGCTGGCTACTCGACGATCTGAACGTTCCCGGCGTCAGATTCTCGGTCCTGCTGTCCGAGGACGGTCTGCGGATCGCGCACTCGCCGGGTATCGAGCGCGACGAGGCCGAGCGGTTCTCCGCGGCGGCCTCGGGCCTGCGTTCGCTGGGCAAGGCGCTCGGGGAGTTCTGCGGCGACACGAACAACGGTGTGCGCCAGAACATGACCGAATACGACCAGGGCATGATCCTGATCACCGCGGCGGGCGAGGGCGCGCTGCTCGGTGTCGCGACCACCACCGAGATCGACGTGGCGCTCATCGCGCACCGGATGAACGAGCTGGCCGGCCGGGTCGGGCGCGAGCTGGGCAGCCAGCCCCGCAGGCGTGTCGATGGTGGCGAATTGCCATGACACCACGGTCCCGGCGTGATCCCGACCTGGTTCGGGCGTACGTGCGCACCGGGGGACGCACCCGTCCCACCCGCGAGCTGGACCTCGTCACATTGGTCCGTGCGGCCAAGAACCCGGCACCGGGTGCCACACCCGATACGCGCCGGGTCATGAATCTCTGCAGCCGCCGGGGTGCGCTGTCGATCGCCGAGATCGCCGCGTACCTCGACCTGCCGCCGTCCGTCGTGAAGATCGTCGCGGCCGATCTCATGGACAGCGGCCATCTGGTGTCACCTACCCCGGCCGAACACCTGCCGGAGATCGCTCTGCTGGAGGAAGTACTCAATGGGCTCCGTGCTCTCGCCGTCTGATCGTCCAGTCGACTATGTGCCGGAGACCGTTACTCGTTCCGTAAAACTGTTGGTGGCAGGCAATTTCGGTGTCGGTAAGACCACCTTTGTGAGCAGCGTCTCGGAGATCAAGCCGCTGCGCACGGAGGAGACGATCACCGAGGCCAGCGTCGGCGTCGACGACATGGCAGGTCTGTCCGGTAAATCGCAGACGACCGTCGCGATGGACTTCGGGCGTATCACGCTCAGTCCGAAACTGGCGCTCTACCTGTTCGGCACGCCGGGCCAGCAGCGGTTCGTGCCGCTGTGGGAGGAGTTGGCCCGCGGTGCGCTCGGCGCGCTGGTGCTGGTCGACACCCGCCGCATCGAGAAGTCCGACGAGGTGCTCTCGGTGCTCGAGGAGCGCGGCGTGCCGTATTCGGTGGCGGTCAACCAATTCGAAGGGGCCAGGAACTATCCACTCAGCGAGGTTCGTGACGCGCTGGACCTGGCACCCGACACCCCACTCACGTCCTTGGACGCGCGTGACAGAGGTACCTGCCTGCGCTCGCTGATCACGCTCGTCGAATTCCTGTTCCAGCGTCTGGAGTCACGTCTTTGATCACCCCCCCGTCCTGCCCTGTCCAGCACGGATCCCCGATCACCACCGAAGGCCCCAGGGTTTCCCTATATTCCGAGGAGTTCGCCGCAGACCCGCATCTGGCCTACCGTGAGATGCGCCGCCAATACGGTTCGCTCGTGCCGGTCAACCTCGCACCGGACGTCCCGGCCACGCTGGTGATCGGTTATCACACCGCTTTACGAATCCTCAACGACCCGGACCACTTTCCGGCCGATCCGCGCACCTGGCAGAAGAACGTGCCGGGCGAGTGCCCGATCCTGCCGATGCTGGAGTGGCGGCCGAACGCCTTACGCAGCGCGGGTCTGGAGCATCTGCGCTACCGCCAGGCCAACGTGGTCGCCGTGGCCGAGGTCGACCTGCATTCGCTGCACGCCACCGTCGAGCAGATCGCCATTCCGCTGATCAACGCCTTCTGCCAGGACGGCGCCGCGGATCTGATCAGCCAGTACGCCTTTCCGCTCACCTTCGCGGTGCTCAACGCCGCGCTCGGCTGTCCGCCGGACATCGGCCAGCAGGTCGCGACCGGGATGGCCGCGATCTTCGAGGGCGTCAACGCCGACAAGGGCAACGCGATGCTCACCGACGCGCTGTTCGACCTGGTCACCCTGAAGCGTAAAGAGCCGGGCGACGACATCACCTCGCGCTTGCTCGCCCACCCGGCCAAGCTCGACGACGTGGAGATGATCCACCAGCTGGTCACGCTGTACGGCGCGGGCATCGAGCCGCAGCAGAACCTGATCATCAACACGCTGCTGCTGATGCTCACCGACGACCGCTTCGCGGGAAACGTTCTGGGCGGCAGCCTTTCGACTCGCGACGCGCTGGACGAGGTGTTGTTCACCGATCCGCCGATGGCGAACTACTGCGTGTCCTACCCCAAGCAGCCGATCCTGATCGACGGCGTGTGGCTGCCCGCCCATCAGCCAGTCGTGATCAGCATGGCGGGCTGCAACAACGACCCCACCATCAGCGTGGGGGAGTACGTGGACAATCGGTCGCACCTGGCGTGGGGCGTCGGACCGCACTCGTGCCCGGCCCGATCGATGGCACTGCTGATCGTGCAGGACGCCATCGATCAACTGCTCGATGCGCTCCCCGAACTCGGCCTTGCCGTGGCAGTCGACGAATTGTCTTGGCGGCCAGGACCTTTCCATCGCGCGCTGGTCTCCCTCCCCGTAGTGTTTCCTAAGTCACCACCGTTGAACGTGTTTTAAGGAGACCGCGATGGACACTTCGCCCCTGGTTCTGGATCCGGCGGGAACCGATATCCAAGGCGAAGCAGCCCGCCTGCGCGCGCGTGGACCGGCGACCCTGATCGAGCTGCCCGGCGGTGTGCGGGCGTGGTCGGTGACCGACGCCGACCTGCTGAAGCGACTGCTCGTCGATCCGAAAGTGTCCAAGGATGCCAGGCAGCACTGGCCCGCCTTCGCCAAAGGCGAAGTGCCGCAGGACTGGCCGCTGTTCCTCTGGGTGGCGGTGAACAACATGTTCACCGCCTACGGCGCCGACCACCGGCGGCTGCGCAAGCTGGTCGCCCCGGCGTTCACCCATCGCCGCACCGAGGCGATGCGACCGCGGATCGACCGGATCGCCGAGCGGCTGCTCGACGAGCTCGCGGCATTACCCGCGGGCGAAATAGTGGATTTGCGTGAGCGTTTCGCCTACCCGGTGCCGATCGAGGTGATCTCCGAGCTGATGGGCGTGCCGGAGTCGCTGAACGCGGGGCTGCGCACCTGTGTGGACGGGATCTTCGACACCTCGCTCTCCCCGGAGGAGTCGCAGGCCAACTACATGGAGATGTATCGCATCCTCGCGGAGCTGGTGGCCTTCCGGCGCGGCGAGCCGGGCGAGGACATGACCAGCCTGCTCATCTCGCACCGCGACGAGGACGACGGTTCCCAGCTCACCGAGCAGGAGCTCATCGACACGCTGCTGCTCGTCATCAGCGCGGGGCACGAGACCACGGTCAATCTGCTCGATCAGGCGATCTTCGCCTTGCTCACCCGGCCCGAGCAGCGCGCCGCGGTGGTCGAGGGCAAGGTCGGCTGGGCGGAGATGATCGAGGAGGCGCTGCGCTTCGAGGCGCCGGTGGCGCACCTGCCGCTGCGGTTCGCGGTCGAGGACATCGACATCGAGGGCGTCGTGATCGCCAAGGGCGAGCCGATCCTGGCCTGCTACGCGGCGGCCAATCGGGATCCCAAGGTGCACGGCGAGACCGCCGACGAGTTCGACGTGACCCGGGCGAGCAAGGACCACATGGCCTTCGGGCACGGGGTGCATCACTGCCTCGGCGCGCCGCTGGCGCGGCTGGAGGCGGCGATCGCGCTGCCCGCTCTCTTCGCGCGGTTCCCGGATATGCGACTGGCGGCGGATCCGGCGGAGCTCGGCGCCGTGGCGAGTTTCATCTCCAACGGGCACGGTAGGTTGCCGGTGGTGCTGCGGCCGGAATAGGCGGGGCACGCACGTCCGGCTGCGTCGCTTCGCGGTTTCTCAGGTTGGCGGCGCATGCTGGACCAGCGTGAATCACCTGGAGTTGCCGTTTCTCGTGCTGTTCGGCACGATCCTTGCCCAGCCGCTCGGGCGGCGGCTGGGCGTGGCGCCGGCCGTCCTGATGACGGTGTTCGGCTGTGTGCTCGCGCTGCTGCCCTCGGTGCCCGAGGTCCGGGTGGCGCCGGATCTCATTCTGCCGCTGCTGCTTCCGCCACTGCTGTACGCCGCGGCCCGGCGCACCTCCTGGCGCAGCTTCGCCCAGAACTGGACCGCGATCGCGTTGCAGGCGGTCGGCCTGGTGGTGGTCACCGCGGCGGTGGTGGCGGTGACGGTGCACCTGTGGCATCCCGCGGTGCCGCTGGCCGCGGCGCTCGTGCTCGGCGCGCTCGTCGCGCCGCCGGACCCGGTGGCGGTCGGCGCGTTGGCCGGTCGGCTCGGGCTGCCGCGACGGCTGGTGTCGGTGCTCGAGGGGGAGGGGCTGTTCAACGACGTCACGGCGATCGTGCTGTACGGGATCGCGGTGCAGGCGGTGCTCAGCGGCGAGTTCTCCGCGTGGTCGGCGGTGCTGGAGTTCGTGATGTCGGCGGTGGTGGGCGTCGCGGTCGGGCTGGTGTTCGGCTGGGGCGGCAGCAGGCTGATGCCGCGGCTCGTCGAGGCGCCGTGGCAGGTCGCGCTCGGACTGGCGCTGCCCTACGCGGCGTATCGGCTCGCCGCCGCCTGGGAAGGATCGGCGGTGCTCGCGGTGCTGGTGTGCGCGCTGTATCTGACCGACGCCGCCTCCGACTTCGGCGACAGCGATTACCGGCTGGTCGGTGACTCGTTCTGGGCGATCATCGACATGCTGGTCAGCGGGATCGCGTTCGGGTTGATCGGGCTGGAGTTGGCCACCGTGCTACGCGCGGCCGGACCGGACTGGCCGCGTTATCTCGGGATCTCGGCCGCGGTGATCGGCGTGGTCGTCGGGATGCGGCTGGTCTGGCTGCTGGCCACCTGGGCACTGTGTGGGCGGTGGTGGCGGCGTCGCGAGGCCGACGAGCCTTACACGTGGCGCGAGACCGTCGTCACCTGGTGGGCCGGGCAGCGCGGCGTCGCCACCGTCGCGCTGGCGCTGGCGGTGCCGCTGACGACAGACTCGGGTGCGCCGTTCCCGTGGCGCGGCGGCATCTTGTTCACCGCGTTCGCGCTGGTGTTGTTCACCCTGCTGCTGCAGGGTCCGACGTTGTCACTTGTGGTGCGCGCCACCGGGGTTCGGGTCGATATCGATGCCGAACGAGACATGGAGCGCAAGCTGTGGGCGCGCATCCTGCGCGCCGAACTGACCCGCCTGCAACAGGTCGCGCTGACCGAGCGGCTACCGGACGACGTCTACGACCGCCTGCATGTCGGCATCGAAAGGCGGCTCGCCCGAGCCGATCCCGAAGCCGCGGCCGACGCCGGGCCGCCGACCGAACACAGTGCCGCGCTCACCCGCGCGCTGCACCGGATCGATCAGGAAATTCTGGCAGCGGGCCGCGCGGAGGCCATGGCGGCGCGCCGCGAACCCGGCGTCCCACCCGATCTCGTCGATCGCGTGATGCGCCGACTGGACCTGCGCTCGCCATAGCCGTGGGCATTCTTCCGGCAACGCGACATGGCCAGGCCGCGCGTAGCTCCCCGGGCCGCCCGCCCGCAGCTGCTACCGTCCGAAATCGTGACTACGGACCCTGCGGAAACTAGTCGATCCCCGCGCAACCTCGGGTTGCGCTTGTGGCTGCTGCCGGTGGCGGTGCTCGCCGTGTTCATGGCGCTGCTCGGCACTATGTACCTCGACTATGTCGTCGATCCGGAAGAGAACCTGCACGATTTCCCCATCGCGCTGGTCAATCAGGATGTCGGGGACACCGTTGGCGCGCCGGGACAGCAGCGGCAGGTCAACTTCGGCGAGCAGGTGGTCGACGGCCTGCGGCAGGCGGTGCCAGCGGACAAGATCGACCTGCAGGTGCTCGGCGTCAACGAGGCCTCGCAGCGGATGCAGAACAACAAGGTCTACGGCACCATCCTGATTCCGAGCGATTTCAGCAAACGGCTGGGCATCTTCGGTGTCGGCAGTGTGGTCCCCGGCGACATCCAACGGCCGCTCATCACGTTGCAGACCAATCCGCGCAGCGGCGCGTTCGTCACCTCGATCGTCACCCAGATCGGCGACCAGGCGCTGATCCAGGTGAACAAGCAGGTCGGCGCCGAGCTCACCGCGCAGGTACAGGCTCAGTTGGCGCCGCCGCCGGGCGGGCCGCCCGCGCCCGAACTGAGCGGGGCGACCAGGGTGGCCCTCGCTGAGCCGCTGCGGATCGCCGTCGAGCCGTTCCATCCGCTGCCCGAGCACACCGGTCAGGGCCTCACCGCGTTCTTCTACGCGCTGCTGCTCCTGCTGGCCGGTCTGGTCGGGTCGATGACCATCCACACGATGATCGACGCCCAACTGGGTTTCGTGCCTACCGAATACGGGCCGTGGTATGTGCATTTCCCGCCGACGCCCATCTCCCGGTTCCACACCCTGCTGATCAAATGGGGCGTGCTGGTGGTGACCGCGAACGTCGTGGCGGGGGTCTTCCTGCTCGTCGCGAAGCTGCTCGGCATGCCGATCGATCATCCGCTCGGGCTGTTCCTGTTCAGCGCGTTCGCGATCATCGCGGTCGGGGTCACCGGCCTGTCGGTGCTCGCCGCCGTCGGGTCGGCCGGGCTGCTCATCAACCTGATCCTGTTCATCATCCTGGGATTGCCGTCCTCCGGCGGCACGGTGCCGATCGAGGCCACGCCGAAGTACCTCGGCTGGCTCGCCTCGTTCGAGCCGATGCATCAGGTGTTCCTCGGCGTGCGCGCGATCCTGTACTTCGATGCCAGCGGCCCGGCCGGGTTGACCCGTGGGGTGTGGATGGCGGTGTTCGGTCTGGTCATCGGGCTGGTGCTCGGTGCGGTGGTCACCCGGTTCTACGACCACAAGGGCTTGCGCCGCACCGGAATCGGCCGCGCGGGAGTGGAATCGCGATAATCCCTGCGCCACAGTGGAATCGGCCGACCTGACCGCGAGCGTCCGGTTCGGCGCGTATTCGTCACGTGCCGGGGCACAACCGGCGCGGCGCCGGATCGTTCGCCAGCCGTGCGTCGACGCAGCCGCCGGGCAGGCCGTCGTGGGGCGTGCTGCCGAAATTGGCGGTGACGGTCAGCAGACCGTCGCCGAAGGTGCTGCGCTGCACCAGATGATCGGCGGTGCGCCACTGGAAATCGGTCATCGGCGCGGTGCCCGCCGCCTCGTGCAGGGGCGCGAAGAACTGTTGCAGGCGGGCGATCTCGGCGCCGTGGCGGTCGAGCTGGTCGCGGTCGAGCGCGAAGTTCAGCGGGGTGTTGTTCAGGATCGCGGTGAGCGCGCGCATGGTCTGCTGTTGCGGCAGTTTGTAATAGGGGAGCTCCCAGCGATCCAGGTTGACGATCGAATCGTGCAGGACCGTCTCATAGAGCGGCACCCGGTACACCGGGTCGAACATGGCCTTGGCCGCGGCGGCGGGCAACTCGGCGGGCTGGAAGAAGATCTTCGGTGCGCGCTCCGGCGCCCATCCGCCCCAGGACTGCTTGTCGCGCTGGGCTTCCCAGAGCAGATCGGAGACCGGTGTCTGCGAGCCGTGGCTGAAGGCGGGCAGCGTGCTCGCCCACGCGCCGACGGACTCCGACCCGAGTACCTGCGCGTGCCGCTCGACGAGCGCGCGCATGCGGGCGAGCCGGTTGGCGCGATCCTGCTGCTTGTTCATCGGGTGGTCCGGGCTGTAGTCGTCGAAGAACTGACCCGCGGCGTCGACGTCGAGGAAGTAGGTGTTCGCGCCGTTGGCCGTCATCGTCGCGTAGCGGTCGTCGAGCAGCTCGGGACGCTGCGCCAGTACCTCGGTGCTGAGATAGCAGCCGCGGCCGCCGAATCCGGTCTCCGGGGCACCGGTCGCGTCGTGCACGCAGCCGGCCGGCCACAGACCTGGCCAGCTGGAGCCGGGGTTGTCGGCGGTGGCGGGGTCTTGCGCGTTGTCGTACGAGTCATACGGTCCCGCAAGGTAACCGGCGGCCTTCGCCGCGTCGACGGCGGCGCGGGTCATCGGGTCGGGACCGGCGTCGTAGCCGAGCCACATGCGGGTGAGACCGAGCTCGCGCATCGCGCGGATCGCCTCCGGGGTGCGGCCGTCGCCCCACAGATAGGCGTGAAATGCGCCGAGCAGCTTGCCGATCGACGGCACCTGGGCGATCTTGTCGGCGAGGGAACGGAATTCGCCGTGCCGGACGAGCCAGGCACGGTAGTCCCTGGCCGAGGCCACGGGCGAGGAATCGGTCAGTGCGAACGTGACCGTGTACTCGCGGGTGTCCGCCCTGGCCGCGAAGTCGTGTTCGGCGGTGGTGCTGAGCTTTTCCGCGGTGGAATGCACGGTGACTGTGCTGCCGATATCGGTGGGCACGAGGTAGCTGACGCCGTGCGCGCCGAGCTGGTAGCCCCAGAACGGCATGGTCAAGCTTTCGGTGAGGTCCAGTGGCTGGTCGATCAGGGCGGCGTCGGGGGAGTTCCAGAACGGATCGCCGACCGGCAGCGACAGGCCCTCGCCACGGGGGAGCTGTAACGCCGTTGCCGCGGGGTCGGTGCCGGTCACCGGCCAGGCCAGGCGCTGGTCGCGGTCGCTGCGCAGGGTGACGCGCAGGCGACCGGCGTCGGTGTCCGCGGTGACCGTCAAACCTTTGTCCGGGTAGGTCCAGCTCGCCCGTTCCCGGGTGACCTCGATGGGCCCGGCCGCGCCGAGTTCGGTGGCCGCCGGGGCGGAGAGGGCGAGGGGCGTGTCGTCGCCGGGCTGTGCGGTGATCGCCAGCGACGCGGTATCGATGTCGGCCCGGCCACCGCCGATCGGCACCAGGACGTGGCTGCCGCGCACCTCCGGGCGTGCGGTGCTGCCGCGGTCGCAGGCGGTTCCGCTCAATACCAAGATCAACAACACGATGCCGCCCGCCGCGATCCCGCGGTGGGTGCGTTCGATGCTCCGAGGTCTCATGCCCGGCACCCTGCCGCGGCCCGATGAGAGTTCGATGAGACCCGCGCCGGGTCCGCGGCCAGGGCAGACGCGGTCCGTATCATCCGGAAGATGCGCGTATTGGTGGTCGACGACGAGGACTCGGTCCGCGAGGCCCTGGTGCGCGCGATGGGCAGCGAAGGCTACGAGACCCGTGCCGCGACCGACGGCGCGGCCGCGCTCGCCGAGATCCAGCGGTGGCAGCCCGAGGTCGTGCTGCTGGACGTACTCATGCCGTTCATGGACGGGCTCACCGCGTGCAGGCAGCTGCGGGCGCGCGGGGACCGCACGCCCATCCTGATGCTCACCGCGCGCGACGCGGTGGCCGACCGGGTGGACGGGCTCGACGCGGGCGCCGACGACTACCTGGTGAAGCCTTTCGACCTCGATGAACTGCTCGCCAGGGTGCGTGCCCTGGTCCGGCGCACCTACCCCGAGGACGGCGCGGTGCTCTCGTGCGCGGACCTCGTCATGGACACCACCGCGCACACGGTCCGGCGCGGCGCTCGTCTGGTCGAGCTCAGCCGCACCGAATTCGCGCTGCTCGAGGTGCTGTTGCGCAACAGCGGCCAGGCGCTGCCGCGCGAAACGCTCATCGAGCGGGTGTGGGGCACCGAACTGGGCCCGACGTCGAATTCGCTCGAGGTCTACATCCGCTACCTGCGGCGCAAACTCGACTCCGCCGCCGAGCCGCGGCTGATCCACACGGTACGCGGGATCGGCTACCGATTGGCGCCACCGTGAGGCTGCCGGGATCGTTGCGCGCGCGGGTCGCGCTGTTCTGTGTCGCGGCCATCGCGGTGGCGCTCGCGGGGATGGGGGTGGCCGCCTACGTCGTTGTCGCCCATGAACTCGACAGCTCGCTCGATCTCGGATTGCGCAGGGAGGCAACGCGGATCGTGCGGACCGTCGGCGTGGACGCCGACGTGGCCACGGCTTCGGGGCCGTGCCGGTATCTGACCGCGCCGAGCTGTGTCCAGGTGGTGGCCGCCGACGGTCGGATCGAGTCCGAGCACGATCCCGGACTGTCGCTGCCGGTCGACCGCGCGACCGAGGAGGTCGCGGCGGGCACCAGGGCCGCCTTCTTCAGTGATGTCCAGCTCGGCGGTTACCCGCTCCGGATGTACACCGCCCCATTGCGTTCCGGCTCCGCGGTGCAGATCGCGCGCCGTGCCGATCCGGTGGACACCAGCCTGCGTCGCGTCGGCTACGCACTGCTCGCCGCGGCGGGGATCGGCACGGCGCTTGCCCTCGGCGCGGGGTTGGTTGTCGCGCGGCGCGCGGTCGGTCCGGTCTCCGCGCTCACCGCGGCGGCCGAGCACATCGCGACCACCCGAGACCCGCGTCAGCACATCACCGTCACCGGACCTACCGAACTTCGAAGTCTGGCGGGCAGTTTCAACGCCATGCTCGATGAACTCGATCAAGCGCTGTGTGCCGAACGCGAGGCCCGCGCGGCGCAGCATCGGTTGATCGCCGACGCCTCACATGAGCTGCGCACGCCGTTGACGGCGTTGCGCACGAACATCGAACTGCTCGGTCGGGCGTCGCGGATGTCCGCCGAACAACTCGACGACACCGCGGCCGCCCTGCGCGCTCAGTCGGCGGAGTTGTCCGGCCTGGTCACGGATCTGATCGAGCTGGCCCGCGCGGACGACCCGGCGGCGATCGCGGAGCCGTTCGAGGATCTGCGCTTGGACACCTTGGTTGCGGAGTGCCTGCGGGCGGCCGAACGGCACTGGCCCACCATCACATTCATCAGCGACCTGCGCCCGACCGTGGTGCACGGCGTACCCGGCAGGCTGGCCAGGGCGATCACCAATCTGCTCGACAACGCGGCGAAATTCAGCGCGCCGCAAGGTATCGTCCGGGTGGAGTTGCGCGATGCCGAGCTGACGGTGCGCGACCACGGTCCCGGTATCGCGCTCGACGATCTGCCGCATATCTTCGACCGGTTCTACCGCGCCACCAACGGCCGCGGCAAAACCGGTCACGGGCTCGGGCTGGCCATCGTCAAACAGGTGGCGGATCTGCACGGCGCCACGGTGCGCGCGCAGTCGGCGAGCGAGGGCGGGGCGATCTTCCGGCTCAGCTTCCCCCGCGCCGACTGACGAGGTTTATCGGCTCGCCGGGCGTCGTGGGGGCTGCGAGAATCAGCGGATGCCGGTTGATCAAACACTGCTGCTCGCCTTCGTGGCGACCACCTTCGTCGCGATGATCACGCCGGGGCCGGACATGCTCTTCGTGCTCGGGTGCGGGATGCGCGGTGGGCCACGGGCCGGGCTGTACGCCACCGCCGGGGTGGCCACGAGCGAGGCGATCCACGTCGCGGTCGCCGCTGCCGGCCTTGCGGCGCTGTTCGCCGCGGTGCCCGCCGCGTTCACTGTCGTACGGGTACTCGGTGCCGCCTACCTGATCTACCTTGGCGTGCAAGCGATCCGGAACCGGGGGAGCCTGCCTGCCGACGAGCGCGGGGTCGGTGTCTCCGCGCGCAAGGCATACGTGTCCGGGCTGCTGACCAACCTGCTCAACCCGAAGATGGTGACGTTCACGATCGCGTTCCTGCCGCTGTTCATCGATCCCTCGCTCGGCCGGATCTGGCTGCAGTTCGTGATTCTCGGCGCGATCATGATCGCGCTCGAGTTCCTGGTGGACGGTACGGTCGGGGTGTTGGCGGGTCGGATCGGCGGCTGGCTGCGGCGGCGGCATGCCGCGCGGCGGCGCATCGAGGTGGCCACCGGCGGCATCTTCATCGGGCTCGGCGTGCGACTCGCGGTGCAGCACTAGGGCTCACACCTGTGGGGGAGACAGGGCTCGCACTGCGGGGTGAGGCGCGTGGCCGCCGGCGGCGCTTACCGTCGAAGGCATGACGCAGTTGCAGAAAGAGGGGCGGTCGAAGGCGATCGTGCTCGGGGGTGGCATCGCCGGATTGCTCACGGCGCGAGTGCTCGCCGCGCACTACGCGCAGGTGCTCGTGCTCGACCGGGATGCCGAGCCGGGGCTGGAAATTCGGCGCGGCGGGGTGCCGCAGACTTTCCATCTGCACCAGATGCTGCCGCGCGGTGAACAGGTGCTGGAGCGGCTGCTGCCCGGATTTCTCGATGATGTGTTGCGGCTCGGCGCCTTTCCGTTGGCCGAGGCGGCGCTGACCTGGACCAACAGATACGGCACGATGACGATGCCCAGCCCGGAGAAGGGCGCCTTCTACAGCAGAGGGCTGGTGGAGCAGGCGATTCGCGAGCGGGTGGGCTCGATCGATCACGTGCGGTTCGGCTACGAACACCGGGTGGTCGAGCTTTGCGCCGCCGCGGACGGAACGCGGATCATCGGGGTGCGCTGCCAGTCCGGGGGCGAGCCGGTAACGCTGAGCGCGGATCTCGTCGTCGACGCGAGCGGGCGGTCCTCGAAACTGCCGCAGTGGCTTTCGCAGCTCGGATATCAGGCGCCGCCGCAGGAGACGGTCACCTCCGGGATCGGCTACAGCACACGCTATTACCGGGTGCCGCGAGACCGGGGCGCCGTACCGGCGCTGCTGGTCATCGAGAACGATTATCGCGCGGGCAATCCCGCCGGGGGCGTGCTGAAGCGGATCGAAGGCGAGGTGTGGAGCGCGTGTCTGTCCGGGATCGGCGGGCAGTACCCACCCGTCGACGCCGCGGGTTTCGACGCCGGTCTCACCGAGCTGATCAACCCGGCCATGGCCGAAGTGCTGAGCGGCGCAGAGCCGTTGACCACGCCGCGCGGATTCCGGATCCCGGTCTGCGTCCGGCGGCACTACGAGCAGATGGCGCGCTGGCCCGCCGGACTGCTGGTGCTCGGCGACGCGATGTGCACGGTCGACCCCATCTATGGGCAGGGCATGACCGTCGCGGCGATCCAGGCCGAGGCGATCGCGGAGTACCTGGCCGAGGAACACGGGCCGGGTGGTGAACTCGAGCTGTTGCGGCGGTTGCAACAGGTGTCCTACCCGGCCTGGTGGCTCAGTGCGCTCGAAGATCTGCGGTGGCCCGGTGTGGAGCATCGTGGCGGGCCGGAGTTCGCGCGAGTGTCACTGTTGCACAAGTATTTCGATGTGGCGCTGGAACGGATGACCCAGCAGTTCTCGGGTGCGGGCAATCGGTTCGACCCGACCTTCCTGACGTTCTTCGCCATGACCGGGTTGATCGCGGCACCGGCCGATGTCGTGAACGAGACCATGCTGAAGGCGCTGCTGAACGGCGCGGACACCGAGGCAGAGCGGTTGCTGCGGGCCGAGATCGCCGCGCACGGCGACGAGATCGGCGCCGTGCTGGCCGAAGCGGTGGAGTTCACAGTATAGGAGCTGTGCCGGTCCGGCGCTCGCCTGAAGGCGAGCGCCGCACCGGACTCACAGGGCGCGCAGTGCGCGGTGGCCGATCCGGGGATCGGCCAACGGGCGCAACGCTATTCGCATCAAAGCGAGCGCGTTGTCGTCGCCGGCGATGCGGTTCGTCTTCAGCGCACCACAGTGCAGGCACTGATGTACGAGCAGCCATTCGCCGTCGTCGCGGGTGCACATGCTGACCGCGGCCATACGGCCGCGGCAGCTTGCCGCCCGGTCGCCGGGGACGCGCCGGTCCAAGTGGCGACTGGTCAGGCAGTGCGGGCAGTGGTTGCGGTGCGCGGTGCCGGGGGCTGTGACGGACACGTCCATCCGGCAGCCGACGCAGCGGAACGACCCACCGGATTCGCCGGCGCGGCCGTGCAGGACGTGCTTGGTCCGCTGCGGCCTGCGGACCGCCGGTTTGCGTCGTGGCATGGCGCACCCCCTACAGATCGCCGAAAACTTCGAGCGGGAACGGAGGTTCGGCGAGCGGTCGCACTGCCATCCGCATCAGGATGAGCTGGTTGTCGTCGCCGCACACGGGATGCAGCGCCAGTTCCTGACAGCGGGTGCAGCGGTGTACCACGGCCCATTCGCCGGTGCGCAACACGGCGATCGACAGCGGAGCCATTCGGGCTCGGCAGTCGGACGTGCCACCCTCGATCTGATCGTGGGTGTGCCGGGAACTCAGGCAGCTGGGGCAGTGGTTGCGCCAGCTGTTGTCCGGCGCGAGCGTCGCCACGACGAGGCCGCAGCGCACGCAGGTGAAGGTGTCGGTCCGTAGCGATGCGCTCGGTCCGGTGGGTCGAGAGGTGTTGTCGGACACCCGGATTACTCCTCGGCTGTGGGTTGGTGCGGTAACAGCGGGAGCAGGCCGAGCACGCCTCGAAGGTACTAGCGCTCGAAGGTACTAGCGGTGGATGGCTGGGCGAGGGTGCCGAAAATCGGCACGGCCCTCGCCCGCACACTGAGGCGCGCGCGGCGCGTTCCGGGTCATAGGCATCCCCTCCGCCGGCAACCCGGCCCTGATCGAAGTCCGATACGCCGTTCTCAGCGCCGAGTCACCGTAACAACCCCCGCCCGCCGCCCGCCATCGATTTTGTCGGTGCGGTAGTTGGCGGTTATCAGGGTGAGGGCGGAAAGGGCGGCTAGGGTGGCGGCGGCGAACATGGTGGGGTAGGGGAGAGCGGTGGTCTCGTGGAGGAAGGCGAGGAGGGCGGGGACGCCGAAGCCGAGGTAGCTGATGGAGTAGAAGACGGCGGTGAGGCCGGCCAGGTCGTCGGGGCGGGCGATGCGCTCGATCTCCTGCAGGCCCGCGACGAGGCCGATGCCGTAGCCGCCGCCGAGGACCACCGCGACCGCGAGCGTGGACCAGAGCGTGAGCGCGCCGGAAGCCCAAGTGGCGGTTGCCATTCCGCAGGTGACGAAGACCAGCGAGACCACGGCGGCGCGGGCGGTGCCCGCCTTGTCGATCCGGCGGGCGACGGACTGGATGGCGAAACCACAACTCAGGGTGATCACGCAGATGAGCGCCGAGAACGCGATCGGGGCGCCCTGGAGGTGCGGGGCCATCAGCGCGGGCATGATCGCGTATGCCGTTCCCGCGGAGGTGAACAACCACAGCGCGATCGGCACGACGACGCGGCGGAACCGGCGGTGCCCTGCGGCGGGCACCTTCAGGTCGTCGATGAGCCGGCCGGGATTCGCCTGCCGGGCCACGGTTTCCGGCACCCGGGCCACCCACACCGCGGTGATCAGGCACAGCACGGCGTTGATCAGGTAGGCGAGTTCGTTCGGCCACGGCGCCCACTGCGCGAGCGCGCCGGCCAGGCCCGCGCCGACGGCGAAGCCCGCGGTCAAGCTCATCGCCGATCGACGCGCCCCGGTGCCCCCGGGTTGCGCGGGCCCGAACGGCGGTTGCGCGAGTTCTTTGAGCCAGCTGCCGCCGACGGCCATCGCGAGACCCAGTGCGACGCCGCACAGTACGCGTCCGGCCGAGAGCAGCGGCACCGACGCGGAGCCGAAGGCCAGCAGCAGCGCACCGGCGGCGCTGATCAACGGGGCCGGGCGCAGCAGCGCGCGGCGCCCGTAGCGGTCCGAGAGCGGGCCGCCGATCAGCAGCGCGGGCACGATGCCCAGCACGTAGTAGAACAGCAACAGGTCCACGGTGGTGGCGGGCAGCCCGTGATTCTTGTACATCACCAGCAGCGGCGTGAATTCGTTGCCGCCCCAGGCGATCGCGAACATCGTCGCGGCGACGCCCCACCACTGTGTCGAGCCGATTCGGGTGGGCGTGGACCGGGCGGCGGTGGTCGGGGTGGCCATCACAGTCCCTTCAGCTCCAATTGGTGCACGCCGGAAAGATGTTCGGCGAGCGCGGTGGTGAATCGGTCGACCTCGCCTGCCTCGATGAGCCCGGCCAGGTGCGCGTGCTGTTCGATGATCCGGTCGATGTCGATCGGCCCGCGGCGCAGCGCGACGCTGTTCATCCGGCGCTGCCGTTCGCGCAGCGAGTCGTAGAAGCTCGCGAGCAGCGGGTTGCCCGCCGCGATCACATAGGAGCGGTGGAAATCGGTGTCCACCAAGGCGAATTGGTCGAGGTCGCCCGCGGCGGCCAGTTCCCGCTGCCGGTCGAGCGAGTCGCGGAACAGCGTCGTGAGCGCGGTGCGGTCGGTCGCGGCGAGGGCGCGCACGGCGGCGGCCTCCACCACGTAGCGGGCATAGGCGACGTGTTCGGCTTCGTCGGGTGGGATCGGCACTACCAGCGCGCCGCGCTTGGGATAGAGCTTCATCCACCCTTCGGTCTCCAGCCGCAGGAACGCCTCCCGCACCGGCGTGCGTGACGTCCCGAGCTCGCCGGCGATCTCGCCCTCGCTGATCAGCTCGCCGCCGGCCAGTGTGCCGGTGAGGATGCGCTCCTTGACCTCGCGATAGGCCTGCTCGGCGGATGAATACGTCTTAGACACAAGTTGTATCCTAGAGCTGAGCGGCGGCTAACCGACTGTGAGGTTTGTTACTGCGCCCGTCCGCGGTCCGACGCACACTGCTCGCACTCGGTCGCCGGGTCGGCAGCCGAATCGCGCGTCGCCTCTCGCCAAAAGGACGGTACGAACTGTGTCCATCGGTCATTCCCGCCGTGTCATGGGGTGCGTCGGCGCCGTGGTCGCCGCGGTGCTCCTGTCGTTCGTGCACGCACCCGCACCGGCGCGCGCTCAACCGCAAGCGGTGCTCGATCACGTCGAACCGAAGTCCGACCGGTGGGCGGAGGTCTTCGTGCGCTCGCCCGCGATGGGCCGGGTGATGCAGCTCGACGTGCTGCATCCGGCGCCGGGCGCCGCGCCGCACCCGACGCTGTATCTGCTCGACGGTGACGGCGCCACCGACCAAGAGGCGCAGAGCACCTGGACGCGCAAGTCCGACATCGTGCGGTTCTTCGCCGACAAGCCGGTGAACGTGGTGATGTCGGTCGGCGGGCCGGGGTCGTTCTACACCGATTGGCTGCGTGACGACCCGAAGCTCGGGCACAACATGTGGGAGACGTTCCTGACGAAGGAACTCCCGCCGGTGCTCGACAAGCTGTTGGGCGGCAACGGCATGAACGCGATCGCGGGTGAGTCGATGGGCGCGCAGGCCGCGGCGACGCTGACCTTCCGGCACCCGGAGCTGTATCGGGCGATGGCCGCCTACAGCGGCTGCTTGATCTCCGACAAGCTCGATCAGGCGACGGTGCGCTCGGCGGTGTCGATCAAGGGCGGCGACCCGGACAACATGTGGGGCCCGCGCACCGACCCCGAATGGGCCGCGCACGACCCGAGCAGGCACATCGACGAACTCCGCGGCAAGCAAATCTACATCTCCACCGCCAGTGGTGTGCCGGGGCAGGCCGACTTCACCTACGACCCGACCGCCGACTACCCCGAGGACACCTTCAACTCGATCGTGCTCGAGACGCTCGCGCATGACTGCACCACCGAGTTCGACGCGGACCTGCGGGCGCACGGTGTCGCGGCGACCGTGCGTTACACCGATTTCGGGACGCACTCCTGGCCCTACTGGCAGGCGGCGCTGCACGACTCGTGGCCGATCTTGGCCAAGGGGCTCGGCCTCTGAGCGAGCGAGTGCCGAAGATCATGCGGATGAGCCGCGCACGAGCGAGTTCAGTTTGACGATTAGTCGGCCTCTATTGCTAATTCTAGAATTATCTTCATAGATCTAGACCTGATCTTGCATGATCTTCATAATTTCACCTGTAACGGTCCACTTCATGCGGATCGACTATCGACCGTCATCGACATTCAGGAGCGCAGGTGAAGATCGGGGTACCCCGCGAGGTCAAGAACCACGAGTATCGGGTGGCGATCACCCCGGCCGGTGTGCACGAACTCGTCTCCCGCGGGCACGAGGTGTACATCGAGACCGGCGCCGGTCGTGGGTCCGCGTTCGAGGACGAGGCCTACACCGTGGCGGGCGCGCGCATCCTCGACACCGCCGACGAGGTCTGGGGCACAGCGGAATTGGTGCTCAAGGTCAAGGAGCCGGTGGCCGAGGAGTACGGGCGGCTGCGCGCGGGGCAGGTGCTGTTCACCTACCTGCACCTGGCTGCCTCCAAGGAGTGCACCGACGCCCTGCTGAACTCGGGCATCACCTCGATCGCGTACGAGACCGTCACCGCCAAGGACGGCTCGCTGCCGCTGCTCGCCCCGATGAGCGAGGTCGCGGGCCGGTTGGCGCCGCAGGCGGGCGCCTACCACCTGATGCGCAACGGCGGCGGCCGCGGCGTGCTGATGGGCGGCGTGCCGGGCACCCCGCCCGCCAATGTGGTCGTGATCGGCGCGGGCGTCTCGGGCGGCAACGCGATCAACATCGCGCACGGCATGCGGGCCGATGTGACCGTGCTCGACCTGAACATCGCCCGGCTGCGCGAGATCGACGCGCAGTACAAGGGGCAGGTGCGCACCATCATGTCCAACCGCCTCGAGATCGAAAAGGCCGTGCGCGAGGCCGATCTGGTGATCGGCGCGGTGCTGGTGCCGGGCGCGAAGGCGCCGACGCTGGTCTCCAACGACCTTGTCGCGCAGATGAAGCCGGGCTCGGTGCTGGTCGACATCGCGATCGACCAGGGCGGCTGCTTCGCCGATTCGCGCCCGACCACGCACGCCGAGCCCACCTACCGGGTGCACGAGTCGGTGTTCTACTGCGTGGCGAACATGCCCGGCGCGGTGCCCTACACCTCGACCGTCGCGCTCACCAATGCCACGCTGCCGTACGTGGTTTCGCTGGCCGAGCGGGGCTGGCGCGACGCGGTCGCGGCCGACCGCGGCCTGGCCGATGGCCTGAGCACCCATGCGGGCCAGTTGCTTTCGGAGTCGGTGGCGGCCGCGCACGGCTACG
This sequence comes from Nocardia brasiliensis, assembly GCF_011801125.1. Taxonomy (NCBI): domain Bacteria; kingdom Bacillati; phylum Actinomycetota; class Actinomycetes; order Mycobacteriales; family Nocardiaceae; genus Nocardia; species Nocardia brasiliensis. The sequence continues at coordinate 3,329,271 of NZ_CP046171.1, forward strand.
TCGCGGAAAGCCTGGTGGCCTGAGTCAGGGCCGCTGCGCGCGGGGCGGCCGGCCGGTGGGGCCGGCCGCCCTTGTCATCCCTGGGTGTTCGTGCGCGGGCGCATGTGCTCGAAGATGAGGATGGTCTCGGTCGAGGCGACGGCCGGATGCTCGCTCAGGTTGTTGAGCACGAACCGGCGCAGCTCGTCGGTGTGCGAGGTGGCGACGTGGATGAGGTAGTCGTCGGCGCCCGCGATGAAGTACACGTTGAGCACCTCCTCGAACTCCGACATCTGCTCGCCGAACTCGGCGAGTTGCTGGCGTGCGCTGGCGCGCAGGCGCACCGCGATCATGGCCTGCAGGCTGCGCCCGAGCGCGGCCGGATCGATGTCGGCGTGAAATCCGCGAATCACGCCGCGTTCCACCAGCGCTCGTACCCGGCCCAGGCAGGTGGACGGCGCGATACCCGCGGCCGCGGCGAGCGCGTTGTTCGTCATGCGCCCGTCGCGGGCGAGGTTGTCCAGCAGAATCCGGTCGATGTCATCGATCGGGACACCGGCAGGCGGATGGACGAGCTGAGCCGCAGCGCCCCCGCCGACGGGTGATTCACTCTTACGCATGCTCCGACGGTACCGAATTTCCTTCGCGGGGCTATCGGTTGTTTGAATTATCTTCGTGACCTCGGTGAACCTCAGGCCTGCGGCCGTGGCTGCGGCCTGGCCTGCTCCAACTGCGCGGCCACCGACAGAATCGTCGTCTCGCCGTTGCGCGGGCCGACCAGCTGCACCGCGAGCGGCATCCCGTCGGTGGCGACGCCTGCGGGCAGTGAGGCCGCAGGATGGCCGGTCACATTCCAGAGCGCGGTGTACGCGATCATCGGGATGGAGGCGATCTGCGCGCCGATCGTATTCGCGCCGTCGAGCACGCCGATGCGCGGCGGACGGCTCGCGAGCGTGGGGGTGAGCAGCAGGTCGCACTCGGCGAAGACCTGATCGGCCTTGCGCGCCAAGGCTTCTCCCTCGCGGATCGCCCAGTCGAGGATCGGCCCGCGAGCCCACGTGCCCATCCGCACCGTCTGGCGGGTGCGGCGTTCCAGGAACTCCGGCTGCTCGACCTCGGCGGCCTCGGCGCGGACGCCGCCGAAGAACTGCGGATAGAACGCGTGCGTGGACTCGTGGTAGCCGGGGTCCACCTCGAAGACCGAATGCCCCAGCTCGGCAAGCAGTTTCGCGGTGTCGCGGACCGCGCGCACGTGCTCGGGGGCCGGTTTGGCCAGCGGTGTGGTCGATTTCGTGCTGTAGCCGATGCGCAGCGGCCCGGTGCTCCGGCGGGCCGCCTGCTCGAAGGTCAGCTCGGGTTCGGGCGCGCTGAACCGGGCGCCGGGCAGGTTGCCGCGGATCACGTCGTAGACGATCGCGGCGTCGAGCACGCCGCGGGCCAGCGGGCCGATCACACCGAGGGTCAGCCAGAGGTGCTCGCTCGGCGCGACCGGCACCCGGCCGCGCTGGGACTTGAGCCCGAACAGGCCGCAGCAGGCCGAGGGGATCCGGATCGAGCCGCCGCCGTCGCTGCCCATCGCGACCGGCACCAGGCCCGCCGCGACGGCCGCGGCGGAACCGCCGCTGGAACCGCCGGTGGTGCGGGTGCGATCCCATGGATTGCGGGTCACGCCGAAGGTGCTCGACTCGGTGAACGGCCACTGCCCGAACTCCGGCATCGTGGTCTTGCCGACGATGATCGCCCCGGCCGCGCGCAACCGGCGGATCGCCTCGGCGTCGGCCTTGGCCGGGGTGACATTGGCCCTGGTGCCGAAGCTGGTCACGTAACCGGCGACGTCGATCTCGTCCTTGACCGCGATCGGGATGCCGTGCAGCGGGCCGACCGGACCGGCGGCCCGTTCCTTGTCCCGCTCGGCCGCTTCGGCGCGGGCCTGCTCGTGGAAGACGCGGGTGAAGGCGTTGAGGTCGGTGGCGGCATCAATGCCGTCGAGGGTGGCCGCGACGAGTTCCCGGCTCGACAGCGCCCCCTGCTCGAGCAGTTCGCGTTGCTCGACCAGGCCGGCGGCGACGACGTCCTGGAGATCCATCTGCTTTGCGCTCCTCTCGGATCACACCGCGGCGTGACCAGTGCGGTCCAGCCGTCGTGCCGAAGACACGACAGTAGATAGTCGAACGACCATTTCGCAATCAATACGGTTCCGGATCGTGGGGAGTTCAGTATTTCGGCGAAACTGGCGGGTGCCGTCCATTCGCGTTCGGCGCCGGGGCCGGGCGTGTCGTGGCAGGTGCTCGGGTCGGCGGTGCGGTCGTCGCGCGGGCGTCCGCGCGAACGGGCGGGTCAGAGTGGATTCGGTTGGCCGAGTGGGGTTTCCAGAAACGCGCCGCCGAGGTACTCCGGCGCGGTGTCCGGGGCGAGCTGGGCGGCGAATCGCTCGGCGTCGTCCAGGCTCCGATAGCCGAGCCGCTCGGCCTCGGTCAGCGAGACGATGGCGCGGGTGTTCTTCGAGACTCCCCAGATCACTTGGAAACCGGGGCTTTCCGCCGTGAGGCAGGCCTCGAACAGGCGAGCGCCGTCGTCGGGGGACAGCCACGTCGACAGGCCGCGCACATCATGCGGCCGTTCGAAACACGAGCCGATCCGCACGCAGATCACGTCCATGCCGAACCGCGAGTGATAAAGGCTGCCCAGCGCCTCGATCGCCGCCTTGCTGAATCCGTAATAGGTGTCCGGCCGTGCGGTCGCCTCGCCCGCGATGCCGCCGGGCCCGGCCTCGCCGACCCGCCGATAGCCGACGACGTGATTGCTGGACGCCAGCACGACGCGGCGGACGCCCGCCGCCCGCGCGGCCTCCAGAACGGTATGCGTCCCATCGACATTCACCGCGAGCACGCGCTCCCAGCTGTCCTCGCGGCTGATACCGCCGAGATGGATGATCGCGTCCACGTCGTGGCAGGCGGCCGCCATGGTGTCGGGGTCGGTGAGCGAGCCGACGACGAGTTCCACCCGCTCGGTCGGCGCCGGTGCGGGCAACTCGGCGAGGTCGAGCAGCCGCAGAGTGCGGCCGGGGCGGGCCAGGCGCGGTCGCATCAGGGTGCCGATGCCGCCGCCCGCGCCGGTGATCAGGATTCGGTCGCGGCTCATTCGGCATCGGCTCCGTTCGTAGGCGGTTCGGCGCGGCGTCCCGGACGCCGCGCTAGCTCCGGCGCAGCGGCACGGCTTGCCGGAGGTGGGTCAGCTTCTGCGGGTTGCGGACGATGTAGATGTGGGTGATCCGGCCGTCTGCGACGGACAGGCTGACCGTCGCCTCGAGCCCGCCGTCGATGTCGACCCGCAGCGCCGCGGCCCCGTTGACCGACACCGACCAGATGTGCGCGCCCGGCACGAACGCGGGGAACTGGGCGAAGACGCGCGCGGTCCGCCGCGCGCCGCGCAGCGGGTGCGGGAAGGCCTGCACGATGCCGCCGCCGTCGGCGACCAGCAGCACGTCGGGGGCGAGCACGTCGAGCAGGGCCCGCACGTCGCCGGTTTGGATCGCGGTGCGAAAACGCGCCACCGCGATCTGCTGCTCGGTGCGCGAGACCGGTACCCGGGGCCGTCGGGCGGCCACGTGCACGCGCGCCCTGCGGGCGATCTGGCGGACCGCCGCGGGCGACTTCTCCAGCACGTCCGCGATCTCCTCATACGGCGCGTCGAAGACCTCGCGCAGCACGAACACCGCGCGCTCGGTCGGGCCGAGCGTTTCCAGCACGGTCAGCATCGCCATCGACACGTGCTCGGCGAGTTCGACGTCCTCGGCCACGTCGGGGGTGGTGAGCAGCGGTTCGGGCAGCCATTCGCCGACGTAGTCCTCCCGTCGCCGCGCGAGCGTGCGCAGCCGGTTGAGCGCCTGTCTGGTCGCGGTGCGGACCAGATAGGCGCGCGGGTCGGATACCGCGGATCGGTCGACGTTCGCCCAGCGCAGCCACGTCTCCTGCACGACATCGTCGGCGTCGGCGGCGGAACCGAGCATCTGGTAGGCCACGGTGAACAGCAGGCCGCGATGGCGGACGAACGGATCGTCGTGGAGCCCGCCGGATCCGGCGGACTCCGTCGTCGGCGCGCTCATACCTCGGACGCTACCGGGCGGCTCGGCCGCGCGAGCGGGCGCAGCTCACAGGCGGCGGCGAAGCCCTGCGCCTCGATGCCGAGCGCGGCATTGGTGCGAGTGGCCATGTTGGCGAAGCCGATCCAGTTCGTCAGCTCGACCAGCGCGGCGGGGCCCAGTGCGGCGAGCAGGGCCGCCGACAACTCGTCGGTGACGGCGGGCGGGGTCTGGCTCATCGCCTCCGCGTACTCCAGCACCTGCCGCTCGAGCGGGGTGAACACGTCGGACTCGCGCCACCGCGGCACCTCACGCGCCTTCACCTCGTCGAGGCCGCCGTTGTGGGCGTGGAAGTAGCCGTAGTCGAGGCACCAGGTGCAGCCGACCAGCGAGGCCACCGCCATGTGCGCGAACGACTTCAGGTTCGCGTCGGCCCGGCGCCACTTGGCCGCCTTGCGGCCGAGCGTGCTGGTGTCCAGCACGACCGCCGGTTGATGCCACATCACCTCGAGCGGTTCCGGTACCGCACCGAACATCTTCTGGGTGATCCGCTTCGCGAGCCTGCCGCGGAATCCGGTGAGTGCTGCCTTGGGGATACGGGGTGTGCCAGCCATGGTGTGCCTCCTTGTCGATCGCTACGACATGAAGACACCGGCGGCGCGCGGCGTGTGACATCCGCGGCGGAATTCGGCTGTGCTCGGCGCAGTTCGGTGGCGGGTGCCGGTGGCATGGCGAACGTGCCGATACCGAGATCGTCGTGCTGACAGGCTCAGATGGAGGTTGCGCGGGCGGGGGCGGGCGACGGCGATCCTCGCACTCACTCGCTGGTTTCGGTAGCCGGTGCGGTGGCGGTTCGCGAATCAGGTTGGGCAGGCTCGGCTTCCGCTGCGACCGCGGTGGGTTCCGCTGTGGCCGTGGTGGGTTCCGTGGTGGTGGGTTCGGCTTCCGGTGCGGCGTCGGATGTCGCGGTGTGCTGGGGCGCCGGTCGCGCGTCCGCCGCGTCGAGCGCGCGCAGTTCCTCGCGCAGGGAGCTGATCTCGGCGGCGAGCTCGTCGCGCAGCGCTTGGCGTTCCTGCAGGCTGGCGAGCAGACTGTCGATGGTGTCGTTCATGGCGGCGAGCTTGGTGTCCGCGCCGCTGAGCCGCCATTCGATGACCGCGCGGCGGTCGACGTCGTCGCTGGCGGTGCGGACCCAGCTGACCACGTAGTCGAGCCAGTCGGGCTGCTTGGGCATCTCCTCCTCGCCCTCCCAGCCGCGGCGCACCGACACCTTCGGCGAGAGCACCCGGTCGCCCACCTGGCCGGTGGCCGGTGCGTTCATCTGCACGAGGTTGAGCTTGCCCGCGCTGGTGACCACGGCGGTGAGCCGATAGCGCCCGGCGAGATGCATCTTCAGCTCGGCCGCGCCCTTGCCGTCGGCGTCGAGCGCGCCGAGCCACGGGCCCTGCGCGGCGGTGATGATCGATTCGAGGACGCCGAGCTGTCCGGCCGCCCGGCGCACCCGGTTCGCGCGCTCGTGCAATTCGTCGGGCGAGGCTGTCATTTGGTCCCAGTGCATCCGCACCTCCGCTTTCTCGTCGATCGACTTCAGCAACGGCAGTTCTGACGAACGTACCGTCGTCGTCGGCTCGACCGTGACTCGCGCGCGGGGGAAGACAAGATTGGGTGGGTGGCCGCAAGGCACACCCACCCAATCGATCCGAGGAGCCGGCGTCGGTGCCCCTCGAAGCTACGTGCCCAGCTGCACCGCGTCGGCCGAGCCGCTGCGCTCCAGCTTGGAATGGGTGCGCGAGTAGAAGAAGTACACGGCTAGACCGACTACCAGCCAGATCGCGAACCGCGCCCAGGTCTGCCACGGCAGCGACCAGATCAGGTAGAGCGAGAAGCCGATCCCGATCAGCGGCACCACCGGCATGAACGGCAGCCGGAACTGGCGCGGCTCGTCGGGCCTGGTGCGGCGCAACACGATGACGGCGACCGAGACCACGATGAAGGCCATCAGGATGCCGATGTTGGTGAGCTCGGCGACGACGGTGATGTCGAGCAGACCGGCCATCACGGCGGCGCCGATGCCGACGATCCAGGTGACCCTGGTCGGCACCTTGCGCACCGGGTGGGTCTTGGCGAACCACTCGGGCAGCAGCCCGTCGCGGCTCATCGCGTACCAGACCCGGGTCACGCCGAGCATGAAGGTGAGCACCACGGTGACAATGCCGACGATCGCGCCGATCGCGATGATGTTCGCGATACCGGGCTGGCCGACCGCCTCGAACGCGGTGGAGAAGCCACTGGTCGGGCTGATCTCGGTGTATTTCTGCATGCCGGTGAGCACCAGCGTGGCCAGCACGTAGAGCACCATCGCGATGACGAGCGAGTAGAGGATCGCCTTGGGCAGATGCTTCTTGCCGTCGGTGGACTCCTCGGCGGCGGTGCTCATCGCGTCGTAACCGAACACCGCGAAGAACACCGTGGCCGCGCCGGTCCACACCGCGCCGGTGCCGAACGGGAAGTACGGGGTGTAGTTGGAGCTGTCGATGTGGAACACGCCGAGCACGATGATCAGCAGGACCAGTGCGACCTTGATGCCGACCGCGACGGTCTCGAACCGGCCGACGCTGCGGATACCGCGCGAGAGCAGCCACGCCGTGCCGAGACAGAACAGCATCGCGAACACGTCGACGACGTGTCCGTCGCCGGTGCCGTAGGCGCCCATCATCCAATCGGGCAGGCCCACGTCGACCTGCTCGAGCAGGAAGCGGAAGTAGCCGGAGACGCCGATCGCGACGACCGCCGCGACCGCGATGTACTCCAGCAGCAGGTCCCAGCCGATGAACCAGCCCGCGATCTCGCCGAGCGAGACGTAGCCGTAGGTGTAGGCCGAACCGGCCTTGGGCACCATGCCGGCGAACTCCGCGTAGCAGAGCGCGGCGGCGGCACTGGCCACGCCGGCGATCAGGAACGAGATCAGCACCGAGGGGCCGGTGACGGAGTGCGCGACCGCGCCCGCGAGGGTGAAGATGCCAGCGCCGATGATGCCACCGACGCCGATGGCGGTGAGCTGCCAGAGACCGAGCGAACGCGCCAGCTGTTCGTCGGCAGGCGCCCCCTCGTCGGCTATCTGCCCCATGGGTTTGCGGCGCAGCATCTGGCTACGCAACTCCGCGATGGACATGTGGTTCCTTTCGTCCTCCGCGTCACGCGACGATGCGTAACGCAGATCACACTTCGAGCTGTGGCTACTAAATACGACCACAGCGCCGCTGTGATCGGCGAGTTGGCCAAATATTGTTCAGCTGCTTTATTCGGCGGGCCAAGCCCGCGCCGCGAAGGGCACCCGCGCATCGATCGGTGCGGCCCCGGCAGGCCGCACCGATCGATGCGCTATCTCAGCGCGCGCTGCCCGGCTTCAACGAGCGCAGGAAGAACGCGACGTTGGCCGGACGTTCGGCCAGCCTGCGCATGAAATACCCGTACCACTGGTCGCCGTAGGGGACGTAGACCCGCAGGTGGTTGCCCTCGTCGACGAGCCTGCGCTGCTCGGCGTCGCGGATACCGTAGAGCATCTGGAACTCGAACTCGTCGGCCTTGCGGTGCGTGGTCTCGACACAGTCCAGCGCGGCGGTGATGAGCGCGGGATCGTGGGTGGCGACCATCGGGTAGCCGTCGCCGACCATCAACACCCGCAGGCAGCGCAGGTACGAATCGTCGACCGCGGCGCGATCCTGGTACGCCACCGACGCGGGTTCTTTGTACGCGCCCTTGCACAACCGGATGCGCGAGCCCTCGCCCGACAGTTCCCGGCAGTCGCCCTCGGTGCGGCGCAGGTACGCCTGCAGCACCGTGCCGACGGTCGGGAAATCGGCGCGCAGGTCGCGCACGATGCTCAGGGTGGAATCGGTGGTGGTGTGGTCCTCGGCGTCGACGTTCACCCACACGCCCGCCGCCTCGGCCGCCGCGCAGATCCGGCGCGCGTGGTCGAGGGCGATCGCGTGCCCGTCCGCGGCCAGTGACTGACCGAGCGCGGAGAGCTTGAGCGATACCTCCAGCGGTCGCACCGTCGCCGACTCCGCCGTGAGCTCGAGGCGGGCCAGCTCCGAGAGCATGTGCAGGTAGTGCGTGACGGTCGTGCGGGCCTGCTCGATATCGGTGGTGTCCTCGCCGAGATAGTCGATGGTGACGTAGCGCCCGGACGCCAGCAGCGTCCGCACCGCGACCATCGCCTGATCGGCGGAATCACCCGCGACGAACCGATCGACAAGCTTCTTGGTCGTCGACATCCGGGTGATCGTGCGCTCCATGCGCGGCGAACGCGACGCGGCCAGCATGGCCGGACGCAACAGGGTCGAAAAGGCCATCACGCCTCCTGTGTTCTGCGGGACCGACGGCTCATCACACGTCCTGATGCGGATAGCGGTGGTCGGTCGCCGGGACGAACGTTTCCTTGATCGTGCGAGCAGAGGTCCAGCGCAGCAGGTTCTGTGGCGAGCCTGCCTTGTCGTTGGTGCCGGAGGCGCGCGACCCGCCGAAGGGCTGCTGGCCGACCACCGCGCCGGTGGGCTTGTCGTTGATGTAGAAGTTGCCCGCGGCGAAGCGCAGCCCCTCGGTCGCCTTGGCGACGGCGATCCGGTCGTCGGCGATGATCGCGCCGGTCAGCGCGTAGGGGGAACCCTGGTCGACCAGGTCGAGGATGCGCTCGAACGAACCGCTCGCGGAGTCGTCGTAGACGTGCACCGACAGGATCGGGCCGAAGTACTCGGTGCTGAAGGCCTCGTCGCCCGGATCCTCACCGAGCAGCACGGTCGGATCGACGAAGTAGCCGACCGAGTCGTCGGCGTGCCCGCCCGCCGCGATCGACAGGCTCGGCGTCGCCTTCGCCCTGGCGATCGCCTCGGCGTTCTTGTCGAAGGCGCGCTTGTCGATCAGCGCGCCGCCGAAGTGGCTGAAATCGGTGACATCGCCGTAGGACAGCGTCGCCACCTTGTCGAGGAAGTCGCGACCCATCTTGGCCCACACCGACTTCGGGATGAACGCGCGCGAGGCGGCCGAGCACTTCTGGCCCTGGTAGTCGAAGGCGCCGCGGATCAGCGCGGTGGTGAGCACGTCGGGGTCGGCGGAGCTGTGCGCGAGCACGAAGTCCTTGCCGCCGGTCTCGCCGACCAGCCGCGGGTAGGAGTTGTACTCGGAGATGTTGGTCGCGACCGAGCGCCACAGGTGCTGGAAGGTGGCGGTGGACCCGGTGAAGTGGATGCCCGCCAGGCGCCGATCCTGCAGCACCACATCGGAGACCTTGGGTCCGGCGCCGTGCACCATGTTGATCACACCGGGCGGCAGGCCCGCGGCCTCGAGCAGCTTCATCGTCCAGTACGCCGCGACCGACTGGGTCATCGCGGGCTTCCAGACCACGGTGTTGCCCATCAGCGCGGGCGCGGTCGGCAGGTTGCCCGCGATCGCGGAGAAGTTGAACGGGGTGATCGCGTAGACGAAGCCGTCGAGCGGACGGTATTCGACCTTGTTCCACACGCCGGGGGTGGAGATCGGCTGATCGGCGAGGATCTGCCGGGCGAAGTGCACGTTGAAGCGCCAGAAGTCGACCAGCTCGCACGGGGTGTCGATCTCGGCCTGGTACGCGGTCTTGGACTGGCCGAGCATCGTTGCGGCGGCGATGGTTTCGCGCCACGGGCCGGCCAGCAGGTCGGCGGCGCGCAGGAAGACCGCGGCCCGATCCTCGAACGAGAGCGCGCGCCAGGCGGGTGCGGCGGCGGTGGCCGCGGTGACCGCGTCGTCGACGTCGCTGGGGGCGGCGGTGGTCAGGGTGCCGAGCACGGCGGCGTGCCGGTGCGGCTGCACGACCTCGATCGTCTTGCCCGAACTGCGCCGGTGCTCGCCGCCGATCACGTGGTGCACGTCGGTCGGCTCGGCACCCAGTTCGGCCAGTTTCGCCTGCAACCGTGTACGTTCCGCACTACCGGGGGCGAACGTGCCGACCGGCTCGTTCGCCGGCCGCGGCGTGGACACGATGGCGTCCATGATTCCTCCTGCTGGACGTGGCGATGCGGCGTCGCGGTTCCGCGGCGCGCAAACGCTGTTGAAACTGCGGTGAGCCGAAGTCAACACCGGAAAAGTGCGCGGGAAATGGGCTAAAAGGACAAAGATGGGATGAGTGAGTTGTCGAGTTGGCCGAAGGGCGTAGACGTGGCTATTGATAGTGGGCTTGTCGCCGCGGACATCGACCTGTTCGGTCTGGCGCAGATCGTCGCGCAGAACGCGGGCGGCATGGTGTCGATCGAGGATCCGCAGTCGCATGTGCTGGCCTACTCCGCCTCAGCGGAGGACGCCGACCAGTTGCGGGTGATGTCGATCCTCGGCAGGGAGGGGCCGCGCGAATATCTGGCGGTGCTGCGCAAGTGGGGCGTGTTCGATCGGTTACGGCGCACCGACGAGGTGATCGACGTGCCCGCGCACGAGGAATTGAACATCAAACGCAGGCTGGTGGTGAGCATCCGGCATCCCGCGGACGGGGCGGTGCGCGCGCCGCGGGTGCTCGGTGCGATCTGGTTGCAGCAGGGAGAGCGCCCGTTCAAGCCGGACGCGGCGGAGATCCTGCGCGGCGCCTCGGCCATCGCGGCGCGGCTCATCTCGCGTAGTCTCGACGCACCATCGACCGAGGCGCTGCTGGTGCGACGGTTGTTCGGCGATGGCGGCGGCCCTGTCGATGTGGCGACCGTGGCGAGCGCGCTCAACCTGCCGGTCACCGGGCCCGCCGCGGTGGTGGGCTTCGCGCTCACCGCCACCGAAACCGCGCCCGCCACCGAGCCTTCCGCGCTGGGCGCCATGCTCCGCCTGCGCGCCAGCTCGTTCCGCAACGACTCGGTGACCGCCACCCTCGGCGAGCGCGTCTACGTGCTGCTGCCGAGCTATCGCGCCGCGCACGCGGTGACCGCGTGGACCCGGCAACTGGTCGAGCAGCTCGAAGCCAAACGCGCGCTGGCCCTTCGGGCCGCCATCGCGTGCCCGATCGACGATCTGAGCGGGGTCGCCACGGCGCGGCGCGAGGTAGATCGCGTGCTGGACAGTACCGTCGCGACCTATCCGAAGGGTCGGGTCACCACGCTCTCGGAATCGCGGACGGCGGTGCTGCTCGGGGAGATCCTCGACCTCGTCGGTAGCCGCCCCGAACTGCACGATCCGCGGCTGCGCGCGCTGTCGGACTACGACCTCAAACATTCGGCGAGCCTGCGCGAAAGCGTGGACATCTACTTGCGCGAACACGGTGACGTGCGTGCCGCCGCCGCCGTGCTGCAGGTGCACCCGAACACGTTGCGCTACCGCATTCGCCGCGTCGAGGAGATCCTGCGCATCGATCTCACCGATCCCGCCGACCGGCTGCTGCTGGAACTGCAGCTGGCGTTGCACCGGCGGGCACACGGGCGCGATCGCGGGTCGCGATCGCGCTGATCGTGCTCGAATCGGGTCGCGCGCCGGAGCCCCGACCGGCAGCAGAGGCGCCGGCGCGCTGAATCCTGTAGTGCGTCAGCACTTTCCTGTCGCGGCGTCGCGGATTCCGGCGATCATCGACTGCCGGTCGGTCTCGTTGAGCGCGGGCCACTGCGGGGACTGCGGAAGCATCGAGATGGTTTCCTCGGCGGTCTTGTTCGCCGACTCCGCGCTCACGTCCTTCAACTTGCTCAACAGCGGCAGGTAGTCCTGGCACGACTTGCTGCGCACTTCGGTGTTCGTTGCGGTACCAGCCGATCCGGCCGCCTCGGTCTTGTCCGACGAGCCACAACCCGTCAGCACCAACGCGGCCCCGATCGTCAGCAACACAATGGTTTTCATTCACGCTCTCCTCATCAGAATTGGAGAGACCCTACCCGGCGCGCGGGCAGGCTGCTAACTGGAGCGCAGGAGTGCCTCGACGGTGCGCCGGATGGTGGCCGAGGCGGCGCGGGTGGTGCGGCCGCGGTTGCGAGGTCACCACCCTGATCGGCCGCGACCGCACAATTCATTCGGCCTGGTCACGTCGACCGGCTCGGTCGATGCGCTCGCCCAGGGGCCCGGCGCGGTGGACCGCGGGTCACCGTCGCCGACCCGGATACGGTCCGTCCTGCGCGTCGGACCGGAATTCGCTTCGCGCGCAACGGAACAGCCTGCGGTGCAGACCGCAGGCTGTTCCGGCGCCGACTCGGGTGGCGTCTACCCCGGGTCAGCAGCTGAAGGCGTATGTGGTGCCTGCCGAGGTGGCGATGCCGGTTCGGGTGTCCACCACGATGACGGTCGCCGCGCGATCGCGGGGGATCTGGCAGCGGACGTCGGCGAGCGCCGCGGTCTCGCGCGGCAGCGTGCCGTTGCCGTCGGTCTGCCGGTTGCCCAGGGCGCGCAGGCCGTTGGTGTTCACGCCCGCGGCGTAGAACTCCAGGCGCGCGTTGGCCGACAAGCCCGACGCGCTGTCGACGAACAACCAGCCGCCGAGCTGATGCTTCTGCGTGCGGACGTGCACGTTGCCGGTGGGCAGCTGCGTGGCGTCGGCGAAATGCCGTGCGCCCTCGCTGTTCTGGGCGCGGGCACGGTCGCGGCGATCGGGCGGCACACAGACGTGATCGGCGGGGCGGGTCTCGCGCCAGACGAACCCCTGCTTGCAGGTGTCGGGGCCGTAGGGGCCGCCGTTCGGGGAGCGGCGCGCGGCCGCCTGGGCGTTCTCGGCGTGTGCGGTGTCGCGGTCGCCCGGCGTCACGCAGACGGTGTCGCCGTTGTAGGCGTCGCGCCAGACGTAACTCTGCTGACAGGTGTACGGGCCGTAGGGCAGCGCCTGCGCCGGTGCCGGGAGCAGGGCGCCGAAACCGGCCACCGCCGCGATACCCAGCGCGATGGGCAGGACGCGCCGGGGGCGAGGTACGGGGGTGCGGAACATGTCTGCGGTCCTTTCAGGTGTCGACCAGCCGGTTTCGGCTGAGCACCACTGTCGCCGCGGTGGCCAACGAGCCACTAACGACGAACCAACGAACTGGAATCGGCCGCACCGGTACGACTGCGCGAGACCGGTGCGCGCTCTACAGTTGACTCGACCTCGCGCCGCCCATCGGCCCAGGTCCGTCGCACGGAGGACGAGATGACGACCGAACGGCCGCCGCGCGCGGTAGGCACTCGATTCGGGCCGTACCGGCTGGATCGGCTGCTCGGTCGCGGCGGCATGGGCGAGGTGTTCGCGGCCTACGACACCGTCAAGGACCGGACCGTCGCGGTGAAGGTGCTCGCCGAGAAGCTCAATCACGACCCGGTGTTCCGGGAACGGTTCCGCAGGGAGTCACACGCGGCGGCGCGGCTGAGCGAACCGCACGTCATCCCGATCCACGACTACGGCGAGATCGACGGACAGCTCTACATCGATATGCGCCTGGTCGACGGCGAGAACCTGCGCACCGTGCTGCGGCGCGAGGCGCCGCTGGCACCCGAGCGTGCGGTCGCGGTGATCCGGCAGATCGCGGCGGCGCTGGACGCCGCACACGCCGACGGACTCGTGCACCGCGACGTCAAACCCGACAACATCCTGCTCACCGCGGGCGGGTTCGCCTACCTGGTCGACTTCGGCATCGCGCAGTCCGCGACGAGCGAGAGCCTGACCGCGGACGGGTCGGCGATCGGCTCGTTCCACTACATGGCGCCGGAGCGGTTCACCTCGCGGCTGGTCGCCGCCGCGGTCGATGTATACGCGCTGGCCTGTGTGCTCTACGAATGCCTCACGGGCACAAGGCCGTTCCCCGCCGAAACGGACGGCGAGATCATGCGCGCGCACCTGTTCGAGCCGCCGCCGCGGCCGAGCATGATCCGCAGGGAGGTGCCGCGCGGTTTCGATGCGGTGATCGCGCGAGGACTGGCCAAGAACCCCAACGCGCGCTACGCCGCCGCGGGGGATCTCGCGGCGGCGGCGCAGCGCGCGTTGGTGAGTGCCGACGTGCGGGACGCCACCGAAACGGAGATCGGTACGGGCGCGGTCGCACTGTCCGGCGCTGAGGCGGGTGACGCGGACTCGCCGGCTTGCGGCGCGTTCGGCGCGGCCACGTCGCCGAGCTCGCGGGTTCGGTCGGTGCCGCCGACACCGGACGACCGTGAGTCCGCGGCGGACGGGACGGAGCGGCGAGCCCCGTCGGCCGCCGACGCCGTGGATGAGCCGGAGCGGCGAGTCGCGTCGGTAGGTGATGCCGTGGTCGAGGGAGCGGATCGGCAAGCTGTACCGGCAGGGGACGACGATGGTCGCAAGCCCGCCGCGACTGGCGCGCACCGCCGGGCGTGGCGTCGCGCCGTTGCGGGTGTGGTCGTAATGCTCTGCGCGACAGTAGTTCTGAGCACTTGGTCGCTGATGAACAACCGTGTCTCCGGCACCGCGGTGGCCGACTCGTCCGCGCCACGCGGCCCCGATATCGACCTGCTCGCCCTCGTCGGCCCGTCCGGGTACAAACGTGCCAACTGTGTTCATCAGGACCCCGACGCCACCACCGTCGCGATCGTCTACTGCGACCCGAATCCGGCGGCGAGCGATCCGGCGGGGCGGTTCCTCCGGTTCCGCACGCTCGATCAGTTGCGCGCCTACTATCGCGGACTGTTTCTCGACGTCTTCCACGCGACGAACTGTCCGGGCGACCCGCCGGGCGTCGACGGTCCGTCGGTGATCGACGGCAAGGAGGTCGGGCGCAAGGCGTGCTTCGTCAGTCTCGTCGACGATCCGGCGGTGCCAAAGCCGGGGCTGGTGCTCACCAACGAGGCGGCGGTCGCGCTCGCCGTCTACATCTGGGCGGCGCCGGGCGAACAGCCGTTGCGCGACTATGTGGGCGCTCGCAACGGTTTTCAGTTCAGGACGCCGGACGTGGCGCTTGATCCGGACTACTTCACCGCCGCCGACCGTGCGGTGCTCGACCATCTGGCCGGAGACTTCGGCCCCGCCAACTGCCGTCATCTCGATCCACCCGCGGGTCCGGTGCACGCGATGCTCGGATGCGGTACGCGGCTGGGGTTTCCGTCGGCGGGGTTCTTCGGGTTCCCTGATCGGCGCGCGGCGGAGCTGCTCTACCAAGCGAACCGGGGTCAGTTCCGCGGTCACACCTGCGGCGGCGATGGCGCGGACGATCAGTGGCGTCAAGACGGCACGCCGGTCGGGCGGTTCTTCTGTTACGCGGACACCGACACCGGATTCGGCGCCGGCACTTGCCTTTTCGCGCTGCACAACGAGTTCCTGGTGGCCGCGCACTTCTGTACGTTGCGCGCCGACGACCCGGACACCGGTCCGAAGACCGAGACCGAGCTGCTCGCCTGGTTCCGCGAGCACATCGGTTGAGCTCAGTCGGCGGGCCGAGCCGCCGCCGACGGTTCCGGCGGGACGAGGGTGAAGGTCAATTCGTAGTCGCCGATCCGGATCTCGGCGCCGTCGGTGAGCGCCACCGTGTCGACGATGCGCATGCCTTCGACGTAGACGCCGTTGGACGACAGCAGATCCTTGATCAGGTAGGTGATTCCGTTGTGCAGTATCGCCGCGTGATGCCTGCTGACCTTGCCGTGCTCGAGCACGATGTCGTTGTCGGGCAGTCGACCGACCCTGGTGACGGCGCCGGTGATCGCGTAGGTGGTGCCGCCGCGATCACGCAGCAAAGCACCTGGGCCACTGGGGCTTTGGTCGACGATGGTGGTGGCGCGAAACGAGGTCGACGCCGCCTTCGCGCGCAGCTCCAGCGGTTCCTGTCGCAAGATGCGCGCCTCTAGTTCGCGGATCGGCAGGCTCGGATCGATACCGAGCTCGTCGGCGAGGGTCGCGCGCAGCCTGCGGGCCGCGTCGAGCGCGTCGGACTGGCGACCGTCCACGTACAGCGCGGTGATCAGCTGCTCCCACAGCGGCTCGCGCAGCGGATGGTCGGCGACGAGCAGCGCGAGTTCGGAGATGACGGACTCGGCCCTGCCCAGCGCGATATCGGCCTCGGCGCGGGCTTCGATGGCGCAGAGCCGGTCGTCGTCGAGCGCGGCGGCGTACGCGTCGGCGAACGCGAGGCCACGCAGATCCGCCAGAACCGGGCCGCGCCATTGGCCGAGGGCGCTGCACAGCAGTTCGCTCGCGGTACGGAACCGGCCCGCGGCCAGCGCGCGCAATCCGGCTTCCTTGCGCACCCGGAAGCGCTGCACGTCCCCGGCGTCCTCGGCCATCGCGACCCGGTAGCCCGCGCCGACCTGGGCCAGCACCGCCCGCGCATCGATGCTGTTGTCGCGCAACGGCTTACGCAGATTGGATACGATGGTGTGCAGGCTGACCCGGATATCGGGCGGCGGATTGTCCTCCCAGACCGCCTGCGCCAAGGCCTCGATCGCGACCGGGCGGTTCGCGTTGATCAGCAGATACGCGAGCACCGCGCGTTGTTTCGGGCCGCCCAGCGCTTGCCGCACGCCGTCGATCGTGAGTTCCACCGCGCCGAGCATGCCGAATCGCACCCGCAGCGCTGTCATCGCGAACCGGGCAGGCTGAACGGCCGGTCGAACACCGCCATGGTGGGCTCCTCACGACGCGCCATCGTCCGCGCGTCGTCTGTGAGAATACCCAGCGAAGCGGCGGCTCGGCGGGACATCGGAACAGCCCGGCGCCGCCGTCGCGGCAGCGGTTCGGTCCGACGGTAACCCGCTGATCAGGGGGTACGCGGCGGTACTCGACGGGGTGGGAACGGCGGTTGATTTGGCACCTACGGGTCCGTAGGCTCGCTGAGGTTGTCGCGCGGATGGTGCGTTTCGTCCGTGTCCCTGGTGAGCCGAAGCGTCTGAGGGGAAACACATATGGGGCGTCATCTGACCCAGCTGGAGTTGCTCATCGAACTCGAGCCGGTGGCCGCGGCGAACGTCGACCGGCATCTGTCGATGGCGAAGGACTGGCACCCGCACGACTACGTGCCCTGGGACGAGGGACGCAACTTCGCCGCGCTGGGCGGCCTCGACTGGGAGCCGGAGCAGTCCCGGCTCTCCGACGTGGCCAAGGCGGCCATGATCACCAACCTGCTCACCGAGGACAACCTGCCCTCGTATCACCGGGTGATCGCCGAGAACTTCTCCCAGGACGGCGCCTGGGGCACGTGGGTGGGTCGCTGGACCGCCGAGGAGAACCGGCACGGGATCGTGATGCGGGACTACCTGGTGGTCAGCCGCGGCGTGGACCCGGTCGAGCTGGAGAACGCCCGGATGGCGGCGATGACCACCGGCTTCGATCCGCTGGCGATGGCCCAGCGCCGCGACGTCGACCCGGATGCGGTGCCAGACGCCGGATTCCTGCTCGGTGTCGCCTACGTGACGTTCCAGGAGTTGGCGACCCGGCTCAGCCACCGCAACACCGGCCGGGTGTGCAACGACCCCATCGCGGACAAGATGCTGCAGCGCATCGCCGCCGACGAGAACCTGCACATGATCTTCTACCGGAACATGTGCGGCGCGGCCCTGGATCTGGCCCCCGATCAGGCGCTCGAGGCGATCACGCTGACGCTGAAGAACTTTCAGATGCCCGGTGCGGAGAACCCGAACTTCCGCCGCTACGGCGCGCTGATGGCCAAGCACGGCATCTACGACATGCGACAGCACCTCGAAGACGTGATCATGCCGGTGCTGCGTATCTGGAAGGTATTCGAGCGCAACGACTTCGGCACCCGAGGCGAGCAGGCGCGGGAGCAGCTCGCCGCGTTCCTGGCCAAGTACGAGAGCGACATGCGCAAGTTCGAGGAACGGCGCGACCGCATCGCCGCACGGCAGGCCGCGAAGCGCGACGCCGCGCCGTTGACCACTACGGTGGTCTGAGCCGGGGGAGTGCGGCCAGCAGCAGTATGCCGGTGAGGACGCGCCACAGCACGAACGGGTCGATCGCCAGTCGCTCGGCGGCGCCGGCGCCCAGACCCAGGTGGTCGCCTGCCAGGCTGGCGACCATGCCGAACAGCGTGACGGCGATCAGCGCGACAGTGGTCAGCGCGAACGCGCGATACCGCCGGTAGAGCCAGGCGATGATGATCATGATCGCCAGGCCGGTCACCAGCTCCGCGATCGCGCCGGTCGGGTGCAGTACGACGCGTGACCGGCTGCCCCCGGGCACCTCGTCGGCGCTGCCGGGGAACACGCCGACCAACACGATGGCAACGCAATTGAGCAGGGCCAGCAGCGGAACAGCGCGTCCGAGCGGGGTTTTCGGCAGCAGCGGCGTCAGGCACAGCGCCGCCCCGAGCACGAGCACCCCGAGCAGCACGAACTCGGTCGACATCACCGCGTGCCACGGCGAACAGATGTAGCGCGACGGCACCAGCCCGTATCGGCTCATGTCGCCGAGGCATTCGGGCACCCCGAGGTCGCTGATCATGTTGCCCGCCCAACCGTACCCGGGTGCGGCCCAGCGCGCGGCCACCACCACCTGGACGACGTAGTAGGACACCGTCAGGATCAGCAGCGCCGCACCGGCTTTCAGCCGCCTCATCGGCGGCACGTCGTGGCAGGCGCGGGCTGACCCGCGAACCGGTCGTTGATCCACGCGGTGACCAGCTCGCCGCGGGCCCGCCATGCCTCGTGTCCGCCGGGCAGCACGTGATCCACCAAATTCGTGCCGAGCGCGCACATGTCGGCGACCGCCTGATCGCTCCACGCGGTACTGACCAGGTCGTCGCTGTCGCCACGGGAGATGAACGTCGGGATGCCGGTGGCCGCCTTGGGCAGGTTTCCGTCGGCTTCGTAGTCGGCGAGCGCGCGTCGCGCGTCGTCGTCGACGAACTGTACGGCCGCCGGTGTGGCGGCCTGGCCGATCGCCAGGTCCTTCAACGTCGTCTGTCCGGTGCAGAGGCCCTCGAGCCGCGGCGCCGCAGTCAGCAGCGCGCCGTGCAACACCTTGTCGAACGAGTAGTCCGGGTCGCTGTAGCGGACTGCCGCGACCAGGTAGGGCAGCAGCAGATACTGCCCGACCGTCAGCGTCTTCGTTTCCGCCGCCTGCGCCAATTCGCTGCGCAGCGCGGGTGACAACAGCACATCCCCGATGATCCGGATCTCGGGCGCGTAGCGCTCGGCCGTCTCCGCCGCCGACTCGGTGGCCCGTCCGCCCTGCGAAAGTCCGACCAATACCACTTCTTTCGTCAACGGCAGGTCGAGTTGCCGGGCCGCCCTGATGGAGTCGAGCACGTCGTACCCCGACGACTCGGCATGCAGGTACGGCGCCGCACCGGGTCCGTCGAGGCCCTGATAGTTGGTCATCACCACGGCCTTGTGCGCGTCGAGCAGGTTGGCGACCGTGACGTCGTTGCCGTACAGCCCGGGCGAGTTCGTCGGCGCACACGCGCTGACCACGCCCGCCGTGCCGTGTGCGTAGGCCACCAGCGGCCAACCGCCTTCCGGTGCAGTGCCTTTCGGTAGATACACCGCGCCGGACACCTCGATGGGTGATTTGTCCGGCGCGGTCGAGATATAGCGGAAGTATGTCGCCGAGGCCGCCGCCGCGGCGATCGTGGGACCGCCGTTGGTGAGCGGCCGCTGGGCGAGCAGCGTGCCCGGCTTCGGCGGGGTGTCAGTGGCCGCGTCGTCGGCGGCCGAGCCGCAGCTCGCGGCGAGCAGTACCGCGGTGGCGGTCAGGGAAACCCACGTCAGTGCCCGTTTGGGTCGCACGTTCCACTTGCTCCTTCGACTCTGCTGCGCACCGTCGGTCCAACTCCGTCACGCCGTCCTGCACCGAAGCGCCGAGTCGCTTGTGGGGCGCGGTGTCCACGAGGGCACGGGGGCGGCGTTCCCGGCAAGATCAGGATGTCGTGTGATCGCCGTCTCCGCACGCATCCGTGATCGGAATCTCAGGCTCGGCACCGATCTGTAACTCGCGACGGCTGGCGCTTGAAGCCGACCTTCATCGAGTGACGGTCACGCTTACGGCAGGCGTGGTTTCCGTCGCCATCGGGCCGATTGCCTGGAGATCGCTCGAAAGAAGAGCGCCGGAACATATCTGGCACGAATCGCCCGGCGCTAGGGGCGAAGCACCAGCGGCAGATACACCTCGTCGACGATGTCGATGATGACCTCGTCGTCGACCGGCGCCCCGAACAGCAGGAACTGATTGCGCAGCAGGTCGGGGGCGACGGTGGCCCGCCGTGAGTTCAGGATCGCGCGGTCCACCTCGCCGCGCTCGACGGCGCGTTCCAGGACGGTGTGGATCGCGGGCGAACCGGCGCGCTGGATCCGTTCCCGGATGAGATTGCCCAGTTCGGCGTCGCGGGTCATCTCGGCGAGCAGCCCCCGCATGATGCCGCCGAACGGTGTGGCCATCTTCACCGACATCTGCCGCAGCAGCGCGATCACATCGGTGCGCAACGCACCGGTGTCCGGGAGGTCGACCTCGGAGACGCCGCCAACGCCGCACGCGTCGACGACCAGTTCGGCCCGGCTGGACCAGCGACGATAGAGCACGGTCTTGCTGGTGCGCGCCCGGAGCGCGACCCGGTCCATGGTGAGCGCGGGATAGCCCACCTCGGCGAGTTCGTCCAGGGCCGCGGTGAGGATGGCGCGCTCGAGTTCCGCGCCGCGCCTGCGCGTGCTCTTGCGGTATCCGGCCGCCGCGGCGCCGGATTGCTGGGCTTTCACTGACGGCGGGACTCCTGAAAAGTGTTGCGCTGCTTGGGAAGACACTCTAGTCTAAAAATAGAGTACTAAGAGTATCTTACGAGCTCGAGGGGATCGATGAACGACACAGTTGTGACACCCCGAACCGACACTCCGCCCGCCTTCCCGAGCGACCGCACCTGCCCCTATCGCCTGCCCGAGCAGTACACGCGGCTGCGCGACGAGCAGGACGCACTGCGCAGGGTGCGCCTCTACGACGGCACGCAGGCCTGGGTGGTCACCAAACACGAAACCGCCCGCGCGCTGCTCGCCGATCCGCGACTGTCCTCGGACCGCACGCACGCGAATTTTCCCGCCGTTTCGCCGCGTTTCCGCGTGTTCCAGGCGAGCACACCGGCCTTCATCAGCCTGGACCCGCCGGAGCACGGGGCCAAGCGGCGGATGCTGATCAGCGAGTTCACCCTGAAACGGGTGAAGGGCATGCGCGCCGACATCGAGCGGATCGTGCACGGCTTCATCGACGACATGCTCGTCGCCGGGCCGCCCGCCGACCTGGTCGACCAGTTCGCCCTGCCCGTGCCATCGATGGTGATCTGCCGGCTGCTCGGCGTGCCGTATGAGGACCACGACCTGTTCCAGGACGCCAGCCGACGCCTCGTGCAGTCGGCGACCGGCGAGGCGGCCATCGCCGCGCGCGGCGAGCTGGCGGCCTACCTGGACGGGTTGATCACCCGGGCGCAGGCCGAGCCCGGCCCCGGGCTGCTGTCCAGCCTGGTCGCCGAGCAGTTGGCGCACGGCGAGATCGACCGCGAGGAACTGGTCTCCTCGGCCATCCTGCTGCTGGTCGCCGGCCATGAGACCACCGCGTCGATGACCTCGCTGTCGGTGATCACCTTGCTCGAACATCCGGACCAGCATGCCGCCCTGCGTGCCGATCCCGACCTGATCCCGGGCGCGGTCGAGGAGTTGCTGCGCTATCTCGCGATCGCCGATATCGCCGGTGGCCGGTTCGCCAAGGCCGACATCGAGATCGACGGACAGGTGATCAAGCGGGGCGAGGGCGTGCTCGTCTCCAATTCCATCGCCAACCGCGACGGTTCGGTGTTCGCCGAGCCCGATACCTTCGATGTGCATCGCTCCGCCCGCCAGCACATCGCCTTCGGTTACGGCGTGCACCAGTGCCTCGGGCAGAACCTGGCCCGGCTGGAACTAGAGGTCATCCTTCGCGGCCTGCTCGAGCGCATTCCGACGCTGCGCCTCGCCGTGCCCGTTGACCGGCTGGTCTTGCGACCCGGCACCACGATCCAGGGTGTCAACGAACTCCCGGTCACCTGGTGAGCGCGATCTCGAAAGGAGCAGACATGCGTGTGAGCGCCGACCGTTCCGTGTGCGTGGGCGCGGGCCTGTGCGCCCTGACCGCGCCCACGGTCTTCGATCAGGGTGAGGACGACGGACTCGTGCGGGTCCGCGCCGCGGCACCGGATGCCGACAGCGTGGCCGCCGTCCGCGAGGCCGCCGATATCTGTCCCTCCGGCGCGGTCTCTTTCACGGAGTGAGCCGCCCCGCCCTGTCCCGTGCTATGCAGTAGAGATGCGGCCGACACGATCCAGGTATGACGTGGTGATCGTCGGCGGCGGCCACAACGGGTTGGTGGCCGCCGCGTATCTGGCGCGGGCGGGGCGGTCGGTGCTGTTGCTGGAGCGACAGTCCGAGACCGGCGGCGCCGCGGTGTCCGCGCGGGTCTTCGCCGGAATCGACGCGCGGCTGTCCCGGTATTCCTACCTGGTGAGTCTGCTGCCTCGGCAGATCGTCGACGAGCTCGGCTTGTCGTTCGCGACGCGGCCGCGGCGGATCTCGTCCTATACCCCGGTCGGCGCGGGCGGCTTGCTGGTCGACACCGGCTCGGCGGCGCGCACCAGGGAGAGCTTCGTGCGCTTGACCGGATCGGACCGGGATTACGTTGCCTGGCAACGGTTCTACGGCACCACCGCGCGGCTGGCCGAGCGCGTCTTCCCGACCATGACCCGACCGCTGCCGACGCGAACCGAACTGCGTGAGCTGGTCGGCGCGGGCGAGACGTGGGAGTCGCTGTTCGAGCGGCCGCTCGGCGAGCTCATCGAGTCCACCTTCGCCGACGACACCGTGCGTGGCGTCGTGCTCACCGACGCGTTGATCGGCACCTTCACCCACGCGCACGATCCGTCCCTGCGCCAGAACCGCTGCTTCCTCTATCACGTGATCGGCGGCGGCACCGGCGACTGGGAGGTGCCGATCGGCGGCATGGGCGCGCTGACCGACGCGCTCGCGACCGCGGCCCGCGCCGCCGGTGCCGAGCTCGTCACCGAGTGCGCGGTCACTGCCATCGCGACCGATGGCCGTCGCGCCGAGGTGAGCTGTGCCGCGGGCACGGTCGAGGCGGGTCACGTGCTGGTGAACGCCGCCCCGCACGAGTTGGCCGGGCTGCTCGGCGCCGAGCCCGAGACGAAACCTGAAGGCGCACAGCTGAAAATCAACATGCTGCTGCGCAGGCTGCCCGCCCTGCGGGACAGTGCGGTCGATCCGCGCGACGCGTTCGCGGGCACTTTCCACATCGCCGAGTCGTACGCACAGCTCGATCAGGCGTACGGCGAGGCGGCGATCGGCCGCATCCCGTCCGCGCCGCCCTCGGAGATCTACTGCCACACCTTGACCGACCCGTCGATCCTGTCGCCCGAGCTGGCGGCGCAGGGCATGCACACTTTGACGTTGTTCGGCCTGCACACGCCCGCAAAGCTTTTCGCGAAGGACCCGGCGGCGGCGAAGGCCGAGCTGGTCGCGGCCACCCTCGCGCAACTGGACGCGGTGCTGGCCGAGCCGCTCGCCGACTGCCTCGCGTTGGACGAGCACGGCCGGCCTTGCCTGGAGGCGAAGACGCCGCTCGACCTGGAACGGGAGGTGGGCCTGCCCGGCGGACATATCTTCCACCGTGACTTGGCCTTTCCCTACCGTGCCGACGACTCGCCGCTGGATCCGGGCACGCGCTGGGGCGTGGCCACCGTGCATCCCAACGTGTTCCTGTGCGGCGCGGGTGCGGTCCGGGGCGGCGGTGTCAGCGGCATCGCCGGTCACAATGCCGCGATGGCCGTCCTCGAACCACACCCGTGAGCGTCAAACCTTGGGCGCCAGCGCGACTTTCGCGCGCCGTCCCGGGCTCTCCGTGGTGAGCGCCGCCTCGGCTGCCGATTCCAGCGCGAAGGTGGCCTCGACCTCCAGTCGCAGCACACCGTCGGCCGCCGCGCCGAGCAGTTCCCCGATCAGGCGCCGCCGGTCGGCGGGTGGGGTCTCCTCGATCCGCTTCGCGCCCCAAAAGCCCTTGACCACGGCCTGTTTGAAGATGAGCGGGCCAGGATTCAAGCTCAATGGCTGCCCGGACAGCGCGCCGAACGAGATCAGCCAGCCTTTCGGGCCGAGCAGGGCGAGCAGGTCGTCGGCCGCGCGGCCGCCCACCTGATCGACCGCCCGCACGATCGGCGCACCGGCCGTCGCGGCCTCGGCTGCTTCTCGCCACCCTTCGGTCTCGGTGTCGAATACCGGCTCGATGCCGTCGGCGCGCAGCGCCGCGACCGATTTCGGGCCGCGCACCAGGTTGAGCACCCGGATATCACGTTGCCGCGCAAGCACATTGACGAGCCTGCCGACCGCACCGTTGGCCGCGTTGATCGCGATCCAGTCGCCAGGCGCCAGCGCGAGATCTTCCAGCAGCATCAGCGCGCTGAGCGGCATGGCGAGCAGTTGCGCGGCGGTCTCATCGGACACCGAGTCCGGCACGGGTACCGCCTGGGCCGCCTTCGCGAGGAAGAACTCGGCCCAGACGTTCTGTGCGCCGGACACGGTAACCCGTTGTCCGACGGTCAAACCGGTGACCCCGGGGCCGAGGGCGTCGATGATCCCGACGCCCTCGGTGCCGGGGATCGCGGGCAGCGACGGCCGGTAGCCGTACACGCCGCGCACGATGGCCAGGTCGTGATTGTGGATGGGGGACAGGACCAGCGCGACCCTGACCTCGCCCTCGCCTGGCTCGGGTACCGGCCGTTGCGCTGTGGTCAGTACGTCTTTGGGTTCGCCGAAGCTCTCGATGACTACAGCACGCATGTCGGCTCCGATCAGTCTTCGGCGACGAGCACGTCGACGTCGATGTTGCCGCGGGTGGCGTTGGAGTAGGGGCAGACCTGGTGCGCCTTGTCGGCGAGGGCCTGTGCCTCCGCGCGCGACAGGTGCGGCAGCGAGACCTCGAGGGTGACCGTCAGTCCGAAGCCGCCCGCGTCGTTCGGGCCGATGCCGACCTTCGCGCCGACCGCCGAATCGTCGATGTTCGCCTTCGCCTGCTTGCCGACCAGGCGCAGGGCGCCGTGGAAGCAGGCTGCATAACCCGCCGCGAACAGCTGCTCAGGGTTGGTGCCCTCGCCGCTGCCGCCCATCTCCTTGGGTGCGGCGAGATCGACGTCGACCTTGCCGTCGGTGGTCCTGGCGTGCCCGTTGCGTCCGTCGCCGGTCGCCAAAGCCTCTGCGGTGTACAGGATCTGCATGTCATTCTCCTTGTTCGACGGTTGCTGTCAGTGCTCGGGTCAGGCGCCGCAGGGTGTCCTGCAACGTCCGGAATTCGTCCATGGACAGGCCGCTGGCGGCCGACATCTGGTTCGGTATGCCGCAGGCCCGGTCACGCAGCGCCTTTCCCTGTCCGGTGAGGTGGATCTCGACGCGCCGTTCGTCCTCGGCCGAGCGGCGGCGTTCGATGTTTCCCGCCGCCTCCAGTCGTTTGAGCAGCGGTGAGAGAGTGCCGGAGTCCAGCGCCAGCGTCTGGCATAGCTCGCCGACGCTGCGTCCGTCGCGCTCCCACAGCGCGAGCAGCACGAGATATTGCGGATAGGTGACGCCCAATTTTTCGAGCTTGGTGCGGTAGACCGCTGTCATCGCCCGCGACGCCGCGTAGAGCGAGAAGCAGAGCTGCTCGTCGAGGTGCAGGTGATCGGCCATGCCAACAAGGTAGCCCACAACTAAGTTGTGCACAACCCATCTGCCGGTGTTCCGGGCCACAGCGGGCGGTCGGGTGGGGTGGCGGTACAGTGTTCGCCCAATAGTGCAGGCGAGCAAACGATTCCCGCTCGGCGATGTCGGCGACTCGTGTCCATTCTGACTCTTTGATGTTTATCTCCGAATCCGCCGACACGCGTTCGTGGGCGCTTGTACAGTCAGCCGCACGTCGCCTTACCCCTGCTAGGAGCCGCATCATGGTCCGTGAAAGCGATCGGCTGGTCCGCACCGATGTACCGCATTCCGCACGAATCTGGAATTACTGGCTCGGGGGACAGGACTTTTACGAAGTAGACCGCATTGCCGGCGAGTCGGGGGAATCGGTTTTCCCGGAGATCGGCACGATGGCCCGGCAATCGCGGCGGTTCCTGATCCGCGCGGTGCGCTACCTCGCCGCCGAGGCGGGCATCCGCCAGTTCCTCGATGTCGGCACCGGACTGCCGACGATGCAGAACACTCACGAGGTCGCGCAGGGTATCGCGCCGGAGTCCAAGATCGTCTACGTGGACAACGACCCGCTCGTGCTCGCGCACGCGCGGGCGCTGCTGATCAACACCACCGACGAAGGCGTCACCGCCCTTGTGGAATCCGATTTCCATGATCCCGAACAGATTGTGCAAGAGGCGCGAAATATTCTGAACTTCAACAAGCCGATTGCGGTCCTGTTCATGGGCGTGCTCGGTCACGCGCGCACCTGGGACGACGTTATCCGGGTCACCGCGGTGTTACAGGACGCCATTCCATCCGGTAGTTATTTCGCGATGTACGAGGGCACCACGGAGGATCAGCGACTGGTCCGCCTATCGGACTACTACGCGAAAACCGGTGCGGTGCCGTACTATGTCCGCAGCGTCGACCAGATCCGCGAGGTCTTCCAGAATCTCGAACTCGTCGAGCCCGGCGTGGTGCCGGTGAACCAGTGGCATCCCGACGCGAGCGAACCCGACGAAAAGCCCTCCGCCGCCTGGGGCGGCGTCGGGCGCAAACTCTGAGCGAATCACCGCCCCCCGATGTGCTGGGTCAGCTGGTCCGCGGCCGCGCGCACCCGGATCGCCAACGGCGTCCAGTCCGCCGGGCACGGCAGCTCCTCGCAGTGATGGCGCAGTGTGACGCTGATGCCCGCGATCGGGCTGTGATTGTGATCGAAGACCGGATAGGCCACCGACGCGAAACCCGGTGTGACGTGCCCGTCTTCGCAGGCCCAGCCGCGACGGCGCTCGGTGGCCAGCACGGTACGCAACGCCTGCAGCGAGTTCGGTCCCCGATCGGTGCGCCGGACGAAGGACGCGGCCGAGGGGAACAGTGCCCGGATCTGTGCCGGGGGCAGATGGGCGAGGATGGCCCGCCCACACGCGGTGAGATGTGCGGGTAGCCGCACGCCGACGCCGGTGACCAGCGTTTCCGGCCGTACTGGCCGTTCCTTGATGAGGTACAGCAGCTCGTTGCCGTGCAGCACGCCCAGGTGCGCGTTGTGGCCTACCTGCTCGACCAGCTCGCGCAGCAGCGGCCCGGCCAGCCGTTCCAGCGGATCGTGGCGCAGGTAGGCCGAGCCGAGTTCGAACGCGGCGATGCCGAGCCCGTAGCGGCGCTCGCTGGGCAGCCGCGTCACGAATCTGGCGGCTTCCAGCTCGCCGAGCAGGTGATACGTGGTCGACCTCGGTAGCTCGAGTTCGCGCGCGATCGTCGACGCGGAGATCGGTCCGGCTCGGCCCGCGAGCAGTCGCAACACCGCCAACCCGCGACGCAACGCCGGGACGTCACTACTGGTTCCCATGCCATCTCCTCGGCGTGTCTTGGATATCAGACACTATCGCACCGCCGCGCGTTCTCCACCGCCCGTCGTGGCGGTGGAATAGGGGCCATGCCCGACACCGCACAGCTACCCACCGTCGCCCTCGACGCGCCCCTCACCGGGGAGCAGGTCGTCGCCGTCGCCCGGCACGGTGCCAAGGTCCACCTGAGCCAGGCCACCGAGGCGCGGCTGGCCGCGGCGCGGGCCCATGTCGACGCGTTGGCCGCGGGCGCGGTGCCGACCTACGGCGTCTCCACCGGGTTCGGCGCGCTGGCGACCCGCCACATCCCGGCCGAGAGCCGGGTCGCGTTGCAGCGCTCGCTGATCCGCTCGCATGCCGCGGGCGCCGGGCGCCCGGTGGAGCGTGAGGTGGTCCGCGCGCTGATGGTACTGCGGCTGCGCACCCTGGCCACCGGCCATACCGGCGTCCGGCCCGAGACGGCGGCGACGCTGGCCGCGCTGATCAACGCCGATATCACCCCCGTCGTGCACGAGTACGGCTCCCTCGGCTGCTCGGGCGACCTCGCCCCGCTGGCCGCCGTCGCGCTGGCGCTGATGGGCGAGGGTGAGGTCACCGATGCCGCGGGTACCGTGATGGACGCCGGAAAAGCGCTGCGCCTCAACGGCATACAGCCCGTGGTGCTGGCCGAGAAGGAAGGCCTCGCGCTGACCAACGGCACCGACGGTATGCTCGGCATGCTGATGCTCGCGCTCGCCGACCTGAACATGCTGCTCGACGTCGCCGACATCACCGCGGCGATGAGCGTGGAGGCGTTGCTCGGCACCGATCGGGTTTTCGCCGACGACCTGCAGGCATTGCGCCCGCATCCGGGCCAGGGCCGCGCGGCCGCCAGGATCGCCGCCGCGCTGGCCGGCTCGGAGATCGTGGCCAGTCACCGTGGGCCGGACTGCAATCGGGTGCAGGACGCCTACTCGCTGCGCTGCGCGCCGCAGGTGCACGGCGCGGCGCGCGACACCGTGACGCACGCCGAGCTGGTCGCGAGCCGGGAGCTGGCCGCCGCCGTCGACAATCCGGTGGTGCTGGCCGACGGACGGCTGGAGTCGAACGGCAACTTCCACGGCGCTCCGGTCGCCTACGTGCTCGACTTCCTGGCGATCCCGGTGGCGGATGTGGCGAGCATGGCCGAGCGTCGCACCGATCGCATGCTGGATGTCGCTCGGTCGCATGGTCTTCCGGCGTTCTTGGCCGCCGATCCCGGCGTCGACTCCGGCCATATGATCGCCCAGTACACCCAGGCCGCGGTGGTCAGCGAGCTGAAGCGGCTGGCCGTGCCCGCCTCGGTGGACTCGATCCCCAGCAGCGCGATGCAGGAGGATCACGTCTCCATGGGCTGGTCGGCGGCCCGTAAGCTGCGCACCGCCGTCGACGGCCTTGCCACCGTGCTCGCGGTCGAATACCTCACGGCCGCACGGGCACTCGACCTCCGTGCCCCGCTGCGGCCGGGCCCCGCGACCGCCGCCGCGGTGGCGTTGCTGCGGGCCGAGGTCGACGGTCCCGGTCCGGATCGCCACCTGGCCCCGGAGATCGCCGCCGCCGAGCGGTTGGTGCGCTCGGGCGCGCTGGCCCGCGCGGTCGAGCCGCACCTGGGCGCATGAGCGCCGAAACGGCCGCACCGGTCGGCGCCGTCGTCTCGCTGGTCGGTACCGCTTGCGCGAGAGCCGATCTCCTCCTTCTCGATCACCCTCGATAGCCACAGACAGGGGCCGCATTCATGACTCGGGTAATCACCGCCGCACGCGGAACGCAACTCACCGCCAAGAACTGGCAGGCCGAGGCCGCTATGCGGATGCTGCACAACAACCTCGATCCGGCGGTGGCCGAGCGCCCGCAGGATCTGGTCGTGTACGGCGGCACCGGTAAGGCCGCGCGCGACTGGGCCAGCTTCGACGCCATCACCCGCTGCCTGACCACCCTGGAGACCGACGAGACGCTGCTGGTGCAGTCGGGTAAGCCGGTCGGGGTGTTCCGCACCCACGAGTGGGCGCCGCGGGTGCTGATCGCGAACTCCAATCTGGTCGGCGACTGGGCGAATTGGCCCGAGTTCCGCAGGCTGGAGTCGCTCGGTCTGACCATGTACGGCCAGATGACCGCGGGCTCGTGGATCTACATCGGCACGCAGGGCATCCTGCAGGGCACCTACGAGACCTTCGCCGCGGTGGCGGACAAGCGATTCGGCGGCACCCTGGCCGGCACGCTCACGGTGACCGCGGGTCTCGGCGGCATGGGGGGCGCGCAACCGCTGGCGGTCACCATGAACGG
This sequence comes from Nocardia brasiliensis, assembly GCF_011801125.1. Lineage (NCBI taxonomy): Bacteria > Bacillati > Actinomycetota > Actinomycetes > Mycobacteriales > Nocardiaceae > Nocardia > Nocardia brasiliensis. Next base: position 3,359,058 of record NZ_CP046171.1, read on the forward strand.
CGGCGTCGCGCTGGTGATCGAATGCGATCCGGCCCGCGCGCACCGGCGCGTGCAGGAGCGCTACCTCGACGAGGTGGCCACCGACCTGGACGACGCGGTGGCCCGCGTGCAAGACGCGCGCAAGCAGCGAAAGGCATTGTCGGTCGGTCTGATCGGGAACGCTGCCGAGGTGCTGCCGCGCCTGCTGGAGCTGGGTCTGGACCCGGAGATCGTCACCGACCAGACCTCCGCGCACGACCCGCTGGCCTACCTGCCGCGCGGCATCGCCGTCGAGGACTGGGCGGACTACGCGGCCAAGAAGCCGGACGAGTTCACCGAGCGCGCCCGCGAATCGATGGCCGAGCATGTGGGCGCGATGCTCGGTTTCCTCGACCGCGGCGCCGAGGTGTTCGACTACGGCAACTCGCTGCGCGGTGAGGCCGCGCTCGGCGGCTGTGACCGTGCCTTCGACTTCCCCGGCTTCGTACCCGCCTACATCAGGCCGCTGTTCTGCGAGGGCAAGGGCCCGTTCCGCTGGGCCGCGCTCTCGGGCGACCCGGCCGATATCGCGGCCACCGACCGTGCCATGCTCGAGCTGTTCCCGGCGAACGAGTCGCTGCGCCGCTGGATCACCCTGGCGAGCGATCGCGTTGCCTTCCAAGGACTTCCGGCACGCATCTGCTGGCTCGGCTACGGCGAGCGACATCTGGCCGGGCTACGCTTCAACGAGATGGTGGCCAGCGGTGAGTTGCGGGCGCCGGTGGTGATCGGCCGCGATCACCTCGATTCCGGCAGCGTCGCCTCGCCGTACCGGGAGACCGAGGCGATGGCCGACGGCTCCGACGCGATCGCGGACTGGCCCCTGCTCAACGCCATGTTGAACACCGCGTCCGGCGCGACCTGGGTGTCGATCCATCACGGTGGCGGCGTCGGCATCGGCCGCTCGATTCATGCCGGGCAGGTGTGCGTCGCCGACGGGACCGCGCTGGCCGCGCAGAAGATCGAGCGCGTGCTCACCAACGATCCCGGGATGGGCGTGATCCGGCACGTGGACGCGGGCTACGACCGGGCGAACAAGATCGCCGCCGAGCGCGGCGTTCGCATCCCCATGCACGAGGCGCCGTGAACCACCGGCCTGGACCGAGCACGACAGGAGCGACGCCGTGGGCGTGAACGAGTTGATGGCCGAGATCGCCGGGGTGGGCAGGGATGCCCGCCGCGGCGGCTATTCGCGCCACGTCTACGACTACGCCGATTTCGAGTTGCGCGACTGGTACATCGACCAGGCGCTGCACCTCGGGCTGGACGTGAACACCGACCGCAACGGGAACGTCTGGGCGTGGTGGGGACCTCAGGAACCGGGCGCGGTGGTCACCGGCAGCCACCTCGATTCGGTGCCCGGCGGCGGCGCGTTCGATGGGCCGCTCGGCGTCGCCAGTGCCCTTGCGGCCGTGGAGATCCTGCAGGACGAGGGCTTCGCGCCGGCCCGCCCGCTTGCGGTGCTGGTCTTCGCGGAGGAGGAGGGCGGCCGCTTCGGGGTGCCCTGCCTCGGCTCCCGGCTGCTCACCGGCGCCCTCGATCCCGACCGGGCCCGCAATCTGCGTGACGCGGACGGGATCACCCTCGCCGAGGCGGCGATGAAGGCGGGCCACGATCCGAAGCGCTTCGGCCCCGACCCCGAATTGCTGTCGAAGATCGGCTGTTTCGTGGAGTTGCACGTCGAGCAGGGTCGCGGCCTGATCGAGCTGGACAGCCCGATCGCCACCGGCAGCAGCATCATCGCGCACGGCCGGTACCGGTTCTCCTTCTCCGGCCAGGGAAACCACGCGGGCGCGACCCGGCTCGCCGACCGGCACGACCCGATGCTGCCCGCCGCCGCGGTGGTGGCGGCCGCCCGCCGGGCCGCCGCCGCGATGACCGACGCACGCGCCACGGTGGGCAGGCTGGTGCCGACACCGGGTGGCACCAACGTGATCGCGTCCACGGTCGACCTGTGGCTGGACGCGCGAGCGGCGGGCGAGGGCCGCACCGCCGCGCTGGTCGAGGACATCACCGAGGCGGCGGCCGCGGCCGCCGCGGCGGAGGGTTGCGAGCTGACCGTCACCCAGGAGTCCTATTCGGACGACGTGGTTTTCGACGAGACCCTGCGCAAGCGGATGGACGAGGTGCTCGGCGGCGTGCCCGCGCTGCCGACCGGCGCGGGCCACGACGCGGGCATCCTGGCGGCCCACGTGCCCTCGGGCATGCTGTACGTGCGCAACCCCACCGGCATCAGCCACGCGCCGGAGGAGCACGCCGAGGCGGCCGATGTGGCCAGTGGCGCGGCGGGTCTGGCGCGCGTACTGGCGGAGCTCGCGGGATGAACCGCGACCGCACCGGCGGCACACCCGCCGCCACCGCGCCAGGGAGCCTGCCGTGACCGTGTACTGGGCCGAATATGCCTGGCTGCCCGACGGTTTGGCGGCCGGGGTGCGCATCGATGTACGCGGCACGGCGATCCATGCGGTGGCGGCCGACACGGCGCCCACCGGTACGCGGCTGCGCGGGTTGACCGTGCCCGGTTTCGCCAATGCGCACTCCCACGCCTTCCATCGCGCGCTGCGCGGGCGCACCCAGCATGATCAGGGCACCTTCTGGACCTGGCGGGAACGCATGTATGCCGTTGCCGCGCGGCTGGATCCGGACTCGTACTACCGGTTGGCGCGCGCCGTCTACGCCGAGATGGTGCTGGCCGGTTACACCAGCGTCGGCGAGTTCCACTACCTGCACCACGGGCCGGGCGGGGTGCCCTACGCCGATCCCACGGCCATGAGCGGGGCGCTCGCGGCCGCGGCGGCCGATGCCGGCATCCGGTTGACTCTGCTCGACACCTGTTATCTCGCAGGCGGTTTCGGTGTCGACCTGGGTGCGCATCAGCTGCGCTTCAGCGACGGCACGGTGGACGCGTGGGCGACTCGCGCCGCGGCGTTCACCCCGGAACCGGAGCTGGTGCGCACCGGTGTCGCCGCGCATTCGGTGCGTGCCGTGCCCGCGGACGCGCTGTCGGTCGTCGCGGCGGCGGCCGCTGGACGGCCGCTGCACGTGCACCTGTCCGAGCAGCCCGCCGAGAACAGCGATTGCCTTGCCGCACACGGCCTCACCCCGACCGCGCTGCTGGCGAAGACCGGTGTGCTCGGCCCGCGGACGGTCGCGGTGCACGCCACCCACCTCACCGGCGTCGACATCGGTCAGCTCGCCGACTCGGGCACCAGGGCGTGTTTCTGCCCCACCACCGAACGCGACCTCGGTGACGGCATCGGCCCGGCCCGCGCGCTCGCCGACGCCGGTGTCGGGCTCTGCCTCGGCACCGACAGCCACGCCGTCATCGACGCGTTCGAAGAGTGGCGCGCGCTCGAGCTCGACGAGCGGCTGGCCAGTCGCGCCCGCGGCCGGTTCACCCCGGCCGAGTTGTACCGTGCCGCTACCGATCACGCGTCGATCGGCTGGCCGGAAGCCGGCCGGATCGCCCCCGGCGCGGCCGCCGATCTGGTCACCGTCGACCTGTCGTCGATCCGGACCGCGGGGACCGCGCCCGCCGCCGCGCTGTTCGCCGCCGCCGCGAGCGACGTCCACTCGGTGCTGATCGCGGGCCGTCCGGTCGTGTCCGAGCACCGTCACCTGCACGTGGACCAACCAGCAACCGTGTTGCGAGAGGAGATCGAGGCACTGTGTCGACCCTGATCACCGGTATCGGTGAACTCACCACCAATACCGAGGAAGGCCCGCTGCGCGACGCCGCCGTGCTGTTCGACGGCCAGCGCATCGCCTGGGTCGGCCAGGCCGCCGCGGCGCCCGCGGCCGACGACCGGGTCGACGTGGGCGGGCGGGCCGCGCTGCCCGGCTGGGTCGACAGCCACACCCATCTCGTCTTCGCCGGTGATCGCACCGCCGAGTTCGAGGCCAGGATGGCGGGCAGGCCCTATCGCGCGGGCGGCATCGCGACCACCGTCGCCGCCACGAGAGCCGCGTCGGACGAACAACTCTCGGCCAATCTGGCCCGCCATCTCGCCGAGGCCCGGCGCCAGGGCACCACCTGCCTCGAGACCAAGACGGGCTACGGGCTCAGCGTCGCGGACGAACTGCGCTCTGCCCGGCTCGCCGCCGCGGCCGCCGACGAGGTGACCTTCCTCGGCGCGCACCTGGTGCCCTCGGGAATGACCCCCGACCACTACCTGGATCTGGTGTGCGGTCCGATGCTCGACGCGGTCGCACCCTACGTCCGGTGGGCTGACGTGTTCTGCGAGACCGGAGCGTTCGACGAGGCGCAGACCAGCCGGGTGCTCGAGGCCGCCGGTGCGCGGGGGCTCGGGTTGCGCGTGCACGGCAACCAACTCGGCCCCGGTCCCGGCGTGCGGCTGGCGGTGAAACACGGTGCGGCGAGCGTGGATCACTGCACCTACCTGACCGACGCGGACATCGAGGCGCTCGCCGCGTCCGACACCGTCGCCACCGTGCTACCCGCCTGTGATCTGTCCACGAGACAGCGGCTCGCGCCCGCGCGCGCCCTGCTGGACGCGGGCGCGACCGTCGCACTGGCCACCAACGCCAACCCCGGCAGCTCGTACACCACCTCGATGGCGTTCTGCGTGGCGACCGCGGTGCTCCAGATGGGACTGTCGGTGGCCGAAGCGGTGTACGCCGCGACCGCGGGCGGCGCGCGTGCGCTGCGCCGCGACGACGTCGGCGTGGTGCGCGTCGGTGCGCGCGCGGATCTGCAGGTGCTCGACGCGCCGTCGATGACCCACCTGGCCTATCGCCCCGGCGTCCCGCTGACCTACGCGGTGTGGCGGCTCGGCAGGGCCGTCGTGGCGCCTGCGCGCGACTGAGGCGAGCAGGCTCAGCGCGCCGGGAACCGCACCACGCGATCATCATTCGGCCGCGGGTCACCGCGCCCATCGGTGTTCGAGGTGGTGATCCACAGCGCGCCGTCCAGTGCCGCCACGACGGTGCGCAGCCGCCCGTATGCGTCGCGCAGTAGCGCGCGCGGCTCGCCGGGCACCCCGTCGCGCAACGGCACCGCCCACAGTCGCGCGCCGCGCAGCGCGGCGACATAGAGGGTGTCGCCGCCGATCGCGATCCCCGACGGCGACGCCTCGGCGGTCGGCCAGGTGAGCAGCGGATCGGTGAACCCGCGATCGGTCCCGCCCTTGCCTTCGACGGTGGGCCAGCCGTAGTTGTGCCCCGGTTCGATCAGGTTGACCTCGTCGAACCTGTTCTGCCCGAACTCCGCCGCGAACAAGCGCCCGGAACCATCCCAGGCCAGCCCTTGCACGTTGCGATGGCCCAGGCTGTACACCGGCGATCCCGGAATCGGATTGCCCTGCGCGGGTTGGCCTTCCGGGGTCAGCCGGAGGATCTTGCCGTTCGGACTAGCCGGGTCCTGGGCCAGGGTGCGCTGCCCGGCGTCGCCGGTGCCCACGTACAGCATGCCGTCCGGCCCGAAGGCGATCCGACCGCCATTGTGGTTGCCCGCCTTGGCGATTCCGGTGAAGATCGGCTCCGGCGGCCCGTCCGGGCGGAGCCGCACGATGCGATTGTCGTGCTCGGCGGTGAAATAGGCGTACACGTAACGGTTTTCGAGGTACTGCGGCGAGAGTGCCAGGCCGAGCAGGCCACCCTCGCCGCCGGCGACGACGCCGGGCACCTGATGGATCTGTTCGGGCTCGTGTTCGGGCATGATTCGCAGAATCCGGCCGCTGTCGCGTTCGGCGACCAGTGCGCCGCCGCCCGGAATGAGCGCCAGCCCCCAAGGCACAGCGATCCCCTGGGCGATCTCCTCGGCCGCGTCGAGGTCGGGCGTGCCCGCCGGATTGCTCGCCGCGGTGAGCGGGGCCGTGGTGACCGGCGCGCTGCTCGCCGTGCCGGGGCGACCAGGTTCGCCGGAGTTTCCGCAGGCCGACAGCGCGCCGACGAGCAGCGTCACCGCCGCCGCGGCGCGCCACCGCGCAGCGGTTGTCGACCGGATCGCCGTCTCGCGCAAGAGTGCACCTCCGCCGTCTTCGCGTCTGGACATCGAGCCATCCATTGTCGTCCAGCGCGGCGCACGGCGCGCTGGAACAAGGCGCATCGGTGACCCGCGCGGCGCGGGCGGTAGCCTGACCCAAGTCTTGTCCCCGAACCCCGCAGAGGTCATGTGGAACTTCGTCAACTGAGATACTTCGTCGCGGTGGCCGAAGAACTACATTTCGGCAGAGCGGCCGAGCGACTGATGATCGTGCAGTCGTCGGTCAGTCAGCAGCTGAGCAGACTCGAGCGCGAGCTCGGCGTGGTCCTGCTCGAACGTTCACCCCGCAGCGTCCAGCTCACCGAGGCAGGGACGGCGTTCCTGCCTGCCGCCCGGCGGGTGCTCGCGGCGGAGCGGCGCGCGCGCTCCAGCGTCGCCGATTTCCTCACCCCGCCTTCGGTATTGCGGATCGGGACCAGTCGCGGCATGGGTGAGCGACTGGAGCGATTGCTCGTCGCGCTCAAGCAGCGAGCCCCGGGCGTGAAGGTGGAACTGACCTCGGCCGCCCTGGGACAGCGGTTGCGCAAGGTCTCCGAATACGAGTGGGACGCGGCGTTTCTCCGCGGTGAGGTGGCCGCGCCGGAGGGCGTGCGCCAGATCCCGGTCTGGCACGACGAACTGGTGGTCGCGCTGCCCGCCGACCATCCATCGGCCATCGACCGCTGCGTCGATCTGGCCGAACTGGCCGAGCTGCCGCTGTATCTGACCAATCGGCTCAACAACGCTTTACTCGACGATCTGGTGCTCACCGCTTGCCACAACGCGGGTTTCGAGCCGGTGCTCGGCCCGGAGCAGGTCTCCATCCAGGACACCCTGGCCGTGCTCGGTGCGGGCGAACCAGGGTGGACGGTGCTCTACGCGCCGCACGCCAGGCTGCTCCGCAGCAGCAGAGTGGCGTTCCTGCCGCTGTGCACGCCGGGGGTGCTCGCGTTACCCACGGTGCTCGCGGTCCGCAGCAGCGCGATGGACCGATTGCGGCCGTTACTACAGGCGTGCGAGGACGTCGCGCTGGGCGATGCCACGCTGGGGGAGGACGATCTGGGCGACCAAGACCGGGCGTCCTGATCGAGCGGCGGGGCGCGGACCCGGCCGCCGGGCGCGCCAACCGAGATATGTGCCGTACCAATCCAATACACGTCGCCAGGCCTGCGCCGCCGCGTCGGGTGCGTACCGCGGCCCGGTGTCGTTGAAGAACGCGTGATCGGCCGCGATCTCCTCCGCTATGTAGCGTTGCAGCGGCGTCATGCCCACCAAAGTAGGCCGCCGCGCGGTCCGCCGCGCCGGTTTCGGTCTCGGTAGGGGTGGGCGCGCGGACGAACCGGCCGAGCCGAGCATCGGCGACCTGCCGACCGCGCGCGGCAGCGGCCCGGCCGGTGTCCGATCAGAGCTGCGCTTGCACCTGGGCCGCGATCAGTTCGAGGTGGTCGAGGTCGGACAGGTCCAGGATCTGCAGGTAGATTCGCTGCGCGCCGATCTCGGCGTAGCGGCCGATCTTGTCGACCACCTCGGCAGGCGACCCGGCGAGGCCGTTGGTCTTCAGCTCGTCCACCTCGCGGCCGATCGCGGCGGCGCGCCTGGCCACCTCGGCGTCGTTCGCGCCGACGCAGGCGACCAGGGCATTGGAGTAGACGAGGTCGTCGGCCCGGCGTCCGCGTGCCTCGGCGGCGGCGCGTACCCGGCCGAATTGGGCCGCGCTGTCCTCGATCGAGGAGAACGGCATGTTGAACTCGGTGGCGTATTCGGCCGCCAGACGCGGCGTGCGGCTGGCGCCATGGCCGCCGATCAGCACCGGCACCGGGTTCTGTACCGGTTTGGGCAGGGCGGGGGAGTCGGTGAGCTGGTAGTGCTCGCCGTCGAAGGAGAAGGTGTCACCGAGCTTGGTCGACCACAGGCCGGTGATGATGGCGAGCTGTTCCTCCAGCCGGGCGAACTTGTCCGCGGGGAAGGGGATGCCGTAGGCGGCGTGCTCTTCGGCGAACCAGCCGCTGCCGAGTCCGAGTTCCACCCGTCCGCCGGACATCTGGTCCACCTGTGCCACCTGAATGGCCAGCGGGCCGGGTAGTCGGAAGGTGGCGGCGGTGACCAGGGTGCCGAGCCGGATCCGCTTGGTCTCCCTGGCCAGTCCGGCGAGGGTGAGCCACGCGTCGGTGGGGCCGGGCAGCCCGTCGGCGTCGCCCATGTGCAGGTAGTGGTCGGATCGGAAGAACGCGTCGAATCCCAGATCCTCGGTGGCCTTGGCAACGGTGAGCAAGGTGTCGTAGTTCGCGCCCTGCTGTGGTTCGGTGAAGATGCGCAATTCCATGATCACCATCGTGCCCGAACTCGGCGGCTCCGGCCCCGGCCGGGGTGCGCCGCGGTGACCCTCGTCTCCGCGCATCTCGCGGCCGGGCGCCGGAGGCGGCAATGGCAAGTTCCTGTCACACCGCGACGCGGTGGCGGCGGCATGGCTTGCCGCGCCGGGACCGGATGGCGCCTACGGAATCGCCTGCGGCGCACTGGGACTCGCCTACGTGCTGCGCGCCCTCGGCGACACCGTCGACTCCGATGTGCTGCGGCTGCTGTCGCCGCTCGGCATCGCCCAGTTCATCCATCCGTTCGGTCGATCCTGTTGTGCGCGTTGCTCGCCGGTGCGCTCTTCCTGCTGGCGCTGCGGATCGAACAGATCCGCGACTACGACGCCGGACTGTTCCGCGCGCCGCCCGGTGCGCCCGGGGCGGGCCCGTTCACCCGCACCGTGTTCGGCATGGTCGTACGGGCCCAGCGGGCCGGGCTGGCCATGTGGGTCGCGGCGCTGTTCGGCCTCGGTTCTCGGCCTCGGCGCCGCGCACGCGCTGCGCACCGGCGATCCGAGGCAGGCGAGCGGGCCGTGCTCAACGACCTGCGCACCGCCGACAGCTACAGCGTGCTGCCCGCCGCGGTCGCGGTAGGCTCGGAGCCTGGATTTCCGGCGCCGACGGCGGCGGACTCGATGTTGAGGAGCCGAGGTGGCGCACCGACCCGAAGTGCCGATCGTGGTGGTGATGGGGGTGTCGGGCTCCGGCAAGTCGACGGTCGGCCGGGAACTCGCCGCCGTCCTGGACGTGCCGTACGCCGAAGGCGACGAGTTCCACCCCGCGGCGAACGTCGCCAAGATGGCCGCCGGTATCCCGCTGGACGACGCGGACCGGGCGCCCTGGCTGGACGCCGTCGCGGGCTGGATGGCCGAGCACACGGCGGGCGGCGGCGTCATCACCTGCTCCGCGCTGAAGCGCGCCTACCGCGACCGACTCCGCGCCGCGGCGCCCGCGGCGTTCTTCCTGCACCTGGCCGCCCCGCGCGACGAACTCGCGCACCGAATGACCGAGCGCAGCGGCCATTTCATGCCCGCGAGCCTCCTGGATTCCCAACTGGCCGCCCTGGAACCGCTGGGTCCGGACGAGCACGGCACGGTGGTCGACGCGACCCAGCCCGCCGCGGAGCTGGCGCGGGCGGGAGCGGCGGTCTTGGCGGGCGACACGGCTCGGTGACGATTGCGCCGGTCCTGGTGCAGCGTGTTCTAGTTTGCTGGCATGAACCGCACTCGGCTCTTTCGCTACGCGCACCTGGCTGGCCACGCGCTCTGGTGGGTCTTCGTGGTGGCCGCCATGCTGGCGGGCGGCCTCGACTGGTTCGGTGCGGACGACACATACGAGTTCGGCTGGACGTCCTTCGTGCCGATGAACGGTATGCCGCGACGGTACGCGGACTACGTGCCCGCCGACGGGTTCCAGTCGACCGACGTCGTCGCGGTGGCGGCGTTCGGCCTTCTGGTCCTGGCCGCGGTGGTGGAGGCGGTCGCGGCGCGGCGGATGGCTGCGGGGATGGGCGTCAGCAGGAAATCCGCGTGACCGCGCGGCAGGGCGAACCACAACAGCGCCGCAGCCACGAAAGGCACTGCCACGGTGACGATTCCCGAACTCTGGGAGCGTCGCTTCGCGCCTACGGTGGGTAGCGGCTCCTAGGCGCGCTCGACCGCGTAGAGAGTGTGCTTGCCGTGCAAGCCTTTCAGTTCGACCTCGCGTTGGGCGACGACGGAGATGTCGGGTTGTGCGGTGATCGAATCCCGGACCGCCTCGCTGATGAGGATCTCGCCGCCGTTGGCCTGTCCGGCGACCCGGGCGGCCATGGCCACGTTGCGGCCGAACAGGTCGTCGCCGCGGCGGACCGAGGTGCCCATGTGGATGCCGATCCGCACCCGAACGCGTTCGCGCCCGGTGAGTTTGCCGCCGTTGCCGAGGGCGTGCTGGACGTCCAGGCCGCAGCGCACCGCCTGTTCCGGTTCGGCGAACGCGATCATGAACCCGTCGCCCTGGCTCTTGACGATGTGGCCGTCGTGTTTGCTCACGCACTTTCGGATCAGCCGGTCGTGCCGGTCGAGCAGCTTCACCCAGGCCTGATCGCCGAGCCGCTCGTTGAGCGCGGTCGATCCTTCGATATCGGAGAACGTGATGACGACGTGACCGTCGGGCGTGAGCCGCGCCAGATCCGGGCGCTCGACCTGTGCCCAGCCTGCGAGGTCCTCGATCGAGGTCAGCACCGCACCGCGGAACCCTTTCTTGCGCAACAGGTTCGCGGTATCCCATACCGTCTTGACCGCCTCGCGACCGCTGATCTTCAGCAGCTGCCCGGCATCGAATCTGCGTTGCAGCTCGTCGAGTTCGCGCCTGCTGCGCCGCAGCGCGACGACCAGCACGACCAGCCCGACGGCTTCGAGCGCGGCGACAACCGCGAGGACGAGCTCGATAGTCATGGGATCCGTCGCAGGGGAGTGGTCGGCAAGATCGAGTCCGACCATAGCCGACCGCGGTGCGGGTGGCCGCGCCGATCGGTCGCGCCGCCCCCGGATCTCGCGTGAGATCTGCACCACCCCGGGCGGTCTTCGGCTTGCAACCCTCCCTCGACGGGAGAGTAGTGTTTCCGTTGCTGAGTGATAGCTCTCGCCGCTGTGGTCGGCAATGTGGCCGGACCCCCCACTGCTTGTGTCGAGTCGTGGTTTCCCCTGTCCCCGTGACCGTTTCGCCGGTGTGGCCGAGTGCTGCCCGGTGCGCGGTGGCGGCCGATGAATTGGAGTACCGATGGTGTCGCCGACTCGTGCCGACCATGACGGCGGGTCGGTGCTCGCCGCGTTGCGCAGTACGCCCTCGCTACCCTCGATGCTCCCGGCACCGCCGCCGACAGCGCCCGCGGCGTAGTGCGCGACATGCATGCCAGGGCCCGCGACCGATGCGCGAGCCTGACCCGCCAACTCGCCTACGCCGAGGAATTCACCGAACTGCTTGCCGCGCACGCGGACCGGTGAACCCAACCGTCTCGGCGGAGCAGCGCGCTCAGATCATCGCGCGATGGATGCCCTGGGGTTCGCCGCCGAGTTGGGTGAGTGCCGATGCGTGGAAGATCGAGCCGGGGACGTGGATGGCGTGGGTGAGGCCCGCGTGCGCGTCGCGCCAAAAGCGTTGCAGCGGTGTCTTCAGCTGTAGCGCGCCGCCGCCGAAGCGGGCGAAGATCTCGTCGACGGCCCGCACCACGCGCCAGGCCGCGGCCGTCTGGGTGCGCCGGCCGATGCTCCGCTGCTCGAAGCTCACCTCCTGCCCGCGTTCGACCAGATCCCAGAACCGGTCCACGGTTTCGAGGAGCGCGGCCCGCGAGGCCGCGATCTCGGCGGCGGCGTCGCCGATCGCGTACAGGACGTACGGGTCCTCCTTGACCGGGATGCCGGTCACCGCCACCCGGGACTTCTGCGCGGCGATGTGACAAGCCAGCGCGCCCTCGGCGATGCCGATGAGCGAGGCGGTGATGCCCAGCGGGAAGATGCACGAGAACGGGAAGTTGTAGAGCGTTTCGCCGCGCCCCGCCTCCTTCGGTGCGGTGCCGTCGAAGACCTTTGTCGCGTCGATGGCGCGATGGGCAGGGACGAACGCGTCGTCGATGATCAGGTCCTTGCTGCCGGTGCCGCGCAGTCCGACGACATCCCAGCTGTCCTGGTCGATCTCGTAGTCAGCGCGCGGCACCAGCACGTGCAGCACCTGAGGCGGCATGAGCCGCTTGCCGTCTCGATCGCCGAGCGCGGCGCCGATCATCACCCATTGGCAGTGGTCGGTGCCGGAGGAGAACGACCAGCGCCCGCTGAGCAGATAGCCGCCGTCGGTCGGCGTCGCCACGCCCATCGGCGCGTACGGTGAGGCCATCCAGGTGTCGGGATCCTTCGCCCACACCTCGTCCTGCGCCTTCGGGTCGAAGAACGCCAGCTCCCACGGATGCACGCCGACGATGCCGGTGACCCAGCCGGTCGCACCGTCCATCGCGCCGATCGCCATGGTGGTCTCGGCGAACTCTCGCGGATGCACCTCGAGCCCGCCGTACTGTTTCGGTTGCAGCATGCGGATCGCTCCGGCATCGCGCAGCCGCTTGGCCGACACATCGGTCAAGCGCATCAGCTTGTCGCCGTCGGCGCCCGCCGCCCTGATCTCGTCCGCGTACCGCTCGATGCGCTCCAGAACCTGGCCCACGACGTTCCCCGTCCCTTCCGATGAAACCGATCTCGCTCATCAAAATAGAACATGTTTCAGTTCGGCGGCGCGGAACGGGATGGGCCGGGCGCGGTACTACGGCACCGCGACGAGTTCCTCGGCGATGGCTCGGCAGAACTCGTCGAGGTCACCCGGATTTCGCGAGGTGATCAGCAGCCAGCCGTGCTCCGGCGACCGCACCACCGGCTCGTCGACCCAGCGCCCGCCCGCGTTGGTCACGTCGGTGCGCAAGGACGAATACGAGGTCAGCGTCTTGTCCTGGGTGAGCGCGGCCTCGACGAGCAGCCACGGTCCGTGGCAGATCGCGGCGATCGGCTTGCCCGCCGCGGCGAACTCCTTGACCAGTTCGACCGCGCGGGCCTCGGCCCGCAGCTTGTCCGCGTTGACCGTGCCGCCCGGCACGACCAGCACGTCGAAGTCCTCGGCCGAGACCTCCGCCAGCGTGGCGTCCGGCGCCACGGTCTGGTCCTTCTCGGTGTCGTGCTCGAAGGTCTGCACGTCGGCGGACTTCGGCGCCGCGTGCACCACCGTCGCGCCGCTGTCCCGCAGCCGCGCCAACGGCACCAGCAGCTCGTCGCGCTCCACGCCCGTATTCGACGTGATGACCAGTACGCGCGTCCCCTTCAGGTTGTCCGGCATCCGGCACTCCTTCCGTCATCGGCCCCCGTATAGGCGTGCCGCGAATCGGAAGGACTAAACATCGCGCGCTACTGCGGCGCGGGGCACGACCCGCCCGACAGCACCGGCACGCAGACGCCGGAGGTGTCGGAGATCAGCAGACCAGCGCCGAGCACCAGCGAGGCGACGGCGATCGCCCCGAACAAGCCCACCCACAGCAGGCCCGGCAGGTGCGTCAGCCGCGCGAGCTGGTCGGCATCGGAGGCGACGTCCTGCTGATGCCTGCTGCGCAACTGCCGTGAGCGCCCGCGCTGCAACTCGAGCACCGGCCGCGCCCCGGCGAACAACAGGAACCAGGCCCCGAGATACGCGAAACCCGCTTGCAGCGTGTCGGTTCCGAACCAGGACACCGCGAACACCGTCGCGCCCACCGCGAACACGGTGAGCATGCCGTAGACGTTGCGGGTCATGACCAGCACGCCGGCCAGCAGCACGATGGCCGTCCACAGCATCAGCGTGATGCGGCTCGCGCCGAGGAGCGCGGCGAAGGCGAGGCCGAGCAGCGGCGGCGCCGGATAGCCGGCCATCGTCGTCAGAATCATGCCGAGCCCGTAGGGTTTTCCGCTGGACACCGTGAGGCCCGAAGTGTCGGAATGCAATCGGATGCTGTTGAGTTTGCGGCCGGTGAGCAGCGCGACGAGCGCGTGCCCGCCCTCGTGCGCGATGGTGACGATATTGCGGGTGAACCGCCAGAGCGGCGTGTAGCCGACCAGCACCAGCGCCACCGCGGCGGCGCCGGCGACCAGCCACCACGGCGGCTGGGCTTGGGTTGTCGTCAGACGGTCGGCGATGGAGCTGCCACGCTCGACCCATTCGGCTCTGTCCACCGGGGCACCTTAACCGTCCGGCGACATCTCCGCTCGGAGCTGACGTTTGTAGATCTTGCCGGAATCGTCGCGGGGGAGCTCGGTCACGATGCGCAGCAGGCTCGGCACCTTGTAGGCGGCCAGTTGCCCGGCGAGGCCCGCGCGCACATCCGCCTCGGTGAGCGGCACGCCCGGACGCGCGAGCACCTGTGCGGCCACCGCCTCACCCAGATCGCCGGAATGCGGCACGCCGAACACCGCCACGTCCTCGACCCCGGCGATGGCCATGATCGCGTTCTCCACCTCGGCTGGGTAGATGTTCACCCCGCCGGAGATGATGATCTCGCTGGAACGTCCTGTGAGATAGAGGAATCCGTCCGCGTCGAGGTAGCCGCGGTCGCCCACCTCGAAGAAGCCGGGCACCTCGGGCGCCAGCGCGTCGTCGCTGTTGAGATAGCGGAACCGGGGCCAGTAGTCCGCGCCGCGCACGAACACCCGCCCGATCTCACCCGGCGGCAGCGGCGCGCCCGCGTCGTCGACGACCACCGCGGCCGCGCCGTCGGCGGGCCTGCCGACACTGCCTGGATGGGCCAGCCACTCCTGGGCCGAGATCCAGGTGATGGTGCCCGCTTCGGCGCAGCCGTAGAACTCGAGCACCGCGTCGCCGAACCAGTCGATCGCGGCGCGCTTCACCGCGGGCGGGCACGGCGCGGAGGAGTGGATGAGGTGGGTCAGGCTGGACACGTCGTAGCGTGCGCGCACCCGCTCCGGCAGCGACAGCAACCGAGACAGCATGGTGGGCACCACTTTTGCCTGGGTGATGCGGTGTTCCTGGACGTGGCGCAGGAAGCTCTCGGCGTCCCAGCGCGGCATGATCGTGATGTTGGTGCCCATCCGCATCGCCAGCATCGCGATCCCGTTCGGGCTGGCGTGATAGAGCGGTCCGGCTATCACGGCCTGCCCGCGCGGGGTCAGTCCCATCCGCTTCGCGGCGCTGCCCGCGACGGTCAGCCACTGGTGCGGTGTCATCCGTTCGCGCAGTACGCCTTTGGGGCGCCCGGTGGTGCCCGAGGTGTAGATCAGGCCGGTGGCGTCGTCACGGGCGTCCTCGATCCGGCCCAGCGGCTCGGGGTGCGCGTCGATCCACTGCTCCAAGGTCGGGTACTCGCCGGTCGGTGTCGCCAGGGCCGCGTCGCGATCCACCGCGGCCAGTAACTCGGCAGGCATCGCGACCTCGACGATCGCCGTATCCGGATGGACCGCGGCCTGCGCCACGATGCCGACGAACTCGGTGTGCGCGATGACCAGCCGCGCACCGCTGTCGCCGAGCACGTGCGCGACCTCGGGCACCTGCCAGCGGGTGTTGATCGGCACCGCGTTCGCCCCGCACGACGAGACCGCCTGCGATACCTCGAGGAACTCGATGTCGTTGCGCAGCATCAACGCCACGCGGCTGCCGGGCGTCACGCCCGCGGCGACGAGCGCCGCCGCGAGTCGCCCGGCGCGCTGGTGCGCCTCGGGCTGAGTTCGCACGCGTCCCGCACACAGGATGGTGGGCGTCGACATTCTGCTGCCAGAAGCATCCTCCATGCCCGCAGTCTGCCATCCGCGCGCTACATGACGTCTCATGCCCTCGGGATCCGGCCGATATCGGCTGGTAGACCGAACTCGGAGTCAGCGGTTCACCCGCAGCACAGTCCCATTCGACCTGCCGCCGACACACACCGTGACCGTCCTGTTCGGTGGATTCGGGTCGTTCACCACGGAACCACCACCGGCAAGGCAGTACTCGTCGGCTGTGGGGAGTCGGCCACTTTGCTGACGCACCGTCGAAATGTACTGCGTACCAGGTGTTTCGCGGTGGCTAGGGTGTTTTGGTGAGGGTGCCTTCCATGTCGCCGAGGACGCCTCGGGTGCGGTAGGAGAGCGAGCCGTCCGGGTGCACCGTCAGTTCCGTGGTGGCGCCCTCGTCGTTGCAGAGTCCGCTGTCCCCGGCCAGCTGCGCGGACAGGGTGATCTTGTCCGGTTCCACCGCGGTGAGGGTTTCGGTGCGCCCGCAGCTCAATCCGGCGACCCGGCCGGTATTGGTGGACTCGCCGACCTGGTCGCCGACCGTGCCGGCGTACAGGGTCAGCACGATGTCGTAGGTGCCCAGCGTGTCTTTCGCCGCGCCTTTCCATTCGCCGATGTACTCACCGGGCAGTTCGGCGCCCGGTTCGGCGGGTGTGTCCGCGGCGGTGGTGGTCGTCTCGGCCCGGTCCCGGGTGACGTAGCTGGTGATCGCGAAGGCGCCCAGCGCGACGGCGAGACAGATCACGACCACGGCGGCGATGAGCGCGGGGCGGCGGTGTCCGGTTCGGCGGGGCGCGGGCGGTGCGGTGTCGGCCGGCCGGTGGGCATCGGACGGCGGCGACGAGTTGTGCTGTGGCCCAAGATGATACGCCGGACCCGCGGCCTGCGGTCCAGCGCCCGGTCCACCTTGCCACGACGAACGCACCGTGACGTCGTGCTCGGTGGTGCTGCCGCCGGTGCCGGTCGCGGCGTGCGGCTCGGTGGCGGGACGCACGACGGTCTCGGCGGCCCTGTCGGTGTCGGTCGCGGTGAGGGCGTGCGGGACGTCGAACGGGCCGGAATCGAGGTCGAGCAGCGCGACGGCGCGCCTGCTGACCTCCTCCAGCGCCGGGCCGGGCAGCCAGCCCGCGCGCGTGGGCGGTGCGATCTCGGTCAGCGCGGCGCGGAGTTGGTGCGGGGTCGGGCGGCCGGCGGGATCCTTGGTGAGGCAGGCCGCGATGAGCGGGCGCAGTCGTTCCGGAACACCGTCGAGGTACGGCTCCTCGTACACCACCCGCCACAGCATCTGCACCATCTCGCCTGCCCCGAAGGGCCCCTGGCCGGTCGCCGCGAAAACCAGTACACCGCCGAGCGCGAAGACGTCGCCCGCGGGTCCGAACGTCGCGCCGGTCACCTGTTCGGGGCACATGAATCCGGGGGAGCCGATGACCTTGCCGGTGGTGGTGAGCCTGCTGTCCTCGATCGCCCTGGCGATGCCGAAATCGATCACCTTGGGCCCGTCCAACGCGAGCAGCACGTTGGACGGTTTGAGATCGCGGTGCACCAGCCCGGCCGCGTGCACCGCGAGCAGCGCCTCGGCCAGCCCGTGCGCGAGCACGAGCAGCGCGTTCTCGGCGAACGGCCCGTAGGTCTCGACCGCCTCGGCGAGCGAGAACCCGGCCACATAGCCGGTGGCCAGCCACGGCGGGTTCGCCTCGACGTCGGCGTCGAGCACCGGCGCGGTGAACGCGCCGCCGACCCGCCGCGCCGCGGCGACCTCGCGACCGAACCGCACCCGGAACTCGTTGTCGCCGACCAGGTCCGGCCGGATCACCTTGACCGCGACGGTGCGCCCGCCCGCGTTGCGGCCCAGATACACCCGGCCCATCCCGCCCGCGCCGAGCACGCCGAGCAGCCGGTACTCACCGATCCGCGCGGGATCGGCCGCGTCGAGCGGTCGCATCGCGATGCAGGTCCCTTCGAGAGATGAACAGCGAAAGGCTACCCACCCGCGGGCCGGGTGCCGGGCGTAGTTGCCCGGTTTCGTTATCCAGTGGTGCTCGGCACCGGCGCTTGGTCGGGCTTGCGCACGTAGCGGGCGAGCAGGTACGCCGCGATCGCCGCGGGAATGTTCATCAGCACGCCGTACACCGCGCCGGGGACGGCCATCGCGTCGTTGTGCAGCACCGAGCCCGCGACGGCGATCGCGATGGCCCCGTTGTGGATACCGATCTCCATCGCGGAGGCGATGGCCTGATCCGCGTCCACCCGGAACAGCCGCGGCACGAAATACCCGACGGCCAGGCTCAGCACGGCGAACAGCAGGCTCAGCGAGGCGAGCTTGCCGATGTTCTCGGTGAGCGTCGCGAAGTTCTTGGCCACCGCCGCGAGCACCACCAGCGCGAGCACCACGATGGACAGGATCTTCACGTTGCCGCGCATGCGCTCGGCCCACGCGGTGAACCGGTGGTGCACCAGCATGCCGATCGCGACCGGGATCAGCACGATCGCGAACACCTGCGCGAACTTGTCCGGCCGCAGCCCGAACGAGCCGTCACCGTCCATGAATCGGTGGAAGGCGAGCGCGACTATGAGCGGCATGGTGAACACCGCGAGCACCGAATTGATCGCGGTGAGCGTGATATTCAGTGCCACGTTGCCGCCGGCGATATGGCTGAACAGATTGGCCGACGGCCCACCGGGCGAGGCGGCGAGCAGCAGCATGCCGACCGCGAGGGCCCCCTCGAGCCGGAACAGATAGATCAGCCCGAAACACACCGCGGGCAGCAGCACCATCTGACACACCAGCGCGATCACCGCGGCCTTCGGATAGCGCAGCACCCTGGCGAAATCGTCGACGGTCAAGGTCAATCCGAGCCCGAACATCACCAGGGCCAGGGCGAGCGGCAGGAACACCGCGAAAATCGTTGACCCCATACGGATCTCCTCTCCACCGAACGACCGGCCAGAACGCGACCCGTCCGGGTGTCGACGTTAACGAGCGAGCGGGCCCGTGGCCAAACGGATTCTCATCCCGTGACGATCTCGCCCGTGTCGGCACCGCGGCGGGCCTGCTCCAGCACCCGCAGCACGGCGAGCGCGTCACGCGGGTCGACCGGCAGTGCTCCGCCGTCGAGCAGCGCGGCAGCCAGCATGGAGTAGAAGGCGGGGTAGTCGCCCGCGCTGGTCGGTATCGGCTCGGCGTCGGGCTCGGCGCCGAGCAGCCCCCACCGCTCGGGTTCGACTGTGCCCCATGGCGCGCCGTCGCCGGGGCGGCGACCCGCACGCAGCGCGGCCTCTTGCGGATCGAGCCCATAGGTGACGTACCCGCCCTGCGCGCCGAGCACCCGGAATCGCGGACCGAGTTGCGGCGCGACGGCACTCATCCACAGGTGCGAGCGGACGCCGCCGGCGTGGGTCAGCGCGAGAAAGGCGTCGTCGTCGGTTCGCATGCCCTCGCGGCGCCGATCCAGTTCGCAGTACACCGATTTCACGGGGCCGAACAGGACCAGCGCCTGATCGATGAGATGGCTGCCGAGGTCGAACAGCAGTCCCGCGCCGTCGGCGGCATCGCCGAGCTCGCGCCAGCCGCCCTTCGGGGTGGGTCGCCAGCGTTCGAATCGGGACTCGAACCGGCGCACCTCACCGAGCGTGCCCGCCTCGACGAGTGCGCGCACCGTGCGGAAGTCGCCGTCCCAGCGCCGATTCTGGAACACCGTGAGCGGCACCCGCGCTCGCGCCGCGCGTGTGACAAGTGCCTCGGCTTCGGCGACCGAGACCG
Organism: Nocardia brasiliensis; assembly: GCF_011801125.1. NCBI lineage: Bacteria > Bacillati > Actinomycetota > Actinomycetes > Mycobacteriales > Nocardiaceae > Nocardia > Nocardia brasiliensis. Next base: position 3,378,441 of record NZ_CP046171.1, read on the forward strand.
CGAACGGCTTGTCGACCACCACCGGAATTCCCGCGTCTACGGCACGGGTGGCCAGCGGCGCGTGCGTCCGGTTGGGCGTGGCGACTACCACCAGATCGAATCCGGCCGGGTCGGCGAACAACTCGTCGGCGGTGGCGACGACGCGCACGCCAGGATGTTCCCGTTCGGCCTGGGCGGCCCGCTCCGCGGACGAGGTGACCACGACCGCGACGCGCATCCTGGGCTCGGCGGCGATCAGCGGCGCGTGGAAGACCGACCCGGCCAGTCCGTAACCGATCACGCCGACCCGCAGGATGGTTTCACTCATATGTCTGCACGCTAGCGGATCGGCCACAGAACTCGGGTCGTGCCCGGCGGCGCAGCGCCGACTATCGTGCCTGTATGCGGGCACGGCAGACGCAGTGGGGTCCGATCGTCGGCTTGTTTCTGGTCGCGCCCTTCGTCGGGGAATTCCTGCTGGGCAACTTGACCGTCGCGGAACTGCCCATCGGCCTACTGCTCGCGCCCATGTACGGATTCGGCGCGCTGCTGGTCCGCGAACTCGGCAGGCGCACCGGCGGCTGGCCGACGATGGTGTTGCTCGCCGCCGCCTACGCGCTGTTCGAGGAGGGGCCGGTCGATCAGCTGCTGTGGAACGATTCGTACGCCGGGCAGGACCTGCTGCACGGGCCGACGTATCTGCCGTCGCTCGGGATGAGTGTCGCGCTGGTCCAGCAGGTGCTGTCGTTGCACACCATCTGGAGCATCTGTGTGCCGATCGCCCTGGTCGAGGCGCTCGCCGGTGCGCGCCGAAACACCGTGTGGATGGGACGATTCGGGCTGGTGGTCACCGGGGCGCTCTTCACGTTGGGCGCGGTGCTGGTGTTCTTCGGCAATTACAGCGAGGAACACTTCGTCGCGTCACCATGGCAGCTCGGCGCGGTCGGCGTGGTGATCGGGGGATTGGTCCTGCTCGCGTTGCTGGTGGTACCCCGTCGACGACTGGCACGGACGCCGGGCGATCCGCCCGACGCCAGGTGGGTGGGCGGTGCCGCGCTGGCGGGCAGCAGCGTCATTCTCGTTTCCTCGGACTGGTGTGGCTGGGTGGGCGTCGTCGTGTGGTGTCTGACGGTGACGGTGAGTGTGTGGTCGGTGCAGCGCTGGGCCCGGCGCACCGGATGGACGCCACAGCACACGTGCGCGCTCGCCGCGGGTGCCGCTGTCACCTATATCTGGCTCGCGTTTCCGATGCGCCCGGAAGGTGGTGGTTCGATGCTCGTCGATCTGCTGTCGAACGCCGTGTTCGGTCTCCTCGGCTGCCTGCTCGTGGGCTGGGCCACGATTCGGGCGCGGCGCGAGGGCACGCCGGTAGTCTCTTCGGTCGCCCGACCCGTTGCGTAGTGGGCGTCGCGGGCAACGCCGAGGCAAACGGGGTTTCGCCGACGGCCGCGCCGCGACGCACGGGCAGCTCATGGCATAGCTTCCGGATGGAAATAACTCGCGGCGAGTGAGTTTCGGCTGTGCCGGGCGCGATGTATTCGCGTGCGCTGCCGTATTTCCCGCCAAAGAACCGGCAATTTCTCGGCAAATCTGAGAGGTTGCTTAAACCCTGCCGTATCAGACATATCGGTGTTGCTCGTCGGTGACGTATTTCACTTTCGGGTGATGTCTATTCGGGTATGTCCGAATTCGTGTCCGGATTCTCCCGCGCTGAAGTGGCACTTTACGGAATTTTTGCAATATCCGGGACGACCTGCTGCCACCTGCCTTCAGTTAGCTGGATCACGGATTAACTGTCGAAATACTGGCAACCCTGATCTAGCGTTTGAAATATCGCTGAGTCAATGGTGATTAGGCGTTTATGCCGCTCGCTCCTCGTATAACCCAACGGAGGCCGCACATGCGTGTGCCGCTGATTACGGCGAAGAAAACCCGAACCGAAACGAACACCCGAGTACCCGGTCGTATCGTCCCGCGGCTGTCCGCGGACCTGCTGCACCGGCTGCCGGAAACGGTGGCCCGTCCCGGCTTCGCGCCGCGCAGCCTGACCACCGGAATCCTGCATCTGGGCTGCGGCTCGTTCCATCGAGCACACCAGGCACTCGCCACTCAGCACGCGATGAACCAGACCGGCGACGCGCGCTGGGGCATCGCCGCCGTCGCGATCAACCGCCCGACCATCGTCGACGCCCTGCGCGGCCAGGACAACCTGTACACCACCCTGCTGCACGAAGACGGGCAGGCCAGGGTGGAGGTCGTCGGCGCGCTCACCGAGACCGTGCACGCCCCGTCCGACCTGATCGGCGTGCCCAACCGGATCGCCGACCCCCGGGTCAAGATCGTCACCCTCACCGTCACGGCGAGCGGCTACTGCGTGTCGCCGGTCACCGGGCGGTTGGAGACCGACTGTCCCGGCGTGCGGCACGACGTGCGGCACCCGACCCGGCCGATCACCCCGATCGGCATGCTCGCGCAGGGGCTGGAGTTGGTGCGGCGGCGCGGCACCGTGCCGCCGGTCGTGATCAGCTGCGACAACCTGTGCGCCAACGGTGCCACGCTGCGGCGCGCCGTGATCGACTTCGCGCTGCTGCGCGACGATCATCTCGCCGAGTGGATCGCCAGGCACGTGCAGTTCCCGAACAGCGTGGTGGATCGCATCGTGCAGCCCACCGCGCCCACCGACGCCGCGATCGCGCGAAACTGGCTGGGCGGCATCGACGATCACGCCCCGGTGTCCGCCGAGCCGTTCATGACCTGGACGATCGAGGACTTCGACGGCGAGCGTCCGCGGTGGGAACTCGGCGGCGCGCAGTTCGTCGCCAACGTCAAGGACTACGAGCTGGCGAAGCTGCGTCTGCTCAACGGCACCCACATGCTGCTGGCCTATCTCGGTGGCGTGGCCGGCTATCGCACCATCGCCGAGGCGACCGCTGATCCGGCGCTCGCCACGCTGGCCAGGCAGTTCATGCTGGACGAGCAGGGGCCGACGCTGGCGCTGCCCGCCCCCGAGCTGCGCCGGACCGTGGACGACCTGATGCGCCGGTTCCGCAACCCGGCCATCGCGCAGGACATGACGCGGATCGGCCGCAACGGCTCGGACAAGATGATCCCGCGGGTCGTGGACGCGCTGCGTGACAACATCGCCGCGGGCCGCCCGACGCCCGGCGCGACCTTGCTGATCGCGGCCTGGATACGCTGGTTCAGCGCGAGCCGCCACCCGGACGCCGTGATGGAGCTGATCGATCCCCGGGCGGACTCGCTCACCGAACTGGTCGACGCCGATCCGCATCGCTGCGCGCAGGCGTTCTTGCGGCGCACCGATATTTTCGGCACGCTGCCCGAAGCCGAGCGGGTGCAGCGGCAGGTCGGCGACGCCCTGGCCGATCTGACCCGCGACGGTGTGGCCGCGGCGGTACGGCGCAGGCTCGCGCCGCAATGGGAAGGGAGCATCAGGTGAACGCCGAAAATCCGGTTCGCGCGGTCGTCTTCGATATGGACGGTCTGCTCATCGATTCCGAGAGCCTGGCGATGGAGTCACTGGTCAGTGCTGGCGCCGAGCTCGGCTACGACATGCCGATCGAGTTCTGCCGCAGCATGATCGGCGTGCCTGCCGATCGCTGTCGCACCCTCGCCGCGGCCGCCTACGGGCGTGGTTTCCCGCTGGAGGAGTACTTCGATCTGCACGACGTGCACCTGCGCCGCCTCGTCGACAGCGGCAGGCTGGCCACCAAGCCCGGTGCGCTGGCCCTGCTCGACGCGCTGGAGGCGCAGGGCATTCCGAAGGCGATCGCCACCTCGTCCTCGCGCGACCGGGCCGACCACCACCTGGAGTTGGCCGGCATCGCCGACCGTTTCGACGCGGTGGTGACCCGGCAGGACGTGACCAAGGGCAAACCCGACCCCGAGCCCTACCTGAAGGCCATGGCGGCCCTCGGCGGCGAGGTGGAAACCACGCTGGCGCTGGAGGATTCGACCAACGGCATCCGCGCCGCCGTGGCCGCCGGCCTGCGCTGCATCCTGGTCCCCGACCTGGTGCAGCCGACCGAGGAGTCGCGGCGCATGGCGCACCGGCTCTACCCTGACCTGAACCGCGTGATCGAGTATGTGACGGCGGTGAACGCGGGCTCCGCGGCCAAGATCGGGTAGCCGGTGCGCGTCCGGGCCGGCCGTCGGGGGCGGCCCGGCCGCGGTGAGCGACATGGGCGAGACTGTGCACTGCTGGATCGAACCTGTCGGTGGACCGGAAAAGGATACCCGTGCTGCGCATTGCTCGACCCGTGCTCGTCGCCTGTGCCGTACTCGTGCTCGCCGTCGCCGGCTGCGCGGCGGAGCGGCGCCCGGAGGCGGCTGCGCCGCATGAGCATTCGGCCGCGCCGACGACCGCGGACCCGCCGGTGCGCTGCGGGATAGATCTGTCCGCGCAGGTGATCCAGTCGGCGCTGGCCACCCTGCCGATCGAACCGGTGACCCAGGCGCCGTGGTCCACCGACGCGCGCGGCTTCCAGGGCAATTTCGATCCGTGCGCCACCCTCTCGACCGTCATCGTCACCGTCGAGGGCGCGACCGGCAGCTCCCCGAACCACGCCCTGCTGTTCCACAAGGGCGCCTACCTCGGTACCGCCACACCGCGCGCCTACGGTTCCACCTCGCTCGACGTCGACCGCAGCACCGACGACACCGTCGGCCTGCTCTATCGCACTCCGGGCAGCTGTAACGCCTGCGACGACGGCGCCCTGACCCATGTCCAATTCCGCTGGGACGGCAGCAAAGTCACCATGATCGGCGCGCCGCCGAGATAGGCCCGTCTATTCCGCCCACCGCTGCACCCACACCTGCAGCGGCGCGAGCGCGGCCACCAGGTCCACTCCGTCCGGACTCAGTTGATAGCCGTCCGGCGCCGCGGTGACTATCCGCGCGTCGCGCAGTTCCCGCAGCCGGTCGTTGAGCACGCTGGCCGAGATGCCGCCGCAGCGCGCCTGCGCTTCCCGGAACGTCACCGGCCGTCCGTCGCGTAGTTCCCACAGCACTCGCAGCGTCCAGCGCCTGCCGAGCAGATCGAGCAGCACCATGATCGGGCGGCCCGACCGCGAGCCACGCGCAGGCCTGCCCACCGCCGGGCTCTTGCTTGCTTCGGAATCCGAAGCTACCATCGTCACCGTCCTTGCTTTGATTTTCGAAGCGAGCCTACTCCCTCTGCTTGACTGTCGTGAGGATTCATCATGAGCACCACCGCATCCCATCCGCGTATCGCGCCACTGCGACCGCCCTACGCTCCGGATATCGCAGCGCAACTGGCCAAGTGGATGCCGCGGGAGACCGCGATCGAGCCGCTCGCGCTATTCCGGACGCTAGCGGTGCACGACGAGCTCTTCGCGCGGATGCGCCCGCTCGGGGCGGGCATTCTCGGCCACGGCCGAGTACCGCCGCGTGATCGTGAGATCGTCATCCTGCGCACCTGTGCGCGGGCCCGCGCCGAATACGAGTGGGGCATCCACGCCGTGCTCCAGGCGCCGGAGGTGGGCCTGACGCCGGCGCAGATCGACGCGACGGCGGTGGGCACACCCGCCGACCCGGCATGGTCGAGCGAGGAGACCGCACTGGTCCGCCTGGCCGACGAAATCCACGAGACCGCAAGCCTTTCCGACGAGCTCTGGCTCGAGCTGCACGCCCGCTATCGGGACGACCAGGTGCTCGAACTCGTCACCATCGCCGGGTGGTACCGCCTGCTGTGCTCGCTGATCAACGCCGCTCAGGTACCGCACGAGACGTGGGCGCGTCGGTTCCCGGTCGCGCCGCGCGTGTAAGGGGTCGTCAGCTCCGGCTCGTCGCCGAGTACTCCTGTTCGGGGCGGCCGGTGCTGCCGTAGCGCAGGCTCATGCGCAGCGTGCCGGTGCCGACCAAGGTGGCCAGATAGCGCTGGGCGGTGGCGCGGGAGATGCCGATGGCGGTGGCCACCTCGCCGGCCGAGAGTGGCGCGCCCGCGGCCAGGATCGACTGGAGCACAAGGTCTTTGGTGGGGGAGGTGACGGTGGTACCCGCCGCGGCCGCGGCAGGCGCCGGCCGCAGTGCCTGCAGTGCCGCGTCGACCCTGGCGTTGTCCACCTGCGGCGTCGAGAGGATGCGCCGGTAGCGCGCGTACGCGGCCAGCCGCGCGGCGAGCTCGGTGTGCTGGAACGGCTTGACGAGAAAGGCCAGCGCGCCGGCCGACAGTGCCGCACGGACGGTGTCGCTGTCCGTGGACGCGGTGAGAACCATGGCATCACACCGTAGTTCGCGCACGAAGTCGACGCCGGAACCGTCGGGCAGGTACACGTCGACGAGCGCGAGATCGACCGGCCCCGCGTCGAGCACCGCTCGCGCGGCGGCCAGGGTGTTCGCGGTGCCCGCGACGGTGAATCCGGCGATGGAGTCCACGATTGCGGCATGCAGGTTGGCTACGCGGAAGTCGTCGTCGACGACGAGAACGGTTAGATCTGTTGGGGCCATGACACCTTGCTGTCTACGAGCACTCCGGGAATACGAGCGATGAATTCGGCGCCGGTCAGCGGTGGCGCGCCGCCGCGCGGACTGGCCAGGCGCACGTCACCGCCGTGCGTGCGGGCGATCTGGCGGATCAGCGCGAGCCCGACCCCGCGTCCGCCGGGCACGTCGCGCCCGTCGCGGGTCGAGGCGCCCTCGGTGAACAGCACCTCGATCAGCTCCGGCGCGACGCCGTCGCCGCTGTCGACCACGGTGATGTGCAACGTCGAATCCTCCTGTACCAGTTCGACTTCCACCTGTCGTACGGTATTCGACGACGCGTGCACGGCCTCGATCGCGTTGTCGAGCAGGTTGCCGAGCACGGTGGTGACGTCGACCGGGTCGGCGAGGCTGCCGTCCACCCAGGTATTGGGTCCGAGCACGAGCTCGACGCCGCCCTCCCGCGCGTGCGCGGCCTTCGCGGCGAGGAAGGCCTGCAGGTAGGCGTCGTGGATGGCGTCGATGCCCGGCGCGGCGGCGCCGAGCGGCCCGGCGCCGATCATCTCGTCCAGCGACCGTGACGCCTCCTCGGTGCGTCCGCTGTGCAGCAGGCCGCTGACCAGGTGCATCTTGTTGGAGAACTCGTGGCGCTGCGCGCGCAGCACGGTGCTCATCGACTCGACGGCGTCGAGCTGTCTGGTCAGCGCCTCGACGTCGGTGCGGTCGCGCACGGTGAGCACCGCGCCGAGGTCGCGACCGTCGCGGTGCACCGTGCGGGCCGCGACCACCACGATGTGCGAGCCGACCGTGGCCGAGGCGGGCTGCTCGTCGAGCCCGCGGAACACCTCGAGCACGCGCGGGGTCAAGCCGATCTCCGCTACCGGTCTGCCGGTTTCCGCGCCGATGCCGAGCAGCCTGCGCGCCTCGTCGTTGACGAACGTGGTGCGCCAGTGCGCGTCGACGGCGAGCACGCCGCGGCCGATGCCGTGCAACACCGCGGCCTGCCCGCGCACCAGCTCGGCGAGTTCTGCCGGTTCGAGCCCGAGCGTGAGCCCGCGCCAGCGCCGGGCGAGCACCATGGATCCGGCGATGCCGACCAGCAGCGCGGCGCCGACGAGCAGTCCCGCCGTGCGCAGGTCGTCGAGCAGTTGTTCGCGCACCGCGTCGGTGGCGATCCCGACGCTCACCGCGCCCACGATGCGGTCTGAATCGGGTTCGAGCACAGGTACTTTCGCGCGGACCGAAGCGCCGAGCGTGCCCCGCTCCTCGGCGATCACCTCGCGTCCGGCCAGCGCGCCCGACGGATCGGTGCTGACGTGCTCGGTGAGCCGCGCGGCGTCGGGATGGGCGAGCCGGATGCCCGCGTCGTCGGTGATCACCACGAACAGCGCGCCGGTGCGGTGGGTTGTGTCGACCGCGATGCGCTCGAGCGGCCCGTCGGCGAGCTGTCTGCGCAGCGCCGGATCGGCGGCGATGGCGCCGGGCGCGTACCGGGTCACCTCGCCGCGCACCACGGGATCGGCGGCGACCGTGCGGGCGATCGCGAGGGCGCGCTGGCCGTAACCGTCGCGCAGCCGCTGATCGCTGAGATAGCCGAAAACCGCGAAGGCGACGCCGAGGGTGAGGGTGACCACCACGATCTGCAGCAGCAGAACTTGAGTCCTCAATCGCACGGCCGGCGCGCCCTCAGTGGCCATTGGCGCAGCATAGACCACCCGCCCGGCGTGAGCAGAATGCGCAGAACCTCCGAATCGGCACATTGCACGGCTTGTGCGCACAAGCTCCGGCCTGTGACCCGGGCCACGTACGTTCGCTCTATCTCGACTCGCAGGAGCAAGAAAACATGACCAACCCACTCATCGAGCTGCGGAGCGCGACCAAGCGCTTCCCCGGCACCGGCGGCGGCATCCATACCGCCGTCAAGGACCTCGACCTGACGGTCCGTCCCGGCGAATTCGTCGCCGTGGTCGGCCCGACCGGTTGCGGCAAGTCCACCACGCTGTCGCTGGTCTCCGGTCTGGAGCCGGCCTCGGCGGGCCGGACGCTGGTGCGCGGCAAGGACGTCCATGGCATTCCGGACGGCATCGGCTACATGTTCCAGCAGGACGCGGTGCTGCCGTGGAAGAGCGTGCTGGACAACGTCGCACTCGGCCCCCGGCTGCGCGGCAAGTCGAAAGCCGAAGCGCGCGAGCAGGCTTCGGGATGGGTGCGCAAGGTCGGCCTGGCCGGGTTCGAAACCTACTATCCGCACCAGCTCTCCGGCGGCATGCGCAAGCGCGTCGCGCTGGCGCAGACGCTGGTGAACGACCCGGAAATCCTGCTGATGGACGAGCCGTTCAGCGCGCTCGACGTGCAGACCCGCCAGCTCATGCAGGACGAACTGCTGCGCGTGTGGGCGGGCACCGGCGCCGCCGTCGTCTTCGTCACCCACGATCTGGAGGAGGCGATCGTGCTCGCCGACCGGGTGATCGTGATGACGGCGAGCCCGGCGACGGTGTGCGGTGATTTCACCGTCGGCCTGCAGCGTCCGCGCGATGTCGAGGAGGTGCGGCTCACCACCGAGTTCCGCGATATCTATCGCGAGATCTGGGAAACGCTGCGCGATCAGGTCGAGGCGGCAAGAGCGGGCGGCCGGGGGACGGTCGCCGGCGCGGCAGGTAAGGAAGGTGCGTCCCGTGTCGCATGACATTCTCGAGCAGCCCGCGGCCGCGGTGGCGGTGCCGGAGAACGAATCCGAGGAGCAGATCCTCGCGCGGGTGCGCACCAACGCCAGGCGGGCCGCCATCCGCACCTGGGGACTGCGCGCGGCCCTGGTGGCCCTGTGGCTCGGCTCCTGGGAGCTCACCGCCTCGCTCTGGATCGACCCGTTCTTCTACTCCAAGCCGTCGCTGATCTGGTCGCGACTGGTCGAATGGTTCACCGACGGAACCCAATTCGGCTCGATCTGGCTGCAGATCTACACCACTGTGCAGGAGGCCGTGCTCGGCTTCGTGATCGGCACCGTCGCAGGCGTCGTGCTCGGCGTGCTGCTCGGGCGCAGCCGCTATTGGGCCGATGTGCTCGCGCCGTTCATCAAGGGGCTCAACGCCGTACCGCGCATCGTGCTCGCCTCGCTGTTCATCATCTGGTTCGGCCTCGGGTTGAGTTCCAAGGTCGCGACGGTGGTCGTGCTGGTGTTCTTCGCGGTGTTCTTCAACGCGTTCACCGGTGCGCGCGAGGTGGACGGCAACGTCATCAACAACGCGCGCATCCTCGGCGCGGGCAAGCGGCAGGTGCTCACCGCGATCGTGCTGCCCAGCGCGACCACCTGGATCCTGTCCAGCCTGCACACCGCCTTCGGCTTCGCGCTGATCGGGGCGGTGGTCGGTGAATACGCCGGTGCCAGTAAGGGTCTCGGCCTGCTGATCAGCAACGCGCAGGGCACCTTCGATTCGGCGGGCATCTACGCGGGCATGATCATCATCACCGTCATCGCGCTGCTCGCCGAGGGCGCGATCGGCTACGCGGAGAGCCGGTTGCTGAAATGGCGTCCGTCGCAGGCGAACACGGGCCACGGGATCTGAGCATGAGGTATCGCAAGCAGGTGACGATCGTCGTGCTGGCCGTCGCGGCGCTGCTGCTGGCCACGGGCTGCAGGGACTCGCGCCACATTCCGATGGTGAACGGGCGCCCGGAGATCACCATCATGGTCGGCGGGCTGGAGAAGGTGATCTATCTGCCCGCCATGCTCACCCAGCAGCTCGGCTACTTCGAGAGCAACGACATCGATGTGAAGCTGCTCGGCGAACAGTCCGGCGCGAACGCCGAGACCGCCTTGCTCACCGGCGATGTGCAGGCGGTGGTCGGCTTCTACGACCACACCATCGACCTGCAGGCCAAGGATCAGTGCATCCGCTCGGTGGTGCAGCTCTCGGATGTGCCGGGCGAGGTGGAGCTGGTGTCCAAGGTGGACGCGGACTCGATCAGGTCCACGGCCGATCTACGCGGCAAGAACCTGGGTGTCACCTCGCTCGGCTCCTCGACCGACTTCCTCACCCAGGCGCTCACCGGCCAGCAGGGCATGACCACCGCGGACTACACCCGGGTGAAAGTCGGTGCGGGACAGACGTTCATCGCCGGCATGAACCACAACGGCATCGACGCGGGCATGACCACCGACCCGACGGTGGCGCAGATGGTCAATTCCGGTGAGGCCGAGATCCTGGTCGACATGCGCACCGAGGCCGGTACCAGGGCCGCGCTCGGCGGTCTCTACCCGGCGACCTCGCTGTACATGAGCTGCGCGACCATCGATGCGCACCCGGACATCGTGCGCAAGCTGGCGGCGGCGTTCGTGCAGACCCTGCAGTGGATCAAGGCGCACACCCCGGAGGAGATCGCCGCGAAGATGCCGCCGCAGTACGCCAGCGCGGGCAAGGACCTCTACGTCCAGTCCATCCGCGACTCGATCGGCATGTTCAACGGCGACGGTTTGATGAAACTCGAAGGCGCCCAGAATGTGCTGAATATCCTCGGCAAGTACTCGAAGAACGTGCGGCCGGTCCGCGACCGGATCGACCTGTCGCAGACCTACACGACCAAGTTCGTAGAGGAGGCGTTGCGCGCTCCGAAGCAGTAGCGCGCGACGACGGCGGGCCATCCCGGGTATCCGGGGTGGCCCGCTGTCGTATGGGCACGCAACCGCACCGCCTTGCCCGGGGGCGAACCGTACGGCCGTTAGCCTGGGACGCATGAGCGCGCCTCCGTTCCGGTCGAGCCCGGCGGCCGAACGCATCCTGCGTACCGCCGCCGAGCTCATCGCCGTGCGCGGCTTCGCGGCCACCTCCACGCGCGACATCGCCGCCGCCGTCGGGGTGCGCCAACCCGCCATCTACAAGCACTTCTCCGCGAAGGACGACATCCTCGCCGCCCTGGTCCGGCTCGGCCTGGAACGCCCGCTGGCGCTGGCCGACGAACTCGCGCCGTTCGAGGCGCCCGCGGTGGTGAAGCTGCATCGCTGGCTCCGTGCGGCGCTGGAGCACCTGCACGAGTCGCCCTACGTGCTCGCGTCCATCCTGACCACCCAGGAGCTGACCAGGGAACGCTTCGCCGCCGAACTAGAGCTGGTCACCCGGCTCGATCGGGTCGTCATCGACCTGGTGCGCGCCGGTCAGCGCGAGGGTGACGTGCGTGCGATGGATCCGGTCTCCGGTGCGCGCCTGGTCCAGGCGCTCTTCGACGCCCTGGCGCTGCCGCAGATCGCGGTGCGCCCGGCGGAGATCGTCGAGTTCGCCATGGCCGGATTGCTCGCCGACCCCACCCGGCTGCCCGCGATCCAGCGGGCCGCGGATGCGTTACCCGTGTCTTGACCCGGGCGGATCGGCTACCGTCGTTCGGGTGATGGCGAGCCTTTCGGGGGGTGCTGAACGCGGTGGTGGGGGCGTGGTCGAGGAACCGGCCGGGTTGCCGCCACGCCGGACCATCGTGCTACCCGACGGGTCGACGATCGCGGTGCGGTTCGTGCCGGGCTCCGATCCCGTTCTGCTGCTCCATGGTTGGGCGCTGACCGCGGACGTGAACTTCTGTCACCTGATGCCCTCGGTCGCGGCCGAACACGGGCTCGTCGCGCTGGACATGCGCGGACACGGCCGCGGTCTGCCGCTGGCCGCCGACGAACGCTTCGACATCGCCCGATGCGCCGACGACGCGGCCTCGGTGCTCGACGCGCTCGGCATCGATCGGGTGGTGGTGTGCGGGTACTCGCTCGGCGGACCGGTGGGCCTGGAATTCGCACGGCGCCACCAGGATCGGGTGCGCGGGCTGGTGTTCGCGGCGACCGCGATGGCCTTCGACAGCCGGGCCGACCAGATCGGCCGGGTGTTCTTCCGCGGGTTACGGCCGCTCGCGCATCTCAGCGCGGGCATCGGCCGGACCCTGCCGCTGGCTTATTTCCGCAAGGCGCGAGCGCGGGTTCCTGAGGTGGACCGATTATGGCCGTGGCTGAATATCGAACTGGGACACTGTCATCCGCGCGTGATCGTCGACGTGATTCTCGCCGAGTACGCCTTCGACTTCCGGCCGCACGCGGCCGCACTCGCGGGGCTGCCCACCGCGGTGGTGGTCACCGCCCGCGACGGGGCGGTGCCACCGGCCGATCAGCGCGAACTGGCCGCGCTGCTCGGCGCCGAGGTCATCGAACTCGACGCCGCGCACGATGTCTTCCTGGCCGAGCCGGGCAAATACGTCACGGCGACCCGCACGGCGATCGGTCAGGTCTTGCGGGAACCGGCACCCTGACGCATTGCCTTCCGATCTCAGCCCTTGGCCGCCGCGGGCTCGGCCGCGTCTTTGGCCTTGAGCTCGGCCTTCCACTCCCGGAAGCCCTCTTCGGTGCGTCCGCTGCGCCAGTAGCCCGAGATCGACGCCGCCCATTCGGCGGGCACATTGTGTTCTCTGCGCACGTAGCGGCGCAGGTCGTGCATGACCGCCTTGGCCTCACCGTGGATGAAGACCTGGACCTGGCCGTCCTTCCACGGCGCGCTGCGCACGCTCTCGGCCAGCACCTCGCCCGGTGCGCGGCTGCCGCGGTGCAGCCAGGTGAGCTCGATGCCATCGGGCTTACGCAGCGGCAGTTCGTCATCCGGGCCCGCCACCTCGACGAACGCGTAGCCGACCGCGTCCGCGTCCATGGCTTCCAACGCAGCGGCGATGGCGGGCAGTGCCGCCTCGTCGCCGGCGAGCAGATGCCAATCGGCGTCGGACCTGGGCGCGTACGCGCCACCGGGGCCGTAGAGGTCGATGGTCGCACCGGGCTCGACCTCGGCCGCCCACGGTCCCGCGATGCCCTCGGCGCCGTGATACACGAAATCCGCGGCGAGCTCGCCCGCTTCCTGGTCGACCGAGCGGACGGTGTAGGTGCGCAGGACCTCGATGCCGTCGCGTTCGAAGATGAATTTGACGTAGGAATCGGTGAACTCGTTGTCCTTGAACGCGGCGAAACCGGGTCCGCCGAGGTGGACCCGGATCAGGTGCGGGCTCAGCCACTCGGTGCGCTGGACGGTGAGGGTGGTGCGAGGTCGGGCCATAGGGTAATCCTCCCACGATTAGAATTAGGGTTACCTTACTGACCCTACTCCTAGGTGATCGTGAACCGCGCGGCGCGGCGTTCGGAGCAACCGTCGACGCGGTGCCCGGGAGCGGTCGTCGCCGCGGAATGGCTCGGCCTCGGCGCCGTGTTCCGCGGCGCGTTGCGCAAAAGTGCGGAAGGCGTTGCGGCGGAACTGAAACTGCTTCCGCGGGTGTTCGCGGCCGTGGGTTCGGCGCGGCTTCCTGATGTCCGGTCGACTGATCACACGCGGCCCACCTGCGTATACGGCGATGCCCGGTACCGCGCGGGGTAGTGCCGCGTGGTGCTACCGGTAGCGTGACGTGTCGGCCGACGCGCAAACATGCGATGATCCCATGTTATGTGTCCGGGGTCACCGACCGACGATCCCGGCCGTCGCGTCGTTTGCCGCAAGAGAGAAGGACCGCACTATGACAGCCGCCGACCGTGAAGTATCGGACGCGGGAACACTGGACCACACCGGCACGGGCGACTCGGAGGGCTACGCGCGCGGCCTGAGCCCGCGCACCATTCAGATGATCGCGATCGGCGGCGCGATCGGCACCGGCCTGTTCTACGGTGCGGGCGGCGCGATCGAGCAGGCGGGCCCCGCGCTGATCCTGGCCTACCTCGCGGCGGGTCTGGCGATCTTCGTCATCATGCGTGCGCTGGGGGAGTTGCTCACCTATCGGCCGGTGTCGGGCAGCTTCGCCGAGTACGCGCACGAATTCCTCGGCCGCTTCGCGGGTTTCGTCACCGGCTGGTCCTATTGGGCGGTGTGGGTGGCCACCTGCATGGCCGAGATCACGGTCGCGGGCAAGTACGTGCAGTACTGGTTCGACATCGAGCCGTGGCTCACCGCGCTGGTGGTGCTTGCCGTGATGTTCGGGGCGAATCTGATCTCGGTGCGGCTCTTCGGTGAGGGCGAGTTCTGGTTCTCCGCGATCAAGGTCACCGCGATCATCGGCATGATTCTGCTCGGTATCGGCGTGCTGCTCATCGGCTTCGGTCACGCCGCCAACCCGACCGTCACCAACCTCTGGGCCGACGGCGGCGTGTTCCCGAACGGCTTCGGGCAGTCGCTGCTGGTGCTGCAGATCGTGCTGTTCGCCTACGTCGGCGTCGAACTCGTCGGTGTCACGGCCGGTGAGGCGCGTGACCCGCGCAAGACCCTGCGCAAGGCGATCAACACCCTGCCGTTCCGCATCGGCCTGTTCTACGTCGGCGCGCTGCTGGTGATCATGTCGGTGGCGAGCTGGCGCACCTTCCACGAGGGCAAGAGTCCCTTCGTCGAGGTGTTCCAGCAGATCGGCATCCCCGGCGCCGCGGGCATCATCAACTTCGTGCTGCTGACCGCGGCGCTGTCGTCGTGCAATTCGGGCATCTACTCGACCGGGCGCATGCTGCGCACCCTGTCGATGCACGGTGAGGCGCCATCGGCCCTGGCGAAGCTGAGCTCGCGTCAGGTGCCCTACGTCGGCATCAGCGCCTCGGCGGGCGCGATGGTGATCGGCGTGATCGTCAACGTCATCTCGCCGGACAAGGCCTTCGCCTACATCACCTCGGTGAGCACCATCGGCATCATCTTCGTCTGGGGCATCATCCTGGTCTGTCACCTGCGCTACCGGGCGCAGGTCGCGCGGGGCGAGCTGCCCGTCACCGACTACCGCCTGCCCGGCGCCCCGTACACCACCATCGCGGCGCTGGCGTTCCTGGCGCTGGTGGTCGTGCTGTTGTTCTGGACCGAGAGCGGACGCACCGCGCTCGTGGTCGGCCTGGTGTGGGCGGTGCTGGTCTCGGCCGGTTACCTGGGCCTGACGCGCCTCGGTTCGCGCGTCGCCGCGACGGCCGCCGAGAAGTAGGACAGCGGCCGGGCCCGCGTCCGCCGCGCGGCGCGGGCCCGGCGCACTACTCGCGTTCGGCTCGTGACCGGCGCGACGCGGGCCTTTGCGCAGGTGAGCGGCTCGGCGCGGGGTTGAAGAAGTTCAGCATCAGCCTGGTGATGTCGGCGAGGAACCGCTCCCGGGAGATGGGCGGCTGGTCGAGCACATAGCGGATCGTCAGATGCTCGACGGTGCGCACGAGCAGCCATGACGCGGCATCGAAGTCGACGTCGTCGGGCAGCGCCGCGCTGTGCATCGCGAGCGCGGCCCTGGCGATGCCGCCGATCTGCTGTTCGAAGGCGAAGACCGTGTCCGCCCCGCTGAGCCGCGGCGTCTGCTCGATCACCGCGCGCAGCAGCGCCGGATGCTCGCCGAGGGCGTCGAGCAGCACGGAAATCGCTGTGGGAATGGCGGTTTCGGGTGGTCGGCCCAGATTCGCCAGCACCGCGCCGTGCACCACGGTGGCGACCTCGGTATTGAATCGATCGATGACGGCGGTGACGATCGCGTCCTTGTCCGGGAAATACTGGTACAGCGAGCCGGGGCTGACCCCGGCCGCCGCGGCGATGCGATTGGTGGACGCGCCGTCGTAGCCATGCCGGATCAACACCTGCTGACCCGCGTCGACGATGCGCGCCACCATGGCGCGAGAGCGCTGCTGGCGCGGGGTTTTCCGGGTCCTCGGCGGCATCAGAAGACGAATTGAACGCGAGTATTTATTCGTGTCAGCATCGACTCATGGTGGCACACAATGACGTGGTGCACGAGGGTCGCCGTGTACCTGTTCCGCTCGGCCCGGACTCGTTGACCTGGAAGATCTTCGGCTCGCTGTACTTCGCGCCGAGCGGATTGTTCCTCGGCATGGTGCAGAACATGCACCCCGGTCTCGGCGCGGGCGTCGAGTATCACTCGCAGATCCAGGACGAGTTCTATCAGCGCGTGCTGCGTTCGGCGTATCCGATCGTCGGCGTGGTGTTCGACGGCCCGCGCGCCGAGCGCACCGCGCGCGAGATCGTCGACTACCACCGCACCATCAAGGGCCGTGACGAGCGGGGGCGGCGCTATCACGCCCTGGACCCCGGGACCTTCTACTGGGCGCACGCGGTGTTCTTCGTGCAGACCTTGCGCGCCGGTGAGCTGTTCATGGGCGGGCTGACGCCCGCGCAACGCGAGCAGCTCTGGCGCGAACAGTACCAGTGGTACGAGATGTACGGGATGAGCATGCGTGTCGTGCCGAAGAGCTGGCCGGAGTTCCAGGAGTACTGGAACGACATGTGCGAGAACGTCTTGGAGCCGACCAAGGCCGCGTGGGAGGTGTATCGGCTGGCCGAGCGGGCGCCGGTGCCGCCGTTCCCGATCGTGAACATGCTGCCTGAACCGTTGTGGAACAGGCTGGTTCGCCCGGCCGGTGCCAGGTTCTACCAGTTCGTCACCATCGGGCTGTGTGATCCGGCGATCCGGCGCACGATGGGCTTCGACTGGACCGAGCGCGATCAGTTCTGGTTCGAGCGCTGGTGCGCGTTGTTCACCGCGATGAATCGGCTGACCCCCGACGAGATCCGCTACTTCTTCCCGCGGATCCGGGCCGGGCGACGGCGCGCCCGCGGCGCGCGCCCCGCGACGCTGCCGCCGCCCGAGGCGCCCGAATTGTTGTGGCCCGCACCGCAGGACCGCGACGACCCTAAGCACTACTGCCCGGTGCACGCCGATCACGGAAGCACGCCGGTGACGAGATTCCGCCAATTGACAGGATTCTGACCGATGCTCGAAGTGCAGACCGACCATCCTTACGACTACTACTACCGGCCGGGGATGGCGCTGCGGCCGGCACCGCCGCGCGCCGTCGCCTCCGAACTGTGGTACGAGCCGAGAAAAGCGATCCTGTCGCCCTGGCTGCGCGTGCGGCCGGTGCCGGTCGAGACACCGCGCACCCGCCTGATGGCCGACCATCTCTGGCAGGGTGACGAGCCGATGGATCGGCTGGTCGCCGCCTTCGCCAGGATCGGCACCGCCGCGGGCAGGCGCCTGCTCGACCAGGCGCTCGACCACGGCATCGACACGGTGCCGGACGCACCGCCGGAACTGGTTTCGCTGTTCGAGAGCCTGGATCAGCCGCCGGACTGGTATGACCCGCGGCTGTGGGAGCGCGGCCGTCGCCTGTGGATCAACGTGTCCACCTCGGGGAAGCTCGCGATGGGCGTGCAGGACTTCATGGGCACGTTCGTGGGTGCGGAGGTGGCTTCGGCGACCGGTGCCACCGGCCGCTTCGTCAACGACCCGTACCGGCGAAACCTGGAGACCGCCACCTGGTTCCGCAACGTCACCGTGCGCGGCGGGATGGACCGGTGGTCGCCGGTGTTCAAGGACACGGTGCGGGTGCGGCTGATGCACGCGCAGGTGCGCGCCGGCCTGCGCCGGGCCTGGGGCCCAGAGCATTTCGCCGTGCACGGCAACCCCATCTCGAACAGCACGATGATGGGCGCGGCCGTGACGTTCGGGCTGTCCCCGATGTGCTTCGACCACGCCAACGGACGTCCGTGCACCGAAGACCAATTGAACGCCGTGATGCACTACTGGGCCTACATCGCCTACGTCTTCGGGGTGGCCGACGAGCTGATCCCGCGTTCGGCGATCGAAGGACTGGAGATGTCGGACTACATGGTCGCGACCGCGGGCACTGCGCCGGAGTGGACCGCGAACATGGCGGGTGCGGCGACGCATCGACTCGCGGGCGTCGGGCTCGCCGATCGCCTGAAGGTCCAGGCGACGGCACCGCTCGTCGGCTTGCTCGCCTACTTCAGTAGCGCCGGACTGGTGCGAGAACTCCTGCGCGACACGCCTTTACACAGCGTGCCGATCCAGCCGTGGGCCGCGCTGACGGGCGTGCTGGCCGGGCTCGACGTCCGGCTGCGCGCCCTGGACGACAAACTGCCGGGCGCCGAGCAGCGCAGGGCGCGCCGCGCCGCGGGTGACGATCCGGTGTGGCGGCGCAACACCCAGGTGGCCAAGCTGCTCGCCGCCCGCGTCGGCATCTACGGCACGCCCTACGACCAGCACGACAACTCGGCGGCGGGGCTCAACCGTTGCCCCGTCCGATGATTCGGCCCGACCCGATCGTGGTGGGGCTGCATCGCTCCGGCCGGACCGTCACGGTCCCGCCCGAGCTCACCGTGCTGGAAGCCCTGGAGCGTGCGGGCGTCTCGATTCCGTCGCTGTGCCGGGCCGGTATCTGTGGTACCTGCGAAACTCGCGTTGTCGCGGTGCCCCCGCGCGTCATTCGTCCGTGTGTCACCCCGGGTGGCGTCGGCGCCGGGTTGATGCTGGATCTTTGAGCTCGTTTGTCCGCCAACGGGTTCGGCAAGCTGGTCGATCCATTCGGACTGGCGCCACGCAACGCCGAGTCGTGGCGATATCCGCGACGCTTACCGCGGCTGATCGTTCAGCCCCCGGCAATCGCAGCACCCTCGTGAACGAGTGTGCCCGATAGGGGGCGATCAGCTGCGCAACAATGTCCTGATCCCCAGCACGGCGCCGACCAGCCCTAGCGCCGCGGCGAGCACCGCCGAAACCGCTACGCCGCCGAACAATTCGGCGTCGCTGCCCGCGACCAGGAGCACCGCGGCGGCGACGACGCAGGCCGCGGCGAACAGCGCGGTGATCAGGCGCTGGGCCAGATCGGAGAGGAACGCGCGATCGGCCGGGTGCTCGAAGACGCGCACGTCGACGCGGAAGCGCCCCGCCGCCAGGTCCGCGCTGATCTGGTCTATTTGTCCCGGAAGTCGTTGCAGCACCGGGAGTACCGCCAGTGCCTGGCCCTTGGCGCGAATCGCGAGGCGTTCGGGGGCGAGCATCGGCGCGAGGATGTCCTCGCTCGCGTGCCGCGCCGCGACCAAGAGATCGAAGGCGGGATCGAGCAGCAGCAGCGTGCCCTCCACGGAAGCGAGGGTGCGGAAGACACCGGCCACCTGTCCCGGGATGGCGAACCCGGCCGCCGCGATGAGCCCGATCATCTCCGTGAACAGCGCTATGCTGCCGCGCGCACCGAAGCCCCCGCGGAAACGGACGATCACCTGCCCGATCCGCCGTTCGAACGAGCGCCGGTCGAAGTCGGCGGGCTCGCCGAGCAGGCGCAGCATGGCGTCGGTCGCGCCGACCGAATCGTCGCCGTCGATGGCGACGAGGAACGCGGCGATGGCCAGCCGCTCGGTTTCGTCGAGCCGCCCGACCGCGCCGAAGTCGAGCAGGCCCAGCCGCCCCCGCTCGTCGACGAGCACGTTGCCAGGGTGCAGATCGGCGTGGAAGACGCCGGTGACCAGGATCTGCCGCAGTGTTTCCGTCAGCAGGGTCGCCGCGGCGGCCGCCCGGGTGGGGGAGTCCAGACCGGCGAGCACCTTGCCTGCCGAGCCGACCGGGACGCCGTCGAGGCGCTGCATCACGAGCATGCTGGGCGAGCAGAACTCGGGGTACGCGACCGGGATCGTGATCGCCGAATCGGCCATCGCCGCAGCGAGATTGCGCATGTTGCCGAGCTCGACGGTGTAGTCGAGCTCCTCGGTCAGCGAGGCGGCGAAGCCGGCGACGAGGTCGGTCACGCCCATCTCCCGCGCCCACGCCGCGTCGCGTTCGAGCTTGCGCGCGAACCGCGCCATGATCTGCAGATCGCGGGCGACCTGCGTGCGCGCGCCGGGCCGCTGCACCTTGACGACCACCCGGCTGCCGTCGGTGAGCACCGCGGCGTGCGCCTGGCCGACCGACGCGGCGGCCAGCGGTTCGTGTTCGATCGAGGCGAAGACCTCGGTGGCCGGACGGCCGAGCTGGGCGGCGAGCAGCAACTCCACCTGTGCCCACGGCAGCGGCGCCGCGTCGGTCTGCAGCGTGGCCAGCTGGTCGGCGATCGCCGCGGGCACGACATCCCTTCGGGTGGAAAGCATTTGGCCGAGCTTCACGAAGGTGACACCGGCGTCGTCGAGCGCGCCGCGCAGATCGGCCGCCGCCGCGCTGGTGCGGTCCGGATGGGCGCGCGAGCCGCGCAGCAGAAAGCCGCCCAGGCCGTGCCGCAGCAGTACACCGAGCAATTGCCGGTACCGGATCGCCTCCTGCCGCGACCGCCGCCAGCGGCGCACCAGCGCGAGCGGGCCGGGCACCGAGCCGCTGGGCACGATGATCTCGGCGACGTAGAGCACCGCGAGCAGCAAGACGAAGATCCACGCCCACAGCAGCACCACCACGGTGGCCGCGCCCCAGGGCGCGGCGATCTGCCCCGCGTCGTCGACCAGGCCGAGCCGGCGTGCCAACGCGGTCGCCGCCGCCGACCCGGCCACCGGGAACACCGCGGACAGCAGCATCGTCCGCGGCCAGCCCACCGGCGTCCCGATCACCCGGCGGGCGACGCTCGCGACGAGCCAGACCAGCAGCACCCACCCGGCTAGCACGAAAAGCGCTGATACCACTGTCATCACGACCACCCGCGATTCGCCATGCGCCGAGCATGCCGCAGCCCCCGCGCGCTGACCATCGGGGAACACCCTGATGCCTCAGGGTGGAGCGGTGCGGCACAACGGTCCGCCGACTCCGCACAGTACTGTTCGTGATCAGGCGGCTGGGCTCGCGTCGACGGTTTTGCGGGCGGGCATGCAGGCCGACGCGAGCAGCATGACCACCGCCATCACCGTCACCGTGACGAACACCAGGTGCACCGCCGAGGACAGCGCGGCCGGGGCGGGATGATCGGTGTCGCCGACCTTGGCGTTTACGATCGCGCCGAACACCGCGACGCCGACCGCGCTGCCGATGGAACGGGCGAACATGTTGGCCGAGGTCACCACGCCGCGTTCGGCCCACTCCGCGCTCGCCTGCGCGGCGATCAGCGTGGGCGCGGCGACCAGGCCCATGCCCGCGCCGATCAGGAAACACGACGCCGCGACCTGCCACAGCGTCGAGTTCTCGTTGATCAGCAGGGTGGTCGCGGCGCCAACGGTGGCCAGTCCACTGCCGATCAGCGCGGTGGACCGAAAACCGAGGCGAAGGTACACCTTTCCGGCGAGCGAGGCCGCGATCGGCCAGCCGAGCGTGAGCGCGCCGACGGTGAGCCCGGCGACGAGCGCGCCGGTGCCGAGCACGCCCTGCGTGAAAGTCGGCACGTAGGAGGTCAATCCGAGCAGGATGGCGCCGACCAGCACGCCGATCACGCTGCTCGCGACGAGTACCCGCCGGGTGAACACCCACAGCGGCAGCACCGGATTCGCGGCCCGTCGTTCCACCAGCCCGAACAGCACGAGCAGCAGCGCGCCACCGGCGAAGATGGCCAGGCTTATCGGCGAACCCCAGGCCCAGGCCTGTCCGCCCTCGAGCAGACCGAGGATCAGCGCGCCCGCGCCGATGGTCAGCAGCGCGGCGCCGAGATAGTCCACCTGTTGCTTGCGGCGCGGCGCGCTTTCGTGGAAGCTGCGCACCAGCATCCAGCCGGCCACGGCCGAGAGCGGCAGGTTGATCAGGAAGATCCAACGCCAACTGAGGTAGTCGGCGAACACGCCGCCGAGCAGCGGTCCGGCCACCGACGACAACGCCCAGATGCTGGCCAGGTAGCCCTGCACCTTGGCGCGCTCGGTGAGGGTGTAGAGGTCGCCCGCGATGGTCATGGTCATCGGCTGGATCGCGCCCGCGCCGATGCCCTGCACCGCGCGGAAGATGATCAGGCCGAGCATGCTGGTCGCGAGCCCGCACAGCAGCGAGCCGAGCGCGAACACGGCGACACCGAAGAGAATGACCGGCTTGCGGCCGACGGTGTCGGCGATCTTGCCGTAGATCGGGACCGTAACCGCCTGCGCCAGTAGGTAGATGGAGAACAGCCACGGGAACTGGGCGAATCCGCCGAGGCTGCTGGTGATCGTGAGCACCGCGGTGGCGATGATGGTCGAGTCCAAGGCGACCAGTCCGGTGGCGAGCATCAACGAGCCGAGAATGGCGCCGCGCTCGGAACGAAGGCCCACGGACGACTGCACAGTCTCGGTCGCCACGCGCGGCCCCTCTCGTTTGCTCAACTAACCACCAACAATGAACGTATCGTCGGCCGAGCTATTCCCGCATGGCAATTTTCCGCCGCGGGTGACCGAGGGCCGTGGTTCGTGACTCGGCGGTGGACGGCCGGCGACGGGCGCGCCCGTGGCGTACGGCCGGGGGATGGCCGTCGCATGAACACCTGCGCATGCGGCGACACCGGCAAATCGGCGCGGTGTTGGGGACGCGCACAAATGGTTTTGTTACTTACTCCAGACTCGGCAAACAATGGGCAATCATATTGCCGAGACGCTATGTCGCGTGTGTTGGTGAGCAAAGTTTCAGGTAGTTGAATGGCGCGCGGTGCGCGGTTAACCCGGCTCGTCCAATCCGCCCCAATCGGGCGAAAAATCACCGCAAATCAGACTTTCCGCGCTGGTTACATGTGGAGGTATTTACTCCGTATATCGGCGGTGGTCCACCTCACAGGATCTTCCAGATGGAAGCTGTAGACAGTTATCTCAGTACGGGCGTACTGTCTGGCCGATGTGTTCAGGACCAGCGAGTAGGTGATGCGTCAGCTCGGGCAGTAGAGCGAATTTCACTGATGTGCGCTGAGTCTCCCCAGGGAATAGTTGTAACGCAAGGACGCGGACGACCCCATTCCATTCAGATACAAGATACCGACCCGACCGGAAGTGAACGGGGCTCCCCGATGGAAATCTTCTGCATAGTAATGCTCGTCTATCTCGTATTCGCAGAGCCATTCTTCGAGATATTCTCGGTTCGCGTATTCACGCGGGAATTCGGGCAGCGCTCGGACGCGCGCGTTCGCCTGTATCAGGGCGGCGTGTTCCGGACCTGGGCCACCCTCGTCGTCATCCTGATCGCCTTCGCGATCAGCGGCACCTCGGTGCGCGAGCTCGGCCTGACCCACTTCGACACCTCGGTCTTCCGTGGTCTCTCGCTGCCCGAGCAGATCATCGGCCTCGCCATCATCGCCATCTATGTCTCGTATCTCCTTGGGCCCGTGCTCATTCCGCTGGTCGGCGGGCGTGCGGGCAAGGACTGGATCGCCGCCAAGATCGAGTACGTCGTCTTCATCACGCCGGCGAACTCGATCGAGCGGTTCTGGTGGCTGGCCAACTCGTTCAGCACGCCCGCCGAGGAGGTCGTCTATCGCGGTTTCACCCTCTACGCGGTCGCGCTGCTGTGGCCGGACCTGCCGTTCTGGGCACTGATCATCCTCGCCGGCGGTGTCATCGACGGCCTGCGCCACGGTTTCCGTCCCGCGGTCGCCGCGCAGGTGATCTTCGGCGGCGTCGCCCTCACGCTGATGTACAAACTCACCGGTGCGATCTGGCCGACCATCGCCGTGAAGCTATTCCATGACCTGCGCGTTCTCGCATTCCCGCTGGCCCAGGCCCGCCAGAACCTGGCCGCCCGGGGATTGTCCGAGATTCCGGGGAAAACCCGCACCGAACAGAATGTCCCCGCCGTCGCGGACAATCCTGACAACTCCGTGGAGTCTCGTACTTCTGTTTCTACGTAGTAGGGATAGTGTTAGATGTCTGCAGAAATGGCTCGTCGGACGGCCGACGAGATCAGTATGTTCCTCACCGAAACGCTCAGTGAATTACTCGATATCGCCACCGATGACGTCGCACTGAGTGAACCGTTCTCCAGTTTCGGACTCACTTCCGCGGTGGCGCTGGTATTCGTCGGAAAGATTTCCACCTGGATGGGCAAGCCGCTGCCGCCGGATCTGCCCTGGGAATACCCGACCGTGCACGCGCTGGCCGAGGGTCTGGCGGCGGCACAGGACAGCCCCGGTTCGCTGACCCAGGACAGCGCCGAGCGCGAGCCCGTGGCGAGCGAGCCCGTCCGGCCGCACACCGGACAGGAGCCGGTGGCGATCATCGGCATCGGCTGCGCCTACGCCGGGGTCCGCGGCCCCGAGAAGCTGTGGGAAACCCTCTGGCACGGAAAAGAATTGGTGGGCAAGGCGCCGCGCGGCCGATACGACTGGCCGCGGGCCGATGCGGCCGCCGACCCGACGGACGAGCGGCGTCGCCCGTGGTTCGGCTCGTTCCTCGACGACCCCTACGCGTTCGACGCGAACTATTTCGGCATCTCCGATGCCGAGGCCGCCGTGATGGACCCGCAGCAGCGACTGCTCGCCGAGACCGTCGCGGACGCCTTCGAGGACGCGGGCGTGCCGATCGAGCGGCTGGCAGGCACTGCGACCGGGACGTTCGTCGGTATCACCGCCGGCGAATACGCCAGGGGGATCGGCGCCGATCCGCACGCGGGCCTGCCGATCGCCGCCGTCACCGGCAATGCCGCCAGCATCGCCGCCAACCGGCTGGCCTACCTGTACGACCTGCGCGGGCCCAGCGTCAGCGTGGACACCGCGTGCTCGTCCTCGCTGGTCGCGTTGCATCTGGCGCTGCGCAGCCTGCACGACGGCGACTGCGATGCCGCGGTGGTCGGCGGCGTCAACCTGACCCTCGACCCGCACATCACCGAGTCGCTGGCCGACGCGGGCATGCTGGCCGCGGACGGACGCTGCAAGACCTTCGACGATCGTGCCGACGGGTACGTGCGCGGCGAGGGCAGCGCCGCGGTGGTGCTCAAGCCGCTGGCGCAGGCACAGCGCGACGGTGATCGGGTGTACGCGGTGCTGCTCGGTTCGGCGGTGAACCAGGACGGCCGTACCAACGGCCTCACCGCGCCGAGCTACCAGTCCCAGGTCGACGTGCTGCGCAAGGCCTATCGGCGGGCCGGGGTCGACCCGAACGAGGTGCAGTACGTCGAGGCGCACGGCACCGGGACGATCCTCGGTGACGCCATCGAGGCGCGCGCACTCGGCACGGTGTTCGCCGCGCACCGCACCGGCGAGCGTGAATTCCTGGTCGGTTCGGCTAAGACGGTGGTTGGCCACCTGGAAGCGGCCGCGGGTATCACCGGACTGGTCAAGACCGCACTGGCGCTGCACCACGGTCAGGTGCCCGCCAACCTGAACTTCGAATCGCCGAGCAAGCACATCGCTTTCGCGGATCTGCCGTTCGAGGTGCCCACCACGAGCCGGGAGTGGCCCGCGCACGGAGGGCGTGCACTGGCCGGGGTGAGCTCCTTCGGATTCGGCGGCACCAACGCCCACGCCGTGCTCACCGGCCCGCCCGTGGCAGCGACGCGCACCCAGCCGCCGGTGCAACCCGAAAAGCCCTATCTGGTCAGCATTTCCGGGCGCAGCGAGCAGTCGACGCTGGCGTTGGTGGACGGCTGGCTGGAGCTGCTGCGCGACGGTGCGGCCCCGCCGGTCGCCACGCTCGCGCAGACCTCCACCGCGCGCCGGGCCCAGCACCCGTTCCGCGTCGCGGTGCCCGCGCGCGACCACGCGGACCTCGCCGATCAGCTCACCGCGATCGCCGCCGGGTCGGTGCCGCTCGGCGCGGCGGTGGGCCGGGTGCCGCGCAGTGGTCCCGGTCAAGTGGGATTCGTCTTCACCGGTCAGGGCAATCAGTGGGTCGGTATGGGCCGCAAGCTGATTCGTCAGCAGCCGGTGTTCCGTGACGCCCTGCTCGCGGTCGATCGGGAGCTGCGGATCGAACTGGGCTGGTCGACCTTCGCGGTGCTCGACCGCGGCGGTGACGCCGAAGCGCTGGCCGACACCGGCACCGCGCAGCCGGTGCTGTTCGCCCTCCAGGTCGCCCTCGCCGCGCTGTGGCGCTCGTGGGGGATCACCCCGGCCGCCGTGGTCGGGCACAGTGTCGGCGAGATCGCCGCCGCGCACGTCAGTGGGGCGCTGGAGCTGCGCACCGCGGCGCAGATCATCGCGGCCCGTGCCAAAGCGACCGCGCGCCTGCGCGACAACGGCTGCATGGCCGTGGTGAACCTGCCCGCCGCGGAGCTGGAACTGCCGCCGCGGGTGCACCTGGCAGGCACGAACGGGCCCAAGTGGACACTGATCTCGGGCCAGACCGCGGCCGTCGACGGCTTCTTGGCCCGGCTCGACGCCGAGCAGGTGATGACCCGGCGGCTGCCGGGCCGCTACGCCTTCCACTCGCCGCTGATGCTGGACTGCCTGCCGGAGTTCGTCGCCGACATGCCGTGCATCGAGCCGAGGGCGGGCAGTGTCGCGTTCTATTCGACGGTCACCGGCGAGCGGATCGACGGCACCCGGCTCAACGGCCTGTACTGGTCCGATCAGGTGATCCAACCGGTGCGCTTCGCCGACGCGATCGGCGCGATGATCGAGGCGAACGTCACCTCCTTCATCGAGATCGGCCCGCATCCCGCGCTCAACGGAATGCTGAAAAGCCTGCTCCGCCAGCATGATCGGCCGGGCATAGCGGTGCCGTCGCTGGTTCGCGACATCGACGACCTCTCGGTGCTGCTCGCCGCGGTGGGCGAGCTGCACGTGCGCGGGCACGAGATCGACTGGGCGGGGGTCGATCCGGTGCAGCGACCGCGGGCCCGGTTGCCGCTCTACCCATACGATCGCAAGTCCTACCGGGTGGTCGACGGCGCGCCCAGCGTCGAGGCCGCACCGGTGACGCGGGCGACGGAGCTGTTCGCCGCCGACGTGGACTACGTCGCTCCCCGTACCGAATACGAACAGGTAGTCGCCGAGATGTGGGCGGAGCTGCTCGGTCTCGAGCAGGTCGGGGTATTCGAGAACTTCTTCCGCATCGGCGGGCACTCACTGGCCGCGACCCAGTTCGTGCGCAGGCTGCGCGAGCTGTTCGAGATCGAATTCGCCCTGCGGCGGATGTTGCTGGAGCCGACCGTCGCCCAGGTGGCCGCGGCCCTGGAGGAACTCATGGTCGAGCAAGCCGATGCCCTTTTGGAGACCGCTCATGAACTCACCAGCTAGCAGCCTGGCCCTCGCGCGGCTGCGGGAACGCCGCGCGGCGGGCCTGGCCACCACCACCGTTCCGTTGCGCGAGGGGGCGGGACCGTTCCCGGTCACCCCGGCCCAGCGCGGCATCTGGCTGCACGAGCAGCTGGCCGATCATCCCGCGATCTACCATGTGCCGCTCGGCATCCGGGTCACCGGTCCGCTGGACGCGACGGCCCTGCGGGCGGCGGCGGAGGCGGTCACGAGCCAGCACCACGCGCTGCGCACGATCTTCACCGAGACACCCGACGGGCTGTATGCCGAGGTCGTCGAGACCGACGGCGTCGACTGGCAGACCCCCGATCTGCGTCTGGTGCCCGCGAAATCGCGTGCGGCGGCGGTCGCTCAGGTCCTGGAGTCGCTGGCGAGCACGCCGTTCGAGCCCGCGCGGCGCCCGCCGGTGCGGTGGGCACTGGTCCGACTGGCCGAGCAGGAATGGATTCTCGCGGTCGTCGCCCACCACCTGGTGCTGGACGGTCTCTCGATCGCGCTGCTGTTCGAGCAGCTCTGGGTGGCCTACGGGGCGCTGCGTCGAGGCGCGGAGACCATTCTGTCCGCGCCGCCGCGGCAATACGCCGACTACGCGGTGTGGAGCGCCGAACACGGCGCACCGGCCACGCAGGCGGCGGCGGTCGAGCGCCGTGCCGCACTGCTGCGCGGTGCGCCGCCGCTGGATCTCTCGATCGGCAGGCGTCCCCGCCGAGTCGGGAACAACGGTGCGCGCGTCGAGGATTCGTTTCCCCGCGAGGTAGTCGCCGCGATGCGTGCGGCCGCCGCGGCCAACGGCGTGCCGCCGTTCGTGTTCCTGCTCGCCTGCTACGAGCTGATCCTGGCGCACCGCGGTGGTCGGTTCGACTTCTGCGTCGGCATCCCGATGGCGGCGCGGCCGTATGCCGAATTAGCGAAGACCATCGGCCATTTCGTCAACACGGTGCCGGTGCGCGCCGATGTCGCGGACGGCCAGACGTTCCTGGAGCTGCTGCATCGGACCAGGGACACGGCCATGGCGGCCTACGACGACGAGACGGTGCCGTTCGAGCGGATCGTCGAGGCGATCGGCGGACCGTGGGATCCGGCCTACAGCCCCGTATTCCAGACGCTGTTCGTCCAGCAGGTGCTCGAGCGCCCCGATCTGAGCGAATGGGGCCTGACCGTCGACTGGCACACCATCGATACCGGTGCGACGCTCTACGACCTGGTCATGCATGTCGCGGAGACCGGCGGGGAGCTGGCCGTGCAGCTCACCTACAACTCGGCGGTGCTGAGCGCGGCCGCGGCCGACGATCTGGCACTGGACTTCCGCACGATCGTGGCCGCCGCCGCGGCCGAACCGACGACCAAGGTGGACCAGCTGCTCGCCGCCCTTCCGGTGCGGACCTACGAGAGGGCCGACACGGGTGACGCCGACGATGCGCCCGAACCCGAGATCGCCCTGTACGAGGCGCCGGTCGGCGAGCGCGAACTGCGGCTGGCCGCACTGTGGTCCGCGGCGCTCGGCCGGCCCGAGATCGGTCGCCACGACGACTTCTTCCTGCTCGGCGGCACTTCGCTGGCCGCGACCCGGGTGATCTCGCAGATCCTCGACGAGTTCGACGTGCGTGTCTCGCTGCGCGAGCTGTTCGAGAGCCCGACCGTCGCGACCGCCGCCCGGCTGATCGAAGCGGCTGCCGCACAAGGCGAATCGCTGCCGCCGCTGCGGGCGCTGCCCCGGGACGCCGATGACCTGCTCGCGGTGTCCTACGCGCAGGAACGATTGTGGTTCCTGGAGACCCTCGATCCCGGCAACGCGACCTACATCATGCCCGGCGGGCTGCGATTGCGCGGTGCGCTCGACGTCGCCGCGCTGGAACACGCACTGGCACAGGTGGAGCGGCGTCACGAGGTGCTGCGCAGCGTGTACCGCACCACCGAGGACGGACAGCTGCGCCAGCTGGTTCGCCCGTATGCCGCACGGCCGCTGGAGTTCACGGACCTGAGCGGGCTCGCACCGGAGGCGCGCGCCGCGGCCGAAGCCGAGTCCGCGGCACAGGTGTACCGGGCGCCGTTCGACCTGGCCACCGGCCCGGTCTGGCGGTACCACCTGATCAAATCGGGCGCCGACGAGTATCTGCTGGCCATGGCGCTGCACCACATCGTGTGCGACGCCTGGTCGATCGCGGTACTGAGCCAAGAGGTTTCGGCGCACTATCGGGCCGCCACGAGTGGGCAGAGCGTGCCGCTGCCGCCACTGACCGTGCAGTACGCGGACTACGCGGCCTGGCAGCGGGGGAGCGCGACGAGCCTGGACGGGCAGCTGGAATTCTGGCGCGGCGAACTCGCGGACCCGACGGTCACCGAGATCCCCGGCGATCGTCCCCGCCCGGCCCGGCGCAGTTCGCGTGGCGCCGTCGCGCGCCACGCGATCGATCCGGAGGTGATGGCCCAGGTGCGGGCGCTGGCCGCCCGGCACGGCGTCACCACCTTCGCCGTACTGCTCGCGGCCTTCTACACCCTGCTGAATCGGTATACCCGCCAACAGGATCTGATCGTCGCCTCGCCGATCGCGGGTCGGACCCGTTCGGCCGTCGAGCCATTGGTCGGCTGCTTCCTGAACACCCTGGCGCTGCGCACCCAGGTCGACCCGGACGAGACCTTCACCGGCCTGGTCGCGCGCGTCGGCCGCACCGTGCTCTCGGCGCACGCGAACCAGGAGCTGCCGTTCGAGAAGGTCATCGAGGCCATGGTGCCGCACCGGGACATGAGCCGGACCCCGCTGGCCCAGGTCATGTTCAACTACCTGAACACCCCGCCGCCGACGCTGGACATGGCCGGACTCGAGGTCGAGCTGGTCGACGCGCCACGGGCGACGGCCAAGATGGACTTCGATCTGACCGTCGACGAAACGGACGGCACCGCCAAGCTGAGCCTGGAATACAGTCGCGACCTCTATGACGAGCCCACCGCCGACCGGGCATTGCGGCACTACGCCGCGGCCTTGGCCGCGATCGTGTCGAACCCGGATCAACTGGTCGGGGAGATCGCGCTGCAACCCGCCGAACCGGTTGCGCCGGAGGTCGTATGGGATCTGCCGGGAACCGCGCTCGTGCCCGAGGCCGAGCCGGGCGAGCGGTTGATCGACCGGCTGGACGCGGTGATCGAGGTGCGCGGCGACGCACCGGCGGTGCGCGGCGGTGAGCGCGGCACCAGCTACGCCGAACTCGATCTGCTCACCGCCGCCATCGCCAAGCAACTCATCGGCGCGGGTCTGGACGGCAGCCGGGTAGCGCTGCTGTACGACCATACGCCGGAGAGCTTCGTCGCGGTGTGGGCCGCGCTGCGCGCCGGCGTCGCCTACGTGCCGCTCGATCCACGGGCGCCGCGGGCGCGTCTGGTCGAGATCCTCGAGGAAGCCGAAGTGTCCGCGCTGGTGTGTGATCCGTCGCTGACCGACCTCGCGCGCGACGTCGCAGGCAGCGCGCACGTGCTCACCGTCGCCGCGCGGGCCGATCAGCCGGATCCGGCGCTGGGCGCGGTGCCGACCAACGACCTGTCGGCGTGGGCGAAATCCCATGTCAGCGCCGATGATTTCGCCTATATCCTGCACACGTCCGGGTCGACCGGACGCCCGAAAGGCGTGGCGCAGAGCTGCGGTAACGCGCTGGCGCACGCGGTGACCTACGCCCGGCGCCTGCGCATCGGTCCCGACGACGTCGTCGCCGCGCCCGCGCGCTACACCTTCGACGCGGGCGTGCTGAACTCGTTCGGTGCGGCGGTGGCGGGTGCGCAGCTGTCGGTGATCGATCCGCACCTCTACGCGCCTGCCGCGTTGCGCGCCGAGATCGAGCGGGCCGGAATCACCGTACTGCATTGCACCCCTACGCTTTTCCGTTACCTGCTGAGCGACGCCGATGGCCGGTGGGCACCGCAGGCGCTGCGGCTGGTCGCGCTGGGCGGGGAAGAGGTGGTCCGCGGCGACGTCATCGACTTCGGCAAGCACTTCACCGGCGAATGCAGGCTGGTGAGCCTGTACGGACCGTCGGAATGCTCGGTGGCGTTGCAGCACATCGTTTCTCCCGAGGACGCCGATCGCGCAGGCGTGCCGATCGGCCGCCCGGTCGAAGGGGTCGCGGTGGATCTGGTCGACGCCGCGGGCCGTCCCACCGAGGTGTACGGCGAGATCGCACTGCGCAGTCCCCATGTGGCGCTGGGCTATTGGCATCGTCCGGAACTGACCGAGCGGGCGTTCGGCACCGGCCGCGACGGTGTTCCGTACTACCGCACGGGTGATCTGGCCCGGCGGCTGCCCGACGGCAGGCTCGTCTTCGTCGGTCGCAAGGACCGGCAGGTGAAGATCCGCGGGCATCGGGTGGAGCCGGGGGAGGCCGAGACCTTCCTGCGCGCGCACCCGACGGTCGGTGAGGCGGCCGTTGTGCTCGACACCGACGCCGAGGTGCCCCGGTTGGTCGCCTACCTCACCCAGGAGGGCCCGCTCGAACCCGACCATCTGGAGTTGTCGGCGTTCCTGCGAACCAGACTGCCCGACTACATGATTCCGTCGGCCTACATGGTGCTCGACCGGTTGCCGCGCGGTCTCACCGGCAAGCTGGACCGGGCCAAGCTGCCGAAGCTCGCCCCGGCCGCGCCGCCGATCTACCTCCCGCCGAGCACGGAGCTCGAACGCGTGGTCGCCGAGGTGTGGGCGCAGGTGCTCGATCGCGAAGTCGGCCTCGGCCAGAACTTCTTCGACCTCGGCGGGCACTCGCTCGCGGTGGCCAGGGTGCGCGGGCTGCTGGAGCGCCGGCTCGGCATCGAACTGGCGATGACCGACCTGTTCGCCGCGCCGACCGTCGACGGTCTGGCGAAGGCCCTGGCTGGGCGGGCGAGCGCGCCCGAGGAGGCCGACCGCGGGCACGACCGGCGCGCGGCCGCGGCGCGCAGGCGGGCACACCGCCACAGTGCGGGCTCGCCCCCGCCACCCCAGTCCGACGACGAGAGCCTGGATCCGCGATGACGCACGACGACAACGACTTCCGGATCGCCGTGACCGGCATGGCCTGCCGGTTCCCCGGCGCCGACACGGTCTCCGAGTACTGGCAGAACCTGTGCGCGGGGCGGGAATCGGTGGGTCCGCTCGCGCCGGAGACCATGCCCGCCGACCCGCCCGCCGGCTACGTGCACGTGGGCGCGGTGCTGGCGGACGCGGACAAGTTCGACGCGGAGTTCTTCGACATGAGCCCCCGTGAGGTCCAGCTGACCGACCCGCAGCAGCGGTTGTTCCTGCTGTGCGCGTGGGAGGCGCTGGAGGACAGCGGTCGGCTCGCCACCGAGAATCCGGGCGCGGTAGGCGTTTTCGCGGGCTCCGGCCTGAGCACCTACCTACTGCGCAACCTGGCCGGGCACGCGAGCCTGTTCCAGACACCGAGCTCGCAACTGCACGCCCTGCACGGCAACGCCTCGGATTACCTCGCCACCAGGGTCTCCTACAAGTTGAACCTGACCGGCCCGAGCTTCGCCGTGCAGACCGCGTGCTCGACGTCGCTGGTCGCGATTCATCAAGCGGCACAGGCCCTGCTCGACTTCCAGTGCGACGTGGCGGTGGCGGGCGGAGCGAGCGTCCAGGTGCCGCAGCAGGCGGGCTACATCTACGAGGAGGGCTCGATCCTGTCTCCGGACGGGCACTGCCGCGCCTTCGATGCCGAGGCCGGGGGCACGGTCTTCGGCTCCGGTGTCGGCGTCGTAGTGCTCAAGCGGCTCACCGACGCGCTCGCCGACGGCGATCGGGTGCACGCCGTGATCCTCGGCTCCGCGGTGAACAACGACGGCGCCAACAAGATCGGCTACACCGCACCGGGCATCGCGGGCCAGCGCGCCGTCATCCGAGAAGCGTTGTCGGCGGCCGGTATCGGCGCCGACACCATCGGCTACGTCGAAGCGCACGGCACCGGAACCAAGCTGGGCGATCCGATCGAGATCGCGGCGCTCAGCGCCGCCTACCGCGAGCACACGGCCGCGACCGGGTACTGCGCGCTGGGATCGGTGAAATCCAATGTGGGTCACCTGAATTCCGCAGGCGGCGTCGCCGGTTTCATCAAAGCGGTGCTCGCGGTGCGCGACGGTCGCATTCCGGCGAGCCTGCATTACACGAGGCCGAATCCGGAGATCGACTTCGCGGCGAGCCCGTTCTATGTCAACACCGAGCTGACCGAGTGGCGCGATACGGTGCGGCGGGCGGGCGTGAGCGCGTTCGGCATCGGCGGCACCAACGCGCACGTCATCGTGGAACAGCCGCCGACCGCGACGCCGAGCGCGCAGGCGAGTGGCCCACGCGCGCTGCTGATCTCGGCGCGCACCGCGCAGGACGCCGACCGCGCCGCGGCCAGGCTGGCCGACCACCTCGACCACACCGAGGTCGAATTGGCCGCGGTCGCACACACCTTGGCGCATCGCAGGCGGGCGTTCGCGCATCGGCGCATGGTGGTGGCGAGCAGCTCGGCGCAGGCGGCGGCGGCACTGCGCAAGCCGGTGGCGGGCGAGGCGGTGCCCAACCCGGCACTGGCGTGGCTGTTCCCCGGCCAGGGCGTCGCGCTCGGTGCGGCGGTGCTCGAGCTCGCGGCCACCGTGGCGCCGTTCGGCCGCCGCCTGCGCGAGTGCGCGGAGCTGTTGCGTGCCGACGGTTTCGATCTGGACGCGGCGATCCGGCAGGCCGAGGGCACCGAGCAGAGCCAGGTCGCGCTGTTCGCGGTGGAGTACGCACTCGCGGGCATGTGGGGCGAGTTCGGCCTGGCGCAGGCCGAACTGCTCGGGCACAGCCTCGGCGAACTGGTGTGCGCCACCCTCGCCGGCGTCTTCACCTTGCCCGACGCGCTGCGCCTGATGGTCGAGCGCGGCCGGATCATGGCGGCCGCACCGCCCGGCGGGATGCTCGCGATCTCCAAGGGCGCGGACGCCGTGCTCGAGCGGCTGCCCGAGGACGTATGGCTGGCCGCCGACAACTCCGCGAACCGCTGCGTGGTCGCGGGCGCGCCTGCCGCATTGCTGCGGCTGTCCGCCGAATTGTCCGAGGAGGGCGCGGCGAGCTCGCCGCTGCCCGTCGGGCACGCGTTCCACACCCCGCTGATGGACGAGGCCGCGGCGCGGTTCGCGGAGCTGGTGCGCGGTGTGGCGCGCCAGGCGCCCCGGATCTCGTTCTGGTCGAACGTCACCGGCGCGCCGATCACCGCCGAGCAAGCGGTCGATCCGGCGTACTGGGCGCGGCAGATGTCGAGCACGGTCCGCTTCCGTACCGCCGCGCTGGGCCTGCTCGCCCGCAACCCGCACACCGTCGCGCTCGAGGTGGGGCCCGGCAAGTCGCTGGTCTCGTTCCTGCGCACCGCCGATCGCGGGTCGGCCACGGTCGGCACGCTCGGCGTCGGACTCGGCGCGGGCGCGCCGGAAGCGGCGATCATCGAAGCGGCGGGCCGACTCTGGCTCGCCGGCGTAGCGGTCGACTTCGAGGCCGTCTACGGTGACCGCACCCCGGCGGCGGTGAGCCTGCCGACGTATCCCTTTGCGCTGAAGCGCTATTGGGTCGACCCGCCGGAGACCGCGCCGACCCTGGTCCGCACGGTCGCGCCGGCGCCGCCGGTCCCGCCCACCCCCGATCCGGCCGCGGCCGCCGGGGCCGAGGAGGACGAGTTCGTGGCCGCGGTGCGCCAGCGCGTGCACGCCGTGTGGTGTGCCGCTCTCGGTGTCGACACGGTGGGCGTCGACGCGAACTTCTTCGAACTGGGCGGCGATTCGCTGCTCGCGGTGCACGTCGCCACTCAGCTGCGCGCCATCTTCCCGCTGGAACTCGCGCTCGGCGAATTGTTCGCGGGGCCGACCGTGGCGGGGATGGCCGAAACCATTGCCGAGCACCTGATGCGGCGGTTGGACGAGCTGTCCGACGCCGAGGTCGAACTGCTGCTGAATCAGCCGGGGACGGCCGAAGAACGGAGCAACAATGCCTGAACTCGTCGACACCGGCGCCTCGCGCCGCGAACTGCTGCGGCGCTGGGTCGCGGGCAGCACCCCGCGCGCGGGCATCCCACGCCGTCCCGATCCCACCGCGGCCGCGCCGCTTTCGGCGGCACAGCAGCGGATCTGGTTCCTGGAGCAGCTGTTCCCCGAGCGCGCGACCTACACGATGCCGCTCGCGCTGCGGCTGCGCGGACACCTCGACATCGCCGCCCTGCAGGGCGCGCTGTCGCTGGTGGTGGCCAGGCACGAGTCGCTGCGCACCAGCATCGAAGTGCGCGAAGGGGTTCCGGTGCAGGTGGTCGGCCCGATCGCGCCGCTGCCGATGACCGTGGTCGGCCCGGCTCAACTCGATCCGACGCAGCCGCTCGCCGACGCGACGGCACAGGTCGAGCGGTTCAGCCGGACCGTGTTCGACCTGTCCGGCCCGCTGGTCGAGGTGCTGCTGGTGCGGCTCGCCGCCGACGACGCGATCTTCGCCGTCGCGATGCACCACATCATCTCCGACGGCTGGTCGCTCGGCGTGTTCGCCACCGAGCTGATGTCGGCCTACGCCGATCTCACCGCGGGGCGGCACGCGCCGGAGCTGCCGGAGCTGCCGCTGCAGTACCCCGACTACGCGGTCTGGCTGCGGGATCTCGCGCAGCGCGACAAGTTCGGCGCCGACCTCGACTACTGGCGCGGGGTGCTCGGTGACGAGCCGCCGCTGGTGACCTTCCATCCGGACCGGCCACGTGCGCTCGAGCCGGAGAATCGCGGCGCCCGCGTGCCGTTCACGATTCCCGCGCCGGTGCTGACCGGCCTGCGCAAGCTCGCCGACGAGGTCAGGGTGAACGAGCGCCCCGCGACGCTGTTCGTCGCGTTGATGGCCGGATTCAAGGCGCTGCTGCGGTATTACACCGGCGCCGAGGACATCACCGTCGGCACGCCGATCGCGGGGCGGAACCGGCCCGAGATCGAGCCGCTCATCGGATTCTTCGTCAACGCGCTGGCATTGCGGACCGACCTGTCCGGGTCGCCCACGTTCCGCGAGCTGCTGGCCCGCGAGCAGCGGGTGGTCTTCGACGCGTTCGATCATCAGGATGCCCCGTTCGACCTCGTGGTCGAGCACGTGCGCCCGGACCGGGAACTGAGTCATTCGCCGCTGTTCCGCACCGCCGTCGTGCTGCAGAACACCAGCCTGCCCGAGCTCACCATCCCCGGGCTGAGCGCCGAGTACGTCGAAGTGCATTCGGGCACCACCAAATTCGATGTGCTGGTCACCCTGCGACAGGTCGGCGCCGAGCTGGTCGGCGCGTTCGAGTACGACGTCGACCTCTACGACGAGCCGACCGTGACCGCCATCGCCGCTCATTTCGTCGCGCTGCTGAGCGCGGTGGTCGCCGACCCGGATACCGCGTTGCCGGAACTGGATTTCCTCGAAAACGGTGAACGGCAGCGAGCGGTGGCCGCCGCGCTGCCGTGCACGCCTGCCGCCGAGGCGCGGCACACGCTGCACGAGTTGTTCGCGGTCCAGGCGGCAAAGACGCCGGAGGCGGTGGCGCTCACCTTCGGTGACAGTGCGCTGACCTACGCCGAACTGGCGACTGCCGCCGCCGAATTGGCGCAGCGGCTGCTGGCGCGCGGCGTCGGCCGCGGGTCGTTCGTCGGCATCCACCTCGAGCGCGGGGCCGATGTGGTGATCGCGATCCTGGCCGTGCTGCGGGCCGGTGCCGCCTATGTGCCGCTTGACCCGATGTATCCGGCGGATCGGATCGAGTTCATGATCGCCGATTCCGGTGCGCGCCTGGTGATCAGCCACAGCTCACTGGTCGCCGGGACCGCGAGCACGGGTCCGGAGCTGCTGCTGATCGACGAGCAACCCGAGCGGTCCACGTCGGATCTGCCGCTGCCGCAGGCCGAGCCGCACGATCCCTGCTACGTCATCTACACCTCCGGATCGACGGGTGTGCCGAAGGGGGTGGTCATCGAGCACGCCAACGTCGTTCGCCTGTTCTCGACCACCACCCGCTGGTACGACTTCGGCCCGCGCGACGTCTGGACGATGTTCCACTCCTACTCGTTCGATTTCGCGGTCTGGGAGATGTGGGGCGCGCTGCTCTACGGCGGCCGCCTGGTCGTGGTTCCGGGTTCGGTGAGTCGTTCCACCGCCGAGTTCGCGGATCTGCTCGCGCGCGAACGGGTCACGGTACTGAACCAGACCCCGTCCGCGTTCACGCAGCTGCTGCGCGCGCTGGAGAACGCACCCGCGACCGAACTCGCGGTGCGCTGGGTGATCTTCGGTGGCGAGGCGCTCGATCTCGCCATCCTGACCCCGTGGTTCGACCGCTTCGGCCAGGCCGCCCGACTGGTGAATATGTACGGCATCACCGAGACCACCGTGCACGTCACCTACCGCGAACTCACCAGGGCCGATGTGGAATCGGCGGCGGGCAGCCTGATCGGGGTGCCGCTGCCGGACCTCGGCGTGCTGATCGTCGATCCGGCGGGTCGTCCCGTGCCCGACGGCGTGGCAGGGGAGATGCTGGTGTGCGGGCCGGGCGTCGGGCGCGGCTACCTGAACCGCGACGAGCTCACGGCCGAGCGCTTCGTGACCAGCCCGGTGCTCGACGGCAGGCGGGTCTATCGCACCGGCGATCTGGCCCGGCGCCGCGCCGACGGTGATCTCGAGTACCTGGGCCGCATCGATCAGCAGATCAAGGTGCGCGGCTTCCGGATCGAGCTCGGCGAGATCGAGGCGGCGATCACCGCGCACCC
The DNA here is from genome assembly GCF_011801125.1 of Nocardia brasiliensis. Lineage (NCBI taxonomy): Bacteria > Bacillati > Actinomycetota > Actinomycetes > Mycobacteriales > Nocardiaceae > Nocardia > Nocardia brasiliensis. Next base: position 3,416,476 of record NZ_CP046171.1, read on the forward strand.
CGGCGTGGACCAGTCGGTGGTGCTCGCCCGCAAGGACACCGGCGGAAACGTCTCGCTGGTCGCGTATTTCACGCCGGGCGAGCAGGCCGCCGACGCGGCGGGGGCCGAACAGGACCAGGTCGCCAACTGGCAGGTCGTCTTCAACAGCACCTATCGGCAGGGCCGGGACGGCGACGCCGATTTCGACATCTCCGGCTGGAACAGCTCCTACACCAACGCCGCCATCCCCGAGGAGCACATGCGCGAGTGGGTGGACGCCACGGTCGCGGCCGTGCGCTCGCTCGCGCCCCGGCGGGTTCTCGAGATCGGCTGCGGTACCGGCCTGTTGCTGTCGCGGCTCGCGCCGCTGTGCGAGGTCTACGACGCCACCGATGTGTCCGCCTCGGCGATCGAGAACGTCCGGACGAAGATCGTCGAGCCCGACCCTGGGCTGGCGCACGTGCGGCTGGATCTCTGTGCCGCCGACGCACTGCCCGACGATCTGGCGGGCTCCTACGATGTGGTGCTGATCAACTCGGTGGTGCAGTACTTCCCGAGCGCCGACTACCTGACCAGGGTGCTGCACCACGCGGCCGGATTGCTCGCGCCCGAGGGCGTGCTGTTCGTCGGCGACGTCCGCGATCTGCTGCTCAGCGAATCGTTCCACGCGACCGTCGAGGCGACCAACGCGCCATCGGCCGGTGCGGGCGAGCTCGCACCTGCGGTTCGCGCCGCGCTCGATCGGGACGCGGAATTGGTGATCGCCCCACGGTATTTCGAGGATCTCGTGGCGGCGAGCCCGGTGCTGACGGGCAGCCGTATGCGGCTCAAGCGCGGTGTGCACCTCAACGAGATGTCCCGATTCCGCTACGACGCCGTGCTGTACGCGGGCAGCCGCGGACTTCCGGTGCGGCCCAAGGTGTTCGACGCGTCGACGACTCCGCAGCGGCTGGCCGAGATTCTGACGCGGGACCGGCCTGCGGCCGTGCTCGTCACCGACGTGCTCGACGCCAGGGTCGCCGGACCGCTGGCGCTGGTCGAGGAGCTACGCCGGGGCCGGGCGGGCGCCGCCCAGATCCGTGCCGTGCTGGCCGATTCCGGCGGCGTCAGCCCGGAAGACTATCTGGCGCTCGCCGAGCGGGTGCCGTATCGGATAGAGGCGCTGCGCCGTCCCGGGGGTCGCTACGACGTCGTGGCGACGGGCTGGGAGGTCGCGCTGTCGGGCGCGCCGGCGCGCGCCGTCGAATGGCCGGAGGATCTGATCGTCTCGGATCCGCTGCGGGTCAAGGCCCGCGACGATCTGGTGGTCGACGTGCGCGCGCACCTGGCGCGCAGGCTGCCGCAGCACATGGTGCCCGCCGCGGTGCTCGTGCTGGACGAGTTCCCGTTGACCGCCAACGGAAAGCTGGACCGTCGCGCGCTGCCCGCGCCGGTGCTGCGCCGCAACACCTTGGAGTACGAGCCGCCGCGCACGCCGCTCGAGCAGCGGGTCGCAGGCGTATTCGCGCAGGTGCTCGGCATTCCCCGGGTCGGCCGCGAGGACAACTTCTTCGACCTCGGCGGTCACTCGCTGCTCGCGGCGCAGCTCATCCTGCGGCTGAAAGAGACCTTCGGCGAGGACATTCCGCTCGGCTCGCTGTTCGCCAGGCCGACGGTGACCGGTGTGGTGGCGCTGCTGTCCGGAGAGGCCGCGACGGAGGAGACGATCGATCTGCCCGCCGAGGTGGCCGCGATCGTCGAGGCGTGGCCAGCGGGGCCGTGGCCGCTCACCCCGCCGCGCACCGGCGAGGTCCTGCTCACCGGTGCGACCGGCTTCGTCGGCGCGTTCCTGCTGCGGGAACTGCTGGCGCGCACCGATTCCCGGGTGCACTGCCTGGTGCGCGCGGACACGCCGGAGGCGGGCCTGGCCCGGCTCGCGGAAACGTTCGACACCTACGAACTCCCGCGCACCGGGTTCGACCGGGTCGTGCCGGTGCTCGGTGATCTCGCCGAACCGCGCCTCGGCCTGAGCGAGAAGCAGTTCCTGCTCCTGGGCCGCACGATCGACGCGATCTACCACAACGGCGCGCACGTGAATTTCGCGTTGCCCTACCGGGTGCTGGAGGCGGCCAACGTGCGCGGCACCGACGAGCTCATCACGCTGGCCCGCACCAGCGGTGCGCCACTGCATTTCGTGTCCTCGCTGTATGTGCTCGGCCCTGGCGACGCGGTGGACGGTGTGGTCACCGAACGGGTTCCGGCGCAGGACCCCTCGCGGCTCTCGCTCGGCTACCTGCGCAGCAAGTGGGTCGCCGAGCGGCTGGTCTGCGCGGCGGGTGCGCGCGGCCTGCCGGTGAGCGTGTTCCGGCTCGGCCGCATCGGCGGCGACAGCCGCACCGGCGCCTGCCAGACCAGCGACTTCTTCTGGCTGCTCGTCAAGGCCAGCCAGGAGGTCGGTCGCGCGCCCGAGGTGGACTTCGCGGTGGACCTGGCCCCGGCCGACTTCACCGGCGCGGCGATGGTCGAGCTGGCGCGCGACGCGCGGCCCGGTACGCACATCTACCACCTCCGCAATCCCGTGCCCGGTTCGTTCACCGAGGCCGTCGGCTGGCTGCGCGACAGCGGCACGGCGGTGGCGCTGGTCGGCCTCGACGAGTGGCGCGCCGCGATCGCCGCGCACGCGGCCGAGGCGGGCCCCGGCTCGGCGTCCTACAGCGTGCTGAGCCTGCTGAGCGCGGGCGACGGGCTCACGCCGCTGATCCGGTTCGACGTCGACGACGCGGTCACCGCGCTGGACCGGGTCGGCGTGCAGTGCCCGCCGGTCGCCCACGACCTGTTCACCCGCTACCTGGATTACTTCCGCAAGGTCGGCTTCCTCGCCGCGCCGTCACCACAGGAGGTCGGAGTATGACCACGACACTGCTCACCGGGGGCGATATCGAATACGACACGCTCGTGCGCGCGCTGACCAGGCAGGCCGCCCAGCGGCCGGACCGGCTCGCCTACAGCTTTCTGAGCTACCCGGATTCGACCTCGGCGCACGGGGTGACGGAGTCGCTCACCTACGCCGAAATCGACCGTGCGGCACGGGCTTACGCGGCGACGCTGCTCCAGGTGGCGCATCCCGGCGACCGGGCGGTGCTGCTGCTCCCGCCGGGACTGGAGTATGTGAAGGCATTTTTCGGCTGCCTCTACGCCGGCATCATCGCGGTGCCGCTGTATCCGCCGAGCGCGCACAACTCCAACGGCCGCATCGACGCGGTGTGCGTCGACGCCGACCCGGCCTGCCTCGTCACCACCGACGACGCGCTGCCCAATGTGACCGCGTGGCTGGACAATTCACCGACCGACACCACCCGGCTGATCGTGACCACCGGCGAGGTGAACGAGCGGCTCGCGACTGACTGGGAGCCGGTGCTCGTCGACCGTGATCAGATCGCGCTGCTGCAGTACACCTCCGGCTCCACCCGCACACCGGCCGGTGTGATGGTGCCGCACCGCGGCCTGCTCGCCAACGCCAGGCAGACCTACCAGATGATGTATCACGTTGGGGTCGGCCCGGAGGACGAGGTGGGCTTCGTCAGCTGGCTGCCGCTGTTCCACGACATGGGCCTGATGGTCGGGGTGATCATGCCGATCATCAACGGCCACGGCGTGGTTCAGCTCTCGCCGACCTCGTTCCTGCGCAGGCCCGAGCGGTGGCTGCGGGCGATCAGCGACCATCCCGCCCAGGTCTTCGCGGCCTCGCCGAACGTCGGCTATGAGCTGTGCGCCGAGCGGGTCGGCCCCAAGGAACTCGACGGCATCGACCTGAGTCGCTGGCGCTACGCGCTCTCGGGCGCGGAACCGGTGCGGGTCAGCACGATCCGCAAGTTCCACGCCGCCTTCGCCGCACACGGCCTGGCCGAGTCGAGCCTGATCGCGGGCTACGGACTGGCCGAGGCGACGCTGCTGGTCTCGGTCAACTGGCGCACGCTCTCCGGCGTGCAGACACTCACCGTGGACCGGGAAGCGCTCGCCGCCGGGCACGTGGTGGCCGCGCAGGACGGCGCGGACATCGTCAGCGGTGGCGCCCCGGCGCCCGGCACCGAGGTCAGGATCGTCGATCCGGAGACCAAACAGCCGCTGCCGGAGAACCGGCTCGGCGAGATCTGGGTCAACGGCCCGTCACTGTGCTCCGGCTATTTCAACCGGCCCGCGGAGACCGAGGAGACCTTCCGCGCCGAACTCGCGCCGCGCGACGGCAAGTACTACCTGCGCACCGGTGACATCGGATTCCTGCACGAGGGCGAGGTCTATCCGACCACCCGGCTCAAGGACCTGATCATCATCGACGGTCGCAATTACTACCCGCCCGATATCGAGGACGCCGCGGAGCAGGCGCATCCGCTGGTGCTGCCGGGGCGCTGCTCGGCCTTCTCCATCGAGGTCGGCGTGCAGGAGAAGATCGTGGTGCTGGTCGAGGCCAGGATCCCCACCGACGACACCACCACCGCGCGGGAGCTGCGCAACGCGGTGCGCGAGGCCATCTTCCGGGTGCACGACGTCGGCGTGCACGAGGTGCTGCTGCTGAGCCCCGGCGGGATTCCGCGCACTTCCAGCGGCAAGATCCAGCGTTCGGCCTCACGCACCGCCTACCTCGACGGCACGCTGCGTGTGCGGGGTGCGAAATGACCACCGCGCTGTCCACCCACGGCGACAAGCTGACCTGTTTCACCGCGGCGTTGGCGAGTGCGCTGCTGGCCAGGGGCGAAACCCGCTGGTGGCGGCCGCTGCTCGCGGGCGGTCCGGTGCTGGCCGTCACGCCGGCGCCGCAGGAACTGCTGCTGTTCGAACACGATGCCGTCGCGCCGCTGCCCGCGCTCGGGTTCGGCGTGCGGGGCGAGGACGACTGGGCCACGGCCTACCACGCCATAGAAGAGGAAGTGGCCGAGCATGGTTCGGTGGTGCTGCTCGCCGACATCTTCCACCTGCCATGGCAGCACGGATATCGGAAATGGCACGCGCCGCACTGGCTGGCCATCGTGGCGACCCTCGACGGCTGGGTGGTGGAGGACCCGCTCACCATGACCACCGAGCTGGGACCGCAAACCGGGCAACGGGTTCCGGTGACCTCGGCCGCCGAGCTGCGGTCCTGGTCGGTGAGCCTTGGCCCGGACGACACGGTCGCGTTGCTGCGCGAACAGGCGATGGCGGGCGCGCCGGAGATCGCGGTGGGCCGCACCTATCGCTGGCTGGAGACCCGTCCGGCCGAACGTCGCGCCCCGCGCCCGGATCGGTTGGTGGGCGCGGACGCGCTGGTCGCGCTGGCCAGCCGCTACCAATTCGCCGCGACCCCGGACGATTTCACCCAGCTCGACGACCTGTGGCAGGCGCTGCGCCAGCGCGAACTGCTGCTCTGGGCCGCGGAATTCGACGACGAGGTGCTCGACGACGCGGGCCGCGCGCACTGGGACCGCGCGGTCGCGCAGTGGCGCACCCTCCCGCCGTTGCTGATGCACGCCAGGATGCGCGCCGCCGCGGGCGGCACTGTGCAGACCGCGCTCATCGCCGAAACCCTGCTGGCCCTGGCCGAATACGAGGGCAAGCACCTCGCCTTCGCGCACCGCCGACCGGAAGGAACGTGGCGATGACCGCCGACATCGCGGTGCGACTGGCACCCGCCGACGGCTACCTCGCGTGGACCCAGCACGCGAAAACACTGTCCCGCGAGGCGATCCCGCCCAGTCCAGGCGTCCGATTGGCGGTGCTGGCGACCTACACCACCGACTTCCTCACCGAGCTGCTGCCGCTGGCCTGCGCCCGCGCCGGGCTGAACGCCGAGCTGCTCGAATTCCCGTTCGGACAGGTCGAGCAGGTGCTGCTCGCGCCGCAGACGCCATTGCGCGAAGGCGATTACGTCGTCCTCGCGGGCACCCACCACGACGTCACCGGCGCGGTCGAGGAGACCGTGGATCGCTGGGTCGGGCTGTGGGACGCCGCGGCCCGCTCCGGGGTCCGCGTCGTGCAACTCGGGTTCGCACCGCCGGCGGTCGACGCCTACGGCGCGGCCGCCTGGCGCACCCCGCAGTCGCTGTCGCATCGGGTGCGCGAGGTCAATACGCGCCTGGCCGAACAGGCGGCGGGCCGGGTGCTGTTCGTCGACGTGGAACAGCTCGCCGCACAGGTGGGATTGCGGCACTGGGAGGACCCGCGCAGTTGGTATCGGGTGCGCCAGCCGTTCGCGGCGGACAGCCTGCCGTGGCTGGCCGCCGCGATCGCCGATACGGTCGCGGCCGACCGCGGCCGCTCCGCGCGGTGCGTGGTGGTCGACCTCGACGGCACTCTGTGGGGTGGCGTCCTCGGCGACGACGGCATCGACGGCATCCGGGTCGGGACCGGCGCCGATGGTGAGGCCTTCGCCGAGTTCCAGCGCTACCTGCGCGCGCTCACCGAGCGCGGCGTGCTGCTCGCGGTGGCCAGCAAGAACGATCGTGAGCTGGCGCTGCGCGCCATCGACGAGGCGCCGGGCATGGTGCTGCGGGTCGCCGACTTCACCCATATCGTCGCCGACTGGCGGCCGAAATCCGAACAGCTCCAGGAGATCTCGCAGAAGATTCGGCTCGGGCTCGGCAGCATCGCGTTCGTCGACGACAACCCGGCCGAGTGCGCGCAGGTCCGGGCCGCGCATCCCGAGGTGCGCGCGCTGTGCCTGCCCGAGGCGCCCGCGAAGTTCCGCGCCGCGCTGGCCGCGTTGCCCTGGCTGCACCCCGGCGCGCTGTCCAGCGAGGATTTCGCGCGCCAGCGCTCCTACCAGGCGCTGGCCGCCGCCGAGCGGATCGTGACGGACAACCTGGACGAATTCCTGGCGAGCCTGGAGATGGTCGCGGTGATCGAACCGATCAACAGCACCACGGTGGACCGGGCCGCGCAGCTGATCGCCAAGACCAACCAGTTCAACCTGACCACCCGCAGGCATACCCAGAGCCAGGTGCGCAAGATGGCCGAGGACCCGCGCTGGTTCACCGCGATCCTGCGCCTGCGGGACCGATTCGCCGACCACGGCATCGTCGGCGTGCTGCTGGCCGAGCAGCACGGCGCTGCGGTCGAGATCGACACCCTGCTGCTGAGCTGCCGGGTGATCGGCCGTAACGCCGAACACAATCTGCTCGCCGCGGCCGCCGAATGGGCGCTGGCGCAGGGGAGTTCGCGATTGGTGGGCCGGTATCTCCCGACCGCCCGCAACGCGCTGGTGCGCGAGCTGTACCCCCAGCACGGCTTCACGCTGGAAGCGGAGTCGGAACAGGGGGCGGTATACGGATTCGACCTGACGGGCGGCGCGCCTGCGCGCAGTCCGCACGTGCGAGAGGCGCAGACCCAACATGGCTACTGATGTGATGGAGCAGTTGCTCGAGCTGTTCGCCGAGGTGGTCGGCGAGCCGGCCGCCCACGGCCCCGACACCGTCCGCGCCGACATGGACACCTGGGATTCCCTGGCGCAGGTCCGGTTGGTGTACGCGGTGGAACGCGCGTTCGCGGTGGAGCTTCCGGAGCGCACGCTCACCTCGGAACCGACGCTGGCCGAACTCGCCGCCGCCGTGGTTGCCGCACGGCGGGAGCGGGTGTCATGAGCGCGCGCGTGTTCCGCGTGACCGACACCGATGTGGCGACCTACGCGGCCGCCACCGGCGATCGCAATCCGTTGCACGTGGACAACGATTTCGGTCACCGCTCGCCCTACGGCAGGCCGGTGGCGCACGGTGCGCTGGTGGTGACCCTGGCGCTGGCCGCGCTCGCCGAGACCACCGATCCGATGGCGGTGCGCGACATCCGGGCGACCTTCCGGCAGCCGACGATTCCCGGCCGCCGCTACGAGGTGGACTGGACGGTGTCGGAAAGCGAAGCCCGTGGTCGGGTCAGCTTCGGTGGGATCGAGGTGGTCGGCATCCGGTGCAGGCTCGGTTCGGTGCTGCCGTGGTGCGGGCCGGCGGCCGCGGACGAGCCGCGCCGCGAGGCGCCGCGCGTGCTCGGATTGGCAGATCTGGCAGGCGATTCCGCGCAGGCGCCGGGCGCGGAGCGCGGGACCTACTCGGTGGACTACCCGTTGATCGCCGCGCTGGTGTCGCGGGTGATCGGTGGGCGCGTGCCCGAACACGTCGCCGCCGTGCTCGGCTGGGCCAGCTACTGGACCGGCATGTGCACCCCGGGCCGGGACGCGCTGCTCGTCGCGGCGTCGGTGGTGTTGCACGGGTCCGGTTCCGGTGCGGTCGAGTTCGACACCGCGGCGCCCGAGGTGGACCGGCGCTCGGGTCTGGTCACCCTGCGGGCAGGCATGCGCTGCGGCGCCAGCGCCGATGTCACCGTGCAGAGTCTGATCAGAGAGTCGGTGCCCGGGCCAGATCCGAAGGAGCTGGCCGCCGTGCTGCCGCCCTCGGAGCGGCTCGCCGGCCGCACCATCCTGGTCGTCGGCGGCAGCCGGGGCCTCGGCGCGGCCGTCTCCCTGGGCCTGGCCAGTCAAGGGGCGCGGGTGCTGGTGAGCTGTACCCGCGCGCCCGAGGTGCTCGCCGCGGCCTCGCACGCCTATCGGGACCGGCTGTGTCCGGTGCTCGCCGACGCAAGCGACGGTTACGCGCTCGGCGCGGCATTGCCCGAAGGACGGCTCGACGGCGTGGTTCTGCTTGCGGCACCGGCGATTCCGACCTTGCCGCTGGCGCCGGACGCGGTCGAGACCGCCGCGCAGTTCATGGCCGCGAGCACCCGGCTGGTCTTCGCGCCGCTGTCGGTGTGCGTGCCACGGCTCAACAAGGGGGCCACCGTGGTGTTGATCTCGTCGGAGGCGGTGCTCGCCCCGCCGCGCTGGTGGCCGCACTACGCGGCGTCCAAGGCGGCGGTCGAGGGGCTGGCGGAATACGTTGCGCGCCACCATCCGTGGCACGTGGTGGTGGTCCGTCCACCGCGGCTGTGGACCGATCTGACCAACACCCCGGGTGGGCGTGCGGTGAGCAACCCCATCGCCCCGGTCGCCGCCGATATCGTCAACGCCTTCTCCGCCGAAGATGCTGTCGCCGGGGAAGTTTCGGTACTCGGCGCGGCCGGATGGGGCGCGCCGTGGCCACTGCTGAGCGAGGAGGTGCGCGATGCTGGAGATCTCCGGTCTGAGCAAGTCGTACGGTAAGAAGCAGGTGCTCACCGGCGTCGACCTGGTCGTGCGCCCCGGTGAGATCGTCGGCTTGCTCGGACCGAATGGTGCGGGCAAGACCACGACCGCCTCGATCGTCGCGGGCCTGACGCCCGCCGACGCGGGGACGGTCCGCATCGACGAGATCGACCTCGCCGCCGAACCGCGCCGCGCCCGGCGCAAGCTGGGCTTCGCGCCCCAGGAACTCGGCGTCTATCCCACGCTGACCGCGCGGGAGAACCTGACCTTCTTCGGCAGGCTGATGGGCGTGGGCCGCAGGGAGCTACCCGGACGGATCGACGAGGTCGCCGCGCGCCTCGGCATCACGCCCTTCCTCGCCACCCGGGCGCATCAGCTCTCGGGCGGACAGCAGCGGCGGCTGCACACCGCGATGGCGCTGCTGCACGAACCCGATGTGCTGTGGCTGGACGAGCCGACCGTCGGCGCGGACGTCTCGGCTCGCCAAGACCTGCTCGACGAGGTGCGCAACCTCGCCGACCGCGGCGCCGCGGTGGTGTACGCGACGCACTATCTCCCGGAACTCGAGGTGCTCGGGGCTCGGGTCGTCGTCCTGCATCAGGGCCGAATCCTGGCCCAGGGCAGTGCCGCCGAGCTGATCGAGCGGCACGCGCAGGCGGCGGTGAGCCTCGAGTTCGCGACCGAGGTTCCCGCGAGTCTCGGCGGGTTCCTCGCCGCGCCGGGCGCCGAGGTGCTCGACGCGCGCCGCTTGGTCATTCCGACGAGCACGCCGGGACAACTGCTCGCGCAGCTGTTCACCACGCTGGACACCGACACCGAGCAACTGCTTGCCGCCGAGATCCAGCACCCCGATTTGGAGAACGCCTATCTGGCGATCATGCGCGCGGCCGCGGCCGGCGCCGAGCCGCCCGCCGAAGGGATCCGAGATGCTGTTGCATGACTCCGCCGTCGATCGGGTGCGCGCGCTGTCCTGGGCCGATCTGCGCCGGATCCGGTCGGACCCGGCACAGCTCATCGTGCTCACGGTGCTTCCCATCGGCATGATGGCGTTCCTGACCCCGGCGAACAAGGCGCAGCTGCGCTTCTTCGGCGGGTTCCCCAACGCCAGCGGCATCGAGCAGGCGGGGCCGGGCACCATCGTGATGTTCGCGTTCTTCATCACGACCCTGCTCGGCGCCTCGTTCTTCCGCGAACACGAGTGGGGCACCTGGGACCGGCTGCGCGCCGCACCCGTGCGCGCCGGCGAGATCATCCTCGGTAAATCGCTGCCGTCGGTGCTGTTCTCGCTGGCGCACCTGAGCATCCTGTGGGTGGTCGCGTTCACGCTGTGGGACCTGCGCAGCAAGGGATCGGTCTGGCTGCTGCTGCCGATCAGCGCGTCGCTCATGGCCGCGACCTGGGGGTTCGGTATCGCCCTTGTCTCGCTGTGCCGCACCATCGATCAGCTCTCGATCATGGCGCAGGTCGGCTCGCTGGCCATCGGCGGGCTGGCGGGCACGATCACCCCGCGGGACACGCTGCCGGGCTGGGCGCAGGCCTTGTCGCCGTTCACGCCGCAGTACTGGGCGCTGAAGGGGTACCAGGACGTCATCCTGCGCGGGGCCGGCTTCGGGGACATCGTCGAACCGTGCCTGATCCTGCTCGGGGTCGGTGTGGTCGGCGGGCTGATCGCGCTGTTCCGGTTCCGGCTCAGCCACAGCAAGGTCGGCCGCAGCTGAGGGCTATTCGATGGGCTGGGTGATGGCGTTGTGCTCGTCGTTGATCAGGTGAAAGGCCGAGGCCAGGTCGTCCAGGGCGGTCTGCCAGAGCGATTCGGTGCCGTCGCCGTGCGGATTTCCGCTGCTCAAGGAGAGCAGCACCTGCGCGGCCTCGGCGGCTCGGGCCGCGGCGTCGAGCAGCACCGGCGCCTGATCGGAGGTGTGGCGCGGGGCCAGCGCGTCGATCCGGTTGTGCAGCCAGTGCGCGTCGAAATGCGCCTGTTCGGTGGCGTTCTCGCCGTCCAGGGCGGACTGGGTGCTCGCCGCCGTCCAGCGGCGAGCCAATTCCTGCTGGTCCGGGGTGTTGGTCACGGCACTGCGCAGTTCACTGCTGAACACCCGCTGTAGCAGCGCCGCGAGCTTGGCGCGCTCGACCGCAGGATCGATGCCGTCGGTGACGAGGGCATCGGTCTCGCCGGGGTCGATGTTCAGTACCGCCAGAATTGCCCTCAGCTGCGCGATCGTCGCCACTCAACCCCTGCCTGTCTGCCTCGCCGAGCCGCTCCTCGGCACCACCCGACCCCCGTACACGGAAACGATTAACCAAATGATAGCCGCACGGTCTCATCGTGGCACCGCAAACGCCGCGCGAATCGTTCGGCGCACAATGCGTGTTGGCTATGGCACGCAACCGATCTCGTCGTGGCCGCCGGCTTCGCGCCGCATGGTCGCGAGGTCGCGCTGGCCACCGTGTGGGGTCCGGTCGCCCGCGACTTCGATATCGCGCCGTACGACGAGGCCTGGTTCGACGCCGCCGCCGACGCCGTGCTCGTCACCGGCAAGCCGGTGTTCGCGGAGTTCGCGCACCTGTGGCGGGTGGCCGATGGCAAGATCAGCGGGCTGCATCAGTACACCGACACCTGGTGCTGGCGCACCGCACTGGCCGCCTGAGCGACTCGGGGTGCCGGGTGGGCCCGGTGGGCACATGCTGACCTCGTTCCGAAACATCGATGCCTTCACATCTGAGTTCGGTTCGGTCACCCCGTTGGATTGTCGACACGTCGAAACAATCTCGGCGGTCTGTTTCCGGTTCGGATGATCAGCGGGCTCTGCTGTTGGCCGCCACCATGTCCAGGACCAGATCCTGTAATAGTCGGCAGGTGGTGTGTGCCTGAGTGATCAGTTGCTCCGACGATTCGGCTTCGGCCGCACCGATGAGCTCGTTCATGTGGTGGCACAGGGCGACGAGCCGTCGCACGACCTGCCGCCGCTCACCGCAGGTGAGTACGTCGCTTCGCATACTGTGGCCATCGCCGCGACACGCTCGCCCGTTTCGGCAACTCGCCGGACACCTTGCGGCGAAACGATTGTCAGCCCTGTCACCCCGATTGTCCTGGGCTTCAGTTGACGCGCGGCGCGGTTCCGCCAGGGAAGACGGCGCGCTGGGCGGTAGCGTATTCGGCCTGGATCTTGTAGTAGCGATCGGTGGGCCCGTACGCGGTGTAGAAGACGAACCCGCGGGTGGCCGGGTCGGCGAAGGGCGCGCCATCGACGAAGCGGGCAAGCACTGGATGCAGGTGGGCCGGAAAGTGCGCGGGTTGAAGGCGCAGCGGGAAGCAAATGCGTTGCATGCGTGGGGAAGTCCAGGAGAAGGTGCGGTAGAGATTGAAGGCGCCGCCGAGCAGCCCGAGCTCTTCCTCGGTGGCCGCGGTGAACTCGAGATCGGCCAGGATGGTGGCGATCTCGGCCGCGTCGAGGGTGCCCGGCTCGAACACATTCGAGTACAGATTCATCGTGCGGGCCGCGAAATCCACCGCGAGAATGCCGATCTTGCCGCCGTAGCGGGACAGGTGCGCGGCGTGTGCGCGGGCCGACTCCGGCATGCCGGGAAAGGCGAGCATCCGTTGCACGTCCATCAGTTCGGGGAAGATCAGCCAGATCTTCTGGATGCCGCCGGTGAGTGCGACGTCGACACCGGCATGGGCCGGCCCGGCCGCGCAGACGGCGGCAAGGAGCTCCTCCATCGGATGTCCGGTGTAGGTGAGCAATTCGGCCGCGCGGAGCCTGGTGATCAGTTCGGTCGGCGCGCCGGGATTCATCACCCGCACATTGACGTCACGCTCGGATACGGGGTGCGTCGTGGTGCGCACGGCGACAGCGGAATTCGTCCACAGATCGGCGAGTGTCTCCAGCACCGGATCGGTGACCGCGGGGTCGTAGCGGACCTCGGCGAGGCGGGCGAACTCGCCGAGATCCCGGCGCAGTCCATCGAGCGTCACCAGCGTGGAAGAACTCATCAGTCACCTCGGATACGTAACCGCCGCGGGCGGTTCACGCCGCCGTCGGCTGTGGAACACGGATGGACCGACACGATGTCCGAGACGACAGCGTAGTCCGTCCCGGCGTGGGATTCGGGCGAAGCGCGCAGGAAAGTTGAAGCATTGATCGACGGCGCGGGCGGATCGGGGCGTGGTGTCGGAAACCGAAAGGTATCGAAACTGTGGGGTATTAAATACTGCAAGGTATTTTTAGGACGTATCCTCGGTAAATGCGGCGGTGCTGAGAATTCCCTCCGGATTTGCCGTACAACACGCGCGGACGGTGTGTAGCGTCTGGAATCCTCAACCCTTACAGAACAGGCTAGGGCGCGTGCTCGATATCGATGGCTGCCTCGCGCGCATTATGGATATACCCGGTGCGTGCAGTACGACACTTGTGGACGGTACGAGCGGTCTCGCGATCGCCGCGGCGGGTCGGTACGACCTGGTCGATCAACACGAAGATGCCGCTGCCACAACCGATATCGTGCGTTCGGTGCTCGGCTGCGCCGCACTCGCGACCGGCTCTGCGGACACCGAGATCCTCGTGTGCGGTACGCACGCCTTTCACCTATTGAATCCGCTGTCCGGCGAATTCGCGGGGCGGCTGTTCGTGCATGTCCTGTTCGATGGTGACACCGGGAATCTGGCGATGGCGCGATTCCGGCTGCGGGGGATTCTCGCGGAATTCGCTGCGGACGATCATGAGCGTTGAGGCGGAAGTCCGGCGGGCAGCTTGGGAGGACCCGTGACCGCGCGAAGGAAATTGCTCGGAGAATTGATGGGAAGGTTGACCAAGGTGGCGATGACCGCACCGGAACTGAACATGACCGTACTGGGGGAGCTGAAGCTGCTGCGCGAGCGCGTCCCACAGCTGACCGGCGCGCTGGTCGCCTCCAGCGACGGTCTGCTCGTCGCCCACGATCTGCCGCCGCACATCGAGCCCGCGGGCATGGCCGCCATGACGGCCGCGCAGCTATCGCTGTCCTACCGGCTGACCACCACCGCGCACGGCGGCGGCTTCCACGAGGTGGTCGTCCGGGGCAGCGAGGGGCACGTGGTGATCTACGCGGCGGGCTGGACGTCGCTGACCGTCTTGGCCGGACCGGACGTGAATGTCGGTCGGCTGCACCTGGAGTCGCGCCCGGTGGCCCGCGCCATCGCCGACCACATGATGGCCGACGACCTCGGCACAGACCAGACAACACACACCGAATGAGAGGAACAGACATGTCCAACCTGGATCTGTCGCTGAAAGACATGATGGTGATCGACGGTGCGCTCGGCGCCGCGGTTGTCGACTACAACAGCGGGATGGCGCTCGGCACGCTCGGCAGCTCCAAGTCGCTCGATCTCCAGGTCGCCGGTGCGGGCAACACCGAGGTGGTGCGCGCGAAGATGCGCACCATCGAACAGCTCGGCCTCAACGAGAGTATCGAGGACATCCTCATCTCCCTGTCCAGTCAGTACCATCTCATCCGTCCCATGACCGGCCGAAAGTCCAAGGGGCTCTTTCTCTATCTGGCCCTCGACCGCGATCGCGCCAACCTCGCGCTCGCTCGCCACCGGCTAAAGGGCATCGAGGAGGAATTGGAGGTCTGAGCTCCCGCGCCGGCGCCGGGCGGCGATCCCTCGCCGCCCGGCTCGGCCGGAACACAGGTCAGTCCGTGGACGCCACAACGGTTTCCGTGCTCGCGGGCTCGGATTGTTTGGGCGCGGCGGGCACCCAGCCGCGCAGCGGTTGCACGACCGAACCGTAGAAGGCGTCGGTCGCCGAGGTGACGCTGGCGATGAAACTCGCCGCGGTGCCGGATCGTCGACTCCCCATCGGGAACGTCTGCTCCAACCCGAAGGATACGATCGAACCCACCCGGTCCTTGGTCAGCACCTTCGGGTCCGCCCGCACGGCGGCAAGGCGCGCACACGCCTCGTTACCGCGCTCGGAGAAGACCGCCTCGACCAGGACCTCGCCGGGCGCATCGCTCAATTGCCGCAGCAGCCAAGCCGATCGGCGTCCCGACGTGCCCTCGTTCGGGGCCGTCAACGTGGTGCGGCAGCGGATCTTGTTCGTCCGCACGTCCGCGATCACCACGAGATCGCCCGCGGTGTCCGGAATCCGGAGCACCGCCTCGAAGGTCCCCTCGGCGGCGAGATGCTCGGCCACCGCCGCGCCGCGGGCCGCGGGATCGGTCCGGTGCCTGCGCGAAAGTACGTGTGTGACGGTCACTCCGAGTTCCGCGGTCAACCGCAGCGCGAGGTGGCGCGCCAGCGCGACCCAGGTGTCGGCGACGGTCAGCGCCTTCTGGTCGCCCGCGCGCAAGGTGCCCGCGACGACCGCGTCCCGGACCGCGACCCAGTGCCTGCCCATGTCGACGAACTCCGCCGCGCCGGAGCGGGGATGATCCAGATAGCGCAGGAACTCGCCGAGGAGCCAGGCCTGCAGATCATTGTCGATGCCGCCGTGCGAGAGCAACATTCGGGCCTCGTGCGCCACCTCGGACCACGACAGGTGTCGCAGCGCGACCTTGGTGAGTTTGCGCCGATCCACCTCGACGGGCAGCTCGCCCGGCCCGGCCGGGATGTCGTTCGACAGGCTGACCACGACGTCGTACTTCTTCTTGCGCGCCACATCGAGATAGTTCTCGAGCTGGTCGCGCCGCAGCTTGCCGTTGCCGGTCTTCACCTCGAGCAGGCCGGTCCACACCCGCCCGCCCCGCGCGACCTTGAGCACAGCGTCCGGAACGACCTTCGAATCGCCACGCTCGTACTGCACTTCGACATAACCCTCGAACGCGCCCACCGGCGCGCCCATGCGCGCGCAGACCGCGCGGGCGAACGGCCGCACCGCCTGCATGGTGGCGATCAGCGCCGAGGTCGCGCGGCGCTCCTGCTCCTCACCCGCGCCGACACCGACCACGGAGAACAGCGGAGCCGTCCGCCAGGAATCGAGTTCGGCCAGTTTGAGTTCGATCGGTTTGGCCTTGCGTGGGGCGCGCTTGGCGGTGCGGATACCGCGCTGACGATTTTGGGGGAGTGCGGCAGGGTGCGGCTTCTCGGCCGCGGCAGTCGGTGCGGTCGGCGGCTCTTCGGCTGTCGCGTCGGGTACCGTCTCAGCGGGCGCTGTTTCTTCGGCGGCGTGGACTTCTGTTGCGGTGCTTGTTGTTTCGTCGTCTTCATCGATGTCGACACCGAAATCGGTGGCCAGCCCGGCGAGCCCTGATGCCCAGCCCTGGCCGACCGCGCGCACCTTCCATTCCCCGCCGCGGCGATACACTTCGCCGAAGACGAAGGCCGATTCCGTAGTCGCGTCGGCCGTGATGTACTCCGCCAGCGTGTACCCCGCGCCGTCGACGACGCGCAGGGTGAGCTTGCCGAGATCGCCGAAGGTGCCCTCGCCGACACTGCCGACCAAAGCGACGGTGTGGACGGCGGTGCCGACCCGCGAAAGATCGATGGCGATGCGGGCCTGTGCACCCGCCTCGGTGGCGCTCGCACCGAGAAAGCGCACCGATCCGTCGAGGGCCTGCGGCTGGTTGTAGAAGATGAAATCGCTGTCCGCGCCGACCTTTCCGTCCGCACTTAGCAGCAGCGCGGAGGCGTCGACCTCGATCTCCGACTCGGTCCACCCGAGCACGATGTCGATGTGGACCACGTCCTCGGGCAAGCGAATATTCTGACCCTTGGCCAGCATCGGAGACGTCACAGGCGAAGCACCCCTTGTCGCGAATCGGCACGCAAGCCATTGCTGGCCCCCACTGCGTCGGCGTCGCGGTGTGGCGACGATGCAGTGATAGTCGCGAGGCAGGACGGCCTTGTTACGCAGGGCTTTTGATACCTACCGGTCTGCCGGGGTGGTGCTGCGGCTCAGCGCAGGGCAGGGGCGAGCCCGTTGGGGGTGAAGAGTTGCTTGGCGTCGGCGACGGGCTGGTCATCGATCAGGACGGTCGGGGTGGAGCGGATGCCGCCGTCGATGATCTCCTTGGTCTTGGCGCGCAGGTAGGCGTCGTAGCGGCGGTCGGTGATGCATTGGGCCACCGTCGTTTCGGTGTAGCCGGCGGCCTGTGCGATCGCGATCAGCTCGGTGTCGGGCAGGCCGTCACCGCCTTCGGCGGGCTGCTGCTCGAACATCGTGGCCAGCCAGCCATGGAACCGCGCCGGGTCGGCTTCGGCGACGCAGTAGGCGGCGTTGCCCGCGCGCGAGGAGTACTGAGTGGTGGATGCGCGGTCGAGGAACGAGATGATGTTGTACTCGATCAGGGCCGACCCGCGGGTCGCGGCGTCCTCCAGTGCCGTGGCGTTGGCCTGCTCGAACGCCTGGCAGGCCGGGCATTGCAGGTCGGCCACCACCCGGACGACGGTCTTCGCGGCGGGATCGCCGATCGGGATCGCGCCGGTGGCGGTGACGTTGGTCGGCATCGCGGCCAGCGGCTGCTGCTGTTCGGCGGCGGGCTGCTGGCCGGTCGCCGGCTGCTGCGGTGTCTGCGGCGCCGCGACAGCGGTGCCGACGAAATCCCTGCTCAGGTCCTGCGCCACGAGCGCGACGCTGATTCCTGAGATGACGGCGAAGAGCAGGGCGCCCGCGACCATGCAGGCCAGCACCGTGCGATTGCGATCCCCCCGCGGCGGCAGGCTCGGCCACCCGCTCCGACTGGTGTTCATCGTTGTTCCCCCATGCCTTCCGCCGATCGAACAGGTTCGCTCCGACACATTAGTGTCGCTGACCGCGTTTGTGGCACTGACCGGCGAACGGCGCTATTCGGTTGACCTGTCACCGGAGTGGAAAAGTAGGGTGGTCCGGTGATTCGGACAGCCGCGTTGGCCCATGTCAGGGATCGTCGTCTGCTGCAGGCGCGATCGATCGGCAAGGACGTCTTCTACATGGCGGGCGGGAAGATCGATCCCGGCGAAACTCCTGTCGTCGCCCTGCATCGTGAGGTGCGGGAGGAACTCGGCGTCGGCGTGCTGTCCTGTGCCGAGCTCGGAGTGTTCGAGGCCGAAGCCTACGGGCATGCGGCGGGCACCCCGCTGCACATGACGTGTTTCACCGCCGAACTGGACGGCGAGCCGCGGCCGACCAGTGAGATCGCCGAGCTGCGCTACTTCACGGTGCGCGAATACGCGGCGATGGACCACGTCGCACCGGGTTCGATGCTGGTGTTCCGCCGACTGCACGAGCTGGGGGTCATCGACTGGTAGCGCGGCGCGCTCCGGTCACCGGCGGATGCGGTTGTGGCCGATCGGGTCAGCCGACGGCGGCGGCGAACGCCGCGTATCCGCGCGCGTCGAGCGCGCCTGCCGTGGTGGCGACGGCCTGTCTCACGGGCAGCCCGCGGGGACAGCGGTCCGCGCGCAACGCGCGGCAGGCGGCGAGGATTTCGGGCCCGCCCGCCGCGTGGATCGCACCGTCGACCCCACTGCTGCCGAGCAGACCGGAGTTGGCCGCATTGACGATCGCGTCCACGCGTTGGCGGGGGATGTCCCCGCGCAGCAGCACGGCGGCGGCGCTCCGTGGCGATGCGGCGGTCATGGGGTCGACGGTAGCGGGTGCGGGACAAACGTTCCGGCTCAGGACTTCTCGGCGAGTTCGGCGAGCCGCTCGACCGAGGCCAGGAGCTTGTCCGAGGTGGTGGCGCGGGCGCGGACCAGCCGCTTCTCGTCGGTCAACCGCGACCAGTCATAGGTGTGGGTCACCAGGGTTCGCGCGTCGTCGAGCGGTTGGATCTCCCAGCGCCACAGGTGTCCCGGTGGCTGCTGCCCGACTTCGGCGGGGCGCCAAGCGATCAGGCCGCCCTCGTCGAACTCGACGACGTGGTTCTCCCGCACGGCCCCGATGGTGAGCGTCATGGTGAACACGTCCCCGACCGCGCGCACGCGCTGCCCGGTCGGGGCCTCGGCCAGATTGTCGTTGCCGTCCCAGCGCGGGTGCTGCGCCGGATCGGCGATGAGCTCGAAGATCACCGCGGCGCCCGCCGCGACCTCCCGACTGGCCTGTACCACCTGTGCGACGTCATCGGTCTCTGTCATGCCTCGATCGAAGCATCCGCGCGCCCATCCCGCATCCGCTCGCCTCACACCCCGTCCCACGTGGCCGATTCCGGATCCACCCCGTGTGCCCTGGCATTCGCGAACACCACGTCGCGCAACCACGGGGTGAGCTCCGGGGCCATGGCGTCGTGGTACTCGGCGTAGCCCGGTTCCTCGACGAACATGCGCGCGATGCAGACCTGGCGGGCGTGCGGGCAGTCGAAATAGCGCGACAGCAGCGCACGATGCCGCTCGGCCAGGGTGTTCGCCGCGTCGGACCCGGCGACGACGCCCGCGAGTTTCGCCGCGGCCAGGTCGGCGTACAGCGCCTCGGTCTCGGCCGCGATCTCGCGCCAGTCCTGCTCCGAGCGGTGCGCGGCCCGTTCGGCGTACTGCGCCCACTGCGGGCTGTCACCCCAGCGCTGTCCGGCCTCCTCGACCCATTCGCTGCGCCACTGGTCACCGAAGATCTCCGCCTGCTGCTCCGGTGCGAGCAGGATGCCGGATCGGAACGAGTCCAGCATCCGGTCGACGGCGCCGACCATGTCCTGCAGGCGGGTGATCCGTTCGACCAGCTGTGCGCGCTGGCTGCGCAGGTGTTCGCGCGCGTCGGTGGCCGGGTCGTCGAGGACGCGGGCGATATCGGCGAGCGAGAGACCGAGTTCCCGGTAGACGAGCACGCGATGGATCCGGGCGATGTCCTCGGCCGAGTACAGCCGGTAACCGGACCAGGTCCGGCCACTCGGCTGCACCAGGCCGATCACGTCCCAGTGGTGCAGTGTGCGCACGCTGATCCCGACGAGCGCGGCGGTCCGGCCGACGGTCGCGCCGTCCGGATCGATCGGCTCGCCCGCTTTGGCCGGTGCGTCGCGGGCTCCCCGTGTCATCAGGTCAGTATCGCGCATGCCGGTGCCGCTCCGATCGTGGCGAAGTGACGCTCAGGCCCGCGGCACCGGGAAGCCGACCGCGCGCAGCGCGTCGGCCTGCGGGCTGCGCGGGTCGATCGGACGCGCGGCGGTCATCACGACGTGCGCCCGCTCGGGCGTGATCACCGTCAGCTCGAGCGCGTTCCACGGCATCTCCCGCGGTCCGTCGGTGGAACCGGGCACGAGTTCCGCACAGCGGGCGGCGATCTCGTCGATCTGGCTGGGCACGCACGAGAAGTCGACCCGCATGGCGGGTGCGTCGTCGGCGGGCGTGCCAGCCACCAGCAGTACATCTTGAAATGCCCAGCGCCGCAGGTGGATCAATTGACCGGGGATGGTGAAGATATTGATGAAGCCGAGCCCGCGCAGCCAGAAGTCTTCGGAGGCCGCGAAATCGGCGGTCGGCACGGTGATGAACATCGGCATGCCGTAGTACTCGCGGTAGACCTCGGGGGCGACCGCGTCGAGCGCGGGCACGGGGACAGGGCTGATGAATTCGTTCATGCCCTGATCGTCAAGCCTCACGCGACGTAAGGGTCAAGCCGAGGTGCGTAGCCGCGCGATGCTACGGCTGCCAGGTGATTCGGCCGCCCTCGAAATCCTGGGCCTTGCCGCCTTCGAAGTCGTATTCGTCGCCGGTGGGGTAGCCGTAGGCGCCGTTGGCCCCCGCCCGGGATTCCCAGGTGATCCGGATGGCACCCCACACCGCGTGCGCGCCGGTCTTCTGCGACCAATAGATCGCGCCGTCGTTGAACAGGTTGTAACGACCGTTGTTCTTGGCGGCCGCCTCGTCGGTGATCGGGAAGCCGAGCGGGCTGTTCTCCGCGCCGAGGGAGTACCACTTGTCCCGGATCACGCCGCCGAGCTGGTGCGCCGCGGTACCCACCGACCAGTAGATCGAGCCGCCCTGGAAATGGCTGAAGCTGCCCGCCTTCACCGGCGTCTGCTCCACTCTGGTCACCGGGTAGCGCAGCGCACCGGACTCCGCGCCCAGGCCGCGCCACTTCTCCAGGATCGGACCACCGATCTGATGCGCGCCTGTCTCGGCCTGCCAGTAGATCGCGGCATCGCGCTCGAAATTCTGGTACTTGCCGCCGTTGGCGGCGTCGGACTCGGGCGTGGTCGGGTCGCCGAGCGCCGCGGCGCCGCCCGCCGCGTCGTATTCGACCTCGATCGCGCCGCCGACCTCGAACGGCCCGATCGGCCGTGCGTGCGCGACACCGGCGGCGAGTGCGGCCGCGAGTACCGCGGTGGCCAGCGCGGTCGTGCGGGCTCCGGGCAAGGTCTGGTACAGGCGTGCCAATATAGCTCCTCGGTCGGGCGGTCCTCGATGACGAGACAGCGTCGCTGAGGATGATGGCACGCCGCGCCGGCGTCGACCGCGCCGCCCCGGCGGCGCGCTCAGGGGTGCCAGGTGATCCGGCCGCCTTCGAAGTCCTGCGCCTTGCCGCCCTCATAGTCGTACTCGTCGCTGGTCGGGTAGCCGTAGCTGCCGTTGGCGCCCGCACGGGCTTCCCAGGTGGTACGGATCGCGCCCCAGACGACGTGCGCGCCGTGCTTCGGGGACCAGTAGATGGCGCCGTCGTTGAACAGGTTGTAGCGGCCGTTGTTCTTGGCGGCCGCCTCGTCGGTGATCGGGAACCCGAGCGGGCTGTTCTCCCAGCCGTAGGCGGCCCACTTGTCCCGGATTGCGCCGCCGATCTGGTGCGCGGCGGTGCCGACGGACCAGTAGATCGATCCGCCCTGGAAGTGGTTGTAGCGTCCCGGCTTCGACGGTGTCGATTCCTCCCTGGTCACCGGGTAGCCGAGAAAGCCGTTCTCCCAGCCCAGATCGCCCCATTTGGCGCGGATCGCGCCGCCGACCGCGTGCGCGCCGGTGCTGGGATGCCAGTAGATGGACGCATTGCGTTCGAAGGCCTGGAATTTCCCGCCGCGGCCCGCGTCGGACTCCGGTGTGACCGGATCGCCGAAGACGGCGCCGCCCCCCGCTTGGTCGTATTCGACCTCGATCGCGCCGCCGACGTCGAACGGCCCGATCGGCCGCGCGCCCGCGGAGCCGGCCGTGAGCAGGGCCGCCAGCGCGGTCGCGGTGGCCGCTGTCACCGCGAGGCGAGCGTGTGGGCGAGGGGTGCGAGATAAACGTGCCAAGAGAACTCCCGATGTGATGGTGAGTACGAGACGACGGTGTCGCGCATTCCGACACCAGCCCTATCGGCAGTACCGCCGAACCCGTTAGCCGAGGACCGGACGCCGTCGCGAAGCCCGCCCGCGCCGCCACGGCTCAGCGCCTAGGCTCTACTCATGGTCGAGTCGACGCGAATCGTGCTTGCATCCCGGCCGGAGGGTGCCCCCACCCCGGCGAACTTCCGGGTCGAAACCGCCGAACTGCCGCCGCTCGCGGACGGTCAGGTGCTGTTGCGGACGTTGTACCTGTCGTTGGATCCCTACATGCGCGGTCGGATGAGCACCGCGGCGTCCTATGCCGAGCCGGTCGAGATCGGGCAGGTGATGGTCGGCGCCACGGTCGCGGAGGTGCTCGACTCGCGCGATCCCGGGTATGCGAAGGGCGAGGTGGTGCTGGCCTACTCGGGCTGGCAGAGCGCCGACGTCGCGCGCGCCGCGACGCTGCGCAAGCTCGATCCGGACAAGGCTCCGATCTCCACCGCGCTCGGCGTGCTCGGCATGCCTGGGTTCACCGCGTACGCCGGGTTGCTGAAGATCGGACAGCCGCGGGCGGGGGAGACGCTCGTGGTGGCGGCAGCGACCGGGCCGGTCGGGTCGATGGTCGGGCAGCTGGCCAAGATCAAGGGCGTTCGTGCGGTCGGTATCGCGGGCGGCCCGCGCAAGTGTGCCGCGCTGCGCGACGAGCTCGGGTTCGACGTCGCCCTCGATCACCGCGCCCCCGACTTCGCCGACCAGCTGCGGGCCGCGGTCCCCGACGGCATCGACATCTACTTCGAGAACGTCGGCGGCCACGTCGCCGACGCGGTCTACCCGCTGCTGAATACCTATGCGCGGGTACCGGTTTGCGGCATGATCGCGAATTACAACGCCAGTGGTACGCCGGACGGTCCCGATCGCTTCCCGTCCTTCTACGCACGCGTGCTCACCAAGAGCCTCACCGTCCGCGGCTTCATCCAGTCCGAGTTCGCCGGCGAGCTCTACCCCGATTTCCTGCGTGAGGTGTCCGATTGGATCGCCGAGGGGCGCATCCGCTATCTCGAGGACGTCGTCGAGGGACTGGAGAACGCGCCCGCGGCCTTCATCGGACTTCTGGCGGGTCGCAATTTCGGCAAGCTCGTGGTGAAAGTCGCGGACTAGCGACCCTCCGACATGGCGTTTGTGGGTCGGCCTCGGGTCAGATCACGGTCTCGCTTCGGTGTGTCGAACTTTCGGTGTGTCGCGGTATCCACCTGATCTTGGTGGGGTTCAATTGTGCAGGTCACGAGTTTTTCCGGCGACGAGCGGAAAGCAGGAGCGACATGGCACGGGTCGACAGCGTCAGATAGCGCGATCGTGTCGGTGGTGTCGGCGAATTCTGTGCCGGCGCATTTCTTCGGTTAGTCGAATCGCGCACGACAGCGCGATTTTCTCGTGTCCGGACCCCACCTCAAGCCCGCGAAAAGGAGCAACGAACGTGAGCATGATTCTGGCCGCGCTACACGACACCGTTCTTGCGGAGGTCAGCAATCCGACACCGGAGGCCCCGCCGCTGGCGGACAAGTTGATGCAAATGGGCCGCTACTTCACCTGGCTCGTGCAGTTGTCCGGTATCACCGCCATCACCTACGGCGGCGGCCGGTTCGCGTGGGAGAAGTGGAGCGGCGGCGGTTTGCAGTCGCCCAAGATGATCGCCAGCGCGATGGCAGGCGGTGCGGTGGCAACCAGTGCAGGCACCATCATGAACTCCGTTATCGGCTGATCCGGCAGCGGTTTCGATCACCGGCTCGACGGGGGCGATCTCGTTGAGCCGGACTCGGCCGCATTCGGCCACCCGCTCGAAGCTGTTGCGCCGCAAGCCGATCTCGCGTCGAACCGGAGCCGGATCCGCGAGTGCGGGCCGACCGCCCCCGCCCGGTCGGTGATCGTTGGAGTCCGGTGGGCGACACCGCGGCAATCGGCGATGATCGCGCGCGCACGGCGAGAAATTCCCTGTCCACCATGCGTACAGTGCAGGGTATGTTCGAACAAGCGCATCCCACCGCAGCGGTGCGTGTCGAGCCGGCTGCACCACACGGCACCGTCGCAACCACGGGGGAGTCCGGCCCCGACCTGCTCTCGCTGGCGAACCAGCTCTGCTTCGCCCTGTATTCGACCTCGCGCGCGATGACCGCGGCCTACCGGCCGTTTCTCGACGCGATGCACCTCACCTATCCCCAGTACCTCGCGCTGCTCGCGCTGTGGGAGCGCCCCGGGATGACGATGAAGGAACTCGGCGAACAGCTGCGCCTCGACTACGGCACCGTGTCGCCGCTGATCCAGCGACTGCAGGCGAACGGATTCGTGGAGAGCGTGCGCAGCGCGCACGACCGCCGCTCGGTCGAATTGCGTTCGACCGAGGCGGGTCTCGCGCTGCAGGACCAGGCCAGGGCGATGATCGAGGCCGTGCTGGCCTCGGTCGGCTATCCCGTCGACACGCTCGTCGCCCTGCGCGATCAGGTCAATGCCCTCGGTGCTCGCCTCGACGCGTTGACCGGCGAGCGCAAGCAGCGGTGAGGATTACGCGTCGAGCACCTTGACCTGACGCTGCACCACCGGCGGCTCGGTCGACCACGGGAAGTTGATCCAGCGGTCGGTGTGCTTCCAGACGTACTCGCAGTCGACCTCCGAGCGCGGCTTCTGATAGATCACCGCGCATCGCACCTCGGCGACGTGGTCCTCGCAGAAGTCGCGTACCAGCTTGAGCGTGGCCCCGGTGTCGGCGACATCGTCGGCGACCAGCACGGTCGCGCCCGCCAGGTCCACCGCCTGCGGTACCGGCGGCAGCATGACCGGCAGGTCGAGGCGCTGGTCGATGCCGGTGTAGAACTCGACGTTCATCACGTGCAGGTTCTTCACGTCCAGCGCGTAACCGAGCGCTCCCGCCACGAACAGCCCGCCGCGGGCGATCGAGAGGATCAGATCGGGCTCGAACCCGTCGTCGGCGATCGTGGTCGCCAATTCCCGGCTCGCCGAGCCGAACAGGTCCCAGGTCAGCACTTCCCGATCCGCCATGGATCCTCCATCTCCCTCGTCGCGATTGCGCAAAGAGCATACGAGGGCGCGCACTGTGGCCGCTCCCACGGTCGGCGTTCGGTGGGCAACCCGGCCCCGGCGCGGCCGACGGCCTATTTTCGCCGAGAATGTGTCTTTGCCGATAGCTGGGTTCGTGAAACGGCCTGCGACCTATCTGTCGGAGGGCTTTTGCGGGAAATTGTGTCCGGCTTTTCGGGGCGCGCGGATACCCGCGCGACACCCGTTTGAAATCGGATAAAAGGTTTGTCGGGTCGACTACGGTTCGCTTTATCGGGTCGCACCACGACCCCTTTCCGGCCTCCCCGCACCAGAGAAATGAGGATTGTCATGCGCCTGTCCCCGGTCCGGATCGCTGTCCTCGCAGTCTTGTTCATCGCGGCGGTCGCCGGCCTGACCTCCGTCGCCGCGATCGCGGGCGCCGAGGAGCCATGGACCTATGTGTGCGACGACATCGAAGAGCCGGAAGAGGTGGGCGCGGTCGGCGCGGGGAACTGTGAGTCGCGCAACGGCGCTCCGGAGTCCGGGCCGATCAAGCAGAAGTTCAAGCTGCACCAGCGCGGCGTGGCGCCGAAGCCGGACATGATCGCGGTCTGCGAGGGCGAGGAGAAGAACAGCTTCGGCGAGGCGTCGCTGCCCTCGAAGGTCGACGGATTCGGTTGCTACGTCTACGAAGGCGCGCTGGGCGGCTGAATCCGGCGGCGCTGCTGCCATCCGGCGTGCAGCTCGCGCATCGCGCGCAGGCTGGCGGCGGAGACATCGGGCCACGGCGGCCGACGCAGGATCGCAAGGGTCGTGAACACCGTCGCCGCCAACCCGATGACCTCACCGAGCAACGCGATACGGGTGGTGTCCACGGCGGATTCCCATTTCACCTCGCCGTTGTGCACGACGAAGATGCCCAGCGGCGCTGCCGCGCGCGGACCGCCGCCGGGCCGGGCGACCGTGATGATCGTCGACCCGTCGGCGGTCTCATACGGCTCGCCGAAGATCCGCGTGTCCTGTGCCTTCGCGGTGAACCGGCGAACAACCTTGTCGCTGCTCATATTTCCCCCTCACTGGGTATCAAGCCCACCGTACCCGCGGCGCACCCCACAGGCCCCGCTCTCAGGGTCGCAGCCGATGCCGATCCCTCGGAAACAACGCCACCCGCCGCACATTGTCCGCTCCGACCACCCGGGCCACCCACCGCTCCAACCTGATAGCGAACCCGCCGTGCGGCGGCATGCACCCACCAGTTCGAGCGCATCGCGGAAATGCACGACCGGAATCCGCTCCGGCACAACAGGTAGCCGCACGCTGAGTATTTCCACTGTGCCGCCGGCCTTTTCGGCCACACCTTCGCGGCGCGTGACGTGCCGCCTCTACTGGTCGATTCGCGAATCGGTGACCGGCCGATGCGGCTCGAAGTTCGTCACACTCGTCAACGCCGCGCCACCGATGGTAGCCGCGCCCACGAACCGCGCCAGTTGTTTTTCGGCGCGGCCGGTGGTCAGGCGAGGCTGTCTACTCGGGAGGAGGACATGGCGGTTACCAGGCCGGTGGAGGTGAAGGCGATGGCTACTTCGAGGCCGGGGGCGGCGAGTAGGAGCTTGGTGGCGTCGTCGTTGAAGGTGGCGGCGAGACCGCGTTGCACGGCGTAGCTGTGGATGGCGCGGCGATGGTCGGGCAGCTTCAGGCGGAAGACGCCGTTGAGCACGTGTATGAGACTGAGCAGATCGAGTGCGGGCGGGTCCAGGTCGGGATGTTCGATCAGCACCGCGAGCCGGGTGCCGCCCCCGACGTCGCAGCTGTACCACGTCCAACTGCCCGAGACCGCCTTGCAGAGTTCACCGATGAGCCAGGTTACCCGGCTCGGTTCGCTCGGCGCGCCGGGCAGCTGCGCGAACGGGATCTCGGCGGTGTGCAATTCCGGAATCCCGTGGCGCAGACCGTAATCGCGCACCGATCGGGCCAGCTCGGTGACCTCCTGCGGGTACCAGTCGTGGTTGGCCCAGCTCCACAGCCAGCTGCGCGGACCCGGCGCGGCGGTGCCGAGCACGTGAAACCTGGTGCAGGCCAACGGATGATCGCCGAAGAACTCGAATAACGGCGGCTCATAGGTGACCTGCCACCGGTGTGCGCCCAGCACCTCGATGCTGCGCTCTTGATGTTCATACGACATCAATGCCGCGTCATCGAGCAACTGTTCGAGGGTTGGCGATTCACTGCGGAGATAAGCCGTCACGACAGCCAATCCTGATCGATTTTCATACACGACGCATCCCCCTAGAAATGGCGTCCATAGCGGTTCGCCTGACGTTATGAGCGTCTGGTGATCCGATGATTATGCAATTCCGCGCCGCGGCCGCCGATGTCGTCGGCGTTGCGCGGGCGGATTTCCCCCGAGGTGCCTCGATGCACCGGAGAACCGACCGGTGTGCACTATTCGTTGCGTGCGGAGACTACCGATGGTTGGTCTGTACGCCGATCTGCTTGGTAAGCGCGCGTACGTCGGTAAGCAATTGCGGTGCCTGGCTACAGTCGTCGGTGTTCACGTTCTTGGTCGTGTTGTCGGCGTAGGTCACGACCACCTCGTAGTAGAACTGATCGAGGCATTCGTCCGGACCCAAGTAGCTGTCGTCGAGCGAGCGGAACTGCTGGCTGCCGACCAGATCGAACAATTGGCCGCGGCGCTGGTCGGCGAGAGCGCTGTCGACGGTATAGATGTCGTGAACCCCCGCGATGCCACCGGTCTGGTGTAGTTCGACGCGCACTGCCGCGGATGTGGTCGCGGCAGTGGCCGGGTCCGGTGCGTCGCCGCTGGATTCCGAGCCACAGCCGGTGGCTCCGAACAGTGCCGCGGCTATGCCGATCGGGAAGGTCGCCGCCAGTACTCGCCTGCGGTGAAATCGCGGTTTCCGCATGCTTCCACGCTACTCAGACAGCCCCGCGAACGTAACCGTTCATCTATTCCCCAGTCGTATTCGATGCCCTTGCCCGCGAGCCGGGTCGGTGTGTCGGAGCAGGGACGGTAGACAGGCATGATCGGTAGCGGCCCGCGGCGACGGTTGATGCGCGGCACCCGGCGGCGCCCGCGCCGATCTACCGTGCATCGCCGAAATGATCCGCGCGGACCTCGAATTCGCGTACTCGCGCGCGGTGCAGAGCCGGTGAGGGTGCTCGATGTCGTGACCCGCTCCGCGGCGCATCATCGATGCCACCGGGTCGATTCCCTACGGTCGGTACGTCGACGCTATGGACGAGGCATGGATCGAGTGGGGAGAACGCGACGTGCCGCAGGGCGGGGGAGCGGGCTGACTATGGTGAAGCGATGCGGATCTTTCTGGCGGGCGCGACCGGCGTCATCGGAACCCGATTGCTGCCGTTGTTGATCGCGGCCGGGCACGAGGTGGCCGGGATGACCCGATCGGCGGACAAGGCCGAACGGATCCGCGCGGCGGGTGCGGTGCCGGTGGTCTGCGATGTGTACGACGCGGACGCGCTGGTCGAGGGGGTTCGCGAGTTCGCACCCGATCTCGTGCTGCACCAATTGACCGACCTCCCCGACGATGCCGCGTTGCTGCCGGAGTCCGGTGCGGCGAACTCGCGCATTCGCACCGAGGGCACCCGCAACCTCGTCGCGGCCGCCCGAGCCGCAGGCGCGAAACGGTTTGTCGCGCAGAGCATCGCGTGGGAGCCCACGGGCGGGCGCGGCGCGGCCGTCGGCAGGCATGAGGCCGCTGTGCTCGACATCGGCGGCGTGGTCGTGAAATACGGCCAGTTCTACGGTCCCGGCACCTATTACGAGACGCAGCGTCCCGCGCATCCGCGCGTGCACGTCGACGAGGCGGCCGCACAGACCGTTCCGCTGCTCGAAGCGGGGAGCGGTGTCGTGATCATCGCCGAGAACGCCTGAGCGAACCGGGTTCCGGGTGTTGCGGCCCCTGGATCGGGCTCAAGGCAGGCAAGGCCCCGTGTCCACGGCTGGTGCGGCGGTGTCGAGGGGGCCGATTTCGGCGAGCAGTTCGGGCAGGCTCGCCGCGTAGCCGACCGCGTCGTCGTCCGGGTCGACGCCGAACACCATGCCGAACACCCGACCCTGCGCGTCGGTCAGCGGTCCGCCGGAATTGCCCTCGCGGATCGTGCCGTTCACCGTGTAGACGTTCCGCTCGCTCGTCGCGCGGCGGTAGATGTCGGGCACCGGACGGTCGCCGCGCTGGCGCACCCGCGCCGCGGCGGCGGTGTACAACCCGCCCTCCGGGTAGCCGAGGATGATGGCGTCGGCGCCGGGCACGCCGGGTTCGGGCGCGACGGTGACCGGCGGTGCGTCGAGGCCGGGCACCGCGAGCACCGCCAGGTCGCGGGCGGGGTCGAAGCGCACGACCACCGCTTTCAGCCGGCCGCGTGGTGTGTCGACGCCGACTTCGTTCGTCCCCGCGACGCCGTGGGCGTTGGTCAGCACGCGCTCCGGGGCGATGACGAAGCCGGAGCCGGTCTGTTGCCGACCGCACGACGGTGCCGCACCGCGGACGCGGAGCACACTCTGTTGCAACGCGCGGGGTACCGGACTGTGCACGACGCGTGCGTCGGGCGGCGCGAGCGGCAGCGTCAGCCCGGCGTCGACGATCGGGGTCGTGATCACCGTGGACAGTCCGGCCAGCCAATACGGCGCGACCCCGTCGACCGCGCGCACCACCGTCGAATCCCGCACTGCCGCGGCCAGGCTCGGCTGGGCCGACACCGTGAGCGGTGCCGCGAGCAGCCACACCGCGAGCGGCACCGCGGCCGCGTGCACGAACGAGCCACCGGTGGCGTCGACGCGTTGTGCGAGCCGACCGCGGATCGCGCGGCGCGCCCGCCGGCCCAGCCGCTGGCCGACCGTCTCGCCGAACGCCACCATGCCGATGATCAGGCACAGCACGATCAGCAGCCGGATGGGTCCTGGTGTCACCCGGCTCAGCGTCGCCGCCGCGACGCAGGCGCCGACCACCGCGCCCGCGACGACGCAGAGCATCCCGATCATCGCGGCGAGCGCACCGCGCCGCCAGCCGACCAGCGCGGCCAGCCCGGTCGCGGCGAGTAGGGCGAGGTCGAGCCAATTAGGCAGGGTCACGCTTCCAAAATAGCGACTTGTTAGCCGGTGGCTCGCCGGGTCGCGGCGCTACCACGGGACCGGCATGCCGTGCCGGTCCAGGAACTGCGGGCCAGGGGCGCCGGCCTGGGCTTCGAGCACGTCGACCACGGCCGGGATGCTCTCCTCGGGGCGCAGCGGGCGTCGGGACCGCCGAGCCGGGTGCGATTGTGCCCGGGGTCGATGAGCAGTTCGGTCTGTCCGTCGTCGGCGTTGCGGGTGGCATAGCCGCGCATCAGCTGGTTCATCGCGGCCGTGCTCGCCCGACCGTGAAGTGAACGGCGACCCGGAACGGCTCTCGGTCAGCTCGGTGCGGCGGTGGCCGGATTACCTCGGGCCGTAAGTGTTGAGGAACAGCGCGGGCCCGGCGCCGAATTCGCCCGCGGCGCCGAGGTGCAGCAGCGCGGCCATGGCCTTGGCGGTGTAGACCGGCTCGAGCCGGAGGCCGTCGGCCGCGGCGCGGGCCTGGGCGGTCGCGGCCGCGGGGGTGGGGTGGCCGTAGCCGGGGCCGAGCCAGTCGGTGGTCATCGTCACGTCGGCGGCCTGTAGGCCGGTCGGCGCGAATCGCGCACCGCGCGAACGCAAGAGCCGCTCGGCGCGGTGCGCCAGGCCGACGATGTGCGTGGCGTCGAGCGCAAGCGTGTCGTTGACGACAACGCCGACAACGCGCGTCCGTAGCCCCGCCAGTCGCAGCCCGAGCGCCAAACCCGCCGCGGTGCCACCGGACCCGACGGCCGTCACGAGATGGCTGGGTTCGGCGAGCGCACCGGCCTCGATCTGGGCGGCCAATTCCAGTGCGGCCTCGACATAGCCGAGCGCGCCGAGCGGAGACGAGCCGCCCACCGGCAGGAAGTACGGGCGCCTGCCACCGAGGGTGTGCCGCAGATACAGCCACGGCACCCGGAGCACGGTCTGCCGCTTGGTGTGCGTGAAACGCAGTGTCGCACCGGAATCCGCCAGGCGGTCGAGCTGTGCCCGGACGTGCTCGTCGAGCGGCTGGTCGACCAGGGCGAGCGTGGTGTCGATGCCGTGCTCGCGCCCGTAGCGCGCGGTGGCCAGGCCCCAGTTGGTGCCGGTGCCGCCGACGGTGACGATGGTGCGCGCGCCGCGCCGACGCGCCTCGGGCAGCAGCCATTCCAGCTTGCGGACCTTGTTGCCGCCCCATCCGCCGTCGCCGTAGGCGCTGTCGTCCTTGCACCACAACTGAACTCCGGTGTCGATGTCGACCGGGCGAACCGGGGTAGGCGCGGTACCGAGCCGCAGGAACGGCAGCGTGCCGGTGAGCTCGGGAAAACGCTGGTGCAGTAGGGAATCTGTCATGTCAGCGGTCGGCGCGAGATTTGGTGATCGCCTCGGGGATGCCGAGCAGCGCGGCCTGCACCTCGTGCAGGCGATCCACGTCGCCGCGGATACCGGCCACGTTGTCGCTGTAGAGGAAGGCCTCACCGAGCCGAACCAGCGCGTAGGCGAGCAGATCCGGCTCGAGCGGCGGACGGTAGTCGTCCTCACGCTCTGCGCGCGCGATGAGCTCGCGCACCGTCGTGACCACCAGCGGCTGCACCGGACCGTCGCTCGCGGTGAGAATGCGCAAGCCGGCCAGCGGCTCGTTCTCGAAATACCGCCGGAACGGCTCGTTGTCGGTCATCCAGCGGTTCACTCGGTACAGCACGTCGAGGATGCGCCGGGCCCCGGTGGAGCGCCTGCGCGCGTCGGCGCGGCTGAGCAGCGCCGCGAACTCACCCGCCAGCACCGTGCCGAGCACGCCCTCGCGGGAACCGAACCAGCGGTAGATCGAGGCGCGGCTGAGCCCGAGTTCCGCTGCGATCGCCTGGATATCGACCCGCTCGCCGGCCAGGAACGCCCGCCGTGCGAGTTCGATGACCTCCTCTCTGGTCGCGGACGCCGGTCGTCCGGGCGGGCGGGTGGTCCGCTGGCTGGGGGAGGTCATCGGAAAATGGTACATCGTTCGTCTCGTGTACCGAACCGATCCGGGAATCAGAACCAGGCGTCCCGCATTTCCAGTGTGGTGGTGTCGAGCCGGGCGAGCAGGTCCAGCGCGGGCCCGGTCTTGGGCAGCTCGAAGCGGTAGAAGTACCGCGCCGCATGCCGTTTGCCGTCGTAGAAGTCGCCGGTCTGCGCGCCGGTGGCCAGCAGTTGCTCCAACCAGATCCAGGCCAGCACGATGTGGCCGAACGCCTCCAGATACACCGAACTGTTCGCCAGCGCGGCCTCGAAATCGCCGGAGGCGAACAGGCCCGCGGTCACCTCGACCAGGCGCTGCCACGCCGAATCCAATTGCGCGGCAAGCTCGGCCGCCTCGCCACCGGCCGCCCGTGCGGTCGCGACCGTGGCCTGCACCCGGCTGCCGAGCGCGAGCAAGCTGGCACCGCCCTGCTGGGTGACCTTGCGGCCCAGCAGATCCAGACCCTGGATGCCGTGGGTGCCCTCGTGGATCGGATTGAGCCGGTTGTCGCGGTAGTGCTGTTCGACGTTGTATTCGCGGGTGTAGCCGTAGCCGCCGAGCACCTGGATGGCGAGGTTGTTCGCCTCGAGGCACCACTGCGACGGCCAGCTCTTCGCGATCGGGGTCAGGATGTCGAGCAGCAGGGTCAGCGACTGCCGTTCCTCGGCGGTCTCGGCGGTGCGCTGTTCGTCGACCAGGCGCGCGCAGTAGAGCACCAGGCCCAGCGCGCCCTCCGTATAAGCCTTCTGTGCCAGCAGCATTCGCTTCACATCGGCGTGCTCGATGATTGGTCGCTGCGCGGCGCTCGGGTCGGCGGGCAGCTTCGCGCGGCCCTGCGCGCGGGTGCGCGCGTAGTCCAGCGATTCCAGGTAACCGGTGTAGCCGAGCGCCGTCGCGACCAGGCCGACGCCGATCCGCGCCTCGTTCATCATGTGGAACATGTAGCTCAGTCCGCGGTGTGGCTCGCCGACCAGATAGCCGACCGCGCCGGGTGCGCCGCCGGGCGTCCATTTGCCTTCACCGAAATTGAGCACGGTGTTGACGGTGCCGCGGAAGCCCATCTTGTGGTTGAGCCCGGCCAAGGCGACATCGTTGCGTTCGCCGATCGTGCCGTCCGCGCCGACCAGGAAGCGCGGCACCACGAACAGCGAGATGCCCTTGGTGCCCGCCGGGCCGCCGGGGATCTTCGCGAGCACCAGATGCACGATGTTCTCGCCGATTTCGTGGTCACCGCCGGAGATCCACATCTTCGTGCCGAAGAGGCGATAGGTGCCGTCCGCGCGCGGCTCGGCGCGGGTCACGATATCGGCCAGTGACGACCCGGCCTGTGGCTCGGACAGGCACATCGTGCCGAAGTACCTGCCCTCCAGCATGGGTCGCACGAATCGCTCGCGGAATTCGGGACCGGTATGGGCGAGCAGGAGATTGGCGTTGGCGACGGTGAGGAACGAGTAGCCTGCGGTGCCGGGATTGGCCGCCTGGAACCACGCGTAGCTCGCCTGCGCGACGGTCACCGGCAGCTGCCCGCCGCCGATCTCGTAATCCATTGCCACGGCGGGCAATCCGGCCTTGGCGAAGGCGTCCAGCGCCACCCCCACCTCGGGGATGAGGGTGACGCGTTCGCCGTCGAAGCTCGGTTCGTGCGCGTCGTTGAGCTTGTTGTGCGGCGCGAAATACTTGGTCGCCAGCTGCTCGCTGAGCTCGAGCACCGCGTCGAAGGTCTCTCGCGAATGGTCCGCGTACCGCTCACGTTTGGTCAGCTCCTCGACCCGCAGCCACTCGTAGAGCAGGAAGTCGAGATCGCGCCGGGAAAGCAGCGTAGACCGCATCACCCATCCTTTCGAGACATGTGCAATCTACTGTATCTTACGTCGCTCCCCGGTCGTGTGCTTCCGGAATCGTAGCCTCAGCTGCCGAGACGATCCAGGGCAGCGGCGGGAACCCCCCAGCCGGACAGCAGTTTTCGCACCTGCTGCGGGTCGGCCGAGAGCGGTTCGGGCGGCTCGGTGGGCGTGCGGTCGAACCGTGGCGCGGGCGCGGGCTGCAGCACGCCGTTCACCGTGATGAAGGCGTTGCGGGCCACATTGTGCGGGTGCTCGTGGGCTTCCCACGGACTGAGCACCGGAGCGACACATGCGTCGGAGCCGGCGAACAGCTCGGTCCATTCGTCGCGGGTGCGCTCCTTGAACTTGGCGCCGAGTACCTCTTTGAGTCGCGGCCAGCCGTTCTTGTCCAGCTGGAACGGCAGGTCGGGGTCGTCGATGCCGAGAATCGCGAGCATCTGGTTGTAGAACGGGATTTCGACGCAGCCGACCGCGAGGTACTCGCCGTCGGCGCATTCGTAGGTGTCGTAGAACGGCGCGCCGCCGTCGAGCATGTTCTCGCCCCGCGGGAAGTTCCACAGGCCGAGGTGGTGCAGGCCGTGCATAGACGCGGTGAACAGCGCCGCGCCGTCGACCATCGCCGCGTCGATCACCTGGCCCTTGCCGGACCGTTCCCGTTCGTACAGCGCGCCGAGCACCCCGAGCGCGAGCAGCAGGCCGCCGCCCGCGAAATCGCCGAGCATGTTCGCCGGCGCCACCGGCGCCTCGCCCGCCCGGCCGACCAGTCCGAGCGCGCCGGACACGGCGATGTAGTCGATATCGTGGCCGGCGGTGTGCGCCAGCGGACCCTGCTGCCCCCAGCCGGTCATCCGGCCGTAGATCAGACGCGGGTTGCGTGCCGCCAGATCGGCGGGGCCGATGCCGAGGCGTTCGGTGACCCCGGGCCGGAATCCCTCGATGAGCACATCCGCGTGCTCGGCCAGCTCGAGCAGCGTGTCCCGGTCGTCGGGGTTCTTGAGGTCGAGGGTGATGCTGTGCTTCCCGCGGTCCAGCGGACCCTCCGGGGAGACGATGCCCTCGCCGGGCTTGCCGCCGCGGTCAACGCGCAGCACCTGCGCGCCGAGATCGGCCAGGATCATCGCCCCGAACGGGCCGGGCGCGAGGCTGGCGATCTCGATGACTTTGACTCCGTGCAGTGGTCCCATGTCTCCGCTCTCTGTCGTCCTGGACGCGGGCATGCGGCCACGGCCGAACCCCGCCCGTCCGGTCGGTGTCCCGACGGTAGGGCGGACTCGGGGCGCGGCCAATGACCGTCGCGCTCGAGAAACCGTGACCGCGGCGCTCACGCTCAGTCCACGCGCGCCAATCGCGCGAGGATGGTCGCCGCCATGGCGGCGGGGTCGCCGTGATCGGGCCGCAGCACGAGTTCGGCGTCGGTCGGAGCTTCGTACGGGTCGTCGATGCCGGTGAACCCGCTGATCTCGCCGGCGCGCGCCTTGGCGTACATGCCCTTCGGGTCGCGGGCCTCGCAGACCTCCAGCGGCGTATCGACGAAGACCTCGACGAACGGGATGCCCGCCGCGAGGTGCGCGGCGCGCACTCGGTCACGGTCGGCACGGTACGGGCTGATCAGCGAGACCACCGCCACCACACCGGCGTCGGCGAACAAGCGGGCGACCTCGCCGACCCTGCGGATGTTCTCGACCCGGTCGGCGGCGCTGAAGCCGAGATCGGCATTCAGTCCGTGGCGCAGGTTGTCCCCGTCGAGCAGGAAGGCGGGGCGGCCCGCGGCGACCAGGCGGCGTTCGAGTTCCACTGCGACGGTCGACTTTCCGGAGCCGGAAAGCCCGGTCAGCCAGACCGTGAGCCCGCGCGTGGCCCGTTCGTCGCGCCCGACCGCGGTGGCATGCCAGACCACCCGGGACGAGGGCAGCGTCGGGCCGGTGATCATGCCCGCGGCCACGGTGTTGTTGGTCGTTTCGTCGACCAGGATGAAGCTGCCGGTGCTGCGATTGCGCCGGTACGGGTCGAAAAGCAGCGGCTGGCGGGTGCGCAGCTGAATGCGACCGATCTCGTTGAGCGACAGCGTTTCCGGGCTCTCGTCACGGTGCAGCGTGTTGACGTCGAGCCGGTAGTCGAGGCTGCGCACCTCGGCGGTGGCCGTGCGGGTGGTGTGCCGGATGGTGTAGGTCGCGCCGGGGGAGAGCTGGGAGTCGTCGGCGAACCAGCACACCATGGCGTCGAGATCGCGCCCGGCGCTGGGCCGGTTGTTCGGCCGGCAGATCATGTCACCGCGTGCGATATCGATCTCGTCGGCGAGCTGGATCGTGACCGCTTGCGGCGGAAACGCTTCGGCGACGGGCTTGCCGCCCGGACCCCAGATGGCCGCGACGGTGGTGGTCAATCCCGAAGGCAGCACCGCCACCTCGTCACCGGGCTTGAAGACCCCGCCCGCGACAGTGCCCGCGTAGCCGCGAAAATCCCGGGCGTGCCTGCGGATCACGTACTGCACCGGGAATCGGGCATCGATCAGGTTACGGTCGGAGGCGATGTGCACCTGCTCGAGGTGGTGCAGCAGCGGAGTGCCCTCGTACCAGGGCATGCTCGCGCCGCGGTGCACGATGTTCTCGCCGTGCAGCGCCGACATCGGCACGAAGGTCAGGTCGGAGACGTCCAATTTCGAGGCGAACTGGGCGAATTCGGTGCGGATCTCCTCGAACCTGGCCTGCGACCAGTCCACCAGGTCCATCTTGTTGACGCACAGCACCAGGTGCGGGATGCCGAGCAGGCCGGCCAGGAAGGCGTGCCTGCGGGTCTGCTCGACGACCCCTTTGCGCGCGTCGACCAGGATCAGCGCGAGGTCGGCGGTAGACGCTCCGGTCACCATGTTCCTGGTGTACTGGATGTGGCCCGGCGTGTCGGCGATGATGAATTTTCTTCTCGGCGTGGCGAAGTAGCGGTGCGCCACATCAATGGTGATGCCCTGTTCGCGTTCGGCGCGCAGTCCGTCGGTGAGCAGGGCGAGGTTGGGGTAGTCGTCGCCGCGGTCGCGGCTGGTGCGTTCCACCGCGGCGAGTTGATCGGTGAAGATCGTCTTGGAGTCGAAGAGCAGCCTGCCGATGAGGGTGGACTTGCCGTCGTCGACGCTGCCCGCGGTGGCGAGGCGCAGCAGGGTGGCGCTCATCAGAAGTAGCCCTCTCGTTTGCGATCTTCCATGCCCGCCTCGGAGATCCGGTCGTCGGCGCGGGTGGCGCCGCGCTCGGTGACCCGGGCGGCGGCCACCTCGGTGACCACCTCGGCGGGGGTGGCCGCGGCGGATTCCACGCAGCCGGTGCAGGTGGCGTCGCCGACCGTGCGGAAGCGCACCGTGGTCTCGTACGGCTGTTCACCGTCGAGCAGCCGCAGAAACCTGGTGTGCGCCAGCAGCATTCCGTCGCGTTGCACCACCGGCCTGCGATGCGCGTAGTAGAGCGGCGGCAGGTCGATGCCCTCGGCGGCGATATAGGTCCAGATGTCGAGCTCGGTCCAGTTCGACAGCGGGAATACGCGAATGTGTTCGCCCGCACGGTGTTTGCCGTTATAGAGGTTCCACAGCTCGGGTCGTTGGCCGCGCGGGTCCCACTGGCCGTATTCGTCGCGGAAGCTGAACACGCGCTCCTTGGCGCGCGCCTTCTCCTCGTCGCGGCGCGCGCCGCCGAAGACGGCGTCGAAGCCGCCCTCCTTGATCGAGCGCAGCAGCGTCGCGGTCTGTAATCGGTTGCGCGAGGCCCGCGGGCCGGTGTCCTCGGTGACCCGGCCCGCGTCGATATCGTCCTGCACCCGGCCGACGACCAGGCGCAGCCCGAGCCGGGCGACGGTCTCGTCGCGGTAGGCGATCACCTCGTCGAAATTGTGTCCGGTATCGATATGCAACACCGGGAACGGCAGCGGCGCGGGCCAGAAGGCTTTAGCCGCCAGGTGCAGCATCACCACCGAGTCCTTGCCGCCGGAGAACAGCAGCACCGGTCGTTCGAAGGTCGCCGCTACTTCTCGGAATATGTGTGCCGACTCGGCCTCGAGCGCGTCCAGATGAGGCAGCTCGTAGGTGCTCGCCGTCGACTTCGCGTACTGGCTCACACCGCAAAACTAGAACACGTTTCGATTGTTGGCAATGGGTGCGCCGGGTCGGTCAGCGCGCGGTCGCGGCGGTGACCGGCTTCCTACCGCCCGACGCGGCCGTGACGGCATCCGCGGCGGCGATGAGAGCCGTTCCGCGCCTATCGATTTCGGCACCCGTGATGGGCTTACCAACGTACATCGTGAGCACCATGTTCTGCCTGCCATCGCCGTCATAGGTCGGGGCGGCTAGCAGGCTCACCGGATGCTCCTTGCGTGGGCGCAGATCGGTACCCAGGTACACCCGCTCGCCCAGGCTCGTCACCAGTTCGCCGACCAATTCGCGCAGTTCATCGGGGAGATCGCGAGCGGCGAACCCGGCCAGCAGGGCGTACAGTTTGCGCCCTGCGGCGGTGAGACTTTCGACCAGATACCCGCGTTGACGGCACTCGGCGACCACCTGGCGCAATCGTGCCTCGTCCTGCCGCAGCGGCACGGTCGGCGGTTTGGCCAGCCAGGCGTCGAAGGCCGCGTCGGTATCCCACAGCACGTACATCAGCCCGACCGGTGGCGCGAAATGGTAGGCGGCGCCGACCTTGACCATCCCGGGGCCGGTGCTTTCCAGCACCATGATCTGGTCGCCGACCACGGCCGATGCTGTGCAGGTCGTGCGGTATTCGGCGGTGAGTCCGGCCAGCTCGGTTCTGGCCAGTGCGGAGATCGCGAAGCTGTCCTGGGCGACCCGGCCCGCGGCGATGAGCGCGGGCCCGAGGCCGTAGGTGCGGGTGGCGGCGTCGCGCACCAGGTAGCCGCCCGCGGTGAGCTCGGTGAGGATGCCGAGGCAGGTGGGTTTGGCCAGCTCGAGCGTGCGCGCGAGCTCGGAGAGGCCGAAGCGCTTGCCGCGCTGTTCGACGAGGAAATCGAGCACCTGCACCACGCGCACCGTCGGTGCGGATCTACGGCCGACCATTGACCACTCCTAGAACACGTTCTAATCTCAGCTGAGAGGAAATGTACCAGAGCGGTACATATTTGGAACACCACAGCGTGTGATTCAACGGAGAGCCTTTTGCTGACACAGCCGTTCGCGGACGCCATCGTCGCCGCCGAGCAGATCATCACCGGAGCCGCGCACATCCGGACCGAGCAGGACCTCGTCGAGGGCTACGACTACCTGGCGGGCAGCATTCGTGCGGCCCTGCAGATGGCGTGGGCCTATGAGCGAGACTTCCCGTTCTTCGTGCGATCCACCGGCCCCTACACGAAGATGGGCCTGGACAACCCGGACACGCTCTACTTCCACTCGTACCTGCGCCCGGACGCCGAATACATCGTCACCGGAAAGCGGGGCAGTACAAGGGATCTCAGCTTTCAGGTGTTGAACGGGAACTATTCGCCGGTCGACGTGCCGGACAGCCTCACCGCCTTCGACGACCGATCGCTGGAGGTGGCGCCGGACGGGTCCTTCCAGCTGCGGCTCGGCCCCGGTCCGGCCCGCCCGGGCTACGTCCATCTCGCGCCGGACTCCGCGATGCTGGTGATCCGTGAGGTGTACAGCGATTGGACCAACGAGCGGCCGGGCACCGTGCGGATCGCCCGGGTCGACGGTCTCGGCGCCGCCCCGCCGCCGCTGACCAAGGACCTGCTCACCAAGCGCTACGGCGTGGCGGGCAAGATGCTGATCTCGCGCCTGCAGACCTTCCTGGCCTTCCCCGAGTGGTTCTACCTGAATCTGCCGGTGAACACGATGACCGAGCCGCGCGCCACCCCGGGCGGTCTCACCACCCAGTTCTCCTCGGCCGGGCACTACGAGCTGTCCGACGATCAGGCGATGATCATCACGGTGCCGAAATCCGATGCGCCGTACCAGGGTTTCCAGCTGGGCAGCATGTGGTATCTGTCGCTGGACTACATCAACCATCAGACCAGCCTGACCGCGGACCAGGCGCGGGTGGACCCGGACGGCATGATCCGGCTCGTGGTCAGCGAGCGTGATCCCGGGCTGGCCAACTGGATCGAACGCACCGGGCACGACCGGGGCTATCTCCAGTTCCGCTGGCAGCGGCTGTCACGGGAGATGAAGCCGGAGGACGGCCCGACGGTGGAGGTGGTCCCGGTCGCCGAACTGGGACAACGACTTCCGTTCTATGACCAGGCGCGCGTCACGCCGCAGCAGTGGCGCGCTCGAATCGCGGCCCGGCAGGCCGCGGTCGCGGAAAGGATGCTCGGCTGATGTTGTTGCAGGACAAGGTTGTCGTGGTCTCCGGTATCGGTCCCGGGCTCGGCCGTGCCATCGCGGTGCAGAGCGCCAAGGCCGGTGCCGATGTGGTGCTCGCGTCCCGGACCGAGTCCCGGCTCACCGAGGTGGCCAAGGAGATCAGCGAACTCGGCAGGCGCGCGGTGGTGGTGCCCACCGACATCAACGACGAGGCCGCCGCGATCAATCTGGTGCAGGCCGCGCAGGGCGCGTTCGGCCGGGTGGACACGCTGGTGAACAACGCCTTCGCCATCCCGCCGATCGCGGATTTGGCCGAGGTCGATCTGGACCAGGTGCGCGCCGGTTTCGAGACGAATGTGCTTGCGGCACTGCGCTTGACTCGGCTTTTCGTGCCCGCGCTCGCCGAGTCGAAGGGCTCGGTGGTGATGATCAACTCGGCCGTGCTGCGGCACTCGCGGCGTACCTTCGGCCCCTACAAGATGGCCAAGGCGAGCCTGCTCGCACTGGCGCAGAGCCTGGCCACCGAGCTCGGCCCGCGCGGCATCCGGGTGAATACCATTGCCCCCGGCTATATCTGGGCCGACAACCTGAAGTGGTACTTCAACTATCTCGCCGAGCAGCGCGGCATTACCGCCGAGCAGGTGTACGCGGAGACGGCCGAGACCATCGACCTGCGCAAGCTGCCCGAACCCGACGAGATCGCCGACGCGGTCGTGTTCTTCGCCTCGGCCATGGCGCGCGCGATCACCGGCGCCTGCCTGGACGTCAATGGCGGCGAATACCACCACTAGCCGGAATGCCCCGGCAACACAGAGGAGATGAAGTGATCGGTAGGGACGACGTCGGCACCATCGACGATCTGCACGCCTCGGCGACCAAGGTCGTCGGGCTGGACGATTTCGGTACCGACGACTACCGCGCGGGGCTCGAGGTCCTGCTGGAGTCCTACGCCAAGGACGCGGAGCTTACTCCGTTCGGCAACAAGGTGAACCGCGCTTTCCTGCGCGGGGCGCTGATTGCCCGGCTGCTCAGTGAGGCGGCCTGGCAACGCTTTCCCGAACACGCCGAGGTCGCGATCGAGCGTCCGATCTTCGTGACCGGGCTGCCGCGCTCGGGCACGACCGCGGTGCACCGGCTGCTCAACGCGGACCCGGCGCATCAGGGACTGGAGATGTGGCTGACCGAGATGCCGCAGCCCCGCCCGCCCCGGGACACCTGGGCGAGCGACCCGGTGTACCAGCGGATCGAGGCGGCGTTCGACAAGCACCACATCGAACATCCCGAATTCATGGGCGTGCACCACATTTCGGCCGATCAGGTGGAGGAGTGCTGGCAGCTGCTGCGCCAGTCGGCGATGTCGGTCTCCTACGAATGTCTCGGGTACCTACCGGGTTACTCCGAATGGCTGCGCGCGCAGGACTGGACCCCGGCTTACCGCAGGCATCGCCGCAACCTGCAACTGATCGGGCTGCCCGACGCCGAACGGCGCTGGGTGCTGAAGAATCCGAGCCACCTGTTCGCGCTCGACGCGATCTTCGAGGTGTATCCGGACGCGTTGATCATCCAGATGCACCGCGATCCCCGGACCATCATCGCCTCGGTGTGCAGCCTCAACGAACAGGCCTCGGCGGGGTGGTCGGAGAAGTTCCGCGGCCCGGTGGTCGGCGCCGCGCAGCTGGACCTCTGGGCCCGCGGGGCCGACCGCTTCCTGGCGGATCGGCAGCGCCACAACGCCGCTCAGTTCTGCGATGTGTACTACGACGACTTCGTCGCGGATCCGATCGGCACCGTGAGCGCGATCTACCGGCATTTCGACCTGCCGCAGAGCGCGCAGGCCACCACCGCGATGGCGGCACTGCACGCCGAAACGACCTCTGGGGCAGCGCGTCCCGCGCATCGGTACACGCTGGAGGAGTTCGGGCTCACCGCCGAACAGGTCGACGCCCGTTTCGCCGGCTACCGGGCCGAGCACTTTCCGAAGGGCTGAACGCGCGGCGGTGTCACGGCTGGCCGGGCTTCAGCACGATGAACAGTCCGTGCGCCTCGGCGCAGAGGCGCTCACCGTCGTGCAGGGTGGCGTGCACATAGACCTTGCGGCCATCCTGGCGCTCGGCCCAGGCGTGCGCCTTCAGTTCGGTGTTCAACGGTGTGATAGAGCGGTAATCGACAGTGAGCGAGGCGGTTCTGGTCACCGCGCGGGCGTGCATGGCGGCGGCCATACCGAGCAGATCGTCGAAGCTGAGCGCGATGTGCCCGCCGTGTGCGGCGCTGTTGCCGCCCAGGTGGAAGGTGCGGAAGGTGACGCGGGCGTGCACGCCGTCCTTGCTCGCGTGGTCGACGACGTAGGGCGGCAATGTGATGTTGCCCCGGGCGGGCAAGTCGTGCCGGGTCCAGTTCGGTGTGGACCACTCGTCTACCCGAGCCGCGTCGAGCTTGTCGTTGAGCTCCTTGAGCAGGCCGATCGTCTCCACCGCGAGCTCGTCGGACGGGCAGGCCAGGCGCACGCGGTCCATCAGCCCGCGCACCTGTTCGACGAACTCCCCGTAGTGCGGTCCGCCGCGTTCGATATCGGCGCCTTGTTCTTCGCGCGCGTTGATCAGCGCGGACATCGGCCGGAACGCGCCCTCGTGGTGCTCCTTGTTCGGCAGCGAGGCACCGGCCTGCTCTTCGTTCATAAGGAACACGTTATAGGTTGCCGTCGGAATGCTCGCGCCGCAGGGGCCGCGCGTGTCCCGTGGCCTAGGCTGATCGGCAGCGGCGGGTGCCGGGCCGATCGGGTCCGGAGTTCGGCGCGCGGACCGGTCCCGCTGGCGAAAGGCTATGGATAGATGGGTATTACGGCGGTTGTCTTCGATATGGACGGCGTGCTGATCGACTCCGAGCCGGTGTGGGAACAGGTGCGCCGTGCCTACGTCGCCGACAAGGGCGGGCGGTGGCTGCCCGATACCCAGCAGCGGCTGATGGGCATGAGCACCCGGGAATGGTCGGAATACCTGAGCACCGATCTCCAGGTCGGGGAAGCGCCGGAGACCGTGGCGCGCGAGGTCATCGAGCAGATGGCCGCGCACTACGACCGCGCGGTGCCGCTGCTGCCCGGCGCGGTCGACGCTGTCCAGCGGATGAGCGAGCGGTGGCCGATCGGTGTGGCGAGTTCGTCCCCGCGCTCGTTGATCGATGTCGTCCTGGGTCGCACCGGGCTGATCGAGTTCTTCACCGGCACCCTGTCGACCGAGGAGGTCGAGCGCGGCAAGCCCGCGCCCGATGTCTACCTCGCGGCGGCCGAGCTGCTCCGGCAACGGCCGACCGACTGTGCGGCAGTGGAGGATTCGAGCAACGGCATCCGCGCCGCGCATGCCGCTGGCCTGCGCGTGATCGCCGCGCCGCGGCCGGAGTATCCGCCCGCGGCCGACGCGCTCGACCTGGCCGCGCGGGTGATCGACGACCTCGCTCAGCTCACCCCCGCAGTGGTCGACGGCGCGTAGGCGCGCTCACGGGGTGGGCGGCTCCGGTAGCGGGGTGGTGAGCAGGGTGCGGGCGGCGGCGGGCAGGTCGATGTCCAGCCAGTCCGGCAGCGCGGAACTGTGCGCGTGGAGCGTTTGTCCTATATCGATGAGCATGCCAGATCGATCGATGCGAACCGCGACCGGGTCTGGCGAGCGCTGTTGAAAGTCCTCTGCGAGAACCCGGCCGATCCGTCGACGGTGCCCGCCGGATTCGGGCTCGACGCCGCCGAGGAACCGAGCAGGCTGGCGCTGAGCGGGCGGCACTGGTTCTCCCGCTACGCCCTGATCTTCGAGCTCGATGAGCAGGGGGCGAACCGCACCCGGCTGCGTGCCAGGTCGCTCGCGAATTTCCCTGGCCCGCACGGCAAGATCTATCGCGCCCTGGTGATCGGCAGCGGCGGCCACCGGCTGGTGGTGCGCCGGATGCTGCGCCGGATCGAGGCCGCGGCATGAGAAGCCCGCCGAGGTGTGTCGGCTCGTCGGCCACTTCCTCGCCACCGAAGCGACACCTACCTGGCAGCCGATTCGGCGGGCCTGACTGGGTGTCTCGCGTGTGGCGTGCCGGTGGCGTACACCGTGGCGGTCTTTGCGGTGGCGCGACATTTGGGCAAACTGTGCGGTAACGGTGGTCACCGCGGCGGCGCGGCGGTTCATGCTGGGCGGTATGGACTTCATGAAACCGGCGGAGGAGCTGTTGGCGCAGGTTTCGGCCCGCTTCGGCTCGGCGGAGGCGTTCC
The DNA here is from genome assembly GCF_011801125.1 of Nocardia brasiliensis. NCBI lineage: Bacteria > Bacillati > Actinomycetota > Actinomycetes > Mycobacteriales > Nocardiaceae > Nocardia > Nocardia brasiliensis. The sequence continues at coordinate 3,461,219 of NZ_CP046171.1, forward strand.
TGGCGAAGTTGGCCGAGGTGAAGACCGCCCTGCTCGACGACGACACCATCGAGCTACCCCGCGGCATCGGCGGTCTGCCGAACAGCTAGGGCGATATCGCAGTCAGCTGGACCAGGCCGCGCGGGGGTGCGCGGCGCGGGCGTTCCAGCGGCCGTCGTAGCGGACCTCCACCGGGTGGGCGAAGGCGGCGGTGACGGTATCGGTGGTCAGTGTCCGCGCGGCGGGACCGGCGGCGACGGTGTGGCCGCCGGCGATGAGCATGGCGTGGGTGGTGCTGCTGGGCAGCTCTTCGAGGTGGTGGGTGACCAGGATCGAGGCGACCTCGGGATGGGTGTCGCCGAGGGTATCGATGGTGTGCAGGAGTTGTTCGCGCGCGGCGAGGTCGAGGCCGGTGGACGGCTCGTCGAACAGCAGCAGGCGCGGTTCGGCGACGAGCGCGCGGGCGATCAGGGTGCGGCCGCGTTCGCCCTGGGACAGGGTCGGCCAGATCTCGTCTGCCTTGCCGTCGAGTCCGACGGTGTTGATCATCGCGTCGGCCCGCGCGAGCTGCCCGGCGGTCGGCGTCCAGCGCATCGGGGTGTCGATCGTCGCGGTGATGCCGGTGAGCACCACCTCGCGGACGGTCAGTGGATACTGCAACGGATGCCGCGGATTCACCTGACCGATGTGGCGCCGCAGTTGCTGGAGTTCGACGCGGCCGAGTTGCTGTCCGAGTACGCGCACGGTGCCCGTGGTCGGGAACGTGACGGCGCCGCAGAAACCGAGCAGGGTGCTTTTGCCTGCGCCGTTGGGCCCGAGCAGCGCCCAGCGCTCGCCCGCGCGCACGGTCAGTGAGATGCCGTCGATGATCTTCTTGCCGGCCCGGCGGAAGGTCACGTCGGTCAGTTCGAGCACCGGGGCGGCCGTCATTGGCAGGCCTCCTTCAGAGACGTCAGGTGGGCGCGGCTGAATTCCGCTGCGGCCGTGGCGTTCTTGGCGACGATCGCCTCGACCAGTTGTGCGTGCGCCGCGTGGTCGGCGGCTTCGGACGGGATGGGACGCAGGGCGAGCATGTCGATCATCGCCAGCCGGAGCCGGGGGAGGAAGGCGTCGAACAGCTGCACGAGCACCTCGTTGTGCGCGGCGACGAGCACCGCGCGGTGAAAAGCCATGTCCGCGTCGACATGATCGGCGACGGGTTCGCCGTGTGCCTCGCGTGCCGCCAGGGTGGTGCGCAGGATGCGCAGGTCGGCCCGGGTGCGACGGTGCGCGGCCAGCGCGGCGGCCTCGGCCTCGATGGCGATGCGTGCCTCGATCACCGAGGCGATGGTGGCGCGGCGCAGGACGAGGTCCCAGTCCTGTTTCACGTCCAGCGCGGTCACGAACACCCCGGCCCCTTGGCGACTGTCGAGCACGCCGTTGCCCGCCAGCTCACGGATCGCCTCGCGCAGTGTCGAGCGGCCGACGCCGAGCTGTGCGGCCAGGGTCGTTTCGCCCGGAAGTCGGTGTCCCAGTGGCCATTCGCCCGCTTTGATCCGGGTCAGCAGCAGCTCGGCCGCCTGGGCGGCGAGCGGGTGCCTGCGTACCTGCGATGCCATCGCAACCTCTCTACTTGTCTGAGGAGTTGTGTATAGTCTACCCATCATGCGCACCATGCTTCTCCTTAGCCGCCACGGCGGGGCCTGACCGACCGGCCCCCCGCCGTGGGGCTTTGTCGTGGCCGGTCTCTTCGTTCGTGACGGCCGTCCGGCCAGAAAGCAGACCCGTAGCATGATCAACACCCCGCAGGGTGCCGTACCGTCCACCGCGCCCGCCTGGAATCGGCAGCGGCACTCGCAGATGCCGTTCCACCGTTACCGCGACGTCTACGATCGTGTGGAAGTACCACTCGCCCAGCGTGCTTGGCCCGAGGCGCGGCTGACCGCGGCCCCGCTGTGGGTACCGGTGGACCTGCGCGACGGCAATCAGGCGCTGGCCGAACCGATGGATCCCGAACGCAAGCGCCGCTTCTTCGCACTGCTGACCGCCATGGGCTACAAGGAGATCGAGGTGGGCTACCCGTCCGCCTCGCGGGCGGATTTCGATTTCGTCCGGCTGCTCGCCGAGGGCGATCTGGTGCCCGACGATGTGACGGTCGTCGTATTCACCCCGGCGCGAAGGGATCTGATCGAGCGCACCGTCGAGTCGGTACGCGGTCTGCGCGATGTCGTGATCCACATGTACGCCGCGACCGCACCCGAATGGCGGAGCACGGTGCTCGGCAAGGACCGTGCCGCGTTGCGCGAGCTGGTTCTCGCCGGTGGTCGCGACGTCCTCGACCGCGCCGCCGGCCTGCCGAACGTGCGTTTCCAGTTCTCGCCCGAGGTGTTCAACCTGACCGAGCCCGACTATGTGCTCGACCTGTGCGATCGGATGAGCACGCTGTGGGACGCAACCCCGCAGCGACCGGTGACTCTGAATCTGCCTGCGACCGTGGAGGTCGCGACGCCCAACGTGTACGCCGATCAGATCGAATACATGCACCGCAACCTCGCCCGTCGCGACAGCGTGATCCTGTCGGTGCACCCGCACAACGACCGCGGCACCGGCATCGCCGCCGCCGAACTGGCGGTGCTGGCGGGCGCGCAACGGGTGGAAGGCTGTGTCTTCGGCAACGGCGAACGCACCGGCAACGTCGATCTCGCCACGCTGGCGTTGAATCTGTACGCACAGGGCGTTGATCCGATGATCGATTTCTCCGCCATCGACGAGATCCAGGAGACCGTCGAATACTGCACGCGCATGCGGATTCCCGAACGTCACCCGTACGTGGGCGAACTCGTGCACACCGCGTTCTCCGGCACCCACCAGGACGCGATCAAGAAGGGCATGGCGGCGCATCGGGCGCGGGCGGAGCAAGCGGGCGTACCTGAACGGGAAGCGGAGTGGCGGGTGCCGTACCTGCCGATCGATCCGGCCGATCTCGGTCGCACCTACGAGGCCGTGATCCGGGTCAACGCGCAGTCGGGCAAGGGCGGCATCGCCTACCTGTTGCAGACCGAGTACGGCATCGACCTGCCGCGCGAGCTGCAGATCGAGTTCGCCGCGCACGTGCAGGCGCATACCGACGCGACCGGCGCGGAGATCACCGCGCCGGAACTGCGTGAGCTGTTCGAGGCGGTGTACCCGGCGCTGCGGACGCGGTGATCGTTGCCGCATCTTCGGGCAAAGCGCCCGGGGGTGCGCTCGTCCGTGCGAAGGTAATCGGCGTGGCCCGGCACGTGACAGGTAACCTCCCGGCCGAAGTAACCAGCTTCGTCGGGCGCGATCGCGAAGTCGCCGCCGCCAGGAAACTGCTGTCGGGCACGCGGCTGCTCACGCTCACCGGGCCGGGCGGTGTCGGCAAGACCCGGCTGGCCCGGCGGGTGGGCGACGCGGTGCGCCGGGCCTTCCCGGATGGTGTCTGGCTGGTCGAGGTGGCCCCGGTCAACGACGGCGAACTGGTGGCGCCGAGCGTCGCGCAGGCGCTGGGCCTGCGCGACGACACCAGCCTGCCGGTGGCCGGACTGATCGAGTACCTGGGCGACAAGCACCTGTTGCTCGTCTTGGACAACTGCGAGCACCTCATCGGCGCCTGTGCGGCCCTGGTCGATCGGCTGCTCGCGGGCACAACGGACGTGCGAGTGCTCGCGACCAGCCGCGAGCCGCTCGGTGTCGAGGGGGAGCAGGTGCTGCCGGTCTCGCCGCTGCCGGTGCCCGCGGTGGACGAGGAGTCCGGTGCCGTTGACACCGCCGACAACCCCGCCCTACGGCTGCTGATCGACCGGGCCTCCGCGGCGAACCCCGAATTCCGGGCCACCGCGGCCGGGCTCGGCACGCTGGCGGCGATCTGCCTACGCCTGGAAGGCATTCCGCTGGCGCTGGAACTGGCGGCGTTGCGGCTGCGCGCGTTCACCCCCGATCAGGTGCTGGAACGACTCGACGACACGATGCGCCTGCTGACGACCGGGTTGCGCACGGCGCCGCGGCGGCAGCAGACGCTGGAGGCGACGATCCGCTGGAGCTACGACCTGTGCACCCCGAACGAACAACACCTGTGGGAGCAATTGGCCGTCTTCGCAGGCGGATTCGACCTGACGGCCGCGGAGGCGGTCTGTGTGCTCGACCCGCCCGGCGCCCTGCTGGACGCGCTCACCGGCCTGGTCGACAAGTCCGTGTTGAGCTTCGGCAACCAGGGCCAGGACGGCGCGGGCCGCTACACCATGCTCGAACCGCTGCGGCAATTCGCGCTGGCCCGGTTGGTGGCCCGCGGTGACGAGCGCCGCGTCCGGCTGCGCCACCGCGACCACTACTACCGGATCGCCCAGCGCGGCCGCGTCGACTATTGGGGCGACGCCGACGTCGGCTGGTTCCGCGCGGTCACCCGCGAGCACGCGAATCTGCGTGCGGCACTACAGTTCGCGCTGGCCGATCCCGACGGCGCGCACCGCGGTCTGCAGATCGCCTCGGAGCTGCGGCCGTTCTGGGAGCACTACCGCTTTCTGCGGGAAGGGTATCGCTGGCTGACCGACGCGCTTGGCAAGGATCGGGCGCCCACCGTCGATCGGGCCCGCGCGCTGGCCGCCGCCTCGGTGATCGCCGCCATGTTCGCCGATTCCGCGGTGGCGCACGGGTTCCTGGACGAATGCGTGGCGATCGCGACGGAGCTGGCCGCGGAGGAGGTGCTCGTCGAGGCCATGCTGCTGGCCTCGGTGCTGGCGTTCGCCGACGCCGACCCGGTCGGCGCGCTCGAGCTCGCCGAGGCCGCCGCCGCGCGTGCCCGCGCGTGCGCCCACCACGGCACCGAGATGGAAAGCCTTGCCTTCGCCTATGTTTGTGCGCTGGTGCTGAGCGACGACCGGGCCAGCGGATTGGCGCAGCGGTTGCTGCGCAAGACCACCGAGCACGGGTCGCACCTGCTCGGCGGCCTCGCCTCCTGGGCGGTCGGCACGGATCACTGGCGAAACGGCGATGCGGACAAGGCGATCGAGGAACTGCGCCGCGCGGTGGAGCAGCTGCGGCTGTTCGATCGCTGCGTGTGGACGGCATCGGCCTTCGACGGGCTCGCCTGGGCCGCCGCCGCGGCCGACGATCCCGCGCGTGCCGCCCGGCTGATGGGCGCCGCGGCGACGGTGCGCCGCGGCAGCACCCAGCAGCTCGCGCACGCCATGACCGCCACGATCGGCGAGAAGGTGCGCGCGCGGGTGCGTGACGCGCTGGGGGACAGCAGCTTCCAGGCCGCGTTCGACGGCGGTGGCGCGCTCACCTTCGACGAGGCGGTCCGCTTCGCCCTCGGCGCCGAAGCGCCGCTCCCGCGGGCCGTGGCGTCCGATGTGCCGCTGACCCGCCGGGAACGCGATGTCGCCCGCTTGGTCGCCGCCGGCTACAGCAACAAGCGGATCGCCGCCGAGCTGGTCATCTCGATCCGCACCGCGGAGAGCCACGTCGACCACATCCTGACCAAGCTCGGCTTCACCTCCCGGGCACAGGTCGCGTCCTGGGTCAGCGCGCGGCAGCTGTGAACTCCGCTCGGGCGCACGTTGTTCCGTCGATGCCCAGGTGGCGCGGACCGGCACGCCGACGAGGTCAGTGCCCGCGCCGCCTTTTCGCCCTGCGGCGGCTGCGGGTGAACCGTGCCGCGTTGTCGCCGCGCAGTTTTCGGGCGGGCAGCGTCCGCCCGCACGCGACGAGCAGCAGGTCCTGAGCGTTGCCCGTGACGACCGCGCCGGAGCCGTAACTCCAGTCCAGATCGTCGGCGCGCAGCTCGACCCCGGTGAGATCGGTGCCGAAGAAGTCGATCCACCGCGGATTGATCATGTTCAAGACCAGGCGAAGGCGGTCTTGCGGCACCTTGCGGTCGAGCCCGAGCGCGACGGTGATATCGAGGCCGTGCACGACGTCGTGGCCGAGCGCGTGCAGATACCCGCTGCTCGGCGGCTTCCACGGGTGTCCGACGTTGTCCCACAGCGACTTCAGCAGGTCGCCGGGGGACATCGTCGCGGCGTCGACGCGGGCGGTGTGCTGGGAGACCCGGTGAAAATTGCCGCCCGCACGCAGGAGCTCGACGGCGAAGCGGGTGCCGGTCATGCGGAACGGCACGGTGATGTGGGCGACGACCTCACGCACCCGCCAGCCCCGGCACAGCGTCGCAGCGTCCCACTTCGCGGTGTCGAAACCCGCGAGCAGCTCGGCCAGCTCGGCCCGCTCATCGAAGATCGCCCTGCGCACCTGCACCATCGTGGTCTCCTCGTCGCGACCGCCCTTCCCACATCCTGAGAAGGTCACCCAACCACGAAACTGGTCGGTCTAATGGGATCTTGCGGACAAAGGAGTCGTCCGTGTGTCGCGCCGCGTGTCCCGAGAGCGCGAGGCATGCGCTCGCCGGTGCGGTGCGGTGCGGTGCGGTGCGGTGCGGTGCGGTGCGGTGCGGTGCGGTTACGGTCCGGCCGTGAGGAACGTTCCCGCGTGCAGGGTGGTGCCGAAGCCGGGGGCGAATTCGCCGTACTCGTAGACGAGCCGGCCGCCGACCACGGTGGCCGCCACCGCCCGATCGTTGCGGTTGACCATGCGGTCCAGTCCGGCGCTGCCCGGAACCGGTGCCTCCGCGTAGGCCGCGCTCGACCCGTCGAAACCGGCCGGGTCCAGCACCGCGAGGTCGGCGCGTGCGCCGGGGCGCAGGCGGCCGGTGTCGAGCCCGTACCAGTCGGCGAGCTCACCGGTCAGCCGGTGCACGGCCCGCTCGATCGGCATGAAGCCGCGCTGATGCACCCGTTCGAGCATGCGCAGCCCGAAGTTGTAGAACGCCATATTGCGCAGGTGCGCACCGGAATCGGCGAAACCGACCTGCATCACCGCGGATTGCTGCAGCTGATCGAGCACCTCTTCGCGGTCGTTTGCGATCACCGTGCGCCAGCGCAGTCCGGTGCCGTGCGCGACGGCCAGGTCGAGCAGGGCGTCCGCCGGGTGGATGCCGCGTTCGTCGGCTACCTGGCCGAACGACTTGCCGACCACCTCGGGGTCCGGGCAGGCCACGATCTCGGCGTCGTAGAGGTCGCGATGCCAGACCCGGGGGCCGTACTTCTTGGCGAGGTCCTTGCGGAACTGTCTGCGGTAGGACTCGTCGGCCAGCAGCTCGCCGCGCTTCATCACGTCACGGACGTTGAGCGCCGCGACGCCGGAGCCGAACTCCTCGAAGACCACCAGGTCGACACCGTCGGCGTAGACCTCGAACGGCACCGGCAGGTGCTGCCAGCGGAACTCCGCGCCGCCGACGGAGTTGGCGATCCGGGCCGCGATGGTCGCGGCCCGCGCGGTGGTGCGGTCGGCCTTCACGTCCATGCCCGCGATCAGCGTCGTCTTGAGCGGTTTGCGGAACCGGCCCGCGCTCTCGGCGAAGTAGCGGGCGATCTCGAGCCGTGAGGTCAGGTTGGGCGTGCTCTGATGGATTCGATCGCGTTGCCGCAGAATCTTGTTCAGCGCCGCGTACTCCCGCCAGCTCGCATAGGTGGACGGCAGTTGCCGCGCGGGGAAGCGCGCGCCCTCCAGCTTCGAGAACGAACTGCGAATGGTGGACAGGCCGAGGAAGCCCGCGTCGAGCGCTTCGATGAGCATGTGTCGCATGCGATTCAGCTCGTCATCGGTCGGGGTGACGCTCGCGTCGGTGGCCCGGCCGAGCCCCATCACGGCGACGCGGATATCCGAGTGTCCGAGCAGCGCGGCGACATTCGCGCCGAGCGGGCGGGCCGCGAGCGAGTCACGGTAGCCCGCAGGGCCTTCCCAGTTCTTGTGTTCCTTCACGGCCGAGTGCACCGCGTCCCAGGGCAGCGCCTCGACCCGGGCGAACATGTCGGCGCAGTCTTCGGCCGTCGAATAGACCGTGGACAGCGAGCAATTGCCGATCACCACCGAGGTGACGCCGTGGCGCACCGATTCGCCGAGGCCGGGGCTGCCGAGCACCTCCGCGTCGTAGTGGGTGTGCACGTCGAGCATGCCGGGGATGACCCACTTGCCGGTGGCGTCCACCGTCCGCGCGCCATCGGGCAGCGGCGTATCGCTGATCGCGACGACCTTGCCCGCGGTGATACCGACATCGGCGGTGCGCGGCGGTGCGCCCGTGCCGTCGAACACCGAACCGCCACGGACAACCAAGTCGCACGCCGTCATCTGAGCTCCTTCGACCAGCACCCAGTATCTGCTACTGCGGGTATTGCATACATGGTTGCACGTTTGTCGGCGTCGCTCATCCGAGCGCGCGAATCGGCTCGCCCTCGACCAGCGAGAATCCTGATCATGCCTGGTCAGCGGTCGTACAGCGCGGACTGTGCCTGGCGATACCGCGCGCGGATCGAGGCACCGATCGCGCCGTCATCGGGCGCGGGCGTCACGGTGGTGGCGGCGCGCGCCGGCCAGTCCGGTGGTCGCGGTGTGCCAGCGCGGGCCCACGCGGCCTGCCGTGCCGCCCCGAGCGCGACGTATTCGCCGGGCTCGGGCACGGTGATCGGCGTCGCGAAGATCTGCGCCGCGATCGTGGCGACCAGCGGCGCGCGGGCCGCGCCGCCGATCAGGATGACCCGGCTGGGCGAGACGCCGGAGGCCCGGATCGCGTCGAGGGCATCGGCCATGTTGCAGAGCATGCCTTCGAAGGCGGCACGGGCGAGGTGGCCGGGACGCATGGTCTCGGCGCGCAGGCCGTGCAGACTGCCCGTGGCGTCCGGCAGGTTCGGCGTGCGCTCGCCGGCGAGGTAGGGAAGCATAACCAGGCCATCCGCGCCCGCGGGCGCTTGCGCCGCAAGCGATTCGAGCGTGCGGAGGTCGACGCCGAGCAACTCGGCTGTGCCGCTGAGTACCCGAGCGGCGTTGAGGGTGCAGACCAGCGGCAGGAAAGCGCCTGTCGCATCGGCGAATCCGGCGATCGCGCCGGTGGCGTCGGCGCTGGGCCGCTCGGCGCGCGCGAAGACGGTGCCGCTGGTGCCGAGCGAGACCACCACGTCACCGTCGCCTATGCCGAGTCCCAGTGCGGCCGCGGCATTGTCGCCCGTGCCCGCCGCGATCAGCGTGCCCGCGGGCGTCCGGCCGGCCGCCTCGGCGGGGCCGAGTACCTGGGGCAGTTCCGGCGTGCGCCCGCGAAAACCGAGCGCGAGCAGGTCTTTTCGATATTCACCCGACGCCGGTGACCAATATCCGGTGCCGGAGGCGTCACCACGATCGGTGGTCGGCGCCGCGGCCCCGCCGCCGCGCAGCCGCCAGGTCAGATAGTCGTGCGGGAGCATGATCCGGGCGACCCGGTCCGCGTGGTCGGGCTCGTGATCGGCCAGCCAGCGCAGCTTGGCGACGGTGAACGCAGCGACCGGAACGCTGCCCACCGCCGCCGCCCAGGCCTGCGGGCCGCCGAACTCGGTGACCAGCTCGGCGGCCGCCGTCGCCGAGCGGACGTCGTGCCACAGCAGTGCGTCGCGCACCGGGTCGCCCGCGGCGTCGAGTGCGACGAGCCCGTGCTGCTGGCCGGCGATGGCCACCGCGTCCACCCGCTCGAACAGTCCGGCGCCCGCGCTGCGCAGCGCGTCCCACCAGGCTTGCGGCGCCACCTCGGTGCCGTCGGGATGCGGCGCGTGCGCCTCGTGCCGGATCGCGCCGGTCTCGGCGTCGCACACCACCACCTTGCAGGATTGGGTGGAGCTGTCCACCCCCGCGACCAGCGTCATCGGTTCCGCCCCTGCCCGCTGCCACCCTCGACCACCACGGCACCCATCAACCCACTGTGCACCGCAACCACCTTCGCACGAGGCATTTCGGGTATTCGATGCCGGGATCGGGCACACTGGCCCGGTGACTGACGATCCGGACCGACCTGCCGACGTGCATGTCCGGACCGGTGACGGAACACCGGTGCCGGAGCTGACCGACGCGCTGCTCACCGAGATCCTCGACGAACCGCCGCACCCGCGGCCCCCGTCGATCGAGGTGGAACGCGGTGCGCACGACTACATCCGGGCGCGACTGCTCGCCGATGGCATGTACGAGCTGGAGTACTGCGCGGGCGAAGCCACCGAGCTGTTCCAGATGTATACCTCCGATGCCAGGATGGTCCGCGACGTCATGTTCGCCTGGATCGAGGAGAACCCTTGGTGGCGTGAATCGGTCGCCTGGTATCGCGTGGACCCGGCGGTCGAGGAGGTCCGGTCGGTGCTGCGCGAGTTCGACGATCTGCTCGGCGGGCTGACGGTGCTCGACGACATCGAGTCGAGCATGGACGACGCGCTGGCGCGCGCGGACGAGTTGCTCGCGCTGGACGCGGAGGCAGCGGCCGACGAGGCCGGGCGGTTCGACGACGAGTCCGGTCACGCGGACGACGGCACCGCCTGATACCACCACGCGGTGGTCGCGATCTCCGCGTCTTCCAGCGGCAGATACGTGGCGTCGTCGCGCCAGCCGAGCGCCTGCACGGTGACGCGCAGGTCGCGATGGAAGCAGATGGGATCGCGCACATGCCAGCGGTACATGCCGAATCGCTGGTGCGCCAGGTAGATCTCGTCGGCGGGCAGCACCTGCGGCAGGCCCAGATAGGGGGTCGAATAGGTGCGATACGCGCCGGCCAGATCGAAATTCCAAGCGCCGCCGAAATAGTCCTCGGTCCCCGTGCCGCACAGCGACGGATGCTCGTCGTCGCCGTCGAGATAGAACTTGACCTCGCCCTCGCCCCACCAGCGGGGCGCACCTGGCCGAATGGCAAGGTAGGTACCGACATATCGCCCGCGGCCGGGCCCGGTGTCGAGGATGGTGTGCACCGCGGGGCTGCCGAGCCGCGCGGTGCGGGCCCACCGCGCGTGCAGGTAGGCCGCCTCGCCCGGCACCTCCTGCACGTCATAGGTGATCTGGTAGTACACCGGAACCGAACGGCCGCAGCGGTTTTCCAGCGTGATCCGCGCCCGCCGGCGAAACGGCATGGGCCAGTAGCAGTTCAAGCCGCCCGCCGGGGCGACCACCACCATTTCCGAGTTCACCATGGCCAGCTCGTCCCAGCCGTTGCAGAAGAAGTCGCCGAGCGGCACGTCGATCGCGGGCTCGACCGCATCGTCCCAGTACATCCGCAGCGTCAGCGCGCGCAGTGCGGCACGGTCGGTGGTGAGCCAGCAGTGCCGCAGCACGCCGGGACCGGAAACATCTGCCAGGGTGGCGGTTTCACCGTCGGCGAGATCGATCGATGGCGAGACCTTCCAGCCGGTGCCGAGCAGCCGGGCCGCGTGCGCGCCGGTTCCGGTCCGCGCGCGGGCGCCCATACCGGGAGCGCCGGTGGGATTCTCGGCACTGATCGACCGCGTACGCGTGTCGTCGAGGTGCCACAGCTCCCGCCGGCGCTCGGGGCTCACAGTCCGGGCCAGCCGTACGTGTTCGCGGTCGGTGCGAGTCCGGCCGCCCGGGCGGCGGGCGCGGCGGCGGGCGCCGGAGCGGTCGATGGGTACTCGGGTGTCTGCTGCGCCTGCTGGTGCCGGGCAACCTCACGGCGGAACTGGTCCATGTCCAGCCACTTGACCTGCTCGATCAGTTCGTCGAGGGTGCCGGGCGCGGGCACCCCCGCCTCGGAGTAGACCAGCAGGCCCTCGCGGAACGCCATCACCGTCGGGATGCTGCTGATCTGGGCCATCGCCGCGAGTTCCTGCTCGGCCTCGGTATCCACTTTCGCGTGCACGATGTCGGGATGCCTTTCCGCCGACGATTCGAAGATCGGCGCGAACTGCCTGCACGGACCGCACCAGCCGGCCCACCAGTCCACCAGGACAATGTGATTGCCGGTGATCACCGAGTCGAAATTTTGCCGGGTCAGGGTCTGGGTGGGCATGAAATCCTCGCATAGGTGTCCGACAGAGCAACCGTGCATCTTCGCACAGCGCGCGAAGATCAGGAACTCACCCCGGTTCGGTGCTGCTCGCTCGCCAGGAAGTGCGCGATATCGGTGTTGCGTTCGTAGAGCTCGCGGTAGTGCTGGTAGTAGGAATCGTAGTGCGCGGTGTACGCGGGGCGCGGCGCTACGGTGCCGATCACCGGATTCCAGCCGCCGGTGTCGACCCCGACCGCCGTGGCGGCCAGCAGCGCGTCGCCCAGGCAGGCGCCGATGGTGTCGGCGGGCAGCTGCTGGTGCAGCCCGGTGACGTCGGAGACGATCTGCGTCCACAGGCCGCCCTTGGTGCCGCCGCCCACCGCCACCAATCGGGTGGCCGCCCCGCCCGCCTCGGTCATCGCCGCGAGATTGTGCCGCACCCCGTACGCGATGCCCTCCAGTACCGCCCGATACAGCTCGGCACGACCGTGGCGCAGGGTCAGCCCGGCCACGATGCCCCTGGCGTTCGGATCGAACAGCGGCGTGCGCTCGCCCGCGAAATAGGGCAGCGCCAGGAGGCCGTTGCTGCCCGGCGGTACCTCGGCGGCCGCGGCCACCAGGTCGGCGAACTCGCCGCCGACCAGCTCGCGCAGCCACTCGGTCACCGCGCCCGCGGTCGCCATCCCCGCCGCGAGTGTGTATGTGCCGGGCCAGGTTCCGCAGGTGCCCCAGAGGCCGGGATGCGGGCGGGGATCGGTCAGCACCTGCACCAGGAACAGCGTGGTGCCGTACATGATCATGGCGTCGCCGGGCGCGCGGACACCGACGCTTGCGGCCTCGGCCCAGGCGTCGACGGTGCCGGTGGTGACCGGAAGCCCCACGGGCAGACCGGTACTCGCCGCGGCCGCGGCGCCGACCCGCCCGACCACCTCGGTGGGCCACGCCAGCTCCGGCAGCCGCACGCCGGGCGCCACCTGAGCCGCCCAGTCGGCGGCCCAATCCCGCTCGCGCAGGTCGTACAGCGGCACGCACTGGCTGGCGGACTGATGGTCGAGCACGTACCGGCCGGTGAGCCGGTGCACCAGAAACGAACTCGCCATCAGTAGCAGCTCGGTGCGCGCGAAGACCTGCGGTTCGTGCGCGGAAAGCCACCGCAGCTTCGGCCCGACCGCCTGGCTGGTGAGCGGCGACCCGGCGCGCCGCAGCACCGCTTGCACACCGAATTCGGTTTCCAGCTGGGCGATCTCGGCGGTCGCCCGGGTATCGACGCCGTAGAGGATGGCGGGCCGCAACGGCGTGCCGGTCGCGTCGGCGGGCAGCAGGCAGGGGCCGATACCCGAGACCGCGAGCCCGGCGAGGTCGGCTCCCTCGGCCGCGGCGAGCAGCTCGGCGACGATGGCCGTGAACTCGGCCCACCACACCGTTTCGGCGTCGTGTTCCACCCAGCCCGGTCGCGGCGTCGAGACGCCGTGCGCTCGGTGCGCGCCCGCGACGACGGTGCCGTCCGCGCGGGTCAGCACGCCTTTCGAGCTCGAGGTGCCGATATCGACGCCGAGGAAGAGCGGATCAGCCATACCCGAACCTACCGCGGCACGACCTTGGCGGCGTGCGGGTCGCGCTGCCGGGGGAACCGCAACGGCGCCAGGTACACCCCGCCTTGGCCCCACCCCGCGCTGGTGATCCACCAGCGGTCCGCGTCGAGTACCACCTCGGCGGCGTGCGCGGCGACATGGCCGATCTTGTCCCCGATCCGGAACCGGAACGGACTGTCGCTGCGGAACACGTCCGTGCCCACGTAACCCGGGCGCGGACCGATGAACAGATACCACCAGCCATCGTGCTGAACGACGAAGGGGGACTCGGTGTTTCCGGCCTCGGTGCCCTTCGTCGGGTCGGTGTAGGCGATGTGGCGGTGGCCCCAGTGCACGAGATCGCTGCTCGTGCGGTAGGCCACCACGTGGTGGCCGCCCGCCGGTGTAGTGGTCGCGCAGTAGTACATCACCCACTGGTCGCCGACCCTGGTCACCATCGGGTCGCGGGCGTCGTAGCCGTCGCGGAACAACGGGCCCGAACGTCTACGCACCCAACGGAACAGGTCGGTCGAGGTCGCCAGGTTGATCGCCGCGGCGGTCCGGTCCGCGCCGCCACCGGCATAGAACATGTAGTACCGCCGGTGGGCGGCGACGACAAACGGCGCCCACAGGTGGGTTTCGCCGTAGTCGCGGTCGACGTGCAGGGCGCGGCGCTGTTTGACCCAGGGGCCGAACAACTCGTCGGCCGTCGCGTGCGCGAAGTCGACCTCGTCGAACGGATCGGCGGGTTCGCGATGGGTGATGCCGAACAGGTGCAGCCGCCCGCCCGGTGCGCGAATGATCGTGTGGTCGTTGATGTACCACTCCTCGGCTGTCCCTGCGCCGGGGTCGTAGATCCGCGTGAACGATCCCGCGCTCACCACCTCGCGCACCGCCATGTCCACCATCATCCTCGGTGGCGGGCTACTCGGACATAGACTGGTCTGTGCTGGTGTCCGACCCTGCGGAGCGCACGACATGCACACCGATCTCACCCCGCGGCGGTGGGTGGACTTCGCCGAGATCGACAACGCGCGCGACCTCGGCGGGCTGCCCGTCCACGGCGGTGGCACCACCCGTTTCGGGGTCGTATATCGCTCCAGCACACCGCAGCAGCTGTCCGTCGCGGATCTCGACCGGTTGCTCGGCCCGATGCGCCTGCGCACGCTCATCGATCTGCGGATGCCGGGGGAGTCGGCGCGGGAGGGCCACGGGTTGCTCGCGAAAAGCGCGGTGCGCCTGATCAATCTGCCGATCAGCACGCCCGTGCACACCGGGCCACAGCACCTGGGGTCCGACGCGCGCCACGACGAGCTGCTGCGGCTATTCGGCGAACTACTGCGCGGCAGTGCCGAATCCGTTGTCGCGGCGGCCCGGTTGATCGCCGATGCCCGCCACCACGCCGTCCTCTTCCACTGTGCCGCGGGCAAAGACCGGACCGGAATACTAGCCGCCGTCCTGCTCGACGCGATCGGCGTTCCCGCGACGGACATCGCGGCCGACTACGCACTCACCGAACACCGCCTGGCGCGCATCCGGACCCGGCTCATCGCTCTGGGTTCCTACCCCGACCTGCCTCCGGTGCGCACCGGCATCCTCGCGGTCCTACCCGCGACCATGCGGGGCTTCCTGGCCGATCTGCGCGCCGTGCACGGCGGTGCGGCCCGATGGCTGCGCGCGAACGGTTTGACCGTGACAGAACTCACCGCACTGCGCGAGGTCATGGTCGCGTGCGGCCACGATCCCGCGGCGCCACACTGCGCCGCAGGTAGTCCGCGGTGATCGAGCGCGGGTCGTCGAGCAGAGCCGAAGGTGTTCCGGTGAAAACGATCTCGCCGCCGTGCCGGCCGCCGTCCGGCCCGAGGTCGATCACCCAGTCCGCGCGTTTGATCACCTCGAGGTCGTGCTCGATGACGATCACCGTGTTCCCCGCGTCGACCAGCCGGTCCAACAGCGCGAGCAGCGTGTCGACGTCGGCCATATGCAGGCCGGTGGTCGGTTCGTCGAGCACATAGACACCGCCGCTGCGATGCAGGTGATCGGCCAGCTTGATGCGCTGGCGTTCCCCGCCCGACAGCGAACTGAGCGAGCGGCCCAGCGTCAGGTAACCGAGCCCGACCTCGTCGAGCGAGCGCAGCGGCGGGCGAATCCGGCTCTCGCCGTGCCCGTCCCAGAATTCGAGCGCCTGCTCGACGGTCATCTCCAGCACGTCCGCGATGGATGCGCCGCGCACCGTGTAACCGAGTACTTCGGGGCGATAACGCCTGCCGTGACACCTCTGGCACACGGTGGTGATCGGGTCCATGTACGCCAGATCGGTGAAAATGACGCCCGCACCGCCGCATTCGGCACACGCGCCGTCGGAGTTGAAGCTGAACAGTCCCGGCTTGACGTTGTTGGTACGGGCGAACACCTGCCGCAGCGGCTCCATGATCCCGAGATAGGTCGCCGGACTGGACCGGCGCGAGGCGTGAATCGCCGACTGGTTCACCGCGATCGCGTCCGGGTTGGCGTCGAGGAACGCGCCCGAGACCAGCGTGCTCTTCCCCGAACCGGCGACCCCGGTGACCGCGGTGAGCACGCCGGTCGGGAATCGCGCGGTGAGGTTCTTCAGGTTGTACCGGTCGACCTCGGCGACGGTGAGCCAACCGGTCGGCGTGCGCGTGTGCGTCTTGACCGGTCGCACCCGGCGCAGCAGCTCACCCGTCGATGTGCCGCAGTCGCGCAAATTCTCGACCGAGCCTTCGAACACCACCTGCCCGCCGTGCCCGCCCGCGCCCGGTCCCATGTCCACCACATGGTCGGCGACCGCGATCACGTCGGGGGAGTGCTCGACCACCAGCACGGTGTTCCCCTTGTCGCGCAACTGGATCAGCAGCTCGTTCAACCGGCCGACATCGCGCGGATGCATGCCGACGCTCGGCTCGTCGAAGATGTAGGTCATGCCGGTCAGGCTCGATCCGAGGTGCCGAACCACCTTGAGCCGCTGTGCTTCACCGCCGGACAGGGTCGAGGTTTCCCGTCCGAGCGAGAGATAGCCGAGACCGACCTGCTCGATGCGGCGCAACCGGGCGATCGCCGCGTCGGCGATGGGCGCGGCGACTCGATCGTCGATCGCGCCGAGCACGCCGATCAGCTCGGACACCTCGAGGTTGCCGTAGTCGGCGATGCCCAAACCGTTGATCCGGGTGGCCAGGGCGGCGGCGTTCAAGCGCGCACCGTGGCAGTCCGGGCAGAGTTCCTCGGTGACGACCTCCCGCGCCGCGGTCCGGTTCTTCTCCGAGAGCGAGCCCGAGTCACGCTTGATGTAGAGGCGTTCGAACCGTCGCAGCAGTCCCTCGTAGGCGTTGCTGCCCATCGACCCGGTCCGGTTCCGTCGCGGTACCCGGAAACCGTTGCCGCGCAGGAACAGCTGCCATTCCTCGGCGGTGTAGTCGCGCAGCGGCTTGTCCGGATCGAACAGCCCGGACTGCGCGTAGAGTTGCCACTGGAAGGTGCCGATCGCGAACGGCCCGAACGTGATCGCGCCCTCGTTGAGTGACTTGCCGGTGTCGAGCAGCTTGGTCAGGTCCGGGCGCACGACGTGGCCCAGCCCGCCGCATTCCGGGCACATGCCGAGCGGGTCGTTGAACGAATAGCTCGACGCCGCACCGGCGCTCGGTGCGCCGTGCCGGGAGAACAGTACGCGAACGATCGACTGGATATCGGTCATGGTGCCGACCGTCGAGCGTGCGTTGCCCCCGATCGGCTTCTGATCGATCACCACCGCGGGCGCCAGGTTGTCGATGAGATCGGCCTCTGGCCGTTCGTATTTCGGCAGCCGGTTCCGGATGAACCAGGTGAAGGTCTCGTTGAGCTGGCGTTGCGATTCGACCGCGATGGTACCGAACACGATCGAGGACTTCCCCGAACCGGACACGCCGGTGAAGACCACGAGCTTGCCCTTCGGGACCGCCAGCGAGACGTTGCGCAGGTTGTTCTCGCGGGCCCCGACGATCTGAATGGTGTCTCGCTCTGTACTCACCTCACCGACGGTAGGTGCCAATGCGGACAGCTATTGTCCTCATTACGGGCGATACTCGACCTATGACCGAAACCGCCGCACGACTACTCCAGCTGCTGTCGTTGCTGCAGACCCGCCGCGAATGGAGCGGCCCCGAGCTGGCCGAGCGCCTCGGCGTCACCGTGCGCACGGTGCGCCGCGACATCGAACGGCTGCGTGAGCTGGGTTATCCGGTGCACGCCAGTCTCGGCGCGATCGGTGGCTACCGGCTGCGGGCGGGCACCGCGCTGCCACCCCTGCTGCTCGACGACGACGAGGCCGTCGCCATCACCCTCGGCCTGCGCGGTGCGGCCCAGGGGGCGGTCGCGGGCATCGAGGAATCGGCCGCACGCGCCCTGGTGAAACTCCAGCAGGTGCTGCCCGCGCGGCTGCGCGGCCGCGTCGACGCGATCGACACCGCCACCGTCTCGCTCGGTGGCCCGGCCGCCGGAGCGCGGGTGGACCCGGAGACGCTGGTCGTCCTGGCCGGTGCCGCGCGCGACGGGGAACGGATCCGCTTCCGGTATCGGGACAAGGGCGACACCGAGAGCAAGCGATTCGTCGAACCGCGCAGCCTCGTCTCGGCGGGCCGGCGCTGGTATCTGGTCGCCTGGGACGTCGATCGGCAAGACTGGCGTACCTTCCGCGTCGATCGTGTCGATGATCCATTCGTGACCGGAATGCGCTGTGCGCCAAGAGCGTTGCCTGCAGCCGATGCCGCGGCGTTCGTCACCGAGCAGCTGGCGCGCTCGCGCCCGGTGCGGCGAGTGGTCTTGCGGGTGCACGCCGGCGTCGCCGAACTGGCCGACACCTTCCGGGTCCGGCCCGACGAGCTCGAGCCGGTCGACGCGCACACCTGCCTGATCCGTACCGCCGCCGATTCGCTGGAGTGGACGGCGTTGCGCATCGCGCATCTCGACGTCGAATTCGAGGTGCTCGAGCCGCCCGAGATGCGCGCCGTGCTGAGCGAACTAAGCGCGAAACTCGCTCGGGCGGCAGGGAATTCGACAAATTGAAAGGCGACTGGTTCCCATGTTTGCAATTCGGACATGCGGACGGTCGTGCGTTGCTATCGTTCCGCCATGTCGAAGACGGGCCCCGATGAGGTGGAGACCGAGGCGCCCGTAGCAGGACGGCCGGCGCTGCCGGAGGTGGACGACGAGGAGCGGCCCGCCCGGGAATTGACCGGCTGGGCCGAACGGGTGGTCGCGGTGACCGCGTTCGCGGTCGCACTGCTGGTGCTCTGGCAGGTCTTCCGGCCGCTGCCGCAGGGGAGTCAGTACTACCTGGTGATCTTCCTGGCGGCGACCTTGCCGCTGGTGTTCCTCGCGTATCGATCCGGCGTGCGCTTCCTGGATCGGGACGGCGGTCCCGGAATCGCCGACTGGTCGCTGGCCGTGCTCGCCGTCTTCGTCGCGCTGTATCCGGTGCTGCCGTGGACGATCGGATCGGGTGGCGGCGGCTACAACGCCTTCCTCGACCGGCAGGGCCTGCTCGATCCCGTCGATGTCGGGATGGGCGCGGTGCTGCTCGTGCTGGTGCTGGAGGCATGCAGGCGCACCACCGGGTGGGTGCTCGTCGCGGTGTGCGTGGTGTTTCTCGCCTACGGGTACTACGGCGGTTTTCTGCCGCAAGGCTGGAGTGTCGCGCACGCCGGGCTGGACTTCGGCCAGATCGTGGACGCGCTGTACAACTCCGGCAGCGGGTTCTACGGCACGCCCCTCGACGTGGCGGCCACCTATATCGTGCTGTTCACGCTGTACGGCGCGGTGCTCGAATTCTCCGGTGCCGCACAGTTCTTCGTCGATCTGTCGGTGGCGGCCTTCCGGCGCTCGCGCGGTGCCGCCGGACGCACCGCGGTCGCCTCGGGCTTCCTACTCGGCACCGTCTCGGGGTCGGGTACCGCCACCGCGGTGACCATCGGCGCGGTTACCTGGCCCATCCTGCGGCGTGCCGGGTACCCGCCGGAACAGGCGGGCGGCATGCTCGCCGCGGCCGGGGTCGGCGCCATTCTCTCCCCGCCCACCCTCGGTGTCGCCGCGTTCATCGTCGCGGAGTACCTAGAGGTGTCGTATGTGACCGTGCTCGGCTGGGCACTCATCCCGACTGTGCTCTATTACCTCGGGATCCTGCTCGCCGTGGAGATCGACGCGCGCCGGCTCGGCACCACGGCCGTGCACTTCGACGGTGTGTCCGCAGGGCGTCTGCTGCTGCGCTTCGGATATCACTTCCTGTCGCTGATCGCGATCGTCGTGCTGTTGCTGCTGGACGTCAGCGCCACGCGCGCGGTCGTCTACGCCACGGCGCTCGCCTTCGTGCTCGCCTTCTTCGATCCGCGCACCCGCGCACTGGCGCGCTCACCCCGGCACGTGTTCCACGCGATCGGCGGCGGTGTCCGCGCGGCGCTGCCGGTGGTCGCGGTATGTACCAGCGCGGGCGTGATCACCGCGATCACCACCAAGACCGGGCTCGGCTCCCAACTGGCCGCGGTGCTCGTGCGGCTGGCGAAATCGTTGTCCGACAACCACACCGTGGTCCTGGCCTGCACCGTCGTGCTCGCGGCGATCGCGCTGGCGCTGCTCGGGCTCGCGGTACCGGTGACCGCGTCGTTCATCATCGGCTGGGTCATCATCGGCCCCGCGCTGCTCGCGCTCGAGGTGCCCGCGCCCGCGGCGGCGATGTTCGTCTTCTACTTCTCGGTGCTGTCCGAGGTCACCCCGCCGACCGCGCTCGCCGCCGTCGGCGCGGCGGCGGTCACCGGCGCGCGCACGGTGCCGACCATGTGGCAGGCATTGAAATACGCGCTGCCTGCCTTCCTGGTGCCGATCGTGTTCGTGCTGACCGAACCGGGCGAGTATCTGCTCGGCCGGGGACCGGTGCTCGGCATCATCTGGACCACCGCGGTCGCCTGTCTTGGTGTGGCCGCGCTCGCCGTCGCCACCGGTGGCTGGATTCTCGGCGTCGGTCCGGCCGGGCCGCTCGCCCGCGTGCTCGCCGCCGTCGGTGGCCTGCTGCTGCTGTACCTGGAAACCGGCGCGCTCGTCGCCGGACTGGTCGCGCTGACCGCGGCCGTCGGGGTCACTCTGCTCGCTCGAAGGAGAACGACATGAGAAGAGTCGCAATCGTCTTCGCCATCGCCACGGTGTCGGCCGGACTGCTCACCGGCTGTGGCGGGCGCCGCGACGCGCCGCACCAGGACGCGGGCGCTCCGATCACCTGCGAGGTGAAACAGGAAACCAGGGTCGGCATCGCCACCGGCAACGCGACCGGGGTGTATTTCGCGCTCGGCAATGCCTTCGCCGACCAGATCTCCCAGGCCACCAACGGCAAGGTGAAGGCGACCGCCGCGGAAACCGGTGCGTCCGTGCAGAACATCCAGCAGTTGGTCGCGGGCACCTATCAGGTCGCGTTCTCCCTCGCCGACACCGCCGCCGACGCGGTCACCGGCGCGGGCAGCTTCGACGGCAAGAAGCAACCGGTGCAGGCGCTTTCGCGGCTGTACCCGAACTACACCCAGGTGGTGGTGCGGGCCGACGCGGGCATCAATTCCGTGGCCGACCTGCGGGGCAAACGGGTCTCCACAGGTTCGCCCAAATCGGGTACCGAGGTGATCGCGCAGCGGGTGCTGCAGGCGGCGGGTCTGCACCCGGACAGCGACATCTCGGCCCAGCGCCTGGATCTCACCAAGACCGTCGACGGTATGAAGGACGGCACCATCGACGCCATGTTCTTCTCCGGTGGCCTGCCCACCCCGGGCATCACCGACCTTTTCACTTCCGCCAGGGACAGAGTCCGCTTCCTCGACATCTCCCCGCAGCTGCCCGCGATGCGCGAGCTGAGTCCGGTCTACGAGGCGGGCACCATCCCCGCGGCCACCTACGGGCTGTCCGCCGACGCGAAAACCATTGTCGTGCCGAATGTCCTGCTCGTCCGCGATGATCTCGACGCCGACCTGGCCTGCGTGCTCACCAAGGCCCTCTTCGATCGCAAACCCCAGCTGGAGCAGGCGAACTCCGCGGCGAAGGGCATCTCCGGCGACACCGCGGCGAACACCGCGCCCGTCGTGCTGCACCGCGGCGCCGAGTACGCGCTGAAGAAGTAACGGATCGCGGCCACCGCCGGTGCGTAGCTGCGCGGAGCGAAATGCGCTCGGATAGCGGTGTTTTACATTAGCTGCGTGCGTGCCGCCCGGCGTTGCTATCGTCTCGTTCTGCGGCGGAGCAGGGTCGCTCCGTTCGTCGAGAGAGGATGAGATGCGAAGAGTGGTCGTAGTTTTCGCGGTCGGGTCGCTATCGGCGGGTTTACTCGCCGGATGCGGCGACAGTTTCGATGGGGTGCCGACGGACGCGGGTGGCCCGGTGACCTGCCAGGTGCGGCAGTCGACCGAACTCGGCATCGCGACCGGCAACGCGACCGGCGTCTTCTCCGCACTCGGCAACGCGCTCGCCGATCAGGTCTCCCTGGCGACCAACGGCAAGGTGAAGGCGACGGCGGCGGAAACCGCCGCGTCGGTGCAGAACATCCAGCAGCTCGCCGCCGGTAAGTATCAGGTCGCCTTCGCGCAGGCCGACACCGCGGCGGACGCGGTGCTCGGCATCGGCACCTTCGACGGTCACAAACAACCGGTGCGGGCGCTGTCGCGCCTCTACCCGAGCTATGTGGAAGTCGTCGTCCGCGCGGACTCCGACATCACCAGCATCGCCGAACTCCGCGGCAAGCGGGTGTCCACCGGTTCGCCCTCGTCGGGTACCGAGGTGGTGGCCCGGCGCATACTGCGGGCGGGCGGGCTGAACCCGGACAGCGATATCGCGGTGAATCGACTGGACCTCGGCAAGGCGGTCGCGGGGATGAAGGACGGTTCGCTGGACGCGCTGTTCTTTATAGGAGGCCTGCCGACGCCCGGCATCGCCGAGCTGTTCAAGTCGAACCGCGGCGAGTTCCGTTTCCTGGACACCGCCGAACTGTTGGTCGGCATGCGCGTCCTGAGCCCCGCGTACGAGCTGGGCGCCATCCCCGCGGCCACCTATGGCCTGCCCGACGACGTGCCCGCGATCGTCGTGCCGAATGTGCTGCTCGTCCGCGACAACCTCGACGCCGATGTGGCCTGCGTACTCACCAAGACCCTTTTCGAGCGCAAGCCCCAGCTGGAACAGGCGAATTCCGCGGCGAAAGGCATCGTCCGCGACAACGCCCGCGCGACGGACCCGGTACCGCTGCACCGCGGCGCCGAGCACGCACTGGAGAACTAGTGCTCCGTCCAACACCCGATTTCGAGAACTTTGCGGTGGTCTGAGTCACATTCGTGTGATTCGCTCGGGCGCCTGGCCGATGTCAGGCCCCTTGACCTGCGAATTCTCGGGCTGCGCAGGCGATTTGACGTGGCGTTCGCCGCCGCGTAACTTAGTTCAAGTCAGAGCGACACGGACACCGACCCGGAGCCGAGGAGCTGAGCCGAAAGGCTGAGCGAGAGGCCTGGGAAACGAGGTAGGACGAGGAGCGCCTGACGCTCACACTAGCTTGATCGAGACCCTGATTTGGATTCGGGGGAGCGGCTGAGCTAAGCTGGATAAGTTGCCTCACTGATCGAGCGGGTTGATTCCCGGGAGATGGTGTGTGCGTGTGTTCTTTGAGAACTCAATAGTGTGTCGATGAATGTCAGTGCCAATTATTTATTGGTTCCGGCCTCTCTGGACCCCCGTCTGGGTGAGGTTGGACATTTAGTCAGCAAATACTTTTGCTGGCGTTTTGTTTTGCTGGGTTTTCGGACTCTAGTTTAGATACTTCTGATTGGCCCTTCGGGGTTGTCAAGAGTCTTCAACGGAGAGTTTGATCCTGGCTCAGGACGAACGCTGGCGGCGTGCTTAACACATGCAAGTCGAGCGGTAAGGCCCTTCGGGGTACACGAGCGGCGAACGGGTGAGTAACACGTGGGTGATCTGCCTCGCACTTCGGGATAAGCCTGGGAAACTGGGTCTAATACCGGATATGACCTTTCAGTGCATGCTGTTTGGTGGAAAGATTTATCGGTGCGAGATGGGCCCGCGGCCTATCAGCTTGTTGGCGGGGTAACGGCCCACCAAGGCGACGACGGGTAGCCGACCTGAGAGGGTGACCGGCCACACTGGGACTGAGACACGGCCCAGACTCCTACGGGAGGCAGCAGTGGGGAATATTGCACAATGGGCGAAAGCCTGATGCAGCGACGCCGCGTGAGGGATGACGGCCTTCGGGTTGTAAACCTCTTTCGACAGGGACGAAGCGAGAGTGACGGTACCTGTAGAAGAAGCACCGGCCAACTACGTGCCAGCAGCCGCGGTAATACGTAGGGTGCGAGCGTTGTCCGGAATTACTGGGCGTAAAGAGCTTGTAGGCGGTTTGTCGCGTCGTCCGTGAAAACTTGGGGCTCAACCCCAAGCTTGCGGGCGATACGGGCAGACTTGAGTACTTCAGGGGAGACTGGAATTCCTGGTGTAGCGGTGAAATGCGCAGATATCAGGAGGAACACCGGTGGCGAAGGCGGGTCTCTGGGAAGTAACTGACGCTGAGAAGCGAAAGCGTGGGTAGCGAACAGGATTAGATACCCTGGTAGTCCACGCCGTAAACGGTGGGTACTAGGTGTGGGTTTCCTTCCACGGGATCCGTGCCGTAGCTAACGCATTAAGTACCCCGCCTGGGGAGTACGGCCGCAAGGCTAAAACTCAAAGGAATTGACGGGGGCCCGCACAAGCGGCGGAGCATGTGGATTAATTCGATGCAACGCGAAGAACCTTACCTGGGTTTGACATACACCGGAAACCTGCAGAGATGTAGGCCCCCTTGTGGTCGGTGTACAGGTGGTGCATGGCTGTCGTCAGCTCGTGTCGTGAGATGTTGGGTTAAGTCCCGCAACGAGCGCAACCCTTGTCCTGTGTTGCCAGCGGATTATGCCGGGGACTCGCAGGAGACTGCCGGGGTCAACTCGGAGGAAGGTGGGGACGACGTCAAGTCATCATGCCCCTTATGTCCAGGGCTTCACACATGCTACAATGGCCGGTACAGAGGGCTGCGATACCGTGAGGTGGAGCGAATCCCTTAAAGCCGGTCTCAGTTCGGATCGGGGTCTGCAACTCGACCCCGTGAAGTTGGAGTCGCTAGTAATCGCAGATCAGCAACGCTGCGGTGAATACGTTCCCGGGCCTTGTACACACCGCCCGTCACGTCATGAAAGTCGGTAACACCCGAAGCCGGTGGCCTAACCCTTGTGGAGGGAGCCGTCGAAGGTGGGATTGGCGATTGGGACGAAGTCGTAACAAGGTAGCCGTACCGGAAGGTGCGGCTGGATCACCTCCTTTCTAAGGAGCACTTCTACGCTGGTCGGTTCGAAGAGTCGTCCTCGACCGCGTCAGAGACCGTTTAGTCCCCGTCTGTGGGACTGCGGACGCTCATGGGTGGAACGCTGACAAGTTTCATCGCACTCGATCGGGACTGTGTTCCTGGTCGCGGTGGATATACCGACACACTATTGGGTCCTGAAAGAACAGACGTTCTTTCCAGGCAAGATAACGATCCGCTCGGATCTCCTTGATACCGCAGGGTTTTGGTTCTGTTGGTCTTGGATGAGGGTTTGAGTGGGTGTGTTGTTTGAGAACTGCACAGTGGACGCGAGCATCTTTGTTAGTAAGTGTTTAAGAGCGTACGGTGGATGCCTTGGCACCAGGAGCCGATGAAGGACGTAGGAGGCTGCGATAAGCCTCGGGGAGCTGTCAACCGAGCTGAGATCCGAGGATTTCCGAATGGGGAAACCCAGCACGAGTGATGTCGTGTTACCCGCATCTGAATATATAGGGTGTGTGGAGGGAACGTGGGGAAGTGAAACATCTCAGTACCCACAGGAAGAGAAAACAATAGTGATTCCGTGAGTAGTGGCGAGCGAAAGCGGATGAGGCTAAACCGTTTAGATGTGATACCCGGCAGGGGTTGTCTAGACGGTGTTGTGGGGTCTTTCTTCTCAATTCTGCCGGATTGGGCGTGAGTCAGAAACCGTTGGGTTAGTCGAAGTGGTCTGGAACGGCCTGTCGTAGAGGGTGAGAGTCCCGTAGACGAAAACTCAACGGCTTGCGTGGAAGATACCCGAGTAGCAGCGGGCCCGTGAAATCTGCTGTGAATCTGCCGGGACCACCCGGTAAGCCTGAATACTCCCTGGTGACCGATAGCGGACTAGTACCGTGAGGGAAAGGTGAAAAGTACCCCGGGAGGGGAGTGAAATAGTACCTGAAACCGTGCGCTTACAATCCGTCAGGGCCTGCGAGTGACTTGTCACTGTGGGTGATGGCGTGCCTTTTGAAGAATGAGCCTGCGAGTTAGTGGCATGTGGCGAGGTTAACCCGTGTGGGGTAGCCGTAGCGAAAGCGAGTCCGAATAGGGCGTTGGAGTCGCATGTTCTAGACCCGAAGCGGAGTGATCTACCCATGGCCAGGGTGAAGCGACGGTAAGACGTCGTGGAGGCCCGAACCCACTTAGGTTGAAAACTGAGGGGATGAGCTGTGGGTAGGGGTGAAAGGCCAATCAAACTCCGTGATAGCTGGTTCTCCCCGAAATGCATTTAGGTGCAGCGTCACGTGTTTCACGCCGGAGGTAGAGCTACTGGATGGTCTAGGGGGCCTACAAGCTTACCGAAATCAGCCAAACTCCGAATGCCGGTGTGTGAGAGCGTGGCAGTGAGACTGCGGGGGATAAGCTTCGTAGTCGAGAGGGAAACAGCCCAGATCGCCGGCTAAGGCCCCTAAGCGTGTACTAAGTGGAAAAGGATGTGGGGTCGCGAAGACAACCAGGAGGTTGGCTTAGAAGCAGCCACCCTTGAAAGAGTGCGTAATAGCTCACTGGTCAAGTGATCCTGCGCCGACAATGTAGCGGGGCTCAAGTACACCGCCGAAGCCGCGGCATTCACACAATACATCCGTCATTCTCTACGGAGGGTGGTGCAGTGGTGTGGATGGGTAGGGGAGCGTCGTGCAGCCATGGAAGCAGCAGTGTGAACTAGTTGTGGAGGCTGTGCGAGTGAGAATGCAGGCATGAGTAGCGAAAGACGAGTGAGAAACTCGTCCGCCGAATGACCAAGGGTTCCTGGGCCAGGTTAATCCGCCCAGGGTGAGTCGGGACCTAAGGCGAGGCCGACAGGCGTAGTCGATGGACAACGGGTTGATATTCCCGTACCCGTGTATCCGCGCCCAATGGCGAATCAGTTGTGCTAAGTATCCAAATGTGGACGGATCTCCTTCGGGAGACTGGAAGCGGCTGCATATGACCCTGGCTGTAGTAGTCAAGCGATGGGGTGACGCAGGAAGGTAGCTGGGCCAGTCAGTGGTTGTACTGGTGTAAGCCTGTAGGGCGTTTGGTAGGCAAATCCGCCAGACATGTGGCCTGAGAGGTGATGCGTAGCCGATTGAGGCGAATTCAGTGATCCTATGCTGCCGAGAAAAGCCTCTAGTGAGTTGGTACACGGCCCGTACCCCAAACCGACACAGGTGGTCAGGTAGAGAATACTAAGGCGATCGAGAGAACTGTGGTTAAGGAACTCGGCAAAATGCCCCCGTAACTTCGGGAGAAGGGGGACCCGGTCTGGTGATGGAACGTGCTTCCTGAGCTGGGTTGGGTCGCAGAGACCAGAGAGAAGCGACTGTTTACTAAAAACACAGGTCCGTGCGAAGTCGTAAGACGATGTATACGGACTGACGCCTGCCCGGTGCCGGAAGGTTAAGAGGACCGGTTAGCGACTTCGGTTGCGAAGCTGAGAATTTAAGCCCCGGTAAACGGCGGTGGTAACTATAACCATCCTAAGGTAGCGAAATTCCTTGTCGGGTAAGTTCCGACCTGCACGAATGGCGTAACGACTTCTCTGCTGTCTCAACCACAGACTCGGCGAAATTGCATTACGAGTAAAGATGCTCGTTACGCGCGGCAGGACGAAAAGACCCCGGGACCTTCACTATAGCTTGGTATTGGTGTTCGGTACGGTTTGTGTAGGATAGGTGGGAGACTGTGAAATCGGCACGCCAGTGTCGAGGGAGTCATCGTTGAAATACCACTCTGATCGTATTGGACTTCTAACCTCGGACCATGATCTGGTTCAGGGACAGTGCCTGGTGGGTAGTTTAACTGGGGCGGTTGCCTCCTAAAATGTAACGGAGGCGCCCAAAGGTTCCCTCAGCCTGGTTGGCAATCAGGTGTCGAGTGCAAGTGCACAAGGGAGCTTGACTGTGAGAGCGACAGCTCGAGCAGGGACGAAAGTCGGGACTAGTGATCCGGCACCGGCAAGTGGAAGCGGTGTCGCTCAACGGATAAAAGGTACCCCGGGGATAACAGGCTGATCTTCCCCAAGAGTCCATATCGACGGGATGGTTTG
Organism: Nocardia brasiliensis; assembly: GCF_011801125.1. Classification (NCBI taxonomy): domain Bacteria; kingdom Bacillati; phylum Actinomycetota; class Actinomycetes; order Mycobacteriales; family Nocardiaceae; genus Nocardia; species Nocardia brasiliensis. The sequence goes on from NZ_CP046171.1 coordinate 3,489,025, forward strand.
GCACCTCGATGTCGGCTCGTCGCATCCTGGGGCTGGAGTAGGTCCCAAGGGTTGGGCTGTTCGCCCATTAAAGCGGCACGCGAGCTGGGTTTAGAACGTCGTGAGACAGTTCGGTCTCTATCCGCCGCGCGCGTCAGAAACTTGAGGAAGGCTGTCCCTAGTACGAGAGGACCGGGACGGACGAACCTCTGGTGTGCCAGTTGTTCCGCCAGGAGCACCGCTGGTTAGCTACGTTCGGAAGGGATAACCGCTGAAAGCATCTAAGCGGGAAGCCTGTTCCAAGATGAGGTTTCTCACCACCTTCGAGTGGTTAAGGCCCCCACAGACCATGGGGTTGATAGGCCAGAACTGGAAGCCCGGTAACGGGTGTAGGTGACTGGTACTAATCGGCCGAGGACTTACCAACAAAGAAGCTACGCGTCCACTGTGCAGTATCTGAAACAACACACGGCACTGCAGCAGGCATGAACTTACTGAACCCCGCTCGGGGTTTGGTGGGTGGGTGTCAGCGCTGTTGTGTGGATAGTTTCATAGAGTTACGGCGGCCATAGCGGCAGGGAAACGCCCGGTCCCATTCCGAACCCGGAAGCTAAGCCTGCCAGCGCCGATGGTACTGCACTCGACAGGGTGTGGGAGAGTAGGACACCGCCGGAACATCATTGCAGAAGACCCCCGACACCGTCGGGGGTCTTCTTGCGTTCCAACCCTTCCCGGGATCCACACCCTTTCCCGGGATCCACACCAGTTCTGGAGACTCAGAACTGGTGTGGATCCCGAGAACCGGTGTGGATCCGACACGGTTGTTCGCCCTGTGGTCGGTTCGCTGTTGGTTCGCCGCTGTAGCGTGCGTGGTCTCGACGTCGTCCGGCTATGGAGGTTGTGCGGTGTGGGCTAGATTGCTTCGTCTCGGGTTACTGGTGTTGCTCGTCGTATCGCTGCCCGCACTGCCCGCGGCACACGCGGATTCGGAGCTGCCGGCCGAAATATCGGGCGGGACATGGAAGTCCGGTCATGTGCAAGGGATCGCGATCGATCCGCGCAAAGGTTTCATGTACTTCTCGTTCACCGATCTGCTGGTGAAAACCGATCTGCGCGGCACGGTGGTCGGTACGGTGACGGGCTTCACCGGTCATCTCGGCGATCTGGCGTTCGACGAACGCGACGGTCGCGTCTACGGTTCCCTCGAATACAAGGCGGCTTCCGCGTTCTACATCGCGATCATCGATGTCGACCGGATCACCCGGACCGATATGGACGCGGAGGCCACGGGCATCGTCAGCACCGTCTACCTGCGCGAAGTGGTGGCCGACTACACCGCCGACATGAACGGCGACGGCAAGTTCGACGGTGACGTCGCCGCGACCGCGGATCACCGTTATGGCTGCAGCGGCATCGATGGCGTGGCATTCGGGCCCGCGTTAGGAAGTCGCGATGGCGTGCCGAAACTCACTGTTGCCTATGGGATCTACTCGAACAACAATCGCACCGACAACGACTATCAGGTCCTGCTGCAATACGACACGACGAACTGGCGCGCGTACGAGCGGCCACTCACTCAGCGCGCCCCGCACACGAGCGGTCCGCAGGCGCCGGACGGGAAGTACTTCGTGCGCACCGGCAATACGACCTACGGTGTGCAGAACCTCGAATTCGATGCGCACACCGGAAACTGGTTCCTCGCTGTATATCCCGGCAAGAAGCCGCAATTCCCGAACTACCCCTTCTTCATGATCGAGGCCGCCGCCCAGCCGCAACGCCAAGACCTGGTCGGACAGCCGCAACCCGCACAGGGATCGGTGCTGGCGCTCGCACCGGGCGGTCTGCAGGACGCGCGATCGGATACTCGCGGCTGGAAGTTCACGGCCCCGTACGGCCTGATCGCACTCGGTGACGGCCGCTACTACGTCGTCACCTCCAGCAGCACGAAGTCCGACGGCACGACGAAACAGTCCGGCGTCGCCCACCTGTACCGCTGGACGGGTAGCACCCCGAGCCCGTTCGAGAAGGTCGAAGGCTAGCCGGGATCGTCCCCCGAGCGGGCCGACGTGCCACACGGGTAGCACCCCGACCCCGTTCGAGAAGGCTGAAGGCTAGCCGGGATCCGTCCCCCGAGCGGGCCGACGTGCCACGATGAGACGGCACCGTCGTTCTCGAGGAGGTGGGCCATGTCGGGTAGCCGCGCAGTGGATCCCTTCGGTGGTCGCGTGCCGACCAGCCATGAACGGATGACCGGCGTGCCATGGGACGCCTCGTACCACGACGGTCCCGCACCTTGGGACATCGGCGGCCCACAGCCCGCGATCGTGCGGATCGCCGCGGCGGGTGGATTCACCGGCGCGGTACTCGACGCGGGCTGCGGGTCCGGGGAGAACGCGCTTCACGTCGCGGCGCTGGGTTTACCCGTGCTCGGCGTCGACGTGGCCGAGACCGCCCTGGCCGCCGCCCGGGCGAAGGCCGCCGAACGCGCCATCGAGGCCGAGTTCGTCATGGCCGACGCCTTCGACCTGAGTCGGCTGGGTCTCACGTTCGATACGGTCCTCGACAGCGGCATGTTCCACACCTGCGACCCCGAGGAACAGGTGCGCTACGCGGCAAGCCTTGCCGCGGTGACCAAGCCCGGCGGGACGGTGTACATCCTGTGTTTCAGTGACATCGGCCCGGACATAGGCCCCCATCCCGTGAGCCGCGCGGCCCTCACCAGCGCCTTCACCCCCAACTGGACGATCACCGCGATCGACCCCACCCGAATCCACACCACATTCCACCCCACCGGCGCCCCCGCCTGGCTGGCAACCATCCACCGCACCTAGATTCTGTCTCGAAGTCCGGCCGGATGCCCCCGCAGGTTCAGCTCGTCGCCTGACCAGGCGGAGGAGGAGCCGATACCGGGGTTGTCTCGGTGACGACGACAACGCGGCCAGGCGACGAGCTGAACCGCGGCGGCGCCGGATGGGACTTCGAGACAGAACCTAGCCGGACCACCCGCGTCGCACAGAGCAGCACCTGCCGAGGCCCCCGGCGCCGTCGCCGCCGAACTCGCCGCCACCGACAAGACCCTGGTGGACCTGCGTACGCCCGCTCGGCAGCGCTGGACTCAGCCGCTGAGGGTGGTGGTGAGGTGGTGGGCGGCTTCGGTCAGGGCGGCGATGTATTCGTCGCGTTGAGGTTTCGTGGTGGCGGACTGGAGGGGGCCGAGTTGGACTTCGTAGGCGGCGGTGCCCGCTGGGTCGAAGACGGGGGCGGCGAGGTAGCTGAGGGGGAGCGGGTCGGGGGAGTCGAGTTCGTCCTGGGTGTAGGGGCGGGCGGTGAGGTCGGCGAGTTGACGCAGGACGCGGGCGCGCAGGCGTGGTTGCAGCAGTTCGGTGCCGACGGCGCCGAGCAGATCGGCGAGCAGGTCGACCAGGCCCGCGTCGTCGGCGCGCGGACGGAAGACAGCTACGCCGCGGGTGCGCACGAGATTGAGCAGCGCGCTCGCGGTGCGCTGATCGGAACCGGTGGCGGCGCGCAGCCAGGTGTTCTGTTCGGCGGCAGGCCGCCACGGCATGACGCTGGCGCCGGCCGGGAATTGGAGCGGAATCCGGTGTCCCACCGGGATTCCGGGGACGACGCGGGTGTGGCCGTGCCGGACGTCGAGCACGGTGAGCCGATCGGGTTCGATCCGGCTGAAGGTGGCGCCGTATCCCGTGCGGGCGGCGAGGGCGGCGAGTACTTCGCCGACGCCCGGAGGCAGTGCGGCAGTGTGCAGTCCGGCCAGTTCGGGGCCGATGGTGAAGCCGCGCTGCGGGTCTCGGCGCGCCCAGCCCGCCGCGACGAGCTCGGTGAGGATCGCGGTCGCGGTGGCTCTGGCGATGCCGAGGCGTTCGGCGATCGCGGCGGTGCCGAGCGGTTCGGTCGCGGTGGTGAGCAGCGAAACGATGTCGACCACGCGACGGGTCGGCGGCGACGCTGATCGATCCGGCATGGCGGAACCCCTTGTTCTGCTCTGGTCGGCACCCTACGATGTGTCGAATATTAGAACACCCGTGCGTCGAATATTCGACACCGCCTGTTTCGGCGGGTACGACGACGGGCATCGGATGGAGCGCGAATGATCTTGGATCGGTTCCGGATAGATGGGCAGGTCGCCATCGTGACGGGCGCGGGCCGCGGCCTGGGTGCGGCGATAGCGGTGGCTTTCGCGGAGGCCGGCGCGGACGTGGTGATCGCGGCCCGCACCAAGAGCCAGTTGGATGAGGTGGCGCAGCGGGTGGCGGCGGTGGGACGTCAGGCGCACGTGGTGTCCGCGGATTTGAGCGATCCGGAAACCGCCGCGGGATTGGCCGCGACGGCGGTGCAGCGCTTCGGCAGGCTGGACATCGTGGTGAACAACGTGGGTGGCGCGCTGCCGTGCCCGCTGCTCGACACCACGCCGCAGGCCTTGGTCGACGCGTTCACGTTCAACGTCGCCAACGCGCACGCGCTGGTGCGCGCCGCGGTGCCGCGCATGCTGGCGACCGCGGACGGCGGTTCGATTCTCAATATCACCTCGACGATGGGCAGGCTGCCCGGCCGCGCGTTCGCGGCGTACGGCACGGCCAAGGCGGCGTTGGCGCACTACACGAAACTTGCCGCGCTGGACCTGAATCCACGCATCAGAGTGAACGCGATCGCACCCGGATCGATCCTGACCTCCGCGCTGGCGATCGTCGCGGGCAACGACGCGATGCGCACCGAACTGGAGACCAAGACGCCGCTGCACCGCATCGGCGAACCCGAGGACATCGCGGCGGCCGCGCTGTATCTGGTGTCTCCCGCGGGCAAATACCTCACCGGCAAGGTCATCGAGCCGGACGGTGGCTTGATCATTCCCAACCTCCATCTCCCGATACCGGATCTGTGACATGACTTATCGCGTAGTGCAGTGGGGTACCGGCAATGTCGGCAGGCACGCGCTGGCCGGTGTGCTCGCCAATCCCGACGTGGAATTGACCGGCGTCTGGGTGTCCGGCCCGTCGAAGATGGGCGTGGACGCGGGAACGCTTGCCGGGCTGGAACATTCGGTGGGGGTGCGGGCGACGACCGACGCGGACGCGCTGCTCGCGACCAGGCCGGACTGTGTCGTCTACTGTGCGATGACCGACAACCGCCTGCTGGACGCCGTGCAGGACCTGCAACGGATACTGCGCGCTGGCATCAACGTCGTCGCGTGCGCTCCGGTGTTCTTCCAATATCCCTACGGCGTCGTGCCCGACGAACTGCTGAAGCCGGTGCAAGATGCGGCGGCACAAGGGAATTCGACACTTTGGGTGAACGGCATCGATCCGGGTTTCGCCAACGACCTGGTGCCGCTGGCGCTCGCGGGCACCTGTCTGCGCGTCGACGAGCTGCGCTGCATCGAGATCGTCGACTACGCCAGCTACGACAACCGTGCGGTCATGTTCGACATCATGGGTTTCGGCAAACCTGTCGACGACATCCCGATGCTGTTGCAACCCGGTGTGCTGTCGCTGGCGTGGGGCGGCGTGGTACGCCAGCTGGCCGCGGGGATCGGCGTCATGCTCGACGCCGTCACCGAGACCTACGAGCGTGTTCCGGCACCGCACGCGTTCGATATCGCCACCGGCCACATCCCCGAAGGTTCCGCTGCCGCACTGCGTTTCGAGGTCCGCGGCATGGTCGGCGACACCCCGGTCACCGTGCTAGAGCACGTCACCCGGCTGCATCCCGACCTGTGCCCGGACTGGCCGCAGCCCGCGCACCGCGAGGGTTCCTACCGGGTAGAGCTCACGGGTGAACCGAGTTACGCGCTGGACCTGGTCACCTCGAGCCGCAACGGCGACCACAACTACGCCACGCTGGTGGCCACCGCGATGCGCATCGTCAACGCCATTCCCGCTGTGGTGCGGGCGCCTTCGGGCATTCTGACCGCCCTGGACCTGCCGTTGATCACGGCGCCGGCGCAGCGTCAGTCGAGCGAGCGGTAGCGTTCGAACAGCCGGACGTGGGCCGGTTCGAGTTCTTCGGTGCTGGTCACACCCAGGAGCTTCATCGTCCGGATCACCTGGGTGCGCAGGATATCGATGGCGCGGTCCACGCCGGGCTCACCGCCCGCCATGAGTCCGTACAGGTAGGCGCGGCCGATCAGGGTGAAGCGGGCGCCGAGCGCGAGGGCGGCGACGATGTCGGCACCGTGCATGATGCCGGTGTCGAGATGGATCTCCACGTCCGTGCCCACCGCGCGGGCCACCGCGGGCAGCAGGTGCAGCGGGACGGGCGCGCGATCGAGTTGCCGCCCACCGTGATTGGAGAGCACGATGCCGTCGGCGCCGAGACCGGCCACCCGCTTGGCGTCGTCGACGGTCTGCACGCCCTTCACCAGCATGCGCCCCGGCCACTGCTGCCGGAGCCAGGCGAGGTCGTCGAAGCCGACGGTGGGGTCGAACATCGAGTCGAGTAGCTCGGCGACGGTGCCGGACCACCGGTCGAGCGAGGCGAAGGACAAGGGTTCGGTGGTGAGGAAATCCCACCACCACCAGGGTCGGCGTAGCGCGTCGATAGTGCCGGACAGGGTGAGCGAGGGCGGCACGGTCATTCCGTTGCGCACGTCCCGCAATCTGGCGCCCGCCACCGGCACGTCGACGGTGACGACCAGGGTGTCGAAACCCGCGCGTGCGGCGCGCTCGACCAGGGCCAGCGAACGGTCCCGATCGGTCCACATGTAGAGCTGGAACCAGTTGCGCGCATCGGGCCCGGTGCAGGCCGCGAGATCCTCGATGGCGGTGGTGCCCATGGTGGACAACGTGAACGGAATACCCGCCCGTTCGGCGGCACGCGCACCGGCCTGCTCGCCCGCAGTGTGCATCATTCTGGTGAAACCGGTGGGCGCGATGCCGAACGGCAGCGCGGCGGTACGGCCGAGCACCTGGACCGAGGTGTCGGCGGCGCTGACATCGCGCAGGATGGCGGGCCGGAACTCGAGGTCGGTGAACGCCTCTCGCGCGCGATCGAGGCTGATCTCGGCATCGGCGGCGCCGTCGGTGTAGTCGAACGCGACCTTCGGGGTGCGCTTGCGCGCGAGCTCGCGCAGATCCCAGATCGTCTGTGCGCGTGCGAGTTTGCGTGTCCGCCCGCCGAACGGGCGCTCGAACCTGAGCAGCGGCGCGAGTTCCCTCGGCCGTGGCACCCTGCGCGCGGTCATCGCGCGACAGCCTGGGCCGTGGCGCGCAGGCGTAGCGAATGCATGCCCGCGTCGACCTCTAGCATGGTTCCGGTGATCGACGTGGCCGCGGGTCCGGCCAGGAAGGCGACGGCGGCGGCCACCTCGTCGGCTGCGACCAGCCGCCCGTGCGGTTGACGCGCGCGCAGCGCCGTTAGCTCGGCCTCGGGGTCCGCGCTGGCCGCGAGCAGCCGCTGCACCCATGGCGTGTCGACGGTTCCGGGGTTGACGCAGTTGACCCGGATGCCCTCGCCGACGTGATCGGCGGCCATGGCGCGGGTGAGCGAGAGGATCGCGCCCTTGCTCGCACCGTAGGCGGCGCGGTTGGGCAGTCCGGTGGTCGCCGCGATCGAGCAGGTGTTCACGATCGCGGCCGCGGGGGAGCGGCGCAGCTGGGGCAGCGCCGCGCGGGACACGCGTACGGTGCCGAACACGTTGACCTCGAACAGGTTTCGCCATTCGTCGTCGCTGTTGTCCTCGATCGTGCCCTGTGCGCCGATGCCGGCGTTGTTCACCACGATGTCGAGGCGGCCGAAGGTGTCGTGCACGCGCGTGACGGCGGCGCGCACCGAGGCGTCGTCTACGACATCGCAGTGCAGGCTGATGCCGCCGGACGGCGTGTCGCCGGGCGCCCGGTCGAGCACCGCGACGCGCGCGCCCGCCGCCGTGAGCGTGTCGGCGACCGCCTTTCCGATTCCGGACGCACCGCCGGTGACCACGGCCACCAGTCCGTCGAACTCGTTGTGCGACGACATATCGACCCCTCGCTTTCGCTTCGCCTAGGGCGCGAGTAACCGCCCCGAACAGGTCCGATGTTTACCCAAGGCGAACATAACACCGATCCCGTGCCGACGCGCCAGATTGCCACGGATAAACCAGGATTGACGGACGCCCGTACCCCCTTGCGTGAGTAGACATCCGATGTATAGTCGTGATCCAGGTCACTATCTGGAACGAGGATCATCCCATGGCGCACCTCACGGCGCTGGACACCTTCGACGTCCGGTTCCCGACCTCGCGCGAGCTGGACGGCTCGGACGCGATGAACCCGGATCCCGACTATTCCGCGGCCTACGTGGTGCTGCGCACCGACGACCCGGCCGGACCACAGGGCCACGGCTTCGCGTTCACCATCGGGCGCGGCAACGATGTCCAGCGGGTCGCGATCGAATCGCTGGCCCCGCTGGTGGTCGGTCGCTCGGTCGCCGAGATCGCCGGGGACCTCGGAGGATTCGCGCGCGCACTGAGCGCGGATTCCCAATTGCGTTGGCTCGGACCGGAAAAGGGCGTCATGCACATGGCGGTGGGCGCGGTGCTCAACGCCGCGTGGGACCTGGTGGCGAAGCTGGCCGGAAAACCGGTGTGGCAGTTGGTCGCCGAGATGTCGCCGGAGCAGATCGTCGAGCTGATCGACTTCCGGTATCTCACCGATGCGCTCACCCCCTCCGAAGCCATGGAACTGCTGCGCCGGGCGGAGCCGGGCAGGCGGCAGCGGATGGACCGATTACTCGAAGCCGGTTATCCGGCCTACACGACCTCGCCGGGCTGGCTCGGTTACTCGGACGAGAAGCTCGCTCGGCTGGCTCGCCAGGCGGTGGCCGACGGCTTTCGCACCATCAAGATCAAGGTGGGTCGCGACGTGGACGAGGACGTGCACCGGTTGCGGATCGCCAGGGCGGCGGTCGGGCCCGAGATCGGTGTGGCCGTCGACGCGAACCAGCGCTGGGACGTCGATGTCGCGGTGGACTGGATCGCTCGCCTCGCCCCGGCCGACCCGGCCTGGGTCGAGGAGCCGACGAGCCCGGACGATATCCTCGGCCACGCCGAGATCCGCCGCCGCGTCGCGCCGGTGCGGATCTCGACCGGCGAGCACGGCCAGAACCGCATCCTGTTCAAACAACTGCTGCAGGCCGGTGCGGTCGACATCGTGCAGATCGATGCCGCCCGGGTCGCCGGAGTGAACGAGAATCTGGCAATTCTGTTGCTGGCGGCCAAATTCGGGGTACCGGTCGTGCCGCACGCCGGCGGTGTCGGACTGTGCGAGCTGGTACAGCATCTCGCGATGATCGATTACGTCGTGGTCTCCGGCAGCGTCGATGGCCGGGCGATCGAGTTCGTCGACCATCTGCACGAGCACTTCCGCTATCCGGTGCGCGTGGTGGACGGGCACTACCGCGCACCCCGCGAACCGGGGTTCAGCGCCGAGATGCTTCCCGCCGCGCTGCGTGACTACGCCTACCCGGACGGGACCGTCTGGCGCGCGGCGCCGAATTGGTCGCGGCGATCGAGGCGACGGGCGCGACATCGTGGACGATCTGGCGCAGCGGAACCGACCTGGTCCACGTGATCGAGTGCGCCGCACACGATGAGCTGCTCGCCCGGCTGGCCGACCTGCCGGTCAACGTCGCCTGGCAGCGGTTGATGAGCGAGTTCCTGGCTCAACCGCACGACTATTCGGCGGCCGGGGCCGGAGCGGCGCTCCCGGTGGTGTGGGAGCTGCGGACGGCTCAGCGACTTTCGTCAGGCGGTGCCGATGACTGATCTCACCGATATCGTCCTGGGTGGCGCGGGATATGCCGGGCTGTACCGGGCGATCGAGCCGGCGCAGGCGCACGCCGCCCTGCACGCCGCCTGGGACGCGGGCATCCGTTCCTTCGACACCGCACCGCATTACGGCACGGGCAGCGGCGAGGAACGGCTCGGCGAGTTCCTGCGCACCCGCCCGCGTGCCGAATTCACGGTGTCCACCAAGGCGGGTCGGCTGCTCTACGACGACCCGCATGCCGTCGACGGCGCGGACGGCTTCTACGGCACCCCGAAACGTTCGCGGCGACGTGACTATTCGGCGTCGGGCATCCGCAGGTCCCTGGAGGACTCGCTGACCAGGCTCGGCCTGGATCGGGTGGATCTGTTGCTCATCCACGATCCGGAAGACCATGCGGCGCAGGCGCTGTCGGCGGGGGTGCCCGAGCTCGTCCGGCTGCGGGACGAGGGCATCGTGTCCGGCATCGGAATCGGCGTCAACTTCGTCGATCTCGCGCTGCGGTTCGTGCGCGTGGCGCCGATCGACCATGTGCTGATCGCCGGTCGCTACACCCTGCTGGATCGTGGTGCCGAAGCCGAACTGCTGCCCGAATGCCACCGGCGTGGCATTCGGGTCTTGGTCGGCGGGGTGCTCAACAGCGGGATTCTGGCCGATCCGCAACGGCAGGCTACGTTCGACTACCGACCGGCCGACGGCGAGATCGTCGAACGGGCTCGCGCGATGGCGCTGCGGTGCGCGAAATACGAAGTGCCGCTGCGTGCGGCGGCGTTGCAGTTCCCGCGCAGGCACCCGGCGGTGACGCGGACCGTGGTCGGGGCGAGCACTCCGGACCAGGTCGCCGACACCGTCGCGATGCTGAACCACCCTGTCCCCGGAGCGCTCTGGCACGAGTTGGCGAGTCCGGGATGAATGCGTGCCCGCGGCCGTCGCGGAATGGATGCGTCAGGGGGCCGCCCGGCGCAGCCACTCCATCACACCCGCCACGTGGGCGAGCGCGCGGGCGTGTGCGAGTTCGGGGTCGCGGGCGGCGATCGCGTCGCAGATGCCGCGGTGCTCGGCGACGGTTCGGTCGAACGCGCCCTCCTCGGTGACACCGCGCCAGATCCGGGCGCGCATGGTCGGCATGGACAGCGATTCCAGCAGGGAGGCAAGCACTTTGTTGCCGGACGCGGCGGCGATCGCGGCGTGGAACTCGAGATCCAGCGCGACCAGCTCGGTGACCGAGGCGTGCTCGGGCACAACCAGGGTGCGCAGATGTTCGACCTGTTCCTGCGACATCGACTGCGCGGCAAGGGCGGTGGCGGCGGGTTCGAGAATGCGCCGCACGCCGAGGATGTCGAGGACGGAGTCGTCCTGATGGAACTCGAGCAGGAAGCTCATCGCGTCCAGCAGCGACTTCGGTTCCAGGCTGGACACATACGTGCCGTCGCCCTGGCGCACGTCCAGAATGCGCACCAGCGAGAGCGCGCGGACGGCTTCGCGCAACGAGTTGCGCGAGACCCCGAGCTGGGCGGCGAGGTCGGCCTCCCGCGGCAGCCGGGAGCCGGGCTCGAGATCGCCCGAGATGATCATCGCCTTGATCTTCGCTATCGCATCGTCGGTGACCGACACCCTGTTTCCTTCGACCTCGAGGATGTGAACGTATGCCTCCGATGACTGTAGACGCCCACGTGCATGTTTGGCGCATAGACGGGGGACAATTCGGTGTTGAGTACGACTGGTTGACAGAAACATCCGATGTTTTGTATCGCAATTACGCGCTACCGGACGTGTCGCCGGAGTTCGCCGAACACGACATCGGCGCACTGGTGCTGGTACAGGCCGCCGACTCACTCGCCGAGAACGATGCGCTGCTGGCCGCCGCGGCCGCGACACCGTATCCGGCGGCCGTGGTCGGCTGGCTGCCGCTGCACCGGCCCGACCTGGTCGCCGCCGAATTGCCCAGGCTGCGCGCGCATCCGGAGTTCGTCGGCGCGCGCCACATGATCCACCGCGACCCGGACCCGCAATGGCTACTGCGCCCGGCTGTTTCGGAAGGTTTGGCGTTGCTCGCCGAGGCGGGCCTGGCCTTCGACGCGGTCGCCGAGCGTCCGGATCTACTGGCCCAGGTCCCGGTGATCGCGCGGGCACATCCGGAACTGACCATAGTGCTCGACCATCTCGGCAAACCGCCGATCGCCACCGGCGGCTGGCAGCCGTGGGCCGATCTACTCGCCGAGGCGGCGGCCGCACCGAATGTGGTCGCCAAGATCTCCGGGCTCGCGACGGTATCGGGTGTCGAAATCAGCGCCGCGCGTTGGCAACCCTATGTCGAGCACGCGCTCGCGGTGTTCGGGCCGGGACGGCTGATGGTGGGCGGAGACTGGCCGTTCACGTTGACGGCCGCCTCCTTCCGGACCGTGTGGCAGACCACCCTGGCGACCTTGGCCGAGCTCGACCCGGCCGACCGCGCGCAGATATTGACCGAAGTGGCCTGGCGCACGTATCAATTGCCGAAGGCGTGAAAGCTATTCGGCCGCGAGCACGCGCAGCGCGCGGTCGACGTCCTCGGCACTGTTGTGCACGTGGAACGAGAACCGTAGCCCGCCGTTGCGCGCCGAGGTGATCACGTCGGCGGCTTCCAGGCGCGCCTGCGCGCCGTCCGCGCCGGGCACCGTGACGATCGGGGACTGCTTGGCGACATAGTCGAGACCCAGCTCCGTGAGTCCGGCGCGGAAACGGTCGGCCAGTGCCATGTCGTGCGCGCCGATCCGCTCGACGGTGAGTTCCTCGATCAGTGCGATGCCCGCGGTGGCCGCGATGACGCCGAGCATGTCCGGGGTGGAGTCGAAGCGGCGGGCGGTCTTCGGCAGGGCGACAGGGTTGTACAGCTCGGCCCAGCGGTCCTCTGCGGCGTACCAGCTCGGCCCGATCGGTCGCACCGACTCGATCGCCGCCGGAGCGGCGGCGAAGAAGGCCACCGACCGCGAGCCGATCAGCCACTTGAACGTCGCGCACACCCAGTAGTCCGCGTCGGCGAAGGACAGCGGCAACCAGCCTGCGGCCTGCGTGGCATCCACCAGCAGGCGGGCGCCGTAGGCGTTGGTCGCCGCGCGCAGCGTGGCCAGGTCCGTGGTGCGGCCGTCGGCGGACTGCACCACGCTCACCGCGACCAGCGCCGTTTGCGCGCGCACCTCCTCGGCCAGCCGCTCCAGCGGCACCACCCGCACCGACAGATCACCGCGATACAGGAAAGGCATGGTGATAGAGGAGAATTCGCCGTCGGCGACGAGCACCTCGGACCCGGGCGGCAGCGCGGTCGCGACCGGGCCGATCAGCGGACCCGCGCCGTTGCTCAGTGCGATGTCGTCGGCGGTCGCGCCGGTGAGCAGCCGGGCGTAGGCGGCGCGTAGTTCGGGAACCAGGTGGTCCTGCGTCATCGGTCCGCCCCGGCCGGCCGCCCAGCGCGCGGTCGCGTCCCGCACCGCGGAGAGCGCGCGTTCCGACGGCAACCCGTACGAAGCGGTGTTCAGATAGGTGACTTCGGGCGAAAACTCTTCGGGCGCAAGCGAGGACATACCCGTAGCCTGCGCCTTCGGCGCGGTCGCGTCCAGCGCCAGCGTCCCGAAACTGGACCTGTCGCGGGCAATTGGCCGTTTCCTGGACGGGTGCACCCGCGAAACCTGTGTGAAAGATGGGTGAATTCGGCGCACGCCCCGGCCTGTCCTTGGCCGCGATAAATGATTTCCGGTGATTGTTGGCGATATGCGAACCATGAAAAGATCGAATCGATACCTGGTCGGCATTTCCCTTGTCGCCGTGGGAATTATCGCGGCGGTGCCGGCCGGGGGTGTGGCGTCGGCGACGCCGCCGAATATCCCGACGAAGGCCGCGGCGCAGTCGATGCTCGACGGGATCACCGTCGCGGCCGACGGGCCGATGACCGGATACTCGCGGGAGAAGTTCCCGCACTGGATCACCGTCTCGGGTCAATGTTCAACCAGGGAAACGGTTTTGCTGCGCGACGGTACCGGCGTCAAGGTCGGTGCTGACTGCTATCCGACCGCCGGATCCTGGCACTCGGCCTACGACGATGTGACGGTGACCGATCCCGGCGGGGTGGATATCGACCATGTGGTGCCGCTGGCCGAGGCCTGGCGGTCGGGCGCCGCGGCGTGGACCACCCAGCGGCGCCAGGACTTCGCCAATGATCTGAACCATCCCCAGTTGATCGCGGTATCGGCCTCGTCCAATCGATCCAAAGGCGATCAGGATCCGTCGCAGTGGATACCACCGAACACCGGTTATCGCTGCACCTATGCCAAAATATGGATCGCTTCGAAGTCGGTCTGGCAGCTGTCTGCTCAGCAGGCGGAAAAGAACGCTCTGCAACAACTCCTGAACGGATGTGCTTCATGAGCAACGAATTGACGACCACCCTGACCGCCGCCCCCGGCGGAATCATGACCGACGAGGTCGGCGTCATCACCGGTGAGGTGGAGATTCGCTCCACCGTCACCGATTCCGGGCAGGCGTCGGCGCAGACCCGCTACGCGGGCGCCGACGAGTGGTACACCATCAGCGCGGCTGCCGAACGCCTCGGCTCGCCCACCGAGTTGCCGGTCTATCACACGAAACTGGTGGCCAAGTACCTCGGACCCGAGCAGTAGCCGCCGCGCCGCTCAGGCCTGCGCGTCGAGCAGGGTGCGCTTGGCCTCCGCGACGCACTCTGCCCACGGACGATCCAGCGCGACGACGCCCTTCTCGCCCATGAAAGCGCTGGAGACGACCACGTTCGGGGTGAACTCCGCGAGCAGGTCCAGGGTGGCGAGTAGAGCGGCACGGTCGCTGTGGCCCTCGAGGTAGCCGGCCCACCACACACCGTTCTCCCCAGGTACCAGGGTGTCGCCGGTGAAGAGGTGCTGTTTGCCGTCGATCGTCGCGAGATAGCAGGCGCTGCCCGGGGTGTGGCCGGGCGTCGGGATCACCTCGAGCCCGGCGAGCGCGACGTGGCGGGTGTCGAAGGGGTCGTCGACGGGGACGACGGTGACCTCGCCCGCGTCCGCCTTGTGGATGTGCAGCCGCGCGTCGAAACGTTCGCGCACGTCGGCGAGGGACGGGGCGATCTCGTCGCGGTGGCTGAGGTAGTGGTGTGCGACGCCGCCGAGCCCGGCGATCGCGTCGAATTCCTTGGTGAGCGTGGTGTTGTAGAAGAGCACGTTGCCCTCCGGCGTGGTCCAGAGGTACGCGTGGGTGTTCAGCCCGGGGAAGGGGCTCAGGGTTTCGGTCTCCCACAGGTTCGCGGTGATCTGATGCATCGTCGGTTCCTTCCGTCGGTGGTCTGTCACCTGGAAGGCGCGAGATCCGATCTCGCGGCGCTAGATGTTGTGGGTCGTGACGTTGGTGACGCGGGGCGTGGGGTGGGCTGAAAGGGGGCGGTTCTTCCGGCGGCAGGATGTGAAGCGCCAACTCACACATCCGCCACGCGACCGAAAGAACCGCCGTGTCTCACCGTAATGCCCCGTTGACTGTCGAGGGCCGCCACCGGCTCGTGGACCGCTGCCGGACCCGCCCGATCGCCCATGTCGCCGCCGAGATGGGCATCTCCCGCCGATGTGCGTCGAAGTGGGTCAACAGATTTCGTCAGCACGGCGAGCTCGGGCTCCTCGACCGGTCCAGCGCCCCGCATCTGTCACCATCGGCCACGCCAGTGCAGGTGGTGGCCCGGATCGAACTGTTGCGCCGGACCAGGAAATGGTCCGCTCGCCGGATCTCACTTGAACTGGCAGCCGAAGGCACCCGGATCTCGGTGCGGACCGTGGGCCGGCACCTGGTCCGGCTCGGGCTGAACCGACGCCGGTTTCTGGACCCCAACGGTGAACCGAACCGGGCCCCGCGCCGGATCATCGCCCGCCGACCAGGCCATATGGTCCACATCGATATCAAGAAGGTCGGAAAGATCCCCGACGGCGGCGGCTGGCGCATCCACGGTCGAGGATCGGCCCAGGACAAAGCCGCCCGCGCGGCGAACAAACGTTGCAGGCCCGGTTACGTGTTCCTTCACACCGCTGTCGACGGCTACTCGAGGCTGGCCTACACAGAAGCCTTGCCGGACGAGAAAGCAGTCACGGCAATCGGTTTCGTGTTCCGGGCCCGGGCATTTTTCGCCGCTCACGGCATCACCAGCATCGAACGGATCGTCACCGACAACGGTGCCTGCTACAAAGCCCGCGACTTCGCGAAGGTGCTCCTCGGTGCCCGCCATCAGCGGATCACGCCCTACACACCGCGGCACAACGGCAAGGTCGAGCGTTACAACCGGATCCTGGCCGAGGAATTCCTCTACGCCCGCGAGTGGACTTCAGATCTGCAGCGCCAGCAGGCGCTGCAGATCTGGAACATCCACTACAACTATCATCGACCACACTCGGCCGCTGGAAACCGGCCACCAGCGAGCCGCCTCCGAACCGGCGTCACCAACGTCATGGCCTCATACAGCTAGATCACAGCCGCCAGACGATCTCGCGCTGCGGCTGGTATCGGCACAGGATGCCGAGCGAGACGGTCGCGCGCAGGTGCTCGGCCAGCTCGGGGTGTACCCGGTCGATCCGGCGCAGGGTGTCGCGCACCCGGGCGGAGACGGTTTTGCGGGCCCGCTCGGCGTCGTCGCCGAGGTGGCGGGTGCGTCCAGCGAGGCCCGCGGTGCGGCGCAGTTCGTCCAGCAGTGCCGCGCGCTCCCGGTCCAGTTCGGCGGCGCGGTCGTCGCGGCCGAGGCCGGCGGCGCGGTCGATCTCGTCGTCGAGGGTGGTCAGCCGCCGGTGGTAGGCGGCCTTCGCCGCGTCGTCGAGCACCGGGTCGGCCCCGAACGCCTTGGCGGCCCGCACGGCACCGCTGGGGTCGGTGGTGCCGAACAACTCCAGACTGGGAATGTCGCTGTCGCGATGGCCGAGCAGGACATGCAGGTCGCGCAGTCCCTTGGCGTCGGGCAGGTGCACCGTCCGTTCGGCGTAGCGCAGCGTCCACACGTCGCCGTCGAGACGGAACTCGTTGTCCGGGGGCGTGATCGGGGCCTGCGGGGTGCGGTGCTCGCGGTGCGCGAGCAGGCGCAGCCGGTGTCGCGCCGCGTCCACCCACGGCCGTGCGCGCAGACGATGCGCGGCCTTCGCCGCGGCGTCGAGGTAGTCGACCGCGGCATCGTGCTCGCCCGCCGCGGCGGCGAGCCTGCCCAGCCAGTAGGCGTACGGACCGTAGACCGCGCCGCCACCCGCCACCACGGCCCACCAGTCGGCCAACGGAACCAGCCTGGCGCGCACCGTTTCCCGCAGTTCCGGATCGTCGAGCGCGAGGGCGGCGCAGGCCTGGGCGATCAGGATGGACGGGTGGAAGTGTCGTGGATGCCTGTCGTACATCGCCTGGATATCGCCGACCCGGCCGCGCACCCGGTCCAGATCGCCACGGCGCGCGGCGGTGATGAGCTCCGGGACGGCGGTGTAGGCGAACTCGGCGTCGCGATACCGCTGGACGAACGACTCCGCCTCGGCCAGGTCGCCCGCGAGCAGCGCCAGCGCCCACCGCTGTTCGAGCCACAGCGGGCTCAGGTCGACCTCGCCGAGCCGCTCGCCGAGCGCGTACGCGTCGTCGATGGCCTCGCGCGCGGCCGCGAATCGACCGGTGAGCGTGGCGAGCGCGCCGGTGCGCGAGAGCGCGACGAACCGGAAGCGGAGCAGCCGCGCCCGGTCCGCGTGCGCGCCGAAGGCGGCCAACTCGGTATGCGCCGCCGGATCGCCGAGTTCGAGCAGCGCGGTGAAACGCAGGAGTGTGCCCTGTAATTCGAGTTCGTCGCCGTGCTCGCGGCGGCCGATATCGGCGAGTTCTCCTGCCAGTGACAGACGTTCGGCGGCGGTGCCTGGGCGCCAGATCGCGTCGTGACGCGCGAGCAGCGCCGCCGCGAGCGCGGACTCGTCACCGGATTCGCGTGCCGCGCGGACGGTTTCGGCGCTGGCATGATCGACCGCGCCGTGCCTGGCCCGTCCCGTGTGCACCCGCACCCTGGTCGCCGCGGCCCGGACCCGGACGGCCAGGGGATCGGCCGGACAGCGCTCGGCGAGCAGCATGCGGTATGCCTGGTCCATCAAGGCGATCTCGCGTTCGGCCTGATGCTCCGGGTCGGGCATCCCGAGTTCGTGCAGTCCAAGGGCGGCCTCGGCGAACAACCCGGCGGCGCCGCGGGTCCCGGCCGTGGTCAGCAACGCCTCGTAGGTGCGCCGGGCCGCGGCCAGCTCACCGGAACCGCTCTGTGCCGCCGCCAGATTCAGTCCGACGGTGCCGCGCAGTTCGGCCTGGTCCTCGGGGAGCAGGGTGAGGGCTCGGTGATAGTGGACGGCAACCTCGCCCGCCGCGAGCCTGCCGCAGGCATCGGCGGCGGCCTCCAGTAGGTAGCGCAGGGTGCGCCCCGGGTCGACCGCGTCCGCCGCGAGGTACGCGTGATGTGCCAGCTCGCCGCGGGTCGCGCCGGACACCTCCCGCGGCAGCCGCTCGAGCGCGCCGAGCACGGCCGCGTGCCGCCGCCTCGCCTCGGCCCCGTCGAGGCGCGAAATCAGCGTCTCGCGCACCAGGTCGTGCACGAACGCATACCGTTGCGCGCCCGGCGCGGTCAACAACCGCGCGCGGACCGCGAGCTCGGCGAGGTCGAGCACCTGGCCGAGCTCGCGTCCGGCACCGGCGGCCGCCACCGGCGCGGCGAACTCACGGCCGAGCAGCGCCGCGGTGGTCAGCACGTCGAGCGCGGCGGCGGGCAGCGGCGTCAGGCGCGCGTCGAGCGTTTCGCGTACGCCGGGGGTGAGCGTGTCCAGCGTGCTGCCGGTTTGCCACAGGCGTGCCACCTGTTCGACGAGGAAGGGGTTGCCGCCGGAGAGCTTGTGCACCGTCTCCGCGATCGCGGCAGGCGGGCTGGCCCCCGTTGTCGTGCGCACGAATTCGGCGACCTGGTCGAGCGCGAGGCCGGTCAGCTCGATGACCCTGGCGGCGGTGCTCAACTCGGCGAACGCCGCGCGCAACGGGTGATCCGCCGCGGCGATGTCATTGTCCCGAACGGCCGCGACGATGGTGAGCCGCTCGAACCAGGAGTGTCGCGCGACGAACGCCAGCACGGTCAGCGATTCGGGATCGGCGCGGTGCAGGTCGTCGATCACCACGATCACCGGGCGCAGCGCGCAGGCGGCGACGAGTGCCTCGGTCACCGCGTCGGCGATCCGGAACAGTACGCCCTGCGCGACTTTCGGCAGTTCGGCCTCGCCGATCAAGTAGGACAGCGCATTACCGGCGGCGGCATCGACCGCGGCCCATTGCTCCGGAGTCGCGGCACGGCGCAGGCCGCGCACCACCTGCACCCACGGCCAGAATCCGGGGGTCCCCTCGCCGCACCAGGCCGTCGCGGTCAGCACTAGCGCATCCTGCGCGCACAGGTCGCCGACGACCTCGGTGAGCAAGGCCGTCTTGCCGATGCCCGCCTCTCCGGTCACCAGCACCAACCCGCCGTGGCTCGATGTGGTGCGCCGCAATTCTTCCCGCAGCAGCGCCGCGTGCTTGTCCCGGCCGATCAGCCGCGCTGCGGGCACGCCCGCCTCCCTTCGATGCTATTGCGATGTCGGTTGCGCCACATGTTCGTCAGCAACTGGAAACTCGGGGTATCGGTGAGCGAGCGTACGGATTCGTAGATGCGCTGATAGCCGGTCGAGGCGATGCGCCATTTCCCGTCGTCGTCGAGCCGATAGGTGTCGGTGTAGTAGCTCGCGCCGCGAATCCGCAACCCGTATTGGTCTCCAGTATGGTGTCCTCGAAAGCCCAAGAGCCGACGGCGGTTTCCCCGTCGACGGTGATCTCGGGGTGGTTCGCGATATGGACCGTGACGACGGTGGGCCCGAGATGCTCGCGCATGAACTCGGTGACGGCGTCGCGCCCGTCCAGCGTGATCGGCTCGTCGAGCGCGTGCGTGCCGTAGCGCCCGGCCACGTCGACGGCGAGGGTGTCGGCGAACTCGTCCCACCGCTCGAGGTCGAGGGTGCGGAAGTAGCGGTACTCGAGCTGCCGGACGGCTTCGCTGGCGTCGAGATCCATGGCATCAGCCTGGCACGGGTAGGTATCGGCGGACAATTGCGGGCGAATGGTGTCCGACGCGCCTCGCTGGGTACTCGGTGGGTGGAGGCATGCGTGCACTCGCGGAGTTGCTCGATGCGTCGAATGCCGCACCACTGCTGGAGGAGTCCGCCGTGAACAGCCCGGTTACCTCGGTTCGTCCCGCCGAACTCGCCCTCGACCAAGCCGTCGCCCTGCACGCCGCCGCACTCCGGTTGGAAGACGAATTCGATGGCCTCGTCGCCGCTGAGGCCATCGAGCGATTTTTGCGCAGCGCCTACGATCATGTCGCCGACCACGCGACGATCGGCAATTTCCTGCCGCTGCTCGCCGAGCGTTATACCCGAGAGTGGTTGTACGCGTTGATCGGTCAGCGCGGCCACCGCGCACGGGTGTCAAACACCTATTCCGGCTACTGAGAAAGATCCGTAGTCGTCTCCGTAGTTTCCGGGATTCCGTCCGACGCGTCGCTCGAGGCAATGTGATGGGCGACACAAAGCGGTGTGCCGGAAACGCACCTGCCTAATAGATGTACTTCTAAGCTCTAGGCGAGCACGTGGTGGAGGTGAGCTATGACGGTCGAGGCGGTGACCCATCCCGAGTCCGGAGCACTGTGGACGGGATCGGGACCGGCGCCCGCCGCCCGGCCCCCGGTGTCCATGATCGAGCGAATGACGCTGATATTGGACGCTTTCGACGGCTCGACGCCGACCCTGACCCTGCTCGGGCTCGCCGAGCGGACCGGACTGCCGCGCTCGACCGTGCATCGCATCCTGGACCAGATGATCCGGCTGCGCTGGCTCGCGCACGCGCCGGGCGGTTACCGGCTCGGCATGCGCACGCTGGAACTCGGCGGACTCGCCGCCGACCACAACGAGATTCGTGACGTGGTCAGCCCCCTGCTGCACGACCTCTGTCAACGCACCGGCATGGTCGGGCACCTGGGTGTGCTCGACGGCCGCGAGGTGCTCTACCTGGACAAGGCGGGCGGCCGGTTCGCGGCGAACGTGCCGACCCGGCTCGGCGGCCGGATGCCCGCGCACAGCACGGCGCTGGGCAAGGCATTGCTCGCCTCGCTGGAACCGAGCATCGTGGAGACCTCGTTCCGCGATCGACTACCCCAGCTGACGCCCCGAACCATCTGTGACAGAACAGATCTGCATCGCGAGCTCGGCAAGATCAGGCAGCGGCAGGGTGTCGCGGTGGACAACGAGGAATCGGTCCCCGGCATCGCCTGCGTCGGCGTGCCGATCCGCGGCCGCGGCGCGGCGGTAGCCGCCCTCTCGCTTTCGGCGCACCTCGATGGCACGCGAAAAGCCCTCGACACCACCCGCCTTGCCCGCGTCCTCATCGAGGTGGCGCACGAGGCGGGTCGTTCCCTGTTCCCGCGCCACGCCCGCTGGCGCTGAACGCGAAACCCCGCACCGGCGTCGGTGCGGGTGGCCGGTCAGTGCGGGATGGCGTCGATGATGGCGCGGGCGCCTTGGCGGAGCAGGTCCGCGCCCACGAAGAAGCCCAGTGCCTGGGGATCCTCGGGGACGCCCCAGTGCTTGGAGTCGAGCCACTGCGCGCCGTCGGCGCTGAAGACCTTGCCGTGCAAGGTCAACCGGCCGGCGCGGTCGGTGGTGGCGTAGCCGGCGATGGGGGAGTTGCAGTGGCCCTGCAGGGCGTGCAGCATCGCGCGTTCGGCGTCGGCATGGCGGTGCGTCTCGGCGTGGTCGAGCTGAGCGCCGAACTCGCGCAATTGGCTGTCGTCGCTGCGGCATTCGAGCGCGATGATGCCCGCGCCGATCGGCGGGCACATGGTCTCGAGGTCGAGCGTCTCGGTGATCCGGTGCTGCTGGTTGACCCGGTGCAGGCCGGAGACCGCCGCGATCAGCACATCGATATGTCCCTCTTCGAGGCGGGCCAGCCGGGTATTGACATTGCCGCGCAACGGTTTGACCGTCAGGTGCGGGTAGTGCAGCAGCAACTGCGCGGTCCGGCGCACCGAGCTGGTACCGACCACGGTCCCGGCGGGCTGTTCGGCCAGCGGGGCGCCGTCGCGGGTGATCACCGCGTCGTGCACATCGTCGCGGGCCAGGTAACCGGCGAAGTGCAGCCCCTCGGGCACCGGAACGTCGCCCGGGATGTCCTTGAGGCAGTGCACCGCGAGGTCGGCGTCGTCCACGAGCAGCGCGTGGTCGAGCTCCTTGACGAAGGCGCCCTTGCCGCCGAGCTTGGACAGATCACCCATCCAGCGGTCACCCGCCGTGGTGACCTTGACCAGCTCGCTCTGCACGCCGAGTTGGCCGAGCAATTCGGCGACGTGCTCGGCCTGAGCCATCGCCATGGGGCTGGATCGGGTAGCGATCCGAATAATGCGCGTACGCGACATGTTCGGCACCTTACCCCCGCCCGAATTCCGGTGATCGAGGAGCCCGGCCCGGGGTGATCCGGGCCACGTCGCGTGCGGGATCTCGCGATGCGGTCGATCCCTGACCGCGCGGCAGCGGCGCGCCGACGATAAGGGCAGGTACAGCCACGAACACCAGCGGTTCCGGGCCATAGTCCGGTGCTACCGGCCGCGCCTATTACGACGGGCGGGACGTCACCAGGAGGCAAACATCGCAAAGCTCGAGGCGGCAGGCTCTCTGGTCGGGTCGCGGACTGGTGTCCGCAGGTGCACGGTGGCATGGGATGAGCGAGCCCTGGACCTCGCGGGCCTTCCGCGACAGCAGGTCGCTGAGCATCGGCTGCGGCGCCGACGCGGGTGTTGTCGCTGATGGACGGCTTCGCCGCACGCCGGCTCCGCCGTATTCCGCTGGGGTGCGCGGCATTACGAAGCCGACCGGCGGCGCCCCGGCGCCGGACGATTTCCGGTGGGCCGCCGGAGTGTCCAGGAGGATGCTGGGGATTTGCCCCACGCTTGCTGAAGTGTGGGCCTTTCACTGTGTAGATTTTTCGTTCCCGGCATGTGGGGCTCAAACGACTGCTTTCCTATGGGCGTCAGGATGGAGAGTCCATGAGCAGGTGAGCCGGAGTCGGGAGCGATGCACCGGATACCGATCAACCAGCGCCATGTGCGTTCGGGGTGGCTGTGGTCCGCTGCCGGTTTGGCGGCCATCGCGGGAATCGCCGTCTGGGTGACCAGACCGGAGCCGGTGCACTGCGACGTGCCCGACGCGCTGGCACAGTCGGCGGCGCCGTCGAATCCGTTGACCGCCAACAGTGTTTGGCCGTCCACCCTGCCGCCGGCGCAATCGCTATCCGTCGTCTCGGGCGAGGCGCGGTTCTATTCGTTCGGCAGGCGGGTCTCGTGCTCGTATCCGGATCTACCGTTGGACGGCCTCTACGTCGGCATGTCGACGGCCGAGTACGGCACCGCCGAGCGGTGCGGCGGCTACCTCGATGTGGCGGGGCCGCGGGGCTCGGTGCGGGTACAGATCGTCGACCGCTGCCCGGGATGTGCTCCGGGACAACTGGATCTGAGTACCGCCGCGTTCAGCCGGATCGCCGATCTGTCCGACGGTGTCGCCAAGGTCGGTTACACGCTGGTCCGCAACCCGGAGCCGGTCACCGAACTCACCTACGAGGTGAAGCCGGACGCCACAGCGACCTGGTTCTCGATTCTGTTCGCCGGGACCGGAAATCCCTTGCACGAGGTCGCTATTCGGCCCGCGACCGGCGGAGCGTGGCAGCAACTGACCCGGGGCATGGACAACTACTGGTCGATCTCGCGGGCTGGGCCGGGTCCGTTCGCCGCGCGCCTGACCGACATCCATGGCAACCGTGTCGAGATCGCGGGCATCACGGTGGAACCCGGGCTGCGGCCCACCGGGGCGCGCCTCTACCGCGAGGCGCCACCGGTGGCCGCGCCCGAGGCGAGTGCGCCGCCGATCAGCGCGCCGACCACATCCGCGGCCGCCTCGCGCGCGCCCTCGTCGAGCGCGGCACCGGTCGGCTGCAAGCCGTAGCTCACGCGCGAAGAGGTTTGCGTAACTGGCGGAATCGGCCGTCGACGAGCACGGGCCCGGTGTAGAGCAGGGCGTCTCCGGCCCCGTGGACGCGAATCGTCAGGTGCCGCGTCGCCGCGTACTCCTCGCCGCGCCGGTCGCTGCGGAACAGCACGTCGAGCACCTCGTCGGATCGTGCGCCCGCCGCGCGGAGCCGGTTCATCCTGCGCAGGTACGGCAGTTCGAGATCGATGGTGGCAGCGAAGGTACGGGCGACCAGCTCGACCGGGACCGGCGCGCCCGCGTGGTCGCGGATCTCCACCCGGGTTACCCCGGGGGCCACCGCGCCGCACAGCCCCTCGAGCATCACCCACCGGATGGCGAACGGGCGCGCGGTGAAGTCCTCTCGATGTCCGCCCGCGGTGGTGATGCTGAAGAGCACGAGCTTTCCGTCGCGGAAGACGAAGTCGGCCTCGTCGCCCGAATCGTGGTAGGCGAGCAGCCTGCCCGTGGTGGTGCCCGGCGCGATCCGCGCGCCCGGCCGCCAGCCGGAATGGGAAAGCTCCAGCACCGGTGTGCCGTTCAGCTCGGCCGCCCGATAGGCGTCGGCGAAGGCGTGCACCGCCGCGAGCCACTGCCGCCGGTGCGGCTCGTCGTCGTCCGGCTCGCGCTGGAGCCGTCGCTCTGCGCGACGGATCGTTGTACCGAGCAACGGCCCCCGCCGCCGGCTCCGATCGCACTTCTTCCACATTCTGCTGGCCTCGTTCTGTCGAGCTGTCCTTCGCCGACGAGGCCCTGCGCCGGGAACCGCTGCCGAAGGCTGCCCGAGCCTACGGGCGCGCCGCGGCCCCGACAACCATCGTGACCTGCGGAATGATCTGCCGATTATGTGCCGATCAGCGCAGTTTCGCGGCCAATGCCAAGCCCGCGGCTCGCCCGGAGAAGATGCAGCCGCCGAGGAACGTGCCCTCCAGCGCGTTGTAACCGTGCACACCACCGCCGCCGAAACCGGCCACCTCGCCCGCGGCGTAGAGACCGGGAAAAGCGCTGCCGTCCTGCCGGATCACCTGGGAGTCGAGATTGGTTTGCAAGCCGCCCAGCGTTTTTCGTGTCAGAATATTCAACCGCACCGCGATGAGCGGGCCCGCGGCGGGGTCGAGGATCCGGTGCGGCTTGGCGACCCGCCCCGCCTTGTCGCCGAAGTACTGCCGCGCGTTGGTGATCGCCATCAGCTGGCTGTCCTTGGAATACTTGTTGGTCACCTCGCGGTCCCTGGCGACGATCTGCCGCTCCAGCGTGTCCAGATCGAGCTGTGGGCCGCGGGCGATCTTGTTCATGCCCGCCACCAGCTCGCGCAGGTTGTCCGCGACCACGAAGTCGACGCCGTGCTGTTTGAACGCCTCGACCGGACCCGGCGCGCCCTTGGCGAGACGGCTCTTGACCGTGAGTTTGAGGTCCTTACCGGTGATGTCGGGATTCTGCTCCGACCCCGACAGCGCGAACTCTTTCTCGATGATCGACTGGGTCAGCACGAACCAGGAGTAGTCGTATCCGGTGGACAGGATCTCTTTCATGGTCGCGTTGGTGTCATAGCCAGGGAAACACGGTGCGGGCAAACGCCTTCCGTTCGCGTCGAACCACATCGAGGACGGGCCGGGGATGATGCGGATGGCGTGGTCGGGCCAGACCGGATCCCAGTTCACGATGCCTTCGGTGTAGTGCCACATGCGATCCCGGTTCACGATGGCGCCGCCCGCCGCCTCGGTGATGCCGAGCATCCGACCGTCCACGTGCGCGGGCACGCCGGAGATCATCGTCTCCGGGCACGCGCCGAGCCGCTCGACCGGCCAGTTGCGCCGGATCAGCTCATGGTTGTGCCCGATGCCACCCGAGGTGACGATCACGGCCTTGGCGCGGAACTCGAACTGGTCCACCACATTTCGCGAGGAGGCCTGACCGCGGGCGAGATCGGTCGGCTCCAGCACGCCGCCGCGGACACCGACGACCGCGCCGTCCTCGACGATCAACTCGTCGACCCGGTGCCGGAAACCGAAGTCGACCAAGCCGCGTCGTTCGCCGTCGAGCACCGGTTCGGCGAACACTCGCACCACCTCAGGCCCGGTGCCCCAGGTGAGGTGGAAGCGCGGCACCGAATTGCCGTGCCCGTCGGCGAACCCGCCGCCCCGCTCGGCCCAGCCGATCACCGGCGTGATCCGCAGGCCGAGTTCGTGCAGATAGTCCCGCTTCTCGGTGGCGGCGAAGCGCACGTAGGCCCGCGCCCACTGCCTGGCCCACAGGTCCTCGTCGTCGCGATCGAAGCCGGCCGAGCCGAGCCAATCCTGCAGCGCCAGTTCGTAGGAATCCTTGATGCCGAGCCTGCGCTGCTCGGGAGTGTCCACCATGAACAGCCCGCCGAGCGACCAGAACGCCTGTCCGCCCAGATTGTTGCGGTTCTCCTGATCGAGCACGAGCACCTTGCGGCCCGCCTTGACCAGCTCGTGCGTGGCGACCAACCCGGCGAGTCCGGCGCCGACGACGATCACGTCGGCCTGCTGTGCGAATCGGGTGCTGTCGGTCATCGTCATCCTTCGGTTTCAGTGCTGTAGGCCAGCACGACGTGGTAGATGAGTTCGGTGCGGCGCCTGCGCACCTCGCGGCTGCGCGGTTCCATCAAGACCTGCACGCTGGTGCCGTCGTGCACGGCGACGAGGGCCTGGCCGAGCGCCGCGGGATCGGGCACCGCGCGGCCGATCCGGGCCAGCCCGGCGACGACGGCGGGCATCAGCGCGGCGCTGATCGCCTCCTCGCGGGCGGCCATCACCCGGCGCAGCTCGGGGTTGCGCAGCGCGTGCGCGGTGAACTCCGCGGTGATCCGGTACCAGCCCGCATCGATGGGCACCGCGCGTTCCATGCGTTCGAGCGCGGTGTACAGATCGTCGTCGCCGATCAGCAGGTCGTCGAGGACGCGCTTGATATCGGCGAGCATGGCGGCCGAGCGCTGTTCCCACATGGCCAGGAACAGTTCGTCGAGCGAGACGAAATTGGAGTAGAACGCGCCACGGGTGAAGCCCGCGCGTTCACACACCCGTTCCACGGTGGCCTTGCCGAAACCCTCCTCGCTGAAGGCCTCGTACGCGGCGGTCAGCAGTCGTTCGCGAGTTTCGGCGCGGCGGCGGGTGACCCGGTTCGTCGCGGTTCCCGGTGGGGTGGACGACGCCATTGGCACCTCCTCTGGCGGGATCGGCCGCGCGGGAGGGCGGGACGGTCGATCGCTCGGATACAAGAATGTATTCAATACAGAAATGTATCAGAACCGGTGCGGAGACAGAGCGGAATCGCTCGAGTAGGGTCGAACGCAGCTCGAATGCCCGATCCGGCTCGACCCGGAGTCCTGGGGGACTTGGTCCTGTCTCATAAGTCCCATCCGGCGCCTCCGGTCGGACTTATGAGACAGGACCAGGAGAGTTCAGCATGAACGAGGTGGCGCGTTCGGCAACGATGACCGGATGGCGAGTGCGCCGTCCCGGGCCGATCGATACCGGCCCGTTGGAGCGAGTGCGCGAACCCGTGCCCGAGCCCGCTCCCGACGAACTGCTCGTGCGGGTGCTGGCATGCGGGGTGTGCCGGACCGATCTGCATGTCGCCGAGGGCGACCTGCCCGTGCATCGGGTCGGGGTGGTCCCCGGACACGAGGTGGTGGGGGAGGTGGTCGCGATCGGCTCGGCGGTCGGCGCGCGTGCCGACGCGCGGCCCGGCGCTGGCTTCGCCGTGGGTGATCGGGTCGGTATCGCGTGGCTGCGGCATACCTGCGGTGCGTGCAAGTACTGCCTGCGCGGGCTCGAGAACCTTTGTCCGCGTTCGCGTTACACGGGCTGGGACGCCGACGGCGGCTATGCCGAATATGCCACGGTGCCAGCCGATTACGCGCTTCGTCTGCCGGAGAACTACGCGGACGAGGAGACCGCGCCGCTGCTCTGCGCCGGCATCATCGGCTACCGCTGCCTGCAGCGCGCGCAGCTGCCGCCCGGTGGTCACCTCGGCCTGTACGGCTTCGGCGGCAGCGCGCACATCGCCGCGCAGGTCGCGCTGGCGCGTGGGGCCGAGGTGCACGTGATGACCCGCGACCCCGCCGCGCAGGAGTTGGCGTTGGCGCTGGGCGCCGCGTCCGCGCAGGGGGCGGCGGATCCGCCGCCGGTGCAACTCGATTCGGCGATCTTGTTCGCGCCGGTCGGCACGCTGGTGCCGCCCGCGCTGGCGGCGCTCGACCGCGGCGGCATCCTGGCGATCGCCGGTATTCACCTGAGCGACATCCCGGAGTTGAATTATCAGCGGCATCTGTTCCAGGAGCGGGAAATTCGCTCGGTGACCGCGAACACCCGGACCGACGCGCGTGAATTTCTCGCGCTCGCAGGCGAACACCGCATAGAAGTGACCACGCGGGGGTACTCCCTCGACAGGGCAGATCAGGCCCTGGCAGATCTCGCTCACGGACGCTTCACGGGCGCAGCGGTTCTCGTTCCGTAGAAAAAGATTTGCCAGGACACGATTCGGCGTTGAGTCCGCATCGTTCGGGTCGACTTCCTTGACGACCTACTCAGCCGTTCTTACCTTCGCAGATATAGCCGAGTGGCACTTGTCGCTGACAAGTGTCACTCGGCTTCTCACAACGGCGTGAGTGGGTGATCACGATGGCAAACCGGAAGGTAATTCATTTCGAAAAGTGGCGGGTGGTGCGAGTTTTCATCGTGCTACTGCTTGCCGCGGGTTTCGGAGCGACGACAGGATCGCCCGCGTGGGCGTCACCCTGCGCCGCGATCGACGTGGTAGTCGCACGGGGAACACAGGAACCCGGCTACCTCGGAGCCGCGGTCGGCGACCCGCTCTACAGCACGTTGCAGCAGGCGCTACCGGTGAGCTCCACCGCGTACCGCGTGAATTATCCTGCGGACCTGCTGGATCCGGCTTCGGTGAGTCGCGGCACCCATGACATGACCGGTCATCTGCTGTGGCAGGCGGCGGCGTGCCCGGACCAGCGGTTCATCCTGGTCGGCTATTCGCAGGGCGCGATCGTCACGCACGGGGTGCTCGGCACCGGCGTGGTGACGGTGCTCGGCGGCATGGCGGTGCTGCCAGGTGAGCTCGAATCGCGGGTGGCCGCGGTGCTGCTGTTCGGCGATCCGGTCCGGCTGATCGGCTGGAACGTGCCTGGCCATTACGCCTGGCGCACCGGAAACTACTGCACGGGTGGCGATCCGGTCTGCGGCGGTGGTCTCGACCCGGCGCAGCACGGCAACTACGGCTGGGCCATGTGGCCTGCCGCCGAGTTCGCGGCGGCGCGCGTCTGAGTTTCCCGCCGGGGAAATCCGCGGTGGGGCCGAACGGCCCCACCGCTTTCGGCATTTCATGCCGTCCCGCACATTCTCTGAAACACCGGTGGTCCTTTTCGGTTCGGACACGGTGCGGCGAAATCGCGTGGAACGCGGGGAGATCCGGCGGTGCGGCGGCGATCGGGCGTGATAGGAACAGCGAATGTCCGATGATCCCGACATCGCACAAGCTCGGGTATTTCTCGACTTGCTTGCTACCCACGCCCGCGCACTCACCCGCGCGATCACTGCCGCCGAACGGAATTCTCACACACAGCGGCTTACGGAACTCCATACCGAGTTGCGCACGGTCCGGCACCACATCGCCCGAATCCACTGTCGGTATCCCGATATAGTGCCGAACCGTCAGGCACGTGTCTGAACCGATCGCCGGAAATTTGCGAACGCCGGTCTCCCGGAATTGATATCCCGGTGACTACCACTGCAATCCGGGCACCACCCGCGCCACGCGCGCGGCCGGACCGGGCAGTGCCATCAGGGGCATGAGCACCGGCGCCAGCACGGTCAGTGGGCTGCGTCCCGGCCGGTCCGACTCCTCGACCGGTGTGGGCTGCTGCGGCGTAACCGCCTGCTTGCCCTGTGCCGCATGCGATTCCCCGAACATGCGGTAGCCCTGATGCAGGATGGTCCGCTTGAGTGAGGGCATCAGCAGATCGACCGCCTGGGCGAACGTGCCGACCGGGGTGTCGATGCGGTGCGGCCGATCCTCCAGCGCACGCACCACGATGGCGGCGGCCTGGTCCGGGTCGGGGACCGGCAGCGAACGGTAGAGATCGGTCGGGGCGATCATCGGCGTGCGCACCAGCGGCATCCGCACCGAGGTGAAAGTGATGCCCGCGTCGCGGTTCTCGACCGCGGCGATCTCGCTGAAGTTGTCCAGCGCCGACTTGCTCGCGACGTAGGCGGCGAAGCGGGGCACCTTGGTCTGCACGGCGATCGAGGAGATGTTGACGACATGGCCGAAGTGGCGCGCCCGCATCGACGGCAGCAGGGCCAGGATCAGCCGGACCGCGCCGAAGTAGTTCACCGCCATCGTCCGCTCGAAATCGTGCATCCGATCGGTGGAATTGAGCACCGAGCGACGGATCGAGCGACCGGCGTTGTTCACCAGATAGTCGACGTGGCCGTGTTCGGTGAGCACGGCGGCAACCAGTGCCTCGACGGCGTCCGCGTCGGTGATGTCGCACGGATAGTCATAGGCCACACCGCCTTCCGCGCGCACCGAGTCGGCGGCGTCGGCCAGATCGTCCTTGCCGCGGGCGACCATGAGGACGGTCGCGCCGCGCCGGGCGACGGCGTGCGCGGTGGCCAGCCCGATACCCGAGGACGCGCCGGTGATCAGCACGATCCTGCCGTCGAGTGGATCGTCGGTGACCGCGGCGCGGTCGTGCCGGGTGTCGAGGTGGCTGCGCCAGTAGCTCCAGAGCCGCTCGGCGTAGCTCTCGAAGGGCGGCACGCTCAGCCCGGAACCGCGTAGCTGGGCCCGGGTGGAGTCGGAGATGAACTCCGCGGTGAAGGAGGTGTGCGGTGCGACGGCCGCGGGAATGCCCAACTGTTCCAACAGGAAATCGCGCACCGAGGAGACGCCGGGCAGCTGGGCCAATCCGGTCAGCGCGACGGCGCTGCCGGGCAGCACGCCGATGCCGGTGGGCGCGCCCGCCGCCGCGGCGAGGGCGCCGTACACCGCGCTGAACGGCTGCGGTTCGGGGTTGACCAGGTGGAAGGTGCGACCGTCGAGGCCGGGGCGACGGATCAGCGTGGCCATGGCGGCGGCGACATAGTCGACCGGGACGATGTTGGTCGCGCCGAGGTCGGGCAGCGGCATCGGCAGATCCGACGGCAGCGCCGCGAGCTTGGCGATGGCGGAGAAGAAGTAGTAGGGACCGTCGATCTTGTCCATCTCGCCGGTGCGCGAATCGCCGACCACGATCGCGGGCCGGTACACCCGCCAGCGCACGCCCCGCGCCTCGCGCACGAGCCGCTCGGCGGCGAACTTGGTCCGGTGGTAGGGCGAGGTGAGCTGCTGGCCGAGGTCGAAGTCCTCCTCGAAGAACTTGCCCTTGTGGTCGCCCGCCACCGCGACGGACGAAACATGGTGCAGCACAGCGCCTGTCTCGCGCGCCAGGGCGATCACCGAGCGGGTGCCCGCGACGTTGGCGGCGTGCGCGGTCTCCTCGTCGGCGGTCATGTCGTACACGGCGCCGAGGTGGACCACGTGGTCGGCGGCCGGCGCCTCGCGGGTGAGGCCGAGCCCCGCCGCGGTGAGATCGCCGACCAGGGAGAACACCCGCTCGCCGCCCTGCCACGCGGTGGCCAGGTCAGCAAACTTCTGCAGCGACTCCGCGCGCACCAGCACATGGACAACGGCGTCGGGATCGTGGTCCAGCAGCTCTTGAACGACTCGTCGTCCCAAGAATCCGGTACCGCCCGTCACGATGTAGGTAGCCATCGTCCTCTCCTGCTGTTCACTCGAACCATCTTGTCGCACAAAGTAATCCGGCATGCAACGGTGAATGCGGAGATACTGGTCCGGCCCGCGATGTGCCCCCTGACGCGGTAACAGCGGTCGGGCCGAAAGTAGGAACCCCTTCGTCCTGACTTATAGGAAACAGTAATGGATTCCGCGCGACCCCGGCAAGCGTTCCGGTCGGTCTGCGGCTGTGGGACTGGTCACCTGTCTGCGCAGGTCAAAGGGTAAGTGTTACAACAATTTCCAGTTATACCTTCACTGGTCATTTGACCAGTTCAGGTCTGGCATCCGACTGGCTATCGCTTGTCGACGCGCGTGGCGGGCGGCCGCACCGCGGGGTTGTCCCGGAAGTAGTCCTCGAAGGCGGCCAGATCGGTCGGTCCGGGGACGCTGTCGGTGCCCTCGGTGAAGACCGCGAAGCCGTCGCCGCCGGTGGCCAGGAAGCTATTGGTCGTGATCCGGTATGTGGCAACGGGATTGAGTGGCTGGCCGGCGATCCGTACGCTGTCCGGCACGACCTTCGCGCCCTGCGGTGCGGCATCGCGGTAGGCGTAGGTGATGCCCGCGGGAGAGAGCACGGCGGGCTTGCTGGCGTTGGTCCACTGCTGTTCGAGCAGGCGCAGTACCTGCTGCCCGGTGAGGGTGAGCGTGACGACCTGGTTACCGAACGGCTGGACCGTGAAGAGGTCGCCATAGGTGACCGGACCCGCCTTGATGTCGGCCCGCACGCCGCCCGGGTTCATGAACGCCGCGACCGCGCCTGCCGGTCCCGCGGTGGCCGCGAGCATCGAATCGGCGATCACGTCGCCGAGCGGCGCGGTGCCCGAGGGGCCAGGGTCGTGCGACAACACGGCACCGGCCGAGCCGACCACCCGCGCGGTGCGCGGCCGCGCCTGTTCGGCGTAGAAGTCGACGAGCGCGGTGGTCGGACCGTCCGGGGTCACCTCGCGGGTCACCACCCGGTTCACCGCGGACGCCTGCACGCCGTCCGCGGCGAAACGCAACGTGAGATCGGTGACGAGTCTGCCGTAGGAGGCGGCCTGGGTGACCACCTTGCCCGCGATCGTGCACACGTACGGCTGGTGGCTGTGCCCGGTGAACAGTGCCTTGACTGCCGGATCGATGGCCGTGGCGAGGGCGGTGACGTTCGGGCTGATGTCGGCGCAACCGTTGTAGTCGACCGGGACGTCCTTTGGCGTCTGCTGGATGCCGCCGTCGTGCATCAGGGCCACGATGGTCTCGGCGCCCGCGGCTGTCAGTTCCGGCACGTAGCGGTTGATCGTCGCGGCCTCGTCGTCGAATCGATAGCCCCGGATGCCTGCGGGCAGCACCAGATTGGTGGTGTCGGGAGTGACCGTGCCGATCACGCCGATCTTGTGCCCGCCCACCTCCAGCATGGTCCACGGCCGCAGCGCGGGCGGCAGCTTGCCCTCGGCGTCGGTCACGTTCGCCGCCAGGTACGCGAACTTCGCGCCGGTGAACGGCGCGCCGGGCGAACAGTCGTCCAGCGCGCAGCCGCCCTGCTGGATCCGCGCCAATTCGAGGACGCCGTCGTCGAATTCGTGGTTGCCGACCGAGGAGGCCGCCATCCCGATGTTGTTCAGGAAGGTGATGGTCGGCTCGTCGTGGAAGAGCCCGGAGACCAGCGGGCTGGCGCCGATGTCGTCGCCGGCGGCGACCACCGCGCTGGCCGGATACGCGGCCCGCAAGCGGGCGAGGTGGGTGGCCAGATAGGCGGCACCGCCCGCGTCGTGGCCCGCGATCTTGCCGGTCGAGCCGGCCGGCGGCTGCAGGTTGCCGTGCAGATCGTTGAGTCCGAACAGATGCACCTCGTCGGGCCCGGCCGCGGGCAGGTCATCGGTCGAGACCAGCGGCACCACCCCCGGCACGCTCGACGCGGGTGCGGTGCCCGGATCGGACCCCGCGCCGCACCCGGCGACCAACGCGGTGCTCAGGAGCCCGGCAACGACCACGGCAAAGCGACGGCGCGCGTTCATGTTCTGACTGTCCCACGGCTGCCCGGCCGAGGCCACCGCGCACACCGGAGCCGTCGCTGTTCGCTCTGCGCTCTCGTCGAGTTCACGGGAAATTCCGATCGGGTGGCTAGCCATGAAGTGAAACGCTTTTGTCCCGCAGTGCACACGATCGGAGTGATGGTCACCATGACGAGTTCGATGACACGACGCGATGCGATGAAACTGTTCGGTGCCGCAGGCGGCGCGCTCGCCGCCGCGACGGCGATGCCGTCGGCCGCCGCGGCGCCCGCGGCCGGGGAGATTCGGGTACTCGCCATCAATATCTGGATGGGTGCGAGCAAGATCGCCGATGGTATCGGCCTGGTGACCGATCTGATCATCGATACCCGCGCCTCGGTGGTGCTGCTGTCGGAGGCGAACAAGGCGACCGCGCAGATCGCGGCCGCGCTGGCGAAGAAGGGCCACAAGTTCGAGGCGGTCACGTCCGAGGACACCGGCGTGCTCTCGGCGTTTCCGGTCGAGCAGAGCGCGGATCAGGGCTGGATGGTCAAGGCCCGGTTGAACGTCGACGGCAGGCGGGTAACCGCCTATGCCGCGCATCTCGAATATCGGTGGTATGCCACGTATCTGCCCCGCGGTTACGGCGCCGGCGTGCCCGTGCCGGGGGAGTTCTCCGAATTCGGCTGGAAGAAGCTGCCGGGCGGCCCGGTGACCGATCCCGCGACGGTGCGGCGGGTGAACCTGGCCTCCGGCCGCCCCGAAGCGATCAGCGCCTTCATCGAGGATGCGAAAG
The DNA here is from genome assembly GCF_011801125.1 of Nocardia brasiliensis. NCBI lineage: Bacteria > Bacillati > Actinomycetota > Actinomycetes > Mycobacteriales > Nocardiaceae > Nocardia > Nocardia brasiliensis. Next base: position 3,523,439 of record NZ_CP046171.1, read on the forward strand.
CCGAAGCGGCGGCGGGTAGTTCGGTGCTGATGGGCGGCGACTTCAACGAGCCGTCGGCGCTGGACTGGACGCAGGCGGCGGCGAACCTGTTCGACCACAACGGCGTGGTGCTGCCTTGGGAGAGCACCCGTCGGCTGCAGCAGGCCGGGTTCGTCGACGCCTACCGCTCCCGCTATCCGGACCCGGTGACGCACCCGGGCTTCACCTGGCCCGCGAGCAATCCCGACGCGCGGGTCGACCAGCTCACCTGGGCGCCCGAGTCCGACGAACGCGACCGCATCGACTACATCTTCGCCGGACCCGGTGCCGCACTGCGCCTCAGCGAGGTGGGCATCGTCGGCCCGCGCGGTTCGATCGTGCGCAATACCCGGCAGGACGAGAATACCGAGGACAATTTTCTCGCCACGCCGCGCAAATGGGTGACCGACCACAAAGCGGTCCTGGCCACCTATCAACTCACTTAGTACTGCGCCGCGCCGGTTTCCGGCGCGGCGCACCGAGGTGTGCGGGAGTTTCCCGAGCGACCGGTTGGTGAATGTAATACTGCGTAGCCGAGCGGCAGTCGAATGTTCACGACCATTTTGGAGGGTTCGGGTCTTTGAAATTCTCACGCACGACCTCGATGGTGACCTGTGCGCTCGGCGCCGCGTTGCTGGTGCTCGGCCCGGCGACGCGCGCCGACGCGGTGCTGTTCGGTGTGGCGATCGAAGCCGACGAGCACATCTGCGACGGTGCCGACCACGACGAGCGCTGGTATCAGGAAGTCGGTGAGTGGCTGGAGCTCTCGCCGTTGAACTTCGACAAACCGGTGCACACCGAAACGCGGCGGTTGCTCTACGGGAATCCGGCATTTGACAAAGACACGCGAAACGCCATGTGCGCGGGCGAGGCCGCCTTCAACGAAAAACTCCAGACGGTCATCACGGAGAGTTACGTGATCGGAAATCTGCAAGAGCTGTGTGAGACCAACGAAGGCCTGCTGCGTTATATGAAGCGGCGGTCCGCGGTATTCCAATGGATCACGGTCAACGATTGGAACACGCCGAAACCGCCCGCGCCGACCTGTCTGGCCTGACGCGGTCAGTGCAGTAGTCCCGCCACCGCGTCGGCCATGTTGGCGCGGAAGGCGGTGGGCGAGAAGGTCTGCGCGTGCGCTCGGATGAGCTCGGTCCGGTAGTCGGACGGGTCGCAGTCGCGCATGGCCGCGGCCAGGTTGGCCACGACGGCTTCGTCGTCGCCGTGCGCGACGTGCGCACCGGTCACGCCCGGCCGGACCGTGTCGAGTGCGCCACCGCGATCGACCGCGAGAACCGGGGTGCCACAGGCCATCGCCTCCACCGGCACGATGCCGAAATCCTCGACGCCGGGCATCAGCAGCGCGCGACAGCGGCGGTAGGCATCGACCAGGACCTCGTGCGCGGTCGCACCGAGGAAGGTGGTCTCCGGCCCGGCGAGGCTTTCCAGCTGCGCGCGAAAGCGACCGTCGCCCAGCACGACCAGCCGGCAGCCCGCGCGCTGGGCCGCCCGAATGGCCAGATCCGGGCGCTTGTACGGCACCAGCCTGCCCGCGAAGAGAAAGAAGTCCTCCCGCGGTATCGCGGCGTCCGGGGTGAAGTTGTCGATCTGGACCGGCGGATAGACGACGGTGGCGGGCAGCCCCCACCAGTCCCGCACCCGCGCGGCGACCGCGCGGGAATTGGCGACGATCTGGGAAAGCTGAGGCGCGGCCCGCAATTCGGCGTGCCGGGCGAGGCTGCCCAGCGCGGCGAGCGCGAGCTGACCCGCCGGACCGCCTGCCTCGCGGGCGCGGAACTCGCGGTCCCATGCCCAGCGAGCCGGACTGTGCACGTAGGCGAGGACCGGCGCGTCGGTGGCGAGCGCGGCCTGGATGGCGAAGGCGTGATGGCTGATGACCACGGCGTCGAAGCGCCGCGCGAGGGGCAGGCGGCGCAGTGCACGCGGCGCGAAGGGCAGTAGCGGAGCGTGCGAGCGGCGGCCGGTGGCGGCGTAGGCGCGGCTGAGCCAGGTATCGTGCACCGTGGTCAGCGGCGGGCGCACACCCGCCGGATCGACGATCGGGGCGAAAACCTCCGTATGTGCCCAGGTTTCGGCCAGCTCGCCCACGACGGCCTCGGAGCCGCCGAATTCGGTGAACCGCTCGTGCACGATGGCGACCCGTGGGCCGCTCATCGGTTCGGCCTGGGAAGCCGCGGTGCGGCAAGGACTTCGAACGTGGCGGCAGCGGCATGCACCCGCTGCGTCATGGCACGCACCGCAGGTGTGCCACGACTGCAAAGTTGCACACCGTGCCATTCCGGCGGGTGTTTCGACACTCGAATCGCCATGCTGGGCCGCCTCATTCGTCCTCGGGCGCGATTCTGCGCGGTGCCGCGGTGCGGCGGATGGCGGGCGCGACCGGACGGCCGACGAGCAGTCCGTCCACGCTGCCCTGGTCGATGGCTTTGCGATACACCGCGGCGGCCTCGCGGCAGGCCGCGATGGTCTCGTCGATGGCGTCGTCGGTGTGCGCGGCGGAGGTGACGAACGACTGCCCGAGCACGCCGCGCTGCAACAACTCCTGCAGGAACAGTGTCCGGAACTCCTGGGAGGGGCGGCCGTTCGAATCGCGGGTGACGAAGATCAGGCACGACGGGCGGCCGAGCACCTGGAGGTGGTCGGCGATACCGAGATCGGCGGCGATCGCGTTGACCCCGTCGGCGAGGCGCTGCCCGGCCCGCTCCATGCGGGCGATGGGATCGCCGGTGCGATAGGCGCGGACCACGGCGCGAAACGCGGCCAGTGCCGCCGTTTCCGGTCCATGGGTGGTGGACAACAGGAACACCCGGTCGTCGTCGGTGCGCAGGCCGCCGAGCTCCATGAGTTCGCGCCTACCGGCCAGCGCGGAGAGCGGGAACCCGTTGCCCATCGCCTTGCCCCAGCACGACAGGTCGGGCCGGACGCCGTAGACCGCCTGCGCGCCGCCCGCGGACCAACGGAAGCCGGTGATCATCTCGTCGAACACGAGCAGCGCGCCGTGCCGATCACACAGGGCGCGCACGCCGAGGAGGTAGCCGGGCGCGGGTTCGGCGAGCGCGGTCGCCGCCTCCATGACGACCGCGGCGACGCGACCCGAATCGAGCACGGCGGCCAGCGAATCGAGATCGTTGTAGCGGAAACGCACGGTGTCGGCCGCGCTCGCGGCGGGGATGCCGCGGCACATCGCGGTGGCGCCGATGAACCAGTCGTCCACCGAGAAGAACGGCTGATCGCAGACGGCCAGCGCGGTCCGGCCGGTGGCGGCACGGGCCAGGCGCACCGCGGCGGTGGTCGCGTCGGAGCCGTTCTTGGCGAACTTCACCATGTCGGCGCCCGGCACCAGGTCGAGAAAGTCCTGTGCGGCCAGCAGTTCCAGCTCGGTCGGCCTGCTGAAGCTGACGCCGTCGGCGATCGCGGCGCGTACCGCGTCGAGCACCGGCGCGTATCCGTGCCCGAGGGTGACCGACCGCAGGCCCATGCCGTACTCGACGTAGCGGTTGCCGTCGGCGTCCCACACCCGGCATCCGTTGCCACGCACCAGTACCGGGGCCATGTGCTCGGGATACTGGTCGGCGCCCCTGGCGTAGGTGTGCGCGCCGCCGGGGACCAGCTCGTGCAGGCGGGCCTGCAGCGCGTTGCTCCTGGCGAAGCGGCCGTGCGGCGTCGCTGGATGATCGGGATCGGACGCCATGGTGATCTCCCCGCGGTCGGACACGCTGACCCGTGCGAATCCTCCGGTGCGCGACGGGTTCTGCGCATCACTGTACGTGCGGGCCCGCCGGATTGTCCGCGCAACGACGGCAGTGCCGCGCAGGCCACAAAGCGGCCGGTCGGTGTGGCCGAACGGCGGTGATGACCGCGACTTTGCCCAGTAGCCAACGCGTTCGAGTCATGTGTCGTCCTCTGCTCGGCGGTGTCCGCGCCACCGTAAGGAACGCGCACGGGGCGATTCGGGCTTCGCCGGAAACGGTCGGAAAGATTGTCCGCGTGCCCGATCCGGCGCGGATCGGCTCGATCGCGCGCCTATAGACCGCTCGCGCTCGGCCTCCGCCGACCCGCGGCGCTCATGGTTTCCCGGAGCCGCGGGGCGAGGGCTCGGTGGGCGTCGGTGACTCCGGCGCGCGCTCGGGCGGGGTGGGCGTGGTGATCGCCCACAGGTCGTGATCGGCGCGGCGGCCGGTGGCGTCGACCGAGCAGCGCAGCCGCCCCTCGTGCGCCATGCCGACCCGGGCGGCGATCTCGGCGGCGGCGCGATCGCCCGGCGCGATGGTGGTCGCGACCCGGCACAGTCCGAGCGGGCCGAACGCGAGGGTGAGCAGCGCCCTGGTGGCCGCGACCCGGACGTGCGCCGGGTGCGCCGGATCGACCCAGACGAACATGCGGGCGTTGCGATCGAACATGTCCCGATCGAACAGCCTTGCCTCCCCGGCATATACCCCGTCCACCTCGACCGCGAGCACCAGTCCGCCCGGTGCGCGCAATCCCGCCCTGGTGCGCAGGTACTCGCGCAACCACCGGGACCAGGTGTGCTGTGCGGCCCAGGCCGGTTCGGCGCTCGCCGCGTCCGGGTCAAGGACGGTGCGGCCGCGCGCTCGTGCGGCCCGCCAGCCTCGCCAGTCGGTGGGCCTGCGGGTGCGGATGACCACCTCGGGATGGTCCGGGTCGGCGAGCCGGATCGGCGGCGGCGTGCCGAGCGGGTCGAACAGGTGCACCGCCCGCCCCGCGTAGAAGCGCGCTCCCGCGAGGACCATGGCGAGCTTGGGCACGGCCAGCGGCACCGGATCGACCGGCTCGGGCAGCGCCGCGGCATCGGGCCGATCGTGGCGCGCGAGCCAGTGCCCGGCGAACCCGTCCGGCGGGCGATCGGCCACGGTGACGGCCCAGAGTTCGTGGTCGCGCCGCGCCCCGCCCACATCGAAGTACCTGCCCATCAACGCTTCTCTGCGGAAACCGACGCCGGCGGCGCCGTGCGCGGCGGCGAGGTTGGCCGGTGAGATCGGCGCGGTGACCCGCCGCAGGCCGAGCCTGGTGAAACCGTGGTCGAGCAGCATGGCCGCGGCCAATCCGCCGATACCGTGCCTGGCCACCGTGGCGTCCACCCAGATGCCCATTTCCGCGGTGCCGGTCGCGGGGTCGATGGTGCCGAGCTCGATCTGACCCGCGAACCGGCCGTCGACCTCGATCACGGTGGCCAACCTGCGCCCCGCCCGCGCCTCGGCGCGGATCATGAGACATTCACGCACCCAATGAGCCGCGCTGTGCCGCGCGTCCCAGTCCAGCGCCGAGCTGTACCAGAACGGCTCGATGTGGCGCCGGTCGCGCAGGCGGATGTGCCGCCAGAGCGGGTAGTCGGCGAGCCGGGGCGGGCGTAGCACCACCGTGCCCGCACGCAGCGGTACCGGCCCGAGTCTGCTGCGCGCCAGCGATTTCGGTCGGGTCATGGCCGCTACTCGCGCGGCCGCTGTTTACCCAAGGACATGGTCTTGAGGGCGCCTTCGGTGGAGATGGACACCCGCCAGTATGTCCCGGACGCGTCCTTGAGCACGAGACCTCCTTCCCTGTGCTCGGAGAGCCAGGTTCCGCTGCCGAGCACGGCCGCGCGCACCGAGCCGTCGGCGGACTGCGTTTGCAAGACGTCCGCATCGCTGCGGCCCGCCTTGATCACGACCGTGCCGGTGAGCGCGGGCGTCTGCATGCCGGTGCGCCCCAGCACGTGCCAGCGGTCGGGGAACACCGCCGGATTGAGATCGTCGGCCGCGGTGGAGATCAGGTTCACCGCGGTGCCCTCGGGGCAGCCCGCCGGATCGATCCGCAGTTCAGTGGGTGGGCGGTCCAGATCCTTGTCGAATTGCACGTTGGCCAGATAGGGCTGGCGGCAATAGATCAGGTCGAGCCCGATCCGGCGCGCCGCGACCTTGCAGTTGATCATGCCGAACTGCGCGGGCCCGCCCCGCTCGGCGTGCCCGATGGACAGCGCGACCTCGGCGCCCTCGAACCAGACGTTGGTCAGCCACCAGTCGTTGGCCGCGCCGTCGACGAGGATGTGCCGATCGGTGGTGCGCGGATCGGCGTCGGAGACGAATTCGACGTTGGTGAGCGCCAATCCGGCGTTGTGGTCGTTGCCGGTGCCGAGCACGCCGACGAAGTTGCTGGTGAGTTTGGACGAGGTGACGTAGTTCTGGATGCAGGACGTGACGATGCCGTAGCCGAAATTGTTGATGTCGCAGTTGACGAACGAGGTGCCGCCGGTGTTGTCCTCGAGCACCACACCGCGCTGCGCCAGATAGCGTGGATGGTTGTCGCTGAGGTGATTGCCGCGGATCACCACCGAATCGAACGAGCACCGGAAACACTCGGACAGCACCACGCCGGTCGCCTTGGGCCCGGCCAGATAGAACCCGATCCGGGCGAAGCGCACCCGGTTGCGCCGCCGTAGGTGGATGAGCGTGGTGTCGGTTTCGCAACTGATCACCGTCACGTCGGCGCCGTCGCCGAGAACCGTGGCGTAGTCGCCCATTTCGGGCCACGCGGTCACCCGGTAGTGCCCCGCGGGCAGATACATGACGAGCGGTTTGTCGGTGACGGCGGCCGCGGCCGCGATGGCCGCCGTGTCGTCGGCGACGCCGTCGCCGACCGCGCCGAAGTCGCGCACATTGCGGGCCGCCGGCATGTCGGTGACGTGCGGGGAGCGGAATTCGACCGTCGGCGGCCGCGCCTCCGGGGTGCTGGTGCACGCGGCGAGCACCGGCACCGCGCCTGCCGCCCCGAATGCCGCGGCCAGCATGCGTCGCCGGCCAACCACGTCCTCGGTCATGACCCTGCCTCGCCAACGCTGGGATCCGTCATGCGGCCCGCTCATCGCCGCAGCCGCTCGCGGAGCCGCCGCAACCGGTTGCCCGGCTTGCTGTACGCTACCGCGCCGGTCAGCTTGTTGTCGCCGAAAGTGGCCAGCGCACCGCGCAATTGCGGGCCGGTGAGGTCGCCGAGCGGGACGACGGCGATGGTCTGCCCGCACAGCGGTGCGAGCGCGATGGCGTCGGCGGCCCGGGTCACCGGCGCGGTCTGCACGACGAGGTGATCGTATTCGGTGCGCAGCTTCGCCACGAGCGCGCCGAACCGGTCCGCGGCGAGCAGGTCGGGCGTGCGCTCGTCGGCCGCACCGAGCGGCAGCACGGTGACACCGGTTCCCGGCAACGCGGTGAGCGCGTCGTGCACCGGGACGCCGTCGCGAAGCACCTCGGCCAGGCCCGGTTTCGCCTCGGGCACGGCCGCGTAGCCGCCGTGGCCGGAGGTGTCCGCGTCGATCAGCAGCACGCTGTTGCCGGTGTCGGCGAACGACTTCGCCAGGGCGGCCGCGACTTCCGGTTCGGACCGGGCCGAAAGGCTGGTGAACTGCACTCCGGCAGTGTCGCTTTCGCGCAGCAGCCGGGTACGCAGTCTGCGGGTCTCGTCGGGCGCGCCGGGCCGTCCCGCGTCGATGATGCCCAGAATCGGCACGGGCAGCAGTGCTTCGAGATCGTTGGACGTGCGCAGGGTGCGATCGGTGCGGTCGCGGACGAAGGCGCCCGCGCAGCCGAGCGCGAGCCCGGCGAGCATGCCGAGCAGCAGCAGCCGTTTCGTCTGCGGCCCGCTCGGCGCCGTCGGCAGCTCGGCCCGATCGACGACCGCCACCCGCGCCGCGGGCGCCGCGTCGCGCTCGATCGTCTCCAATTCGTCGATGAGCCGCCGGAATTGGGCCACCACCGAGTTGGCGAGGTCGCGCGCGCCCTCGGCGGTGCCCGCCTCGACGGTGATCACCAGGTTGGTGGTCGCGGGCGGGGAGAACGCCTTGATCTTGCTCTGCACCTCGCCGACCGACAACGGTAGCCCGAGGTCGTCGATGACGCGCTTGGCGACGGTCGCGCTGGTCGCCAGGTCCAGATACGAGCGGACCCGCTGCTGGGCGGCCAACCCGCCCTGGTACGAGTCGTTGACCGAGGTGCCGGTCGCCATCGACACGTACATGCTGCTCGCGGCGACGTAGGTGGTCGGAAGCGTACTCGCGTAGCCGCCCGCCGCCGCTAGGCACAGCACCACCGCCGTGACGATGATGACCCAGCGGCGGCGCGCGATACGCCAATAGTCGATCAATCCCATGGGGTGGACGCTTTCTCTGCGGTAGGGACAGCCCCGACAAGGTCGGGTCGCGCCGCGCGCGGCGCGACCGGTGTGGCCCGGCGCCGGTACTCACGCACCAGCAGCGAGATGAGCCACGCGAACACGGCCGCCTGGAGAAACTTGCCGAGATTCTCCATGCTGCCGAGGATGCCGCGTTCGAACAGCGCGGAGGCGCCGGTCATGGCCAGTCCGAGGACCACGATCGGAAACAAGCGTGCATGCAGCGCTCTGGCCCAGGCGATCAGCAGCGCGAAGGTGAACACCGCGCACACGAGCACCCCGGCGTAGCCGCCGAGCACATAGCCCTCGTTGACGTTGCCTTCGGCCAGCGACACCGAGACCTTGGTCATGTCGACCGAGGCGCCGCGCACGTCCTGTGCCCACGCGGTGCCGGACTGGAACTTCTGGGTGCCGAGCAACTGGCTGGGTACCAGGCTGGTCACGGCGTGGCGCAGTGCCTCGGCCGGTGTGAGCCATCCCCCCGGCCCGTGGAAACGGGCGTCGGTGGCGGCCTCGAGCAGATCGAACCGGCGCAGGATGCTGAGGAACGGCTGTACCAGTGGCGGATACCCCGAATCGATCACCGCCGCTTCGGCTTTGGCGACCTCGGTTTGTTTCAGCGACTGCAGCCAGCCGAAGCCGCCGATGCCGAGCACGCCGATGGCCGCGACGGAGACCGCCTTGGTCCTGGTCCAGCCGAGCAGGGCGAAGCGGATGGCGATGGCCAGCGCCGCCCCGATGATGGGCGTCTTGGATTCGACCACCGCCGTCCAGGCCAGCTCGCCGAGCAGCAGGCCACCGATGATGAGCGCGGTCGATCTGGGCCGGGCCGGCCGAATGAAGATGATCAGCCCGAGCGCGGCGATGGTGGCGAGAATGGCGACGAAGGACAGAATCGGGTTGGCGCTGTCGACATCGCCCGCGCCGCCGATGGATCCGGTGGCGACCGATGCGGCCCGGCCCGACAACCCGACCCCGTACATGGCGGCGAGGATGGGCACGAAGTCGGGATCGGTGGTCAGTGCCGGTGGGGCGGGTGGCGGTTGACGGCGGGCCCAGAGCGCGTACCCGACAACGAGTCCCGCGTAGATCCAGAGTCCGAACACGACGTGCTCGAGCACCAGTGCGATGCCACGGTCGTAGCCGAACTCGGCCAGGCGCGGGTCCGGCACGTTGTCGCCGTAGTGCGGCTCCGGCTGCACCCGCAGCAGCACCAGCGGTCGGGCCAGGTAGGACAGCGACCAGAAGGCCGCCTGCGCGATCAGGAACACCCGGGCCACACCGGGAATCGCGGTGGCCGCGACCACGATCGTGAGCAGGGCGAGGGCGATCAGCAGCACCTCGGTGGTGGCGCTCACGGCGCGGGCTCAGGCGATCGCATCGATGATCTCCCTGGCCCGGTCGACGTAGCGATGGTTACCGCCGACGATCCGCTGATGGCCGGCCGCGGCCACCGCGGCGGCTTTCTCGGGGTGTGCGGCGCACCAGTCGATGATCTCGCGCAGTTCGGCGGTATCGGAGAACAGGAAACACTCGCTGGTGTCGTGCAGCAGCTCGGCGTGCTCCTCGGTGCGTTCGCCGACGAAAAGCCCACCGGCCGCGGGCACTTCGAAGGTGCGGCAGGTATGGGTGTCGCGGTTGTCGGAGTTCAGCAGGACCAGGTTCGCGGTGACGCTCGCGACGATCTCGGAGTACCGCTGGCCGTACACGGCGCCGCCGACCACCGCACCCGTGGTGCGCAATTCGGGCACGCGGCGCCAGCCGGGTCCGCGCACCAGCATTCGGTCCCCGTGTCTGCGGGCGAGCGCGACCAGGTCGGCGCGGCGATCGGGTCGGCACACGCCGATGAAACCGACGAGGAACTGCCCCATGCCGCGGCGTGCGGTGCGATGATGCCAGGCCGGATCGTAGGCGCTGCGCACGAAGACGACGCCGCGGGCGCCGCGGGCGCGCAGCTCCGCGACATTGTGCCGCTTAGTGGTCAGCACATGATCCCATTCATGTTCGTGCGCAAGGTATTCCGCGCTGATGTTGGCCGGGTTCGCGACATCGTCCGGGCTGTAGTGCACGTGCAGCGGCGCGGGCAGGTCGAGCAGCCTGCGCTGGTCGAGATGAATGCCCTTGAACACGAAGACCAGATCCGGCCGCAGCGCCGCGGCGACGCGGTCGATCTCCTCGTGCAGCGCGGCCACCGACCACGGTGCCCGCCGATCGCTGAACTTCGCATAGATCCACGGCGGAGAAAGCCTGCGCGGCAAGGTGACCCGTGTGGTATCGAGGACGACCACGTCGTGTCCGGCCTGCCGGAAGCCGTCGGCGAGCGAGCGTGCGTTGCTGCCGACCCAGTCGTCACCGAGGTAGAGAATTCTCATGCCCCGCCCTCCTCCCGCATCAGCACAATCGCGGGTCCCTCGGCCGGTGTTACCCGCTCGCGGTGGATGAGGTTGCGCACGCGGAGCAGATACCAGGCGGCGACGGTGAATTCGACCACGACGGTGCCGTACACCAGCGTCCATACCGAGTGCGTACGGAACGCGATGGCCAGCGCGGTGGCCGCCACCGCGGTGCCGAGCACGGCGCCGATCAGCACGCCGGTGGTGTCCTGGCGCACCGGCAGCACGGCCGTGGTGACGAACGAGGTGATCGCGGTGGCGGGCAGCACGAAGGTCTCCACCCGCAACAGGGCGATGGCGGCGGTGAAGTCCTTGCCGAACACCAGGTGGATCAGCGTCGGCGCGGCCAGCCACACCGCGGCGGCGGCGACCGTCGCGGTGCAGACGCAGGCCAGCAGCGCCTGCACGGCATGGCGCCAGAAGTTGTCGTCGGCGCTCTTGCGGGCCATCCGCGGCAGCAGCGCGAAACCGATGGGATCCAAGGTGGATTGGATCGCGCGGACCAGCCGGTCCCCGGCCGAGTAGAGGCCGAGCGACACCGCGTCCAGCACCGCCGAGTACACCGCCGCCGCGCCCTGCCCGTAGGACGTCACCAATAGCCGGGACGTGAAAACCGGCGCACCGGTACGTAACACGGTTCGGACGCCGCGTGGGCGGGACGGTCTTCCGAAGGTGCGCAACGAATCCCACCAGGTCAACGCGACGGTCGGCACCGAGGACACGAGCAGGCACAGCAACGCGACCTGCGCGCTCGGTACCCGGGGGAGCACCGCGACGAGCAGGGCGAGGTATCCGATGCGTCCGACGGCCTGGTAGGAGGTCGACGCGCCGAAGCGGCCCTGGCCGATGAGCAGCCAGTCCTCCGACACCGACCAGAAGCCGCCCGCGAACAACCCGAGCAGGATCATCTCCACGTGCTCGGGCGCGCCGACGGCGTAGCTGAGCGCCAACGCGGCGCCGAGTACACCGAGCGTGCCGGTGCGGATCGCCAGATAGTCGCCGCGCAGCTGGTTGACGCGCCGGAATCGGTCCGCGCCGAGCTCGTCGGCGTGCGCGTCGTGCACCCGCGCGGCGAGGTAGGAGGTGATGCCGAGGTCGACGAGCAGCGAACCGATGAAGTACGCGGACATGCCGATCGCCAGCAGGCCGAGCCCGTGCGTGCCGAGCACCCGGGCGATCAGCGGCACGGTGACGATGGTGACGACGTACTGCCCGTACTTGCCGAAGCTCACGTAGCCGATATCGCGGACGATCGAGAGAAAATTATGGCGCTGTCGTGGATTTCGGCGGTGCGTGCCGCCGTCGGATGGCTGGTCGGGGGCGTTCGGTGCGGCGTGCTCAGCCATACGTGGTTCGCTCCGGGGGAGTGGGGGTGCCCGCGGCGTCGTTGCGTTGTGCGAGGTCGGTGAGGAAGACGGCGACCGAACGCGCCGTCGTGGTGAGGTCGAAATCCGCGGCACGCAGGCGTCCCGCGTCCGCGAGACGGGTGCGCAGCGCCGGATCGGCGATCAGGGCGTCCAGTGCCGCGGTGAGCTGTGCATCGGACCCGCCCGGGACGAGCAGACCGTCGATGCCGGGTGTGATGATCTCCTCGGGACCACCCGGCGCGGCGGCGATTACGGCACAGCCTGCCTGCATGCCCTCCACGATCACCTGGCCGAAGGGCTCGGGCAGCACCGAGCAGTGCACGAGAATGTCTGTGTCGCGCAGATATTCGCTCGGATCGTCGACGTGCCCGGTGAACGTCACCGAGATGGCGAGGTCCGCGGCGAGGCGTTCCAGCTCGGCACGGTAGGGCTGCTCGTCGAAGAAGGTGCCGCCGATCAGGTACACACGACGTGGCCGGGTCGCGGTCGCCGCCAGCGCGCGCAGCAGCACGTCCTGCCCCTTCCACGGGGCGAGCCTGCCGAGCACGGTCACCACCGTCTCGGTGGGCGGGCGTTGCGGGTGCCGCGCGGTGCCGGTGCGGTGTGCGACGCCGGGATAAGCGACCAGGGCGGGCTTGCGTCCGGTCGGCAAGGTGGCGAGGGTGGCGCGGCTGTTGGCGAGATAGCCGGCGCAGCAGAGCCGGGCGAGCACGCGCAGCACCAGCGTGGGCAGGCGGCCGAAGTAGTCGGCTGCGATCCGGTCGTGCACCTGCCAGACCAGCGGGATGCGCGCGCGGCGCGCGGCGACGATGCCCATCACCAGCGCCTTGCTGCTCTCCGCGACCAGAACGTCCGCGCCGATGCGCCGGGCGGTGCCGCCGACGGTCCAGCCGAGCCGCAGCAGCGCGGCGAACCCGGTGACGAGCCGCCGCGCTCCCGCGCCGATGGTCATCGCCCGGCTCTCGAAACGGCCGCGCGGCAGCAGGGTTTCGATGCCGTGGGCGCGCGTGCGCGCGACCATCGGTCCGTCCTCCGTGTAAGCCATCGCGATATCCGGTTGTCCCAGGTCGTGCAGCGCGGAGAGCAACCGCAGGGTCGCCAGCTCGGCGCCGGAGGGCGCCGCGGTGTGGGTGAGGAACAGGGCCCTGGTCATCGGCCGAGGTCCCGATAGAGCGCGAGATGATGGCGCGCGGTGGCGTCCCAGGAGAACGTCTCGGCGTGCGCCCGGCATCGGCGCGGGGTCGGCAGGTCGCCGTGCAACGCGGCGACCAAGCGCGCGGCGAGCGCCTCGGCGTCGCGGGCGGGCACGATCAGCGACGGGTCGAGGCCGCGCACCGAATCCGGAAGTCCACCACAGTCGGTGACGATGGGCGCGCGTCCCACCGCGAGCGATTCGAGCGCGATCAACCCGAAACCCTCCAGCGCGCTGGTCGGCACGACGGTGCAGGCCGCCTGTGCGTACAGCTCGCTCAGGCTTCGGTCGTCGACGTGCCCGGCGAACTCGACCGTGTCAGCCAGAGCTGCTGCGGCAGTACGGAGTTCGGCTTCGGCGGTGCCGGTGCCGACGATCACTAGCCGGGCGTTCGGATGGTCTGCGAGGACGGCGGGCCACGCGCGCAACAGCGTGTCGATGCCCATGCGCCGTTCGAGCCTGCGCACGCAGAGCACCGTGCGTGTCGCGGTGTCGGCGGGGAGCGGAACCGGCCGGAAACGGTCGAGGTCGACGCCGGGCGCGATGACCGCGATGCGGTCCGCGCGAACCCGGTAGTCGGTTTCGAGTACCTCGCGAAAGTGGTTGGACAGCACCACGAATCGGTCCGCGCCGAGGTAGCGCAGCCGCTCGAGCAGATACTTGGCGCGCACTGCGGCGCGCTGCTGCCCGGTCATCCGGCTTTCCGCCGCCCACGGGCCGTGGAAGTGGACGACCAGTGGCAACCGGCCGCGCCGATGCAGGGCGACCGGTCCGTAGAGGCAGAAGTGGCGATCCAGCACCGTGCCGGGCGCCAGGCCGGCGCGGTCGAGCAGCGCGGTGCGGGCCCGGCGCAGCGTGGAACCTCCTGTGCCGCCCCAGGTTCGGGCACCGCGCAGGTCCGGCATCAGCGTGCCGAACGCCGACGCGGAGACCGCGAGTTCCGGCCTGCGGGCCAGCGCGTGGAACAGGTCGGTGAAGTATCGATTGAGCCCACCGGGTGCGGACGCGAACCACTCCGATCCGGTCATGTGCACCCGAACTATCCCGGTATTGCCCGTCACCCATGCCCCCTACTGGCGGTGATGGCGGGACGAGTCGCTGATGGTGAACTCGCCTCTCCCGCAAGAGTCTAGGGGACCGGCGGTCCTGCGCGCCCCCAGTCGGCGAGCAACAATCGGTCAACCCAGATCGAACAGATTCGGCTGCCCGGCCCGGAACCGCGCGGCGTCCATCTGCCGCAGCGGTTCGAACGCCGGTATCGCGTCCCTGGTGAACAGCTGGGCGCGCGGTGCGGGCGAGCCCGCGGCCTCGAGCAGGGCGTTGACGGCGGTGCGCCCGGCCTCGTCGGCGCCCTCCATGGTGGCCAGGTCGAAATTGGTCTGCACGTAGTCGGCGGCCAGGAACAGGTTGGGGATCTCGGTGTGCGCGGTGGGCCGCGCTGCCCACGAGCCGATGGTGTTGACCAGCAACGGCTCGTCGTTGTGGTTCTGCCCGTCCTGCCAGCTGATGCCGGGATCGAGTAGCCAGTCCCGCACGATGCCCTCCTTCAACTGGATCCGGCCGTCGTCGTTGAGCGCCGCGGTGAGCTGGGCCCAGGTTTCCTGGTAGATCTCGGTGCGGGTGCAGTGCTTGGCCGACTTGCCGAACAGGATGCCGGGGGTGTCCCAGTCGGCGATGTCGATGGTGAGACCGTCGACGATCTGGCCGTCGCCGTACTTCGCCGCATAGTCGACGTCCCAGAACGCGCGCTGGGAGTACGAGGTCAGCCGCCACGGGGCGTCGAGATAGATGTTGTAGCCCGCGCCGAGCTCGAGCTTCTCGCTGACGAACATCTGCATGCCGTTCATCCAGTCGACGTCGAGCTCGTCCATCCGCGCCAAACTCGGGGCCAGGCCGCGCATTTCGGGGGACCACAGTTGGCGGGCACGATCGGTCGGCACGGCGCAGACATACCAGTCGGCTCGGTGCACCGCGGTCGAGCCGTCCGGCTTGCGGATCCGTACGCCGCCGATCTCGCCGCTCGCCACCTCGAACCCGTCGAGCGCGTGACCGGGCAGGAAGCGCACGCCGAGCACACGAAGCAACGAGATCCACGGGTCCAGCCACGCCTCGTTGGTGGGGCCGTTGAGTACCTGGTAGACCTTCTGGCCGCCGGCGAGCTCCTGCAGCAGGGCGAGGAAGAATGCCTCCATCATGTTGCCCATCGTGCGGGTGCTCGCGACGTACTCCTTCGCCGCCACCAGCGCGCGCGTCAAACCCGTTGCGGCCAGGGCCTGGAACTGCGCGGACCGCTGCGCCGCGCCGACGTAGTCCCACCAGCTGAGGTGCTCCCACTGTCCGAACCGGCGTTCGTCGCTGGAAGTGAGATAGGTGACGACCCGCCCCGCCATGTGGATCGCCTCGGGCAACGGGATGAGGTTGTTCTTCAGGATCGCCTCGACCAGGATGCGCTGCAACCCTTCCGGGGTCAGTGCTTGGCGCGGATCGAAGTAGAAGCCGAACATCAGCGGGAAGCCGTCGGGGAGATTGCCCGCCCTCGGATATCGGGGATCGTTGACCGAGAACGGAATCAGGTTGTCGTAGACGGTGTTACGGCTTCCCGGCAGGGGAATGCGGCGCATCGTGTCGTGCACGTGGTGATAGAACGAGGTGAATCCGCGTGCGCCGTGCTCGCCCGGTAGCGGGGCACGGCCGCCGACTCCGGTGCCCGGCAGCGGGATGGTGCGGGACTTCCCGCCGAGTTCCTTGCGGTCGAAGACAGTCACCTCGAATCCGCGCTCGGCCAATTCGTGTGCCGCGGTGAGTCCGCCGATCCCGGCGCCGAGCACCGCGACCGTATTGCGCGCCGGTCCGTTCCGTCGGCGTGGTTCCCGTGCGGCCGCGGTGCCCGCGGTCGCCGCCAACCCCGCCGCACCGGCCAGCCCTGCCGCGCCACGCAGGACCGAACGTCTGCTGACCGCACTGTTCCGTTGAGGTGTCACTGCCCGACCCCTTCGCAAAACTGACTATTCTGATAGTCATCTTTAGCAGATGCACGCGCCCGATGGGAGACAATGCTCGGATGACGACGCGGAGCGAGCGGTGACCGGTACGCCGAGACAGCGCAGGCCGGTGCGGCCGTACGGGGGTGTCGGCGCGGCCGACCGTGTGGCGGCGCGCCGGGAAAAACTGCTGGCAGCGGGCTTGGAACTGTTCGGAACCCGGGGCTACTCGGCCACCGGCGTGAAGGATCTGTGCCGCGGTGCGGGGCTCACCGATCGGTACTTCTATGAATCCTTCGGCAGTACCGCCGAATTGTTCGCCGCGGTGTTCGATCAGGTGATCGACGAGCTGTTCGCGGCGGTGGCCGTCGCGGTGGACGCGGCGCCCGCCACCGGGACCCGCAAACTGCGGGCAGGCATCGGCACCTATCTCACCGCCCTGGCCGTGGACGCGCGCAAACTGCGAATCGTGTTCGTCGAGCCTGCGGGCGCCGGGGCCGAACAGCGGATGCGCGAGGCGCTGTGGCGCTTCGCCAGGCTGGTGGCCACGACCGCGACCACCGCGCGACCGGAGGCCGACCTACCCGCCGAGCTCGTGGACATCTACGCCCTTTCGGTGGTCGGCATGCTCGAGCGGGTGCTCGTCGAGAAGGAGGGCGGACGGCTGGCTGTGCCGATGGACGAACTCGTCGACTACTGCACGGCGTTCGCCGCGGCGTCGCTGGCCGCGCTCTACGCGGGGCGGATGAGCAAACAGGCCGGTCGGCCCGAATGATGTTCCCGCGCAAGCGATTGTGTCGGATAGGGGATTTGCCGGTAACTCTCGCCTACGGTGGCCGCGATGCATCGCGTGGGGTAAATTTCACAACGAGTTCGTGCTCGGCACGGGCCGACCCGGCAGGGGGCTGGCGGGAGGATATGCACAGTGGGGACCGAAGGTTCCGCGGCCGAGCGCGGCGAGCTTGCCGAAGGCAATATTCGCGTGCTGGTCGAGAACGGCGAGTACTGGCTGCGAAACCGCGGCGACATCGCGATGATGGCGGTGACGGTCGAACGACTGCGCGCCAGGTGGCCGCGTGCCCGCATCGGGGTGCTCACCCATCAGCCCGGCATCCTGCGCGCGTTGTTGCCCACCGCGGAGCCGCTATGCGGCCCGGATTGGCACTGGCCGAGCGACGGCTGGTCGGCACGGCTATCCCGCAGGGCAGCAACGAAACTGGGCGGCCCGGCGGCATTGCGCTGGCGGGCCGCCACCGACGGACCGAAGGACCGGCTGCGCGCGCTGCGCTCGGCGGCCAAGCGCCGCGCCGACGGCCCAGGCATCACCGAACACGTCACGGTGCCCGAGCACAGCACCTTCCCGGTCGAGATACCCGCCGCGGTCGAGCAGGCGTCGCTGGTGCTCGCGCTCGGCGGGGGCTACATGACCGACGTCGACCGCTATCAGGCGCACCGCACCCTGAATCTGCTGGAATACGCCCGCACCCGTGGCATTCCGACCGCGCTCGTCGGTCAGGGCCTGGGGCCGCTGCACGACCCGGCGCTGCTACGCCGGGCGGGCGAGGTGCTGCCCGGCGTGGATTTCGTGGCGTTGCGGGAGCGGCGGCGCGGCCCGGAGCTGTTGTCGCGCATGGGTGTTGCGCCTGAACGGGTGCTGGTCACCGGGGACGACGCGGTGGAATTCGCCTACCGGTTGCGCCAGGCCAGGATCGGCGCGGATATCGGGCTGTGCCTGCGCGTGGCCGACTACTCGCCCGTCGGCGCGCTCGCGCGGGCCACCCTCGGGCGGGTGGTGCGCGCGTGCGCGGCCGAGCACCGGGCCGGGGTCGTGCCGCTGATTATCTCCGAATACGCCTCCGAGGATCGGCTTTCCACACTGCCGCTGATGGCGGGTGCCGAGATCGCGCGGCCCGCGGTCGGCCGGGGCGGCACGCCACAGGACGTCGCCCGGCAGGTCTCGGGGTGCCGGGTGCTCGTCACCAGTGCCTATCACCTCGCGGTGTTCGCGCTGTCGCAGGGCATTCCGGCGGTCGGCATCACCGCGTCGGAGTACTACGACGACAAGTTCCACGGGCTGGCCCAGATGTTCGGCGCCGGTCTGCGGATCGTGCACCTGAACGACGCCGATCTGGAATCGAGCCTGACCGAGGCGGTGTCGCGGTCATGGGATGACGCGCCGGTCGTGCGGGAAGCATTGCAGCGCAAGGCGATAGAACAGATCGATGCCAGCAGAGCCGGGCTCGAACGGGTGTTCCGGCTGGTGGACAGCGGCCCGGTCCGTCCGGGCCATCAGCTAGGGGGATGACGCATGGTCAGCCTGTCGGTATGTGTTCCGGCCTACAACTCCGCGCGCACGCTCGCCACGACGCTGCGTTCGGTGCTCGACCAGGACGTGGACTTCGAGCTCGTGGTGCTGGACAACGCCAGCACCGACGACACCGATGCGATCGCGCACTCCTTCGCCGACCCGCGAATCCGTTTGCTGCACAACGACGCCGTGCTGCCGATCGGGGACAACTGGAACAAGGCGATCCGCGCGTGCCGCGGTGAGCTGGTGAAGGTGGTCTGCGCCGACGACGTGCTGCGCCCCGGCGCGCTGGCCGCACAGCTGGCGGTGATGACCGAGGATCCCGGCATCGCGATCTCGTCCAGCCGGTTCGAGGTGATCGACGAGGACGGCGCGGTGCTCGAGACCGGGCTCGGATTGCCGGGACTGCTCGGCAGGCAGAGCGCCCGGGCGCTGGCGCGAGCCATCGTCCGGCGTGGGCCCGCCGATTTCGGCCCGACGGCGGCGGCGATGTTCTATCGCAAGCATTTCGACTCGGTCGGCGGCCTGCGCGGGGATCTGGTCTTCCCGATGGACGTGGACCTGTTCGCCCGGGTCTGCTCGTTCGGCGCGTTCTTCGGGATGGCCGAAATCCTTGCCGCCTGGCGTAATTCGTCGTTCAACCTGTGCAGCCGCACCTCGACGGTGAGCAAGCTGACCGACATGTACCGCTTCCATCACCGCATCGCAGGCGACTACCCGGACCTGGTGAGTCGCGGTGATGTGCTCGCCGGTGACACCCGGCTGGCTCGAGCGGCGTTGTACCGCTTGCGCGTTCGCACCGTGGCCACGGTGCGCAACCGCCCGGATCTGCTCGTCTGACCGGGATGTGGCGCTTTGGGGCGCCACACCGTCCGACGCTCAGATGGTCCAGAGCCGCCCGTAGGTGATCACGGTGTCGCCACTGGCGCTGACCACCTTGACGAACGGCCGGATGGTGGTCTGCCCGATCACGCCGGTCACTGTGCCGTGGAAGCCGGACATCCGGAGAAAGCCCGACGTGCCGGAGATATCGCCGCCCGCGCACTCGACCGTCTTGATACCGGGGCCGAAGCCCACCTCGATCTCGACGCCCGCGCGGGGAATCAGGCCGTCGAGTTTGAGGATGCCGCCGTCACCGCCGCCGAGGTCGAGCCCGAGTCCGGGCGTCGAGTACCCGAACTTCAACCGTCCGGTGAGTGTCGCGGGATAGCCGACCTGGTATCCGATGGTGATATGCCCGTTCCAGTCCTCGGCGTGCGGCCCGGCGATCTTGAACGACGCCTCGCCGTTGTGGAACCACTCGCGCGTCAACGGGTTTCCGTCCAGCGGCGGTACGAAGTCGATGCGGGTATCGGACTGGATCGCCTCGATCGACCGATCCTTCTGATCGACGATCTGGTTGGAGCTGTCCACGACCGCGCCCGCGGCGCCCGCGCCGAAGATCAGGCCGGCGGTGACGGCGGTGGTGAACGCGAGCAGGCGCAGATCTCGGCCGCGCTGCCCGGTGAAGTTCCTCATCTGGTGTATCCCCTTCTGCACGCACCAGGCCGAGCGTGAGGTGTTCGCTCGGCGGCCGCTCCCCGGCACGCGGGAGCAACGAAACGCGTCCGTCCATAGGGCGCTCAGGTGCTCGGTAATCGAATTGTCAGATCAAACGCGTGGCGGAAACCGGCAGCAAAGCCATTGGCGGACAACGAATCCGGGGCATGTCAGCGGCCTCCCGCGGTGGGCTCCGCCGGGTCGTCGACGATCCAGCGACCGTCGAGTTGCGGGTAGCGGGCCCTGACCTCGGGTAGGAGGTCGGGCAGGGTCAGCAGCACGCGATCCGGGCGGGCGGCGACGAGTTCGGCCGGTGCGATGATCGGCACGTCGGTGCCCGGCATGCGCCTGCCCTGCTTGGCCGCGGAGGCGTCGGCGACGCCCGCGATCAGCCCGCGGTGCACGCCGGCCAGACTGAACACGGCGACCGCCCGCGACGCCGCGCCGTAGGCATAGACCCGATCGCCCTGTGCGGCATAACGTTCGAGCCGGCACCGCAGCGTCGCGACGTGCGCGCCGGCCGCGTGCTGCAACCCGCTGATCGCGGCGGGTGTGGTGGATGCGGCTTCCCGTGCGCGCAGTTCCCGCACCGCGTGGTCGGGCGGATGGTCGCCGTGCCGCGCGGCGGCGAGCACCGTGCCGCCGTAGAGCTCGAATCGCCATGCGGTCACCAGGCTCATCCCGGCGGCGCGCAGCAGCCGTTGCGCCGCGGCCAGCGAGTAATAGGCGAAGTGACCGTGTCGCAGCGCGTTCCACTGCCGCGCGGCGACAATCGTGGCCAGCGTGTGGAATTGAATGAGCAGCACCCCGTCCGGTGCGGTCGCGGCGGCCCGCGCCGCGAAGGCGGCGCGCTGATCCGGCTCGTGCATGAGGCCGAAACAGTCGAGCACCACGTCGGCGGGACCGTCGGCGGGGGAGTAGCCGCGCGCGGTGAGCCACGGGAGCCAGGTGCCGCCGTGCGGGCTGCCGAACTCGCGCACGGTGCCGCCGCGCAGCAGCCCCGCCGCCGCGACCCGGTGCACGGCATCGGCCGCTTGCGCGCGCAGCGCCGCCGGTTCGATGCCGCGCGGCTCAGCGGTGTCGGTATCGTCCTCGGCGAGCTGCGCGAGCCCACAGCGGGCGCACAGCCGCATCCGCAGCGGATGCGCCGACTCGCCTGGACCGACCGGAGTGTCGGCAGGCGGGAAGAAGTCGGCCGCGGGCACGGTGCCCAGATCGAGCACGGTGCTCAGCGCGGTGTCGTGGCAGCCCCGGCACGTCGGCTCGAGCAGGGGCTGGGCGCGGCGCTGTGCCGGCGCGTCCCGGCTAGGTTGCGGGGACATGGGCGGTGCCGGTCGGTATCCGGCGCATCGTCGCGTCCAGCACCCCGGACTTGTGCAGCCGCTCCAGCTGCGGCAGCCGGGTGAACCGCTGGAAGAAGTCGTCGTAGGTGAGACCGCGCGCGGTGTACTCCCGGTACAGCTCGTCCGCACCCGCCTGCACGGTCCACCGGGCCCGAAAACCGATGGCGGAGCGGGCCGCCGAGAAATCGACGCGGTAGGAGCGCGGGTCGGCGCCGCTCTCGCCGGTGATGGTCAACCGCGAGCCGGGCACCGCCTCGACCACTGTCTTGGCGATATCGGCGACGGTGAGGTTGTTCGCCTCGATGCCGATGTTGAAGGCCCGGCACTGGATCGCGCTGAGCGGTGCGGTCAGGCAGTTGGCGAACGCCGACGCGATATCGCGGGCGTGCACCAGCGGCCGCCACGGGGTGCCGTCGGAGAGCACCTTCACCTCGCCGGTGAGGGTGGCGTAGCCGACCAGATTGTTCAGCACGATGTCGGCGCGCAACCGCGGCGAGAAGCCGAATGCCGTGGCATTGCGCAGAAATACCGGCGCGAAACCGGAATCGGCCAGCGCCGCGACGTCGTCCTCGACCCGAACCTTGCTCTCCGCGTAGGGTGTGATCGGACGCAGCGGTGCGTCCTCGGTGACCAGATCCGCGCCCGCCGCGCCGTACACCGAACAGGTCGAGGCGTAGAGGAAGCGGCGCACGCCCGCCTCCTTGGCCAGGCGGGCCAGCCGGACCGAGGCTTGATGGTTGACGGCATAGGTGATCTCGGGCGCCAAGGCGCCGAGCGGATCGTTCGACAAGGCGGCCAGGTGGATCACCGCGTCGAACCCGCGCAGCTGCTCGACGGTCACATCGCGCAGGTCCACCGCGAGGCCGGGCGGATCGCCGGGCAGTTCGCCGAGCACGCAGTCGGCGAACAGGCCCGAGTCGAGCCCGATCACCTCGTGCCCGTCGGCGCGCAGTACCGGCACCATGACCGTGCCGAGATATCCCTGGTGTCCGGTGAGCAACACCCGCATGGCTAGGAACCTCCGAAATCGATGACGGCCTTGTCGAGTACGAACGCCTCGGCGTGCGCGGCACGGCACTGCACGCCGCGCAGCCGGGTCAGGCCGGTGAATGCCTGTTGGTCGAACCAGTCCCGATGTGTTTGGGACGGATAATGTTTCAGCAGCAGGGTCGCCTTCTCCACGGCCAGTTCGGTGCTGAGCCGATGGAAGCAGACCGGGGCCGGTGTGTCGCCGTCCCACTTGAGGATCTCGTAGCCGAGCACCAGCTGGTCCCGGAACTCGGTGGGTACCAGTTCGGCCAGCAGCCGATGGTCCTGGTGCGCGTCGCCGCGGTGCGGCGCGAAGACCAGGTCCGGGTCGGTGCTGCCGCGAAACCAGCTGAGCTCGTTCTTGATTCGATCCCAGTGCGCCGGTGCGCGCCCGTCCGGCACGTCGAGCACAGCGAGGTGCACCTCGGCGCCGGGACAGAACGCCGCCAGTGCGCGGTGCTCCTCGGTGGCCCGCTCGGTGTCGGCGCCGGAGAGGACCAGGGCGCGTACCCGCAGCCCGGGATGGGCGCGCGCGAGCGTCAGCAGTGTCGCGCCCATCCCGATCGCGATGTCGTCGCAGTGCGCGCCGAGCACCGCGATCTCGCGGACCGTGCCGACCGCGAGTTGGATCACACTCGCTCCCAGACCATCCACGGCCGCCTACCGCGGCGGTAGCCCTGGTCGAGCTCGGCGCGCTCCTTGAAGGTGTCGGCCGGCTTCCAGAAGCCGAGATGCTGGTAGCCGAACAGGCGGCCCTGGCCGGCCAGCGTCGCGCACGCGTCGGCGACCAGATCGCCGCCGGGCGGCAGCAAGTCGAAGATCTCCTGGGTGAGCACGAAGTAGCCGCCGTTCTCCCACAACGGCATTCGTGACACCGGCATGATCTCTTTGACCTCGCCGGTCGGCTTCATGTCGACGCAGTGGAACGAGGACTGCGGCGGCACCACCATCATCGAGGCGGCCGCGCCCGAACGGGTGAACCGCGCGACCATGTCGTCCAGTGGCGCGTCGGTGAGCACGTCGGCGTAGTTGGCCAGGAACCGTTCGTCGTCGCCGAGATGTTCGCGCACCCTGCGCAGCCGCTCGCCGATCGCGGACTCCAGGCCGGTGTCGACGAAGGTGATCTGCCAGTCGCTGATATCGGAGCTCAGCATTTCGACCTGGCCGTCGCGGATGACGAAATCGTTGGACACCGATTCTTGATAGGTCAGGAAGAAATTCTTGATGTGCTGGGCGCCGTAGCCGAGGCACAGGATGAACTCGGTGTGGCCGTAGTGCGCGTAATAGCGCATCACGTGCCAGAGCAGCGGGCGCGGACCGACCAGTTGCATCGGTTTGGGAATCATGTCGTCGGTGCTATCGCGCATCCGCATGCCGTAGCCGCCGCAGAACAGCACAACTTTCATCGTGCTCCCCTCCCTGTCATTTCGGAGTTGGGTGTGGTGCGCACGTCGTTGTGGCCGGTGAGGTCGGCACGGTGCAGTGCCGGTAGCGGGTACACCAATTCGGCGCCCCACGAAGCGATATGCCGCAACTGCTCGGTGAGTTCGGCCTCGAGGTTCCATGGCAACACGAGCACGACGTCGGGGCGATCGAGGTCGATCCGCTCCGGTGGATGGATCGGAATCCGGGTGCCAGGGGTGAATCGACCGTGTTTGTACGGGTTGCGGTCGACGGTGTACTCGAGCAGGTCGGCACGGATGCCGCAGTAGTTCAGCAGCGTGTTGCCCTTGCCCGGCGCGCCGTAGCCGACCACCCGCTTGCCCGCGGCGCGCTGGTCGAGCAGGAACCGCAATAGCTCGTGCCGGACCGCCTCGGTGCGCGGCCGGAGTCGGCGATAGCCCTCGACCCGGTGCAGTTCGGCATGCTGTTCCAGGCGCAGGACCTCGGCGACGCGGCGGCTCGGCGTTGCGGCCACCGTGGTCGGCCGGGCCCACACGCGCAGCGAACCACCGTGGGAGGCCAGCAGTTCCACGTCGACCACCGCCAGGCCAGCGGTCGCGAGGGCGCGCTGGGCCGAGTGCAGCGTGTAGTACTGGAAATGCTCGTGGTAGATGGTGTCGAACTGGCCGAGCCGCAACAGGTTCAGCGCGTGATGCACCTCGATGGACAGCCAGCCGTCGTCGGCGAGCAGTAGGCGCAGCGCGCTGGTGAACCCGCGTAGATCGGGCACATGGGCGTAGACGTTGTTGGCGACGACCAGATCGGCGGGCCGGTGCTCGGCGCGCACCCGGGCCGCGGATTCCTCGTCGAGGAAGGCGGTTTCGGTGGGCACGCCCGCCGCGCGGGCGGCGTCGCCGACGTTCACAGACGGCTCGATGCCGAGGCAGGGCACGCCGGCCGCGACCAGGTGACGCAGCAGATAGCCGTCGTTGCTCGCCACCTCGACCACGAACGAGTCGGCGCCGAGGTCGAGCCGGTCGATCGCCTCGCCGACGAAGGTGCGGGCGTGGCGCACCCAGCTGTCGGAGAACGAGGAGAAATAGGCGTACTCGGTGAAGGTGTCCTCCGGCGTGATCAATGCCGGAATCTGCAATAGCATGCACTCCGCACACAACCGGAGGTGTAGCGGGTAAGTTGATTCCGGGAGATCGAGTTCGGCTGCGGCGAGGAACTTTTCACACGGAGGTGTCGCACCGAGATCCAGCACGCTCGTCAATCGCTCGGAACCACACAGACGACATAGCACGAAGCCCACCTTTGCCAAGAGTCGAATAACCGGCACATTGTCGGCGCACCCCAGACGTCGACCCGATCCAGTGAGACGTTACAACGAAAGTCCC
The DNA here is from genome assembly GCF_011801125.1 of Nocardia brasiliensis. Classification (NCBI taxonomy): domain Bacteria; kingdom Bacillati; phylum Actinomycetota; class Actinomycetes; order Mycobacteriales; family Nocardiaceae; genus Nocardia; species Nocardia brasiliensis. Next base: position 3,548,567 of record NZ_CP046171.1, read on the forward strand.
GCGTGGGGTTGGCGAAATCGACTGAGCAGGAAGTAATTTCCGGTACTTTTCGACCGGTTTCCCGGGGTAGCTTCCTGGCGGCTATCCGGGGGCTTGGTGGTTTCGCCCGGGTGGGATGAATTCGCTTGTGGGTAGCGAAGGTTCGTGACCTGCACCCTTGGTTACGAGCGCGCGTCAGTAAACGTGGGCGAAATACCGACCGCCCCTTTGTCGGCTACTCCGTGGAACACTTTGCGGCCCTGTTGATTCGACATGTGAAACGGATTGTGTTCTGTAACAATCGGCAACTGACGGCCGAATGACGGGACATCCGCGACGGCCGGGATCGTGCAGCGGGGACCGATCAGTGCGGATCGGGGGGCTTTCTTCTTCTCTCCCAGGGGGAGGTGCGTGTTCATGAGCTACGAGCTCACCGACGACGACGATCTGCGGCTTCGTCGATCGCCGCACGGCCTGCCGCGTTCCGATCGGGAACGGTGGCAGGCCGAGTATGTAAGACGCCTGGCGACAACCGATTTCGGCGTGATCGTGGTCGCGATGCTGCTGGCTCAGATCATCCGGTTCGGCGGGCCCGCCGCGCCTCCGCTGGCCTGGCATCTGCCGTACGAGGTCGGGTACACGGTGGTCTCGGGGGTACTCGCGCTCACCTGGGCGGTGTTCCTCGCGGTGGGCAGCACTCGCTCGCCGCAGGTGGTCGGCAGCGGCGGCGAGGAATATCGCCGGCTGGTCGCGGCCACGCTGCGGTTGTTCGGAGTGCTCGCGATCCTGTCGCTGGTGTTCCAGATCGAGTTCGCCCGTGGCTATTTGGCGATCGCGCTGCCGCTCGGCCTGTTCGGGCTGATGCTCAGCCGATGGCTGTGGCGGATCCACGCGCGCCGGTTGCGCGGGCGCGGGGAATACCGCACCTCGGTGCTCGTGGTCGGCTGTGCGGAGGCGGCTCAGGCGATGGCCAATGCCTTCGCCGCCGACCCGGCATCGGGGTACCGGGTGGTCGGTGTGTGCATTCCGGACGGGCTCGACGGGATCACCGAGTATCTGCGCGGTCCGTCGGATCATCTGTTCTCGGTCGTCGGCGACGACCGTACGGTACTCGACGCGGTACGCCGCACCGGGGCCGACACGGTCGCGGTCACCGCGACCGACCACCTGAGTCCGGTCGAATTGCGTCGGATGGCATGGGAACTCGACCCGCTCGGCGTCGAGTTGATCGTCGCGCCCGGCGTGGTCGATATCGCGGGTACCCGGCTGACCAATCGGTTCGTGGCCGGTGTGCCGATGTTGCACATCGCGAAACCGCAATACGATCGCGCGAAGTCGACCGGCAAGGCGGTCTTCGACGTGCTGTTCGCGGCGGCGGTGTTGCTCGCCATCGCGCCGACCATGGTGGCGATCGCGCTCGCGGTGAAACTGACGAGTCCGGGCCCGGTGTTCTATCTGTCGGAGCGAATCGGGCGGGGCGGCAAGCCGTTCCGGATGATCAAGTTCCGTAGCATGTATGTGGCGGCGGACACGGCCGTGGACGCGCTCATCGCGCGCAACGGTGGCAATCCGGTCTTCTTCAAGATGAAGGACGATCCGCGGATCACCCCGGTTGGCAAGGTGCTGCGCAAGTTCAGCCTCGACGAGCTGCCGCAGTTCTTCAACGTGCTGCGCGGGGAGATGAGCGTGGTCGGGCCGCGCCCGCAGGTGCAGCGCGAGGTCGACAGCTATGACGGCGAGATGCGGCGCAGGCTGCTCGTGAAGCCGGGCGTGACCGGGTTGTGGCAGGTCAGCGGTCGATCCGATCTGTCGCTGGAAGACTCTGTGCGGCTGGATCTGTCGTACGTCGAGAACTGGTCGATGGTGCTCGATCTGCTGCTCATCGCGCGCACGATCGGCGCGGTCACCCGCGGCGCGGGCGCGTACTGACCGGGGCCTCGAAGAGGGGCCGGTCTACTGCGCGGCAGGAAACTCCGCGGCCAGCTCCTGGAACAGTGCGGTGTTCATGGCGAACGCGCGGCGTCCCTCGTCGAGCACCCGGCGGCGTTCCAGGTCGTCGAGCGGCAATCGATCCAGCAGGCCGCGGTACTCGCGCTTGAACGCCGCCGGGTTGCCGACGCCGTCGAAGACGTAGAAGCGGACGCCGTCGCCGCGGTGGGGCAGGTCCCACAGCTTCTCGGCGGTGCCGCGGATGACCTGCCCGCCGGAGAGATCGCCGAGGTAGCGGGTGTAGTGGTGGGCGATGTAGCCCGCGGGCCAGTCACGCGCGCACTCGTCGATGCGCGCGGCGTAGGCGGCGGTCGCGGGCAGCGGGGTCAGGTCGGCGCGCCACCGCGGACCGATCAGATGCGCCAGATCGCGTTCGAGTGCCGCGGTGCGGGCGAGCTCCGGGCGGATGAACGGGCCTGCGATCGCATCGTCGGCGAGGGTGTCCCACCGAGCCTCCAGCGCGCGATAGACGAACCAGAGCTGGCCGGTATAGCGGTGATACGAGTCGACGCCGAGCGCGCCGCCGAGCATGTCGGTCAGGAACCGGGAGTTCTCCGCGTCCGCGTGCTGGCGCGCGGTGGCACTACGGATCTGCGTCGAGAACGGTGTCGCTTCCGACATGACCGCACCACCTCACTTCGGCACCTGGCATTCCAGGTTTGGGTACCCTAATTCGGTACGACCATACCGGTTTTTCCGGTGGGATGCGGGCGCTTACCTCACTGAGTGGGCGCGGGCCTGCGCCAGCGACCGCCGGGCCGGATGCGCCGGATGGTCGGACGGCGCAACGAGCCGAAGCGGCGCAGGATGCGCGGTCGCCGCACCGTGCGGTCGAACCACTCGCCGAGCGTGACGCCGGCTGCCAAGGCGCAACCGATGCCGAAGGCCGCGAGCAATTGGTTTGCCCCGGTCGCGAGTTGATCGTTGAGCACGGCGTTGAGTCCGCGGTACAGCTTGAGACCCGGCAACAGCGGCGTGATGCCCGCGACCGCGACGACCAGTGGGGGAGTCAGCGCCCGGCGGGCCATCAGGCCACCGGCCATGCCGATCACCGTCGCGGCCGCGCCGGAGGCGAGCACCGGACCGAACCCGGCCTGCTGCACGAGCAGAAAGCAGATCGTGCCCGCCGCACCGCTGCCCGCCGCCGCGGTGAGCGCGCGCCTCTCCGCGTAGCAGGCGAGCGCGAACGCCAGGGCGGCGACGGCACCGGCGATGATCTTGATCGGCAGGTCGGTGAAGTCAGGGCCCGGCGTCAGCTGGATCTGTGGCACGGTGGCGCCGATGGTGTCGCCGACGCGCAAGGCCAGCGCGATGCCCGCGATGATGCCGCCGGTCATCATCAGCACCTCGAGCATGCGTGCGGTCGAGGTGATCGGCGCGCCCGTTATGCCGTCCTGTACCGCGCCGACCAGTTGCAATCCACTGAGCAGCACGGTGATTCCGGCCGCGATGATCAGGGACGGGTCTACCTCGATGCCGAGCGGCTCGGCGAGTGTTGCCAGCACGATGGCCGGGGTCGCCGCGATCGCGCCGCCGACCATGTGCTGGAAGAAGAACGGCAGACCGTACCGATTGAGCACCCGGTTCATCCGGTCGATCGCCAGCGTGGTGCCGAAACTGACGGTGGCGACGACGATTCCGCCGCCGAGCAGCGCGGCGATCGCGGCCGCCAGCAGCGACCAGCCGAAGGTAGCCACCCAGCGGTTGTAGGGGTGCGGCGCGGAGGTGATCGCGTCCAGCGCGGCCCGCGCGTCGGCGGGGGCGACCACCTCGTTGCGGATGCGCCTGGTCAGCCGGTCGACCGCCGCGAGCCGGGTGAAGTCGAGCGAGCGGTAGTGCACGATGCGCATGGTGCTCGCGGGCGGCAGCAGGGGGCCGCGGTCGGCGGAGATCCTGATCGCGTCGTAGGTGACATCGACGTGGCAACGCGCCAAACCGTAGGTGGCAGCGATGAATTGGACCTGTGTGGTGGTATCGATGACACCGGTGCCCGAGGCCATGACCACCTCGCCCACCCGCACGGCGAGATCGAGTACCTCGGCCACGCGCGCGTCGTCGCTGAGGTCGATCGGCTGCAGCGGCGCGGGCGCGGCCACGATGGTGTCGGCGATGGCCTGCCGATCGGCCACCAGGCGGCCGACCGCCTGACTCACCACCGCCAGACGTCGCCCGCGCCGGAACAGTCGGCGTCGACCGAGATGATCGACCCGCGTCTGCGTGCTGTCGCCTCCCGGGAGCGTGTCTGATGCCATGCACGCGAACGTAGTCACCTCTCGCAGCCCTTCGCATCCGGGCTGGCACATGACCTCCCTCACGGCGTGTCGCCTACCCGGGCCCGTGGCCGCTGTCGAGGTCGTCACCCCGTTCGAGGAGACGCACGACGGCAAGAATGCGATGACCGTGCGCGATCCGGACGGCCGGATCGTGGCTGGAGGCGCCGGTGTAATTCGGGTGCCGGAGCGGGCGCGGGTGGCGGTCTCGCTCCGTGCGCGCAAATGGCTCGTTCGGGTGGCGGCCGGGGTGACCAGGGTCACTCTTTGATCTTGATGGGGGGCGGAAGTTGTGCTGACCTGGGTGTTTTCCGTGCATGATGCGATGGTCGACCGGAAATTCGGATGTTTTGTGTCGGTGGTGACCGGAATACTCGGATGCGGCCGATCAGTTCGAGCTACCAGTTCCGTCTCAATCACTGTGGCACCGGACCTCGAACATCCTCCGCCACCTGTTCCAGTCACTACCCATGTCGCCCCCGGAGGTATCGATGCCCGCCGCCCCATCCGTTTCCGTCTCGAAAGGACGGACGCCGCTGGTCATCCGGGTGCTGGTGCTCGCGACCTTCGTGGTGATCCTCAACGAGACCATCATGATCAACGCGATCCCGCGGCTGATGGAGGATCTCGAGGTCACCGAGCGGGCCGCGCAGTGGGTCTCCACCGCGTTCATGCTCACCATGGCGGCCGTCATCCCGACCACCGGCTGGTTCCTGCAGCGGGTCACGACCAGGCAGGCCTACACCGTCGCGATGAGCGTGTTCCTCGCGGGCACGGCACTCTCGGCCGCGGCGCCCTCGTTCGCGGTGCTGCTGGTCGGCCGGATCATCCAGGCCGGCGGTACCGCGGTGATGATGCCGCTGCTGATGACCACGCTGATGACCGTGGTGCCCGAGCAGGATCGCGGCCGGGTGATGGGCAACGTCACCCTCGCCATCTCGGTGGCGCCCGCGATGGGTCCGGTGATCTCCGGGCTCGTGCTCGAGGTCGGTTCGTGGCGTTGGCTTTTCGTGCTGGTCCTGCCGATCACGGGCCTGGTCACCTGGCTCGGCCTGCGGCAACTGGAGAACGTCGGTGAGCCGGAGGCCGGCGCCATCGACTGGGCCAGCGTCGTGTTCGCCGCCCTCGGTTTCGGCGGCTTGGTCTACGGACTCAGCAAGTTCGAGGCCGACAACCTCGGCGGGCCCGCGCTGATCGTGGCCGCGGGCGTGGCGCTCATCGCCACCTTCGTCTTCCGGCAGCTGCGGCTGCAGCGCACCGGCACCCCGCTGCTCGACCTGCGGGTCCTGCTGGCGGGCACCTATACCAAGGCGCTGGTGCTGATGTCGGTGGCGTTCATGGCGATGCTCGGCTCGATGATCCTGCTTCCGCTGTACCTGCAGAACCTGCGCGGCCTGAGCCCGCTGGCCACCGGCCTGCTGGTGATGCCGGGCGGTCTGGCGATGGGTCTGCTCGGACCGACCGTCGGCCGGTTGTTCGACCGCTTCGGCGGCCGCTGGCTGGTGATCCCGGGCGCGATCGCGATCACGGTGGCACTGGCCGGCTTCACCCAGATCTCGAAGTCGATGCCGTACTGGCAGCTGGTCGCCCTGCACATGCTGCTGATGGTGGCGCTGGCCGCGACCTTCACCCCGGTCTTCACCCTGGGTCTCGGCGCGCTGCCGCACAACCTGTACTCGCACGGCAGCTCGATGCTGGGCACCCTGCAGCAGGTCGCGGCGGCGTTCGGCACCGCGATGGTGGTGACCATCATGTCGGCGCGCAGCAGCCAGCTCGTCGAGGACGGTGTCGAACTCGCCACCGCGCACCTCGACGGTATGCGCCTGGCGTTCCTGGTCTCCGCGGTCCTGTCGCTGATCGTGGTGGTCATGGCGGTGCTGCTGCCGAGCCGCGCCGCCGACCATGTGGAGCAGGCCGCGGCAGGCGAGACCGACCCTGCGGCACCCGAGTTGATCAAGGGCTGACCGGGACTCGGTACCCGACCAGCACGACGCAGCCCCTGGCCCAGGCCGGGGGCTGCGTCGATTCCGGGCGCGGTGGCCGCTCGGCCCTGTCGGTGCGCCTCGGTAGGCTGGGCGAGAGCAACGAGATCGCGGGGGTGGAAATGGGTGTGGGGGAACGGCCGAGGGGTCTCGGCAAGCGTGCGTGGGTGACCACGAAACTGATGCGCCGGGTACTGCGCGGGTTGGCCTGGTCGCGGTTCGTGCGCGTCACGGTGATCGGTCGCGAGACGGTGCCGAAGGCCGGACCGGTGATCGTGGCCAGTAATCACATCTCGATGCTGGACGCGGTGTTCCTGTGGGGTGCGTTGCGGCGCAGGGCGATCGCGATCGCGATGGCGGAGCTGTGGTCGTGGCCGGTGGTGGGGTGGCTGGTGCGCAGGCTCGGCCATATCCCGGTGCTGCGGCGCGACAGCCAGTCGGGGCAGGCCGCGCTCTCGCAGGCCGAGCAGATCCTGCGCCACGGCGGCGTGCTGCTGATCTATCCGGAGGGACGGTTGGTCGCGCCGGGCGAGCGCGAGCCCTACAAGCCCGGTGTCGCGAAACTCGCTCTGGCCAGCGGTGTTCCGATCATTCCGGTCGGCACCACCGGCACCGACCGGGTGCTGCCGATGCGGCGCACCCGCGGCGACGGCCCGGCCTTCGACCGCCGCCAGCAGGTGACCATTCACTTCGGCGCCCCGATCGATCCGGCGGATTTCGACGATCCCGAGAAGCTGCTCGACCAACTGCGGCAGCGGATCGAGGAACTCCGCGCGGACTGACCGACCCCTTGCTCAGCCGACCGCCTTGCGCACCAGTGCCCCGAGCACGGCCTCGTCCGCCGCGGTCAACTCGGTGATCGCGAACGCGCTCGCCCACATGGTGCCCTCGTCGAGCTGCGCCGGATCGCTGAAGGCGAAGGTCGAGTAGCGGGTCTTGAACTTCGCCGCGGGCTGGAAGTGGCAGACGATCTTCCCGTCGGCGGCGTAGGCGGGCATGCCGTACCAGAGTCGCGGCGTGAGCGTCGGCGCGTTGGCCTTCACGAGCGCGTGTACCCGCTCGGCCGTCGCCCGGTCCGCGTCCGACATCTCGGCGATCTTGGCGAGGACATCGGCCTCGCCGTCCGCCTTGGCGTTGCGGCTCGTGCGCCGCGATGCCGTCTTCAACTCCTTGGCGCGCTGCTTCATCGCGTCGCGCTCCTCGGCGGTGAAACCGTCGTAGGACTTGGTGGTGGCCTGGTCGTTGGTGGTGCTCATCGGAGGGTCCTCCTGATCGGTGCTGCGTTGCTTTCCATGCTATGAAGCGAGCACGGGGCAATGCTTCTCGAAAACTGATCAGTGGCACCGCATCCGATGAGCCGCCGGTTCACCCGCGTTCGTAGACGCTCGCGTCCTCGAGCATCGCGGCGCGCAGCATCGACTCCGGTACGCCAAGCCCCTCGATCAGTGTGAGCGCGTCGGGACGCAGCCGGTCGACGAGTTCGTTGACGCCGCGGCGCACGCCCTTGGCCCGCTCGACGGACATGAAGCGATGCATGATGTACCAGGCCGAGTTCTCCTCCAGCGTCGAGTAGACGTAGAGGTCGCACACGGTCTCGGCGAGTGCCTTCGCGTCCGGGTCGTGGATGTCCTCGATGCCTTCGATGAACGCCTCCAGCACCAGCCGATCGATGTGCGCGGTGCCCGCCGTGAGGATGTGGTCCTGCGCGTTGTTGAAGGCCTCGAACGGGCTGGTGTCCGCGGCGCGGGCGCGCAGGCGGTGCCCGGCGGTGCGCACCAGATAGTCCTCGCGGTCGGCGAAGAGCTGCAGCTGCACGGCGCGGCGGGACAGATCGCCGTCGTCGACCGTGTCGTCGGAGCCGTCGCGCAGGGTCTGGATCAGCTGTCGCACACCCGAACGCTTACGTACCTCGTCGCGCGCCATGGTGGCGGCGAACTTGACCCACCCGAGTGCGTCGAGGTCGCGGATCTCGTCGGAGTACGCGGTGAGCAGCTCCTTGGCGACCAGCTGGGTGAGCACCACGTTGTCGCCTTCGAAGGTGGTGAACACGTCGGTGTCGGCCTTCAGCGTGACCAGCCGGTTCTCCGTCAGATAGCCTGCGCCGCCACAGGCTTCGCGGCATTCCTGGATGGCGCGGGTGGCATGCCTGGTCTGGGCGACCTTCAGGCCCGCGGCGCGCTTCTCCAGCGCACGCTGGGAGCTGGGGTTGAGGTCCTGCCCGGTCTGCACGAGGTGCATGCGGCGGACGAGGTCGTTCTGCGCGAACGCCAGCGCGTAGGACTTGGCGACCAGCGGGAGCAGCCGTCGCTGATGGCTGCGGTAGTCCAGCAGCACGGTCTCCTGCCCGCTGTCCGGATCGGAGAACTGCCTGCGCTTTTCGGCGTAGCGCACCGCGATGCTCAGCCCGACCCTGGCACCGGCCGCGGCGGCGCCGCCCACGCTGACCCGCCCGCGCACCAGCGTGCCGAGCGTGGTGAAGAAGCGGCGGCTCGGGTTCTCGATCTCGGAGCTGTAGGTGCCGTCTGGCGCGACGTCGGCGTACCGGTTGAGCAGATTCTCCCGCGGCACCCGCACGTTGTCGAAGACGATGCGGCCGTTGTCGACACCGGGCAGTCCGCCCTTGAGGCCGTCATCGATGGTGGTCACGCCGGGCAGGTCCGCGCCCGCCTCGTCGCGGATCGGCACCAGCAGACAGTGCACGCCCTGGTTCTTGCCCTGGGTGATGAGCTGCGCGAAAACCGCTGCCATCCTTGCGTGTTCGGCCGCACCGCCGATGTAGTCCTTGCGTGCCGAGGGCGTGGGGGAGTGCACCACGAACTCTTGGGTCTCGGGATCGTAGGTCGCGGTGGTCTCGAGGTTGGCGACATCGCTGCCGTGCCCGGATTCGGTCATCGCGAAGCAGCCGAGCAGATCGAGCGAGAGCAGTCGCTTGATGTAATCGCGGTGCCGGTCGGTGCCGAGGTTCTCCACGGCGCCGCCGAACAGCCCCCACTGCACACCGGCTTTCACCCACAGCGACAGATCGGCGTAGGCGAGCATCTCCAACCCGGTGACCGCGGCGCCCGGTTCGCTGGTGCCGCCGTTCTCCCGGCGGAAGCCGCGCTCGGCGTAGCCCATCGTCGCGATGGCGCGCATCTGGTCGAGCACCCGTGCCCGCGCGGCCTTGTAGTCGAGGTAGGGATCTCCGGCGAACTTGTCGTCGGCGAGCTGAACGCGCGCCTGCTCGCGGATCTCGCCCCACGGTCCGTCGAGCGCTGCGCGTAGGTGATCTGCCGTCGTTGCGGTGCCGGTGCCGGTAGTCATAACTCGACAGTAGCCGGATCCGGGCCGGGCAAACCGTGACTGTTGACACGACATTCCGGACAGGCTCTTGTAGTCGATTGAACGCGTGTTTAGTATATTGAACATGTGTTTAACGAACAGCCCGTATCGCAAGGACCCGCCACGGACCTGACCACCGCGGCCCGAATACGCGACGCCGCGATCGAGGTCTTCGGCGACCAGGGCTTCCAGGTCGGCGTGCGTGCCATCGCGAAGGCGGCGGGGGTTTCGCCGGGACTGGTCAACCACCACTTCGGCTCGAAGGACGGCCTGCGGGCCGCGTGCGACGCCAGGGTGCAGCAGTTGATCCGGGACAAGAAGCTCCAGACGATCGCCGCGGGCAATGTCCAGAAGGGCATGCTGGCCGCACTCGCCGAGATCGAGGAGTACGGGCCGCTGGTCGCCTATATGGTCCGCAGCCTGCAAGCCGGCGGTCCGATGGCTAAGTCCCTGTTCGAGCACATGGTCGAGGACGCCGAGGGCTACATTCAGCAGGGCGTGGCGGCCGGCGTGATCAAGCCGAGCCGCGATCCGGCGGCGCGGGCCCGATACATGATGACGCTCAACGTCGGCGCGACGCTGCTCTGGGTGCAGATGCACCAGGAGCCAGGCGAAAAGCTGGACTTCCGTAAGGCCATCCGTGAGCTGACTGAAGAGCTCACCCCGCCGGCCCTGGAGTTCTACACCCAGGGCATTCTCACCGACCCCACACTTTTGGACACCTTCACCAAGGAGCATTGATGTCCGAGGTCATTCAAATCGCCGGTCTCCGTAAGACGTTCGGCCATGTGGCCGCGCTGGACGGCTTGGATCTCGCCGTCAGCGAAGGCGAGATCCACGGCTTCCTCGGTCCGAACGGCGCGGGCAAGTCGACGACCATCCGGGTGCTGCTCGGCATTCTGCGCGCCACCTCCGGTCGCGCCGAGCTGCTCGGGCGCGACCCGTGGGTCGATGCGGTCGCCTTGCATCATGAACTCGCTTATGTGCCAGGCGATGTCACGCTATGGCCATCGCTGTCGGGTGGCGAGACCATCGACCTGCTGGCCAGAATGCGCGGCGGGATCAACGCCGGTCGGCGTGCGGAGCTGATCGAGCGCTTCGACCTGGACCCGCGCAAGAAGGCGCGCACCTACTCCAAAGGCAATCGTCAGAAGGTCGCGCTGATCTCCGCGCTCGCCTCGGACGTGCGCCTGCTACTGCTGGACGAGCCGACCTCCGGCCTGGATCCCTTGATGGAGCAGGTTTTTCGTGAATGCGTGCAGGAGGCCAAGGATCGCGGCACCACGGTGCTGCTGTCGAGTCACATCCTCTCCGAAGTGGAGGCACTCTGCGACCGGGTGACCATCATCCGGTCGGGTCGCACCGTGGAGAGCGGCACGCTCGCGCAGATGCGGCACCTGTCGCGCACCTCGATCACCGCCGAATTGACCGGTGACCCGGGCGATCTCGCACGGATTCCCGGTCTCGACGATATCCAGTGGGACGGAAAGACCTTGCGCTGTCAAGTGGACGGCGCGCATCTTGGCGAGTTGATCCGGGTACTCGGCGACACCGGGGTGCGCAGCCTGACCAGTGCGCCGCCGACCCTGGAGGAACTGTTCCTGCGGCACTATCACGTCGGCGTCGACGCGGCCGCCCCGGCGCAGGGCGGGGAGAAGGTGCGGGCATGACGACCGTCGCCGCGGGCAGGCAGCACGCCGCCCCCGCCGCGCGCGGTGCGGCCGAGTTCGCCGGTACCGGACGGTTGCTGCGGCTGTATCTGCGCCGAGACCGAATCGTCCTGCCGCTGTGGGTGATCGCGTTCGGCATGCTGCCCGCCTTCTATGTGTCGGCGACGAAAGGCGTGTACAGCTCGGCGGCCGATCTGGCGAACTACGCCAGAACGATCACCGACAGCCCGGCGCTGGTCGCCATGTACGGTCCGGTGTTCAGCACCGAGCCCGGTTCGATGTATCTGTGGAAGGCGGGACCGTTCTTCGCGATGATCGCGATCGCCACCGTCCTCACCGTCATCCGGCACACCAGGGTCGAGGAGGAAACCGGACGGGCCGAACTGATCGGCGCGACCAGCATCGGCCGCTACGCGGGGCTCTCGTCCGTGCTGGTGCTGACCACGGCCGGCTGTTCGGCGGTCGGAATCATCGCTGCCACAATGCTTTACAGCAGCAATCTGCCGGTGGCGGGCTCGGTGGCCTATGCGGCGACGCTCGCCGGTTCCGGGCTCGCCTGGGCCGGGGTGGCCGCCGTGGCCGCGCAGGTGAGCACCAGCTCCCGCATCGCCAGGGGCATCGCGCTCGGCGCGCTGGCCGCGGCCTACGCGCTGCGGGCCATCGGCGACGCCGGAAACGGTGTGCTGTCCTGGTTTTCGCCGCTGGGCTGGTGCATCCAGATGCGCGCGTTCGCACAGGAGCGGTGGTGGGTGCTCATCCCGCTGCTCGTGCTCGCGGTGCTGACGGTGGCGGCGGCGTACCTGCTGCTGAGTCGGCGCGATACCGGTTCGGGGCTGGTCGCCGAGCGGCCGGGACCGCCGAGTGCCACACCGTCGCTGGCGGGACCGCTGGGCCTGGCGTGGCGGTTACAGCGTGGGTCGATCGTGTTCTGGGCCGTCGGATTCCTGCTGTACGGGCTGCTGATGGGCGGGGCGATCAAGAGCGTCGGGGACATGCTCGGTGAGAACGAGACCATGCAGGACGCGATCACCAGGATGGGCGGCTCGACCATGCTGCGGGATTCGTTCGTCACGCTGGCGCTCACGTTACTGGCGGCGGGCGCCGCCGCCTATTCGCTCTCGGCCACGCTGCGCCTGCACGACGAGGAGTCCAGTCAGCGCGTCGAGGCGACCCTCGCCGGTGCGGTCGGTCGCGCGCGATACGCGGCGAGCCACATCGCTTTCGCGCTGCTCGGTCCGGTGCTGCTGCTATCGGTCGCCGGTCTCGCGATCGGGGTTGTCTACGGAGCGACCGACGGTGATCTGGTGGGCAAGGTGGCCGACACGCTGGCCGCGGCGCTGGTTCAGGTGCCCGCGGTGTGGGTGTTCACCGGGATCGCGGTGGCGCTCTACGGGTTCGCGCCGCGCTTCACCCCGGTGGCGTGGGGTGTGCTCAGCGTCGCGGTCGTCATCTACTTCGTCGGCTCGCTGGACGGCCTGCCGCAGTGGGTGGTGGATCTGGTGCCGTTCGTCCACCCGCCGAAGCTGCCCGGTGCGGAGTTCGACATCGTGCCGATCGGCTGGCTGCTCGGTATCGCGGCCGTGCTCCTCGTGGCGGGCCTGCTCGCCTTCCGCCGCCGCGACCTGCGCTGACCAGCTGTTCCCCGGTCCGCGCCGGCCGCGCGGGCCGGGGAAACGGCACGCGGTGCGTGGTCGGGCTCAGCCGATGCCGAGCTTGCCCGCGAGGCGGGTGAGATAGGCGCAGACCTCCTCCGGTGCGCGATCGGGCATGCCGAAGACCACCTCGGTGACGCCGAAATCGGCCCACTGCGCCAGCTGTTCGGCATTGTGGCGCCCCGCGAGGGCGATGATCTCGGGCGTGCCCGCGCGGTCGTGCTCGCGCCAGACACGCTGCAACAGCTCAATTTTCGTGTCGAGCCCGGTCTCGGTGGGGGTGGTGATCCAGCCGTCGGCGTTGTCGGCGAGCCAGCCGAAGGTCTTCTCCGTGCCCGCGGCGCCGAGCAGCACCGGAATCCGTTTCTGGACCGGCTTCGGCCAGGACCAGCTGGCGCCGAATCGCACGAACTCGCCCTCGAAGCTGGCTTCCTCCTCGGTCCAGATGGCGCGCATCGCGTCCAGGTGTTCGCGCAGCACCGTCCTGCGCCTGTTCGGCGGCACCCCGTGGTGGGCGAGCTCGTCGGTGTTCCAGCCGAAGCCGACGCCGAGGCTGACCCGCCCGCCGGACAGGTGGTCCAGCGAGGCGATGGTCTTGGCCAGTGTGATCGGGTGGTGTTCGGCGGGCAGCGCGACCGCCGTGGACAGTCCGATCCTGGTGGTGACGGCGGCGATGGTGCCGAGGGCGACCCACGGATCGAGCGTGCGCAGGTAGCGGTCGTCGGGCAGGCTCGCGTCGCCCGTCTGCGGGTGCGCCGCGGCTCTGACCACCGGAATGTGCGTGTGCTCCGGCACGTAGAAGGTGTCGAAACCGACACCTTCGGCGGCCACCGCCGCCGCTGCGGGCGTGATGCCCCGATCGCTGGTGAACAACACAATTCCGTACCGCACCGTACGCGCTCCCATCGCCGAAATTAGAACAAGTTCTACCATTCTTTTCCGGCACGCACCATGGTCGCGGTGTCAGAGCAACGTTCCGTCGGTGGCGTCGATGCAGGAACCGGTGACCCAGCGGGCGGCCTCGGAGGCGAGGAACGTGACCATGTCGGCGACCTCGCCGCCCGGCCGAAGGCCGACCAAGCTTTGTCCGGTGCGCGATCGTTGCGGTGCCGTCAGTGGGAGTTGTGTTGAGTCGCGGGGGTGCCCCGCGTCGGTCGCGCTGCCCAGCAGCACGTCAGTGTCATTGCGACGGCTGCGGCGGTGCCGCCGATGATGTCGGTCGGCAGGTGATAGTCCAGCCCGATCATGCCGACGGCTGCCGCCAGCAGCGCGGGTAGCGCGATGGCGAGGGTGGAGGACCGGGCGCGCGGCGAGTCGATCAGCACGAAGAACGTGGTCGCGATGGCGACCAGATGCACGGTGTGACCGCTCGGATAGGCCAGGTAGTCGTGTAATGGGCGGTGCCACAGCGGCTTCCATGCCCACGCGTTCAGCGCGACCGCCAGCGCGGGAGTCGCGAGCATGAGTACGGCGCTACGCCATAGGCGGCGGTAGGCGAACCAGCCCGCGGCGATCGCCAGCAAGGGCACTAGGAGGTAACCGTTGCTCGGGACGACCAGCAGGTGCGCGAGGCCCGGCCGGGTGTCGAGTGCGGCATGAATCGGGGCGGCGAGCGCGCGGTCCAGTGCCGTGGGGCCGCCGTCGGATGGAAAGGTCGCGGGCAGCGTGGCGGTGACGGTGGCGCCCGCCGCCGCGACGCCGAGGGTGCGAACGCCCCGTGGAATGGCGTCTTGTCGCGATCCGGGCACCGGTCGACGATAGTCATCGGCAGGTTCGCGTCGGCGTACGGCTGCCCCGCCCCGCCCCGCCGCGGCGCGACGACACGGCCTGGTGCGAGAGCAGGGACCGGCTCCGGCAATTGGGCAACACCGCGCGCCTTATCGGCCTGAACACCTTGGCGCGCAAGCCGTGACGCGGGCTCAGGGCCCGTAGGTCAGGACCGCGCTGATGACGAACCACAGCACCCACGCGAAGGCGATGAGCATGCCCACCGCGAGGGTGATCCGCATGAACGTCTTGCCGAAATCCATGTCCCTGGTCTCGCGCGGATACAGCTTCCACGGGCTGTACCAGGGCGCTTCGACCGCGTAGATCGGCTTGCTCGCTTCGCGCTCGGCCTGGGCCAGCTCCTCGGCATAGGCCTCGGCCTGCGCCTGATTCGGGCCACCGTGCCACAGCGTGATGTCGATCGGCCCGAGGAAGCCCTCGTTGAGCAGCTCCTGCGGGGCGGGCAGGTAGGGCAGGATGCCAAGGCCACGGAAGGCGACCGCGACGTCGTTGGCCGTCCACAGGTGCTTCTCCTGCTCGGCGAGCACGTCGAAGTAGTGCCGCAGCCGGGCCGGGTCGTCGCCGAGGATCACGTCGAAGCTCGGGTCGCTCCAGGCCTGCTGGATCTTCAGCTGCGCACCACGCAACGGCACGATCAGCGCGAGCCCGTGCACCGCCCGTTGGCCGAGACCGCGAGCGGCCAGCCAGTTCTGTAGCGCGAAGGTGTGTTCGCGCGACTTCTCCAGCGGCGTGCGCCGGTCGCGTCCCTCCGTCGCCGCGGGCTCGCCGTTGATCGTCCACGCGCCGTTGAGCGGGATCTCCAGTGTCCCGTCCTGGCGTGCCACCAAGGCCTCGGCCTCGATCACCACGCAGCTGGTCGGCGTCCAGACCACCGCGTCGAACTGATGCAGCCGATCCTGGTGGAACAGACTGCAGTTGATCGTGGCAACGCCCTTCGGGCTGCCCGGGTCCTTCCAGGTGCGCAGCCAATCGATCAGCGCGCGCTCGGCATTGGTGCCCGCGGCGTTCTGCACTCGCACCAGCATTGACGACCGCCCTTCACGTCGACACTCGACAGCTCACAGGATACGAGGTGCGGCGCCGGGTTCGTCGCCGTCATGGCAACAGTCGGCGTGTTGGTCGCGGCTCATGGCGCGGGATCGGCCGCGATCTTGCCGCTGCGCACCGCCTCGACCAGCACCGCGTGGTCGGCCTCGGTGCGATCGGCGTAGCGCTGGGCGAAGGCGGCGACCGCGTGCTCGAAACGCTCGTCGTCGCCGAGATAGCCTGCCAGCAGGCGCGGATCGAGCGAGCGGGAGTGTGCGCGGGCCAGCAGCGCGCCGGCCAGCCTGCCGTAGTCGTCGAGATCGTCGGCGGATAATCCGGCCGGATCGATGCTGCCCTTCAGATTGCGGAATTGCCGGACGATGAACGGCAATTCGACGCCGTCGTCGGCGGGGTCGATGCTGGTCCAGCCGAGCAGAATATCGGTCTCGGACTGAACGTGCCTGGTGCCCTGCACGATTCGTTCGCCCTCGTGCCGCGGGGCGACGGCGGGCAGGTACGGCGCGAGCGCGGACGGACCGGCCTGCTTGATCTGCAGGACCACCGCCTCGCCTGCGTTGCCGTGCAGCAACGCCACATAGGTGTGCAGTCCGACGCTGCCCGTGCCGACGATCCGGAAGGCGATGTCGGACACCGCGAATCGCTCGAGCAGATGCCGCCGTGATTCCCGCAGGGTGCCCGCGTACCGCTCCAGGCCGTCGGTGACGGCCGCGGCGACCTGATCGGTCACCGGGGTGAGAATCGGTGGGTCGCTGACGAATCGGTGCCTGCGAATGCCGGTCTCGTGGTCCTCGAGATGCTCGGTCCACTTCGCGACGACCTTGGCGCTGGTGTTCTTGCGCGCCTTCTTCGCCGCCTTCTTGAAATCGTCGATCAGGTCGTCGGCCTGGGCCGCGCTCAGGATCGACTCGTCGGGCAGCGCGGTCCACGAGGTCATGAACGGCAGATCGGCGAGCTGACCGACGGCGAGCCGATACGAGCGTGCCGCGTCGCAGGCGGCGCGGTGGCAGTCCTGTTCGTTCGCGCCGCTTTCCCGGCCCGCCAGCACCAGGCTCGCGGCGAGGCGCTCCAGGTCCCACTCCCACGGCCCGGCCACGGTCTCGTCGAAATCGTTGATGTCCATGATGATCTCGCCGCGCGCGGTGCCGTAGAGGCCGAAGTTCCCGGCGTGCGCGTCACCGCAGATCTGGGCGGTGAGCCCGGTGTCGGGCCCGCCCGCCAGATCCGCCGCCATCAGCCCCGCCGCACCGCGATAGAACGTGAACGGCGAGGCGAGCATCCGTCCGATCCGCAGCGGTACCAGATGCGCCAGCCTGCCGACGTTGCTCGCCCCGACGAACTCGAGCACGTCCGGGCGCCGGGCGCCGGTGGCCGCGCGATCGCGCGCGGTCACCGGAACGCGGCGGCGGATCTCCCGCCCGCGAGCGCGCACCTGCGCGGCCGGGGTGTAGGTGCGCAAATCGATACGGTTGTCTGACACAGCAGCTGACGCTAGCGGGAAAACTGCCACCGCAGGCAGCCGCCATGGCTGACGTCACTGCCGCCGTATCTCGCGGTGCCGATCGAGCCCGTACTCAGGGGGCCGAGACCGGCGGTTGCGTCGCGTCCGCCGGGGTGATCGGCAACCGCAACGCCCCCGGTGCGGTGGCGGGCACCACGGCATGCTTCGGCGCCACCGGGGCGATCCGCCGATAGGGCGCGCCGAGCTCGGGCCGAGGGTCCTGCTCGTTCTTGTTGGGCCAGAACGCCATTGCCCGTTCGGCCTGTGCGGTGATGGTGAGCGACGGATTGACGCCCAGGTTGGCCGTCACCGCGGACCCGTCGGCGATGTGCAGGCCGGGATGGCCGAACACCCGCTGGTACGGGTCGACCACGCCGGTCTTGGCGGTGTCGCCGATGACGCAGCCGCCGATGTAGTGCGCGGTCGCCGGGATGTTGAACACGTCCATCACCAGGCCGTGCGTGTCACCCTTGACCTTCGCGCCGAAGCGGCGCCCGATGTCGTGCGCCATCGGGATCCAGGTCGGGTTCGGCTCGCCGGTGCCCTGCTTCGTCTTGAGCAGCCCGCGTTTGCGGAACGAGGTGAGTGAATTGTCCAGCGACTGCATGACCAGCAGGATCACCGACTTCTCCGACGCGCGCCTGGCATTGAGGCTGCGCAGGAAGACCAGCGGATGCACCACGATCGCGAGCAGGAAGCGCAGGAACCGGAACGCGCCGCCGTCGACGATCGGCACCGACAATGGGAACAGCGCGTTCTGCCCCTTGCCGTAGTGGCACACCTCGATGTGGGTGTCCTCGGCCGGGTGGATCGAGGAGGTGATGGCGATGCCCTCGGCGAAATCGCTGCGCGCGCGGCTGACGACGTTGAGGATCGCCTCGGAGTTGCTGCGGGTGAGCTCGCCGAGCCTGGGGGACAGCCGCGGCAGCACCGCCTCGTCGCGCATCTTGTGCAGCAGCTTCTGGGTGCCGAGGGCCGCGCCGGCGAACACCACCTGCTCGGCGGTGAAGGTCTTGCGCTCCTTGCGGATCCAGCGGTCGGGCCGCTGCGTCTCGATCGCGTAGCCGCCGTCGGGCAGCGGGCGCACCGCGGTGGCGGTGGTGAGCGGGTGCACCTCGGCTCCGGCCTGTTCGGCCAGGTAGAGGTAGTTGGTGGTAGTCGTGTTCTTGGCGTTGTGCGGGCAACCGGTGAAGCACTGCGCGCAGTGCACGCAGCCGCGTCTGCGCGGTCCGACACCGCCGAAATAAGGATCGTCGACCTCGGTGCCGGGGTCGGCCTCGTTGAAGAACACCCCGACGTCGGTCGCGTGGAAGGTGTGGCCGACGCCGAGGTCGTCGGCGATCTCCCGGATCACCTCGTCGGCCGGGGTCATCCTCGGGTTCGGCGCGACGCCGAGCATTCGCTGGGCCTGGTCGTAGTAGGGCGCCAGCTCGGCCCGCCAGTCGGTGATATGGGCCCACTGCTTGTCGGTGTAGAAGTCGGGCAGCGGTTCATAGAGGGTGTTTCCATAGATGAGCGAGCCGCCGCCGACGCCCGCGCCGGAGAACACCGCGCACTTGCCGAGCACGCTGATCCGCTGCGGACCGGTCAGGCCCAGCCGGGGCGCCCAGATGGATTTGCGCACATTCCAGTTGGACTTCGGGATGTCCTCGGCGTTCCATCGCCTGCCGGCCTCGAGCACGCCGACCCGATATCCCTTCTCGGTCAGCCGCAGGGCGCTGACACTGCCGCCGAAACCGGAGCCGATCACTACCACGTCGTAGTCGAATGTGGGCATGACTTCCTCTCGTCACCAACCGTTCGGCAGGTCCGCGCCGCGCCGATGGATGAGATAATTTCATATTCATTCTTTCATCGACGAGCTGTGGTGCAAACCATCGTCGCACGCCGATCTCGCTGGATGCGGCGTGCCTGGATGGCGCCGAGCGGGGTCGGTGCGGTAAGCACTGGGCGTGACAACCGAATCGGGCAGCACGGAACCGGAGGTACGCGCCGGCGGTGGCGGCGTGCTCGGCGGCGTCCTCGCCGACCGCATCCTCACCGTCCCGAATGTCCTCAGTGTGCTGCGCCTGCTGGGCGTTCCGCTGCTGCTGTGGCTGATGCTGGTGCAGCGCGCCGACGGCTGGGCGTTCGCGCTGCTGATCGCCAGCGGCGTCACCGACTTCCTGGACGGCAAGCTGGCCCGCCTGCTCGATCAGTCGTCGCGGCTGGGCGCCCTGCTCGACCCGTTCGTCGACCGGCTCTACCTCGTGACGACGCTGGCGGCCTTCGTGATCCGCGGTCTGCTTCCGGTATGGGTCGCGGTGCTGCTGATCGGCCGGGAAGCCGTGCTCGCGCTGACCCTGTCGATCTACCGCCGCCGCGATCTGCCGCCGCCCGAGGTCATCTATCTGGGCAAGGCGGCCACCTTCGCGCTGATGTCCGCGCTGCCCTGGTTGCTCGCCGGGGAGATGGATTGGGCACTCGATGGTTTCGGACGCGCCTTCGGTGGGGCACTACTGGTCTGGGGCACGGCAGTGTATGTATGGACCGGCCTGCTCTACACCGGCAAAGCGATCGCGGTCGCCCGCGCGATACCGGCTGTGCCACACCGGTCCACGTAAGGTGCAGCGCTGGGTCGGACTATCGGCCGACCCTCGCATAGAGTTGCGCACACACGATCACGATGAAAGGACGGACGGGCTGTGACCCAGACCCCCGAGGACCTGCGCTACACCGATCAGCACGAGTGGGTGCGGCGCCTGAGCCCCACCCGCGTTCGGGTGGGAATCACCGACTATGCCCAGTCACAGCTCGGTGACGTCGTGTTCGTGCAGTTGCCCGAAACCGACAAGGACGTGGCGGCCGAAGACAGCATCGCCGAGGTCGAGTCGACCAAGAGCGTCTCCGACATCTACGCGCCGCTGAGCGCGAAAGTTGTTGCGGTGAACGAGGAATTGGTGCAGCAGCCGGAAACGCTGAACACCGACCCGTACGGTGACGGCTGGCTGTTCGAGTTGGAGGTCGCCGACGCCGCCGGCCTCGACGCGACACTGGGTGAGCTGCTGGATGCGGCAGGTTATCAAGGAGTTATCGGGGGCTGAAGCAGCCTTCCCGGTTCTACCTGCACGGGCACGCCCTGGCAGGGTACGGTCAATGCCAACAGATGCGCCGGCAGTTGTTGCCGGGAATCTAGGGACTCGACGGCAGGTCGTGGTGCCACAGGTATCACCTGCTTGCATGGATAATCAGGTTCGAGGAGGAGAGAAACGGTGAGCGAGAACAAAGACCCGGGTTACGGGGAGACCGCGGCCGAGACGACGTCGGTCTTTCGCGCGGATTTCCTGAACGAGGTCGACGCGTCGCGCTCCGGAGAGCCGACCGGTGAACAGCCGGTCCAAGGGGTCGAGGGTCTGCCCGTTGGTGCGGCCCTCCTGGTCGTCAAGCGCGGTCCGAACGCGGGCTCGCGGTTCCTGCTGGATCAGCCGACCACGTCGGCGGGCCGCCACCCCGACAGTGACATCTTTCTCGACGACGTCACCGTCAGCCGTCGGCATGCCGAGTTCCGTCAGGACGACGATTCGTTCCAGGTGGTCGATGTCGGCAGCCTGAACGGCACCTATGTGAATCGGGAGCCGGTGGACTCCTCGGAACTCCAGAACGGCGACGAGGTGCAGATCGGCAAGTTCCGTCTGGTGTTCCTCACCGGGCCGAAGGCGTCGGTGAGCGAAACGGGTGCAGGGAGCCTATGAGCACGCGGCGTCGGGTCGAAGGGCTCGGGGTCATGAGTGTGTGCGCTGTGTCGAGGGATAGGGCACTGTGACGGGCGCGGCGCAATGGGCACGCGGAGGCATGTCGATCGGCTCCGTGCTCGACCTGTTGCGCCCGGACTTTCCGGACGTCACCATCTCGAAAATCCGCTTCCTGGAAGCGGAAGGCCTCATTCGGCCGGAGCGAACGCCCTCGGGCTATCGCAGGTTCTCCGTCGCCGATTGTGAACGGCTGCGGTTCGTATTGACCGCGCAACGCGATCAATACCTGCCGCTGAAGGTGATCAAGGAACAACTCGAAGCGATCGACAGCGGCGCGGCGTCGCTCGGAGTGCGGGAAGCCCGCGCTCGAGCGCACTCCGGCCGCGCGGGTGCCTCGGAGCCGACCTCGACCGGGTCGGCCTCCGAGCGCCCCGGCACGTCCGGCGGGAACAGCAACGGTGCCGCGGCGCCGAGGAGGCTCGGCGTGGTGCCCAGCGAGATTTCCCCCGACGATTTGCGTTTCGATCACGAAATCCGGCTCACCCGCGCGGATCTGCTCGCGAAGGCCGAGATCGACGACGCGTTCCTGAACGATCTGATCCGCGCCAACCTCATCACCCCCGGTGCCGCCGGGTTCTTCGACGGGGACGCGGTGACGCTGGCCAAGACCGCCAAGGCGATGTCCGAATTCGGTTTGGAGGCACGACATCTGCGTGCGTTCAAGCTCGCCGCCGATCGCGAAGCCGCGCTTGTCGCGCAGATCGCCGCCCCGATCGCCAAGAGCAGGGACGCGGGCGCGCGCGCCAGAGCCGAGGAAACCGTGCGCGAATTGGCGGCGCTGTCGTTGACGCTGCACGCCTGTCTGGTGAAGTCGTCGGTGCGGACGTCGCTGGGCGGCTGAACATCCCGGCGAATCGCCAGGCCGGGATGTGGTGTCAGGTTTCGGTCATCCAACACGCCGATTTCGGCTGTGCACACGCATCGCTGCACCCGCGCGCATTCGCCTAGACTCGTGGTACGGCGAGCTCTGCGGTGGTCGTGCCGGGCGGCCTGGACATGGGAGGCAGTGCGATGAGTGAGCGAAGCGAGCGAATCATGTTGCAGCGTGCTTCGCACATGGCGGAGCTGAGCGGAGCGAGGCGCAGCCATGAGTGAAATGCGGGTCATCGGCATTCGTGTCGAACAGCCACAGAATCAGCCCGTGCTGTTGCTGCGTGAGGTGTCGGGGGACCGGTATCTACCGATCTGGATCGGGCAGGCCGAAGCGACCGCGATCGTGCTGGAGCAGGAGGGCGTCACGCCCATCCGGCCGCTGACCCACGACCTGATCAAGATCCTGATCACCGAGCTCGGGCACACGCTCAAAGAGGTGCGCATCGTCGACCTGCAAGAGGGCACGTTCTACGCCGATCTGGTGTTCGACAACGATCTGCACATCTCGGCGCGGCCGTCCGATTCGGTAGCGATCGCCTTGCGCGTCGGTTGCCCGATCTATGCCGAGGAGCCGGTGCTCGAGGAGGCCGGGCTGGTCATGCCGGACGAGCGCGAGGACGAGGTGGAGAAGTTCAAGGAGTTCCTCGAGTCGGTCTCGCCCGACGATTTCAAGGCCACCGATAGCTGAACAGGATCTTTCCGGCGTCCCGGGTTTTTCCCGGGATGACCGGGGGATCAGCTCTGAACTAGAGCTTGAGACTTTGACCGCGCGTCGCGTTTGGCTCGACGATGGTGCTCCCTGGAGAATCTAGGGGAGTAATCTCGACAGTTGGGCCACGTCCGTTTTGGCCAAGTTCGGTAGTGCAGCAGTGGTCGAAACGGAGCCGGGTCATCGATGAGGCTAGCCGTCGGCGAAGCAAGGGAGTGGTCAGTGGCAGAGCAATCGCAGGATGTGGTACAGCCAGGCCTGTTCCCGGACGACTCGGTTCCTGACGATCTAGTCGGCTACCGGGTGCCCAGTGCATGCCAGGTGGCCGGGATCACCTACCGGCAGCTCGACTATTGGGCGCGCACCGGACTGGTGGTGCCCTCCATTCGCAGCGCCGCCGGCTCGGGCAGCCAGCGGCTGTATTCCTTCAAGGACATTCTGGTCCTGAAGATCGTGAAGCGGCTGCTCGACGCGGGCATCTCGCTACAGAACATCAGGATCGCGGTCGACCATCTGCGCAGCAGGGGAGTGCAGGACCTCGCGGGCATCACGCTCTTCTCGGACGGGACCTCGGTATACGAGTGCACCTCACCCGAGGAGGTCGTTGATTTACTGCAGGGTGGGCAGGGCGTCTTCGGTATCGCCATCAGCGGCGCCATGCACGAACTCACCGGCGCCATCGCCAACTTCCCGGCCGAACGCGCGTCCGCGGTGACCGAGCGGCCGGAGGACGAGCTGTCGTTCCGGCGCAAGGCACGGATGAACCGCAAGACAGGTTGATCAACAGAGCCAACACAACACCCCGCCTCCCCGTCATCGAGGGTAGCGGGGTGTTGTGCGATGTGGCACTTGAATTTTCAGCGAGCGCCTACCGGCCGGAAAATACATCATGATACGAGGATATGCGCATCTAACTATGAAAAGACTCCGGCGAGTCGGCCACGCGCCGCGCGTGAGCAGCGCGACACGGCATGGAGGGGAGCCGGTGGCGCGCATCGGCGTGGCGTCGGCATAAACTGGTGGCGCGTCGCCGCCGTGCGGGAGAGTTCCGGGTTTGCCCGGGCGCCGAAGGAGCAGCACCTCTCCGTCAATCTCTCAGGCAAACGGACCGTACGGGCTTCGACGTCTCTGGAAAGCGGTGGCCTGCCACAAGTGGAGCCGCCCGCCCACGGGGAAAGGGGCTCGGCTCAGGTCGCGGCAACCGAATCTCTCAGGCGCCACGACAGAGGGAGAGGGCTGGTATCCGTCGACGACGTCGACCCGCCCGACCCATGGGAGCTGCCGTGACTCGCTCATTCGCCGACCGCCATATCGGACCCGACCGGGAGGAACTCGCCCGGATCCTGGACGTCGTCGGGGTCGGCTCGCTCGACGAGCTCGCCACCAAGGCGTTGCCAGCCAGCATTCTGGACGGCTCCGGGCTCACCGGATTGCCCGCCGCGGCAACCGAACACGAGGTGCTCGCCGAGCTCGCCGCCCTCGCGCACTCGAACACCGTCGCCACCTCGATGATCGGCCTCGGCTACTACGACACGCTCACCCCGCCGGTGCTGGTGCGCAACCTGCTGGAGAACCCGGCGTGGTACACCGCCTACACCCCGTACCAGCCGGAGATCAGCCAGGGCAGGCTCGAGGCGCTGCTCAACTTCCAGACCATGGTCGCGGAGCTGACCGGTATGGACGTCGCGAACGCCTCGATGCTGGACGAGGCGACCGCCGCCGCCGAGGCGATGACGCTGCTGCAGCGCGCGAGCCGCTCGAAGTCGGCCCGCCTGGTCATCGACGCTGACCTGTTCCCGCAGACCAAGACCGTGCTCACCACCCGGGCCCAGCCGCTGGGTATCGAGCTGGTGCCCGCCGACCTTTCCGCCGGCGAACTGCCGGAAGGTGACTTCTTCGGCGTACTGGTGCAGCTGCCCGGCGCGTCCGGCCGCGTAGTGGACTGGACGTCGCTGATCGCCGCCGCGCACGAGCGCGGTGCGCTGGTCGCGGTCGGCGCGGACCTGCTGGCGCTGACCCTGATCGCCTCGCCCGGTGACCAGGGCGCCGATGTCTGCTTCGGCACCACCCAGCGCTTCGGCGTGCCGCTCGGCTTCGGCGGCCCGCACGCCGGTTATCTGGCGGTGCGCACGGCGTATGCCAGGCAGCTGCCCGGCCGGTTGGTCGGCGTGTCGGTGGACGCGGACGGCGATGTCGCCTACCGGTTGGCGCTGCAGACCCGCGAACAGCACATCCGCCGGGAGAAGGCCACCTCGAACATCTGTACCGCCCAGGTGCTGCTGGCGATCGTGGCCGCGATGTACGCGAGCTACCACGGCGCGGACGGCCTGCGCGCGATCGCGCGCCGGGTGCACGGGCATGCCGCCGCCATCGCGGCCGGGCTGGACGGCGCGGTCGTGCACGACACCTTCTTCGACACCGTGCTGGCGCACGTGCCCGGCGGCGCGGAAGCCGTTGTCGCCAAGGCGAAGTCGCGGGGAATCAACCTGCGGCTGGTGGACGCCGATCACGTCGGCATCGCCTGCGACGAGGCGACCACGGCGGCGCACGTCGCGGCGGTGCTCGAATCGTTCGGCACCGCACTGTCTTCCGAGCAGCCCGCGCCCGCCCCTGCCGCCGCGATCGAGAACCGGACCTCGCCGTTCCTCGAGCATTCGGCGTTCACCAAGTACCACACCGAAACCGCGATGCTGCGTTACCTGCGGTCGCTGTCGGACAAGGACATCGCCTTGGACCGCAGCATGATTCCGCTCGGCTCCTGCACGATGAAGCTGAACGCGACCGCGGAGATGGAAGCGATCACCTGGCCCGGCTTCGCCCGGGTGCACCCGTACGCGCCGGTCGAGGACGCCCCCGGCCTGCTGCGGGTGATCCACGATCTGGAGCAGTGGCTCTCGGCGATCACCGGTTACGACTCGGTCAGCCTGCAGCCGAACGCGGGCAGTCAGGGCGAATACGCCGGGCTGCTGGCGATCCGGCGCTACCACCTGGATCGCGGTGACACGCACCGGGATACGTGCCTCATTCCGTCCAGCGCGCACGGCACCAACGCGGCGTCGGCGGCGATGGCCGGGCTGCGCGTCGAGGTGGTGAAGTGCCGGGACAACGGTGACGTCGACCTGGACGACCTGCGCGCCAAGATCGCCGACCACGCCGACCGGCTGGCCTGCATCATGATCACCTACCCGTCCACGCACGGCGTGTACGAGCACGAGGTCGCCGAGCTGTGCGCGCTGGTGCACGACGCGGGCGGGCAGGTGTACGTCGACGGTGCCAACCTGAACGCGCTTGTCGGCCTTGCCCGTCCGGGCCGGTTCGGCGGCGACGTGAGCCACCTGAACCTGCACAAGACCTTCTGCATTCCGCACGGCGGCGGTGGCCCCGGCGTCGGTCCGGTGGCCGTGCGGTCGCATCTGGCGCCGTACCTGCCGGGCGATCCGCTCGAGCTCGACTCGCACGCGGTGTCGGCGGCGAAGTACGGTTCCGCGTCGATCCTGCCGATCACCTGGGCCTACATCCGGATGATGGGTGCCGATGGCCTGCGTGGCGCGACCCTGACCGCGATCGCCTCGGCGAACTACATCGCGCGCAGGCTCGACGAGTACTTCCCGGTGCTCTACACCGGTGAGCACGGCATGGTCGCGCACGAGTGCATCCTGGATCTGCGCGAGATCACCAAGCAGACCGGTGTGACCGTCGACGATGTGGCAAAGCGTCTGGCGGACTACGGTTTCCACGCGCCGACGATGAGCTTCCCGGTGGCGGGCACGCTGATGGTGGAGCCCACCGAGAGCGAGAACCTCGCCGAGCTGGACGATTTCATCGAGGCGATGATCGCCATTCGCAAGGAGATCGATCAGGTCGGCGCCGGCGTATGGCCGGTCACCGACAACCCGCTGCGCGGCGCGCCGCACACCGCGGCGAGCCTGGTCGGGGCGTGGGACCACCCGTACAGCCGCGAAACCGCGGTGTACCCACGGGGACTCGGTCATGCCAGGGCGAAGGTGTGGCCGCCGGTGCGTCGCATCGACGGCGCCTACGGCGACCGCAACCTGGTCTGCTCGTGCCCGCCGCTGGAGGCGTACGCCGACTGATGCCGCGCTGCCGGGTGCTCGGCACCCGGCAGTGGTCCGCCGCGCCCTACTGCTCCGTCGCGCCGTTGCCGCGCACCTGTTCGGGTGCTGCGGTGCGGGCGAATCGGACCGGAAGTGGTGCGGCGGTGGCGTTTACGGCGTCGTCAGCGACTGCACGACGGTCGAGGCGAAGGTGAGGTCGTCGGAGGTGGCCAGCCGGGTGTAGGTGCCCCCGGTCTGTTCGGAGATGCTCTTCAGCGTTTCGGTGCCCGGTCCGCCGATCACAATGATGTCCACCCGCACCGGGTGCGTCTTGTCGATCGCTGCGGCGATATCGGCGGCGAGTTTCGCGCCGGTGACCGAGGAGTCGTCGTCGGGTCCGTCGGTGATGAGCAGGATCGAATTGGTCCGTCCCGCCGCGTATTCGGCGACCGCGTTCTTATAGGCCGCGATGAGCGCGGGGTAGGCCTGGTCGGGTCGCACGTCGGTCGCTTTGACGGCGCTGAGCGCGTTGCTGATCTTCGTGCGCTGGGCGTCGGTGAGCGGGGCGGTGGCGGCCTGCACCTTGTAGGGCTTGGTGTCGTCGAGGTTCTTGCCGAAGGTCCAGATGCCGAGGCCGAAGTCGGGCGGCATCACCGTCATCGTGGAGTTGAGCGCGGCGAGCACATTGGCGAGCCGGGTGGTCGAGCCGTCGGTGTTCGACATCGAGGCCGAGACATCGACCAGCACAGTGGATTGCACGCCGAGTACCGGGTTGGCGAGGGTGGCGGCGACCTTGTCCAGCACGGCGCGCGACGGCGCGGGTGCGGCGGTGGGCGGCGCGGGCGTGAATCCGGCCGCGGCGAAGGTATTGGCGGATTCCGGAGTACGTAGGAAGTCGGCGAAGAGGCCGCCGATCAGGTTCTGCGTCTTGTCGACCCACGGCCCGGACATCAGGGCGGCCGGATGGTCGGCGACCGGCGCGGCGCCGGTGGGACGGTAAACGGCAAGTCCGGGTTGGCTTTTGACCTGTTGTTCGGTGGTGGCGACCGCGTGCACGGCGGCGTCCTTCGGCGCGCCGGCCAGCGCGGTGAAGGCGGCGGCGGTGTCGGGTACCTCGGGCGCCTCGGCGGCGAGCCCGGAGATCGCCGAGATGACCTGGCCGGACTGCGCGGTCTGGTCGGTGAGCGGGTCGGCGCCCGAGACCGCGGAGCCGACCGCGACGGCCGCGGCGAGCGTGGCGTCGCCCGGCGGCAGCGCCATCCGCAGCCCGCCCCAGCCGGACAGGCCGATGTCGGCGAGCGAACCCTGTTGCAGCCGTGGCAGATCCGACCACGAGGTTTTGGCTTCTTCGAGCGCGCCGCGCAATTCGTCTGGCACCGCGAGCACGATCGGGCTCTGCGCGATCGGTGCGGGCGTGCCCTCGATGAGTCCGGGAACGCGCATCGCCTCGATGGAGCGCGACGAGTCCGGGATCCACAGCACCGGTTGCGGGCCGAGGTTCTGATCCCACGGCTTGCCACTGGTGAAGGCGGCGACGACCGACGCGGAGGGCTGGGTGGTGACCGACACCTGGGCGCAGTGGTCGCGCACCTTCGGCCGGGTCGCGTTGTAGCGGTCCGCGGCGGCCCTGACCTGCGGTGCGATATCCGGATCGACGGTCACGTATAGCGTCGCGTCGCCGGAGACGCATGCGGCCGCGGCGGCGCTGTCCTCGTCCGCCGCGCGATCTCGTAACTGGAACCAGCCGAAGACGCCCGCGATCAGTAGCACGATGGCCACCACCGCGAGGACCGGACCTTTACTGACGCCCCGGGACCTGGTTCCGCTGCGATGAGTGCCCACGGAGCACAGTGTATGTTCACCTGCGGTTTGCGGGCCCGGCGAGTCTGCGCTGTTCGGCGTGCCGTGTCGAAACGGCCGGCGTCGTGCCCGCGGCGGGCACGACGCCGGTGGTCAGGGACGGATCATCCGCCCGCGGTCGAACTCGTGGCCACCCCAGACGCCGGACTGCCCGGTGCGCGCGGCGAATTCGCCGCAGGCGCCGCGGATGGGGCACCCCGCGCAGATCCCGCGCGCGTAGTCGAAGTCCTGCGACGGGTAGGGGAACCACGCCTCATGCTGCGGGTCGCCGCGGCAGGCGGCCCGATGCCACTGACCGGAGTCCGAGAGCGGGAGCAGCTCCGCCAGGGTCAGCTGCACGACGGCGGCGGTGTCGGTGTGGACGGTCATCGTGATGGTCTCCTTTCTCGGTGCGTCAGGTCCGTGCGAGCTGCTTCCAGATTTGTCGTTGCTGCTTGGCCCGGTGGTCGGGCGCCTTCGGCACCCAGAGCAGCCGCATGCCCGCCTCCTCGGGCGTGCGGTCGGCCTTGCTCGAATTGCACGGTCCGCAGCAGGCGACGAGATTGCTCCAGGTGTTCGGGCCGCCCCGGCTGCGCGGGCGGATGTGGTCGACGGTGCCCGCCCATGCGGCGCAGTAGCCGCACCGGTGGCTGTCCCGGCGCAGCACGCCCGCCCAGGTGGCGCGGCTGTCGTCGTGTATTCGGGTGCTGTGGTCGAGGTAGACGTAGCGCAGCAGCCGAATGGTCTGCGGCAGCAGGACCTCGACGTGCTGGGACCGGATGGTGAAATGCGGTGCCCGGTCCGCGATCGACTCCGCGGTGCCCGCCATGAGCAGCACGACGGCCCGGTCCGCGCTGATCTCGTCGAGCGCCTCGTAGGAGGCATTGAGGACCAGCACACCGGTGTGTATCCAGTTGTCGGCAGTGATCGCCACCGGGTCGGCGGCATGACGGAAGGGCATGGGAATCACCATGTTTCGGAAGAAGTCGAGCGATGTGGCGGAAGTCGGCGGTCAGCGACCGCCCTGGAGGCGGCTGTTGTCGCAATCCGGTCGCACGGTCGACAAGCGCTGGGCCGCTTCGGCATACGGTTTGTTCGAGCGCATTCGCCACCTCCTCCTTTCCACCTGCTCGGCGTCACCGGTGTGTTCGGTGATCATCGAATCCCATGGTGACATAACGGGCCTACCGCTGTCGGCTCATTTTTCGGCGGCCCGGTTCAGGCGGCGCGCGGAAGGGGCGCGCTCGTGTCGGCGGCGACCCGCGGGGTGCGCAGGATGCCGGCGGTGGCCGCGGTGAGCACACAGAAGGCAATGGGTAGGAAGAACACCACGTTCAATGCCGCGAAGTGGGTGAGCGGTCCGATGACGGCGGGACCGGCGAGCATGCCGAGGTATCCGATGCCTGCGACGCGGGCGACGGTGGCGCCCACCGCGTTTCGGTCCGCGTGGCCCGCGGCGCTGAACAGCTGCGGCACGCACCCGGACATGCCCGCGCCGAACACGGCCCAGCCGACGAGCGCGAGCGGAATCCATGGTGCGAGCGCGGCGGTGGCCAGGCCGAGCGCGGCGCTCGCCGCGCCGTAGCGCAGGATGGCGACCGGCCCGAACCGGGTGCTCAGCCGATCGGCGAGCAGGCGACCTACGGTCATCGCGGTGGCGAAGGCGCCGTAGGCGAGCGCGGCGGTGGCCGGTGTCGCGGACAGTACGTCGCGCAGGTGCAGCGTGCTCCAGTCGTTGGCGACGCCTTCGCAGAGCATGAGCAGGAACGCGAGTGCGGCGAGCAGCCAGATGCGCCGACTCGCTCGGTATCCGCCGCTCTTCGCGGAAGTGTCTGCTGTGCTTGTGGTTTCGGTACGAAGCAGGGCCGGTGCCGCGGCGAGTGCGACGGCGAGCCCGAGCACTGCCGCGACGGTGAGCGTGGTGGCGGGTGGCCAACCCCAACTGAGCGTGCGGGCGCCGATCAGCGCGGCGAGCACGCCGCCCAGCGAGAAGGTGGAGTGGAACGCGGACATCACCGCGCGCCGATAGCCGTGCTCGACCTGGACGGCGTGTGCGTTCATCGCGACGTCGAGCCAGCCGTTGCCGAGGCCGAGACCGAACAAGGCTGCGCCCAGCAGCAGGCCGTCGGTGGCCAGTGCGGGTGGCACCAGTGCGAGCGCGCACAGTGCGGCGCCCGCCGCGACGACGAGACGGGCGCCGAATCGGTCGGCGAGCGGGCCCGCGATCTGCATACCCGCGAAGGCCCCCGCGCCGAGCAGCAGGAGCAACCAGCCGAGCGTCGCGTGGCTGATGCCGGTCCGATGTTCGATCGCGGGGATGTGGACGACCCACATGCCCATCAGGAATCCGTTCAGCGCGAAGTAGGCGAAGGTGGCCAGTCGCGCGGCGCGCAGCGGTCGTTGCATAGAAACGAACATAACGAACATGATGAATGTTCGAAAGATTGACTTGTGAACACACGAGATGTTTGTATTGCCGAGTGGTGAGCACAGATCGACTTGCACGGATCGCCGATGCCGTGCGTGCGGCGGGCAGTCTCGGCGTCGCCGAGTTGGCCGAACTCACGGGTGCCTCGGAGATGACCATCCGGCGTGACCTGGAGACACTGGCGGGTCAGGGTGTGCTGGAGCGTTACCGTGGCGGTGCCAGGAGCCTGCTGTTGCGCGGCGAGGAACCGCCGTACGCGTTGCGGGTGCGCGAGGGGATCGAGACCAAACGGCGGCTGGCCGCCGCGGTCGCCGAGATGATCGCCGACGGTGAGTCCGTGGTCCTCGACAGCGGGACCACCTGCGTCGAGGTGGCGCACCTGCTGGCGAGCCGACGGCTCACGGTGATGCCGTTGTCGCTGCGGGCGGTCGACGCGCTGTCGGCGGCGCCCACCGTGACCTTGTTGGTCCCCGGCGGCAGGCCACGCCCCGGCGAGCTGGCTCTGACCGGCCCGTTGACGCTCGCGTCGCTGGCCGCCATTCGCTTCGACACCGCCGTGATCGGCTGCTGCGGCCTGAGCGCGGCCGACGGCCTGACCGCCCACGACCTCGACGACGCCGCGGTGAAACGCGCCGCGATCGCCTCGTCCCGGCGCGTCATCGCGGTCACCGAGTCGGCCAAACTCTCCCGGACGGCCCTGGCCGTGGCCGCCCCGGCCGCCGCGCTGCACGCCGTCGTGACCGACCGCGACGCGGCGCCGGAGGATGCGGACGCGCTGCGAGCCACGGGCGCAACGGTTTTGACGGTCTGAGCCGGGAAAGCCGTTGTCCGGCTTCAGGGCGCGCGCAGCTCGGCGGCGCCGAAGGAAACGTTGAAACGGTCGCACCAGATGGTGACGCTGGTCAGCGTGCTGAGGTCGGTGTCGGGGGCGAGGGGGTAGTTCTGGCTGCCCCGGTTGCCTTTGAGGCTGCCCAGGTCGGTGTGCGCGCCGTCGTCGAAGACGAACCAGCCGGCGCGGCCCTCGATGACCGGCGCGTCGGTGAGCCAGACGTGCAGGTCGGGCCCGTCTGAGGTGTCGAGATCCTCGAGTCGCAGCACTCGGCCGCCGTCGGGCAGTTCCAGGATCACCACGGTGCCCGAGGTGGTGTGCTCGTGCGAGACGAAGCTGCCGCGTGCGAGGGCGCGCGGCTGCGGTGCGTCGCCTGCACCAGGCGCGGCGACCGTGGGCGCGGCCTCGTCCACGGTGGTATTGGTGAACAGCCGCCACGGCTGGAACGCCGCCAAGCCGACCCCGAGCGCGATCACCAGTAGCACGCCGACGGCCCAGGTGATCCGGGATCGGGCGATCTTGCGTACGGAAACCATGTCTCTCCTCCGGGTGGCACGCGAAAGGCGTTGCGTTCATTGAACACCTGACGCCCTGCCGCGAACCGCATAACGCCAGGTGACCAACTGTGACGAAATGCTGACGGCGTGGCGGACGCATACCCGCCTGGACGTCGCGCGCCGCTTGGCAAACGTCAGGTTTTCGCCGTTCGGTGCACCGATCGCACCACCGGTGCTGGATCGTCATGGGACCCGATGCGCCGATCCGCGACGCCGACCGCGGCTATCCGGACGAATTCCTCACGCGCGCTTCATCTCGTGCCGGAAGGACCGGGTGTGCCCGCGTGCCGACCTGTCGAACCCAGGTCGGTACGCGGGCCCGCGTTCGGGTCAGAGGTTGCCGACGATGTGTTCCAGGCGCTGGGCCACGTGCTCGCGGGCTTTCTCCCGCAGTGTGGGACGGTAGCCGCTGGGGTAGACCGGGTCGCCGGGTTCGTAGGTCTTCAGGACCTCCTTGGCCAGGGTGATCTTGTGGACCTCGGTGGGTCCGTCGGCGATCGCCATCACCTCGGCGTAGTTCATCATGTCGACGAACGGCAGATCGGTGCTGACGCCGATGGCGCCGTGCAGGTGCAGCGCGCGCTGGGCGATGTCGTGCATCACCTTCGGCATCGCGACCTTGATGGCGGCGATGTCCTTGCGCACTTTGAGATAGTCCTGTTCCTTATCGATCCGCCACGCGGTGCGCAGCACGAGCAGCCGGAACTGTTCCATCTCGATCCAGCTGTCCGCGATGCGTTCCTGGGTCATCTGCAGGGTGGCCAGCGGGCCCTTGCGCATCGGGCGGGACACGGCGCGCTCGGCCATCATGTCGAAAGCCTTGCGTACCAGGGCGACCGTGCGCATCGCATGATGCACCCGGCCGCCGCCGAGGCGGGTCTGCGCGACGATGAAGCCCTGGCCCTCCGCGCCGAGCAGATGATCGGCGGGCACGCGGACGTCGGTGAACCGCAGGTGTCCCTCGTGCTCGCTGAAGCCGTGCACGTGGAAGTTCTTGACGATCTCCAGGCCGGGGGTGTCTGCGGGCACGATGAACATCGACATGCCCTGGTACGGGCTGACATCCGGATTGGTGACCACCATGACGATGTGGAAGCTGGCGAACTGCGCGTTCGAGTTGAACCACTTCTCGCCGTTGATCACCCAGTGGTCGCCGTCGCGCACCGCCCGGGTCTTGAACGTCGTCGGGTCCGAGCCGCCGGTGGGCTCGGTCATCACGTAACAGGAGCCGATGTCACCGGCCAGCAGCGGCGCCAGGTATTTCGCCTTCTGCTGCTCGGTGCCGTAGTGCGCGAGGATCTCGGCGTTGCCGGAATCCGGTGCCTGGCAACCGAATACCGACGGCGCCCAGAACGAGGTGCCGAGCACCTCGTTGAGCAGCGCGAGCTTCATCTGCCCGTAGCCCTGGCCGCCGAGTTCGGGGCCGAGGTGGCAGGCCCACAGCCCTTGCTCCTTGACCTGCTCCTTCAACGGCCGCATCAGCGCCATGGCCTCTTTGTTGGTGCGGTCGTACGGATTCGGGTAGAGCGCGTCGAGCGGCTCGACCTCGGTGCGGACGAATTCCGCCGCCCAGTCCAGCTTCTTCTGGAAGTCCGGGTCGGTTTCGAAATCCCAAGCCATGGTCAGCCTTTCGTGTGCGGTTCGGTGGTGGTCACCACGCCGTCGAGGAACGTGGTCGCGAGAATGTCGGCGATCTCGGTGGGGGAGTGTTCGCCGTGTGGGCGGTACCAGAAGGTCACCATGTTGAGCATGCCGAGCACGCTGTTGGTGACCACGTGGTCGTCGGTGCGCAGCAGGCCGGCGGCGTGACCGGTGTCGATCACCCGCTGCCAGCACTGCTGTACCCGATCGCGCAGGTCTTGCAGTTGGGCGGCGCGTTCGCCGGTGAGCGCGGTGACGTCGCGCAGCTGGATCGCGACCTCGCTGCGGTGTTCGATGATCAGCCGGACGTGGCTGTGGATTAGCCCGCGCAGCTTGGCGATCGGATCGTCCTCGCTCGCGACGATCTGTTCGGCCTCCACCAGCATCAGCTGGATGTAGTCGTGCAGGATCTGCCAGAGCAGTTCCTCTTTGGAGCCG
The DNA here is from genome assembly GCF_011801125.1 of Nocardia brasiliensis. Taxonomy (NCBI): domain Bacteria; kingdom Bacillati; phylum Actinomycetota; class Actinomycetes; order Mycobacteriales; family Nocardiaceae; genus Nocardia; species Nocardia brasiliensis. Next base: position 3,582,923 of record NZ_CP046171.1, read on the forward strand.
ATGTGGTAGTACAGCGCACCGCGTTGCACATCGGCGCGGTCGCCGATCTCCGCGACGCCGGTGCCGTGGAAGCCCTTCTCCGCGAACAGCTCCCGCGCCGCGCGCAGAATACGCGCGCGAGTGTCGCCCGCGGTGGCGGCGGAGGCGGGCGGCCGGCCGCGCCGACGAGCGGGCGCGACGTCGGCGTCCGACGTCGCCCGGTCGCGCGACGCGGTGCTCATCGCGTCGGATCCAGCACGACCTTGCTCACGCCCTCGGTACGTTCGGCGAAGAGCCGGTAGGCGTTCGCGCCGTCGGACATCGGCAGCGCATGGGTGATGACGGCCTCGGGCCGGAGCCGTCCGGCGGCGGTGAGCCGCAGCAGGGTGGGCAGCTCGTATTGGATCGAGCACAGGCCGATATGGAACTCCAGCTCCTTGATCTGTGCCAACGGCATATGGAAAGGGTAAGCCCGGTTCTGGCTGACGCCGATCACGCTGACCCGCCCGCGATGCCCGACCGCACTGATCGCGAGCTTGATGGTGGCATCGGCCCCGACCGCCTCGATCGCGACATCCGCGCCGCCGCCGAGCATGTCGCGGATGGCGAGCTTGGGATCGGCGGCCTCGACCGGTTCGGCGCCGAGCGCGGCGGCCCGCGCGCGCCGTTCCGCGATGAGATCGACGCCGAGTACGCGGGCCGCGCCCATCGCGAACGCGGACTGGACGGCCATCAGTCCGACCGGGCCGAGCCCGATGACCACCACGGAATCGCCGGGTGCGATCCTGGCCCGGCGCGCGCCGTACCAGGCGGTCGGCGCGTTGTCGGTGAGCACCACCGCGGCCTGGTCGCCGACCTCGGCGGGCAGGCGCACCACATTGCCTTCGGCGTGCGCGACGGCCAGGTACTCGGCTTGACCGCCCGGGAGCGCGCCGCCGAGTCCATAGCAGGCGTCCACCGCCGCGGGCGTGCGCTCGCACGCCGCGACGACGCCGATCCGGCACTGGGCGCACCGAGCGCAGCCCGCGGAGGCGGCGACGAGCACCCGGTCACCGACCGCGAGGCCGCGGACCTCGGGCCCGACCTCGACGATCTCGCCGACCGCCTCGTGTCCGACGCTGTAGCCGACCCCGTCGCTGAACCCGTGTCCGGAATAGATGTGCAGGTCGCTGCCGCAGATGCCGCTGGCGGTGACCCGGACGATCGCGCCGTCCGGCCCGGTGAGCACCGGGTCGGGCACCTCGGCATAGGAGATCTCGCGCGGGCCTTGGTACGTCAGCGCCTTCATCGCCAGCCGCCGTCCACGGCGAGGGTGGCGCCGGTGCAGAAGGCGGAGTCCGCGCCCGCGAAGAACAAAGCGGCGCCGACGATCTCGTTGGGCTGTCCCACCCTCCGCTGCGCGTTGACCGAGCTCACCGCCGCGCGGATCTCGGGCGTCCAGGCCTTGGCGATGTCGGTCGCGAACGCGCCGGGCTGAATCGTGTTGACCCGCACCGTCGGACCGAAGGTGTGCGCGAGACCCACCGTGAGCGCGTTCAATCCGGCCTTGGCCGCCGCGTAGGGGAGCGCGTGCGGCGCGGGCCTGCTCGCCTCGATCGAGGAGATGTTGATGATCGAGCCGCCGCCGTCGGCCGCCATCCTGGTCCCGATCAGCGCCGAAAGGCGAAACGGCCCTTTGAGATTCACGCCGATCACCTTGTCGAACAGCGCCTCCGACACCTGGTCGGGACTCGGGTAGAGGGGCGAGAGCCCGGCGTTGTTCACCAGGACGTCGACCCGGTCGAAGGCGTCGTAGACCGTCTCCACCAGTGCGTCGCACTGCGACCAATCGCTCACGTTGCACGCCACCGGCAGCGCCCGCCTGCCGTGCTCGTCGCGCACCTGCTCGGCCAGTGCGACACAGCCGTCGAGCTTGCGGCTGGCGATCACCACGTCCGCGCCCGCCGCCGCGAACGCGAGCACCATCTCTTTACCCAGTCCCCGGCTGCCGCCGGTGACCACGACGACCTTGTCCGTGAGCGACACACACTCTCCCGCCGATCAGAAAATGTTCCGATCAGTACATTAAATTGCGTGGCCGATACAATCAAGGGCATGTTCGGCCGACCGCCGACACGCTGTGCCGCGCCGAGTGATTTACCCCGCTTCCTCGGCGCGCCGGAACATATCGGCGAGACGTCACGTTCGACCCGGAACAGGGTGGTATCACTACCCACGGGTAACATGGATGCGTCTTTTCCCACCCGGCTTTCTCAGAAGTGAGGCAGTAGATGACAGAGCGGATTCAGGTCGGCGGGCTTCAGGTGGCCAGCGTTCTCCATGAGTTCATCGAGAACGAGGCGCTGCCCGGAACCGGCGTAGATTCCGCCGCGTTCTGGGCCGGTGCCGAGCAGGTCATCAACGACCTCGCGCCGCGCAACCGCGCCTTGCTCGCCGAACGCGACGAGATCCAGGGCAAGGTGGACGCCTGGCACGCCGAGCACCCCGGCGCGAACTACGACAAGGCCGCCTACAAGAACTTCCTGACCGAGATCGGCTACCTGCGCCCCGAGCCCGCCGATTTCCAGATCAGCACGCAGAACGTGGACGACGAGATCGCCACCACGGCGGGCCCGCAGCTCGTGGTGCCGGTGATGAACGCGCGCTTCGCCATCAACGCGGCCAACGCGCGCTGGGGCTCGCTCTACGACGCGCTCTACGGCACCGACGCCATCTCCGAGGCGAACGGCGCGGAGAAGGGCAACAGCTACAACAAGGTTCGCGGCGACAAGGTCATCGAGTGGGCGCGTAACTTCCTCGACGACGCCGCGACCCTGATCACCGGCTCGCACATCGGCTCCACCTCGTACAAGATCGTCGACGGTGAACTCGAGGTCGGCCTGGAGGACGGCACCGAGATCGGTCTGGCCGATCCGTCGCAGTTGGTCGGTTACCTCGGCGAGCCGGACGCGCCGACCTCGGTGCTGCTGAAGCACAACGGGCTGCACATCGAGATCCAGATCGACGCGAGCTCGCCGATCGGCAGCACCGATACCGCGGGTGTGAAGGATCTGGTGCTCGAGTCCGCGGTCACCACGATCATGGACTTCGAGGACTCGGTCGCCGCGGTGGACGCCGAGGACAAGGTGCTCTGCTACCACAACTGGCTCGGCCTGATGAAGGGCGATCTCAGCGAGCAGGTGAGCAAGGGCGACAAGACCTTCACCCGCACCATGAACCCGGACCGCGTCTACACCGCGCTCGACGGCGGCGAGCTTGTGCTGCACGGTCGTTCGCTGCTGTTCGTGCGCAACGTCGGTCACCTGATGACCAGCGACGCCATCCTCGACGCCGCGGGCAACGAGGTGCCGGAGGGCATTCTCGACGGCCTGGTCACCTCGCTCATCGCGACGCACTCGCTGCGCGGGGACACGGTGCTGAAGAACAGCCGCACCGGCTCGGTCTACATCGTGAAGCCGAAGATGCACGGCCCCGACGAGGTCGCGTTCACCAACGAGCTGTTCGGCCGCATCGAGGACGTGCTCGGCCTGCCGCGCAACACCCTCAAGGTCGGCATCATGGACGAGGAGCGCCGCACCACGGTGAATCTCAAGGCCTGCATTCAGGCCGCCGCCGAGCGTGTGGTGTTCATCAACACCGGCTTCCTCGACCGCACCGGCGACGAGATCCACACCTCCATGGCGGCCGGGCCGATGGTCCGCAAGGCCGAGATGAAGGCCCAGCAGTGGATCAAGTCCTACGAGGACTGGAACGTCGACACCGGCCTGGCCACCGGCCTGCCGGGTAAGGCGCAGATCGGCAAGGGCATGTGGGCCATGCCGGACCTGATGGCCGACATGCTGGTGCAGAAGATCGGTCACCCGAAGGCGGGCGCGAACACCGCGTGGGTGCCCTCGCCGACCGCGGCCACCCTGCACGCGACGCACTACCACCAGGTCAATGTGCTCGACCGGCAGCAGGAGATCCTGAAGGGCGGCCCGCGTGCCACCGTCGACGAGATCCTGGAGATCCCGCTCGCGGCGGCGCCGAACTGGTCGGCCGAGGAGAAGCGGCAGGAACTCGACAACAACTCGCAGTCGATCCTCGGCTACGTGGTGCGCTGGATCGATCAGGGCGTCGGCTGCTCCAAGGTGCCCGACATCGAGGACGTCGCGCTCATGGAAGACCGTGCCACCCTGCGCATTTCCAGCCAGCTGATGGCGAACTGGCTGCGCCACGGCATCGTCACCGCCGACGAGGTGGTGGCCAGCCTGGAGCGGATGGCCCCGATCGTGGACCGGCAGAACGCGGGCGACCGCAACTACCGGCCGCTGGCACCGGACTTCGCAGGCAGCATCGCCTTCCAGGCCGCCAAGGAACTAATCCTCGAAGGCGCCAAGCAGCCCAACGGCTACACCGAGCCCATCCTGCACCGTCGCCGCCGCGAAGCCAAGGCGGCCTGCAAGTAGGCGCTGTTCGACATGTGAAAAGCAGCTTATAGCAGCTCTTTTCAGCTCGAGGCCCCGCACTGGAGACATCCAGCGCGGGGCCTTTCCGCATGGTTGGTGATGTGAGGGCGAATATCCCGGGTACAACTACTTCGAGATAGCGCCCGCAGAACCGCTCGCCCTGCCCGATTCGACACGGACCATCAGAGTCTGGGTCTGGGGCTCGAACTACAGCTACACACTCGAGGCTCAGCTCGTCGCTTCGAACGGCAAGGTTCATACGATTCCGTTTGGCTCGCTCGAGTATTTGGGCTGGCGACACCTCACCGTCAACATTCCGAGCATCGTCGAGGCGCTGTCCCTTGCCAGGTTCGTCGTCCGGACTGCCCCGTCAGAACGGGCCCACGATTTCCAGATCTACTTCGACGAGATCACCGCCTTGGCCGGAGTGCCGCAGACGTACGACCGCGTTGACCTGCTCGATCCCGACAAGGTCAACGAACTCTGGAACGCATAGTCGATGATGTCGCCGGGCGTCGGTCCGCGACCGCCGTTGCGTGGGCGTTCGGCCATCGTCGTTTTCTGCCCGTCGCGTGCCTGGGGTGCCCCTGCCGCTGCGGCGGTGATTCGACGCCGCGGGCGCGATCGGCCCTTAGTGTTGCTCCGGGCCGTCGCGTCCAGGCGGTTCGAGGCCGATGTGCTGGGCGAGGATGGCCATCTGGTCGGCGAAGTGGCGGATGAATTCGGGGGACTTGGGATCGACTCCGCATACGCCGTCGATGACGTGCGGCAGCGTGGTGGGCGCCATCGCGGCGGCCATCAGCATGACCAGCAGGCAGTGCGGGTCCATTTCGGCCGGGAGTCGATTCGCCGCTTGTAGTGCGCGTAGCTCGGAGACGCTGTCCTGCAGCAGTGTGGCGCGCGAGGCGTGGTCGGGATCGCTGTCGGGGCCGGTGTATTCCAGTCCGCTCCATGCCAGCAACCGGACGCCGTCCGGGTTGACCAGCGCTTCCAGCGCTTGCTGGCGCAGCTGCTCGGGCAAGGGGGTGCCCGGCGGTGTCAGCTCGCGCCGCCGCTGCTGCCACTGCTGCGACATGGCCTGATAGAGGCCCTCTTTGCCGTCGAAGTAGTACGAGATCAGTTGCTGGTTGACGCCGGCCCGGTTCGCGATCGCGCTGATCCGGGCGCCCGCGTACCCGTGCGCGCCGAACTCGGCCGATGCCGCGTCCAGGATCAGCTTGCGGGTGCGCTCGGGATCGCGCTGCCGGTCCGGAGGCTTGGGCGACCTGCGGGGTTTCGATGACGGCATGCATGAATCATACACACAGCGGAGTTAATCAAATGAATGGTTGACAATATTAGACGGATGAATGAATCTGACGTGGTGACGCGGCGTGACCGGGTCGCGAACAAGGAAGGACAACGGCATATCAGATACGCGGCGGGTGCTCATCGCCGGTGGTGGCGTGGGCGGGTTGACGCTCGCGCACGCGTTGCGCCACAACGGGATCGAAGTCGTGGTGTACGAACAGGACGCCACGCCGACAACGCGCGAGCAAGGCTATCGGATTCACATCGACGCGAACGGCAATGCCGCACTGCGGTTCTGCCTGTCGGCGGAGACGTTCGACCTGGTGCGCGACACCAGCGGGGCCAACGACGATACGCTCGGCAGCTACACCCACTGGTTGCGCGAGGTGATGACACGCCATTTCCCCGGCGTCACCGACGAGCTGATCACCTGCGTCGACCGCAACGCGTTCCGGCGGGCCCTGCTCACCGGATTGGACGACGCCGTCTGGTTCGGAACGACCGTGGCCGGTTACCGGGTCACCGGATCGGGCCGGGTACGGGTCGAGTTCGCCGAGGGCGGCGCCGACGAGGGGGACCTGCTGGTCGGCGCGGACGGAATCGGCTCGGCCGTACGCAGGCAATTGCTTCCGCAGGCCGACGTGAAAGACCTGGGCACCCGGTGTGTCTACGGCAGGATGACGCTCACCGAGAAGACCGAGGCACTCATCCCGGAGCCGATCAGGCACGGTTTCAATTGGATCGCCGACGACACCGGGTGCGGTGCCGGATTCGCGCCGGTGCGGTTCCGCTCCCGGCCCGACGGGATCGCGGACTACCTGATGGTCACCCTGCTCGCGACGCCCGAACGTCTCGGGGTGACCGACGAGCAGTTGTTCGACCACCCAGCGCAGCGACTCGGCGAGATTGCCGCGAACGCGGTGCGCGACTGGCACCCGCGGTTCAGAGAACTGTTCACACACGCCGACCCGGAAACCTTCTTTCCGATCACGATGCGCGCCGGCGAGCGCGTCGAAGCATGGCGGTCCGGCCCGGTCACCCTGCTCGGCGACGCGATCCACACCATGCCGCCGTTCGGTGGCGTAGGCGCGAACACCGCCTTGCAGGACGCCGCCACTCTCGCCGGGGAACTGCTGTCCGCCGCGCGTGGCGAGCAGTCGCTCATCGATGCGGTCGCCGCGTACGAAAACATCATGCTCCCGCGCGGCTTCGACACCATCGACAGCTCACTGCAATTGGCAGTCCAGATGTTCGGCGAAACCGTTTAGCAAGGCAGCTGGACATGGTCGCGTGCAGGCTTTACAGTCCGAAATCTGGCGCGGATCGTTGGGTCGGGTAGCCCCGCGGCGGTATCAGCCGGCGCAGGACGCGACCGTAGGTGTCCTCGACGGCGGCGGAACGAGGTGAACAGCTCGCCCACCACTGCGGCCGATGGGTGACGGTGGCGCGGAGGTAGTCGCCCAATGCTCCGGCCTGGTTCGATGGACGGTCTCCTCGTCGACGCGGGGTCGAGTTCGCGCTCGATCCCGCTGCGGAGGGCGGCCGAAGGTCCCTGGGTTCGAGGGCTTTTCGGGGTGGAACGGGGACATCGTGCTCTTCTTCGGCGGCGTCTGTGGGTGGGACTGTGGTTCGAGACGAGCGGGAGGTAGCGACATGGACCACGGACTGCCGGACGACGAGACCGTCAAGGCCGCGCTTGCGCTCGCGGTGCGGGCGCCGTCGGTGCACAATTCGCAGCCGTGGCGCTGGCGGATCGGTAGCCGGTCGGTGCGTCTGCACCTCGATCCGGCGCGAGCGCTGCCCGCCACCGATCCCGATCAGCGCGACATGGTGATCAGTTGCGGTGCGGCACTGCATCATCTGCGGGTCGCCCTTGCGGCCATGGGATGGTCGGCGGTGGTGCATCGGCTACCCGATCCGGCCGATCCGGAGCACCTGGCCTCGATCGAGCTGCTGCGGCACCGGCCGACGCCCGCGGAAATCGAGCTGAGCGCCGCCATTTCGCACCGCCAGACCGACCGCAGGAACTTCACCGCGTGGCCGATCCCGCCCGGATACCTCGGTCTCGCCGCCGAACGCGCGACCGCGCTCGGCGCGCTGCTGCGCCAGGCTACCGATCGCGCACGCGCACAGCTGATCACGGCGACCCGGGCCGCGGCGGTGCGCCATGCGATGAATCCGGAGTACCGATTCGAACTCGCGTGCTGGAGCGGCAGGCACGGTGCCGACGAGGGCGTACCCGCGCGCAACGCGCCAACGGCGCGGGCGGGTGACGAGCTTCCCGCGCGGACTTTCGTTGCCCCGCAACTCAATGACCCCGCCCGCGAGCCCGATCACGCGCAACTGCTTGTGCTCGCCACGGCGGGCGACGACCGGGCGTCCCGCCTGCGGGCGGGCGAGGCGTTGAGCGCGGTGTTGCTGACCGCGACCAACGTCGGCTTGGCGACCTGTGTGCTCACCGAACCGCTCGAGATCGCCGAGCTGCGCCACGATGTCCGGCGCGCCGTGTTCGAGGACAACTCCTATCCGCAGGCCATCATCCGAATCGGCTGGATCCCGACCAGTGCGCCACCGTTGCCGTCGACACCCCGCCGCGCCGTCGGCGACATCCTGGACCCCTTCGACACTTCCACGAGCTGAATCCGCTCTCGACCGATGCCGCATCTACTCGGCGCCACGTGCCACCGCGCTGAGCGCCGCGGCCAGGCGGGAGCGGGCGTCGTGGGCGATCGGGCGCAGGCCGGGATGGTCGTCCGGGCGCAGCAGTAGGTCGGGGTCGGCCGCTTCGATGACGGTGGATTCGTCCTCGGTGCGGACAACAACGTTGCAGGGCAGCAGTTTTCCGATCCGCCGATCGATATCGAGTGCCTGGTGGGCGAGGTGCGGATCGCAGGCGCCGAGGATGAGGTAGTCCTCCATCTCCGTGCCAAGCGTGGTGAGAAGTGTTGCACGGACGTCGATTTCGGTCAGGATCCCGAAACCCTGGGTCGCGAGCGCGGCACGCGTCATCGGCACCGCCTCGCCGAACGGCACCGGAGCTCGCACAGCGAGGTCGGCGGGGGTGATGGGCAGGCGGATCTCGGTGAGCAGGTCGCGCGGGTCCAGCGCTTCGTCCGGAGCGACCAGATAGACCTCCGTAGGTGGACCGGCTTGCTGGTACGGCGAACCGCGCAGCCACTCGTAGAGGGCGTTGTAGGCGTCCCCGATCAGGTGGTAGGTGCCGCGATGGGTGAGGCGAGCGAAGGTCTGCGGTTCGGTCTGTCGCAGTGTCATCTCCTCGTTGGCGCCGCCGATCGGATTGGGGGAGACCGGGAGTCCGAAGTCGACCTCGGTCATGGTGCCGGGCCGGAATTCGCCGATGTAGGTGGTGGTCGGTGGGCCGACCGGGGTGAGGCCGTTCGCGGCGGCGAGCCCGTAGAGTGCGTCCATCCCGCTGCCGATGTCGTCGCTCGCCTGGTCGGTGCGCACGGTCCGGCGCAGTTCGAGCACGGTGTACGGGGTGGAATGGTCGACCGAGATCTGATACGCCATGGCATGCTCCTCGATGATCGCCGGTCCGGCGGGGGGAACGGCGTGCGATCTCGACGCTAGGCACCTGTCGAGGGGCGCCGATAGTGCCGAACCGACGCGGGCGCAGGGACTTTCGGCACGGTCGGCGAACGATTCGGGCCACTCGGCCGCTGAGCCGGTGACCTTGTTCTCTGCCTCGGCGCGGCTTCGCGCGGCATGCTCGAAGGTGAGGGCACCGGACCTGAAACGAGGTGAAGGCGATGTCGGAGCACACGACCATCCCGCTCCAGGCGTCGTGGAGTCGGCTGATCGGCTGGTGGTCGACCCGGCCGTGGAGCCCGAACCCCATGCTGCGCGCATCGGATCGGTGTGAGGCCCTGGTGCGGATCATCGCCACACTGGCCGTCTTGGTCGCCGTACCCGTGGCGGGTGCGCTCGGCACGGCCGCCTATAGCGAGAGCGCCGCGCATATCCGCCTCGAGCGAGCCACGAAACACAGTGTCGCCGCGGTACTCACAGAGGACCCGGTCGAGATCGCCACCTACGACTACCGGGCGCGAGCGCAGTGGAACGACGCGGGACATCCGAGTACCGCGGTCGTGCCGGTGGACCGCGGCAGGCAATCCGGTGACCAGGTGACGATCTGGCTCGGACCGGACGGCACGCAGACCACCGAGCCACCGCGAGCCGTGGCCGCGGTCCTGACCGGGATCGGCGTCGGTGTCGTCGTGCTCGTCGGCACCTGGCTGTGCGGGTGGTGCCTGGTGCACGGCACCGCGTGGGTGCTGGATCGGCGCCGCGACGCTCGATGGGCCGAGGAGTGGCGGCAGTTCAGCCGTCCGATCAGTAAGGACTGAGGCAATGATGTACTGGTATGGCAACGCTTCGCACTGGTGGATGTTCATGCTCATGATCCTGTTCGCGCTGCCGCTGTGGGGTGCCGTCGCCGTCGCGATCATCGCGCTCGGCCGGTCCGAGACTGCCGCGGACCCGAAACCGCAAGGGCCCGTGCGGTTGACGCCGGAGGCGCTGCTCGCCGAACGCTTCGCCAGCGGCGAGCTCGATGAGGCGGAATACCGGCGCCGACTGGCCGTGCTCCACCCCGCACCGAAATCCGACGACGTACACCACCGGCAGCACTGACTCGAGAGGCTGGCAGCTATGACCACCGAAAACCCCATGTCGGCAACACGATCCGATCAGATCATCGCCGCGGTCGACGGCTCGGCGAGCTCGTATCAGGCGGCCGCGTGGGCGGCCGTGGAAGCCACCCTGCATCACCGTGCGCTGCATCTGGTGACCTCGATGGCGATCCAGGGCGGTTACGGGCCGGGGTTGTCGCTGGGGGAGTCCGATCTGGAGTGGCTGCGTCGCGACGGCGAACGGATCCTGAACGAGGCCAAGCGCATCGCCCGCACCGCCGCGCCGGGCGAAGAGCCGTCGATCACCACGGAGGTGTCGTTCCAACTGGTGATACCGATGCTGATCGAACGATCCGCGCACGCGTCGATGCTGGTGGTCGGTAGTCGCGGGATGGGCGCGTTCCAGCGCGGACTGCTCGGCTCGGTGAGCACGGCAACCACCCACCACGCGCGCTGCCCGGTCGCGGTGATCCACGGGACCGCGGCCATCGACGCGGTCTCGGCGACCCTGCCCGTACTCGTCGGGGTGGACGGCACCGCCAACAGTGTGCCCGCGCTGGAGCTCGCCTTCGAGGAGGCGTCCCGGCGCAAGGTCGCACTCACCGCATTGCACACCTGGAGCGACGTCAGCGGACTGGATCTGCCGGTCACCGGCTGGGACGCGGCGCGGGAGACGGCCGAGGCCGTGCTCGCCGAAAGTCTCGCCGGCTACGCCGACCGCTACCCCGATGTCGCTGTGCGCCGAATAGTCAAGGCCGACCGGCCCGTTCGCGCGCTGCTCGACGAATCCGCCAACGCCCAACTGGTCGTGGTCGGCAGCCACGGCCGCGGCGGCTTCGCCAGCATGCTGCTCGGCTCGACCAGCAACGCGCTGCTGCACTCGGTCGAGGCACCGATGATCGTCGTGCGCCAACGCTGACGCACCGGCGTGAGTCCGGCGCCTTGCGTCAATTGCGCCCGGAGGAGGCCGTCGACCGTCGCGCCGCGCCGAGAGCGTCCGGCGTGTGCGGAAGGTGCGCCGGCACGACTTCATGACGACTTGTCGCTCATGGTATTTCCTCCATCCAGGGTGATAACGCGGCGCAGGCAGCGCGCTCGTCAGGGATGCATGGTTGCCGTATCGGCCTTCGGCAGGCCGAGTGATTGGGCGATCATCGTCGACCAGGTGCGGATCGCGTGCCAGTCGCGCAGGTCGCCGTATCTGCCGCCGCCCATGAGGCGGTAGAGCAGCCGGGCGCGCAGCGAGACCCCCGCCCGTTCATAGTGTCCGGAGAAGGGGCGATAGTCCCACGGGCTGACCGTTTCACACAGGGCGGCAATCTTTTTCGGCACGGTGGCGCCGAGGCGTCGGCCGATCGGTCCGCGCAATGCCGGACCGAGTCCGACGCTGAACATCCACACATCGGATTTTCGTAGCTCGTCGCGGTGGCTGCGCACGAACGACGCCGCCGCAGGCAGTAGGGCCATGTTGTGCACGGCGCTGCCCAGGATCACGCCGTCGAAGCGGGACAGCTCCGGTGCGTGTTCGACATCTCTGAGCTCCACCTCGGCGCCGCGGTCGGTCAGGTCCGCGGCGATGAACTCCGCGATATCGCGGGTCGAGCCTTGGGCGGTCGCGTAGATGACCGCGATTCGGGTGGGTTCACTGTCCATGCCTTCAGCCTGGCGCAGCGCGGCATATGCAGGTCAGAGCCGTGATGCCCGTCCTACGAGGACCAACGACCCCAATCCGGCGCCCGCACGGTCGAGCTGGCCGCCCGGCCGGACTTGTGCGAACGAGCCTAGTGGCTTTCGTCCTTCCTGCGGTGTCCGACGGCAGGTACCGCCGACGACACGATGCCCTAGCGGCGGTCGGCGCTGGTGAGTGGAATCGATGGTGTCCGATGCTATTTCAGCAAGGAGGAAAATCATGAGTCTGCTTCCCGCCCATCGCGAATCATTACTACCCGATCTGAACGATCTGTGGAATTCGTTCGCGCCCACCGGGATGGCGCCGATGTTCGGCTCGCACCTGTTGCGGGTCGAGGACGCGGTCGAAGACGGGCACTATGTGGTGCGCGCGGAGATGCCGGGTATCGATCCGGCCAAGGACGTCGACGTGTCGATCCGGGGCAGGCAGTTGACGATCAAGGCCGAGCGCACCGAAAGGCATGAGGAGAAGGGGCGTTCGGAGTTCAGCTACGGATCGTTCTACCGCTCCGTGACGCTGCCGCACAACGCCGAGGAGGAGGGTATCGAGGCGAGCTACGCCAAAGGCATTCTCACCGTTCGCGTTCCGCTCGGCGAGCCGAAAGAACTCGCGAAGAAGGTCGAGGTCAAGAACGCCGAGTAAGGCAGAACAGCGCGCTGTCCATCGTCGCGCCGGTGGACAGCGGCGCGCCCTGCGGCGCGCGTGATCACGTCCCGCCCGGTGGCTGCACCGGCAGCGGTGCGGACCAGCGCAGGATCGTTCCGTGCTCGGGGGCCCGTTCGATGTCGAAGTGGCCGCCGGCCTTTTCGGCGCGGGCCGCGAGGTTGGCCAGTCCGCTCATCCGGGAAAGGTGTTCGGGGAGCCCGGTGCCGTCGTCGCCGATCTCGATGGTGACGTCGTCACGGACCGCGAGATTGATCGAGACGGTGGTCGCCGCCGCGTGCCGCACCACATTGCTGACCGCTTCGCGCAGCACCGCCTCGACATCGTCGGACAGCGGCGGCGCCAGCACCGACACGGGGCCTGCCAGCCGGATCGTCGTGCGCAACCCGGTGTCCTCGGTCATCTCGGCGATGATCGAATGCAATTTCTTGCGCAGGGTGGGTGCGTCCGCGGTGGTGCTGCTGTGCAGGTCGAAGATCGAGTGCCGGATCTCCTGCACGATGGACTGGATGTCCTGAATCGTCTCGGTGAGCCGGGTCTTCACCTCTGGCGTGCGGGCCCGCTGTGCCGTGCTCTGCAGGGACAGGCCGACGGCGAAGAGCCGCTGGATGACGTGGTCGTGCAGATCGCGGGCGATGCGGTCGCGGTCGGAGAGCACGTCGAGCTCGCGCATGCGGCGCTGGGTGGCGGCCAATTGCAGCGCCAGCGCGGCCTGATCGGAGAAGGCGGTGATCATCGCCTGCCCTGCCGCGTCGAGCGGTTGTGCTTCTGCCGGCCGGAGCGTGACCAGCACCCCGATGACGGTGTTCTCGGCGCGCAGGGGCAGCACCAGCGCGGGGCCGAACTCGACGGCGAATTCCAGCTTCGGCCGATGCATCAGCTGGTCGGTGACGACCACCTCGCCCGAGCGGAAAGCGATGCCGGAATGTGACTCGGACACCGGAATGCGCTGTCCGTGGAGTTTGTCCGCGCCGTTGCCCGCGGCGGCGGCGATGACGAGCTCGCCGACCTCGTTGTGCGGAATGTCGGGGTCGTCGGGGAGCGCGAGGTACGCGGTCGCCGATTGAGTGAGCTCGAGGGCGCGATCGGCAACCAGCTCCAGCACTGCGGCCGGATCGCCGCCGCCGAGCAGCTGCGTGGCGACATCCTGGGTCGCCTCGAGCCACTGCTGGCGGACACGGGACTGTTCGTAGAGGCGGGCATTCGCGATCGCGGTGCCCGCGGCCGCGGCGAGGGCTTGGACGATGACCTCGTCGTCCTCGGTGAATTCTTGGCCGCCTGCTTTCTCGGTGAGGTAGAGGTTGCCGAATACCTCGTCGCGCACCTTGACCGGCACGCCGAGGAAGGTGTGCATCGGTGGATGGTGCTCGGGGAAGCCGACCGAGGCGGGGTGGGTCGAAAGATCCGTCAGTCGAATGGGTTTGGGTTCTTTGATGAGTACGCCGAGGACGCCGTGGCCGCGGGGTAGGTCGCCGATGAGGACGCGGGTGCGGTCGTCGATGCCTTCGTAGACGAATTCGGCGAGTTGGAGGCTGTCTCTTTCGGTTTCGCGGACGCCGAGTGCGCCGTAGCCGGCGTCGACGAGTTCGATGGCGGTGTGGACGATGGTGCGTAGGGTGTTGTCGAGGTCGAGGCCTGCGGTGACGACGAGCATGGCTTCGATGAGTCGGTCCATTTGGTCGCGCACGCCCACGATCTGGGCGATGCGATCCTGGACCTCCGCGAGCAGTTCGCGAAGACGCAGTTGGGACAGCGTCTCGATGACGGGACTCTGCCCAGGCAGGCCCGCCGCGGGTGACTCGCGTTCCATCTGGGCCATCTTTCCACGCGACGCTGCCGGATGCGACGCTCTGACCAGTCGGTCCGTTCTCCGCTAGGGGGTAGCGACGCGATGTCTCGGCCCCGGTGCGGACTGCTCCGCGGCGACTACTGGCGTGGTGGCGCTTTGCCAGACGCGGTAGGCACTGTCGATCGTGTCGGCGAGCGGCAACTCGGTGTCGAGGGCTATTGCCTCTGGCCACGGCGCGGCCGTCACCGACATCGCCGCGGCGATGTGAGGTGTCGCCTCGGAGTCACCGGCCGCGCGTCGGCTGATCCTTCGACTCGCCACCGCCGGGGAACACACGCAGCGCAAGGGGATCAGGTCGGCGTGGGTGGCGGCCGCGAGTGCGGCGGCACGGTGCCGTTCGCTCTCGTCGATCCAGCTGGCGTCGAGAATCACCGACATCCCAGCCGTGAGCAGGCGGTGGGCCCGGGTCAGCAGCTCGGCATAGACCCGCGCCTTGTTGACCGCCGAATACGCTCCCGCACCGAAGGTTCCGCTGTCGCCGTGGATCGATCCGGCGGTGCGCAAATGCCCGCGTACCTCGTCGCTGGCGCAGAGCGCCGCGCCGGTGGCCGCCGAAAGTGCGTTGGCCACAGTGGATTTTCCGGTGCCGGGCAGCCCGCCGACCAGTGCCAGCCGGACGGCGCCGGTGTCGAGATGGTGTTCGGCGAGGCGCAGATGGCGGTGTACCCGATCGCGAGCCGCGGTGTCGCCCTGACCGAAGCGGATGGCGTCGACCTTCGCGCGGACCAGCGCGCGGTAGGCGATGTAGTGATCGCGCAGCGACCGCGGTGCCGGGTCGGCGGTGACGAGTAGATAGTCGTCGAGGAGTTGCTCGGCGAGGCCAGGATGGCCCCGGAACTCCAGATCCATTGCCAGGAAAGCGATGTCGTCGAGGCAGTCGACAAAGCGCAGCCGATCGTCGAAGTCCAGGCAGTCGAGCACCCGGAAGCCGTCGGGCAGGTCGAAGATGTCCTCCGCGAGCAGGTCGCCGTGGCCGTCGACGATGCGGCCGTCGGTGATCCTGTTCCGCAGCAACGGCTCTCGACCATCGATGTATCGCATCGCCAACCACCTGATCCGTGCGACGAGGTGCGGGTCGGCCACTTCCGCGGGTTGTTCGGCGAGGCTGTCCACGAGGACCTGCCATCGCTGCCTCAGCGCGTCCGGCTCGCCTTGCGCGTCGATCTCTGGACCGCGGCGGGCGCAGTGCTGGAACAGTGCCAGTACCTGGACCAGCGCCGCCAGCCTCGTCCGCGAGAGCGCGGGATCGTCGAGGGTGTTGGACAGCCTGCGCTGTTCCGGCATTCGCCGCATGAGCACCACCGGCTCGTCCGGTCCGCCGGCGGGATCGGTGAGGTGTGCGACGCCGAGATACACATCCGGCGCTAGCCTGCTGTTCAATTCGACCTCGCGCGCGCACGCGAGTTCGCGCAGCCGCGGTGTGCTGAAGTCGAGAAAGTCGGTGCGTAGTGGCTTTTTCACCTTGTATGCCCGGTCGCCGAACAGCACGACCAACCCGGTGTGCGTCTCCCGCAGTTCCGCGTGTGGTCCGTCTACGGGCATCGGCACAGCCTTTCGGAGTTCGTGTGGTCAGGATCGCGCACCGGCATGGCGCCGTGCCATGGCCGAAGGTCATGGATGTCGGGGGCCTTCGGATCGTTTGCCGAAGTCCCACGAGTTCAGGACGTCCTGCTCTTCTCCGACGGGTCGAGTGGCTGGGAGCGTGGACACTCTGGGACGAAAGGATGGGGACGGCGATGTATTACGGGTGGCCCGATGAACGCGCCCTGCACGCGGCGCTGGTGCTCGCGACGCGGGCACCCTCGGTCCACAACTCGCAACCGTGGCGATTCCGGATCGGTGCGCGCCGCATCGACCTGTACCTCGACCCGCTGCGGGCACAACCACCGACCGGTTCGATACCGCGGGACGCGTTGTCGAGTTGTGGTGCGGCACTGCATCATCTGCGGGTCGCGTTGGCCGCCGCGGGATGGTCGACGGTGGTGCGCAGGCTACCGAACCCGGAAGATCCGAATCACCTCGCCTCGCTGGCGGTGGTGCGGCATCGGCCGACCATGCTGGAGCTGGCGCTAGGCAACGCGATTCCCCGCAGGCAGACCGATCGCCGCGACTTCGGCCCCGCGCCGATCCCACCCGGCAGCGTCGGCTTGGTCCAGGAACGCGCGATGGCGAACGGCGCGAATGTCCGTCAGGCCGTGGGGCCGACGCGTGCCGAGTTGGTCGAGGTGCTGGACGCGGCGGCGCAGTGTCACCGAGGTGGGGCGCGGTGTCACCGGTATGGCGAGCCCGCCGTGTTCGGTAGCGCGTCCGATCATGCGGAACTACTGGTGCTCAGCACCGGCGGGGACGAACGGCTGGCGCAGTTGCGTGCCGGCGAAGCACTCAGTGCCGTGCTGCTGACCGCGACGAACGTCGGGTTGGCCTCGTGCGCGCTGACCGATCCACTGCGAGCCCCCGACCTACGGCAGCGTGTCCGCACCCGAGTGCTGAGCGGTCGCGGATACCCGCAGGCCGTCATCCGGATCGGTTGGGCGCCAACCGATGCCACCACGCCGCCGGCTACACCGCGCCGTCAGATGTCCGACGTGCTCGAAACATTCGAAGCGGCATCCTGAAATTCCAGCACCTCCGACAGCGGCCTGCGCGGCGACATGGTGATCGCGGTGTCCTCGACGGCCGTGCCGACCCGGACGACGACCTGTGCGACGCCCGGCAGCGGAAGGCGCTCGGTCAGTAGTGATCTGGTGCTCGCGGGTTCGGTGACCTGAGTCAGCTCGCAGGTGGCGAGGCCGCGTGCCGTGCATTCCAGCAGGATGTTGGACAGCGCCTCGCCGGTGTGCAGCCATTGGCCGCGCGAGTCGCCCGCGGTGCCGAGCACCAGCAGCCGAGACCGGTCCTCGAGCGCCGCTTTCCGGGTGGTGTAGATGGCATCGGCCACCCGTGGCCGGGTGTCGTCGGTGATCTCGGTGACCGACACCTGGTGCGGTCGTGCCAGCTCGCGCGCGGTGGCGAGGACATCGGGCCAGTCCTCGGGCGGCAGCATGGGCAATCGGTCGGAATGTCGCCGGGTGATGGCGCGGACGCGGGCGGCGGTCCGGTTCAACGGGCCGCACCACAGTCGAAACTCCACTGCGGCAAGTAATTCCGGGAATCCCGGTCGCGGAATCCGGGTGATGTGGGCGAACCAGTCCATCGACACGAAAGCCTGTCGCGCGTGGTCGAGCGCGGCGCCGCAGCCGATGGTGGCCTGCCGGTGCTGCGGGTCGATGGCGGGGAGCTGTCGTTCGGTATCGCGGTAGAGCAGCAGTGTCGATCCGTCGAAGACCCAGTGCCATGGCTGGGTGTTGCGCACCGACGGTGCCCGGCAGGCGAGGGCCAGCGCCGCGCGGACAATAGACGGACTGGGGGCGGCGGCGCGGTCAGGTGCCGTCATGATCACGAATGCTCTCGGTGAACGACAGGACGTCGGTGACCGGGCGGCGATGCGACATCGGCGGTGCCTCGTCGAGGTCCGGGGTGGTGCCGACGCGGATGACGACCTGGGGTGTCGCGGCGTGCTCGAGCAGACTCGCGATGGTCTTGCGGGCGGTCGGCAGCTCGGTGATGTGGGTCAGCGCGCAGCTCGCCAGGCCCGCGACCGTGGCCTCCAGCAGCACGGCCGAGAGCGCCTCGCCGCAGTGCAGCCACGCGGGCACGGAATCGCCTGCCGAGCTGAGCACCATCAGCTGCGCCTGATCCTCGACGTCCGCGCGCCGCGACGAATGCGGCGCGGCGGGAAACGCGCGGCCCGCCGGCACCCGGGCGGACTCCGCGTCCGAGATGAGCGTGTCGCGCGACACCCCCTCCGGTGCGGGCGAATGCCCCGTCCACCAATGCAATTCGGTCTGATACTCCATGTCGTAGCGGCGCAGTGCGGCCGCCTCCTTTGAGACGGCGGCCAACCGCGCACCGGCACCGGCGTCGAGAGCGTCGAGCTGAATGTCGTGCGGATTGGCCAGCATTCGCGCCGAGTGCACGAGCGCGGCCCAGTTCTGTGGTGGCAGCATGGGCAGGCGGTCGGTGCGGCGCCGATCGATGGCGTGGGCGCGGGCGTACACACCGGCGGGCGGATCCGGCCACGGACGGAACTCGACGGTCGCCAGATGATCGAGCCGCTCCGGGTCCGGCAGCCGCACGGTGTCGGTGTGCCAGCCGCGCGCGGCCAATGCGGTGCGCAGATGGTGCAGCACCGCGCCGCAGCTGATGACCAGCTGCCTGCCATACGGATCGGCGGCGGTCAGCAACCGTTCGTTGTCGCGGTAGAGATCCAGGCGGGCGCCGTCGAAGACCCAGTGCCACGGTTGGGTGTTGTGCACCGAAGGCGCCCGCCCGGCCAACCGCACGGCCGCGGTGATCGTCGACCGATCCGGTACGGATGGTGGGGGAACTGCGTCACGTGCGGTCATATACCGAGTGTCCGTCGCGGGGATGACGGTAACTACGGGACTTGCGCCCGACCTGGAGGGCACAAAGTCACCCGATCATCGCCGCCCCGCGGCACGCGTTCGCTGCCCCCAGCGGACATTCGGTGCTCGGCGGTTTCGGCGGCGACATGCGGCACGGCACGGACCGGGGCCGAAAGTAGGGCCGTTAGGGTCCTTTGGCCCTACGGCACGGTTTCGATCCGGCGAATCATCGCTGACACGCGATCGCTCCGTCGGGGGAGTGCACCATCCGGGTCAGCGCTCGATCGCGCTATCTTCATCGGAATCAAGGCACGTCATGACCACAACACCGCGGCAGTGCGCCGTCGTCGCCCTTCTGATCGCCGGAATCTCCCTCGGCGCTCCAGCTTGCGGGAGCACGTCCGCGCGCACCCCCACCGTGCACCCGTCCTCGACCAGCGCCAAGCCGACGACCCCCTCGGCCACGCCGACCCTGGCACCCACACCGACCGCGACCCCATCTCCGACCGCGACCCTGAGTCCGACTACGGCGACGACCACGTCGACCTTCGCTCCCGCCCCCATACCGCGCCCTGCCGCACCCCCCTCCACGACGGTCGCGGCTCCCCAACGCTTCGTACCGCCCCCGCCACCCGCCCCCGCCCCGCAGCCCACCGTCACACCCCCGCCCGCCCCGAGCACCTACTACTCCAGCTGCGCGGCCGCCAGAGCCGCGGGCGCGGCGCCCCTGCATCGCGGCGAACCCGGCTACCGCTCGGGCCTTGACCGCGACGGCGACGGCGTCGCCTGCGAATAGACCCACGCAACGAATGCCGGGTCGGTACAGGCCAAGTCGTATCCGAGGCCGAGCGGCTACGCCACGCGGCGGCGCCGCGGGCGGTTCAGCCGGTGGCGCCAACCGGTCAGCCCGCGGTGGCGCCGCCGTCCAGGACGAATTCCGATCCGGTGGAAAAGGTGGCCTCGGTGATGAGGAAGCGCACCATCGCCGCGACCTCGTCCGGCTCGCCGAAGCGGGCCAAAGGCTGTGTGGCCGCCAGCGATTCGTCGAGACCCGCGGTCATCGGGGTGTGGATGGGGCCGGGATGCACCGAGCACACGCGGATGTTGTCGGGTCCGAGTTCGATGGCGGCGGCCTTGGTCAGGCCGCGCAGGCCCCACTTGCTGGCGACGTAGCCGCCGATGCCCGCGTAGCCGACCAGTCCGGCCGTCGAGGAGATGTTGACGATCACACCGCCGCCCGCGGCGCGCAGGTGCGGCACCGACATGTGCATGCCGAGCCAGGAACCGTACAGGTTGACCTCGACGACATGCCGGAACATCGCCGGTGATTCGTCCTCGATGCTGCCGAAGTCGAGGATGCCCGCGTTGTTGACCAGGATCGCGAGCGGCCCGAAGGCGGCGGCGGTCTGTTCGATCACGTGGTGCCACATCGACTTGTCGGTGACATCGAGGCGCTGGAACATGGCGTTCGGCCCGAGCGAATGGGCGAGTTCGGTACCTTCGCGCTCGAGCAGGTCGGCGGCGACGACCGCGATACCTTCCTTCGCCAATGCGCCGACGATGGCGGCGCCGATACCGCGCGCACCTCCGGTCACGATGGCGCTTCGTCCGGCGAAACCGTGCATGGTGACAACCTCCTCGATGTTCAATCGGCGTTCTCTGTCAGGAGCAGTCGGTGGGCCTCCTGTGCGGCGACTTCGATTCGGGCGCTGTCCGGCTCGATGTCGGGGCGGTATTCCAGCCCGCGCGTCAGCACCGCGACCGCCTCGGTCAGCGTCTGCAGGCGTTCGGACAGGTCGGTGAGCCGATCCTCCACTGTCTGTTCGTCTTTCGGTCCCGGCGAGGTGCCGAGCAGGATGCGGTGCAGCGGGGCGGGCAATCGCGAGAAGAGGTGGTCGAGCAGCCCGGGTGAGCACAGATCGCGGAACGCGTCGGTGACGATCCACATCAGTCCGATGGCTTCGTCGTCGGTGACCCCTGCGGCACAAGCGAAGTCGGCGAGCATGTCGTGCACGTCCCGGGATCGTGGCGTGCGGTCGGGCACCCAGCCCTCGAAATACACCCCGCGCAACAACTCCGGTAGCTGTGCGCTCAGATGCGCGACGGCATGCACTTCGAGCCGGTCACGCACGGTATGCAACCAGGCCCGGGTGGCTCGGTAGGCGAAGAGGCGATCGTCGGTGGCCATGCCGTCCGCGACATGGCGCAGCCAGACATTGGCCGAGTGGACGGCGGCGCCGAACGGATCTCTTTTGTGCGACATGATGATTTCCTCGGTCATTCGTGAGGGATGTCCACCGCAGGGCGGGTGATGATGACCGGGCAGCCTGCGCCGTGCAGGACCGCCTGGCTGACCGACCCGAGTGTCAGGCCGGGGAAGCCGCCGTGCCCGCGGCTGCCGATCACGATCAGTTGCGCCGAATCCGCTGTCTCGAGTAGGCATTTGGCCGGGCGTGCCGCCTTGACGAGCCGGGACACCGGGACATCGGGGTACTTCTCCTGATAGCCGGCGATCGTCTCGGCGAGCAGGCGCTCGGCTTCGGCGCGCATATCCGTGCGCCGGAGGTACCGGTCGAACTCCGACCAGGTGAGCACGGCGAGCAGGGGAGCGCCGCGGCGCGAAGCTTCGTCGAACGCGACGTCGAGTGCGTGCGCACCACCGGCCGAGCCGTCGACGCCGACCACCACGGGACCGTCGGTCCGTTCGCCGCCTGCCGACTCGGGCACCACCGCGACCGGGCACTTCGCGTGCCTGGCCAGGGTCGTGCTCACTGAGCCGAGTAAACCTCGGCGGATGGCGCCGTAGCCGTGCGTGCCGACGACCAGCAGGCGCGCGTGCGCGGACCGGTCGCGCAGCACCGGAATCGTGGGCGCTTCGACGACGAAGGTCTCGATCCGCGGATTCGCGATTCCGGCCGCCGCACCGGCGGTCTCGCGGGCCTTGGCGGTGATAGCGGCGCCTGCCGTCCGGTACGCGTCGTAATCGATCTGGGTGAACGCGATGCCCGGCCCGAAGTCCATCGGCGCGTCGATCGCGTAGACGATGTGCAGTGGTGCGCCGTGGCGAGCCGCGGCGCGGGCTGCCCAGCGCACCGCGTCGGTCGCGGCGGGGGAGCCGTCGGTGCCGACCAGGATCGGCGGGTTGAGGGTGTCGGACATGGTATTTCAGCCTTTCGAGGCGAGCGGAGCAGCTGCGACCTAGCGGTGGGCGAGGCGGTCGTGTTCGGTGTGCGCGAGGCGTTCGGCCCAGGCGCGGGCGCGGGCGGGTTCACCGGCGACGAGCGGTCCGGTCATGCCGTCGACCAGGAAGTCGACGGGTTCGTCGGCGAGCTCGTAGCCGATGCGGCGCAACCGTTTTGCCGCGGCGTGTGCCGCGGACCCCGGCAGCCACGGCGGCTTCGCCACCTTCGTGCCGAATGCCGCGGCGCGGCGGCCCTCGGACACGCCAAGTGCCGCGTCGAGCCACTCGCGGATCCCGACATCCACCGCAACGGGCTTGTCGGTGTGTGTCGCGGCATCGAGCCGGGTCCGGCGCCTGCTCAGGCCGAAGGCGTGGGTCGGCCCGCCCACCACGAGCAGATCCACTGTCGGTGCGGGCACGTTCGCGGCGGCGGACACCGGCAGCACCTCCACGGAGCCGAATGCGCCAAGTCCCTCGGCGATGGCTTCGGCGATGGCGGCGGTGTTGCCGAACATGGATTCGTAGACGACACGTGATCGCATCGCGTTCTCCTCAGGAAGGTTTCGGTTCGCCGTGGCGCCCGTGGCCGGTCCGCAGCTCGAGTACGCCGAGGGCGAGGACGATCAGTCCGAAGAGCACGCAGATCGGTTGGAGCACACTGAATTCGCGAATCACCGCGAGTTGCACCGCGATCCAGCCGACCAGGACCAGGCCGGCCGCCATCGCGACGACCGGTGTCCGCTCGTCGTTCCGTGCCGCGAGCACACCGGTCACGGTCATCGGGACGCCGACGACCACGGCCAGCAGCACGCCCGCGAACACCGGACTGTGCAACGGCAACCGTTGCTCCAGGCCCGCACCGAGACCGATCACCCCGGTGATCAGTCCGAGCGCTCCGGCGAAGGCCCAGATCGCGACGACACCGGAGGTCAGGCACACCGCGGTCTGCGCCGCGCCGGCTCTGCGCACGTAAGTAGTGAGTACCATCGGCGTTGCTCGCGATCCTATGTCGTTCGGGCGATGATGATCGGGATGTGGACGGCGTGCAGCACGGCTTGGCTGACCGAGCCGAGGGTCATGCCGGCGAACCCGCCGCGGCCGTGGCTGCCGAGGACGATCAGTTGCGCGCGGGTCGATTCGGCCAGCAGGCGATGTGCGGGGCGTTCCTCGACGACGACCCGGCGGACCCGCACATCCGGATACCGTTCGGCGAATCCGGCGAGGGACTCGGCGAGCAGTTGCTCGTCCTCCTGCTGCATTTCGGCGCGCGAGTTGTAGCGGAAGAATTCGGACCAGGTATGCACCGCGACGAGTTCGACGCCGAGCTCGGCGGCCTCCTGGAAGGCGATCTCGATCGCGCGCATGCTGCTCGCCGAGCCGTCGACGCCCACAACCACCGGCTGCTCGCTCCGGCCCGGTGTGTAGGACTCGGGGATGACGGCGACGGGGCAGTGCGCGTGCCTGGCGATCGAGGTGCTCACCGACCCGAGCAGCCCGCGCCCGAGGGCACCCATGCCGTTGGTGCCGACGACCACCATCCCGGCCTGCGTGGAACGGGCGATCAGGGCGGGGATCGGTGGACCGTCCACGACTCGCGCGGAGATCTCCGTCGTCCGGTCACCCGCCAGCACCTCGGCCGCGAGTTTTGCTGCCTCGGTCAGGATTTGGCTGCCTTCGCGACGATATCGCTCGGCGTCGCAGGGCAGGTACTCGACGGTGGGCGGGTAATCGACCGGCACGCCGGTGCAGTTGATCAGCTCCAGCGGAGCACGTCGCCGGGCCGCCGCGGCGGCGGCCCACTGGACCGCCGCCATCGATGGTGCGGAGCCGTCGACCCCGACCATGATCGGTGTGTGCTGCTCGATGGACATGGTGACTTCCTCGGTGTCTCGCGAAATGTATTGTTGAACAGTCCTATTCGGCGTGCACGACCATGACCGGGCAGGCGGCGTGCTGTACCAGCCAGTTGCTGGTCGAGCCGAGCAGCAGCCCGCGGAACCCGCCGCGTCCGCGGCTGCCGACCACGATCAGCTGGGCGGACTCGGACCACTCGCCGAGATGCTTGCGCGGTCCGAACGGATACACCTTTCGCGTGACGGTGACGTCGGGATACTTCTCCTGCCACCCACTGAGGCGTTCGGCGAGCAGCGCCTGTTCGGCGGCATCGAGTTCGGCGATCGCAATGTCGAGGTAGGAGGTGC
Organism: Nocardia brasiliensis; assembly: GCF_011801125.1. Lineage (NCBI taxonomy): Bacteria > Bacillati > Actinomycetota > Actinomycetes > Mycobacteriales > Nocardiaceae > Nocardia > Nocardia brasiliensis. The sequence goes on from NZ_CP046171.1 coordinate 3,607,321, forward strand.
CGGCGAACTCGCCGGCGGACAGGTCACTCCAGGCGTGCACCGCGACGAGCTCGGCGTCGCGCAGCGACGCCTCGGCGAAGGCCGCGGCGATCGCCGCCTCCCCGACAACGCTGCCGTCGACGCCGACGACGACCGGACCGGTCCGGCGTGCCGTCGGCTCGCTGCCGCGCACCACGACGACCGACCCCTTCGCGTGCGCGGTCACCGCGAGCAGCGTCGAGCCGAGATGGGCCACCGTGCCGACACCGGGCGTCGCGCCCAGCACGACCATATGCGCCGTCTGCGAAAGGGCGATCAGGAGCTTGGCGGGATTCGCATCGGAGAGTTCGGTCTCGACGGCGAGATCGGGGTGCGTCGAGAGCGCGAGTCGGCCGGCGGCGGTGAGCACCTGCGCACCGCGGGCCCGCATTCGCTCGGTGACGGCCGGTGCCATGGCGGCGTAGGCGCCGAGGACCGATCCCACCGCGGTCAAGTCGATGCCGTGCTCGATCCGCAGTTTCCGCCCCCGCTGTGCGGCGGTGTCGGCCGCCCAGCGGACTGCCGTCTCCGCCGCGTGGGAGCCGTCGGTGCCGACGACCACCGCCGCCGCGACCGACTCGTGCGGAATGTCGTTGTGAACAGTCATCGCGCCTCGCCTAACGCTTCCGGGTGGACTGATAGGTCGACACGATGACCATCACCGCGAAGACAATGGCGATGACGACGGCTGCCGTTGGCCAGTCCATGGGGGCTCCTCGATGGTTCGAATCACGTTCCTTTCACTGTCGCCGCGCGCCCGACCGACCTGTAGAGCACTCCGGCTCCGAATAGAGGTCCTTCGGTCACTCCCCGCGCTGCCGCAGCCCTGCGGCTCTCCTGCGCTGGCTGCTGAACTCCAGGTCAGCGGCGGTGGGGTGGCGGGATGGTGATTCGTGCCCCGGGTGGTGGGGCGGTGATCCGATACCCTGGGCGCTGCACTGGAGATTGTCGGATGTGAGGAAAGTTCTATGGGAAGCGTTGTTCTCGACGTAGTCGCGTTGCTCGCGAATCGTGCGGCGATGTTCTGGAACTGGATGGCCACCGGTTCGTCCGGGTTTCCGCCGCTCTGATCGCGCGGCAGTCGCGAACGCCCTGGTCGGTGGACCGGGGCGTTTGTGTTTTCCGGGGTTTGCGCGGGCGCGCCGCGGGGTTGGGGGATTCGGCTGTCCGTGGTCGCCGTCGCCCGTATCTTGATCATCGTGAACACCGCCGCAGCCGCGCGCCGTACGCCGGGATGGTTCGTAGTTTGGATGGGGTTGTTGACCGCCGTGATCGTGCTGTGCTGCCTGGCCCTGTTCTGGCAGTTGGCCGCCGTCCCCGAGGACACCGGCTGGAAGCTGTCCCGCGGCATCCTGCAGGAGCAGGCCGTCGACTGCGCCAATCCCGGTCAGCGCACCCGTCTCGGCGTCTACACGATCACCTTCGTCACCCGCCGCGACGGCGGCTGCCTGTTCTATACCCAAGGGGGCGAATCGAATTCGAAGCGCGGCTTCGCCTACTTCCCGGACGGCGCGCCGCCGCATCTCGGCGCGCCGCAATCCCCGGGTATCGGTTACGAACCGTTCGCAGGTCGCTGGTACCGGTTTACCGAAGAGTCCTGAGCCGCAACGCGATCGAGTCGTGCCGTTCGGTACGCACTACCGGCTGACGGGTTCGCCGCCAGCCATGCGGGCGTGCGGGACTCGTCGGTGAAGGCGGCCCGCTGGTACGGACTCTCGGCGCTGCCTCGGTGCGCCCGGCGGGTCACCACACGACGACCGAGCGCAGGACATCACCGCGGTGCATGGCGTCGAAGGACTTCTCGACCTCCTCCAGTGAGATCCGTTCGGTGACAAAACGTTCCAACGGCAGTCGGCCCTGCCGGTGCAGGTCGACGAGCAGCGGGAAGTCCCGCTCGGGCAGGCAGTCGCCGTACCACGAGGACTTCAACGCGCCGCCCCGGGAGAACAGGTCGATCAGCGGGAGATCCAGGGTCATGTCCGGGGTCGGGACGCCAACGAGCACCACGGTGCCCGCGAGATCACGGCCGTAGAACGCCTGCTTCCAGGTCTCGGGTCGCCCGACCGCATCGATCACGACGTCGGCGCCGAAGCCGTCGGTGATCTCCCGGATCCGCTCGACCACGTCCTCGGTGCCGGCGTCGATGCGGTGGGTCGCGCCGAATTCCTTTGCCCAGTCCAGCTTTCGGGTGTCGCGGTCGATCGCGATGATGGACCTGGCGCCGGCCAGGTGCGCACCCGCGATGGCCGCGTCACCGACACCGCCGCAGCCGATCACCGCGACGGTGTCCCCGCGCGAGACATTGCCGGTGTTCATCGCCGCGCCGATGCCCGCCATGACACCGCAGCCGAGCAGTCCGGCGACGGCGGGGTCGGTGCCGGGATCGACCTTCGTGCACTGGCGTTCGTGCACGAGTGTCTTGTCCGCGAACGCGCCGATGCCGAGGGCGGGGGAGAGCTCGGCGCCGTCGGCGAGGGTCATCTTCCGGCTCGCGTTGCCGCTGGCGAAGCAGTACCACGGGCGACCGCGGCGACAGGCCCGGCATTCACCGCAGACGGCACGCCAGTTCAGCACGACGAAATCGCCCGGCGCCACATGGGTTACCGCGTCGCCGACGGTTTCCACCAGGCCCGCCGCCTCGTGCCCGAGCAGGAAGGGGAACTCGTCGTTGATGCCGCCCTCGCGGTAGTGCAGATCGGTGTGGCAGACCCCGCACGCTTGCACGCGCACCACGACATCGTGCTCGCCGGGATCGGGAAGCACCACGTCCGCGAGTTCGACGGGGGCTGCTTTGCTGCGTGCGATGACGCCGCGCACGGTTTCGGGCACGAATCCTCCTACGGAGTGGCGATGGCCGCTGGCCGCCGCTCGATCTGTTTGCGGTAGCGGGTGAACAGGCGTGCGTTGTCGATCGCGAATACGGCGACCGGAGCGCCGTCGCGTTCGTACAGTGCGGTGCACGAGGGGGCCGACGGGTCGCCGTCGACGAAACGAACGGTGTCGCCTGCGCGGTGCTCGCCGGCGAACTGGATCGTGCGGCCGTACTGCTTCGACCAGAAGTACGCGGTCGGCGCGGGCTCGGCCGGTGCGCCGAGCATGGCCGCCGCGGCGATGCGCGCCTGGGCGGTCGCGTTCGACCAGTGCTCGCTGCGGTGGTGCGCCCCGCGCGCGTCGTGGTAGGCGCGGGCGCAGTCGCCGATGGCGTAGATATCGGAAATCGAGGTGCGGCACCGGGAATCGGTTAGAAAGCCGTTGTCGACGCGCAGCCCGGACTGCCGGGCCCATTCGGTATTGGGTGTCGCGCCGATGCCGATGACCACCGTGTCGGCGGGCAGCACGGTGCCGTCGGTGAGTCGAACGGCCTCGACCCGGTCCACGCCGTGGAATTCCGCGACCGCGACGCCCGTGCGCAGCTGTACTCCGTTGGCCCCGTGCAGGTCCGCGCACAGCGCGCCGAGCAGGGGGCCGAACACGCCGCCGAGCGGCGTGGCCGCCGATTCCACCACATTCACCCGCACGCCGAGAGATGCTGCGGTCGAAGCAATTTCGGAGCCGATCAGACCCGCGCCGACGATGACCACGGCGCCCGCGCTACGCAACGAGGCCCGGATCGCGCGTGCGTCGTCGACGGTGCGCAGCGTGTGGATGCCGTCGAGCGGGGGTGTGTCGGGGAGCGTGCGCGCGCGGGCGCCGGTGGCGAGCACGAGCGATCGTCCGGCGACTACCGTCCCGTCATCCAGCATGACGCCGGGACCGCTTGCGGTGGTGACGATTTCGGACGCGCGGCGGCCGAGCAGCCAGTCGGTTCCTGGATCGTCGCCGATCTCGCCGAGGGTGAGGTCGACGTCGTCGTGCAGGAATTCCTTGGACAGCGGCGGCCGGTCGTAGGGTAGGTGCGCTTCGTCGCCGATCACGGTGATCCGCTCGCCGTAGTCGCGCGCGCGTAGTTCGCGGACCAGCGAGAATCCGGCCAGGGACGCGCCGACGACCACGACGCTCATGTCGGCTCGATCGTGACCACGACGGCACCGTCGAGCACCCGCACGGGATAGGCGCGCACCCCGAGTTTGGCGGGTGGGCCGCAGACCTGTCCGGTACGCAGGTCGAAACAGGACTCATGCAGCGGACATTCGACCGTGCAATTCTCCACCCAGCCGTCGGCCAGTGACGCATCCTGGTGGGTGCAGGTGTCATCGATCGCGAAAAGTCCGTCCGCAGTGTGGAATACAGCGATCGGTGGGCGGTCGTCCGGCCGCGCGACGGCGGCCTCGCCGACCGGCAGGTCGGTCAGGTAGGCGACGAACAGCTCGGTCCCGGAGGTAGCGGTGTGTTTCGCAAGGGATTCCATAAACCCTCCATGAGTTGCTTAAAGCGCAACATATATCGCGATACGCAACAGTGTGCATCGGTGTCGGGTGGGCGTCAACCCCGGAAGCGCCCGGTGAACGGCCGGTTTCCAACGGTTGACAGCACGCGGCCCGGGGCGGACTATTTGTTGCGTAATACGAATTCGTTGCGCTACTAGCAACAACGGAGGCACCCTTTGGCTCACCGGAAAGTTGTCGTCATCGGAGCCGGGATCGTCGGGGCATCGCTGGCCGAGGAAATGACCGCACGGGGTTGGGCCGATATCACCGTGCTCGACCGCGGACCACTGTTCGCCACCGGCGGATCAACCTCGCACGCACCAGGTTTGGTGTTTCAGACCAATCCGTCGAAAACGATGACCGCGTTCGCCCGCTACACCACCGAAAAATTTCTCGGGCTCGCTCACCCGGACGGCCCTGCCTTCGATCCGGTCGGTGGCCTCGAGGTTGCCACGACACCGCAACGCTGGCGGGACCTGCACCGCAAAGCGGGCTGGGCACGGTCGTGGGGCGTCGATGGCAGGCTGCTGAGCGCCGAAGAATGCGTGCGGTTGCACCCCCTGCTCGACAGAAATCGGGTACTCGGCGGATTCCACACTCCAACAGACGGTTTGGCGAGCGCGGTGCGCGCGGTAGCGGCACAGGCGAAGGCGGCGACGGCCCGTGGCGCGCGTTTTGTGCCGAATCAAGAGGTACTCGATATCGCCGAACGGAATGGCCGGGTGGTCGGTGTCGTTACGGCCGAGGGGACCGTCCCCGCGGATATCGTCGTGTGCGCGGCCGGTTTCTGGGGCGCGCGGTTGGCGAAGCGGGTCGGCCTGGTGCTGCCGCTGGTGCCGATGGCGCACCAGTACGCCAAGACCGGTCGGCTGGCGGCGCTGGCCGACCGCGCCGGTGCCCCGGGTGGCATGCCGATCCTGCGGCATCAGGATCAGGACCTCTACTTTCGCGAGCACGGTGACCGGCTCGGCATCGGCTATTACGGCCACATGCCGATGCCGGTGGACATGTCCACCCTGGATGCCGCGACGGCAGGCGAAGCCATGCCCTCGATGCTGCCGTTCACTGACCCGGATTTCGCGCCCGGGTGGCAGGCGTCGCGGGAATTGCTGCCCGCACTTGCCGATTCGAAGCCCGAGGAGGGCTTCAACGGCATCTTCTCGTTCACCCCGGACGGCTTCTCGATCATGGGGGAGCATCGTGATCTCGCGGGCTTCTGGGTCGCCGAGGCCGTGTGGGTGACGCATTCGGCGGGCGTGGCGAAAGCGACCGCGCAGTGGATCATCGAGGGCGCGCCGGGCATCGATGTCCACGAGTGCGATCTCTACCGATTCGAGGACGTCGCGCGCAGCGACGAATTCATCATGGAGACGAGCTCGCAGGCCTTCGTCGAGGTCTACGACATCATTCACCCGCACCAATTCCGGTCGAAGCTGCGTGGCCTGCGCACCAGTCCGTTCTACGCTCGTCAGCAGGAGTTGGGCGCGTTCTTCTTCGAGGGCGGCAGCTGGGAACGACCCGCCTGGTTCAAGGCCAATGCCGGTTTGGTGCAACGGCTTCGGGACGAGGGAGTGTCGTTCCCGGAGCGTGACGGGTGGTCGAGCCGGTTCTGGTCGCCGATCTCGATCGCCGAGGCCCGCTGGACCAGGGAGCATGTCGCCTTGTTCGACATGACACCGCTGACCCGATACGAGCTGGCGGGTCCCGGTGCGCTCGCGCTGCTGCAACGGCTCACCACCAACAATGTGGACAAGTCCGTGGGGTCGGTCACCTACACGCTGCTGCTCGACGAAACCGGCGGCATCCGTAGCGATCTCACCGTGGCCAGGCTCGGCCCGCAGCAGTTCCAGGTGGGTGCGAACGGTCCGATGGACTTCGACTGGTTCACCCGCCACCTACCCGCCGATGGCGCGACCCAGCTGCGCGATATCACCGGCGGCACCTGCTGTATCGGCGTCTGGGGACCACGCGCGCGAGATCTGGTGCAGCCCTTGTGCTCCGGGGACCTGTCGCACGATGGTTTCAAGTACTTCCGTGCGCTGCGAACGTATATCGGCGCGATCCCGGTCACCATGCTGCGGGTGTCCTACGTCGGCGAGCTCGGCTGGGAGATCTATGCCTCCGCCGAATACGGCGTCGCGCTGTGGGATCTGCTGTGGGCGGCGGGTGACGCGCACCAGGCGATCGCGGCGGGCCGGATCGCGTTCAACAGCCTGCGCATCGAGAAGGGCTACCGCAGCTGGGGTACCGACATGACCGCGGAGCACCGGCCCGCCGCGGCCGGTCTCGATTTCGCGGTGCGGATGAACAAGGGCGACTTCGTCGGCCGGGCCGCGCTGGCGCAGTCGCCCACGCCGGCGCAGGTGCTGCGCAGCGTCGTCTTCGAGTGCCCGGACGCGATCGTGCTCGGCAAGGAACCGGTGTACGTCGCGGCTGAATGCGTGGGATATGTGACGAGCGCGGGCTATTCGGCGACCGTTGAACGCGCCATCGCCTATGCGTGGCTGCCCTCTGGAGTCGGCGTTGGCGACCGGGTCGAGGTCGAGTATCTCGGCACCCGTCTGGCCGCCACGGTGCACGCCGAGCCGGTGGTGGACCCCGAGATGTCCCGGATCAGGAGGTAGGCGCGATGGCAACTGCGACAGCGGGTTACGACGTCATCGTGATCGGTGTGGGCGGCATGGGCAGTGCCGCCGCGTACCATCTCGCGGCCAGGGGGCAGCGGGTGCTCGGATTGGAGAAGTTCGGTCCCGCGCACGATCGCGGTTCCAGCCACGGCGGATCGCGCATCATCCGGCAGTCCTATTTCGAAGATCCGGCGTACGTGCCGCTGCTGCTGCGTTCCTACGAGCTCTGGGCGAAGCTGGCGGCGGACGCGGACCGGGAGGTCTTCCGGCTCACCGGCGGTCTGTATCTGGGCCCGCCGGAGAGCCTGACGGTGGCGGGCAGCCTGCGCGCGAGCCGCGAATGGTCACTGCCGCACGAGGTCTGGGACGCGGCGCAGATCCGCCGCCGATTCCCGAATTTCACACCCGCCGCCGGCGACATCGCGGTGTACGAGGCCAACGGCGGGTTCGCCCGGCCGGAGGCGACAGTGCGGGCACACATAGATCTCGCCTTGCGGGCAGGCGCCACACTGTCGTTCGGCGAGGAGGTGCTCGACTGGGCCGAAACCGCTTCCGGTGTCACGGTGACCACGGCCCGCGCCACCTATCACGCCGAGCAACTCGTCGTCTGCCCCGGCGCGTGGGCTCCACGGCTGCTGGCGGACTTCGGCATTCCGATCACCATCGAACGACAGGTGCTGTACTGGTTCGAGCCGAGCGGCGGCACCGCGGCGTTCGAGGGCGAACCGATCTATATCGCCGAGGACGCCTCCGGTACGCAGATCTACGGCTTCCCGGCGATCGACGGTCCGGCAGGCGGGGTCAAGACGGCCTTCTTCCGTAAGGGCATCGTCTGCACCCCCGACACCATCGACCGCACGGTGCACCCGCACGAGATCGACGAGATGCGCACGGGGGTCAGCGGGCTGCTGCCCGCGCTGACCGGCCCGTGCGTGCACACCGCGACCTGCATGTACTCCAACACTCCCGACGAGCACTTCGTCATCGCCCGGCATCCGAGTGGCACCCGGGTCACCATCGCCTGCGGTTTCTCCGGTCACGGCTTCAAATTCGTTCCCGTGGTGGGGGAGGTGCTGGCCGACCTGGTGATCGACGGGTCCACCGCGCACCCCATCGCCCTCTTCGATCCGCAAAGGCTGGTGACCACATGATGGCCGATCCGCCGCCGGTGACGGCCCCGGCGCTCATTCCGACCCTCGGTGGCAAGTGGTATGTCGACGACGGCGTGTTCGCGCTCGAACAGGAGCGGCTGTTCGAGCGGATGTGGTTCTGCGCCATCAGGTCCACCGATCTCGCCGAGGCCGGGCAGTTCAAGCGGGTGCGGGTCGGCAGGGAGAGCGTGCTGATCGTGCGCGGGCGCGACGGCGCCCTGCGCGGCTTCCTGAACATCTGCAGGCACCGCGGCGCGATGCTGTGCACCGAGGATGCGGGACAGGTACGCCGCAACCTGCAGTGCCCGTATCACGCGTGGACCTACGGCCTCGACGGAAAACTGGTCGCCGCCCCGAACATGGCGGCGCTGAAGGACGCCACCGGCGCCGATATCGACCGGGTCGCCTACGGGCTGATCCCGGTGGCACTGCGCGAGTGGCTCGGCTACGCCTGGGTCTGTCTGGCCGACGAGCCGCCGTCGTTCGAGCACGACGTGATCGGTGCGGTGACCGAGCGCCTCGGCGACCCGGCCGCGATCGGGGCCTACGAGATCGATGAGCTCGCGGTGGGCCGCCGCGTGGTCTACGACGTGGCGGCGAACTGGAAGCTGATCGTCGAGAACTTCATGGAGTGCTACCACTGCGCAACCATCCACCCGGAGCTCACCGAGGTGCTGCCCGAATTCGCGCAGGGATTGGCCGCCCAGGTGTTCGTCGGGCACGGCGCCGAATTCGGCGCCGATATCGCCGGATTCACGGTGGACGGTTCGCCGGGTTTCGATCGGCTGCCAGGGGTTACTCCGGAACAGGACCGTCGCTACTTCGCCATCACGATCCGGCCGACGGTCTTCGTCAACCTCGTCCCGGACCACATCGTTTTCCACCGGATGTTCCCGATGTCCGCGGACCGCACTATCGTCGAATGCGATTGGCTGTATACCAAGGATGTGGTTGCCGCGGGACGAGATGTGTCCCGCTCCGTCGAATTGTTCCACCGGGTGAACGAGCAGGATTTCGCGGCGTGCGAGCGAACACAACCCGCAATGTCCTCGCGCGCCTACCGTAGTGGCGGGGTGCTCGTGCCAGCCGAGCACCATATCGCGGAGTTCCACGAGTGGTTGTCCTGTCGGATCGGTGACGTGAGGTGACATGAGATGAACGGTGATCCGGATCTGCTGATCGGTGGCCGATGGACCCATGCCGCGGACGGCGGTGTGCGGCAGATCATCGATCCGGCCGACGGCTCGGTGGTGGCGACGGTGGACGAGGCCACTCCGGACGACGCGCGGGCCGCCGTCGCGGCCGCCCGCGCGGCCTTCGACGCCGGCGGCTGGCCCGCGACGCCGGTCGCCGAGCGGGCCGCCCTGCTGCTGCGGATCGCCGACCTCCTGGCGCGCGACAAGGACCGGCTGGCGCGGCTGGAGACCGCGGACACCGGAAAGACGCTGGTGGAGAGCGAGATCGACATCGACGATGTGATCTCGGTGTTCCGCTACTACGCGAGCGCGATCTCGGTGCAGGCGGACCGGCTCGTCGACGTCGGCGATCCGGCGGTGATCAGCCGCGTGGTGCGCGAGCCGATCGGCGTCTGTGTGCTCATCGCGCCGTGGAACTATCCGCTGCTGCAGATGTCGTGGAAGGTCGCGCCCGCGCTGGCCGCCGGTTGCACCATGGTGCTCAAGCCGAGCGAGGTCACCCCGCTGAGCACCATCGAGTTCGCCAGACTCGCCGAGGAGGCCGGCGTGCCGGCCGGGGTGTTGAACCTGGTCCAGGGCAGCGGCGCGGTGCTCGGTACGGCGCTGACCGGCACCCCCGACGTCGACTTCATCTCCTTCACCGGTGGCCTCGCGACCGGGCGCACGATCAGCAGGGTCGCCGCCGAGCACGTCACCAAGGTGGCGGTGGAACTCGGCGGTAAGAATCCGCACATCGTGTTCGCCGACGCGGACTGGGAGAGCTCGGTCGACCAGGTGCTCACCGGTGTGTTCCTGCACTCCGGTCAGGTCTGTTCGGCGGGCACCCGGCTGATCGTCGAGGAGTCGGTGGCCGACGACTTCGTCGCCGAACTGGCGAGCCGGGCCGAGCGGATCCGGGTCGGCCCCGGCCTCGACCCGGCAAGCGAGACCGGCCCGCTGGTCTCCGAGCAGCATCGCGAAAAGGTGGAAGCCTATGTCGCACTGGGCCTCTCGGAGGGCGCGAAGCTGGTGACCGGCGGGTCGCGGCCGAGCGATCCCGCGCTGCGGGCGGGCAGCTTCTACCTGCCGACGATCTTCGATCACTGCGACCGGTCGATGCGCATCGTGCAGGAGGAGACCTTCGGCCCGATCCTCACCGTGGAACGGTTCCGCACCGAGGCCGAGGCGATCCGGCTCGGCAACGACACCGAGTACGGGCTGGCGGCGGGGGTGCGCACGGCCGACCCGGCCCGCGGTGAACGGGTGGCGCGCGCACTGCGCCACGGCACGGTGTGGCTCAACGACTTCGGGTATTACACCGCCGCCGCGGAATGGGGCGGTTTCAAGAAATCCGGTAACGGGCGCGAGCTCGGTCCGACCGGCCTGGCCGAATACCAGGAAATCAAACACCTGTGGCACAACACGGCGCCGAAGCCGGCGGAGTGGTTCAAGGGCGGCTGAGCACACGTTGTAGATCTCGGCCGGACAAGCCCGTACGGCCAACCGCGGAAGGCACGGTAGACAATGGTAGCCACGGAACACAGCGTGTCCGACGACAGCGGAATGGAAGATTTCGGATACAAGGAATCACTCGATCGCAGCATCGGGAAATTCGCCAGCTTCGCGGCCGGAGTCAGTTATATCTCGATACTCACCGGCACGTTCCAGCTCTTCTATTTCGGGTTCGGCAGCGCGGGCCCGGCGTACCTTTGGTCGTGGCCGATCGTATTCGTCGGGCAGGTGGCGGTGGCACTGTGTTTCATGGAGCTCGCCGCGCGCTATCCGGTGGCCGGGTCGGTGTACAACTGGTCCAAGCAACTCGGCAGCAGACTCGTCGGCTGGTCCTCGGGCTGGTTGATGCTGACCGCCTCGATCGTCACGCTGGCCGCGGTGGTGCTCGCGCTGCAGTTGAACCTGCCGCGGCTGTGGGACGGTTTCCAGATCATCGGCGACGGCACCGGCGAGTACGACTTCGCCACCAACGCCGTGCTGCTGGGCACGGTCATGATCGTGTTCACCACCACGGTGAACGCGCTGGGCGTGCGGTTGATGGCGATGATCAACAGTTCGGGGGTGTTCATCGAGCTCATCGCGGCGGTCCTGATCGCGATCATCTTGGCGGCCAACGCTACTCGTGGCCCGCAGGTGTTCTTCTCGACGCACGGCTACGGCGTGGGCGAGGCGGGCGGCTATCTCGGCGCGTTCCTGGTGGCCTCGCTCGCCTCCGGCTATGTGATGTACGGCTTCGACACCGCGAGCTCGCTGGGGGAGGAGACCGTGGAGCCGCGGCGCACCGCGCCCAAGGCGATCCTGCGCGCGGTGCTCGCCTCGTTCGTCATCGGCGGCGCGATCCTGGCCTTCGCGGTGATGGCGGCACCCGACCTGGCCGATCCGCAGATCGGCAGCTCCAGCGGCGGCCTGCAATACATTGTGGAGCAGGTGATGTGGGGTCCGCTCGGCACGATCTTCCTGTGCTGCATCGTGATCGCGGTGACGGTGTGCTCGCTCGCCGTGCACACCGCGGCCATTCGGCTCACCTTCGCGATGGCCAGGGACAACGCACTGCCGTTCGGCGAGAAGCTCGCCAGGGTGCACCCGAGGACGCAGACACCGGTGATTCCCGCCGTGCTGATCGGTGTGCTGGCCGCGCTCATCCTGGTGATCAACATCGGTCAGCCGAAGATCTTCACGGTGCTCACCTCGATCGCGATCATCATGATCTACCTGGCCTATCTGATGGTGACCGGGCCGATGCTGGCGCGGCGGCTGCGCGGGCAGTGGCCGCCGAAAGAGCTTGCGGTGGGCGGCTATTTCACGATGGGACGGTGGGGCCTGGTGGTCAACATCGTGGCCGTGGTCTGGGGCGTCGGCATGGCGCTGAACCTGGCCTGGCCACGCGCGTCGGTCTATGGCGTGCCCTGGTACAACACCTGGGGCGCGTTCGTCTATATCGGCGCGATCCTCGGCGCCGGACTCGCCTGGTACGGAATCAAGGGCCGCAAGCGAATCGGAACTCTCGCTTCACACGCCGCGGAGGTGCGCAACGATGTCTGAATCGGTGTTCGACTACGTGATCGCCGGGGGCGGCACCGCGGGCTGCGTGCTCGCCGCCCGGCTCAGCGCGGACCCGGCCGTGTCGGTCTGCCTGCTGGAGGCGGGCCCGTCCGATGTCGGCGATCCCGCCATCCTGGAACTCACCCGCTGGATGCACCTGCTGGATTCCGGCTACGACTGGGACTATCCGGTCGAGCCGCAGGAGCGCGGGAACAGCTTTCTGCGGCACGCCCGCGCGAAGGTGCTCGGCGGTTGTTCCTCGCACAACTCCTGTATCGCGTTCTGGCCGCCCGCAGAGGGTTTGGACGAGTGGGCGGCGCTCGGCGCGAAGGGCTGGAGCGCGGCCGAGGTGCTGCCCTATGTCACCAGGCTGGAGAACAACGACGCACCCGGCCCGCAGCACAGCCGCACCGGGCCGGTGCGGCTGCGCGACGTGCCGCCCGCCGATCCCTGCGGTGTCGCGGTGCTCGCGGCGGCCGCGGCGGTCGGCCTGCCCACCGTGCAGTTCAACCGGGGCACCACCGTGCGCAACGGCGCCGGATGGTTCCAGATCAACGCCGCGGAAGACGGTACGCGCATGTCGACATCGCATGCGTACCTGCATCCTGTGCTGGATTCGCGCCCGAATCTGGTGGTGCGCACCGATTGCTGGGTCAGCGAGATCCTGTTCGACGACGCGCGCACGGCGACCGGTGTGCGCTATCAACGGCCCGACCGCACCGGATACGACAGCGTTTCGGCGCGGCGTGAGGTCATCGTCACCGCGGGCGCCATCGATACGCCGAAACTGTTGCTGCTCTCCGGTATCGGGCCCGCCGACCATCTGCGTGAGATCGGTGTTCCGGTGCGGGTCGACGCGCCGGGCGTTGGCGCCAACCTCGACGACCACGTGGAAGGACTGGTGTTCTGGGAGGCGGCGCGGCCGATGGTCGACACCTCCACCCAGTGGTGGGAGATCGGCCTGTTCGCCACCACTGACGACGCGCTGTGCCTGCCCGACGTGATGATGCACTACGGCAGTGTGCCGTTCGACATGAACACGCTGCGCCACGGCTATCCGACCACCGACAACGGCTTCTGCCTGACGCCCAACGTCACCCAGGGTCGCTCGCGCGGCACGGTCCGGTTGCGCAGCAGGGACTTCCGGGACCGGCCCAAGGTCGACCCCCGGTACTTCACCGACCCCGACGGCCACGACGAGCGGGTGATGCTGGCCGGAATCCGGTTGGCCCGCAAGATCGCCGAGCAGTCACCGCTGCGGCCGTGGATCGCCGCCGAGCTCGCGCCCGGACCGGACGCGACGACCGACGACGAGCTGCTGAGCTATATCCACGCCACGCACAACACCGTCTACCACCCGGCCGCGACGGCGCGGATGGGCGCACCGGAGGACCCGATGGCGGTGCTCGATCCCGAACTGAGGGTGAAGGGGGTATCGCGGTTGCGGGTGGTCGACGCCTCGGCGATGCCGAAATTGCCCGCGGTGAACCCGAACATTACTGTCATGGCCATGGCGGAGAAGTGCGCGGATCTCATCAGGGCGACGTGAGCCGGGCATGCCTGCGGAGGGCGAACTAGCGGCGTTCCTCGGCGGACACGCGCCGTTCCAGTCGATGCCGCGCGCCGACCTCGACCGGTTGGCCGCGGCCGCGACCGTGCATGAATTCGCGACGGGCACGGTGATCCGCGATTACGCGGCGCAGGTGCCCGACGAGATCTGGATGCTGTGGACGGGCCGGGTCGCGCTGCGGCCCAGCGGTGCGGGCGGCGACGGCGAGCGCACCGTCGACACCGTCGAGCGCGGCGGGCTGTTCGGGTACGTGCCGCTGCTCATGGGCGGCAGCGCCGAATTCCTCGCCCAGGCAACCGAGCCGAGCGTGCTCATCCGATTGCCCGGCGAGCTGGTCCGGGCGTGGTTCGCGCAACCGGACGGACTGGCGTTTCTCGCCTCGTCGAGCTGGAAGACCTGGTCCGGCAACCGCACCCCGGTCTCGCCGGTGCTCGGCACCCGCACAGCGGGCGAACTCGTCTCGGGCGCACCGGTTTTCGTGACACCGGAAACCACCGTGCGCGACGCGGTGGTCCGGATGACCGAACAGCACGTGTCGGCGGTGCTGGTCCGATTGCCCGACGGTGACTTCGGCATCTTCACCGACCAGGACCTACGCGTCCGGGTGGTGGCGGCGGGATTGCCGGTCGAGGTGGCGATCTCGCGGGTGATGAGCGCGCCTGCGCGGCGGGTCGGCGCGGAGCTGACCGGCGAGGCCGTGCTGATGGAGATGCTCGACTGCGGGCTGCGGCACCTACCGGTCGTCAGCAGGCGCGGCGCGGTGCTCGGCGTGCTCGAGGACTCCGATCTGCTGGCCGCCTCGGCGCGGCAGAGCTTTACGCTGCGTCGCGCGATCGGCGCGGCGACCGACCCCGCGCAGCTGCGGCGGGCCGCCCGGGAAATCCCGGCGACGACGGTCGATTTGTTCCGCAACGGCACCAAAGCCGCCGCGACGAGCGGCATCCTGTCGGTGGTGGTGGACGCGGTGATCCGCAAGGCGCTCGAACTCGCCCGCGCCGAATGCGCCGACGCGCCCGCGGGCGGGTTCTCCTGGGTGACGCTGGGCAGCATCGCCCGGCGCGAGGCGATGCCTTCCTCGGACGTGGACAGCGCGCTGTGCTGGGTCGACGAGTTGTCCGGCGACAGTGCGCGGCTGCGCGCGATCGCGCGGCGCACGCACGCGATCCTCGACGACTGCGGGCTACCGGCGGACAGCAACGGCGCGATCGCCGCCGCGCCGAAATTCGCTCGCTCGCAAAGCGAATGGGCGACGGCGGCGGCAGGCTGGCTCGATGATCCGCTGCACGGGCGCGGACTCATCATGTCCTCGTTGCTCATCGACGGGCGGGTGGTGTGGGGCGATCCGATGCTGCGCGCGGTGCCCGCCGCCTTCGGCCGGATGGCCGCCGAGCATCCCGACGCGTTGCGGCTGCAGCTGCTGGACGCGTTGTCCGGCAAGGTCCGTGCCCGGTCGCTGCGGGACGTGCTGTCGCGGCGCGGGGGCACCTTCGATCTGAAGACCCACGCACTGGTGCCCATCGTCAACCTGGCTCGCTGGGGCGGCCTCGCGGCGGGGGTGACGGCGGCGGGCACGCCGGAGCGGCTGCGTGCGGCGGCGGCCGCTGGGGTGCTCACCGAGCGCGACGCGGCCGTGCTCACCGAGGTTTTCACGACCTTGCAACGCATGCGGATGGTGCATCAGGTCGGCCAGCTGGCCGCCGGCCACCACCCCGGTGATGTGGTCACGATGTCGGATTTGTCGCCGCTGAATCGGAGCCTGCTCAACGAGGCGCTGCGGGAGACCGCCGCGGTGCGGCGACGCGTCCGCGTTCGCGCGGCGACCTCGGCTTAGAATGGCGGTGTCATGGCGAAGCGGGACAGTGAGGATCGAGGGCGGACGGCCGCGGTGCAGTCCGTCGACCGCGCACTGCTCGTGATGGAGATCATCGCCAAGCTCGGACAGGCCGGGGTCACCGAGATCGCCGCCGAACTGGGTGTGCACAAATCTACCGTGTCGCGGTTGGTCGCCGTGCTGGAATCGCGCGGCTACGTCGAGCAGTTGTCCGATCGCGGCAAGTACCGGCTCGGTTTCTCCATCGTCCGGCTGGCCGGATCCACCAGCGCGCAGGTCGATCTCGTCGGGCAGAGCCAGGGCGCGTGCAACGCGCTGGCCGTCGAATCGGGCGAGACCACCAATCTCGCTGTGCTGGACGAGGATCGGATCATCAACATCGTCGAGGCCGCGGGCACCGGCTCGATCGCGTTGCGCTCCTGGGTCGGGCAGAGCTGCCCCGCGCACGCCACCTCCAGCGGCAAGGTGCTGCTGTCGGGGCTGGAACCGGCGGACATGCGCAAGCGGGTCGGCGGCAAGCTGACGGCCTACACGCCGCACACCGTGACCAAGGTCGCGGACCTGGCGACCCAGCTGGTCGCGGTCAGGGAGAACGGCTGGGCCAGCGTGTGCGAGGAGCTCGAGATCGGGCTGAACGCGGTGGCCGCGCCGGTGCTGGACAGCAACGGGGTGATCGTCGCGGCGTTGAGCGTGTCCGGACCGTCCTATCGGCTCGGACCCGATCGATTCGCGGAGGTGGCGGAGCTGGCGATCGCGAGCGCCGCGGACATCAGCCGCAGACTCGGCTACTACGGCTGACGGAGCCGGTCCGGCGGATGCCCTCCGGCGTTGACAACGCGCGCGATAGCCGACAATACTGAGTCGCATATAGGGCAGTTGTTGCGCTATATGCAACAACTGCATACTCGCCTCACACGCGGCGGGAGATCTCCGTCCTCGCGACGGAGAGCCGAAGGAGCAACACCTCCCGGGAATCTCTCAGGCCCAGTACCGCCGCGCCTCGGGCAACTCTGAAAAGCAGTGCCTCCGGGCACTCGCCGACGGGGCAAGCGCGCAACGCGTGAATCTCTCAGGCCATAGGACAGAGCGGGAGGAGCCACCCCCACGCGCGCGACCCGCGTCGACGAAAGGCTCCCCATGGCAGATCCGGCCCTCCACAGCGACCTCGACGTGCCGCTGTACGAATTCGATCCGCTCGTCGCCGAATTGGTCGGCCGCGAGCTCGGCAGGCAACAGCACGGCCTGGAGATGATCGCCTCGGAGAACTACGCGCCGCTGGCGGTCATGCAGGCGCAGGGCACGGTGCTGACCAACAAGTACGCCGAGGGCTATCCGGGCAGGCGCTACTACGGCGGATGCGAACACGTCGACGAGATCGAGTCGCTGGCCATGACCCGGCTGCGTGCCCTGTTCGGCGCGGAATACGCCAACGTGCAACCACATTCGGGCGCACAGGCGAACGCGGCGGTGATGCACGCGCTGCTGCGTCCCGGCGATCGCATCCTCGGGCTCGCGCTCGACCACGGCGGCCACCTCACCCACGGCATGAAGGTGAACTTCTCCGGCCGGTTGTATGACGTTGCGGCATACCATGTTCGGGCCGAGGACCAGCGGGTCGACATGGACGAGGTGGCGCGGCTGGCGCGCGAACACCGGCCCAAGCTGATCGTGGCGGGCTGGTCGGCCTATCCGCGCCACCTCGACTTCGCCGAGTTCCGGCGCATCGCCGACGAGGTCGGCGCCTACCTGATGGTCGATATGGCGCATTTCGCCGGGCTGGTCGCGGCCGGTCTGCATCCCTCGCCGGTGCCGCACGCGCATGTCGTCACCTCGACCACGCACAAGACACTGGGCGGCCCGCGCGGCGGATTCATCCTCGCCACCGCGGATCTGGGCAAGAAGTTCGATTCCGCCGTGTTTCCCGGTCAGCAGGGTGGTCCGCTCGAGCACGTGATCGCGGCGAAGGCGGTCGCGTTCAAGATGGCGGGCGAACCGGCGTTCCGCGACCGGCAGGAACGCACCCTGGAGGGGGCGCGGCTGCTGGCGCAGCGGCTGCTCGCCGAGGACTGCCGCGCCGCCGGAATCGGACTGGTCAGCGGTGGCACCGACGTGCACCTGGTGCTGGTGGACCTGCGTGCCGCCGAGCTCGACGGCAAGCAGGCCGAGGATCTGCTGCACAGTGTGGGAATCACAGTGAACCGCAACACCGTTCCGTTCGACCCGCGCCCGCCGATGGTCGGCTCCGGCCTACGGATCGGGACACCGGCCCTGGCGGCGCGGGGATTCGATCGCGCGGCGTTCGTCGAGGTCGCCGATATCATCGCGACGGCGTTGCGGGTGGGCAAGCCATGGCGCGAGTTCAGTGTGCGGGTGGAGGTCTTGACGGAGAGGTTCCCGCTGTACGCGGGGCTGTCCCAGCAGGTTCCGTCGGCCGCCGACGCCGCGCGGGAGCTCGCGTGACCATCAGCGTGTTCGACCTGTTCAAGGTCGGCGTCGGTCCGTCGAGTTCGCACACCGTCGGGCCGATGCGTGCCGCGGGGGCTTTCGTCGATCGGCTGAAAGGCGCTGGCGTGCTGCATGATACGGCCACGCTGCGGGTGCTGCTGTACGGCTCGCTCGGCGCGACCGGGCGCGGCCACGGCAGCATGGAGGCGATCGTGGCCGGGTTGGCCGGCGCGCGCCCGGAATCGGTCGACCCCGACACGATGCGCGACATCGTGGCCGAGGCGCGCGCCGACGAGCGGATCCATCTCGGCGGGGCACAACCGATCACATTCGTGATGGATCAGGACATCGAGCTGCTGGCCCGCACCAGGCTGCCGTTCCACACCAACGGCATGCTGTTCGCCGCCCGTGACGCGTCGGGACGGGTACTGCTGGAATGCCGCTACTACTCGATCGGCGGCGGGTTCGTGCTGGACGAGGACGAGATCGACCGCCTTACGGTCGAATCGCCGACGGCCGTGCCGTACTCGTTCGCCACCGCCGACGAATTGCTCGCGCTCACCGCGCGCACCGGCCGCTCGATCAGTGAACTGGTGCTGGCCAACGAAATGACCCGGCGCAGCGCCGATCAGGTGCGCGCGGACCTGCTCGACATCTGGCACGTCATGCGGGGCTGTGTCGAGCGTGGCATGTCGAGTACCGGCGTGCTGCCCGGCCCGCTGCGGGTGCGCCGCCGCGCGGCGACCCTGTTCGATCGGTTACGCGCCGAAGCCGAGGAAAACGACCCGCTGCGCGCCATGGAGTGGGTCACGCTGTACGCGATGGCGGTCAACGAGGAGAACGCCGCGGGCGGACGGGTCGTCACGGCGCCGACGAACGGCGCCGCGGGCATCATTCCCGCTGTGCTGCACTACATTCAGCAGTTCGTCACCGACGCCGCGGACAGCGTCGTCGAATTCCTGCTCACCGCGGGCGCGATCGGCCAGCTGATGAAGGAGAACGCGTCGATCTCCGGCGCGGAGGTGGGCTGCCAGGGCGAGGTCGGTTCCGCCTGCGCGATGGCAGCGGCCGGACTGGCCGCCGTGCTCGGTGGCACCCCCGCGCAGATCGAGAACGCCGCCGAGATCGGCATGGAACACAACCTCGGCCTGACCTGCGATCCGATCGGCGGCCTCGTCCAGATCCCGTGCATCGAACGCAACGGCATCGCGGCGGTGAAGGCGATCACCGCCGCGCGCATGGCGATTCGCGGCGACGGGCAGCACCACGTCTCGCTCGATCAGGTGATCCAGACCATGCGCGCCACCGGCGCGGACATGCTCGACAAGTACAAGGAGACCTCGCAAGGGGGTCTCGCGGTCGCCGTCGTCGAGTGCTGAGCGGGCGCCAGGGCCTTGTCCAGTAACTTCGGCACGCCCCTGCTGGACGAGGTCCGTGGCCCTGTCTCATAAGTCCATCCGGCGCCGCCACGGTCCAGCTCGCCGCTCGGCGGCGTTCTCGGCGGCACCGAGACAACCCCGGCATCGGCTCTCCTCCACCTTGCTGGGCGACGAGCTGAACCGCGCAGGCATCCGGCGGGCCTCATGAGAAAGGGCCTAGTCGGCGAGTAGCCAGTCGTTGGGCGCGAACGATTCGAAATGCACGCGGCCGGAAGGAATTCCCGCGGCGTGCAGCTGCGCGCGCGCTGACCTGAGGAAGGCGTGGCCGCCGCACAGGTAGTAGTCCGCGGCGTCCGGCAGGTCGATACCGGTGAGGTCGATCAGGCCGTCTCCCTCGTCCTGATACCAGGTGCGCAGGCGTACGTCGCGGAGTTCGTCGCACCACGCGCGGACCCGGGCGCGCAGCGGGTGGGCGGCCGCGCGACTGTCGGCGTGCAGCACCGTGGTGGGCCGGTCCGGGCTGTGGGCCGCCAGGTAGGCCACGATGCCCGCCATGGGCGTGATGCCGACGCCCGCCGAGATCAGCACCACCGGTGTCGCGGCGGCCGTGTCCAGGGTGAGATCACCGAAGGGCAGGGTGATGTCGAGGTGGTCACCGACGACGACCGTGTGGTGCAGCCACGACGAGACCGCACCGGCGGGGGCGTGCGCGGTGGCCGCGATCGCGCGCACCGTGAAGGCGTAGCGACCGGTGCCAGGTGCGTCGACCAGACTGTACTGCCGCAGCTGTCTGGCGCCGTCCGGTAGGTCCGCACCGACCGAAATGTAGCTGCCGGGAAGGAAATCCGGCAGCGGACGCGCTGCCTCGGCCGACTCGACGACGAAAGTCACCACCCCGGAAGGGTCTTCGGCACGCTCGACCACCACGACCCTGCGGAAGACGTCGCCAGGCGCGACGCCTGCCGCGGCGTAGAGGCCGGTTTCGAGATCAATGAGGGCGGTGGCCATCAGCCAGTAGACGCGGTCCCATGCCGCGGCGACCGCCTCGGTCACCGCCTCCGCGCCGAGCACCTCGACGATCGCGGCGAACAAATGCCGGTGCACGATGTCGTACTGGCTCGCGGTGACGCCGAGCGAGGCGTGCCGGTGCCCGATGCGCGAGAGCAGTTCGACCGGATGCGGGAGATCCGGATCGACCAGGTGCCGGGCGAAGGTGACGATCGCCGACGCGAGGGCCCGCTGCTGGGTGCCCTGCGCCTGGTTGCCCCGATTGAACAGGTCGCGTCCCAATTCGGGGTGGGCGGCGAACATTCTGCGATAGAACACCGGGGTGATCTCATCGATCCGCGCGCCGATGAGCGGCAGCGTGGCGCGGATCACCGCCTGGTGTGCGGATTCGAGTTCCGGGGCGAGGCCACTCGGTGAACCGGTCGCGGTGTGCATGATCTCCTCAATTCTCTTGCGCGGGTTGGGTAATCGCGGGCAGATGCAGCAGCTCGAGCACGCCCGGGTGCACCAGATCGACGAGGTGGTAGTTGTCCAGCTCGCGATAGAAGGCCTGCTTCGCGTCCTGGAGAACCTGGCGTAGACGGCAATTGGACGCCAGCGGGCATGGTCGGTCGCCCACACAGGCCACGACCTCGGCATCGCCCTCGAGCGCTCGGATGATCTGCCCGACGGTGGCGGCGCGGCCCGCGTCGGTGAGGAATATCCCGCCGCCGCGGCCGCGGTAGGACGCGACGAAGCCGAGTTCTACCAGCCGCGACACCGCCTTGGCCACCTGGTGCTCCGAGGAGTCCACCTGCCGCGCAATGAGTTTCGCGGTCACCCTTTGGTCCGCGGACCCGCTGACCGCGAGGCGCATCATGGCCCGCAGGGCGAGATCGGTGAACCGGGCGAGCTGCATGAGTTCACCGTACGTAATCGCTATTCGAAAAGGCGCTTTCAGCGGCTGTGCTGTTTAATACGCGGAATCGCGCGGATTATGTAATCCGCGCCACATTGCGCGGTGGGAAAATGGTTGCTGCCAGTGTGTTTCGGTTATCGATGAGAACTGCGTGCCATCTAAGGTGACCGATGTGACGGCGGAGATTGGGCGGTGCCTTCAGATGTCATGTCAAGTCCATGTCTTCCCACAGTTGGTCGTAACCGATCGCGAAGGTGTTGTCGGAGGGGTGGACGATCACGTTCCGACGGCCCCCGGTTCGCGGGTGCGGCCTGGACCCCGCAGTCCGCATCGAACGCATCGAATCCGGGGCCGCTGACGCGCACTCGGAGTTCGGCCACGTCCGGGTTCTCGCCGCCCTGCCGGATCCGCACCGCGAGTATCCGCGCGGTCGCCGGCACCCCGCGGTCCGATACCGCTTCGCGGTCCATCGCCATTGATAGGTGTGCACCGCGAGGGCGATGCCGATCGGGCCCGCCCTCCCGCGTCGGGGCAGTTGCGGGAATCGGCCCGAGTGGTGGCGGGCCCGATTACCATCGAGATCACTTTCTCGTGGCGTCGTTCAGGAGGTCAGCGATGTTCGGTACGAAATGCGCGCTGGTGGCGGTGGCCGGGACGGCGGCGGCAATGCTGTGCTCGACCTCGGCGAATGCCGCGCCCGAAGACGAATTCATCACCTTGAATTCCGTGGTCACCCCGGCGCCGGACGGCTTGCAAGCCACCGGCACTTACCTGTGCGACGGCGGCATCGGCTACCTCGACGCCTCGGCGAAAATGGACACCAACGGCAGTGGCACGGTCAGCCTGACCAGCTCGCCCCCCGGCGTAACCCTGCAATGCACCGGACAGGTAGAGACCTGGACCGTACTGCTGAAGCCGACCACCGGCCTCCCCGTCCTCGTCCCGTACACCCAGGGCACCGGCACCGCCCAACTCAACCGCAAATACTGGAAAACCGATTCCGGAGAGGTAGCGCTGCACCTCGGCTAGCTCTCGCGGGCCACCGATGATTTGCCACCGATGATTTGAGTAGTTCGCCAGCGCGCGGGGCATCGGCGGCGAAGAACGGCGCGAGCGTCGTGAACGAGGCCCGAGGTCTTACTGGCCTAGCGGCGCAGCAGTATTCCGAGGTGGTAGCCAGGGGAGGTTCGGCCCCGTCTCGAGATTCTTCGGTGGATACCAGACCCCTCGCCACACCACAATCATGGTCGACCGTGGACACTGGATCCATGACACGGAAGCGGGCTGTGGCGGTTGGGGTTTGTGGGCGATCGGAATAGTCGCGGTCGTCCTTCTTCGCGCAGTCGATGGCGGCGACATGCCGTCGGGGCCCGCTACCGACCCCGAGCCCACGCTGTGGATGGAGTCGGAGTTCGGCTAGGCGATTCGGCGCGGTAGGTTCGTGGGCATGTCGAGAGCCCTGTGCGCCGGGTCGTTCGATCCGGTGACCAATGGGCACGTCAATGTGTTCGAGCGCGCCGCCGATCAATTCGATGAGCTCGTGGTCACGGTTATGGCCAATCCGGCCAAGACGACGCTGTTCGGCCCCGATGAGCGTCTCGAGATGTTGCGTGAGGTTACTGGCCATCTGCCCAATGTGCTGGTGGGATCGTGGTCGGGGCTGCTGGTGGATTGCGTACGGGAGCAAGGGTTTACCGTGATCGTGAAGGGGCTGCGGTGCGGGGATTTCGACTATGAACAGTCGATGGCGCGCACGCATCGGGCCCTCGCCGGTGTGGACACCTACTTCATTGCCAGCGATCCGACCTACGGGTACTTGTCCAGCTCGTTGGTCAAGGAGATCGCCGCGGCGGGCGGCGACACCCGCGGTCTGCTGCCCGCCGCCGTGCAGCGCCGACTGTTGGAGCGGCTGGCCGAAACGCGGTTGTGACCGGGGTGGCGTGATGCCACCGCAGTCACCTCCCGTTTGTTGTCAGCGTTTGAAGTGCTTCCACTCGCTGCACGTGTCGCTCCACGCGTCTGAGTTGCAGACGCGCATCCAGGCTTCGTTGGTGCGGATTGCTTGGGGATCCCAGACGACCTTGCTCCAGTTCTTGTCCTTGTCGACCGGGTTGTAGAACTCGACGGCCGAGTAGCCCTCCACCGAAACCTGGAGATAGATTTCCTGGTCGTTGTTCTCGGTGTCGTCCGATGTTCCATGGAAGACGAACCCGC
Organism: Nocardia brasiliensis; assembly: GCF_011801125.1. Taxonomy (NCBI): domain Bacteria; kingdom Bacillati; phylum Actinomycetota; class Actinomycetes; order Mycobacteriales; family Nocardiaceae; genus Nocardia; species Nocardia brasiliensis. Next base: position 3,631,058 of record NZ_CP046171.1, read on the forward strand.
CGTGGTTCTGGTCCGCCGAGGCGAAATAGACGTTGCCGGAGAAGTTTCCGAGACCGTATCCGGTCGAGATCTTCACGTGCCGTCGATCGCCCGGCCCATCGGTCGGGGCGTCGGTCGCCGAAGCCGGCGGACCCGCTGGGTCGCCGGGCGGTGCGTTCTGGTCCTCCGGCTGGGAATGGGCCAGCGGAGCGGTCGCCATGAGCGCGCACAGTGTCGTCGCCGTGAACGCGGTCTTGACTGCGGTGTTGATCATTTCGAGCCTTTCGTGGAAAGCGCTCGGGACACAATGCGAGGAATCTTCGTTGTCGCCCCCTGGAATGGCCGTCTCCCGAGCGCAATTGGTGTGTGGTTGCGCATGTTTCCGGTGGCTGGATTCCTCGAGGCTCCAGGCTGGCAGGCCCGGCGCCGTCGCCACCAGCCGCATAAGTCCTTGCCATCGATTGATGGGGGACCGTCGCGCTGATCTCGCCGAGCGCCGAAATTGATCAGCCCCTGGACTTTTCGCGCTGGTTGGCGAGGAAACGCGCCTTTTTCTGCCGATTCCCGCATGTGTTCATGTCGCACCATTTGCGGGTGCGGCTCTGGCTGGTATCGAAGAAGGCCGCCCGGCAGGTCGTCGACGCGCACAGGGCCAATTTCCCGTCCCGCTCGCCCGCGAGGATGTCGATCGCGTCGGCGGCGATCACGCCGAGGGCATCGTCCACGCAGGAGGCCGAATTCAGCCGCCATTCCCGCTTGCCCTCGGGCGTCAGAACAGCCGCGGCCCGACCCTGCCTGCTGCGTTCGATAATGACGTGAACAGCGGCGACGGGAGGAACCTTGCCCATCGCGGCCGCTGTCGCCGCGGCGTGGATCGCTTCGCGCAACTCCCGGGCGCGGTCGAGCTGAGCGCTGGTACACGCGTCGACGGCGAGCCCGCTCACCGTCAGCCAGTCGGCAAGTCGCCGCGGCGTGGGAATGCGCTCCACGGCATCGCCCTGACGCTCGGTCAGCGTCGCCGAATTCGTAGATGTAGTAGATGATTTGGCCGACCCGAAAGACGCAGGCGCGCCGGCCTTTCACGTCGTAGCGCCCTCGCTGCCCGGCTTCGGTTACAGCGACAAGCCGACCACCATCGGGTGGGGGACCGAAAAGATCGCGGCCGCATGGGTGGAACTGATGGGCAGGCCCGGCTACGAACGATTCGCGGCGGATGTGCTCGCCGCCGCTCGGTGAAAACGGTTGGGCGGCCGGCCGAAAGTGTTGCTCAGGTCCGCCAGAACTTCACGTGGCGGTCGGAGAGCATGTAGGGGTGGGAGCCGCGGCAGACCGCGAGGGAGGTGCCCTTCGGTGCGTCCGCGCGTCCGCCCCAGATGTACGAGCTGTCCGAGGATGTGCTGTTCGATTTGTAGCAGAGGATGCGGATTTGGAAATACCCATCCCCCTTGCACTTTCCGCCGATCGCGCCGTTCTTGCCGTATCGCGTAGACGTCACGCGGCAGTCGTACGGCTTGCTGGCATCCATCTGAGAGTTGTCGATTTCGACCGGTTCTGGTTGTGCCGCAGCACTTATCGGGAAGATGGCGAGTGCCAGGGTGCATCCCGCGAGAGCCGCCGCGACCTGTGACAGATTAGGCATTGGTTGTCCCCGTTGTCGGATATTCCTCCGGGTATCGAGTCTGCTGTCCACGCGGGAATCCAGGAAGCCCCGAAAGTTGTTGCCCTTTGAGTCGTCGGGATCGCATACCTGACAAGCCGTTGTTCGCTATCTCGTACCGTGCTGTACAAAATCGCAGCATATTGCCGGAGGGATCGAGGAGAACGGGGTCGCGGGCGTCGTCGGGGTGAGTGACCCGATCCGGTATCCCCTCGATGCCGGCGGCTTCGATCCGCTGGAACGTACTGTCGCAGTTAGTGGCTCGTCATACCGAGGAGCTCCTGCTATGGCATCCAGAGTCGGCGTTGGGCGGCGAAGGGATCGGCGCGCACCTCGCTCCGGTTCGACCAGATCATGGCTCGACGCTCGTCGAGCGTGTAGCGGGGCCAGGTCGGGCCGGGGTCCGCGCCTTTCACGAAGGCGACCCAGGATGAGTGCATGGCGTCGGCGAGGGCTTGCGGTGGTGCGTCACCCTCGGCCTCGGTGACACCGGTGGCGCGCAGGAGATCGAAGGCGAAGGGGAGATCCAGGCAGTGCGCTGCCATGCCGTGATAGCCGGGAGACGTTGCGGTCCACTCGAATTCATAGAGCCAGGTGGGCAGATTCAGCCGGGCGCGTGCTTCGGCGATCTGGTAGGAGGGTCCACGAATGATGCTGTCGCTGATGGCCTGCCCGGCCAGCTCGGTGGCGTCCGCGTCGGGGTAGGCGGCGCGGAGTGCGGCGGGGTCGATGCTCTGGCCCGCCTGGGCGAGCGGGCTCGCGGCCGCCGCGTCCGGGTGTTGCGCCGCCATGACCGCCGCCATGTTGAATTCGTGCCGGGTGAAGCCGAGCAGCAGCGGAACATCGCCGCCCGCACCGTTATTCAACAGTGCCGGGGTCGCCTCGGGGATGAGCTCGCCGTCGGCGAACGGGGCCAGGCCCAGCATCGGCACTGACTCGCTGCCGGGGCCGGGTGCCTGGAGCGCGTCCTGCATATCGAGCAGGGTGTTCTCGGGCACCGCGCGCAGGGCCGCCGCGGTGGCCGGTACTCCGGTGCGCCGGGTGAACAGCTCGGCCAGCGCGTGTCCCGCGGTGAGGTCGTTCGGTTGCGTCACCGCGCCGGAGGCGCAGATGCCCGCTCGGAACAGCCCGCGGGCGGCCGGCGTGGCCAGCAGCGCCCAGACCGCGCCGCCGCCCGCGGACTGACCGGCGATGGTGACCTTGCCGGGGTCACCGCCGAAGGCGGCGATGTTGTCACGGACCCAGCGCAGAGCGGCGACCCAGTCGAGCACCGCGCGGTTATCCGGCGCGCCGTCGATGTGCAGGAACCCGTCGATGCCGAGCCGGTAGCCCACCGAAACCACGATCACGCCGTCGCGATTGAACGAGGCGCCGTCGTACCACGGGCTGGCCGGGCTGCCCGCGACGAAACCGCCGCCGTGGATCCACACCAGCACGGGCAAACCCTGCGCGGTCGGATCGGGTGTGAAGACGTTCACGCTGAGGACGGCGTCGCCGGGGATGCTCGGCTCGGGGATGGTCGTCAGCTCGGCGAGCGACCTGCGTTGCGCGGTGGGTCCGTAGGCGGTGCACTCCAGCGTCTCGGTCCATGGCCGCGGCGGCGCGGGTGCGGCGAACCGCAACGCACTGACCGGCGGCTGTGCGAACGGGATGCCGAGGAAGGCGAACCCGGTGTCGCGGCGCACCCCGCGCACCGGACCGTAGGTCGTCCGGACGACGTCGGCGGGCGAGCGCTCGGCGGAACAGGCCGCCGCCAACGCGAGCGCGCCGGCGCCGAACAGGACGGTACGGCGCCGCAAGCGCGCACGGGACATGGCAGACCTCGATTCGACTGGAAGGACCTCGGTATGTTCGCGACTCCGGACCTAATCAGTCAATGGTTGAAAAAAATCGTGAACTGCATAATCTCGGAAGCATGGCGAGTAGCGGTGCGCGCGATTCGGTGGCGGTGCGACGACGTAACCTCGGTGTGGTGCTGCGGCATGTGGCCGAGCACGGCCCGTGCGCGCGCACCGAGATCGCGGCGGCGACCGGGCTGTCGCATGCCTCGGTCACCACGATGGTCGCCGACCTGACGATGCGCGGGCTGATCGGCGAGGACGGGGCGCGGCATCTCGGCGGCCGGGGGCGGCCGCGGCGGTTGCTCCACATGGTGCCGCGGCGCGCGGTGACGGTCGCGGTGCAGATCAGCGCCGAGCACCTGCGCGTCGCACTCGCCGATCTCGCGGGAACCCTTGTGTGGCAGGAGATGTCACCGCATGACGACGCCACCGCTCTGCCCGCGTCGATGGCGGACCGGATCGCGGCGGCGGTGCGCCGCGCGCGCACCGCGGCGCCGTCGGGTGCGGAGCTGGTGCGCGTCGTCGTCGCGATGGCCGGACCGGTGGCCGACGACGCCGCCAGAACCGTGCTCGTCGCACCGGAGTTCGGCTGGCTGCGCCCGGTTCGCCTGCGTGCGTTGATCGATCGGCGGCTGCCCGATCTGACCTGCCCGATCGACGTGATCAACGACGCGAATGCCGCGGCCCTCGCCGAATATCATGCCCATCCGGGGCGGCCGCGTGCCGTGGTCTACATCGCGGCGGGCACCGGCATCGGTGGGGGCGTGGTGCTCGACGGCATGATCCACGCGGGCAGTCACGGCATCGCGGGTGAACCGGGACATATGCCGGTCTCGTTCGATGGGCCGCTGTGTCTCTGCGGTGCCAGTGGTTGTCTGGTGTGCTACGCCGGGCCAGAGGCGGTGCTCGGCGCGGCCGGACTCGGTGATCTGTTGCGTGACGATGGATTAGAGCGCGCGACCGGGGAGCTCACCTCGGCTCTCGGCCGATGCGACACGCGCGCGCTCGCGGCGATCACCAGCGCGGGCCGGGCGTTGGGCACCGCGATCCTGTCCATCACGGCCCTGCTCGACGTCGATGAGGTGATCCTCGGCGGCACCCTCACCCCGTGGTTCCCGTGGCTGGACCCGGTCATCCGCGCACAGCTCGCCGGCCGCCAAGCCCTGGCCCCCACCGTCGCCCCCGAACTCACCCCGGCCCGCCTGGGCGCCGACGCCGCCCTCCTCGGCGTCGTCGAGTTCGCCCGCCGCCGAGCCCTCGCAGACCCCGCCACGGTGCCCCGCGCGCGGCCACTCTGATCGAAACACACCACTTCTCGGGATCTACACCCCTTCTGGCAGCCCACAACGGGTGTAGATCCCGAGAAGTGGTGTGGATGCTGCGGCCTTAGGCTGGAGGTATGGGTGAGGTTGGGTTGGGGGCGGTGGCGGCGGTGCTGCTGGCGCCGGTGGCCGCCGCGCTGACCGCGCTCGTGTACCGCTTTCCGGTGCCGATGGCGGGCTATGCCCGTGGGTTCGGTGGGGTGGGGGACGCGGCGTTGGGGAGCCTGTTCTACCTGATCCTCGGCGGCGGCCCGGTGCTGGCGGCGCTCGGCGCCGTAGGCGGCGTCGTCGCGGCACGAGTCGCGGGCCCGGACCGCCGCCGTGCCCGGGTCCTCACCCTGCTCGTGGCGGCCGCTGTTGCGTTGCTGGCCGCCGTAGCGCTGGCGGTGCTCGAATTCTTCATCGGCGCTTGGTAATACGTGCGCTGACGCCGGGCCTGTCGAAGTCGTGTCCGCCGCCTCGGGCCGCCTTGTCGTTGTCCCGATGTGACCCGGCTCGTCCTCTGCTTTGGCCCGACGACGGGTTGAACCGTGCTGGCAACGGCCTGGGTTTCGACGCAGGTTCTGTTCGCCGCACTGGCCGTGTGTGGCGCGCCCTGTGCTGGATGCGATGCGTGCGCCACGTCGTCGCTGCCCTCGGCACTAGTACACGGGAGTCGGCGTATTCGTGATCGGTAGCGGTGCTGGTGTTCGACGGCCAGGGCGTGTTCGGTCTCGGTGTCGGGCTGGCGGGATTCGATCTCGATACCGGCGCGGAGACCTGGACGACGGAGCTGACCGGATGTTCGCGGATGTCCGTACTCCGTGGTGGGTTGGTGCAGCTGGTGCACTCCGACTGCGCCGGCTACCGCGACACCGATCTCCTCGACCGCACAGGTCGCGCGATCGCCGGGACCGATCACGCGGGCGTGCAAAGTCTTTCGATCGACCGTCCGGCCGACGACACTGTTCCGGTGCTGCTCGCCGACGGCGCCCGCGATCGTCGGACCGGCGAACTCGTTTGGTCCACACCGGATCTCGTCACCGCCGGAGGGGGGAAGGACGGCACCGCGGTCGCCGTCGTCGGCGACACGGCGTTGCTCCGCGACCACATCGTGCACACTATGACCGGGCTGGACATGCGCACCGGCCAGCGGAAATGGCAGGTCCTGACCGAGCGGGGCGGCACGGCCGCCGGTTGGGACGGACACGTCGTCGTCTTCGCCGACAGTCAGGGGCTCTGGGCGATCGACCCGGGAACCGGCGCGACGGCCTGGGAGATCCCGTTCGCCGCGGTGGACACCAAGGCTGAATCATTCAGTGGCGAAGGACAATTGACGGCGCCCAGTAAGGGGCACTATTTCTACGCCTCCGCGCACACCTTGCTCGCGTTGCGTCCGCTCTAGCGGTCCGGATCGAAGTGCGTGCGGCGGCAGGAGTCAGCGCGCCGGGAACCGGACGACCCGGTCGTCGCCGGTGCGGACGGTGCCGCGCCCGTCGGTATTGGACGTGCTGACCCAGAGCGAGCCGTCCGGCGCGACCTGGGCGGTGCGCAACCTGCCGTAGCGGTCCCGCAGCTCGGCGGCGGGTTGACCCAGCGAGCCGTCGGCGCGCAGGGGGATGGTCCACAACCGCTGGCCGCGTAATGCCGCCACGTACAACGTGTTCGCGGTGATCGCGAGCCCCGACGGCGAGGCATCGCGGGTGGACCAGGTGACCAAGGGGTTGGTGTACCGGCCGCCCTGGGTGTCGCCCTTGCCCTCGACAATCGGCCAGCCGTAGTTGCGGCCCGCCTCGATCCGGTTCACCTCGTCGTAGGTGTCCTGGCCGAACTCGGTCGCGTAGCACCGTCCGGTGCTGTCCCAAGCCAGGCCCTGCACGTTGCGGTGCCCGAGAGTGTAGACCGGTGAATTCGGCGTCGGATTGCCCGGTGCGGGCTTCCCCTCTGGGGTCAGCCGGAGGATCTTTCCGTTGGGACTGGCCGGATCCTGCGACCGCTGCGACTGTCCGGCGTCGCCGGTGCCCGCGTAGAGCATGCCGTCGGGCCCGAACGCGATCCTGCCGCCGTTGTGCGTGCCTGCCTTGGCGATCCCGGTGAAGATCGCCTCGGGTTGGCCGTCCAGCCGGAAGCGGACGATCCGGTTGTCGTTGCTCGCCGTGAAATAGGCATAGACGTAACCGTTCTCGGCATACTGCGGTGACACCGCGAGGCCGAGCAGTCCGCCCTCACCGCGTGCCACCACACCCGGTACCCGATACGCCTGCACCGGCGCGGTCCCCGGCGAAATACGCAGGATCACACCGGTATTGCGCTGTGCGACGAGGGCCGAGCCGTCGGGGAGAAAGGCCAGTCCCCACGGAATGGCGATGTCGCGCGCCACTTCCTGGGGTGCGTTGAGGTCGGGTACGCCCGCCGACGGGGCCGCGGACGAACCGGGCGTGGTGGCGAAAGTCGTTGCCATCATCAAGATCACCGCGGCACCCGCGTAACGTGCCGCACGTCGAAGTGCCGAAGTCATGACTAAGTAGAACCACATCCGGACACTTGACTCGACTGGCGACCGAAGTGGGGAGCCCGCTGCCGGTATCAGCGCGGCGGCTGCTCCGGTAGCGGCGCGGACCAGCGCAAAACGGTGCCGTGCGCGTTCGTCGCGCGGATGTCGAAACTGCCGCCTGCTTGTTCGGCGCGGGCCGCGAGGTTGGCCAGCCCGCTGCGCCGCGGTACCTGTTCGGGGAGGCCGGTGCCGTCGTCGGTGATCGCTACCGTGACGTCGTCGCGGACCGAGAGTTGTACCGAGACAGTGGATGCCGCCGCATGCCGCACCACGTTGCTGAGACCCTCGCGCAACACCGCCTCGACGTCCTCCGACAGCGGCGGCGCCAGCACCGACACCGGACCCGCCAGCCGGACCGTGGTGCGCAGACCCGTGTCCGCGGTCATCTCGGCGATCACCGAGTGCAGGCGCTTACGCAGGGTCGGGGCGTCCGCGGTGGTGCTGCTGTGCAGGTCGAAGATCGAGTGCCGGATCTCCTGCACGATGGACTGGATGTCTTGAATGGTTTCGGTGAGCCTGGTCGCGACCTCGGGTGTGCTCGCACGTTTGGCCGTGCCCTGCAAGGAGAGACCGACCGCGAAGAGCCGCTGGATGACGTGGTCGTGCAGATCGCGGGCGATGCGGTCGCGATCGGAGAGCACGTCGAGCTCGCGCATCCGCCGCTGGGTCGCCGCCAACTGCAAAGCGAGCGCGGCCTGATCGGAGAAGGAGGTGATCATCGCCCGCGCGGCGGCATCGAGCGGGCGCGCGCCGGGCGGGCGCAGCGTGACCAGTACGCCGATCACCGTCTGCTCCGCGCGCAACGGGAGGACAAGTGCGGGACCGTGTTCGGCGGAACCGTCGAAATCCGGCCGGAACAGCAGTTGTTCGCCCGCCACCACCCGGCCGGTCCGGAAGGCGGTGCCGGAATGCGATCCGTCGATCGGAACGCGTTGCCCGGGTAGTCGTTCCGAACCGGACCCGGCCGCCGCGACGACCGTCAGCTCGGTGATCTCGGCCCGGGGGACGGCGGGATCCTCGGGCAGCGCGAGGAAGACGACGGCCGAGCCGGTCAGTCGCAGCGCGCGGTCGGCGACGAGCCCGAGCACCTCATCGGGTTCGGTCCCGGCCAGCAGTTCGGTGGCCACGTCCTGGGTGGCCTCGAGCCACTGCTGACGGATCTGGGATCGTTCGTAGAGCCGGGCATTGGCGACGGCGGTGCCCGCCGCGGCGGCGAGGGCCTGGACCACGACCTCGTCGTCCTCGGTGAATTCTTGGCCGCTTGCCTTCTCGGTGAGGTAGAGGTTGCCGAACACCTCGTCGCGCACCATCACCGGCACACCGAGGAAGGTGTGCATCGGCGGATGATGCGGCGGGAAGCCGACCGAGGCCGGATGGGTCGAAAGGTCGCGCAGCCGAATGGGTTTCGGATCGTCGATGAGCAGGCCGAGGACGCCGTGGCCGCGGGGTAGGTCGCCGATGAGGACGCGGGTGCGGTCGTCGATGCCTTCGTAGACGAATTCGGCGAGTTGGAGGCTGTCTCTTTCGGTTTCGCGGACGCCGAGGGCGCCGTAGCCGGCGTCGACGAGTTCGATGGCGGTGTGGACGATGGTGCGTAGGGTGTTGTCGAGGTCGAGGCCCGCGGTGACGACGAGCATGGCTTCGATGAGTCGGTCCATTTGGTCGCGCACGCCCACGATTTCGGCGATCCGATCCTGGACCTGTACGAGCAACTCACGCAGGCGAAGCTGCCCGAGTGTTTCCAGGACGGGGCTCTGACCCGGGTGATTCATTCGCCCTTCAGCGGTGCGTTGAGCTTCGAGGCGAGCACCGCGGCCTGGGTGCGCCGCTCCACCCCGAGCTTGGCGAGCAATCGGGAGACGTAGTTCTTGACCGTCTTCTCGGCCAGGTACATGCGTCCGGCGATCTGCCGGTTGGTCAAGCCTTCGCCGAGCAGTTCGAGCAATGTGCGTTCCTGCTCGGTCAGCGCGGCCAGCGGTCCGGTTCTGGCCGCCGCCTCCTCCCGGAGTTTGGCCATCAGCGCGGCGGCGGCTCGATTGTCGAGCAGGGAGTGACCGGCGCCGACTTCCCGGATGGCATCGACCAATTCGGTGGTGCCGATGTCTTTGACTACGTATCCGCTGGCGCCGGCCAGGATCGCGTCGAGCATCGCCTGTTCGTCGGTGAACGAGGTCAGGATCAGACAGTGCAGGCCGGGATGCTGGTCGAGCAGCTCGCGGCACAGTTCGATGCCGTTGCCGTCGGGGAGTCGGACGTCGAGCACGACGACGTCGGGGCGCAACGCGGGGATGCGTGCCATGGCCTGTGAGACCGTGCCCGCCTCGCCGATCACCTCGAGATCGGCTTCGGCGTCGATCAGGTCGGCGACCCCGCGGCGCACGATCGCGTGATCGTCGACCAAGAACACTGTGACCATTGCGCTGCACCTTCCTGGACCGTTACTTCAGCCTACGAAGATTCTCGCGCCGACGGACCGGCGCAGGACACCGGTTCGGGGACCTAAGTCCCTTGACAGGTGATCTACGGGGTGCCGGGGCACGGCGACTAACGGGCGTCGTCGTGCCCCGGACAGATCCTGCCGCTATCCCTGACGAAACGACAGGATGTCGGTGACCGGCCTGCGGTGCGAGCGCACGGGCTCCGCGCCGTCCGGTGCGCTGCCGATCCGCAGCACGACCTGCACCGTGAAGCCGAAAGTCACTCTCGAGCAAACGAAAGCAGGCCGCCCTCGAAAGGACGGCCTGCCCCGGCGGAGCGGATCAGGCGAGATCGAACCGGTCGCTGTTGACGACCTTGACCCACGCGGCGACGAAATCGTCGACGAACCGCTGGCCAGCGTCCTGCTGGGCATAGACCTCCGAGATCGCGCGCAGCTGCGAATGCGCGCCGAAGACCAGGTCGTTGGCGGTGGCGGTCCATACGGGCTGACCCGCGCGCACGCCCTGGTAGACGTTCTCCGCCGATTCCGACGCCTTCCACTCGACGCTCTGGTCGAGCAGGTTGACGAAGAAGTCGTTGGTCAACGCGCCCGGACGCTGGGTGAAGACACCGTGCTCGGTGCCGCCGTAATTGGCGCCGAGCGCGCGCAGGCCACCGATGAGGACAGTCAGCTCCGGCGCGGTCAGATCGAGCAGGTAGGCCCGCTCGAGCAGCAGCCGCTCCAGCGGCGCCTTCTCACCGGGCCGCACGTAGTTGCGGAAGCCGTCGGCCCGCGGCTCGAGCACCGCGAACGACTCCACATCGGTGTTCTCCTGTGTCGCGTCGGTGCGCCCGGGGGCGAACGGCACCGTCACGGCGTGACCCGCGTCCTTGGCCGCCTTCTCGATCGCCGCGGAACCGGCCAGGATGATCAGGTCGGCCAGCGATACCTGCTTGCCGCCGGTGGCGGAGCTGTTGAAGTCCTGCTGGATCTGCTCCAGCACGGGCAGCACCTTGGCCAGCTCGGCGGGTTCGTTGAGCTCCCAGTTCTTTTGCGGCTCGAGCCGGATCCGGGCGCCGTTGGCGCCGCCGCGCTTGTCGGTGCTGCGGAAGCTCGACGCGGACGACCACGCCGTCTTGACCAGCTGGGCCACCGACAGACCGGACTCGAGCACCCTGCTCTTGAGCGCCTCGATGTCCTGCTCGTCGATCAGTTCGTGGTCGACCGCGGGCACCGGGTCCTGCCACAGCTGCGGCTCGGGCACCCAGGGGCCGAGGTAGCGGCTGACCGGGCCCATGTCGCGGTGCAGCAGCTTGTACCAGGCCTTGGCGAAGGCCACTTCCAGCTCTTCGGGATGCTCGAGCCACCGGCTGGTGATCTCCCGGTAGATCGGGTCCTCACGCAGAGCGAGGTCCGAGGTCAGCATCGTCGGCGTGCGGGCCGGGCCGTCGAACGGGTCGGGGATGGTGCCCTCGCCCGCGCCGTCCTTCGGCTTCCACTGCCACGCGCCTGCGGGGCTCTTGGTCAGCTCCCACTCGTAGCCGTACAGGTTCTGCAGGAAGCCGTTGCTCCACCGGGTCGGCGTCGAGGTCCACACGACCTCGAGACCGCTGGTGATCGCGTCCTTGCCCTTGCCGGTGCCGTGGGCGCTCTTCCAGCCGAGACCCTGCTGTTCGATCGGCGCGGCTTCGGGTTCGGCGCCGACCAGGTCGGCGTTGCCCGCGCCGTGGGTCTTGCCGAAGCTGTGCCCGCCGACGATGAGCGCCGCGGTCTCCTCGTCGTTCATCGCCATGCGGCCGAACGTCTCGCGGATATCGCGCGCGGAGGCGACCGGATCGGGCTGACCGTTCGGCCCTTCCGGGTTCACGTAGATCAGGCCCATCTGGACCGCGCCGAGCGGGCCGGCGAGTTCCCGGTCGCCGCTGTAGCGTTCGTCGCCGAGCCAGGTGTCCTCCGGACCCCAGAAGACCTCTTCCGGTTCCCAGATGTCGGGGCGGCCGAAGCCGAAGCCGAAGGTCTGGAAGCCCATCGAGTCGAGTGCCACGTTGCCGGCGAACACCAACAGGTCGGCCCAGGAGATCTTGTTGCCGTACTTCTGTTTGACCGGCCACAGCAGGCGGCGCGCCTTGTCCAGGTTGGCGTTGTCGGGCCAGCTGTTGAGCGGGGCGAACCGCTGCGCGCCCTGCCCGCCGCCACCACGGCCGTCGGCGATGCGGTAGGTGCCTGCGGCGTGCCAGCTCATCCGGATGAACAGACCGCCGTAGTTGCCGTAGTCGGCGGGCCACCAATCCTGCGAATCGGTCAGGACCGCCGCGACATCGGCCTTCAGCGCTTCGACGTCGAGCTTCTTGAACTCTTCGGCGTAGTCGAAATCCGGGCCGAGCGGGTTCGACTTGGACGAATGCGCGTGCAGCACCGAGAGATCGATCTGCTCCGGCCACCAGTCCTTATTGGTGCGGGGACGCTGGTCGGTCTTCACCGTCGGCGACGGGATCGCCGGGTTCTCACTCTCGCTGGCGCTTCGAGTTTCGGTATCAGGAGTAGGTGGACGGCTGTCGGACGTCACGGCATTCCTTCCTTGCTGAGTAGTGCGGGCTGTGGTCAGGGACGTGGTGGTGCGGCGTCGTGCTCGGCCGCGCAGTCGGGGCAGCGGCCCCAGTAGATGACTTCGGCCTCGTCGATGGTGAAACCGCTGTCGTCGGAGGCCGACAGGCAGGGCGCGGCGCCGATCGCGCAGTCGACATCGGCGATCCGCCCGCAGCCGCGGCACACGACGTGGTGATGGTTGTCGCCGACCCTGGTCTCGTATCGCGCTACCGAGCCGGACGGCTGGATGCAACGCAGCAGTCCCGCGGCGGTGAGTGTGTGCAGCGAGTCGTAGACCGCCTGATGGGAGACCGCCGACAAACGCGACCGCACCGCCCGGATGATGGAATCGGTATCGGCGTGCGGATTTTCGTGCACGGCGGACAGGACCGCTACCCGGGGCGCGGTCACACGCAGCGAAACTCCCCGCAGCATCTGCTGGAATTCCACGGCCGTAGGCACGAACGTGAGTCTTGTCCGTTTTCTGGAATGAGTCAACCGTTTGCCGGTAGTCGGGGTGTTCTCAGGTGACCAGGCGCGGTCCGCCGAGCGGCGACGCCGTGCCCGCGTCGCCGGGCGGCGTGCCGGTCAGCAGGTGCTTGATGATCTTGCCAGTCTCGCCGCGCGGCAGCATCGGCAGGAAGGTGACGTCGCGCGGCACCGAGAAGCGGCTGAGCCGGTGCCGGATATAGGACCGGATCATGTCCGAATCCAGCCCCGCGCCTTCGCGTTTCACCACGAACGCGGCGAGCCGCTGGCCGAATTCCTGATCCGGCACACCGACCACGGCGACCTCGCTGACCTGCGGCAGATGCGCCAGCGCCTCCTCGACCGGGCGGGGGAAGACGTTCTCGCCGCCGGAGATGATCATCTCGTCGTCGCGCCCGGCGATGAAGAGCCGTCCGTCGGCGTCGAGATAGCCGAGATCGCCGGTGTCGAGCATCCCGTCGGCCTCGGTGGGCGGCGCGGCGTTGACGTAACCATCGAAGAGCATGTGGTTGCCGACGAAGATGTGCCCGGTGACGCCCACCGGCACCGGGCGCTGATCGGGGCCGAGCACCGAGACCCGGGTGCCCAGCGGCGGACGGCCCGCCGTGGTCGGCGCGGTGCGCAGGTCCTCGGGGGTGGCGATGGTGGCCCACGAGACCTCGGTGGAACCGTAGACGTTGTACAGGATGTCGCCGTAGACATCCATGAACCGCAGCACCGTCGCACCGGCCAATGGGGCGCCGCAGCTGACCACCGCGCGCAGGCTCGAGGTGTCGTAGCGGGCGCGCACCGCGTCCGGCAGATCGAGGATGCGGTGCACCATGGTCGGCACCACGATCATGCTGGCGACCCGATGTTCGGCGACCAGGCGCAGACAGTCCTCGGCGTCGAAACGCTCCGGCAGCACCACCGTCGCGCGCAACGGGGTGCTGATCTGCAAACCGGCCAGGCCCCAGGTGTGGAACAGCGGCGCCGGGATGAGCATCGCCTCTTGCATCGGCAGCGGAATCCGGGACAGCAGCGCGGCGATGGTGCCGAAGCCCTTCGGTTCTGGGCGCCGCGCGCCCTTGGGTGTGCCGCTGGTGCCGGAGGTCAGCACGATGAGCCTGCCCGCGCGGTTCGGCAGCCGGAACGGCCGCCCGCCCTCGCCGATCAGATCATCGAGGGTGGCCCGATCGGGCGTGCGCGGGCGGCCGTCGGTGTTGAAGCGGGGCAGATCCGTGTGCAGGTAGTGGACCAGCGGCTCGAGGTCGCCGTCGACGAACAGCGCGGCCAGGCGGTGGCGTTGCACGATGTCCTCGATCTGCCTGCCGGACAGCCCGACATTCAGCAGCGCCACGTCGACGCCGAGTTTGCCCGCGGCGACCATGCATTCGACCATGCCCGCGTGATTGCGGGCGAGCAGGCCGATGGTGTCGCCGAAGCCGAGGTCGAGCGCGGCCAGCGCACGGGCCAGCGCGGTTGTCCGCGTGTGCATCTCGGCGAAGGTGCGGGTGCCGCAATCATCGATGATGGCGATCCGGTCCGGGGCGTGCGCGGCCGCCGTGGCGTAGCCGCCTGCCAGGTTGAAGCCCCATTTCGCCAGGGAGCGAGCCTGTTTCACGCCCGTCGAGAGACTGCCGGTGCGACCGACGCCGACCGTGACCATCTGTTTGGCGACACTGACCTGCCTGCGCACCGGTGAGTTCTCGGCGTTGACCACGGTCGAGGTGCGCGCGCCGCGGATGACGTCCACCGCGCGCCGCAACCCGGCCTCGACCCACGCCATCACCGCCGCGTTGGACCCCTCGGCGATCCGGGGATGCAACCGGCCCGGCGCGAACACCGTCACGACGACCTTGGTGCGTTCCTCGTCGCCGTGCAGCCGGATCGACACGAACGTTCCTGTTCCGGGACACTGCAATTCGAAGCACTCGTACCAGCGGCGCACAGTGAGGCGCAGCTGCGGGGTGCGGATGCCGGTGGCGGCGGTGCCGATGCGCGCCCGCACGATCCGGCTGTCCGGGCGCTCCTCCGCGAGCTCACAGGCGCCGATTCCGGTGAACAACCGCGGATAGGTCTGCGGTTCCAGGAGCAGATCCCACAGTGCCTTGCGGGCGACCGGGAAGTTCGCCCCCACATCGATGACGTCGGTAACCAACTCACGCACTTCTCGTCGGCCGGTTCGAACAACTCGGGGCCGGCGGGTGCCCCTCGATCCGCGGGTCACCCGGTGCGCCGATGCGTCAGCGAACCGGCGACTCGCCATCGCCCCCCAGTATGCGGTCGAGCCGCCATGTTGCTCACCATTTACTCCGACATTGGGTGTCCGGCCCAACCTCGAGCCGGTATCGATGTGAATCCACCCAATCCCCAACAGGTTCGAACCAGCTCTACACCGGGTGGTTCGTGGACACGGGCGCTTCGGCTTTCAGAGTGGATGCCCCGCGCTTCGCGAGTGTCGGACCCGTCCAGCCGGCGCGCCGGGGGATGAGGCGGTGCGGCTTCCTCGAATGTGTCCGCGGTTTCGCACACCGCCGTGCCCGAGCTTCTCGCCTTGCACTTTGTCCCAGGCGTGTCGCGGTTCCGACGTGCGTTGCCGCATGTCATCGGTGCCCGAAGGGAGTGCGGCGGCTGGGCGCGGGCGCATTCGCGATGCACTGGGTCGCGGCGAGTTGTGGCTCGTCGTAACGTGTTTCCGCAGACATTCGTAGTACGGAGGGGAAACGACTGGCATGGTGAGTTTCTTCGGATGGCAAGGGGATCGGCTCGTTGCCGAGCGGTTGGCGGTCAGTCCGTGGTCACCCGGGAAGCTGAGCGGCACCGGAGTCTGCGGGTTGCTGGCTCGCGAACTCGAAACGCATTGCCCCGGGGGATTCGTGCCTGCCCGGTTGACGGTGGACCTGTATCAACCGGTCGCCGACGCGCCGTTCGAGCTGTGCGGCACCGTGGTTCGGCGCGGCTCACGAATCGTCGTCGCCGACGCGGGATTGCTGCAGGACGGCGTGCGGCGGGCTCGGGCAACCGCGGTCTTCCTCACCACCGCGGACGCGCCGCCGGGTCGAGTGTGGCGTCCCGAAGAATTCCTGCCGATGCCGCCGCAGGGCTGCGTCGCGCCCGAGGGCTCGCCCCCGTTGTACAAGAGTGGCGAGAACGACTGGACCGCCGACTTCGCCGCCAATCAGAACGCCGAACGCAAAGCCTCGTGGCACAGCCTGCCCCCGCTGGTGGCGGGCGAGACGATCACCGCGTTCCAGCGCACCGCGATCCTCGGCGATGCCACGAACCACATCTGCCATTGGGGTTCCGCGGGCGCGGGTTACATCAATACCGATGTGACAGTCGCGCTTTCGCGCCTGCCCGTCGGCTACGAACTCGGCCTGCGCGCCGACAACACCATCGCATCGGCCGGCATCTCGATCGGCACCGCCACCCTCTACGACCGCCAGGGCCCGATAGGCACCTGCGTAGTGACCGCACTCGCCAACACCCGCCGCCAAATCGACTTCGCCACCACGCCAAGTACCGACCGAACCCGATCCTGACGGGCTTCAGGCGCGTCGGCAGCCAACAGCAGGCACACACTCCATCAGATGAGTGGGCCGCCGGACCGATCGTGAACTGCCCTACATCCCGCGGGCGGACTGGATAGTGTTGTGTCTCATGGGGTCTGAAGTGGTCGAAGATGTGGCTCGGTTGCCGCGCAAGCGGATGGGGGCGGGGGCGCTGTTCGTCGACGAGCGCGCATCTGGGAAAGGGTGACGCGTGGAACGATTCTCGGCTGTGGAAGTGACGTCGTTCAGTGGTCGGCTCTTGGGGGTGACGGTGCGTGGGTTGTGGCGGCTTGCGGTGGTGTCGGACGAGGGGGGATTCCGTTGACCGGCACCGTGGTTCTCGAATCCGAGGGTGGTTTCGTGACGCTGTCGTACTCCCAGCGCGGTCTTTCGGTCCGCGGTCCGGAGCGGCGTGATGAGATTCGTTGGGACACAGAGCCTGAGTTGAGGTCGGGCGATCGGGGTGAGGCTGAGGAATGGATCGAACTGATCCCCCTCGAGAACCAGAGTGCTGTCCCCGAACTCCCATTCGCTGTCGACGCAGTGCGTGCGTGGTTCGGCATCGGGTCCTACGTCGAGACGCTCGGAATCGCATTGACGAGTGCGGCTCGCACCCTGGTTCTCGCAACAACCGACGCTTTCGACCTGAACTTCTCTACGCTCCAGCAGACTCGGCACCGCGCCGAACTCGTCGCCGCCAACATGAACATGTGCTTGATCGAGCAAGAGTGCAGAATATAAAGGCGGACTCGCCGCTCGCGCCCCTTGATCAATTGGGCGGCCAGACGGTCAGGCGCGAAGCACGCGACGGATGTAATCAGCTTGCGGGACACCGTATTCCAGGCCGTTCTCATCGAGTGCGTTGCTGACCGTCACTCGGTCATCGGCGAAGACGAAGCTGACAGCGACCATGCCCGTGGCGATATCGTGGTGCGGTGGGCGCCATTCGAGCAGTTCCACCGCACCTAGCAACTGCCCCTCGAAGGCGGCCAGCGCGGGCACCGCGTCCCGCCGCCAGACCAGATTGAACGAGTGAGCCTCCGGGCCGGAGTCGACGCCCCAGGACCACGTCGAAGTGCGGACGGGGTCGATCTGGTTCCAGGTTATCGATAGCTCGTCGAACTTGTGGTGGTTGATTTCCAGCTGCTCACCGTCGAAGCCCAGCACTACCGGGCAGTCGCGAAACCACTCGTCCGCGTCCCGATCCCACACCAGCCAGGCGGCCGACAAGCGCCGACCGACGAGCCCCGCCAACCGCCGACCGTGCGCGGACTCGATGGCAGCGCGCCCACTGATCCACTGCGGCCGATACGCCGGGATTCCGAAGTAGGACACCGCACAAGTATGCGCCAGGGCCGACGCGCCGGGCGCGACACGCCCAGGTCGCCCTGGGCGGATGATCAGGAGGAACTGAGGGCGGCATCGGTCGAGAAGGCAGTTACGTGAGTTCCTCCTGATCATCTGTTCAGTAGCGGATGTGCCGAAGACGCGGTGGCTGATCGCCACGCCGTCGGGGGACGGGGGCGTGAATCGAGGGTGGCGGCGGCGCTCTGTGCGAAGCCATCGAGGGGTTACGTCGATTCCTAGAACGCGAGCGTCTCTGGATCGCGCCGATGTTTGCCCCAATCAGGTTGCCTCTATCTGGGCCGAACGTCACGGGGCCGACCGTGGGCGGACGTTCCTCAGCTCACCCAGGTTGCGGAAGGGCTCGAGCTACCCAAGTTGCGGTAGTTCCCGTCGGCTGCTTGTCGTGCCCCGGGTGGGCGGCGGCTCGTTGTGCACCGCGGTTTGATGGGTAGGCCGCAGACTGGCGTACCAGCCGCGCGCCTAACACCTACCTTCAGCACGTCCGCCGAAGTCGTTGAGGCGGTCGAGAACTGGCGATACGCTCCAGTGATCCTCGACCACCACTGAAGGTCCGATGCGTGATGGAGCCACAGGCCGCGGTCAGTAGTCCGGCCATGCTGAGTCTGCTCCGTTATGGCGCGCCTTCCTCCGCCAGTAGGTGCGATGCCCGATACTGAACCAGGCCGATGAGTCTGCAACGGGCGAAAGCGAGGCTCGAATGATCCGCGAGATAATCTCCATTGTCGTCGCTATCGCACCGGCGATGACTGGCCCGGCGATGACTGGCCCGGCGGTGGCCTCGCCCGAGCCTCCGCAGCTGAGTTGTCCTGGTAAGGGCTACTACTCAGATCGTGATGAGTCGCGCGTGTACTACTGGTGCGAGGAAACGGGTGCGGTGCCCAGCCGTTTCATGTGCGGTTACGGTACCGTCTTCCACGAAAACTATGAGGTGTGCGATTACGCTCAGAACGTGCCCCGAAGGCGCGATCGGGCTTTGCCGGGATCCTGACCTGGAGTCACCATGATGTGGCGCTGATATTTCTGACGTGCGGTGTCCGCCCGTCGCCGTGGAATGTCGGAATGCCGCCGAGTGTTTGTTAACAACCCGAACTGCAGCCCAGGTGTGTGGGTTCAGACCTCGATCACGACCTTGCCCCGGACGTGGCGGGTCGCTTGCAATTCGACTGCGGCGCGGATGTTTTCGATGGGGTAGGTGGCGGCGATGGGGACCTGCATGCGGCCCGCGGCGATGAAGCCGGCGATGGTGTCGAGGGCGTCGGGGGCGGCATTGGCGCCGTTGGCGGCGGGGATGCCGTCGACGACCGTCGCGATGGTGCAGATACGGCTGTCCGGGATGCCGAGTTCGCGGGCGACGTGCACGGTGTCGGTGCCGTGCAGGTCGAGTGCCGCTGTGACGGGACCGGTTTCGAGGTCGCGGACCCGGGCGGTCAGGCCGTCACCGTAGGCGACCGGTTCGGCGCCGAGGCTGCGCAGATAGTCGGCGGTGGCGGGCGAGCCGGTCCCGATGACGCGCGCGCCAGCGATCCTGGCCAGCTGGACGGCGAACACGCCGACCCCGCCGCCCGCGCCGCCGATCAGCACGGTGTCGTCGGGACCGAGGCGAAGGATGTCGAGGGCGGCGGAGGCGGTGCTACCCGCGATCGCGAGCGTGGCGGCGGTGCGGTCATCGACCCCGTCCGGGGTATGGTGCGCGACGCCACTGGTGATAGTGCCGTTCGCGTCGACCACGACGAACTCGGCGACGGCCCGGGACAGGGCCGCCCCGAATACCCGGTCGCCGAGCGCGTAGTCGCGCACGCCCGCCCCGACCTGATCGACGACTCCCGCGTAATCGGTGCCGAACCCTACGGGCAGGCTCAAGCCGAACCTGGCCGCGGTCGCGGCATCCGCGGTCATATACCAGTCCATCGGGTTCAACCCCGCTGCCGTCACGCGGATGCGAATCTGCCCGTCACCGGCCTGCGGCGCGGGAACGTCCTGGACAGTGAGTACCTCGGGTCCGCCGAACGATTCGAGCCGAACCGCCCTGCCCGCCGCGCGCCCGCCGTTGTCCTGCTGCATGCCTGTCGCCTCCTCGTAGTCGTGGAGCCTTCCGGTAACGAGCTTAAGCTACGTTGGCAAACGCTCCGCAACCATGCGGTGATGTCAGCCCACGTGGGTGGCCTGCGGCATCGGGTTTCGTGCGGCACGGGCCGGCATGTTCAGTACGTCGGCCAATTGCCGGGTGTCATGAGTTCGAGGAGATGCTCGTCGGGATCACGGAAATAGATGCTGCGGCCGCCGCGTGCCCAGTTGGTCGCGCCCTCGATCGGAATGTCGTGTGCGCTCAGGTGGGTTTCCCATTCCGTCAGCGCGTCCGCGGCGACGGCGAAGCAGATATGGAGGCGACCGCTGCCGTCGTGCGACGGGATCTCGCCCTGCGGCAAGCCCGGTCCGGGCAACACCTTCGGTTCGAGCGAGCCGCCGCGGCGAAAGAGCAGCAAGACGTTGTCGCCACCGATATCGAACGCGCACAACGGATCCGCGTCGAGTATCGGAGTCAGCTGCAACACCTCGGTGTAGAACGCGCGGGCACGATCGAGGTCGTCGACGTACAACGCGGACTCGATGATCCGGTCGAGTTTCGGCATGGTTCGCTTCTTCCTCTCGAATGTCATGTCGAGAGCGATCGTGCAACCTCGAGCCCACTCGAGGTCCAGCCCGTGTGCTCGCGAACACAGGGGGCTGCTGCAGGATTGGGTGACAGTGGTTAGGCAGCCTGTCGGGCTGCTGGGGACATGATGGTTTCGAATTCGATCGGGGTCAACCGGCCGAGCCGGGCCTGTCGGCGCCGACGGTGGTAGGTGCGCTCGATCCAGGTGACGATCGCAATCCGTAATTGTTCGCGAGTTTCCCAGCGCTGACGGTCCAGGACGTTGCGTTGCAGCAGGCTGAAGAAGCTTTCCATGGCGGCGTTGTCACCGGCCGCGCCGACTCTGCCCATGGATCCGACCATGCGGTGACGGTTGAGTGCGTGGACGAATCTCCTCGAGCGAAACTGACTTCCGCGGTCGCTGTGCAGGATGCAACCGGCCACATCGCCGCGCCGGGCGACAGCGTTGTTCACCGCGGTCACCGCCAGCCGTGACTTCATCCGCGAATCGATCGAGTAACCGATGATCCGGTTGGAGAACACGTCCTTGACCGCACACAAATACAGCTTGCCTTCAGTGGTGCAATGTTCGGTAATGTCGCTGAGCCACAAACGATTCGGAGCATCGGCAACGAAGTTTCGCTGCACCAGATCGTCGTGGACGGGCGGACCGGGTCTGCCGTTCTTACCGCGCCGCCGTTTGCCGAAGGCGCTCCACCACCGGTTGGTCGAGCAGATCCGCCACGCGGTCCGATCGGCCATCGATTCACCGGCCTCGCGGGCCTCATCGGCCAGAAACCGGTAGCCGAATTCAGGGTCGTCGCGGTGGGCATCGAACAAGGCGTCGGCCCGATACGCCTCGGCGAGTTCGCCGGCGGTCACCGGTTCGGCCAGCCACCGATAGTAGGGCTGGCGGGCGAGCTGCAGCACCCGGCACGTCACCGCCACAGGAATCCCTTCGGCGGCAAGCTCTTTCACGAGCGGGTAGAGCCTTTTCCCGGGATCTGCGCCTGCGACAGATACGCCGCGGCGCGGCGCAGGACCTCGTTCTCCTGCTCCAACAACCGGATCCGGCGACGGGCATCACGCAACTCGGCAGACTCGCTGCGCGTGGTCCCCGGTTTGTTTCCGTCGTCGATGTCGGATTGGCGCATCCACTTCGACAGCGTCATAGGGTGCACGCCGAAATCGGCCGCGACCTGCTCCAGGGTCACCCCGTCTTCGCGGTTTCGGGCGACTCGCACGACATCGTCGCGGAACTCTTTCGGATACGGCTTGGGCACTGCGACATCCTCTCAGGCCAGCCTCCCGGCAAGCCATCTTGGTTGTCACCCACCCCTGCAGCAGCCCCCAGCCCTGCTGATCGGCCCCGCCGTGCTCGAGCACGCGTTCGCGATGTGGCCTAGGTCATGTCTCCCAATAGTCTGAGCCACTCGACCACCAGCGCGATGACGAAGCCCGCACGGTAGGTCATGGCGAGTTTGTCGTATCGGGTGGCGACGCCACGCCAGTGTTTGGCCTTGTTGAAGGCGCGTTCGACGACGTTGCGACCCTTGTAGGCCATCGGGTCGAACCCCGGCGGTCGCCCACCGGTACGACCACGCCGCTTACGGTGGGCGATCTGATCGCTGCGTTCCGGAATAACCGAGCGAATACCTCTGCTGCGCAGGAACTTCCGGTTGCTTGCCGCGGAGTACGCCTTGTCGGCGAGCACCTGGTCCGGGTTGCGTCGTGGCGGGCCACCGGCCAGGCGCGGCACCGCGACCGCCTCGAGCACGGCAGGCATCATCGGTGAATCACCGGCTTGGCCCGCTGTCAGCAACACCGCCAAACCTCGGCCGTGGCCGTCGGTGGCCAGATGTGCTTTCGTGGTCAGCCCACCTCGGGACCGGCCGATGGCGTGATCAGCGGGCTCGTAAATCCGAGTCCGGGCCGCCGGCTTCCTCGCCGCCACGAGAGGTGTTCGCGCCGTGTTGATGAACTCGCATGATCGAAGAATCCACCGACACGACCCAATCCAGATTCCCGGTCGCGTCCGCGAGCGCGGTCAACGCGACCAGCACTCGATCCCAGGTCCCGTCACCGGCATAGCGGCGATGCCGCTTCCACACCGTCTGCCACGGACCGAACGCCTCCGGCAAGTCCCTCCACGGCACCCCCGTCCGCAACCGGAACAGCATCCCCTCCACCACCAGCCGATTGTTGGCGAAGTTACGGCCTACCTGGCCATCGGATTTCGGCAACAACAGCTCCAGCAGTTCCCACTGCTTATCCGTCAGAACCCGATACCGATCACCAACCACCGTCGCCACGGCGACCATGATGCCCGACCAACCGGCCCACCGGGCGTGATCCGAAAAGGTCGATTGGGAGACATGCCCTAGGTCAGCCGCAACGCGACGCCCGAGGGACCGTGCGATCCGGAACCCACGCCCTCCCGCGCCCTGACCGCTGCTGTCCGACGTTCGATGGACAGTGCGGTCGGCGCCCGCCGGATACCGTTCTCGCAGTGGTCGAATCGAGGAGGGCGCAGGTGGGCGACGACGAGTTCGCGGTGGATGCGGTGGAGTCCGTCGCGCTGGCGACGATGCAGATCGCGATGATGCAGGCGGACCTGGCAGCCACGCGAGCAGAGCGCGAGGTGGCGGCGAAGCGGACGGTGCGTGACGAGGCCGTCGGACAGCTGCGCGCGCGCCTCGAGGAGGTCGAAAGCGGCCAGGACGAGCAGACTTTCGTGACGGAGCTACGTGCGCTGCTCGGATCCGCCGCGCCGGATGTCGCCGCTGAGCGCCTGGCCGAGCATGCCGGGGAAGCTCCGTCCCAGGCCACGTCTCGCAAAAGTTCGCTGTTGATGCTGGTCGACCTGGTGCTATTCGATCCCTGGCCGGACAAGACGAACTGGCACGAGCCCACTCGCCGAGAGTCGTTGCAGACGTTCGCTGCTCGTTTCCCCGAGGCGGACGGCACCGACCTCGATGCTCTGCTGTCGGAGCACAAGGCGCTCGTGCGACGCCTGCGGCGCAAGAACATTCGCTGGGGGCGGGTGGCGGTGGCGGGCGCGGTCGGCCTCGGGGTGGGCGTCGCGACGGCCGGTTGGGCGGCGCCGCTGATCGGCACCGCGATCGGGACGGCGGCCGGCTTGTCCGGTGCCGCGGCGACTTCGGCTGGGCTGGCGACTCTGGGCGGCGGTTCGCTCGCGGCGGGCGGGTTCGGGGTGGCAGGCGGCACCGCGCTGGTGACGGGCCTGGGTGGCATAGCGACGGCGGGCGTCGCCGCGACCGGTGCGCGCTGGACCCCGTGGACGGCGGGGCAGATCGTCGCCGGAGCGATGCGGCTCGACCTCATCAATCGCGTTGTCCTCGCCGAGGACACGGACCGCGACGAGATGCGCCGCCGGGTGGTGCTTGCGTTGCAGCAGCGCTTGGAAGAGGTGGCCGCGGATCGGGCGCGGCTGATCGCCCGTATTCGGCAGCTCAACGCCGACAAGGCGAAGCTCTCGGCGGAGAACCGCCGGTTGCGTGACGAGCTGCAGGAGCGTAGCGCCGCGGCCGAAATATCGGCGAGCGCACTGGAGGTCGTGCTCGGCCGGGTGCACGAGGCGGCGGCGGGCTGATGGACGACTCGATCGACCGCAATCTCGACACGATCCGGCGACGGCTGGCCGAATTGGAAGCGGCGACGGAACAGGCACTCGGGGAAGAGGACTCGGCGGAGTTGATCCTTCCCGCCGCGCCGACGGCTGGCTCGTACGCGGAGATGACGGAGACAAATGACGGGCTCCGGCGCACGCACGATTGGTCGACGGTCGATCTCGACGCGGCACTCACCGCGGCGCAGCGGACCGAGTTCGAGCGCTGGCAGGCCAGGCAGCGAATCGCCTGGGACCGTGACGATCTCGTCGCGGTCGGCGTCGCGGGGCTGATCGGTGGCCTCGCGGTGTGGTTCGATGCCACGATCGATCGGGGCGTCGCGAAGGGGCTCGGGGCGCTCGGCCGGACACCGCGCATGCGCGCGTGGGAGCGCGCCGGAAAGCGTCTGCCGATCGACTACACCGGACCGGGATTCGGCGGCCGGGCGCATCGGGTCCGCTCGGCCGGACACGACCTCGCGCGCCCCTTCGAGGCGCTCTCGCAGATCCGCAATGGCGAATTCCGCGGCGTGCGTTGGGATCACGGCGAGCGTGAGACGGTAACGGTCTCGGGGCGATTCCGTTCGGTCGAGTCGAACGCGCAGGCGTTGGTGCTGTGGGTGAAGCACCTTGCGGCGGACTTCGTCACCCCCATGAGCCTTCCGGTCCCCGGATCCTCGCTGCTCTACCAGCTCGACAACCGGGAGCTCAGGAAGTTCGCGCACGCGGTCTACCTCGGGCCGTCTGCGGGCAATGGACTCAATCTGCGGTCGGGCGTGCTGACACCGTCGCTCAGCGTGCTCGCGACCGAGGTGATCGTGCGCACCCATGTGCACGCCAAGGCCTACCTCGCCTGCGGCAGCGCGGATCTCGACGCCCGGCGGCGCTCGTTGCGGCGTGAACTCTTGCTGAGTTCGCACGCCCTGGTCGGGGCCGCGTCACTGAGCAAGACGGTCGCTCGGTTCGTCACCCTGGACGACAAGCGTCGCTGGCTCGCGGTGCGGCACGTGAATGTGCCGGTGCTGCTCCGAATCGGTTGTCTCGCTGTGGAAAACGTGCACGGTGTGCGGGGCCGGTCGGCGGCGCCGGACTGGGCCGAACTCGAACAGCTGCTCGCCGAACGGGGCTGACGCGCGGCCGATGACATTTGTCATGGCGCGTACGTGCGGAATCGCATCGGATTCGATGACTGGGCTTACTACTGGTAGCGGGCCGGTTTCGCGATCGTTGAAGCCATGAACAGTGCAACATTCGGTGCGCAACCGGGGCGGCGTCGTACCGACGAAGTCATCACCGCCGAGGGCCTGCGCCGCGCCTATGGTCATGGGAAGAACGCGTTCGAGGCGGTCAGGGGAGTGGATCTCCAGGTCGCGGAGGGAGAGGTCTTCGCCCTGCTCGGCACCAACGGGGCCGGAAAGACGTCCACGCTCGACATGCTGGAGGGGCTGGTCGCGCCGTCCGACGGTGTCGTGCGGGTCTTCGGTCTCGATCCGCGGCGCGACCGCGCACAGGTGCGGGCACAGATCGGCATCATGCTGCAGTCCGGCGGGCTGCCCGCCGAGCTGACCGTGCTCGAGACCCTCGAGATGTGGCGCGGGACGTGCACGAACCCGACGACCACCGCCAGGGTGCTCGAATTGGTCGACCTCGCGCATCGGGCGTCGGTCCGAGTCCGCTCGCTGTCCGGTGGTGAGCAGCGCCGCGTCGATCTGGCCTGTGCGCTGCTCGGCCAGCCGCGGTTGCTGTTCCTGGACGAGCCGACCACCGGCCTCGATCCCGAAAGTCGCCGTGGCACTTGGAAACTGCTCGCCGATCTGAAGGCGTCCGGCGTGACCATGGTGCTCACCACGCACTACCTCGACGAGGCCGAGGCGCTGGCCGACCGCATCGCGATCATGCACCGGGGCGAGGTCGCGCGCGCGGGGACGCTGCGTGAGATCGTGGACGGCCACCCGGCCCGGATCGTCTTCGACCACCCCGGACTGCCGTTGCCGCGGCTGGATGGTGCGCAGGTGGACGCGCAGGCGCGGGTCACGGTCGGCACGCACGACCTGCAGGGGCATTTGTTCGAACTGCTCGAGTGGGCGCGCGAGCACGGCTTGCAGTTGGGCGGCCTGGAGGCCCGTGCCGCCTCGCTCGAGTCGGTCTTCCTCGACATCGCCGACGACTCGGCCGCCACGACGACCCCCGAACTGATCGGAGCACAGCGATGACGACTCGCACGACCACCGGCACCACGTTCCGCCGCCGCCCGCTGGCCGCGCTCGCGAGGGCGGAGTATCTGCAATTCCGGCGGAACAAGACGCTGACCTACATGACGACGCTGTTTCCGGTGGGCATTCCGCTCATCCTGTACTTCATCGCGATCGACGACACCGAACCGACCACGTCCATCGCGGCGATGACGTTCGAATTGCTGGCATTGTCGGCGCTGCTGTTCGTGCAGTACTACTCGGTGCTCTCGATGGTGACGACGCGGCGCAGCGAAGGCGTGCTGAAGCGGCTGCGGACCGGGGAATCCGCGGACTGGCAGATCATGCTCGCCCCGGCCGTGCCCGGCGCGGTGGCGACGCTGGCCTGCTCGGTGATCGTCGCCGCGGTGGTCTACGGCACCGGCGCACCCGCCCCGGTGAATCCCTTGGCCATCGTGCTGGGGCTGCTCGTCGGGATCGTGCTGTTCTCGCTGCTCGCGCTGGCGACCAGCACGGTGACGAAGAACGCCGAAGCCGCCCAGATCACCTCGCTGCCGGTGATGACGATCGCGATGTTCGGCCTCGCGTTCGTTCGGAACGCGCTGCCGGACTGGCTGGCCGATCTGGCGGACTGGACACCGTTCGCGGCCGTCTCGGACCTCGTCTCGCTCGGTGCGGCCGGCCGCTGGGCCACCGCCGCCTCGACCGATCCGGCGCTCGATTTCGCGGGCACCTGCGCCGAACTCGGCCGCCCGTTTGCCACACTGGCGATATGGACCGTCCTGGCGCTCGCGCTGACCCGCAAGAGCTTCCGGTGGGACGATCGCGGGTGAACCGCCTGACCACCTGGTGGCACGAGCTGTCCGAACCCGCCAAGTTCCGGGTTTACACCCGGCTCGTGCTCCAGGTCGGTGCCGCGGCGGTGGTCGTGGTGATGGCGTTCTCCGTCGGCGCGCCGTGGGCGGCGGCCGGGGTGCTGGCCGCCGGTGTCACCGCACTGCTCGCGTTGGAGGTGCAGCCGGAGTTCGCCGGGTCGGTGGGGTGGCTCTCGCGCCGGTGGGTACTGCCGATCGCGATCGTGGTGCCGACCGGGATATTGCTGGCGTTCGCGGTGATCGCGCGCGGTGCCGCGGACGAGGAGGTGCGCGAGCGAGCGGCGGTGACCGGGGTCTACACCGCCATCCTCATCATCTACGCGCTGGTGTCGTTCATGCGGCACAAATGGTGGGCGACATTGGCGATCGCGGTCGCCACCGGACTGCTCTACGGGTCGTCGCCGCTGGCGGTGCTCGGCATCGGGGGCGGGACCTATTTCGCCGGAATCGCGCTCGTGGGAACGATATTGCTCACGGTGTGGGGCCTGCGGATGGTGGAGGAGCTGGACCGGGCCAAGCGGGTCGAGGCCGAATTACGGGTCGCCGAAGAGCGTTTGCGCTTCTCGCGGGACCTGCACGACGTGGTCGGGCGCAGCTTCTCCGCGATCGCGGTGAAAAGTGAACTCGCCGCGGTACTTGCCCGCTCCGGTCAGGCCGAGCCCGCGGCCGTCGAGATGGACGAGGTCAGGACGATCGCCGTCGAATCCATGGACCAGATGCGCAAATTGGTGCGCGGCTACCGCGACATCGATCTGCTGAACGAGGTGGCGGGGGCGCGGTCGCTGCTCTCGGCGGCCGGGTGCCGGTTGGCGGTGGAGGGCGACCCGGCGAAGGTGCCCGCACGCTGCCACGAGGTCGCGGCCTGGGTGGTGCGGGAGGGCACCACGAATATCGTGGAACACTCGACGGCGACCTCGGCGGTGCTCACCTTCGGTGCCGCCGGGATGTCGTTGCGCAACGACCGCCCGCACGGCACGCCGGGGGAGCGTTCCGGGCTGCGCGGGGTGGCCGAGCGGCTCGCGACCGTCGGCGCCACGCTCGACGCGTTCGTCGCCGATGGCCATTTCGTCCTCGAGATCCGTTGGGAGAGCGAATGATCCCGGTATTCCTCGCCGACGACGAAACCCTCGTCCGGGCCGCGCTGGCCACCATGCTCGGCCTAGAGGCCGACATCGAGGTGCTCGACCATGTCGGTTCCGGCGAGGAACTCCTCGTGCTGTGGCAGCGGCGCACCGAGTCGGGCGCGCCGGTCGCGGTCGCGGTGATCGATCTGCAGATGCCCGGCATCGACGGCATCGAGACCGCGATCGAACTGCAACGGCTCACCCCCGGCGCGGCCACGCTGATCGTGACGAGCCACGGCAGGCCCGGCTACCTGAAGCGCGCGCTCGCCGCGGGCGTGCGTGGCTTTCTGCCGAAGACGGCCTCGGCCGCGACCTTGGCCGCGGTGATCCGCACCGTGCACGGCGGCGGCCGCTACGTGGACCCGGAACTGGCCGCGGAGGCGATCAGCGCGGGCGACTCCCTGCTCACCGCGCGCGAAGCGGACGTGCTCGAGTACGCGATCGACGGTGCGTCCGTCGAGGACATCGCGCGTCGCGCGCATCTGTCACCGGGCACCACCCGCAATTACCTGTCCTCGGCGATGGCCAAGCTCGGCGTCGCCAACCGCTACGAGGCCGCACTCAAAGCCCGGGAAAAGGGCTGGATCTAGGGCAGGGTGAGCTAGGGGCGGGTACGGAAGACCCGCCCAGCAGTACTACTGGGCGGGTCACTTCCCCGTGCGCCGTGTGGACGCCGCCACGCCTCACGGCACCACTCAGCATATGGCGAATCGGCGTCTAAGCCGTGGTCCCACGCGGCCGTGTCGCCGATCGGTCGGCCGGGCGACGGTCCGAGCGGAGGTGGAGGGTGGGAAAACCGGCCAACTGTCCGCTGCCACCCCTCCCGGCTGTGGCGACACGGTGACGGGTTCGCTGTTCACTCGAGCATCGGCCGGAGCGGAAGGCGCCCGCGTGGCGCGCGTGCTGTCGCAGGCCCTCACTACGATTTACTCGAGGAGGTGCCGCATGGCAGAAACATTCGAGGCGATCGAGGCCGATTTCGTTCGGTTCACGCAGGAGATCGTCTGGTGCACAGTCACTTCGGTGGACGGCAAGGGGCGCCCGCGTTCGCGGATCCTGCACCCGCTGTGGGAGGTGCGCGACGGCAGGCCGATCGGCTGGGTGGCGACGGGCAAGACGCCGGTGAAGGTACGGCACCTGGCGGTCAATCCGGTTGTGGCATTTTCCTATTGGAGCCCGGCCCAGCATGTCGTGCAGGGTGAGGCCGTGGCCACCTGGGTCGACGAGGTGGCACAGAAACGCCGTGTCTGGGATCTGTTCCTGACGACCCCGCCGCCGGTCGGCTACGACCTGAGCATGTTCGCGCCGGACGGTCCCGAGAGCCCGAACTTCACGCTGCTGCGACTGGACCCGGAGCGGATTCAGGTGCTCGACGGTGCGGGGTTCCCGGCGAACTTCACGCCGCGCATCGCGGTGCTCGGCAAGTCCTAACAGTCCGGCTCACCTTGCGGCGCAGGTGATTACCCCACCGTCTGCGTCTTGCTGAGGTGACAACGGCGTGGAGATGGCTCCCGGTGCCGGTCTCCGGTGTCGGCTCGAACCGAGTCATCCGACGGGGCGTGCGGGTATACGGATCTCCGAAGATGAACGCGCTCGTCCGCGTGTGCTCGACGCCCGGCGTCGGGCACACGCGGGGTGTTCGGCGCCGGGCATCGTTGTGCGACAAGAGGACTTTGGTCCTGCGGATCGATTGCCGTAGTCCCTGTCCGTGATGCCGTGCGCGGTTTGATTCCGATTCGCTATGAAATCCGCGCGTGAAATCGGCTGTGGTTGAAGGTAATACCTTCCTTGGTGACCTCAGTCACATTGGTAGCTGAATGATTGCGAGATCATGTCCGCGTCTGCTGTTGTTGGAGCAGTTACGTGCACGGTTGGGATCGCTCTCTTGTGGGGTGGGTGAACTGGTGATGACGATTTCGGGAGGGCAGGCGGCTCCGCCGACGACCAGCGACGGCGTGCCCGACGCATTGGCCACGCGGCTCGATGCGCTGTTCCATACGGTGCGTGATCCGTTCGGCAGGCCATACACCTATGGACAGGTGGCGGCCGCGCTGCAAACGGCGGGATGCCCGGTATCGAACTCCTATCTGTCGCAACTGCGCTCCGGGGTTCGCAGCAATCCGTCGGAGGCTTTGCTGGCCGCACTGTCGGCATTCTTCGGTGTTCCGGTCGACTATTTCTATGGCGGCACCGAGCCGGTCGCCGCCGCCGGTGACCGTCCGCTGCTCACCGGCTTGTGTAATGAGAGCCTGCGCAAGCTGCTCGACCGCGCCGCGGATCTGTCCGACGAATCGCAGGAATTGCTCACCGCACTGGCCGAACGCTTACGCATGAGCGAAGAGCACGCACCCATGGTGTCCGAGCTCGGTTGAGTGCGTGCCGGCGATTTCGGGGCGTGTGACGGTTATTGTCCCCAAGGGCGTTATGGGCCGCATTTGCCCTGTACCCAGGTGTTTCCGGCGTATCATGATGATCCGCTGAGCACTCGGCGCAGGCGAATCCATTACGTCGTTCGACTGGGGATATTGGCTTATGTGGTGGAATCCGGTCGATGCGGAATCGGAAACGCTGCGACGGAATGTCGACACGCTGAGCGCGCGTTTTCGCGATCATCTCGGCGCCGTGGAGAATGGACGAACGTCGCAGCTCGTTTGGGGAGTCGGTAGTGCACCGGACCCGAGCGGCCGCTGGAACAGCGAACTGGTGCTCGTCGAATGCGCGGCACTCGGCCCGGACAGCGGAATCACCGTAGGCCGATATACCGCGTTCGATCTGCTGCGGCGGGTCGACCCACGCGCGCAGCGCAGATTCGCCGACGCGCCCGCGCTGCAGCTGCTGATCGACTGGCGGATCGGGCCGACGACGCTCATCGATGTCACCACGCGGCCGCTCCCCACCGCGGCGCAGGTGCAGTTGCGCGACCTGGTCCGGGAGAACGCGGTGCCGAACCGGACCGCCACCGTGGGTCTGTCCTGCACCCTCGCCGCGACGAAAAGTCCCGCGATCCTCACCGCGGGCCATCTCGTGACGGGGGTCGGTGATCGGGTGCAGCTCTACGCGTCCGGGCAGCAGACCCCGGTGTGGGTGGACGGCGTGGTCGTGCACTGGTCCGATCCGGCGGTCACCGGCACCGCGGGCTATGACTATGCGGTGGTCGAGCTGCTGGACCAGCGCAATCAGATCCTCAGCGTGTTCCACACCGGCCCGGCCGGGCCGCCGCGGCCGCCGTACGCCCCGATCGATGTCGCCGCCTACGGTGCCACCTCGGGCACGCGCACCGGCCAGATCAGCGGTGCGCTCACACAACTCGGCGACGCCACCCGGCAGTGGTGCGAGTGCTGGCAGATCGGCCCGTCCTATCTGCTCGCACCCGGTGACTCGGGCGGGCTCGTGCTCGGCACCAGCGGCGCGCACAGCGGAAAGGTGCTCGGCCACTTCGTCGGTGGCTCGTACTGGCCGAACCAGCCTGGCCTGGTTCATCAATACGTGCAGGACATGGCGTCCTGCCTCAATTCCGGTCTCGGCCGGTACATCTCGCTGTGAACCAGAGGACCGACCATGACCATTTCCTCGATCGCCCAGCTCGCCGTCGATCGGCACGCGCCGTCGCGCACCAGGCAACCCAAGGGCGCGGCGGTGACCGCCGCGTCGGCCGCGGGCGGGGCGGATCGGTCGAGCGAGAACGGGACCGCCGTGCTCGCCCGCGCGGTGCCGACCGACATCATCGTCTTCTACACCGCGCTGGTCGGGCTGCTCGAGGGAATCCAGAAGGACAGCAACGATTCCTACTATCCGCTGCGCTGGTTCATCTACGCGTTCGCGTTGCTCGCGACGCTCGTCGCGGTCACGGTCGCTACCCGGCTCCGCACCGGCAAGACGCAGGCCACCGACCCGCCGTTGCCGGTGGGTGATCCGATCGCACAGCCGACACCGCAGGCGCCGAATCAGCAGCCCGAGCCGAATCAGCAGCCTGTGCCGAATCAGCAGCCACCGAATCGCGCGCGTCAGCGCCTGTCCGAGTGGTGGCAGCGGTGGAGCCCGCCGCCCGCCGAAACCATCACCGCCACCTTCGCTTTCGCGGTCTGGGGCCTGATCACGCCCGGCTCGCCGCTCTACGTCGCCTTGGACTCCCCGGTGCTGCCGATCGTGGTCGGCATACTGACCGCGGGTGGCGCCCTGGTGATGACGGTGGTGATCTCGCCGATTCTGGGGCGCGCCGCCGATCGCCCGTAGTTCTCTTGGCGTGACGTTATCTTGCGTCCCCGGAACACTTCTGGCAGGTTCAAGGGTGCCTGCGCGCGCCGGAACGAGCCGGTGACGGCGATTGGAGGACACCATGGACTCTCCACTCATCTCGGTGGGCCTGCCCCTGGTGCTGATCGTGATCATGTTCGGGCTCGGGCTCTCGCTCACGGTGGCGGACTTCACGCGAATCGCCAAGAACCCCAAGGTGGTCAGCATCGCGCTGGGCTGTCAGCTGCTGGTGCTGCCCTCGATCGCGTTCGGTCTGGTGCACCTGTTCGACCCGTCCCCGAATCTGGCGGTCGGGGTGATGTTGCTCGCCGCCTCGCCGGGCGGCACGGCGGCGAATCTGTTCAGCCACCTGTTCCACGGCGACGTCGCGCTGAATGTGTCACTCACGGCGGTAAATTCGGTGCTCGCGGTGGTCACCGTCCCATTGGTGACGAACTTCGCGCTCGGCTATTTCGACCCGGGTGAGTCCGGCACGGTCGGATTGCAGTTCGGCAAGACCGTGCAGGTATTCGCGATCGTGCTGGTGCCGGTCATGCTCGGCATGCTGGTGCGCCGGTTCTCGCCCGGCTTCGCCGATCGCATGGACAAGCCCGTCCGGATCGGTTCTGCCCTCACGCTGACGCTGGTGATCACCGCGACGATCATCGACCAGCGCGGGGACGTCGTCGACTACGTCCGGGCGATCGGCGTCGCCATGATCCTGTTCTGCCTGATCAGTTTGACCGTGGGCTATCTCGTGCCACGGGTACTCGGGATCGAGGATCGCCAGGCCATCGCCAGCTCGATGGAGGTCGGCATCCACAACGGCGTCATCGCCATCACCATCGCGATCAGCGTGCTGGGCAGCACCGAGATGGCCATCCCCGCCGCCGTGTACGGCGTGGCCATCTTCCCGCTGGCCGCCGGCTTCGGCTGGCTGGTCACCCGCAACCACCCCGAGCGCACCGGCAGCGCCGAGGCCGACCGCGCGCGGACCGCCCGCTGATCCCGCGCCGCGCGTCGCTGTTTGCGCGGCCTCGACTGGGCTAACCCGAAGCTGAGCGGTGCCGGCCGAGGGTTCGAGGATGGGACGGGTTCATGCGGGACGATGCGCGACGCGCTGGGGAAAGTAAGACGATGCCGTCCGACGTGCGGGGGAAGTTGACGATCTTCGATCGTTTCGCGACCGGGGCCGCCGCACTCACCGCGAAGGCGGGATTCTTCGTGTTCTGCGTGCTGCTCGTGCTGGTGTGGGCGCCGACGTTCCTGGTGCTGCCGAGCATCGACACCTGGCAGCTGGTGATCAACACCGCCACAACGATCATCACGTTCCTGCTGGTGGCGCTGCTGCAGAACACGCAATCGCGCTCCGATGAGGCCGTGCAGCAGAAGCTGAACGCCATCGCCGACGCGCTGGCCGATCTCATGGGCGAGTTCAACGACGATCACCCTGAGCTCGACCGCCATCGCCGTGAACTGGCCGACGCGGTCGGCCTCGAGCAGCGCGAATCGACGTGACCGCCGCGTGCGGCCCGCGGGTTCAGGTGCGGGCGACGAAGCGGAAGCGATCGCCGCGATAGATCGAGCGGGTCCACTCGATGGGACGGCCCGTGGGATCGCAGGCGAGGCGTTGGATCAGCAGCGTGGGGGACCCGACGGCGACATCGAGCAGGGCGGCTTCGGCCGGGGTGGTGAGCGCGGTTTCGACGGTGTCCTCCACCGCGGCCACCTCGATGCCGTAGCAGTCGCGCAGCGTCGCATAGAGCGAGCCCTTGTCGGTGAGGCGCCGGCGCAGGTCCGGCAGCCGGTCGGCGAGATGGGCGGTCTCGAGCGCGAGGGGTTCGCCGTCGACCGCGCGCAGGCGTTCGAGCCGGTGGATCCGGGTGCCCGCCGCGATCGCGAGCCGACCGGCCACCACTTCGTCGGCGGCCACCTTCGTCAGCTCCAGGATGCGTGAACTGACTTGCAGCCCTTGCACATCGAGGTCATCGGTCAACGACGTCAACTGCTGTAGGTGCACCACCTTCGGTGGCGCGACGAACGTTCCGCTGCCCTGGACCCGCCGCAGCAGGCCCTCGGCAGCGAGTTCGGCAAGGGCCTTGCGCAGTGTCGTCCGCGAGGTGGCGAGCTGTTCGGCGAGCACGCGCTCCGGCGGCAGCGCGGTCGACGATTCCAGCGTGCTGATGAGCTGACGCAGTGCCAATTTTGTGCCGTAGTAGCGCGGCTGCTGCGCGGTCTCGGCAGCGGTCCCGGCGGTGTTACCCATGCCGCCGAACCTACCGCGCCTGCCCCGGAGTTGACGCCGGAATTGGTGTATGCCAATCTCGTCACCGGCAAATTGGTGTATACCAATTACTTCCCTGATCAACGGTGAGAGGCGAAGAAACATGGGGTTCGTGGCCGAGCTGCGGGCGTCGTCCCGTTTGGGGGTGCTGGTCGGCGTGGCCGCCGCCAGTGTCGGGGTGATCTACGGCTACGACCTGTCCAATATCGCGGGCGCGTTGCTGTTCATCACCGACGAGTTCGGTCTGACCACGCGACAGCAGGAACTGCTCACCACCGCGGTGGTGATCGGCGAGATCGCGGGCGCGATCGGCGGCGGCGTGCTGGCGAATCGGATCGGTCGCAAGCGGTCGATGGTGCTCGTCGCCGCGACCTACGGCGCGTTCGCGCTGCTGGCCGCGTGCTCGACGGCGCTGCCGATGCTGATGGCCGCGCGCCTCGCGCTCGGCATCACGATCGGTATCTCGGTGGTCGTGGTGCCGGTGTTCGTCGCGGAGTCCGCGCCGACCCGGGTGCGCGGGGCGCTGCTGGTGGCCTACCAGGTAGCCACGGTGCTCGGCATCATCATCGGGTACCTCGCCGCGTACCTGCTGGCGGGCACGCAGAGCTGGCGCTGGATGCTCGGCCTTGCCGCGATACCCGCCGTGCTCACCACCGTGCTGCTGCTGCGGCTGCCCGACACCGCGCGCTGGTATGTGATGAAGGGCCGGATGGACCAGGCTCGGCAGGTGCTGCGGCGGGTCGAGCCCGACCTCGACGCCGATGCCCAGCTCGCCGAGATCGAACACGGGCTGCGCGAGGAATCCGGTGGCGCGCTGCGGGAGATGCTGCGCAAGCCGTACCTGCGGGCCACGGTGTTCGTGGTCGGGCTCGGCTTCTTCATCCAGATCACCGGCATCAACGCGATCGTCTACTACAGCCCCCGGCTGTTGGAGGCGATGGGTTTCCGCGGACATTTCGCGCTGCTCGTGCTGCCCGCGCTGGTGCAGGTGGCCGCGCTGGCCGCGGTGCTGGTCGCGCTGGTTCTGGTCGATCGGCTCGGCCGCAGGCCGATTCTGTTGTCCGGCATCGGCATGATGATCGCGGCGAACGCCTTGCTCATCGCGGTGTTCCTGGCCGGCTCCGATTTCGGCGGTGTGCTGACGGTGCTCGGGTTCGTCGGCGTGCTGTTGTTCACCGTCGGGTTCACCTTCGGCTTCGGCGCGCTGGTCTGGGTGTACGCGGGGGAGAGCTTCCCGGCGCGGCTGCGTTCCACCGGCTCCAGTGCCATGCTCACCTCTGACCTGGTCGCGAACGCGATCGTGGCGGGCGCCTTCCTGACCATGCTCGAATCACTCGGCGGCGCGGGCACTTTCGCGGTGTTCGGGGCGCTGGCGATCGTCGGCTTCGGCTTCGTGTACCGGCTGGCGCCGGAGACCAAGGGCCGCCAGCTCGAGGAGATCCAGTACTACTGGGCCAACGGCGGACGCTGGCCCGCGGGCGAGCACGCCGCGCCGCGCGATCAGGATGTGCGCGCATGACCGCGGTGCTCGGCTTGGACATCGGCGGCTCGAAGACGATGGCGGTGCGGGCCGAGGACGGCGTCGTCGTCGCGCAGGCGCGGGCGGGCAGCGCCAACGTCGCCTCGGTCGGCGCGGACGCGGCGGGCGCGCAACTCGATCTGATCCTCGAGCGGGTCGGTGGCGACGGCGTGCGCGCGGTGTGCGCGGGCGCGGCGGGCGCCGACACCCCCGAGGGACGCGCGCGGGTGCAGGATCTGCTCGCACAGCGGTTGCCCGATGCGATGATTCGAGTGGTGCACGACAGCGAGCTGGTCCTGGCGGCCGCCGGTCTCGACGAGGGCATCGCGCTTATCTCGGGCACCGGCTCGGTGGCATGGGGCAGGCACGCGGGCCGGTCCGCACGCGCGGGCGGCTGGGGCTATCTGCTCGGCGATCAGGGCAGCGGCTATTGGGTGGCGCGCGAGGCGGTCTGCCGTGCGCTGGCCGCGGTGGACCGGGGTGCGCCCGCCGACGCGCTCGGTCTGGCGCTGGCCGCCGAATGCGGGCTGCGTTCGACCGAACAACTGCTCGACCACTTCTACGACCACACCGACCGCAGATACTGGGCGCGCCGCGCCCGCGTGGTCATCGAGGCGGCGCAGCGCGGCGACCGGGCGGGCCGGGAGATCCTCGCGACGGCCGTCGCGGATCTGGCCGAACTGGTCGGCACCGTCGCCGACCGGCTGCGCTATGCCGGCCCGGTGATCGTGGCGGGTGGGCTCGCGGTACATCAGCCCTTGCTGCAAGACGAATTGCGGCGCACGCTCGCCGGGCGCGGACTCGACGACATGCGTGTGCTCGAACTCGACCCGGTGCACGGCGCGGTGCGACTCG
This sequence comes from Nocardia brasiliensis, assembly GCF_011801125.1. Classification (NCBI taxonomy): domain Bacteria; kingdom Bacillati; phylum Actinomycetota; class Actinomycetes; order Mycobacteriales; family Nocardiaceae; genus Nocardia; species Nocardia brasiliensis. Next base: position 3,668,127 of record NZ_CP046171.1, read on the forward strand.
CGGGACAGTTGCCGGGCCGCGGCGCGGCGGCCCTGCCCGGATAAGCCTTCAACTCGAGGAGTGACATGACCGACCAGGACAATCCCGGCGCTTTGATGGCGAGCGAGATTGCCGAACAGCCCGCGGCGTGGCAGCGGCTGCTCACCGAGGGCACCGACGCCATCCGGCGCGCGGCTGCCCGAATCGCGGAGTACCAGCCACGATTCGTGCTCTTCGTCGCGCGCGGCACAAGCGATCACGCCGCGCTGTACGGCAAGTACCTGGTGGAGATCCACCACGCGCTGCCCGCCGGTCTGGTCTCGCCGTCCACCATGACGATCTACGACAGCGCCCCCGACCTGCGTGATGTGCTGTTCGTCGCGGTGAGTCAGTCCGGCGGCTCGCCCGACCTGGTGCAGTCGGTGGAGGTGGCGCGGCGGCAGGGCGCTCTGACCGTCGCGCTCACCAACAACCCGGAGTCGGCGCTGGCGGCGGCCGCCGAGATCCACGTCGACGTGCTGGCCGGGCCGGAACGCGCGGTCGCGGCGACCAAGTCCTACACCGCCGAGCTGCTCGCGCTGTACCTCATGCTCGACTACGCCAGGGGCGGCGACGGTGCGGGCGCCGCGGAGCTGCCGAGCCTCGGCAGCCGGGTGTTGGACTCGGGCGCGGCCCTGGCCGGTGTCGCCCAGCGCTATCGGTTCGCGCAGCGGCTCATCACGTCCGCGCGCGGCTACTCCTATCCGACCGCCCGCGAGGCGGCGTTGAAACTCATGGAGACGTCGTATCTTTCGGCGCAGGCCTTCTCCGGCGCGGACCTGCTGCACGGCCCGCTGGCCACCGTCGACCCGTCGGTGCCGGTGCTGGCGATCGTGCCGGACGGCGCGGGTGGCCGGGCGATGCTGCCGGTGCTCGCGCGGCTGGCCGAGCTGCGTGCCGACGTATTCGGCGTCGGCACGGCCGCGGCGATCGCGGGACTGTCCGGCGGTGTGACTCTGCCGACCGGCATCCCCGAGCCACTGTCCCCGCTCGTGGAAATCCTTCCGCTGCAACAACTCGCACTGCATCTCGCCATCGCCCGCGGCGGCGATCCGGATCGCCCGCGCGGGCTGAAGAAGGTGACAGAGACGCTCTGACCCGCTCACCCGCGCCGCGGGTGAGCGATCAGCTCGGCTGTCAGACGGCGTGCTGGTCCATGACGGCTCGCACGTGGGCGGCGATGGTCTGTTCGATCTTGGTAAGACAGTCGTAGCCCTGCTGGGTGCCGGAGATCCAGGCCGCCGTCATGCCGCCGAGGATGTCTCGCGGCGCCGGGGGTTCGGGTTCGGCCGGGGGCGGCGCCGCGGGCGGCGTCCACGGTGCGGGGGATGCGGTCGGTGCGATATCGACGGGTGGGGGATCGTAGGTCGGCAGCTCGGGAACGATGTCGGGTCCACGGGCCGGAGGTGGAAGGAACTGGCGGGTGGCCAGGCCGGAGGCGGTGTGGTCCTCGTTCGAGGCGGGACGACCGGACAGCGGTCCGTCGCGGTGCGTGCAGACCAGCGCGGTGAGCACCGCGGCGGTCGAGACCACGGCGAACTGCATCGTGACTTCGGACTTTCGTGGTGCGCTGTGTTTACCCATCGACTGCTTTCCCTCGAATACCGTCGGGTCTGAGAGTTTATGGCGCGCAATCGATTCGGGCCAACGATGTTAGCGGTTCTGTAAACGAGTTAAGCGCGACCGGCACCGCCCGCGCGGGGTGGTTCCGTCCTTCGATGGCCGGCGACCTGCGGCTTCGATGCCGAGACCCCGACCGGATCGCATTCCCGCCGCATATCTCGGCATTCTGCACAGAAATTCCGATGCGGGATTGGATTCGATGCGGCGGGGTAGAACGAAGGGGTCTTGACGCCGGACTCGATGATTCTCCACAACTGCTGTTTGTCTCGATGTACGCAACATCCGTGGCAATTCGCGAAGGAGGAAACCCATGGAATGGCTTCTCGGATTATTGGGCGGGGTGGTCGGTGGCGGGGTCGGCGGTGCGAAGAACCCGCTCGGACCCCTGGTGAACGGTGCGGCGGGTGCGGTCGGTGGTGGCATCACCGGCGGGATCATCCAGGCCGCGACGGGTAGCGGGCTCGACTTCGGACAGATTCTCGCCCAGGTCGCCGGTGGCGGCGTGGTGGGTGCCGTGCTGTCGGCGATCGTCGGATTCGCCACCAGACCGAAGGTCGGCGACGTGCGCTGACCGCGACTTCGAGCTGCCTGCAAGTGCCAGCCCTATCGCCCCTTGTAAGGAGTCTTTCGATGAAGAGCTTGAAGAAATCTCTGTCCGCCGTCGCCTTCGCCGGTGGGTTGATCGCGACGTTCGGTGCCGGTGTGCTGCTGAGCCCGGGTGCGGGCGCGCAACCGGCCGACGCGGACGCGGCGATCACCGCGCACTACGAGGAGAAAGGCGGCGCGTCCACGCCGCTCGGTGAAAAGGTCGGCGCCGTCTACGCTTTCGGACCGGACGGGGCCGCGCAGGACTACCGCGGCGGCAAGATCGTCTACTCGCCCGAGACCGGCGCGAAGGTGATGTACGGCGCGATCCTGGACAAATACCTCGCCCTCGGCGGCGCGAGCACCGATATCGGCTACCCGGTGAACGACGAGTCCGACGCACCGGTCGCGGGCACGGCGCGCTACAGCGAGTTCTCCGCCGCGGACGGCGCGACCATCCAGTGGAGCCCGCAGAACGGCGCGTGGCTGGTGCGCGGGCCGATCCGCACCGCGTGGTCGCACCTGAAGGCGACCGACGGTCCGCTGGGCAATCCGACCTCCGACACCACCGTGGCCGATGGCGTCTACAGTCAGACCTTCAGCGGCCAGCACGGTAACCCGGTGCAGGTGCGCTGGAGCGAGGCCGACGGCTTCGCGACCGTCCCGCCGGAGATCGCGGGTGAACTGCGCGGGCTGGATGTGTCGGCGCCCGGTGCGGCCCCCGGTTCCGTGGTGACCGGCGGTGATCCGGAGCCCGCCACGCAGGCCGCGCCCGACGGCGATTCGGGGTCGAGTTCGAACGCGAAGTGGTGGGCGCTGCCGATCGGTCTGGTGATCGCGGCCGTCGCCGGTCTGCTCGCGGCCATGGTCGGGCGTGGCCGCGGTGAACACGGCGCGTCCGGCCGGGGCACGCCGGTGCCGGCGGGCAGCGCCGGCACGGCTCAGCCGCGCGGCGGATCGCACGTCGCCACCCCGCAGCAGGTGCACACCGACACGGGCACGACACGTAATCTCTGAGCACACCAGGAGGTGCGGGCTCCCGGGGGCGAAATCCCCGGGAGCCCGAACAAATTCGCTACACGGGTGTGTGCACGTCGGCGTGACCCGCGGTGGAGAGCACGAATGCCTCCGGCTTGGGCTTGCGCGTCGCGAACCAATAGCTCGTGCCGGTGCCCGCCCAGGACTGCCGATTGTGGCCGGTGTGGTCGAGGAACCAGCTGTGGCAACCACCGGAGACCCACACGGACCGATCGAGCTTGCCGTGCAGCCAGGTGTTGAACTCGCGTTGCTTGTCCGCGCTCACCTCGATCCGGGTGGCGTTCCGATTCGCCATCAGGCGCAGGCATTGTGCGATGTAGCGCACCTGCGCCTCGATCAGGAACACGATCGACTGGGCGCCACCGCCGGAGTTCGGGCCCATGATCATGAAGAAGTTCGGGAATCCCGCCACGGTCATCCCGAGGTAGGCTTGCATGCCGTCGCGCCACGCGTCCTGGATGGTGAGCCCGTCGCGCCCGACGATGTGTTCGGTCGCGCACCGGTTGTCGGTGGCGAATCCGGTGCCGAGCACGATCACATCCGCTTCGTGCAGCACCCCGTCGTCGGTGCGGATCCCCGTCTCGGTGAACTCCTCGATGCCCGCGGTCACCAGGCTGACGTCGGGGCGCTGCAGGGCCGGGAAGAAGTCGCTGGAGAACAGGATTCGCTTGCAGCCGAAGGTGTGCGTCGGCGTGAGCTCGGCGCGCAGCTCCGGGTCGGGCACCTGCTTACGCAGGTGATGCAGTGCGACGAACTTCAGCAGGAAGTTCCAGCGCGGGTGGAAGTAGCCGTAGACCGGCGCCTCGTGCAGCCAGAAGGCGAAGTTGCGGTAGATCTTCATCAGACCGGGGAAGGCCTTGAACATGCGCTGTTCGAGCCTGCTCACCGGGCGGTCCATCTTCGGCATCACCCAGTGCGCGGAGCGCTGGAACACCGAGACATGCGCCGCGGTGCCCGCGAGCTGGGGCGCCACCTGCACCCCGCTGGAGCCGGTGCCGATCACCGCGACCCGCTTACCGGTCAGGTCCACCGAGTGGTCCCACTGCGCGGAATGGAAGACCGGGCCGGTGAACTTCTCCCGCCCCTTGAATGCCGGAATGTTCGGCACGTGCAGCGCGCCGTGCGCGGCGACGACGGCCCGCGGCCGATATTCCTCGCCGTCGGCGGTGCGGACCACCCAGCGGTCGTCGGTGGCATCGAACTCGTAGGACACCGCCTCGGAGCGGAACCGGATGTACGGCTCGATCCCGTACTCCTTGACGACCCGCTTGATGTAGTCGAGTATTTCCGGCTGCGGCGCGTACATCCTGGTCCAACCGGTGTGCGGCGCAAAGGAATACGAGTACATCATCGACATGATGTCGCAGCCGCAGCCCGGATAGGTGTTCTCCCGCCAGACGCCGCCGACCTCGTCGGCCTTCTCCAGGATGACGATATCGCGCTCGCCCGCCGCCAGCAGTTCGATAGCCATCGCGACGCCGGCGAATCCGGTGCCGACGATGAGAACATTCGGGGATGCCGTGCTCAGCTGATCGTTGGATGCCATGGTTCACCTTCACTTGACTGGTGCCGCGTCCGGGTACGGGAATTCGCGGACGACTGTGCCGACGGTGGGCCGACTCTCGGAATGCGCACTGCCGGAGAATGATTCGGCGGCGGGAATCGACCGATTACACCACAGCCCGCCGCCCGCCGCACGTCGAATCGCGTGCGGCGCACCGAGCCGCGTGCGGCGTGGCCGTCCCGAATCATGGTGTGCCGACGGGTGTTCGGATCGTGGTGGTGAGGTCCGTCGCGTGCAGCAGGATTTTCGCGTGCTGCCACAGCCGGACCAGGGTCTGTTCGTCGGGCACGTCGGCCCCGCGCGTGGTCGGCTGCGCGGAGCCCTGGCCGCCGTCAGTGAGCCTGCGGGCCGCCAGCACCAGCTCGGCGACCATGCGGATGTGCTCCTGCTCGTCCTCGACGACGGTGTTCTCGATGAGTTCGTCGACCGGCGTCGGCAGGGGCAACACGTACCTGGCGACGATCTCGGCCGCGTCGTGGATCTCCATGCGCCTGCGGTGCAACCGTTCCTGCGGGGAGACATTCCAACTGTCGGCGCGCTTGAGCCGGAAGACGACCTGTGGCGCGGCGGCGGTGAGATCGCGCCAGATCGGATACACCCGGCGCGCGGCGCGCGATTCCCGGTCCAGGCGCAGCAACTGCACGATCGCCTGTGCCGAGGACGGCACGTACACCATGACCAGGGCGGCGAAGACGAACAGTCCTGGCTCGCCCGAGGTGATGCCGTCAGCGACCAGATCGAAGACATTGTGCGTGAACGCGTTCCCGACGCCGAGCGCGTCCGCTCCGGCGGCGAGCGCCATCAGGAAGACCGGCAGTGAGCTGGCGATGCCGAAGCAGACGAGGGCGGCGACGGTGAAGCGTTCCCACAGCGTGGTCGTCCGCCAGACCGTGCCACGCACCTTCAGCACGTAGTAGTAGCCGGAAACGATCACCGGCAGCGCCGAATACAACCCGATGTAGACGCCGAAGCGCCAGCCGCCGTACTCGGCGATGGACGACAGGCCCTGGGCGCGGGCAGGCGCGCTGAGCACGAGGAAGAGCAGGCCGATCGCGCCGGAGAGCCCGAGCACGACCTTGAACTGGGTGCGGTAGCGGACCGGGCCGTTCTCGTGCAGCAGCGCCATCCCGAGCCCGAAGGCCCATGCGGTCACCGTCAGCCAGTGCCAGGCGTCGAAAACGGTAGGCAGGCCGCCGGGTACGACCTTGGACACCTGCCGGGCGACGACCGGTTCACGCAGCAGCGCTGCCGCGGCGTCGAAGCCGAGCAGGGTGTTGATCAAACGGCCGAACAGCGTCGTGTGCAGGGTCGACGCGAGTCGAATCAGAGTGATGGCAACGATGAACACCGTTGCCGAGATAGTGATCCAGGGCGACAGCTCGGTGTTCGGCCACATGCGTCAGAGCTCTCTCAACATCGGGTCGCGGCGCGGTCCGACGGTGCGCGCGCGGAAGCTGATCAGGGTTGCCAATAGCTCGGCTTCGTACTCTTCGACCGAGGCGTAACTCGAGGCGCCGCGGGCGGCGCGCACCATCGACAGGTCGATGGCGTCGTTCAGCGCGACCTCGTTGGTCAGCGTGCGCCATTCCACCGAGGACAGCGAGGTGTCCTGCCCGTGGCCGAGCAGCATGTGACTGACCTCGTGCAGGGCGACGTGCAGTTCCACCGCCGGGTCCGATGACTGCCTGAGGAAGATCACGTCGTAGTCCTTGCAGGCCAACCACAATCCGCACAGTCCGACCGGAGCCGTTGGTGGCAACAGCAGTCGTACGATGCGGCGCCCACGCGTGCGTTCGACGCACGCGATGAACTCCTCGATGGTCCAGTCCGTCGGCAATTCGAGACTGTCGACCAGCGCTTGCAGGCGAGCCCGCGTGGAGGTCTTGCCACGGGAGGGCTTCCACAGGAGAGCGGAGACCTTGCGCCGGAACAGTTTCAACATGTCACCTGCCTCCTCGTTCGAGTGAGGCGATCCGCGTCAGTGAGGTCCGACCCTTCGGCATTACCGCTGGTAAGAGCTGCTGCGTCGAGGCCGGTGGAATGCAGATCGTATGCGTTCACGATTTCCTCCCCCGAGCACCTGGAGATCCCACCTTGTTATCGCGCACGACAGCGGCATCGTTGCCACCGGCGCAATATTGTTCGTCGAAGGCGTCCGTTGCAACAGGAGCGCGACGTCCATTGCCCCGGAAGCCTTCAGCGGACCGGCATGTCGACACACATCGACTCACCATCGTCGACTTGCCGGGCTGGCATATACCCTACCTGTCACCCGGGCTTCGCGTAGCTGTAATTCCTTGGTCACAAGTTGCAGATTGTCACTTTGACCTGGGCTGATATGGGTGAAGAGTGAGGCAAGATTCGGAATCGCGGACGTGGTCGCGACGCGATCGGTCCAGGTGGCGCGGCCGCGGGTGAGCCGGCCGTGGGTGGTGGGGGAGTGCGCGCGGCGGCGCGAAACATCGCGGAGGTGAATGTCTTTCGAGCGCGCCCGCGCGGGACGGTCCGGCGCGCGAGCGGGCGTCGGTGCCGGTCGGGTCGGCGGCAGGCGGTCGTTCGAACCGCCGAGCCGCCGAAACAGCTTGTGTATCAATCGTGGTCGCGTATGGACGGCCCCGTGCCCGCATCCTCGGTTCGCCCGGCATGTGTCGAGGGTGCGCACGTCCATGACCCGCTTCCTCGCAGGTTAGGTCTGCGGATGGTCGTCTCGGTCGGACTCGCGCCCGGGGTGTGCGGGTTCGGCCGTGTTCTGCAATGCCTGTAGCAGACGATCGATCGCGGTCTTCGGGAACACCAGCTGGTAGCCCTCGGTGTGGCTGCGCGCGCGCTTCAACTCGATGCCGAGGCGGTCGAGCTCGGTGACGAGGTCGACCACCGACCGGTGTTTGCGGGCCAGGTTCTGCAGCGCGTCCACGCCGCTTTCCACGTCGTCGGGCACGACCGGCTCGGCGGGCTCGTCAACCGGGGGAGCGCCGAGGGTGGCGCCGTGATGCAGTGCCGCCGTGGCACTTCCGGCCGCCAGCCCGAGCGCCTCGAGCGCTCGGTTGTACTTCGCCTCCGTGGTGGCGCTTATCGTGTCTACCTGCCCGCTTTCGATTCGGGACTGAACATTTCGTGTCGGACCCCCGAGGTCGTGGATGTGCTGGTGCGTGATCAGCTCATCGGGAAGATTTCGCTGCCGGAACGCCTTCAGCTGCCGTCCGAACCGCTGTCCAGCCGACTCGACTCGTGTGCGGTTGACGGTCTCGCTGGCGCCCAACTCGTCGCCCATGGCAAGCACCATACCACTTGGCTGTGCAGAGCTGGTCATCATGCGCGCGCATGTCCTCTCATGTCCGGTCGCGAAGGAGCACCATAGCAAGATCATTCGCCGACGGCGCGCGGGGGGTGGAGTTACACTGCACGAGCGTGTGCATAGCGGGGATCTTGAATGCACACGAATGCACATCGATGTGTTGACATGACTGCTTGTGGTCGATAAATTCTGACCATGGGTGCGGATCTGGGCACCGGGCGTGAGGTGGGCACAAATCATGTGGACGTTCAGCACGATCAGCGCGACTCCCGATGATGTGCAGCCCTGTGCCACTCTGCTCAACCGCCTCAGTCTCGATGAATCGCCGGCTGCCCGGCGTGCGAGCGGCTCGGTCCGACCGCCGAGGCCTCGTTCCGGGGTGGCAGACGCCGGCCGGGAGTGCTATGCCGTCCGGCAATCCGCCGAAAAGTGCTCTGCGGGTGGCTATTTCGTAAGTGCGGTCATGGTCCTCGAGGGGGGAACATGACCGCGGGCCCGATGGTGGCAAGTGACGGTCGAAAACTCGACGATCACATCAGCCTGCCCGAGATCGTCGCGCACTCGCGATCGACGGCATGGTGGGGCGCTTCGCGCAGGCGAAGCGCGAATGGTCGATACGGATCCTGATCGGCTGGGCGAGAACAACACTCAGCGGTTGTTCGGCCTGGTCGATAGACGTGTGGTTACAAAACGAAGGTAATGCGATGGATTCTGTGCACAGCTCATCGATCGAGACCGAGTCGACCGCTCACGAGGGCATAGCCGTCGTGGGAATCGGTTGCCGGTTCCCCGGACGGGTTTCCGATGTCGATGATTTCTGGCAACTGCTGCTCGACGAGCAGGATGCCGTTCGTGAGGTCCCGGAGAACCGGTGGTCCGGCGCGGCCTTCTACGATCGCGATGCGGCGCGGCCTGGCCATCTGCGTACCAGGGCCGGTGGCTACCTCGAGGACGTGACGTCCTTCGATGCGCACTTCTTCGGCATCACACCGCACGAGGCGGCGCGGATCGATCCGCAACAGCGCCTGTTCCTGGAGACCACCTGGGAGGCATTGCAGGACGCGGGAATCGTGCCCGAGAGCATCGCGGGCACGAAAACCGCCGTGTACGCGGGTGTTTCGGGACATGACTACGGCATCATCCAGCTCAACCCCGAGAACCGCTACCTCATCGGTGGCCACACGATGACCGGTGTCACGAACTGTATTGTGGCCAACCGCGTTTCCTATCTGCTCGACCTGCGCGGCCCGAGCATGACGGTCGACACCGCGTGCTCGTCGTCGTTGATCGCGATTCACCTGGCGTGCCGCAGCATTCGCTCGGGCGAGGCATCGATGGCGATCGTCGGTGGCGTGAGCACCCTGCTCATCCCCGAGGCGACCATCGGCTTCAGCCAGGGCACCTTCCTCTCGCCCGAAGGCCGGTCGAAGTCGTTCAGTGAATCCGCCGACGGCTATGTGCGCAGCGAGGGTTCGGGCACGATCATCCTCAAGCCGTTGTCCGCGGCGCTGGCCGACGGCGATCGCGTCTACGCGGTGATCCGGGGCAGCGCGACCAATCAGGACGGGCGCACCAACGGCATCTCCGTGCCGAGCGAGGAAGCCCAGGCGCAGATGATCGCCGACGCCTGCCGCGACGCCGGCGTGCTGCCCGCCGACATCGGCTATGTCGAGGCGCACGGGACGGGCACCTCGGTCGGTGACCCGATCGAGGCGCGCGCACTCGGAAAGGCGTTGGCGCAGGGGCGTAACGGGCACGGCCCCTGCATCGTCGGCGCCGTGAAGTCGAACCTGGGCCACCTGGAGTCGGCCGCGGGCATCGCCGGTGTCATCAAGGCGTGCCTGGTGCTGACCAAGGGCGAGATTCCCGCGAATCTGCACGCGGAAGTGCCGAATTCGACCATCCCGTTCGACGAACTCGGCCTGCGGCTGGCGCAGTCGCGCCAGCCGTGGCCCGACAACCGGCCCCGCCTGGCGGGTGTGAACTCCTTCGGCTTCGGCGGCTCCAACGCCCACGTGATCCTCGAGGGTCCGCCGGAGGAGGCCGGAAACGCGTTGCCGGACAAGGCGAATGAAGCAGACAACGCGGTCGAGACGCAGGAGCCGGTGGTTTTCGCGCTGAGCGCGAAGACCAAGGACGCCCTGCGTGCCTACGCCGAGAGCTACGCGGACTACCTGGAGGAGCCGCCTGCGGCGGCGAGCCTGCCGGTCATCGCGGCCACCCAGGCCCAGGCCCGTGCGCACTACGACCATCGCCTCGCCATGGTGTGCGCCTGCACCGACGAACTGCGCGACGCACTGCGCGAGGTCGCACGCGGTTCGGCGCCGGAATCGGTGCGCACCGGCGTGAAAGCGCCCGCCGCACAGCAGATCGCGTTTGTGTTCTCCGGCCAGGGCCCGCAGTGGTGGGGCATGGCGCGCGAGTTGCTCGCGCAGAACGAGGTCTTCCGGCAGACCGTGCAGCGCGTCGACGCGGAGCTGAGCAAGTACGCCGACTGGACCGTGTCCGAGGAACTCGGGCGCGACGAAGCCGACAGCCGGATCGGCGAGACCTTCATCGCCCAGCCCGCGGTGTTCGCGGTACAGGTCGGTCTGGCGGCGCTCTGGCAGAGCTGGGGCATCGTGCCCGCCGCGGTGGTCGGCCACAGCATCGGCGAGGTCGCCGCGGCCTACGTCTCGGGCGGACTGTCGTTCGAGGACGCGGTGCGGGTCATCTTCCACCGCAGCCGGGTACAGCAGCAGGCCTCGGGCAAGGGCAAGATGCTCGCGGTCGGTCTGCCACTGAGCGAGGTGGAGCAGCGGGTCGCGGGGTATCGCGGCCGGGTCGCCATCGCCGCGCTCAACGGACCGCAGTCGGTGGCGCTGGCCGGCGATCCCGACGCGCTCGAGGAGATCGAGCGCGCGCTCGGCGCCGAGAAGATCTTCGCCAGGATGCTGCAGGTCAGCGTGGCCTTCCACAGCCATCACATGGATCCGCTGCACGACGAGCTGCTCTCCTCGCTCGAGGGCCTCACCTCGGGCCCGGCCACGGTGCCGATGTATTCCACGGTCACCTCCGAGATCGTGCCGACCGGCGGGCTCGACGCCGAATACTGGTGGCAGAACGTGCGCGAGCCCGTGCGCTTCGCGCCGACCATCGATCGCCTGATCGAGGATCAGCACCTGGCGTTCGTGGAACTCGGCCCGCACCCGATCCACGCGACGGCCATCGGCGAGCTGCTCGAACAGCGGCACGTCGAGGGGATCGCGGTCCCGTCGCTGCATCGCAAACAGAGCGATCGCGCCACCCTGCTGTCCTCTCTCGCGGCGCTCTACGCCGCCGGTTTCGACCCGTCGTGGGCGGGGCTGTTCGACGGGGTGGCCGGCCGCGTGCAGGTGCCGTTCTACCCGTGGCAGCGCGAAACCTATTGGCTGGAAACACCGTCCGCGCGTGAACGGCGCTTCCCCGCGCTGAACCACCCGCTCGTCGGCGAGGTCGGCCGGGTCGCGGACGAGCCGGACAAGCACGTCTGGGAGATCGTGCTCGATCCGGACCGGTTCCCGTGGCTCGACGACCACCGGGTGCAGGGCCCCATCGTGTTCCCCGGCGCCGCGTACCTGGACATGGTGCTCGGCTGCGCCGAGGACGTGTTCGGCGCAGGCCGGTACTCCCTGGAGAACGTCGAGTTCCGGCGCGCGCTGTTCGTCTTCGACGATCGTCCCGCGCCCGTCGTCCAGGTGGTGCTGACGCCGTCGCTGGACTACTCGGTGTACAGCAGGCAGGACGGCGACAAAGACTGGACCCTGCACTCGGTCGGCACGGTGCGCCGCGGCGCACCCGACACCGAGCTGCCGGTGCCCTTCGCCGACCTCGAGGCCGAATGCCCGCTGGAGATCGAACCGGCCAAGGTCTTCGCCAAGCTCCGCAACAACGGCCTGATGCTCGGCCCGACCTTCAAGGCGATCACCAAACTCGGCTACGCCGAGCTGAAGTCGCTCGGCCGGATCGACACCCCGGCCGCGCTCGCGGACGAGGCGCCGCGCCACGCGATTCATCCGGCGGTGCTCGACTCGTGCTTCCAGTCGCTGTCGATCTCGATGGGCAACGATCCGAACAACGAGGACAAGACCCTGTACCTGCCGGTCGAGGTGCAGCGGCTCAGCTTCTACGCGAAGGCGAGCGGCCGGGTCTACTGCTACGGACGCGCGCAGGTCAGCGAGGACATCAACTATTGCTTCGGTGATCTGTGGATCGTCAACGAGGACGGCACGCTCGTCGCCGAACTCGAGGGCTTCCGCGGCAAGTCGATCACCACGACCGCCGAGGACAGCGACGCACTGTTGCAGTGGCTCTATGAGTTCCGCTGGCACGAGGCGCCGGTGCGCACCAAGACCCGCATGCCCGCCGCGCTCGCCACGCCCGCGGCGCTCGACGCCGCGGTCGATCCGCTGGTCGAGGAGTTGCAGAACTGGTCGGTCAACCGGGAGTACCACGCGGGCACCGAGTCGGTGATGGACGCGCTGTGCATCGCGTTCGTGACCGAGGCGTTCTACCTGCTCGGCATGGAGTTCGCGGCGGGGCGTCGCTGCACCGTCGACGAACTCGCGGCCGAGATGCGGGTGCACGACAAGCATCGGCGCTACCTGGCCCGGTTGCTGGAACTGCTTGCCCGGCACGGGATCACCGAGCCGGACGGCGACGCGTGGCGGCTGCGTACCGTGCCCGAGCGGGTGGACACCCGCGCGGAGCTGGCCAGGCTGCAGGAACTGCACCCGGAGTGCGAGCCCGAACTGGCGGTGCTCGGTCGCTGTGGCACCGAGTTGACCGCCGTGCTGCGCGACGACGTGAACCCCATCGAGCTGATCTTCCCCGAGGACGAATTCCAGTCGGTCGCAGACCTTTACGGCCCCTCGTTCTCGTTCGGCAAGGCCAACCGCATCGTGAGCAAGATCGTCGGTGAGTGCGTGCGCGCGCTGCCGGCCGACCGGCCGATCCGGGTGCTCGAGATCGGTGCGGGCACCGGCGGCACCACCGGGTACGTGCTGCCCGAGCTGCCCGCGGACCGGGCCGAGTACGTGTATTCCGATGTCACACAGCTGTTCCTGGGCAAGGCGCGGCATCGGTTCGCCGAATTCGAGTTCGTCGACTATCGCGTGCTCGACATCGAGCAGGACATCGAGGCGCAGGGCTTCGACGCGCACTACTACGACATCGTCGTGGCCTCGAACGTCGTGCACGCCACGGCGAGCCTGAGCGCCACCCTCGCCAACGTGCAGCGCCTGCTGACCGCGCAGGGCATGCTGCTGGTCGTCGAGGCGACGGTGCCGCCGCACTGGGTCGACCTGACCTTCGGCATGACCGAGGGCTGGTGGGCGTTCAGTGATCACGAGGTACGGCCCGACTACCCGCTGATGGCGGAGTCGAGGTGGCGGGAGTTCTTGCCCTCCATCGGTTTCGAGGACGTGCAGATCTTCTCCGACATGGCGACACCGGAGCAGACCGGCAACTCGGTGATCCTGGCGCGCACGCCCGCGATCGATCTCGAACCGCACCAGCCGCGCATCGAGCAGGGTTCGTGGGTGGTGCTCGCGGACGCCGACGGCGTCGGCGATCGCTACGTCGGACTGCTCACCGAGGGCGGTGCGGCCGGCGTGGTGGTCACCCGCGGCACCGAGTTCGAGGAGATCGACGCCAACACCTTCCGGGTGCGGCCGAACAGCAGCGAAGACCTGCAGCGGGTGCTCGAGCAGGTGCGGGCGCGGGCAGGCGAGATCGCCGGCGTGCTGCATCTGTGGAACCTGGACTACGCGGGCACCGAGCTGAGCACCGAACTGCTGCCCGCCGTCGAGACCGAGGGCGCCTACAGCGTGATCGCGCTGGCACAGGCGGTCGAGGAACTGGAGTGGGACCAGGCGCCCCGATTGTGGATCGCGACCTCCGGTGCGCAGGTGCTCGATCGGGCCGAGCGGGTCGCGCTCACCCAGGTGCCCAGCTGGGGCATCCTGCGTGTGCTGTTGAGCGAGCACAGCAGCCTGCGGGCGAAGATCTTCGACTTCGACCCGGCGGCGGGCGCGGCCCAGCGTGCGGCGCAGCTGTTCCAGGAGCTGTTGCACGTGGACACGGCGGACGAGGAGATCGCCTTCCGCGGCGAGACCCGGTTCATCGACCGGCTCGAACACGTCTCGCTCGCCGAGTTCGAGGCCTCGGTCGCGACCCCGGCCCGCGTCTCGGATCCGACGCCGTTCGCGCTGTCGGTGCCCGCCGATCCCGAGATCGAGCAGCTGCGCTACGAACGGCAGCCGGTGCCGGTGCTCGGTGCGGGGGAGGCGGCCATCCGGCCGCTCGCCACCGGCCTGAACTTCCGCGACATCATGCTCTCGCTCGGCATGCTCTCCGACGGCGCGACCTTCGGCGGCTTCTACGAGAAGAACCTCGGCGTCGAGTGCGCCGGTGTGATCACCGAGGTCGGACCGGGGGTGGACGGCTTCGCACCGGGTGACCGGGTGATCGGCTTCGCCCGTGGCTGCTTCGGTTCCCTGGTCGTCGCCGACGTGCGTCGGGTCTACCAGGCGCCGGCCCGCCTGTCCGACGCCGAGGCGGCGACGCTGCCGATGGCGTACCTGACCGCGTGGTACGCGCTGGTCGAGGTGGGCAGGCTGCGCAAGGGACAACGGGTGCTGGTGCATGCGGCCGCGGGCGGCGTCGGCCTGGCCGCGGTGCACATCGCCCGCTCGCTCGGCGCGACCGTGCTGGCCACCGCGGGCAGCGAGGAGAAGCGGGAGTACCTGCGGGCACTCGGCATCGAGGCGGTCTTCGACTCGCGCTCGCTCGCGTTCGCGGACGAGATCAGGCAGCGCTACGACGGTGTCGACGTGGTGCTGAATTCCCTGCAGGGCGAGACGATTCCGAAGAGCCTCGAGCTGCTGCGCCCGCGTGGACGGTTCCTGGAAATCGGTAAGAAGGACATCTACGACAACTACAAGCTCGGCCTGAAGCCGTTCGGCAACAACCTGAGCTATGCCGCGATCGATATCGACCGGCTGCTGCTCGAGGATCCCGAACTGTGCCGCGAGGCGATGGTGGAGGTGTTGCAGCGCATCGGCGATCAGACGCTGCCCGCCCTGCCGCACACCGCCTTCGGTGCGGTCGAGGTCGCCTCCGCGTTCCGGTTCATGGCCTCGGCCAAGCAGATCGGCAAGGTCGTCGTCGAATTCGACGACGACACCGAGGTGCTCGTGCATCCGACGGTGACCGGGGAGCAGGCGTTCGACGGCGACGGGACCTACCTGATCACCGGCGGCTACTCCGGTTTCGGTCTGCGCACCGCGCAGTGGCTGGTCGACAACGGCGCGCGCACGGTGGTGCTGGTCGGGCGCCGGGCCCAGATCGACGAGGAGAACGAGGCGCCGATCGAGCAGATGCGCGCCAAGGGCGTCGAGGTGGTCCTGGAACGGGCCGACGTGTCGATCGAGTCCGATGTGGTCGGCCTGCTGGAACGGATCGCGGAACTGCCGCCGCTGCGCGGGATCTACCACGCGGCGATGGTGCTCGCGGACGGTCCGCTGGCCGGCATGACCGAGGAACAGTTCCTGCGGACCGTGCAGCCCAAGGTCGACGGCGCCTGGCACCTGCACAACCACACCCGCGATCTGGACCTCGACTCGTTCGTCATGTTCTCGTCGATGAGCTGGAACGTGGGTACCCCCGGCCAAGCGAACTACGCTGCCGCCAACGGGTTCCTGGAGGCGCTCGCCAAGCATCGGCGGGAACTCGGCCTGCCCGCCCTGACGGTCAACTGGGGCGCACTGGCCGAGGTCGGGTTCGTCGCGCGCACCAAGCTCGACACCCTGGCCCGGCTCGGCTGGACGCCGATCATCCCGGACCACGCGCTCGACTTCATCGGTCGGTGCCTGGCCCAGGGCGTCACGAGCACCAGCGTGTTCGGCGTGAACTGGTCGAAGATGAACCAGGTCATGCCGATCATCCGCAGCTCGCCGCGGCTGGCGCATCTGGCGCTCGCCGAGAGCGCGGGTACGGCGGCGACCGGCGGCACCGAGGGCCTGCGTGCCGAACTGCTCGAGCTCGACGAGCCCGCGCGGCAGCCGCGGCTGATCGAGGCACTGTCGCAACAGATCTCGCGGATCTTCGACATGCCGATCGACCGGCTCGCCCACGACGTGGCCCTGACCGACCTCGGCATGGACTCGCTGATGGCCGGGCAGATCCGCAACGCGCTGGCCAAGCATCTCGACATCGACTTCCCGACCATGGGGTTGATGCGGGGCCCGACGCTGGTCGAACTCACCGACGAGGTGCTGGCGCAGGTGTTCGGCGAGGCCAACGGTGTGCTGCCGGTCGCGTCGGAGAACGCGGGCACGCAACGCTGGATCCATACGGTGAAGGGACGCTCGAGCACCGCGTCGCTGCGCGTGTTCGCGCTGCCGTTCGTCGGTGGTGGCGCCTCGGTGTTCACGCCGTGGCCGAACTTCCTGCCGGACACGGTGGAAGTGGTGGGCATTCAGTATCCGGGTCGCGAAGATCGGGTCAACGAGGTCCCGTTCGACTCCATGCCCGCCTTCATCGAGGAGCTCGCCGACGCGATGCTGCCGCACCTGGATCGCACCTTCGCGATCTACGGGCACAGCATGGGCAGCCTGCTCGCCTACGAGCTCACCAAGTATCTGGAGCAGCAGTACGCGGAAGTGCCGCTGAAACTGATCATCGGCGGCTGGCCGTCGCCGGCGCTGGTCGAAAGCTATGTGCGCAACCTCAAGCACATTCGCGACGGCTTCGACATGGACCGCGAGACCGACAGCCGGGTGCTCGAGGTGTTGCGCGACAACGACCTGCTGAACATTCCGGTCGAGGACGAGGCCTCGGTGAAGCCGATGATGCCCGCGGTGCGGGCGGATCTGAAGATGCTCGGCGACTACCGATTCGAGCACGGCGTGGTGCTGCGGGCCCCGATCACGGTGCTGCGCGGCGCCGAGGACCCGCTGTTCGAGGTCGACCAACTGCAGGGCTGGGAAAAGCTGACCAGCGGCAGGTTCTCGCTCGAAACGGTCCCGGGTGGTCACCTGTTCATCCAGAACCCCAGCGCGCAGGTGATGCGGACGATCGCCGACGAACTGTCCGCCGAGGACCACTACCCGAGCTTCACCAGTCTCATGGATGGGCACTGAGCGGCTGCTCGGAACGGAGAGAGGCAATGAAACCGATGCAACGATACGACGTCGTGATCTGTGGCGGCGGGCTCGCCGGGTTGACCCTGTCGAGGCAGCTCAAGCGGACCATGCCCGAACTCTCGGTGCTGGTGCTCGAGCGCACCGGCGGTGACATCCCCGACGGCGCGTACAAGGTGGGGGAGGCGACCGTCGAAGGCGGCGCGCACTACTTCACCGAACAGCTCGGCCTCACCGGCTATTTCAACAAGCACCACCTGCACAAGCTCGGCCTGCGCCTGTTCTTCGGCGACCAGCACGGTCCGTTCGAGGCGCGGCCGGAGATCGGCGCGCGGCGCTTCGCCAGGGTGCCGTCCTATCAGATCGACCGCGGCATCTTCGAGCGTGACCTGCGCAGGGGCGCAAAGGATCTCGGCATCGATCTGATCGAGCAGGCCAAGGTCGTCGACGTCGATCTCGCGGCCGGCGACGACGATCACGTCATCACCTACGAGGTCGCGGGCGGCGAGCAGCGCTCGGTCCGGGCCCGCTTCGTCGCCGACGCCTCCGGGCGCGGCAAGCTGATCCAGCGCAAGCTCGGGCTCGGCGCGCCGAGCCCGCACAAGATCAACGCGGCCTGGTGGCGGTTGCGCGGCGAGTACGACGTCGAGGAGATGGCGGGGCCGACCAGCCCCACCTGGCGGCCGAAAACCCAAGAGCGCCGGTGGTTCTCGACCAACCACCTGATGGGCACCGGCTATTGGGTGTGGATGATCCCGCTGTCGTCGGGCAACACCAGCATCGGCATCGTCGCCGACGATCGCTACCACCCCTTCCGTACCTACTCGACGGAAACGAAGGCGCGGCAGTGGATCGCCGAGCACGAGCCGACGCTGGCGAAGTTCACCGAGCAGGCCGAATTGCTCGACTTCCTGGTGCTGCGCAACGCGAGTTACAGCTCCACGCAGGTGTTCTCGCACAATCGGTGGGCTTGTGTCGGTGAGGCCGCGGTCTTCCTGGACGCGTTCTACAGCCCGGGATCGGACTACATCGCCTACACCAACACGATCACGACCCGGCTGATCGAGCTCGACCGCAAGGGCAGGCTGACCGAAGACGTCGCCCAGTCCTACAACCGGCTGCTGCTCGAGGACCTGTGGCCGAACTATCTGCAGATGTATCACGACAACTACAGCATCTTCGGCCACGCGCCCGCCATGTTCACCAAGGTGATGTGGGATACCTCGTTCTACTGGGCGCTGCCCTCGCAGATGCTCTTCCGGGGTTTGCTCACCAGCCCGGACGCGGCGGCGGAGTTCCATCCGATCGCCTCGCGGTTCTTCGGCATACAGTCGCGCATGCAGGCCAACTTCCGTGCCTTCGCCGCGCAGGCGCCGCAGCCGGAGAAGTATCTGTTCGTCGAGTACAGCAAGGTGCCGATCTGCGCACAGCTGCATCTGGACCTGCTGACCGACAAGACCGCGACGCAGACCTTCGCCGACATGCGCCGCAATGTCGATCGCCTCGAGGCGTGGGCGGATTCGTTCGAACAGGAGATCGCCACCAGGATCGACCTGCCGCAGCGAGATCCGGCCGAGTCGGCATTGCAGGCGACGGCGCAGTAGCGAGGAGAGTGGCGAACTTGACCGAATTCGAAGGCCGGGTAGCGATCATCACCGGCGGCAGTCGCGGTATCGGTAAGGCGTTGGCCTTGGCGCTGGCGCGGCGGGGCACGGCCGTCGTCATCGCGGCGAAGACGATGGAAAGCGGTGGCCGGCTACCCGGCAGCGTGCCCGACACCGTCCGGGAGATCGAGGCATTGGGCGCGCGAGCGCTCGGATTGCGCTGCGATGTGCGCGACGACGACGATCTGAAGAACGTCGTCGAGCGCACGGTGGCCGAATTCGGTCGAGTCGACTTTCTGGTGAACAACGCGGGCGCGATGTGGATTCAGGCGGTCGAGGCGACCCCGCAGAAGCGCTACGACCTCGTGATGAGCATCAACTCCCGCGCGCCGTTCCTGCTCGCGAACTACTGCATTCCGCATATGCGGCAACGCAAGTGGGGACACATCATCAATCTGAGCCCGCCGCTGGACCCCGACGTGCTCGAGCACGTCGGCGGGAAGGTCGCCTACATGGCGTCCAAGCTGAACGCGACTCTGCTCGCGTTCGGCTTGGCCCAGGAGCTTGCGGGTGAGGGGATCGCGTGCAACGCGATCTGGACGCGCACCTTGATCGGCACGCTGGCGACGCAGAATCTCGGGCTCGGCAGTCCACAGGACTGGCGGACCGAGGACATCGTGGTCGACGCCATCTTGGCGGTGCTGGAACAGGATCCGGCGAAGTTCACCGGCAACGCGCTGGTGGACGACGAGATCCTGGCGCGGTTCAAGGGCATCGAGGATCTGTCCCGCTACCGGATGGTGCCCGAGCACGAGCCGACGCCGATGACCTGGGAGCGCTGGGACCGGCTCGCCGACGAAGCGCGCCAGAAGTATTTCGCCGCGGTGCTCGCCGCCGATCCGGCCGCCGCCGCGAAACTGTCGGGAGGCGCGTAGCGTGTCGTTGACCCATCGCATCCGGTCCTACGGGGTCCTCGCTCGGGGCATGCTCGAGGGCGCGGGTTCCCATCGCACCCTGGCGTTCGAATTCGAACGCCGCAGTGGGCGACCCGAGCACGCGGCGCAACCGTTCCTGCTCTACGCCGACGAGCGTTTCGACTACGCGGAGGCCAACCGCCGGGTCAACCGGATCGCCCACGCGTACCGCGAGGAAGGCCTGGGCAAGGGCGACGTGCTCGCCCTGCTGATGGAGAATCGGCCCGAGTTCATCTGGCACTACCTGGCGGCGGGCAAGCTCGGGATCGTCGTGGCCTTCATCAACACCCAGACCAGGGGTGAGGGGTTGGTGCACGCGCTCTCGGCGTGCGGTGCGAAACAACTGACCGTCGGTTCGGAATGCCTGCCCGCGTTCCTGTCCGTGCGCGAGCGCGTGCCCGCCGATCTGGTCGAGCGCTGCCGCGTGGTCAAGGACGAAAAGGCCTCCGCCGTGGGCGATGTCGGCGGACTCGTGCGGTTCGTGCCCAGCGCGAACAGCGCCGATCCGCCCGAGACGGCCCAGCATTCGCTCGCCGACACGGGCGCCTACATCTTCACCAGCGGCACGACCGGCCTGCCCAAGGCCGCGGTGATGAGCTATCAGCGGTTGACCTCCGTCGGCCGGGTGACCGGTGCGTTGGCCTGGCGGCTGGAACCGGGCGACGTGATCTACAACTGTCTTCCGCTGTTCCACACCAACGCGCTGGTGATCGCGCTGTCGAGCGTGATCGCGCACGGCTGCACGCTTGCCTTGGCGCGCAAGTTTTCCGCGAGTGCGTTCTGGCACGACATGCATCGTTACGAGGCGACCGGGTTCAACTACATCGGCGAGATGTGCCGTTACCTGGTCAACACCGCGCCGACCGAACACGATGTGGGACATCGCATTCGGGTGATCGTCGGCCAGGGTCTGCAAGCCGATGTCTGGGCGACGCTGCAGGCGCGCTTCGAGATACCCCGGATCGTCGAGCTGTACGCCTCGACCGAGGGCAACATCGCCACGCTCAATCTCTCCGGCGAGGTCGGCTCGGTCGGCAAGCTGCGCCTGGGCGGCAGGCTGGCGAAGTGGGATTTCGACCGCGACGACTTCGCTCGTGCCGACGGCCGCCTGATCGATTGCCGGCCTGGCGAAGTCGGCGTGCTGCTCGGGCCGATTCGCAAGCGCACGCCGTTCGGCGGCTACCGCGACGAACACGCCACGCGCGCGAAGGTGATCACCGACGCCTTCCGCGAGGGCGACGCCCTGTTCAACACCGGCGACATGTTCCGCATCGACGCGCAGAAGAACCTGTTCTTCGTCGACCGGCTCGGCGATACCTTCCGCTACAAGGGCGAGAACGTCTCGACCACGGAGGTGCAGGAGCAGCTCGTGCGCTGGCCCGGCATCGCCGCGGCGAACGTCTACGGGGTGCGGGTGCCGGGCCGGGAAGGCCGCGCGGGCATGGCGGCCATCGTGCTGGCTCGCGGTTCGCGCTTCGACGGTGTGGAACTCGCGTCGTATCTCGACGCGGTGCTGCCTCCGTACGCGCGGCCGGTGTTCATCCGAGTGTGCGCGTCACTGGAAACCACGGCGACGCTGAAACTGGCCAAACTCGCGCTGCAGCGCGACGGTTTCACGCCACGGGACGGGGAGCCCATCTATATCCGCGATGCGGGCGAGGCCGCCTACACCGAGCTGACGCCGCAGCGATACGCGGCGCTCATGCGCGACGAGCGAGCCACCCTGACCCTGGAAAGAACTGAGGGCCAATGACACTCGAAGAATCCTACGATCCGGCCGACGCACCGCTCGCGATCGAGCGCTCGGGTACCGGACCGCCGCTCGTGCTGGTGCACGGCGGCATGCCCGCGTCGTTGACCTGGGCGGCGCAGCAGGAACTCGGGCAACGCTGGTCGCTGCTGGTGCCGAGCCGGCGCGGTTTTCCGCCGAGCCCGCCCGCGCGGTGGCAGGACTTCCTCGCCGACGCGGACGATTTGGCCGAGCTCCTCGCCGAGGTGCCAGGGGGCGCGCACCTCGTCGGCTTCTCCTACGGCGGCATCGGCGCGGTGCTCGTGGCCGAGCGGCTGCCGCACCTCGTGCGGTCGCTGACCGTGATCGAGGCACCGCTGTGGCATGCCGCCCAGGACGACGAGTACGTGCGTGAATTGGCCGATCTCTCCGACCAATACGCGGCGAACCCCGACGACGCGGAGGCCGAGCGGAAGTTCTTCGCGGTGGCCGGTGTGGATCCGTCGATGCTCGCCGACCTGGGCGAAGACATCAGGCACGCCCTGGAATTCGGCAGGCGGCTGCGTTCGCCCCGCGAGGCCAAGCCCCGGTTCGAGACGATCGCCGAGGCGGGTGTGCCGGTGCTGATCTGCTCGGGCGAGCACAATCGCGCGCTCGATCGGGTATGCGATGCCGTTGCCGCGCAACTCGACGCGCAGCGGGTGCGGCTGCCCGGTGCGGGTCATGCCGTGCAACACGCCCCCGGATTCAACGCGATGCTGGAAACATTTCTGACAGCCGCGCAACAGCGCCGCGGCAATGGACGAGGAGGCACCAAATGAGTGATGACGCAACGATTCACGGCCACGAGAAGGTGCTCGAGTACACGGTCGAGCTCTTTCGCAGCTTCACCCCGCCCGGGGTGAGCCTGCAGCTTCCGCCGCCCTCGGCGAAGGAAATGGACATGCAGTTCGAGGAATACGTGCCGGGCACGTCGCTGACCGCGACCGTGGCCGCGCCGCCGAGCTACGCCAACGCGGTCGGGCTGGTGCAGGGCGGATTCCTCTCGGCGATGTTCGACAACCTCATCGGCCCGCTCAGCTACCTGACCGCGCGCGGCCCGACGACGACGCTGGAGCTGACGACGCACTTCATGCGCCAGACGTTCCCCGGGCAGCGGCTGCGGCTGACCGCGGTGGTGCGCAAGGCAGGCCGCACGGCGATCTACCTAGCCGCGGAAGCACATAGCGAGGACGGCAAGTTGGTGGCGACAGCGGTGTCCACCGTTCAGGTTCTGTCGATGCCGACTCCGTAGTCGACGGTCCACCTCCGCCACGGCGGAGGTGGACATCCTCTCTCAGCGAGGTTTGTATGCCCTCATTGCTCGAAGTCACAACACATTTCTTTCTGCAGGTCGCGGTCATCCTGGTGACCTGTCGCCTGCTCTGGCCGCTGTTCCAGCGGCTCGGCCAGGTTCAGGTGGTGGCGATCATGGCCGCCGGCTTCGTGCTGGGGCCCTCGGTGTTCGGCATGATCTGGCCGACGGGGCAGGAGTGGCTGTTCCCCACCACGCTGGACGTGGGCGGGTCCTCGATCACCCATCCGAATCTCTCCGCCATCTACGTGGTCGGCCAGCTCGGGCTGGTGCTGTACATGTTCCTGGTCGGCGCCTCGTTCAAGCTGGACATCCTGCGCTCGCATCTGGGCAAGGCCGGGGCGACCTCGCTGGCGGGCATCTCGGTGCCGCTGCTGCTCGGCGGGTTGGTCGGCGTCTGGATGGTGAGTAAGGGCGAATACTTCACCGAGAAGGTCGGCGCCTGGCAGGGCGGGCTGTTCGTCGCCTCCGCGGTGGCCATCACGGCGTTCCCGATGCTCGCCTGGATCATTCATGCGTCGGGCCTGCTGAACACCCGGCTCGGCACGATGTCGCTGTCGTGTGCGGCCGTCGACGACGCATGCGCCTGGGTCCTGCTGGCGACCGTGGTCGCGACGACGAAGGACAGCATGTCGGGCGCGGTGCTCGCGATCGGCGGCGGCCTCGGCTACCTGGTGTTCATGGTGGTCGTGGTGCGTCCGATCCTGAAGCGGCTGGAAGGCTGGACGCCGAGCAGCGGGGATTCCGAGCGCAGCGGCGGCATTCCGATCGTCCCGCTCACCGTCGTGCTGCTGGTTGTGCTGCTGGCCGCATGGTTCACCGACTTCGTCGGAATCTATTCGGTGTTCGGCGCTTTCGTGGCGGGTACCGTGATGCCGCGCGGCAAGTTGCTCGACGTGATTCGCGACCGGTTCGAGCCGCTCGTCGCCTACCTGCTGCTGCCCGCCTTCTTCATCTACTCGGGCCTCAACACCAAGCTCAGCTTGATCTTCGAGCCGAAGGTGCTGCTGGTCGCGGTCATCGTGATGATCGTGTCGTTCGCGAGCAAGTTCGGTGCGATCGGCCTGGTGGCCCGCTGGCAGGGGATGAGCTGGCGGGAGGCGGGCGCGATGGGGGCGCTCGCCAACGCGAGGGGTCTGATGGAACTGATCCTGCTCAACATCGGTCTCACCGCGGGGCTGATCTCGGGCCAGCTCTACACCGTCCTCGCGCTGATGACGATCGTGACGACCTTCGTCGCCACCCCGGTGATGCGGTTGTTCGAGCGCAGTGGCTGGAAACAGGGTGTCGTGTTCGGTCCCTCGGGCGAGGAGCTGCGCGAACCCGAGCAGGAGCACACGCCCGAGCCGGCGCGAATACCCGAGCAGCTCGCGCGCAATCTCCGGGTCGACGCCACCGATGGTTCGCCATGACCGTTGGATTCGGCTCGGATCAGGAGACCCAGGTGCGTATCGGCCGTCGTCGCCCGGTCGAGTGGTGCGGTTCCACCGTGGTGTCGCGGCGCAGTCTGCTCGTCGCCTCCGACTTCTCTTTCGCCCGAGCGGATTTCGAACGGGCGGTGGCCGGGCACGGCGGGTTCGCGTTGGCGGGCACGTGTTCCTGGCGTGAGGTGGTGGATCGGGCCGCGCGCTTGCGGCCCGACGTGATCGTGCTCGACGCCTCGGTGGCGCGTCTCGACGGGCTCGCCGCGACCGTTGCGCGGCTGCGGGATTCGGATCATTCGCCGATGATCACGCTGCTGGTGGAGCGCGGCGCCGCCAATGCCGATATCGCACAGGTCGACGCCGTGCTGGCCAAGGATCGCGGCGTGGAGGCGGTGCTCGAGGTGCTGGAGGTGCTGAGCTCGGGTGCGGTGCTGGCGATGGCGCCGCAGCCGAGCCGGATGCACAGCGGGCTGGCGCTGGACTACAAGGCGCGTCAGCGCCTTTCGACGCTGACCAAACGAGAACGGGAGATCCTGCGGCTGGTCGTGGACGGGCTGTCCAACCGAGAGGTCGGCTCTCGGTTGTTCATCAGCCCGGACACGGTGAAGGAGTATGTCAGCCGCATTCTCGCCAAACTCGAGGTGACCAGCCGGATCGAGGCCGCGGTCGCCGCCGTCCGCGCGGAGTACGACAGTGGCGATTGGTAGCCGGCTGGTATCGGCCCTACTGGGGCGCGGCCGCGACCGAGCGGATCGCGTCGGTCACTGCGGCCAGCGCCATCAGCCGCACCAGGTCGACGTCGGCGTCGACGGATCCCGTTGCCGCGGCGATGAATCCGTCGCCGTCGAACCGGCCGTGCGGTGGCGTCAGCGCGCGCGACAAACCGTCGTGCGCGCCCTGCGCGACGATGTGGCAGCCGACCTTGTCGAGCTTGGCGTTGGTGATCACGGCGCCGATGGTGGTGTGCATGCGCGCCGCCGACGCCGCGGAGATGACCAGATTCAACTGCGTGACCGAGTCCAGTGCGATCTCGGCGACGCCGTCATCGATGTCGCCGAACGCGTTGACCACGCAGAGCGCGCCGACCACCAGGTCGTTCCACCGGCGTTCGATGTAGGCGAGACCGCCCGGCGTGCGTGCGCCGGGTCCACGCCAGTGTCCGGTGTACGCGCCGGTGCCCGCCCCGACACGACCGGCGAGCACCTGCTCGCCGGTGCTGGCGTGGGCAGCCGCGTAGCCGCGTTCGGCCGTCGGCCGCGCCTTGGGATCGCCTGCGCTCAAATCGAACAGGGCAAGGGCGGGCACGATCGGCACCTTGCCGCCGGGCGTCTGCACGCCGCGGTCGTGCTCCTCGAGATAACGCATCACGCCGTCCGCGGCGGCGAGTCCGAACGCGGAACCACCGGTGAGCACGACCGCGTCGATGAACGGCACGGTCTTGTCCGGTGCGAGCACCTCCAGCTCGCGGCTGGCCGGCGCACCGCCGCGGACCTCACAGGACGCGACGGTGCCCTCCGGCAGCAGCAGCACCGTACACCCGGTTTCCCCGTGCGGATCGGACCAGTGCCCGACCCGTACACCCGGAATGCCAATCGTCATACCCACCTCGGTTCAAGAGTTCGTGTTCGCTGTCACGACGAAGAAGTCATCGGGGGTCGTGGGGAAGCCCATTCGACCTACATCGGCAGGCACCGGCTGGTACTCGAACAGTTGCCGCTCGTTGTACGCGAACAACTCCGCCCCCGTCTGTCCGGCCGAGTATATCGACACACTCTTCGTCCACGCTATCCGTCGCGGATCGGAAGTCGGGAAAAGAGTGGCGTTCTTGTACCGGAACTCGTCGGCGGTGTCGCGATAGGGCGGACGTATGGCCGAATACCGCTCGGCGGTCCAGTTTTGGTCCGCGTAATCGGGTGCACCCGGTTCGGTGGCGGTGAAAACGGAGAGCCACGGTGCCCACGAGGTCAATTTCTCCGTGGGTGCCTCGACACCCTGCGCGCGCTCGGCGAGACGACGACCGAATTCGTCCGCCCCCGCCGGATCCGCGGCGGTCAGCACATGCGGACGGTCGTCGGTGAACGGGGTCGCGGTCACGGTATCGCGACCGTCGAACGAGACGACGAACGCGTTGTGCGGATCGGCGAGTACCAGATGAAATGCGAACAATTTTCCGGAATCACCCACAGCGGGCAGCAGCCGGGTGCGCAGGAGTTCGACGGCCTGCTCGGCGGACGGCGCGGTCGCGCAATCGAAGCTCAGCCCGCCGGGTGCGAGCAATTCGACCCCGGGTGCGCCCGACACCGCATCGCCGGTCGCGTCGGCGCGGCCGTGTTCGTCCCACTCCGGTGTGAAGATCCGGCAATAGACACCGGTGCGGCGATGGAAGGCCAGCCACGATCCGCCTTCGATATCCAGCCCGCTCACGACCTCGGCCAATTCGGGGCTTTCCGCCGCCTGTACGGTCCACACCTTTTTGCGGAGATCCGAATTCTCGTGCCAGTGCGCCCCGTACGAGAAGGGTTGTGTCAGTCCGAGCCGGCGAGCCGCCTCGAAACCGTGCGGCCGATAAATGGAATTGTCCCTGGCCTCGATGGCGACGAAACGTTCGTTCGCGCGGTCCAGGAGAAACATACAGGTGCACATGGTGTTTCCGTTTCACATTTCCCGAAGGTCGGACAGGGTCAACGAGATGTTGTCGATCAGCCTGGTCTTGCCGATATGCGCGGCGACCAGCAGCCGGGCCGGGCCTGCCGCGGGTGCGGGCCCGAGATCGGGCGCCCGCAATTCGAGATATTCGACCTCGACCCCGGCTGCGGCGTCGAGTACCGCGCGGGCGGCGTCGAGTACCGCGGCGGCTCCCGCGCCGCTCGCGCGCGCCCCCGCGCGCAGCGCCGTCGGTATCGCCGTCGCCGAGCTCCGCTCGGCCGCGTCGAGGTAGCGGTTGCGTGAGGACAGCGCCAAGCCGTCGGGTTCACGCACGGTCGCGACCCCGACGATCCGGATGTCGAAGTTCAGATCGTGCACCATCTGCTGAATCAAAATCAGCTGCTGGTAGTCCTTTTCACCGAAGTAGGCGGCGTGCGGCCGGGTGATCTGCAGTAGCTTGGCCACCACGGTGAGCATGCCGCCGAAGAGCACCGGCCGGGTCGCGCCGCAGAGTTCGGTACCGAGCGGGCCCGGCGTGACGGTGGTCCGCCTGCCGTTCGGATACATGTCTGCCATGGTGGGCGTGAAGACCGTTCGCACGCCCGCCGCGCGCAGCCGGTCGAGGTCGGTCGCCAGCGTGCGCGGATAGCGGTCGAGATCCTCCGAGGCCCCGAATTGTAATGGGTTGACGAAGATCGAGACAATGCACTCGGAATCGTTTTCCTGCGCCTGTTCGACCAATGCGAGATGGCCGTCGTGTAAGGCGCCCATGGTGGGCACGAAGGTGACCGTGCGGCCCTGTGCCCGCAGCTTCGCGGAAATGTCGGAGATTACCGCGGGATCGTGCTGAACGATCAATGCTTCTTGTGCATAATTGGTGGCATCCGGTGGCTTCAACGATTCTCCCCTCCGGTTGGCTCCGAACGCGCTTCGGCAGCCGGAACGGGCGTATGGATAGATCACTTCGACGGTACCCGAACAGCGCCCGCAACGCAGCTGTTGACGTAATCGAGATCGGTTGCGGATCAACGATGTTGGTTTCGCTGGACGTCCGCCGAAACGTTGCCGATCGTGCGCGCACCGTGATATTGTTCCTTCCGGAACATAAATTATCGACGGCCCTGGGGAGGGCGCCGGCGATCTGGCATTCTCCGCTTGGGAATCAGACGGGTACTCAATGGTCATGCATGCGTCAGAAAACACCGGTAACCCGGTTGACGGGAATCCGGCCGATCCGAGTCCGACCGAAATCGAATTTTTGCAGTGGCGCGCGCTGAGCGCGGGCGACGGCGCTGAATTCTACGATCACGCGACCGCGTCGGACGCCGTGTTCGCGGTGCCCTCTCCACATGCGTCGCTGTCCCGGCGGATCATGTTGAACGCGGTCGGCGAAGCGCCCCCGATCGAGGCCTATCAGATACTTGAGTTCCACGAGCGATCGCTGGGCCCCGACGCGCATATCGTGTTTTACGAGATGTATCAGAAACGGGTGGGGTTGGACGGTATATACGCTGCTATTTCTACGGTGTATATACGTCGCGACAATCGCTGGCTCATGCAATATCATCAGCAAACTCCATTGCGTCGGGGATCGGCCGAGGGAGTTTCGCGGTGAGTGCCGATTACGATGTGCTGATCCTGGGCTCCGGCCTTTCCGGAAGCACGCTGTCGCTCTGTTTACAAGCGTCCGGGCTGCGTACCTGCATGGTCGACCCGAAGACCCATCCCCGGTTCGCGATCGGTGAATCGACGATCCCGAACACCTCGAAGCTCTACAAGCTGATGAGCATCAAGTACGGGGTGCCCGAGCTGGCCGCGCTCTCGTCGTTCGACAATCTCATCGGGTCGGTCGGCACCTGCGGCATGAAGAACAACTTCGGCTTCGTCTATCACGAGCCGGGCGCGACGGCGCGGCGCGCCCATCAGTTCCCGCTCTCGGAGATCGTGGAGACCGAGTCGCATCTGTTCCGGGCCGACGTCGATCACTGGCTCGCGCTGCGCGCCCGCGACTACGGTGCGGTCCTGCTGGAGGGGGTCGGCACCCGGCGACTGGACATCACCGAGGCCGGGGTGCTCTTCGAAGGCGATGAGGGAACACGGATTTCGGCCGAATACGTGGTCGATGCCGGTGGGCGGAGCTCGCCGGTCGCCGCGGCGCTCGGACTGCGCACCACCGAGGGCCTGCGCACCACCTCGAAGTCGGTGTTCACCCATATGACCGGCGTGACGCCGTTCGACGAGATCACCTCGGTGCATGGGCCGCGCGAATGGCACACGGGGACACTGCATCACGTCTTCGACGGCGGCTGGATGTGGGTGATCCCGTTCGACAACAGCGAGAAATCGGCCAATCCGCTGTGCAGTGTCGGCATTGTCTGGCGCATCGACGACGGTGACGAGGCGCCACTGGCGAATCCCGAGCGGGCATTCGCCGATTTCCTGGCGACCTATCCGGAAATCGGCAAGCAATTCGTGCACGCGCGCACCGCGAGATCGTGGATCAGCGCGGGCAGGCTGCAATACTCCTCGACCCGCACCGTCGGTGATCGGTGGTGTCTGACGTCGAACGCGGCCGGGTTCATCGATCCGCTGTTCTCCCGCGGTATGCAGAACACCGCGGTGGTGGTGGATCGGCTGGCCGAACGGTTGATCGATCGCTTCCGCGGCGGTTTCACGCCGGAGACCTTCGACGACATCGAACACATGCAGTCGAGCCTGATCGAAGAGAACGATTTCCTTGTCGGGAACGCCTTCCGTTCGTTCACCGACTATGAACTCTGGAACGCGTGGTTCCGGGTGTGGCAGGTCAATCAGGTGACCGGCACCATGCGCACCGAGAAGCGGTTGCGGCAGGTCACCGCGCTCGCCGCCGCGCGGGCCGCGGGCAAAGCGCCGGCGCAGCAGCCCGATCCGGCGCCCGGCACCGGGCTCGACGGTTTCATCGACGCGTTCTATCAGAAGTCGGATCAGATCATGGAGTCCTACTGGCACCGGCGGACGAGCCGCGACAGCGCGGTCGCCGAGTTCGCGAAGTTGTTCGCGGAGGTCGATTTCGTGCCGCCGTCCTTCGGTCTGACCGACATGTCCCAGCCCTACTTCGATATCGACATGGACAAGGTGGCCGCCGCGGTCGCGTGGGCGCGCCAGGCCAGGCCCGGAATTCGTGAGCTCTACCTCGGCGGGCTGCCCGCATCGGAGAGTTAGGTGCAGATGAACCCAGTAGATCTCTCGGCATACGACGACCGCGTCTCGGCCGCGGTTTCCGGCTCGCTGAACGGGCTGCTCAGATTCGATCGCACCATGGTGACGTCGCTGGACGAGCTGGACCACGACGACGCCGAGCAGCCCGTCATCGTGATGCTGCGCGCGTACCTGTATCTACTCGGGGGTGTGCGCCCACCGGCGGAAGTCGTTGCGGCCCTGCGCGATATCGATCAGGGCGCGATCACCGCGCTGGAATCGGGCCACCTGGACGCGATCCGGCAGCTGCTGCGCGGCGATTTCGGCGCCGCGGGCACCACGCTGCTGGAGATATCGTGGCAATTCCCCTCGGACGCACTGGCTTTGGCTGCCGGGCATCAGGTGGATTTCCTGACCGGCGCCACCGGAACGCTGCTCGCGCGCTTGACCGCGAGCCCGCTGCTGACCGAGGGTGCGACCGAGGCGTATCCGTACCTGCTGGCGATGCTGGCGTTCGCGCTCGGGGAGAACCATCGCTTCGACGAGGCATATGCGGCGGGTAGCCGGGCGCTCGAACTCGCCCCCGACGACAATCCGTGGGCGGTGCACGCGTGCGCGCACGCGCTGTTCGAGACCAGGGATCACGGTGCGGTCGGGGAGTTGCTGTCATCGACGCGGTCCCGGTGGAACGCCGAAAGTTGCCTGCTGCGTACGCATCTGAGCTGGCATCACGCGCTGAACTCGATGGCGGGTTCCGACCATGACGCGCTGGTCGGGCTCACCGGCGAGGTCACCGGTGTGCTCGGGGCCGAATGCTCGGCCATGCAATTCTGTGACGCGGTCTCGCTGCTGTGGCGCCTGCGGTTGGCGGGGCGGGCCGGGCCGGAGGAGTTCACTGCCGTCGCGGACAAGGCGTCGGAGATCCGTGCGGCCTCGAATTCGGCGTTCGTGGATCTGCACGTGCTGCTGGCCATCATCGGCGCCGACCGGCACGAACTCGCCAAGCAGGTGGCCAACGAAATCGGTGCGGAGGCAACCGATATCGCCGCGCATCTGATCGGCACCCGGCGCACCGCGGTGGGCGTCGCGGAGAGCTTTCTCTACTACTGCCAGTCCAATCCCGAACAGGCGGTGCGGCAGTTGATCTCGGTGCTGCCTGCCGTGGTCGGCGTCGGCGGCAGCATGGTGCAACGCGATCTTGCCTTGGAACTGCTGGTCAGCTGCGACTACGGGCGCCGCCCCGACCTGACGATTCCCGCGGGCGTCGGCATCGACAAACGCCCGCTCGTGACCAATCTCCGTTTGTGAAGGAATGAGCGAACGAATGACGCACGCAACCCTACCCATCTGCACCCGCACCATCACCGGACCGTCCGCGTGGCGCAGCAGCGACTACACCGATCCCGATCAATGGACCACCCCGCTGACCACCGACGACGTCGGCGAATTGTTCGCCGCGCTGCAGCACTGCCGGCGTACCGGCAAAGAACTCGGTGAGATCACCCGTGCGGACTTTCCGCTCGACGGGCTGGCGCGCAAGCTCGCCGCGGTATCGGAGACCCTCGTCTCCGGACGGGGGTTCGCCGTGCTCAGCGGCTTTCCCATCACGGCCGATATCCCGCGCTCCGACATCGAACTCATGTATTGGGGTGTCGGCGCGCACCTGGGGCCGGCCGTGACGCAGAACGCCCGTGGCGACCTGCTGGTGCCGGTCAAGAACTACGGCAACGGCGGTCTGCTGAACGCGGCCACCCGCGGCTATCAGACCAACGAGGCGTTGCCGTTCCACACCGACAGCTCCGACATCGTCGGGCTGCTCTGTCTGCATTCGGCGGGCGAGGGCGGCTACAGCAGCCTCACCAGTTCGGTGACCATCCACAACGACCTGCTGCGCGAGCATCGGGAACTGCTCGGCCTGTACTACGCCGGTTTCTATTACGACCGGCGCGACGAAGAGGTCGACGGTGAGCGGCCGTACTACCGCAACTCCGTGTACGCCTGGCACGAGGGCAGGCTCAGTTGCCGCTACTACCTGCGGCAGTTCGTCGAGTCCGCGCACGAGCGCTTCGATTTGGACCTTTCCCCGGTGGAGCGGTACGCCCTGGACACGTTCGAGGCCATCGCAGCCCGCCCGGAGAACAAGATCACCATGCGGATTCGCCCCGGCGATATCCAGTTCCTCAACAACAACGTGGTCGTGCACGCCCGCACCGCGTTCATCGACACCGACCAGATCGCCCGTGAGCTACTGCGGCTCTGGCTCAATCCGTTCGATGCGCCGACGCCGCCGCCTGGGCACGCGGCGTTCCGTGAAGGTATGCCACTGAAACAAATTCGCTGATCGGGGATATCGTGTCATGGGTGTCTGGCTCGATCGGCGTCGAAACGAGGTCAGGAGTGCTGAATTGCAGTCTCGGATAATGACGGATCACACCCTCGGGGGCGTCCGTTGAGGCGCGCTCGTCCGGTCGCCGTGGTCGCGCTGGCCTTCGCGGTCTGGTTGACGAGCGTGGCCTGCGGTACCGGCGGCGACGTGCCCGACGGGGCCGACTCGAGCAAGGCGACCCAGTCCGCGACACCGCCCGACGACCAGCTGAACCTCGATGCGACGGCGAACGTCCGCTTCGCGCTGGAGCCGGTCAGTCTGAACACCTTCACCACCGCGGGAGTCGCGCTCGATCAGGCCTTGCTCGACAACGTCTACCAGGGCCTGGTCACGGTGGACGCCGACGCGCAGGACAAGATAGTGCCCGGCCTGGCGACCTCGTGGGAGCAGTCGCCGGACGGGTTGAGCTACACCTTCCACCTCGTCCAGAACGCGAAGTTTCACGACGGTTCACCGCTGAGCTCCGCCGATGTGGTGTGGTCGTTGCAGCAGCAGATCGCGCCGGGCTCCAAGTCGCTGCGCGCGGCCGACCTCGCCTCGATCGCGGCGGTGACGGCGGCGGACCCGGCCACCGTGACAATCCAGCTGAAACAGCGCGATACCAACCTGCTGTGGAACCTGACCCAGCGCGGCGGCATCGTCTACAAGGCGGGCACCGACTTCGCCGCGCTCGACGGCGCGGAGAACGGGTCGGGGCCGTTCCGGCTGGCGCAGTGGAATCGCGGCTCGACCCTCACCCTCGCCCGCTGGGACGACTACTGGGGGCCGAAGCCCAAGGTCGCGAAGGTGGTGTTCCACTACATCATCGACGCCAACACCGCGAACAACGCCGAACTGACCGGACAGATCGACGTGCAGACCGCGACGGATCCCACACTGCTGCAACCGTTCACCGGTGCCGGTGACAAGTTCAGCGTGCTGCGCGGCACCAGCACCGAC
Organism: Nocardia brasiliensis; assembly: GCF_011801125.1. Lineage (NCBI taxonomy): Bacteria > Bacillati > Actinomycetota > Actinomycetes > Mycobacteriales > Nocardiaceae > Nocardia > Nocardia brasiliensis. The sequence goes on from NZ_CP046171.1 coordinate 3,701,647, forward strand.
GAATACACCCTGGCCTTCAACGAAGCCAATCCGGTCTTGGCGAATCCCGATGTGCGCCACGCTATTCGGCAGGCGCTGGACAAGAAGGCGATCATCAAGGCGGTGGGCGCCGGTATCCAGATCGGCAGCCCCGTGCCGCCGCAGGATCCCTGGTACGAGGACCTGACCTCGCTCGACGAATACAACCCCGAGAACGCGAAGAAGCTGCTGGAGAAGGCCGGCTACGGCAACGGCCTCACCCTCTCGGTGGAGTATCCGAACCACTACGTCACGGCGCTGAGCGACATTCTGGTCTCCAACCTCAAGGACGTCGGCATCACGCTCAACGTTCGGGTGGTCGAGTTCCAGACCTGGCTGTCGAAGGTGTACAAGAACCACGATTACGAACTGAGCGTGGTCAATCACGCCGAGGCGCGCGACGTCGGCAACTACGCGCGCGCCGACTACTACTTCGGCTACGACAACAAACAGGTACAGCAGTGGTATCAGGAGGCGCGTACCGCGGACAGCGAAGACGCGCGTAATGCGCTGCTGCGCAAGATGACCCGGCAGATCGCCGAGGACGCGCCGTGTGACTGGCTGTTCCTCGTCGAGCTGAACACGGTGGTGCGCAAGGGGGTTTACGGTGTGCCGCAGCACGAGACCAATAACCGGTTCCCGCTGACCGAGCTGGCGGTCGCCAAGTGACGGAGGCCTTTTGCTCTGGTATGTGATCCAGCGAGTCGGGCTGCTCCTGGTGTCCCTCGCGGTGGCCAGCGTGCTCGTCTTCGGCCTGCTGCGGTTGCTGCCCGGCGATGTCGCGGCCACCGTCGCGGGCCTGCAGGCGACACCGGAGCAGATCGCCGCCATCCGCACCGATCTCGGACTGGATCGCTCGCTGCCGGAGCAGTACCTGTCCTGGATCGGCGGCGTCTTCCACGGCGACTTCGGTCACTCCCAGCTCAACGGGACCTCGGTGGGGGCGGAACTGCGGCAGAAGCTGGCCGTCACCGGCCCGCTCATCGCCGGATCGCTGGTGATCGCCCTGGGTTTGGCGGTGCCGCTGGGGACGTGGGCCGCGATCCGGCATCGCAGCAGGACCGGCGAGGCGGCGAACGCGCTGTCCCAGCTCGGCATCGCGGTGCCGGGGCTGTGGCTGGCGATGCTGCTCATCCTGGTGTTCGCGGTGGAACTGAAAATACTGCCGGCGCAGGGGTTTCCGGCGGATCGCTGGGCGGAGCCGGGTGAGGCGATGCGCAGCCTGATCCTGCCGTGCGTGACCCTCGGTCTCTCCGAGGGCGCGGTGCTGTTCCGGTTCGTGCGCTCGGCGATCCTCGGGGTGCTGTATTCGGAGTATCTGCGGACCGCGCGAGCCAAGGGGCTGACCCGGACACAGGCGTTGGTGCGGCACGGTTTTCGCAACGCGGCGCCGCCGGTGGTGTCCATCCTCGGGTTGCAGTTCGCGGTGCTGATCGTGGGCGCGGTGGTGATCGAGCGGGTGTTCACCCTGCCCGGCGTCGGCAGCATGCTGCTGTCCGATGTCGCGAACCGCGACCTGGTCAAAGTGCAGGGCGAGGTGCTGCTGATCGTCAGTGCGGTGCTGGTGATCGGCTTCGCCGTCGACATCGTGCACCGCCTCATCGACCCGCGGGTGGAGGCCACACTGTGATTCGAGCCGTGCAGCGACCCAAGTGGCGGCGCAGGCGTCGCGCCGTGCAGGTCGTGCTGGCCGCCCTGATCCGAAAGCCCAGTGGCGCTTTCGGGTTGGTGATGGTCGGCACCCTGATCGGCGCGAGCCTGGTGTCGCTGTGGTGGACGCCTTACGACCCGCAGGCCACCGATACGAGCCGAGCGTGGTTGCTGCCGTTGCGCGAGGGCCATCTGCTCGGCACCGACCGGGTCGGCCACGATGTGTTCAGTCAGGTGCTGGCCGGTGCGTGGCAGACGCTCGCGGTGGCGCTGGTGGTCGCGGCGATCGCGGGCACGCTCGGGCTGACGCTGGCCATGGCCGCGCAATTGTTCCCGCACCCGGTCGGCTCGGTGGTGGTGCAGCTGATCGACATCATGATCGCGTTCCCCGCCCTATTGCTGGCGATGGTGCTGGCGGCGGTCTACGGCGGGTCGATGCTGACGGTGGCGGTGGCCATCGGGATCAGCTCCGGCGTGGCGGTCGCCAGAGTGGCGCGTGCCGAGGTGGCGCGCGTGCTGACCAGCGATTTCGTGCTCGCGGCGCGGGCCGCCGGTGCGTCGACGGGCCGCGTCGTGGTCAAACACCTGCTGCCCGCCATCGCGCCCACCCTGATCGTGCAGCTGTCCTGGGTGATGGCGCTGGCCGTGCTCGCCGAGGCGGCACTGACCTACCTCGGCTACGGCAGTTCGCCCTCGGCACCGTCCTGGGGCGGCATCCTGCGCGCGCAGCAGGACTACATCAAGGTGCGGCCGCTGCTGGTGGTGTGGCCGGGCCTGGCGGTCGCGCTGACGGTGCTCGGGTTCAATCTGCTCGGTGACGCGCTGCGCAGCGTCACCGATCCCCGGCTGCGCAAAGGAGTGCCGACCCGATGACACTGCTGAAGGTGACCGGGCTGACCGTCGAGATCGGCGATCGGGTCCTGCTCGACGCGGTCGACTTCGAGGTGGCGGCGGGCGGCCGGCTCGGTCTGATCGGCGTCTCCGGATCGGGGAAATCCCTACTCGCCCTGGCGATCATGGGATTGCTGCCGGAGGAGGCACGGGTGCGCGGCAGCATCACCCTCGACGGGATGGAGCTGCTCGGGCGGGCCGACCGCGAGCTGTCGAAGATCCGGGGCCGCCGGATGGCGATGGTGTTCCAGGAACCGCTGTCCGCGCTGAATCCGTTGATGCGCGTCGGCAAGCAGATCGCCGAACCGCTGCGGCTGCACCGGCAGATGGGCAGGCGCGCCGCCGACGCCGCGACCATCGAACTGGCGGCCCGGGTCGGCTTGCCGGACCCGGCGCACATCATGCGCGCCTTTCCCCATCAGCTCTCCGGCGGTCAGCGACAGCGCGTCGGCATCGCGATGGCGCTGGCGGCCCGGCCCGCCCTGTTGATCGCCGACGAGCCGACGACGGCCCTCGACGTCACGGTGCAGGCCGAAATCTTGGCGCTGCTCGAGGATTTGGTGTCGGAGGAGGGGACGGCGCTGCTGTTCATCACGCACGATCTGGCGGTACTGGCGCAGGTGACGCAGCGGGTGCTGGTCATGGGGGAGGGACGGGTGCTGGCGGACGGAGACCTGGCGCAGACTCTGCGACAGTCGCAACATCCTTACCTGCGAACGCTATTGACGCAGGCGCGCGCATCGTCGTTCCGTCGGGACCCGGCGCGCTCGGGCGCCTGCGGTGGGCCTGCGGAGGTGGTGTCGTGATGCTGCTGGAGGCCACGGACTTGAGCCGGTCGTTCCGGTTGCCGCGCACCAGTCCGCTGCGCCGCGCGCCGCGGCGGCACGCGGTGCGTTCGGTGAGCCTGTCGCTGGCCGAGGGCAGCCACCTGGGGATCGTCGGCGAATCCGGTTCCGGGAAGTCGACCTTGCTGCGCTTGCTGCTCGCCCTCGATCGTCCCGACGCGGGCGAGGTGCGGTACCAGGGCAAACCGGTACGCGGCCGCGACCTGGCCTGGTTTCGCCGGGAAGTCCAAGTGGTGCTGCAGGATCCGCTGAGTTCGCTGGACCCGCGCATGATCGTCGGCGACTCGATCGCCGAACCGCTGGAATGCCTGCGCATTCCGGGCAACCACGACTATCGGGTCGCGGAACTGCTCGTCGCGGTGGGCCTGGAACCCGATGCCGCGGCCCGCTATCCGCACGAGTTCTCCGGCGGTCAACGCCAGCGCATCGCGATCGCGCGCGCCTTGGCCCCCAACCCGAAGGTGCTCGTCGGCGACGAACCGTTCTCCGCCCTGGACGCCCCCACCCGCGCCCAGATCATCGAACTATTGCGTGATCTGGTCGAGCAATTCGGCCTCTCGCTGATCCTCGTGTCCCACGACGTCGGCGTCGTCCAGCAGCTGTGCGACCAACTGCTGGTTCTGAAGGACGGCGAGATCGTCGAGCGCGGTCTCGCGGACGAGGTGCTGGCGCACCCCGCGCACCCGTACACCCGGGCTCTCCTCGACGCCGTGCCCATGCTGCCGTTCTGAGCCGCCGCCGGTTCGGGGCGGGTCAGCGGGGGCCGTCGGGGTGCGCGAGATCGTATGCGCGGGCGAGCTTCTGCGGGACGACCAGGCGCCAGGCATCCACCACCAGCTCGCGGGCCTCGCGGGGGTCCAGCGCGGCGAGGTCAGCGTGGACCCAGTTGAAGCGCATGTCCGAGCTCGACGGGAGCTGGAATTTGTGCGGTTCGCTCGCGACGAGCGCCGCGCGCTCCTCCTTCGGGAAGCCGAAGCCCATCACCGTCTCGTCGAGCGAGAACGCCACGTAGACGATCTGCTTGACGCGGAACTTCAGCCTGCCGCGCACGTAGACCTGGTACGAGCGTTCCAACTCGTTCCCCAGCGCGCTGACGTCCTCGATCACCGCCACGGCCGGTCGCCTTCGCTCCGGCCCGAAGCCGTCATCGGGAGTCCATTGCCGCGTATCGGCGTTCGCCATGGCAGCGGTTCGCTCATGTCTTCGCTCCAGTCTCACGACCCCTGTGCAGATACCGACGAGAAACCGGCCCGGAATTCATCGGCGCCGCCGAGATCAGCCGGCGTGTGCGCGATGTCGCCGACTGGCGCACGCGGCGACCCAGGAAATCGACTCGCTATCTGTCGGTGACCGGGGTCAGGATCAGGCGGGCACCGCGGGCGGGGACGTTGGTGATGTTGCGGACGCGGCCGGGTTCGGGGGTGCCGGGGAGTTCGAGGCGGTAGCGGCTGAGCACGGTGCGGAGCACGACCGCGCCCTCCATGAGGGCGAATCCCGCGCCGAGGCACCGGCGCACCCCGCCGCCGAACGGCAGCCAGGTCTGGGGCGTCACGTCGCCGTCGAGGAAGCGTTCCGGACGGAATCGCGCCGGCTCAGCGTGATTGGCGGGGTTCTGGTGGGCGAGGGCGATCGAGGTGGAGACGCGGGTGCCGCGGGGGAGGGCGACGCCGCCGATGGTCAGGTCGCGGGTGAGCTGGCGTTGCACGCGCCCGATCACCATGCGGTGGCGCAGTGCCTCTTTCATCACTGCTTCGAGGTATTTATCGTCGCCGTCGCGGGCGGCCTGGCGGGCGCGGTCCTGCACCTCGGGCGCGGCAGCCAGTTCGTGGCAGGCCCAGGACAGCGCGGACGCGGTGGTCTCGTGCCCGGCGAGCAGCAGCGTGACGAGCTGATCGCGCAGTTCGGCGTCGCTGAGCGGTTCGGTCGAGGGATCGTCACCGGAGCCGACCGCGAGCAGCCGGGACAGCACATCGGCGTACTGGTCGATGTCGGGATGGCTACGGCGGCGGGCGATCTCGGCGTAGAGCAGCTCATCGATCGCGGTGAGCGTGTCGGCGAACCGGCGCCACGGCCCGAAACGGCGCAGCCACGGCCATTTCCAGCCGAGCAGCACGACGGGGCTGACCGCGGTGATGCGGCGCAGCTGCGGCGTCAATTCGGCTCTGCGCTGTTCGTCGGCGACGCCGAACACCACCTGGGTGATCACGTCCAGCGTCAGATCCTCCATGCGCGCGAGGATGCGCTCGGTGCCGGCGTCCCACCGCTCCACCTGGGTCTTGGTGATGTCCTCGACCAGGGCGCGGTAGCCGCTGAGAGCCGCGCCGGTGAACGCGGGCATGAGCAGCCTGCGCGCGCGGGCATGTTCGCGACCGTCGGTGAGCAGCACCGAATGCTCGCCCATGATCATCGCCAGTTCCCGATACGCCTCGCCGGCATGCAGATCCGCGGGCGCGGCGGCGAAGATCTCCTTGATGTGCTCGGCCCGGGAGAACACCACGATGCGGTCCGGGTAGGGCGGCAGCAGCCGCACGGTGAACACGTCGCCGAAGCGGCGGGCCTGCGCGGTGAGGAATTGCGCGTGCCGCTTGGTGTGCAGCACCGTCTGGAGTAGTCGAGGTAGTCGGGGTGCCGGTGGGTACGCGCCGGTCATCAGGTGGTCCTTTCCGCCGAGTCGGGCTGAGGCCGCCCCGCCGCGCCCGCGCGCCGCGCATAGCCCTCGATGACGACGAAGGCGACCGCGCTGAGCGCTGCGGCCGCGATCGGCAGGGCGAAGGGACTGAACAACGAGAGGGTGATGCCACCGGCGATGCTGCCGAGGGTGACGCCCAGATAGGTCGACGACGAGTTGAGGGCCAGCACCTGGGTCGCCGAGTCCGGCGCGGAATCGAGCAGCATGGTCTGCATGGCGGGTGCGTTCCAGTAGAGCGACAGCGACCACACGAGGGTCAGCAGCACGAGAACCGCCAGCGGGATGGGCGCGAACGCGGTGAGCACGGAGAAGATGACCATCGTGCCGAGGAACAGGCCGAAGCCGATGCGCAGCGCCGCCGACGGCCCCTTCTTGTCCACGTAGATGCCGCCGGCGACCGAACCGACCAGACCGGCGACGCCGGCCACCGCGAAGAGCAGACCGCGTTGGCGCAGTGACGAATTCGAGAAGTCGGCGGCGAACGGGCCGAAATAGGTGAACATCATCAGCGCGCCGCCGAGCAGAATGGTGTTGCCCAGCAGCACAGTCACCACCGGACGACTGGACAACGCCGTGAGATGTGTTCGCGCCGACACCAATTCGCCGGGCTTGTTGAGGTGCGCCCGCACCCCGAACAGCAGCGCCGTCGACAGCACGCTCAATCCGGCGAAGACGACGAAGTTGCCGCGCCAGCCGAACACGCTGGCGCACAGCGTGCCGAAGGGCACCCCCACCGCGAGTGCCCCGACGATGCCGGTGGACACGATGCCGATGTAGGCACTGCGCTTCTCCGGCGGCGCCAGCATGGGGGCCAGCGCGAACATCGCGGGCAGGCACGCGGCGGCGGCGCCGGCGGCGAGGATGCGCAGCACGATCAACTGCCAGAATGAATCGGCCAGGGCGGCCAGCAGATTCGCCACGATGAAGACCGCGGCCGCGCCGACGAAGACGCTGAACCTGCTGCGCCTGGCGGAGGCGAACGCGATCAGCGGCGCGCCGAGCACCAGTACCAGCGAATAGGTCGAAACGAGCTGTCCTGCCGCGGATTCCGAGATGCCGAGGTCGGCGGCCAGCTCGGGCAGTACCCCGGCGATCATGTAGTCGTCGGTGTAGAAGACGAACACGGCGAAGGTGATCGCGATCAACCAGAACGGCATCGGGCCTCCAATGGCACGGATGGTCAGGGGATGAGCAGGTCCGGGGCGATCGCGGCGGGGTCGATGCGCAGCGACCGCTCGCTCATTGTCGATCGATCCGGGGTTCCCGTGGCGAAGATCACCGTCCAGTCCCGGTGATACAGCGGATCACCGTCCCAGGGCCGCCACGCGATGTGCGGGGTCAGCGTGACCCGGCCCTTATCGATCCACGGTCGCAACAGTTCGGCCCGCTCGGCGGTTTCGACGTCGCTGGTGAGCCGTCCGGTCCCGGCCGAGAGCCAGCGCAGCAGTGCGTCGGGGTCGACCGGGGCGCAGCGCGCCGGATTGATCAGGTGCCCGTCGTCGCGCAGCAGGGCGAAGAGGGTGTCGTCGAGGAAGTTCACCAGCTCGGGCAATCCGGGCAGCGCGACGACCATCAGGTGCGCGTCGCGGCGGGGGAGCCGATCCAGCGGCATCGCCGTCGCCGCGTCGTCGAGCGGGTGCGCGGTCGCCGACCGCGGGCGGATCACGGTGACCTGTGCGCCGAGCCCGGCCAGCGTGTGCGCGACGGTGCGTCCGAACGCGCCGTAACCCACCACCAGCGTGGTACGCCGGTGAAACGGCTTCGGCATGTCCGCGAATGTGTCCGCGGCGCAATGCAAGACCTGCTGGGTGACGACGTACTCCGCCAGCGAGGGAGCGTAGGCCCGCGCACTGCGGGTGACCAGATTGTCGCGCGCGAGCTCGTCGACATGCGGATATCCGGGTGCGGAGGAGACGAGATGCACCCAGCATTCCCTTGTCGCGGCGGCGGTTTCGGCCAGCTCAGCGGCGGAGAGGTCGTGGGCGGCGAGGGCGAGCATCTTGCGGGTGAGCGGGGTGCCGGGCCGCACCGGTTCGATGCCGACCCGCTGCCGGCGCAGCGCGCCGGCGACGGCGGCCGGGTCGGTGGACGCTCCCAGACAGTACAGCGTCGATCGATCCACCGTGACGGCGCGCATCAGCGTCCGTCGGTCAACGCCAGTGGCACGCGGATATGGCCGTGCAGCACCACCGAGTCCCGCCATTGCCTGCCGGGCAGCAGCCGGGCATCAGGATAGGCGGTGAGGAAGCTGCCGACCGCCACCTGCCCCTGCACCTTCGCCAAAGACGCGCCGAGACAACGGTGTACGCCGGTGGAGAAGCTCATGCTGGTGCGTGCCGCCACGTTGGCGACATCGAGACGACCCGGGTCCGGATAGGCGCGCGCGTCGTAGTTGACCGCGCCGACCCAGATCAGCGCGCCGGTGCCGGGCGCGACCACCCGGTCACCGATCTTGGTCTCGACCCGCGCGGTGCGGTGCGTCAGCTGGATGGGGGAGTCATAGCGCAGCAACTCCTCGAACCACGGGTCACTCAACCGGCCCTGGTCGAGCACCTGGTCGCCGAGACCGTGTTCGAGCACGGTGACAATGGAATTCGCGATGAAGCTGACCGTGGTCTCGAACCCGGCCGCGAAGACGAAGCCGACCAGGGTGAGCAGTTCCGGGAAGGTCAGCTCGCCTGCCAGGTGCATGTGCACGCAGTCCTTGAGAAACCCGTCGCGCAACTGGTCCGGGTCGGTGCGGCAGTCCAGCACGAAGTCGGTGAACTTGCGCGCCACCGTCATGCCGCGCCGATAGTCCGGATAGGTGATCCCGACATCGAGCAGTTTGGCGCCGTGCCCGCCGAGCGCGTCGAGCATGTCCTCGCCGAGATCGGGGATGCCGAGGAAGTCCGAGATCACTCGGATGGGGATCTTGCGGGCGAAATCCGCTACCAGGTCGATGCTTTCGCGGCCATCGAGTTCGGCGAGCACCGCTTCGGTGTGGCCGGTGATCACGTCGATCGACGCGGTGACCGCGCGATGGGTGAACATCGGGAACACCAGTTTGCGTAACCGGGTGTGCTCGGGCGGGTCCATGAACACCAGGGCGGGCGCGTCGAGGGCGATCGGCACCGACCGGCGGGTGAGCCAGCGGTAGAGCCCCGCGGCGGGCGGAATCGCCACCGGCTGGTCGGCGGACCAGTCGTTGCTGCGCAGGATCTCTTCGCTCTCCTCGTAGCCGGTGACCACCAGCCCCGCGGCGCTGTCGTGCACGCCGGCGTCGGCACCGACCTTGGTCAGCAGTGTCCGGTACGGGTCGCCCTTTTCCGGCGGTCGCAGGAACAGCCTGCCCACATCGTTGCCGTCGCCGAGCATCGAGTCGGGCAGCAACCGCAGCGGCCCGTGTAGGAGAAACCAGCGAATCGGATCAGTGACCACCGAGCTCACGGAGGACAACGTCGACACCCCCTTGTCGTTTCATTGCGGCATAGAAGTTTTCGCGTTCGAAGCGGAACAGCGCGGCCTGCTTGTGCGGCAGGTCGATCTCGCCCAGTTCGTGGCCGTCCACCACGGTGCAGACGCTGCGGTCCAGCGCGCGCACCAGTTGATTGGCCGCCGACGGGTCCGAGATCACGCCCGTGCACTCGGGATAGGTCTCGAAGACACCGGCGATTAGCGCCACCCAGAACGGCAGCGCGTATCCGAAGTAGTCGGGTTCGCCGATGCAGCCGTGCATGCCCATATCGCGATCCGGGGTGTCGTAGTAGTCGGCGACGACATCGAGCGCGACGCGATAGAGCTCGACGTATCCGCCGTGCCGGCCGCCCTGCCCGACGAGGAAGGGCCGGGTCTTGTTGTCGGAGAACTGGAATTCGATCTCGGTCTGCCAGCCGTCGCGATCCCAGTCTTTGTGCATCGCGAACTGTACGTGCGGCCGCGCCATCCACTCGACCACCTGGTCGATCTCGGCGGCGGTGCTCGGTGTCACCGGGGTGAGCTCCCACGGCCGCGGCAGCGTCGGCACCTGCCATTCCTGAAAGGCAAAGTCGGTCAGCGGTGTTCCGCGCCGTCGGGATCGGTCGATGGGTACTCGCCTGCTTGCCACTGCTCACCCCGCATTCGCGACTGCCAGGAGTTCGAGCGCGGTCAGGACGGCCTCGGTGCGGCCGCTGAGCCGGGCCCGCCCGCCGAGGCGGATGTGATCGAATGTCGCGTCGACGGGCAGGTGCGCGATCCGGTCGGCGCCCTCGATCGCTCTGCCGACGCGCCACAGCCAGCCGCCGGATGCCTCGTGATCCACCTTCGGCTCGGACCAGTCGAGCCCGGCCTGGATCCGGAGATTGAGCAGCTCGAGATCGGTGCCGGTGATGATTCTGGACTGGAACGGCACCTCGCCGCCGGAGGCCCGCGCGCACACCTCGCTGACCACCACATCGGCGAAGGCCGGTCCGCTGGAGAGGTATTCCACGTGCGCGGTGAACGTGCCGTCGAGCCCAAGCGCGGTGCAGGTGCGGATCGCCAGGTCGGCCAGCTCAGCCTCCAGCTCGGGTGCGACCCTGGCCGAGCCGGAGGGCCCGCCGGTGGTCAGATCCAGCAGTGAGCGGATGTAGAGACCCGAGAACAGATGCGTCACCGTGCCGTTCACCACGAGCACTTCCGAATGGTACTGCGGGCCTTCGAGCAGTCGCTCGATCAGGCCGTCGCCGAGCGCGGCCGGATCGACCGCGGCGAACTTCTCGATCCGGATGCCGCGCAGATTGGCCTCCGCGGCGGGTTTGACGATGACGAGCTCGTCGTCGCCGAAGCCGGGATGACCAGCGGTCGACTCGACCGCGCCCGCGGTGACGATCAGCGACTCGGGCACCGGGATGGCGGCCGCCTCCAGCGCGCGCCGCATCCGCCCCTTGTGCCGGTAGTTCTCCAGCGAGCCGGGCACCGGACTCGCCAGCCCGCGCTCGCGGCACAGCTGTGCCGCGAGGCCGAGCAGGTATTCGTCGTTGGTCACGATCGCGGTCGTGCCCGCCGGGATCAGGGCCTGCCATGCGGCGAGCTCGGCGATGTGCTGGTCGCCGAGGTCGTCGAGGGTCACTTCGGCATCTCGGACCAGCGGTACCTCGCCGGTGCGCAGAATCCGCAGTTCGGCGCCCGCCGCCGCCACGGCCGCGCCGAACTCGGCGAGCCCCTCGCTGCCGAGCGACTGCTTTGCCTGGAGCAGGACCACCGTCGCGCGCTCACCTGATGACAACACGCCTCCATGCCTCTAGGTGCTGGTCGACGCGCTGGCAGCCCGTGACGACGGCTTCCGGATCGCGTGCCAGCGATATTCGGATCAGGTCGGTGCCGAGATTCGGCTGCTCCCAGTAGAACAGCTCGCCGGGCAGGACGTGTACCCCGGTCTTGCCTAGCTCGGTGTACAGCGCGTTGGCCGTGACACCGTCGGGCAGCCGGAAGGTGTCGACCGAGATCCGCGAGTCCGGATAGGCCGGGGGCAGTTTGATGTTGTCGCGGGCGAGTGTCCGGTTGCGCCGGATGTCCTCGCGCAGTTGGTCGTAGCCGCCGTGCCTGCCGTCCTCGGCGAACAGCTCGATGACGCGCAAGATGAACGGCGACGCCGAGAGCATGTGGTCGGAATACATCCGCGCCAGCGCGAGCGGGTTGGTCGCGTTCCAGTTGAGGAAGCCCGCCTTGAGTTCCTGCAGGGGCCAGAGCTTTCCGGTGTCCTCGATGATCACCCAGTCCAGGTCGTGGCGGCCGAGCACCGCGTACATGTCGTACTGCGCGCGCGGATCCTGTGCCCGGAAGCACGAGTCGATGACCAGGACCGTGCCGCGCTCGGCACACGCCGTCGCGATCTCGTGCAGCCGGTCCGCGTCGAGCACGGTGCCGGTCGGGTTGTTCGGCGAGACGATGAACAACACCCCGTTCGGCGGGGGTATCCCGTCGAGTGGCCCACGCACCAGGGCGGTTTCGGCCACCGAGCGGATGCGCAGGCCGTGCCCGGCCAGCAGGTCGTGCAGGTTGTCGAAGGTGGGCTCGACCATGGCCACGGGGCGACCGGCGAGCCGGATCGCCTTGCCGATCATGTCGATCGCGGTGGAGGAGGAGTAGCAACTGCGAAAGCTGACCTCCTCGGCGAGGCCGCTGTGCTGGCCGATCGAGGAGAGGAACGCGGCCCGCGCGCTCTTCTCGACCACGTCCACCGGCAGCTTGCGGGTGTGCGCGAAGACCTCGGGGAAGGCCGCGACGATCTCGGATTGAGTGGTGGACAGCGACATTCGCGGATGCCCGTCGGACAGGTTGACCCCGTCGACGAGCGCCCTGACCTCGAGGTCGGTGATGTTGTCACGCATGCAGACGACCATCCTGTTGTATCCGGGTCCGCCGGGCGGCCGCGGCGAGCGCCATGATCTCGAAGATCACCGCGACGCCGAGATGCGCCGTGATGTCGGCGGAGTCGTACGGCGGCGAGATCTCGACCAGCGAGACCGTCTTGATGTTCGGCAGGTCGAGCTCGCGCAGCAGGCGCAGGGCGAAGGCCGATGACGGCCCGCCGACCTCGGGGGTGCCGGTGCCCGGCGCGCACGACGGATCGACGAAGTCGATGTCGAAGGTGAGCGCGACCGGGTTCGCGCCGACCTTGTCCCGCGCGATCCGCCCGAGTTCGGCGCAGCCGAGCGAGAGTGCCTCGTCGCTGTGGATCACGGTGAATCCCATGCCGTCCGGGGCGAGATCCTCGCGCGGCACGCTGCCGCGCATGCCGATCTGCACGCTGGTGGCCGGGTCGATCAGACCTTCGTCGACCGCCCGGCGATAGACCGTGCCGTGGAAGTGCTCGACCCCGAAATAGTTGTCGAGCACATCCCGATGCGCGTCCAGCTGGACCAGCGAGAGCGGCCCGTGATGGCGTGCGGCCGTGCGTAATTCGGCGATGGCGAGGCTGTGGTCGCCGCCGACCAGGATCGGCAGCGCGCCGATCCGGTGCACCGCGTCGACGCCCTGTTCGATCAGGTCGAGGGTCTGTAGGTGATAGCCGGGGATGATGTGCACGTCACCGCCGTCGACCACCGAGAGCAGGTCGGTGATCACCAGGTCGCGTTCGCGGCTGCCCAGCCGGGCGAGCGTGCTCGCGGCGCGCACCGCCTCGGGGCCGAAGCGGGCGCCGCTGCGATAGCCCGTCGCACCGTCGATCGGCACCCCGAGAATGACGGCGTCGACGCCGTCGGCCTCGGTGAGCTCGCGCACGGGCCGATACGGGAGCCGGAAGAAGGTGCGCGGGCCCGAACTCAACCGGGAGACCGCTTGGCTGTCGGTGTAATCAGTCATCGTGGGAGTCCTTGGATCGCAACAGGATTGCCGTCACGATCCCGGTCTCGTCGAGGCCGGGCGTGTCCACGTCCTCGGCGACCACCTCGAGCCCCTCGCTGTCGAACAGATCGAGCCAGTACCGCTTGGTCGCCAGGCGCTGATCGGTGAACGGGTGCAGCAGGAAGTAGTGGTTGTAGTAGTTGGTCCGGTGCGGGTCCTTCATCAGTTCCGCGTCGTCCCAGCAGTAGTCGATATCGATGACGAGCAATTCCAGTCCGGGATTGTTGTCGAACAGGGTGCGCAGGAACTTGCGGACACCGGGTTCGCCCTCCTGCCCGAGGATCTCGTGGATGACGAAGCTGATGATGCCGAAGTCGTAGTGCGACTCGGTGTGCTCGAGGTGGCCGATCGCATCCGCGTTCACGATGTCGATGCGGTCCGCGTGCAGCGAACCAGTGACGAATTCCACTGCGGCCGCGGCCCCCTCGGGGCTCGGCTCGATGCCGGTGAGCCGCATCAGCGGATACTTCTCGGCCAGCGTGGTCAGAAAGATGCCGCTGCCGCAACCGAGGTCGATGCCGCTGCGGTAGGTCTTACCGCGTTGGTCGAGCACCCGGTACATCAATGGGATCGCGTCGTGCACGCTGATCGCGCAGCTGCCGACGCCGACCATGCGGCCGTCCCTCGGCACCGCGGCGGGGTCGGTGAAACCCTGGCCGATCTCGAGGAAGGTCCGGCCGTAGCCGCCGATCATCATCTGGTACCAGCCGCGGGCCTCCCAGATTCGCACCAGCTTGTCGGTGGCGTGATCGTCCTCGGTGTATCCCGCGGTGCGCAGGAACAAGCGCAGCGCCTCGACCCGTTCCGGCGTCGTCACGACCGACTCCAGCGCCTCGGTGGCCGAACTGCCGTTCACCACGATCTGTTCGAGTACCCCGTGTTCGATCAGGTTGTACAGCACTGCTGACTGGACGAATCCGCTGAACGGTTCCAGCGCTTCGATCAGGCGATTCCGGGTGAGCATGTCGTTCATACCTCTCTTGCGGTTGTTCTCCGCGGGTCAGCCAGCGGCGAGCCGATCGGGATCACCGACGAATGCGAGTTCGTATTTGGTCTGCCGATATCCGTATGCCCCCGAGGACAGGTTCGTGAACAGCGTCCAGTCGGAAAGCCGAGGTGCGACCGGCAGCAGGCCCCGCCCGCTCGTGCGACCGGGCTTCGGGCAGATGAGGTCCAGTCCGGCGATCTGGGACAGCAGCGTCGTCGCGCCCTCGATGCGCTCGGTGAAGTTCCCGATGCCCTGCAGCAGCGTGGTGCGCTCGGCGGCCCAGAAGCCGTAGCGCTCATCGAAGCTCGCCGACTCCAGCGCGGCGGTGAAATCCCGCTCGGTACTGGTGGCGAAGCGGTGCAGCTTGGCAAGGAGCACCGCGGGTTCCTTCGCCGAGGTCGGCCCGCCGTCGAGGACCCGCTGCGCGAGTTCGTGATACATCCGCGCCTTCGCCGACATCCGCGCCAGCGCCTGCACCCAGGCCGGGTGGGTCATGCCGGTGCGGGCACGGAACATATTGCATCGCTCGACCGAACCGTCGATGAAGACCTGGGCGTTGGGCACGAACGCGTGGTCGAACTCGATGATCGCGTCCTGTTCGTCCAGCACATCGATCGACTCGTCCGCAAGCTCGTGTGCCCCACGGAAACCCGGGCGCGCGTGCACCGTCACGCCGTCGGCCTCCGGTGCGACGGCGACGCAGAGCGCGGTATCCGCCTCGGCCTGCGTCAGCATGCGATAGGGGTAGACGAGCAGCACGTCGGCGTAGGGCGCGAGGGTGGCCAGCTGCTTGAAACCGCTCAGATAGATGCCGTCGGAATCACGGTCCACGACCCTCAGCAGATGACGCTCGGAAATGCGCCCTCGTTCCGAGATATCGGAAATCGCATGAGTGAGGATCGAATTGGCGGCGCGGCAGGCGCGATGGAACTCGCGCACCCGCTCGGCATTCTCGCCGAAATGCGTGGCATTCGCCGCCCAGGCGGAGACGATGCCCGCGAGGAAATCGGGGCTGCGGCCGAGGAGGCCGCCGCTGTGCGCGGCGAATCTGCGCAGTTGTCCGGCGTATTCGAGGAATTGATCTCTGGTCGCAGGCGGCGTCCAGATGCAGTCCCAGAACAATTTCAGTTCCGGATTGGTCCGCAACCCGTCCAAGGTCTTCGCAAACGGCGTGCGATCCGTCTCCGCGAGCGCGGCGGAAATGCTGTCGGTCGTGGAGGTGATCTGCTGAGTTTCCAATGGATTTCCTTAGCCTGCAACCCGGATGCCTGCCGTTGACAGCGCTTCCGAGCGTATGAGTAACCTTGCGGCTATCGGTGTTGCGGCCCGAGCGGTGTGTATACCCCTATGAATCAGGTCGAATGCATGGAAACCCCCGCTCGCGAGATGGACAACCTGTAGCATGCCTCGCTCCCGCGAGCGATGAGAACCCCCTGATCGGGGGGTTGTCATTCACGCCGAAATGGCGAGAATGCACCCCTTATCGATCGTGTAATAACAGTTGTCGCACCGCATCTCGTCGCATGCGGCACATGTCAGGAGTATGCGCTTCGCAGCGTTGCGGGGTAGGGGTGTCGGTGCTAGATTCGGGCCACCGGGGGCTGAGCTTTCCCTGATTCGGGTGTACGGAGAAAGCTCGTGACAAATTCGGCTCGTAACCGACGAGAAGCAGGCCGGGCCATGACCCCGATGGTTGAAGGGCGGTAGTGGTGGAGACGAATCGGGTGGGGTCCGGTGCCGTCGATCGCGCGGCGATCGAAGAATGGCTGGCCGCGAAGATCGGTGCGATCGCGGGCGTCGATCCCGCGGCGATCGAGCCGACCACCACCTTCGCCGCGTACGGGTTGACATCCGCTGACGCGGTGGGCCTTTCGGGTGAGCTCGAAGAATGGCTCGACCGCAAGCTGCCGGAGACTCTGCTCTACGAGTATCCGACGCTGGCGCAACTCGGTGCGGCATTGGCGGATACGAATCCTGGCGCCGCGAGCACCCCTGACCCGGTGGCGTCCGTCGCGGTGTCCGTCGAGCGGGACGTGATCTGTATCGCGGGCATGGCGTGCCGGTTTCCGGCCGGGGCGAACACGCCGCCGCTGTTCTGGCGCAATCTCGCCGACGGGGTCGACGCCGCGACCGAGGTCCCGCCCGCGCGCTGGGACGCCGAGCGCTACTTCGATCCCGATCCGTACGCGCCGGGCACGGCCTACACCACCCGCGGCGCGTTCGTCGACGACCTGGCCGGATTCGACGCGCAGTTCTTCGGCATCTCGCCGCGCGAGGCCATGCGGATGGACCCGCAACAGCGAATGCTGCTCGAAACCGCCTGGGCGGCATTGGAAGACGCCGCCCTTCCCGCGGACCGGGTCCGGGCGAGCCGGACCGGGGTATTCGTCGGCATGATGGCCGACAGCCGCTACGCCCACCTGCTCGTCGACCGCGGCGGCCACGGCGAGCTCGACGATCCCTATGTCGGGCTCGGAAGCGCGACCAGCGTCGTGGCGGGGCGGTTGTCCTATCTGCTCGATCTGCGCGGGCCGAGCCTGGTGGTCGACACCGCGTGCTCGTCGTCGCTGGTCGCATTGCACCTGGCGGTCAACAGCATTCGCAACGGCGAGTGCGATCGGGCGGTGGTCGCGGGCGTCAGCGCGATCGTGCACCCCGATACCTATGTGCAGGCGTGCAAGATGCGCATGCTCGCCGCGGACGGGCGCTGCAAGACGTTCGACGCGCGCGCCGACGGGTTCCTGCTCGGCGAAGGCTGCGGTGCCGTCGTGGTCGAGCGGCTGAGCGATGCGCGCGCACGCGGGCATCAGCCGCTCGCGGTGGTGCGCGGGTCGGCGGTGAATCAGGACGGCACGAGCAACGGATTGACCGCGCCGAACCGCGCCGCGCAGGTCGCGGTCATCCGGGACGCGCATCGCGACGCCGGTATCGAGGCCGACAGCGTGGACTTCGTCGAGGCGCACGGCTCGGGTACCCAGCTCGGCGACGCGATCGAGATCGCCGCGCTCACCGAGGTTTTCGGCACCGAACGCGCCGGTGCGCGGCCGCTGTACGTCGGTGCGGTGAAGACGAATGTGGGCCACCTGACCGGTGCGGCGGGCATGGCGGGGCTGGTCAAAACCGTGCTCGCGCTGCGCCGCCGGACCATTCCGCGGAATCTGCATCTGCGCGAACCGAATCCGGCGATCGATTGGGCGGGCGGACCGGTCCGTTTGCCGCACGAGAACCTGCCGTGGCCGGACGCCGACGAGCGCACCCCGACCGCGGGGGTCAGTTCGTTCGGCTGGTCGGGCACCAATGCCCACGTCGTCGTGTCGGCCCCGCCCGCGCGAGCGCGAATCGCCGCCGAATCCCGCAGGCACGTCCTGCCGTTGTCGGCCCGTTCGCCGCAGGCGGTGACCGCCGCCGCGCACGCGCTCGCCGAACACCTGCGCAGCAATCCACGGCTCGATCCGGCCGAGGTGGCGGCCACACTCCAGCGCGGGCGCACCGCGATGCCGCATCGAGCCGCTGTTCCCTTCGGCACGCTGCTGGAAGCCGCCGAAGCACTCGACGAGGTGGGCAGGCGGATTCCGATCTCGGCGGCATCGAGCGGGCGGGCGCCCGCGGTGCGCTTCGTATTGCCCGGCACCGGTGATCAATTCGCGGGTATGGGTCGCGACCTCTACCGGTCCCAGTCGGCCTTTCGCGCCGCGCTCGACCACTGTGCCGAGATCGCGGCGCCTGTGCTCGGCATGGACCTGCGGACGGTCCTGTACCCGGACGCGGCGCCCGCGCAGGCGGACCCGTTCGCGGCCCTGCGCGGCCGAGACGCCACCGCGGCGGCCGGCGCGCTGGTTTCCCGGATCGATCTGGCGCACGCGGTGGTGTTCGCGCTGAGCTACGCCGCCGCGCGGCTCTGGCACGAACACGGCATAGAGCCGAGCGGCCTGCTCGGCTACAGCCTGGGGGAGTACACCGCCGCCTGCCTGGCCGGGGTGTTCGACGTCGAGGTCGCGCTGCCGCTGGTGGTGCGGCGCGCGCAACTCGTCGCCGCCGCCGCACCGGGCGCCATGCTCACCGTCGCGATCGGGTCCGACCGGGTCGCGGACTACCTCGGGCCCGACCTGTCCTGTGCCGCGGTCAACAGCCCGAACACGGTGGTGTTCGCCGGGACCGAGGCCGCGATCGCCGCGCTCGAGCAGCGTCTTTCGGCCGAGGAGATCGCGGCGCTGCGCGTGCCGACCACCCGCGCCATGCATTCGCGACTGCTGGAACCGCTGCGTGCGGGATTGCTCGAGCTGTTCGACGGCGTCGAGTTGCGCGCACCGCGGATTCCGTTCGTGTCCAACCTGACCGGGACGTGGATCAGCGACGAACAGGCGTGCGACCCGCACTACTGGGCCGAGCACCTGTGCGCGACGGTCGCGTTCGAGGACGGGGTGCGGACGCTGGCCGGTGCGCAGCCGTGTGTTCTGGTCGACCTCGGTGCCGGTCAACTCGCCAGCTTGGCCGGTCAGACGTTGGCGCACACGGAAGGGGTCGTGGCGCTGCCGACGTTGCGCGCGGCGGCGCTGCGCGATCCGGACGAGCTGGTTGTTGCCCGCACGCTGGGCCGGTTGTGGGCGGCCGGGGTGGCGGTGGACTGGTCCCGCGCCGGGTCGTCGGGCGGGTCGGTTTCGTTGCCGACGTACGCCTTTCAACATCAGCAGTTCTGGCCGGAAGCGGGGGCGAGCGTGTCGGCCCGCGAGCGCGCGGAGACGAGCGTCGAAGCCATCGAGGCGTTCGAGCCGCAGTGGGTCACCGCGCCTGCGGCGCCATCGACCGACCGGCTCGGTCCCTACCTGGTATTCACCGACCCCGACACGTGCGGCGCCGAGCTGGCCCGTCACCTTGTCAAGGCGCTCGACGGCTCCGATGTCGTGACCGTCGCTCCCGGCACGGAATTCGCCACGACCACCGCGGGCGGGTATCGGCTCAGGCCGGACGAACCGGCCGACCACGCCGCGTTGCTGCGGGCATTGAGCGAACGGAATCTGCTGCCCCGCACCGTGGTCCATCTCTGGTCGGTGCGGGGCCCGCACGCCGATCCGCTGTCGGCGGACGGCATCGGCGCGCACCGGCGGTTCGGCTACGACAGCCTGCTGGCCGCGGCCGGGCCGCTGGGCCGCCACTGCGTCGAGGGCTGCAGGATTCTGGTCGTCACCGACCACGCCCAAGCCTGCGACGCCGAAGACGAGCTGCATCCCGGCAAGGCGACCGTCACCGGCCCCGCGCTGACCATCGGGCAGGAGTATCCCGGCCTGGCCGTGCGCACCCTGGACGTGGTGACCCCGGCCGAAGACGCCCTCGGCTCGTGGAGCGAGCTCGCCGATGCGGTGGTGGCCGAATTGGCTTGGGCCGGAACAGACTCCAGCATCGCGCGGCGCGGGCGGCGCAGGCTGGCGCGGCGTTACCGTCCGCTCACGCTGGACGCGCCGGAGCCCTATGTGCGCGACGGCGGTGTCTACGTCATCACCGGCGGCACCGGGAGTATCGGCCTTCAGGTCGCCGCCCACCTGACCGCGGCGGCCTCCGGGATCGGACTCGTGCTGCTGGCACGGACGCCGCTGCCGGATCTGGACGACGCGGCCGCGCTCGCTCAGGCGAGTGACGCGGTGCGCGAGCGGGCCGAGGCGGTGCGCGGGCTGATCCGCGCCGGTGCCCGGGTGCTGGTGCGGGCCTGCGATATCGGGGATCCCGACGCGACCGTGGCCGCGATCGCGCACGCCCGCGCGCGGTTCGGCGCGATCGACGGCGTCATCCACGCCGCGGGGGTGCTGTCGCCGGACGCGTTCACCACGATCGAGCAGACGACACCGCGGCTCAGCGCGGCGCACTTCCGGGCAAAGGTGGACGGCACCGTGGCGCTGGCCGCCGCGCTGCGCGACGAGCGACCCGACTTCGTCGTGCTGCTCTCCTCGATGTCGGCGGTGCTCGGCGGCATCGGCTTCACCGCCTATGCGGCGGCCAACGCCTTCCAGGATCAGTTCGTCGCCCTGCGCGGCCTGCCGGGTGGATCGGCTTGGCGCACGGCGTGCTGGGACACCTGGCAGGCGACCGTGCGGCACGGTGGAAAGGCTGGTGTGGCAACGTCATTGGATGAGTTCTCGTTCGCTGCCGCCGACGCGCTCGCGGTGTTCGACCGGCTGATCGCGGGCGGTCCGCGCCGCGCCGTCGTCGCCGCGGGACAGCTGCACGACCGGGTCGAGGCGTGGGCGCGGGCCGGTGATCCGTTCGCGGCTCCCGCGGCGTCGGCGGAGGTTTCCGCGCCACCGGAACGGACGATCGAGGACTATCAGCGCAGGCTCGCACAGCTATGGCAGGCGGCACTCGGCGTCGAGCGGATCGGGCCGCACGAGAACTTCTTCGAGGCCGGCGGCAACTCGCTGGTCGGACTGCAGCTGATCAACGCGATCAAGAAGCAGTTCCGCGCCGTCGTCCCGACCGTCGCGCTGTTCGAAGCCCCCACGGTCGCCGAGATGGCCGACTACCTACTCGCCGCGACCGCCCCGGAAAGGAAGTCACGGACATGAAGTTGCTCGGAGTCATCGGTGCGGGCGTGATGGGCAGCGGGCTCGCGCAAGACCTTGCCGCACATGGGTTTTCCGTCGTACTCGTCGACCGTTCGGCAGCGCAGCTGGACCGCGCCAGGGACGAGGTGCTGCGCTACTACCGCACCGGCCGCCTGTTCGGCCACGACACCGAGAAATACGGTGACCTGACCGAGCGGGTGAGTTACACGACCGATATCGCCGAGGTGGGCGCGGCCGAGTTCGTCATCGAGAACATCACCGAGAACTGGGCGCTCAAGGCCGAGGTCTACGCCGAGCTGGACCAGATCTGTGCGCCGGAAACGATTTTCGCGGCGAATACCTCGTGCATCCCGATCACCAAGATCGGCGGCGCGACCAGCAGGCCCGACCGGGTGCTCGGCATGCATTTCATGAATCCGGTGCCGATGAAGTCCACGGTGGAGGTCATCCGCGGCTGGCATACCGCCGAGACCACCATCGAGGCCGCGCAAGAGCTGCTCGCCGCCCTCGGCAAGCGGGGCATCGTCGTCAACGACATGCCGGGATTCGTGTCCAATCGCGTGTTGATGCTGATGGTCAACGAGGCGATATTCCTGCTGCAGGACGGCGTGGCGGGTGCGGCCGAGGTCGACGAGATCTTCCGCTCCTGTTTCGGGCACGCCTCGGGTCCGCTGGAGACCGCGGATCTGATCGGGCTCGACACCATTCTCTACAGCATCGAAGGACTCCAGGAGTTCTACGGCGACAGCAAGTATCGGCCCTGTCCGCTGCTGAAGAAGATGGTCGACGCCGGACTGCACGGCCGTAAAACCGGCCAGGGCTTCTTCTCGTATGCATGAGTAGCCGCCCGCCCCAAGCCGTTTCGCCCCCGAACCGACAGGACCGCAGACATGTTCTCCGATGCCCGTGCCGAACTCCACGAATTCGTCGCCAAACGCTTCCCCGCCGGTGAACTCCAGGATGATCGCGACATCTTCGAAAGCGGCTTCGTCAACTCGCTGTTCGCGATGGAGCTGGTCATGTTCATCGAGCAGCGGCTGGGCGAGCGCATACCGAACGATGAACTGACACTGGACAATTTCCGCACGGTGGACCGGATGCTGGCGCTGGTCAGCCGACTCGGCGGCCGGGATGCGGCGACCGAGGTGGCGTGATGATGGCGCGGGCCGAACTCACCGCTTTCGTCGACGAGGTGGTGGCGCCGCGGGCCGGCGAGTTCGATCGGGCGGGCCGGATCGACGCGAAGCTGGTGACCGAGTTCGCCGCCCGCGGGCTATGGGGTGCGGTGCTGCCGGAGGCCGAGGGCGGCACCGGCACGGGCATGACCGCGCTTGCCGAACTGCACGAGGAGATCGGTCGCGGCTGCGCGGCCATGCGCAGCCTGCTCACCGTGCACTCGATGGTGCTCTACGCGCTGGATCGCTGGGGCAGCGAGGCGATGAAGCGGCGCTGGAAGGCCGACATGGTGGTGGGTGCCGCGCTCGGCGCGTTCTGTCTCACCGAGCCGGAAGCCGGGAGCGATTTCGCGGCACTGCGGGCCACTGCCGTGCGCACAGGGGACGGGTGGGTGCTCAACGGGCACAAACTGTGGGTCACCGGTGGCCAACTCGCCGACGTACTGCTCGTGTTCGCCCGGACCGGGCAGGGCCCGGCGGCCTTCTTGGTTGACGCCGCCGAGCCGGGTGTCCGCCGCCGCCCGGTCGAGCACGTCACCGGCACCCGCGGCAGTCAGGTCGCCGAGATCGTTTTCGACGAGTGCCGGGTGTGCCCGGACGCGCTGATCGGGCCCGAGGGAATGGGACTGGCCATCGCCACCGGCGTGCTCGACATCGGCCGGTTCAGCGTGGCGGCCGGCTGCGTCGGCCTGCTCCAGGCCTGCCTGGAAGCCTGTGTGCGGCACGCGAACACCCGCAGGCAAGGCGGCGCGCTGTTGCGCGAACACCAACTGGTGCAGCAGATGATCTCCACCATCGCGACCGCCACCAGGGCGGCGCGGCTCATGGTATGGCAGGCCGCCCGGCTGAAGGACGCGGGCAGCCCCGACACGATCATGGCGACCTGCATGGCCAAACAGTTCGCCGCGACCGCGGCGGTGTCGGCCGCCAACGACGCGGTGCAGCTGCACGGCGCGCATGGCTGCAGCGACGAGTACCCGGTCGCGCGCTATCTGCGTGACGCCAAGGTCATGGAGATCATCGAGGGCAGCACCCAGCTGCAACATGTCTTGATCGCCACCGACGCGTGCCTGAACCAGGCCCGGGTCGTCGCCATTGATTGATGCCGACCGGATCTGCGCAGCGGGAAGGGGAATTCGATGAACGCCGAGGTGCGCAAGCGCCCCCGTCAGATCAAATGCGTGGTCTGGGATCTCGACCACACGCTCTGGGACGGTGTGCTGCTCGAGCAGGCCACCGTCACCGACCTCAAGCCCGGTGTCCGGGACGTCCTGGCCACGTTGGACGAGCGCGGCATCCTGCATTCGATCGCCAGCCGCAACGATCCGCAACTCGCGCTCGCGAAACTGACCGAGCTCGGGATCGCGGAGTACTTCCTGCACCCGCAGATCGGTTGGGACAACAAATCCGCCTCGGTCGCCGCGGTCGCCGCGCGGCTCGATATCGGGATCGATACCCTCGCGTTCGTCGACGACCAGGCGATGGAGCGGGACGAGGTCGCGTTCGCCCATCCCGAGGTGTTGTGCGTCGACGCCGAAGACATTGCGTCCCTGCTGCATCGGCCGGAGTTCCAGCCCCGGCATGTGACGGCGGACTCGCGGCGGCGCAGGCACATGTATCGGGCGGGCATCGAGCGCGCCGCGGCCGAGCAGCAATTTCCCGGCACCAACGAAGAGTTCCTCGCCACCCTCGACATGCGCTTCCGGATCAGCCCGGCCGGGCCTGCGGATATCGGGCGTGCCGAGGAACTCGTCGTGCGAACCAACCAGCTGAATTCGACCGGGATCATGTACTCGGCCGAGGAACTGGCCGCGTGCGCCGACTCCGACGAATACCTGCTGCTGATGGCCGAACTCGAGGACCGGTACGGCACCTACGGGCAGGTCGGTCTCGCGCTGGTACAGCGCGGCGAACAGCAGTGGCGGCTGAAGCTGCTGCTGATGTCGTGCCGCGTCATCTCCCGTGGGGTCGGCACCGTACTGCTGAACCACGTGCTCCGGCTCGCGCAGGCCGAAGGCGTCGGCCTGCTCGCCGAATACGTTGCCACGGAACGGAATCGCATCATGTACATCACCTATCGCTTCGCCGGTTTCACCGAGGCGGGCACCAGCGACGGCGTCACGCTGCTGGCTGCGTCGAGCGAGCCGCCGCCCCCGCCGCCGCCCTATCTGACGGTCGAGACCGTCGCCGCGGGGGTCGGTCGATGAGCGCCCCGACGATCGCCGCGGGCAAGTGGATGCCCTACCCGGGGACCGGCGCCGCTGCGGTCACGCTGTACTGCCTGCCGCACGCCGGGGCAGGCGCCTCGACCTACCTGCCGTGGCGTAAGCAGTTGCGACCCGAGCTCGACGTGGTTCCATTGCAGCCGCCCGGCCGGGAACTGCGGATGCGCGACGAGCCGTTCGAGGACCTCGGTGCACTGCTCGACGATTTGCTCGCGGTGATGGACGGCGGATGGCAGGAGCCGTTCGCACTGTTCGGGCACAGCCTCGGCGCGCTGGTGGCCTACGAGCTGGCGCGCCGCCTCGCGGCGGGCGCCGGGCCGCGTCCGACACACCTGATCGTGTCCGGACGTCGTGCGCCACAGCACCCTTCGCGGCTGCCGTGGGTGCGCATGGCCTCGGAGCAGACGCTGCTCGAGATCGTGCACCGGCTCGGCGGCACCCCCGACGAGGTGCTGGCGGACGAGCAGATGCGGGCCCAGGTGCTCGCGCTGACGCGCGCCGACCTCGGCGTCGATCAGACCTACCGGTATCGGCCACAGCCGCGGCTGGACGTGCCGATCACGGTGCTCAGCGGGACCGAAGACGTGCACGTCACCATGGCCGACCTCGAACCGTGGGCCGAATGTGGTTGCGCCGGCGTGGATATCCGGCTGGTGCCCGGCGGGCACTTCTTCCCGGTGACGCACCGCGACGCGGTGCTGCGGGAGGTGCGGCAATGTCTGATCGGTGCACCGTGAGCGGGGGCACGACCGCGCGCCGGATGATCGCGGAAGACGATGTCGAGCTGTGGTGGACGCCGCTGACGGGGGAGTGCACGGCGCAGGATCGGCACGTGCTGTCGGCCGCGGAACTCGAGCGCAGCACCCGATTCGGTGCCGCGCGGTTCACCGGTGATTTCATCCGGATCCGGGCCGCGCTGCGACGGGTGCTCGCCGCGTACACCGGGGCCGCCGCCGAGGCGCTGGAGTTCACCGCCGGGGAGTACGGCAAGCCCGAATTGACCGGGTACACAGTGCCGTTCAATCTCTCGCACACCACGGGTCGCGCGGTCATCGCGGTGGCGGGCGCGGGCGCGGTCGGGGTCGACCTCGAGTCGCTGGACGCCGACTTCGATCAGGACGGGCTCACGGCCCGCGTGCTCACCCGAAGCGAAGCCGAGCGCGTCGGCACCGACCGGCGGCGCTTCCTGCAGCACTGGGTGGCGAAGGAAAGCTATCTGAAATGGCTGGGCAACGGCCTGACGATCGCGCCCGACACCCTCGAGCTCGGTGTCGACGCACACGGCCACACGGTGGTGACCGGTGTCGACGGGGTCGACCTGCCGACCGGTTACGTCCATCGATTCGGCCTGAGTTCGCGGCACGTCGGGGCGTTCGTCGGTCATCGGCCGGTCCGGCGCTTTCCACTGCGGCGCGCCGAATCAGTCGGCGCGAGCGCATATTTCGGTCGTCGTAGCGCAGGAGTACAAGCATGACAACCTTCTTCCCGGTAGAGCCGGTCACCCTCGTGCAGATGCTCACCATGCGGGCCGCAGCCAGACCGGACGACGTGCGGTTCCGGCATCTCGGTGACGGTGACGAGGTCAGCGCGGCAATGACTTTCGCGGATCTGGATCGGGCGGCCCGAGCCGTTGCCGCGCATTTGGCGACGCTCACCCGGCCCGGGGAGCGGGCGCTGCTGCTCTACGCCCCCGGGCTGGAGTTCGTGGTCGCCTTCTACGGCTGTCTCTATGCGGGTGTGGTCGCGGTGCCGGTGGCCCCGCCGCAGCCGAACAAGCTGGCCGACTCGCTGGCCCGGCTGGCGGCCATCACTGCCAATTCCGGTGCCGGTCTGCTGCTCACCGGCGCGGAGATCGAGCCGCTGCTGACACCGGTGCTGGCGCAGACCGACGGGCTCGCGCAGCTGCGCACGGTGGTCACCGATCGCATAGACTCCGCGGGAGCCGATCGGTACCGCGACCCGGGCATCACCGCCGATACCATTGCGCACCTGCAATATTCGTCCGGCTCGACCGGCGAACCGAAGGGGGTCGTGCTCACCCACGGCAACGTGCTCGCCAATCTGCGATTGGTCACCGGGGAGATCGGCGCCGGGGTGGGCGTGGCGTGGTTGCCGACCTTCCACGACATGGGCCTGCTCAGCATGGTGACCTATCCGGTGTACAGCGATTCTTCGGTGATCAGCATGTCGCCCTTGGCTTTTGTGCAACGGCCCGCGCGCTGGATCGCGGCGATGTCCCGGTTCGGCGCCACGCACACCGTGGCACCGAACTTCTCGTTCGCGCTCGCGGTGCGGCGGGTACCGGCCGAGCGGGTCGGGCAGTACGACCTGTCCCCACTGCGAGTGGCGCTCTGCGGGGCCGAACCGGTCCGAGCGGACACGATGCTCGCCTTCGCCGAGCATTTCCGCGGCGCGGGTTTCGATGCCGCGAGCCTGTTTCCCTGCTACGGCCTGGCCGAGGCCACGCTGCTGGTGACCGGTGGCCCCCGCGGCAGCGGCCTCACCACCGTCGAGGTGGACCCGACCGCGCTCGCCAAGGGGCGGGTGGAGCCGGTGCCCAGCGGCGGCCGCAAGCTGGTGGCCAGCGGCGCGCTCAACGACGCCTACGAATTCGTCCTGGCCGATCCCGACACGCTCGCCCCGCTGCCCGCCGGTCAGGTCGGCGAGATCTGTTTGCGCGGTGACAGTGTCGGGGCCAGATACTGGGACGCGCCGGAGGCTACCGCCGAGACCTTCGCCATAACCGTCCCCGGCCGTGCCGGAACCTTCTTGCGCACCGGCGATCTCGGGTTCGTGCACGATGGCCAGCTGTACGTCACCGGCCGGCGCAAGGACCTGATCATCATCGACGGGTACAACCACTACCCGTCCGACCTGGAGGCCACCGCGATGGACAGCCATCCGGCCCTACGCCCCGATCGCTGCGCGGCGTTCCAGGTCGTCGACGCCGACGAGCCCGCGCTGGTCCTGGTCGCCGAACTGAACCGCGACCACCCGGCCGACGCCGTGGCCAGGGCCGAGATCGTCACGGCGGTCCGGCACGCGATCGGCGAACATCACGGCCTGCGGCTCACCGACGTAGTCCTGATCAGGCCCGGCTCGATCCCGCTCACCTCCAGCGGCAAGGTCCGGCGCTATGCGGTGCGCGAGCGCTACCGCGACAACGCCCTGTCGCCGTTGTCCTGACCGAGATCCCCCCCGGCACAGCAGGGGATCTCACTTCGCTCGCCGTCGCCGCCGCGTTCCTGGCCGCCGGGCGGCGCAACGAGATCGGCCGTGCCACTGCCGCGGTCGCCACTTCCGTCGTGTTGTCCGCGGTTGTCGCGGGGGTCGTGGCGGTTGCCGCGCTCCCCGCGGATGCGACGGCGGACTGATGTCGCACGCGTGCGAATTCTTGGCAGTGGCCATGACACGGTTCGCAGGCTGATCTATCTGGGCCTGCGATGCGCCTGCCGGACCGGCGGTTGCGCGCGTCACGATCTCGGACAGCTCTTCGCTAACTCGGCCCTCGGCGAGGTTGAAGCTTGTACTGTCACTGGCAGATCGGATGCACCCTGTCAACATCCCACCGCCGCTGGCCGGCGGAGCCCCGCTGTTCGCGTTCGCTGAGGAGCCGAAAAACCATGGCCGAGAACAACACCCCGCAGATTCGGACCGACATCCCGCATTCCGCGCGCATCTGGAACTATTGGATGGGCGGCAAGGACAACTACGAAGTCGACAGAGTCGTTGGCGAGGCCAGTCTGGAGGTCGATCCGGACATCAGCACCATGGCGGTGCAGTCGCGCCAGTTCCTGATCCGTGCGGTGACCTACTTGGCGCAAGAGGCGGGCGTGCGTCAGTTCCTCGATATCGGCACCGGGTTGCCGACGATGCAGAACACCCACGAGGTCGCCCAGGGGATCGCCCCGGAGTCGAAGATCGTCTACGTGGACAACGATCCGCTGGTGCTGACCTACGCCAGGGCGCTGCTCAACAGCACCACCAACGAGGGCGTCACCACCTACGTCGACTGCGATTACCACGACCCAGAGCAGATCATCGCCGACGCGCGCAACGTGCTGAACTTCGACAAGCCGATCGGCGTCATGTTCATGGGCGTGCTCGGGCATGCCAAGACCTACGACGATATGTTGCGCATCGTGCGCACCGTGCTCGGCGCGGTGCCCTCGGGCAGCTACCTGGTGCTGTGGGACGGGACCGACGACAGCAAGGCCTACGTCACGCTGTGCGAGAACTACACCAACAGCGGCGGTGTGCCCTACGTGCCCCGCCCGCAGGATCAGATCCGCGCGGCGTTCGACGGTCTGGAAATGGTGGAACCCGGTTTCGTCTCGATCACCGAATGGCGTTCCGGCGATACCCAGGTCGGCGAAACCAGGCCCATCTCCGCTTACGGCGCGGTGGCTCGCAAGCCCTGACCTCAGCCGTGGTAGCGCTCGACCAACGGGGCGAACGTGTCCAGTTTGCGTAGCGCGTCCGCTTCCGGCAGCGGTGGCAGCGACACCGCCACCCGCTGCACCCCGGCCTCGGCGTAGGCGTCGAGCACCGCCGGGTCGGGGAGCGCGGGCGCGACCATCACCGGCAACTCGGTGCCCGCGAACGGCGCGAGTTGGGCCGCCACATCTTCCGCCGTGCGCACGCCGTTGGGTACCCAGCCGACGCCGTGGCGCATGGCGCGCTTCAGCGCGGCCTCTTCGCCGCCGACGAAGATCTGCGGGTGCGGCTGCTGCACCGGCTTCGGCCAGGAGTACATCGGATCGAAATCGATGAAGCGGCCGTGATATTCGGCGAGTTCCTCGGTCCAGATGGCGCGGATCGCCTCGAGCTGCTCGTCCAGTAATGCGCCGCGGGTGCGCGGGTCGGTGCCGTGATCGGCCATCTCCTCGCGATTCCAGCCGACGCCGACGCCGAACACGACGCGTCCGCCGGAGACCAGATCCAGACTCGCCACCTCTTTGGCCGTGTGGATGACGTCGCGCTGGATCAGCAGGGTGACGCTGGTGCCCAGGATCAATCGTTCGGTCACCGCCGCGACGGCGCTGAGCGCGACGAACGGATCGAGCGTGCGGTAGTAGCGGCGGGGCAGCTCGCCGCCCATGGGATACGGCGTCTTCCTGCTCGCCGGGATGTGCGAATGCTCGGCCAGAAACAGCGATTCGAAGCCGCGATCCTCCAGTGCCGGACCCAGCGCCTTACCACTTATTCCTTCGTCGGTGAGAAAAGTGATGATCCCAATCTGCATGCCCGCATGCAACTCCCGGCGCCCGGCATAAATTCCGCGCGCGAAACCCGAACTCGGCGTGAGTTCAACTCTTGATGGACCGGGGCGGATGTGCTTCGACGGCCGCGGCGGGGCGGGTGTGCAACGAGCGTCTTCTCAGATCGGCGGTGTGGGGGTAGCCTCTGCGATGTAGATAGTTACCAGAACTAAAGACATTGCTGCTGTACCGAACCGCTGGTCAGGGAGACATGTGATGACAGATGTAGAGGTAGCTCGACGAATCGAAGACCTTTGCGCCACCGACGAGGCGCTCGCGGGTGCGCTGCCCGACCCGGCCGTCACCGCGCGAATACAGGATCCGGCGCTGGGGCTCGCGGACCTGATCCGAGTGGTGTTCGATGCCTACGCCGACCGCCCGGCCGTCGGGGCGCGCGCCACCCGGTTGGTCGCCGATCCGGTGACCGGCCGCACCACGCCGCACGTGCTGCCCGAATTCGAGACGCTGACCTATGCCGAACTCGGGCGAGCGGTCGCGGCGGTCGCGGCCGGGCTGCGCGGTGAGTGGATCGGGCCCGGCGAGCACGTGGCGATGCTCGGTTTCACCAGCATCGAATACACCGTGCTCGATCTCGCCGCCACGCTGGCGGGTGCGGTCGCCGTGCCGATGCAGTCGAATGCGCCTGCGGCGCAACTGAAACCGATCGTGGCCGAGACGCGGCCAGGTGTCCTCGCGGCCGGCGTGGATCAACTCGACGAGATCATCGACCTCGCGCAGGGCGAACATCGGCCCGATTTGATCGTGGTGCTGGACCATCGGGCCGAGGTCGACGCCCATCGCGAGGCATTCGAGGCGGCGAGCGCGCGCCTCGCCGAGTCCGGCATCGCGCTGAAAACACTTGCCGAGCTCGCGGACAGCGGCAGGGAGGCCGCGGTCCCCGCGACGGACACCGACGCCGAACGCATCGTGCTGCTGATCTACACCTCGGGCAGCACCGGAACGCCCAAGGGCGCGATGTATTCGGAGCGGCTGGTCGCCAACCTCTGGCAGGGCAGGTTCGGGCTGGGCGAGGGCGCGCATTCGGCGGGACCGTGGATCACGTTGAACTTCATGCCGATGAGTCATCTGATGGGCAGATACACGTTGTACGGCACGCTGGCTCACGGCGGCATCGCGTATTTCGCTGCCAGCAGCGATCTTTCGACCTTCCTGGAGGACCTGGCCCTGAGCAGGCCGACGCAGTTGCAGTTCGTGCCGCGCGTGTGGGATCTGCTCTACCAGGAGTATCGGCGCACCCTCGACAGCACCGGCGCCGCCGAACGCGCGCCCGAGCTGCTGGCCGAGCTGCGCCGCGATCTGCTCGGCGGGCGGGTGCTCGGCGCGGTCACCGGGTCGGCCCCGATCTCGGTCGAGGTCCGTGAATTCGTGGACGCCCTACTCGGATTCCACCTGCCGGACGGTTACGGCTCCACCGAGGCGGGCGGCATCACGGTCGACGGCAAGGTGGTGCGACCGCCGGTGCTGGACTACAAGCTGGCCGACGTGCCCGAGCTGGGCTACTACAGCACCGACCGCCCCCACCCGCGCGGCGAGCTGCTCGTGAAGACGGAGAACATCTTCCCCGGCTACTATCGCCGTCCCGAGGTCACCGCGGAGGTCTTCGACCCCGAGGGCTACTACCGGACCGGCGATATCGTCGCCGAGGTCGCGCCGGATGAGCTGCGCTATCTGGATCGCCGCAACAATGTGCTCAAGCTCTCGCAGGGTGAGTTCGTCACGGTGTCGAAGCTGGAGGCGGCGTTCGGGGCGAGTCCGCTGATCCAGCAGATCTACGTCTACGGCAACAGCGCCCGCCCCTACCTGCTGGCCGTGATCGTCCCGGACGACGAAGTGCTGCAACGGGTTTCCGGCGACCTGCGCGCACTCGGCCCGGTGCTCGCCGAGGCACTGCGCGCGGTCGCGGCTGACGCCGGGCTGCAATCCTATGAGATCCCGCGCGACTTCCTGATCGAGACAACGCCGTTCACCGTGGAGAACGGCCTGCTCACCGGCATCCGCAAGCTGGCGCGCCCCAAGCTGCGGCAGCGCTACGGCGAGGAGCTGGAGCAGCTCTATCAGCGGTTGGCCGACGGGCAGGCCGAGGAGTTGCGCGCACTGCGCGCGGGCGCGGCCGATCGGCCCGTGCTCGAGACCGTGATCCGGGCGGCCGCCGCGCTGCTCGGGATCGCCGTCGCCGACGTGCGGCCGACGGCGCACTTCACCGAGCTCGGCGGAGACTCGCTGTCCGCGTTGACCTTCGGCAACGCGCTGCACGACATTCTCGGCGTCGAGGTGCCGGTCGGCGTGATCGTCAGTCCGGCAACCGATCTGCGCGCGTTGGCCGGCTTCCTGGAATCGGGTGCGCAGGCGACGCGGCCGACGTTCGCCAGTGTGCACGGCGCGGACGCGACCGAGGTGCACGCCGCCGACCTAACCCTGGAGAAGTTCCTCGACACCGCGACGCTCGACGGCGCCGCCTCCCTGCCCGCGCCGAACTACTCGGTGCGGACCGTGTTGCTCACCGGCGCAACGGGTTTCCTCGGCCGATTCCTCGCGCTGTCGCTGCTCGAGCGTCTCGTTCCGGTGGACGGCACGCTGATCTGCCTGGTCCGCGCGACCGACGACGCCGCCGCCCGCGCACGGTTGGATCGGGTGTTCGACAGTGGTGACCCGCAGTTGCTCGCGCACTACGAGCGGCTGGCCGAACGGCATCTGGAAGTGCTGGCGGGGGACAAGGGTGAGCTCGATCTCGGCCTGGATCCGGTGGTCTGGCAGGGGCTGGCCGAGCGCGTCGATCTGATCGTGGACTGCGCCGCGCTGGTCAACCACGTGCTGCCGTACAGCCAGCTGTTCGGGCCGAACGTGGTGGGCACGGCCGAGCTGATCAAATTGGCGCTCACCGGAAAACAGAAGATCTTCGACTACATCTCCACGGTGGGCGTCGGCGATCAGATCGCGCTTGGCCAGTTCGTCGAGGACGCCGATGTCCGCACGATGAGCGCGACCCGCTCGGTCGACGACCGATACGCCAACGGCTACGGCAACAGCAAGTGGGCGGGGGAGGTGCTGCTGCGGGAGGCCAATGAGCGTTTCGGCCTGCCGGTCAGCGTGTTCCGGTGCGACATGATCATGGTCGACGGTAGCTACGTCGGTCAGTTGAACGTGCCGGACATGTTCACTCGGTTGATGCTCAGCCTGGTGGCCACCGGTATCGCGCCGGGCTCGTTCTATCAGACCGACGCGGCCGGACAGCGGCAGCGCGCGCACTACGACGGCCTGCCGGTCGACTTCATCGCCGAGGCGGTCGCGGAACTCGGTGTGCACGAGGGTTTCTCGACCTACCACGTGATGAACCCGCATCACGACGGCATCGGCCTCGACGAGTTCGTGGACTGGCTGGTCGCGGCCGGCTACCCGATCACCCGGGTCGCGGACTATCAGACCTGGCTCGAGCAGTTCGGCACGAAATTGCGGGCTCTGCCCGAATCGCAGCGCAAGCATTCACTGCTGCCGCTGTTGCACAGCTACGCGCACCCGCAGCCGCCTACCGAGGGCGGTGTCGCACCGGCCGACCTCTTCCGCGCCGCGGTACAGGAGGCGAATATCGGTCCGGACAAAGACATTCCGCACCTGACCGAGGCGACCATTCTGAAATACATCACCAACCTGGAGCATCTCGGCTTGCTCTGATTCGGTAGGGCGGGAGCGAGCGGGGTCCGGCGGACGGCCGGGCCTCGCTCGTCACTGTGCGTCCGATCGATGGCTGTCGTCTATCGATCGACGGATACTCCGGGCGTGCGGCGATGGTTACGGTGAGTTCACCGGCGGGATCGAGGGCCGGGAACGACATGAGGTACCGATGGATGCACAACGGCGGCCGTTTCGGTTCGATCTGATTTCGGGTGTGCGCCGGCTCCGCGAGCGCTTCACCCCGCCACCGCCTCGCATCCCCGATCGCGCTGTCGAACGCGACGACGAACCGGATACCGCGGCACTGTTGCACGAGATCCGAACACGGATCACGCGACTGGCCGCCGAGGGGGCGCTGACGCCGGGCGGCGGGTATTTCTGCGGCGACATCGACGAGGTACGCGAGGGCGCTCGCGACATCGACGACTTCCTGGTTGCGCTGGCCGACCTGGGCACGGCGGAATCGAGCTGTCCTGTGTTGCGCCGACTTCCGGCGCGCGAGGCCGACCGGTCGTGATGCCACGGCATCGCCGTCGGTGACCCGCGTCACGAAGCATGGTGGTGCGTCTGCCACGGCCGAGACGGCTTATATATCGTCTGATGCTTATGTGTGAATGCGAATCGGGCCCGTACGTCTGCCATTCGACCAGGCACGCGAGACATCCGGGACAGCAATGAGTTTCGCGGCGAATCTCCCGGAAGCGCCGCCTTCGATCGGTGCCATGTTCGCCTGGGCGCCGCAGCCGGTGCCGCTGTTGCCCGCCGTCGCGGTGCTGGCGGCGCTGGGCTACCTGCTGGGTGTGCGCCGTTTACGGCAGCTCGGCCGGGCCTGGCCGTGGTGGCGAACGGCCTGCTTTCTCAGCGGCTGTGTGCTGCTGCTCGGGGTGACCGGGCTGGCGGTGGAGGGCTACGGCTATCGGCTGTTCAGCGCGTGGATGTTCCAGCACCTCACGCTGTCCATCGCGATTCCGCCGCTGCTGGTGCTCGGCTCGCCCGGGGTTTTGCTGTTGCGCGCGGCCCCGCACCACGGCATCGGCCGGATCGTGCTGCGGCTGGCGCTCGGCGGCCTGCGCAGCCGGTTCGTGCGGATCCTGCTCAGTCACGCGTGCACTATCGCGTTGTTCTTGTTCAGCTACTACGGCGTGTATCTGACCTCGCTGGTCGACACCGTCGGCGCGACGACGGCCGGGCATCTGACGCTGGAGGTGTTCTTCCTGGCCTCGGGCATCCTGTTCATCGTTCCGGTGCTGTCGGAGGGGCCGTTGCCGGTGCGGCAGACGAACATCGGCCGGTTCTTCGACCTGTTCCTCGAGATGCCGCTGCACGCGTTCTTCGGCGTGATCATCATGATGGCGACCACGCCGATGATCGACCGGTTCGCGCATCCACCCGCGGGTTGGGCCGTGGATCCGATGGCGGATCAGCAGCTCGCCGGCGCCCTGGCGTGGTCCTATGGTGAACCGGTCGCGTTCGTGATCGTCGTGGTGTTCGCCATCCGCTGGCGGCGCGACGAGGAGCGCTCGGCCGCCTCGCGGGAACGGGCGAACCGCAGCGGGGACACCGAGCTGCGGGCCTACAACGAATATCTGGCGCAGCTACGGAAGTAGCGGGTCATGCCGCGGGCAGGGCGTCGAGCAAGAGCTCGAGGGCGTGCGCGACCGTCTGATCGAGCACCGCACCGGGATCGCCGGGAAAGTGCTTGCGTTCGGCGGTGATCGCGGCCTCGGTCGCGACCGCGAACCACACCGTGCCGGGAGGTTGGTCGTCCTGCGGGTCGGGGCCGCCCGCGCCGGTGACCGCACAGGCGACGGTCGCGCCGGTCAGTGTGCGCACGGTGCGCGCCATCGACTCGGCGGCGGCCCGTGAGACCACCGGGCCCTCCGGTACGTCGAGCACGCTGTGTTTGACGAACCGTGAGTACGCGACCACACCGCCGTGGAACCAGGCGCCTGCCTCGGGAGCCGCGCCCAACGCGGCCGCGAGTCGGCCCGCGGTCAACGATTCGGCGACCGCGACGGTGCGGCCGGACCGCTGCGCCACGGCGGCGATCCGCTCTGCGAGGTTGCTGGTGCCCATCGCTTCTTCATACCAGCCCGGGTCGCGCACCGCCGTGCCGTTCGGGTGCGCGCGATGTTTGCGCCGCCGTACCCGGGTATGCGGTGGACAGGCGTGCCCTGCCGCCGGTAGCCCGAATCCTGACAACGCACAGGAGGCCGAAGCTCATGTCCGCACCCACCGCCGTCGCCCTGGTCTGCACCCTGCGCAAATCGCCCGCCGAGTCCAGCAGTGCACTCATCGCCCGGCACGCGCTGGACGCGCTGGCCGAGCACGACGTCGAAGGCGAGATTTTGCGGGTGGTGGATTACGACGTGCACCCGGGCGTAAGCGCCGACGAAGGGTCCGGCGATCAGTGGCCGACGATCCGGGAACGCATCGCGGCCGCGGACATCCTGCTCGTCGCCACGCCGACCTGGGTCGGCCACATGTCCTCGGTCGCGCAACGCGTGCTCGAGCGACTCGACGCCGAACTGTCCGAAACCGATGACGCCGGACGGCCGTCCATGGTGGGTAAGGTCGCCGTCGCCGCCGTGGTGGGGAACGAGGACGGCGCCCACAAGATCGTCGCCGATTTGTTCCAGGCGCTCAACGACATCGGCTTGTCCATCCCGGCGCAGGGGTGCACGTACTGGAACGACGCGGCCATGGGTGGCACCGACTATCAGGATCTCGACGCCGTACCGAAGGGAACCGCGGCGGCTACAAAAGCCATGGCGCGCAACGCAGCTCATCTCGCGCGGGTGCTGCGGGCGCAGCGGTATCCGGCGTACGAATAGGGGAGTCGGCAGCTGAAGGCGCTGGGACAGTGCTGGTTTCGGTGGTGTTTCGCCGGGTAGCGCTGGTGCGGGAGGGAATTCGACGAAGGAGCGGTGATGAAGGCAGTGACGTGGCAGGGCAAGCGCAAGGTGGGCGTGGAGGAGGTCGCCGATCCGCGGATCGAACAGCCGACGGACGCGATCATCCGGGTGACGTCGTCCGGGATCTGCGGCTCGGACCTGCACCTCTACGAGGTCCTCGGTGCCTACATGAGCGAGGGCGACGTGCTGGGACACGAGCCGATCGGCATCGTCGAGGAGGCCGGCGCGGCGGTCACGAACCTGGCCAAGGGTGACCGGGTGGTGGTGCCGTTCCAGATCAGCTGCGGCCGCTGCTTCATGTGCGAGGAAGGATTGACGACGCAGTGCGAGACGACGCAGGTGCGGGAACGAGGCAGCGGCGCCGCGCTTTTCGGCTACTCCAAGCTGTACGGTCAGGTACCGGGCGGGCAGGCCGAGTATCTGCGCGTGCCGCACGCCGACTTCACCCACGTCAAGGTGCCGCTCGGCCCGCCCGACGACCGCTTCCTGTACCTGTCGGACGTGCTGCCGACCGCCTGGCAGGCCGTCGAGTATGCCGCCGTCCCCGCCGGCGGCTCGGTGACCGTGCTCGGGCTCGGGCCGATCGGTGACATGGCCTGCCGGATCGCGGCGCACCGCGGCTTGCGGGTGATCGGCGTCGATCGGGTGCCGGAACGCCTGGATCGCCTCGCCCGCAGGGGCATCGAGACCATCGACCTCCAGGTGGCCGGGCGGCATCTCGGCGATATTGTGCGCGAGAAGACGGCGGGACGCGGCACGGACGCGGTGATCGATGCCGTCGGTATGGAGGCGCACGGCTCACCGGTCACCTCGGTGGCGCAGAAGGCGGCGGCGTTGCTGCCCGACGTGGTCGCGGAGAAGGTCAACGACACCGCCGGGGTCGATCGGCTGGCGGCGCTGTACAGCGCGATCGATATCGTGCGCCGGGGCGGGACGATCTCGCTGGTCGGCGTGTACGGCGGTATGGTCGATCCGCTGCCGATGCGGGTGCTGTTCGACAAGCAGATCCAGTTGCGCATGGGGCAGGCCGATGTGAAGCGCTGGGTGGACGACATCATCCCGCTGCTGCACGATGCCGATCCGCTCGGTGTGGATTCGTTTGCGACCCATCATCTTCCGCTCTCCGACGCGCCGGAGGCCTATGCGAAGTTCCAGCAGAAGGCCGACGGTATGGTGAAGGTGGTGCTCAACCCCGGCCGGGACTGATCGTGCGAGGAGGGCGAGACGGCTTATGCTGCGGTTTTTCGTAGTCGGTTTCCTGCTCGCCGCGACGGTCGCGGTGGGTGTCGTCGCGTCGATCGGCTCCTGGGCGTGGTGGGTACTGGCCGCCGTCCTGGCCTTGCTGCTCGGCGTGGGGGTCTACGATCTCGCGCAGCGGCGGCACGCCGTGCTGCGCAACTATCCCATCCTCGGCCACATGCGCTACCTGCTGGAAAGCCTGCGGCCGGAATTGCAGCAGTACTTCATCGAACGCAATGTCGACGGGCGCCCGTTCGACCGGGACATCCGGACGATGATCTACGAGCGCGCCAAAGGCATTCACGGGGAGCTGTCGTTCGGCACCGAGCGCGATGTCGAGAGCGTGGGTTACGAATATCTGGTCCACTCGAACGCGCCGGTGCCCGAACCCGCCGCGCCGCCGCGGGTGTTGATCGGCGGGCCCGACTGCACAAGGCCCTACTCGATGTCGCTGTTCAACGTGTCCGCCATGAGCTTCGGCGCGCTGTCGGCGAACGCACTGCGCGCGCTGAATCGTGGTGCGGCACTAGGTGGTTTCGCCCACGACACCGGAGAGGGCGGGCTCACGCCGTACCACCTCGACGGCGGCGGCGACCTGGTCTGGGAGATCGGCTCCGGCTACTTCGGCACCCGCACCGGCGCCGGTGCGTTCGACCCGGCCCGCTTCGCCGAGCAGGCCGCGCACGAGCAGATCAAGGCGATCTCGATCAAGCTCAGCCAGGGCGCCAAACCGGGCCTGGGCGGCGTGCTGCCCGCCGCGAAGGTAAGCGCCGAGATCGCCGAGTTCCGCGGCGTGCCCGCGCACGAGAAATGTGTCAGTCCCGCGGCGCATTCCGCGTTCCGGACGCCGCGCGAGCTGATGCGGTTCCTGGCGCGGCTGCGCGAGCTCGCCGACGGCAAGCCGATCGGGTTCAAGCTGTGCCTCGGCTCGCGCGTCGAGTTCCTCGCGATCTGCAAGGCAATGCTGGACGAGGGGATCACGCCCGACTTCATCCTGGTCGACGGTGCCGAAGGCGGCACGGCCGCAGCACCTTTGGAATACGAGGACCACATCGGACTGCCGCTCACCGACGGACTGATCACGGTGCACAACGCCCTCGTCGGCTGCGGTGTGCGGGACCGGGTCAAGATCGGCGCGGGCGGCAAGGTCGCCGTCGG
This sequence comes from Nocardia brasiliensis, assembly GCF_011801125.1. Classification (NCBI taxonomy): domain Bacteria; kingdom Bacillati; phylum Actinomycetota; class Actinomycetes; order Mycobacteriales; family Nocardiaceae; genus Nocardia; species Nocardia brasiliensis. The sequence continues at coordinate 3,740,292 of NZ_CP046171.1, forward strand.
GAACGACATCGTCAAGCGGCTGATCCAGGGCGCCGACTACACCAATGCCGCGCGCGCGATGATGATGGCCATCGGCTGTATCCAGGCGCAGCGCTGTCACACCAACCACTGCCCGGTCGGCGTGGCCACCCAGGACCCGCGCCGGGCCCGTGCGCTGGACGTCGCCGACAAGACCGAGCGGGTTCGCCGCTATCAGGCGGCCACGGTCGCGCAGGCTGTGCAGATCATGGCCTCCCTGGGGGTGGACCATCCCGACCAGCTCACGCCGCACCTGCTGCGCAAGCGGATCTCGACGACCGAACAGCGGTCCTACGCCGAACTCTACGAGTGGCTGGCCCCGGCCCAGCTGCTCAGCGAGCCACCACAGGAGTGGGCCGCGGACTGGAGCGCGGCCGACCCCGACGCGTTTCGTCCCCTCGCGCGGTGAGTCCGAGGTGCGTCGCGGGTAGGGGAATGGCGCGGCGCGCCCGCGAGGAGTAGCTTTCAACCAGGTTCAGACAGGAGCCGACGGTAGTCCCACGCCGTGCGACGGCTCCCCGCGGTGTCGCCGGACCCGGCCTGGGCTACCACCGAATCATGCTGGGCGCGATGTCCGTTCGGCGGTGAACCGGAGCATTGAGCATGACCGAGCAGGTAAGTCCGCGCCAGCCTCGCATGTCGCGTCGGCTGTTGTCGCATACCCACCACTCGCGATCCCGCGATTACGCGCGCGGGCCGCTGCGCATGCGGGTCGACACGCTACCCGGGATCCGTGTGCTTGCGGTGGCCGGCGAGCTCGACCTCGCCACCGCGCCGCTGCTGCACGAGGCCGTGCGCGCCGGTGAGCGCTTCCCTGCGACGGTGGTGGATACCAGCCGGCTCGCCTTTGTCGGACTGGCCGGGGTCGATGTGCTCATCGGCGCCGCCGAACGCGCCGAGGGCGAGGACCGGCTCTTCGCCGCCGTGGTGTCCTCGCGGCCCACGCAGCGTGCCTTCGAGCTGTCCGGCGCGGCCGCCTGGATCAGGTGCTATCCCCGGCTGGGCAGCGCGTTGGCGGCCGTCTCGCGATCCTGAGTGGCCGTGTGAGCACGAGCCCGGCAGGGCGGTGCATGATCGGCCTGCTGGTGGGTAGCCAGAGGGCGATGGACCAATCACGGGCACCGATTCTGGACGCACTGGACGACTACCGCACGCGTGGTCGGTACGGCTTCACGCCGCCCGGCCATCGCCAGGGGCGTGGCGTGGACGAGCGCGTCGCGCGGGTCCTCGGCGACGCGTTCCGCGGCGATGTGCTCGCCTCCGGCGGTCTCGACGATCGGCGCGCCCGCGGCGCATACCTCGCCGATGCCGAAGCGCTGATGGCCGACGCCGTCGGCGCGGAGATGGCGTTCTTCTCCACCTGCGGCAGTTCACTGTCGGTGAAGGCCGCGATGCTCGCGGTGGCGGGCGGCGGCGACGGCGGGCTGATCCTCGGGCGGGACAGCCATAAATCGATCGTCGCCGGACTGATCTTCGCGGGCCTGCTGCCGCGTTGGGTGACGCCGCGCTGGGACAGCGAGCGGCACTTCTCGCATCCGCCCTCGGTCGAGCAGATCGAGCGGGCGTGGCAGCGCCACCCGGACGCGTCCGGAGCGCTGGTCGTCAGCCCGAGCCCGTATGGCACGTGTGCGGACATCGCCGGGATCGCCGAAGTGTGCCACCGGCGCGGCAAGCCGCTGATCGTGGACGAGGCATGGGGCGCGCATCTGCCGTTCCACGCGGAGCTGCCGACCTGGGCGATGGACGCGGGCGCCGACGTCTGCGTGGTGAGCGTGCACAAGATGGGCGCCGGATTCGAACAGGGCTCGGTCTTCCACGTGCAAGGCGACCTCGTCGACCGGGCTCGCCTGAGCGCGTGCGCCGATCTGCTCATGACCACCAGCCCGAATGTGCTCGTGTACGCCGCGATCGATGGCTGGCGCAGGCAGATGGCGTGCGCGGGCGATCGGCTGCTCGGCGACGCGTTGCGGTTGGCGGACCGGCTACGAAGGGACTTGGCGCGGATACCGGGCATCGAGGTGATGGAGAAGGATCTGCTCGGGGTGCAGGCCTCGCACGACCTGGACCGCATGCAGGTGCTGATGGATGTCTCCGCCACCGGCGCAACAGGTTACGAGGTCGCCGACTGGTTGCGCGAGCAACGCCACGTCGATGTGGGACTCAGTGACCATCGGCGCATCCTGGCCACCCTGTCCTTCGCCGACGACGACGCTACCGCCGACCGGCTGGTGGCGGCACTCGCCGCCTGGCGGGAGCAGTGGCAACCGACCACGCCGCACCACATTCGGCTCCCGTCGCCGGATGAACTGGAACTGGAGACCGTGCTGCTGCCGCGGGACGCGTTCTTCGGGCCGGTGCGGGCGGTGCCGCTGGCGGACGCGCCGGGGCGGATCGCGGCCGAGCAGGTCACGCCGTATCCGCCGGGCATCCCGGTCATCGTCCCCGGCGAGCGCATCGACGCGGCGGTCGTCGAATACCTGCGCACCGGACTGGATGCCGGAATGAACGTGCCCGACCCCGCCGACCCCACGCTGCATACCATCCGCGTGGTCGCAGAATGATCGGAAGTGATTGTGCCCCGAAGCGATTCGGTTCCCGGAGCCGCCGAGTACGTGCCGAGCGGGCGGTTGTCGCTGACGACGCTGCGCACGGCGGCGCGGCATTGTCACGGCTGTGATCTCTACCGGGACGCGACGCAGACGGTGTTCGGCGAGGGGCCGGCGACGGCCGCCATCGTGATGGTGGGCGAGCAACCCGGCGATCAAGAGGACGTGCGGGGGCATCCGTTCGTCGGCCCGGCAGGCGGTCTGCTCGACCGCGCGCTCGCCGAGACGGGCATCCCGCGCGAGCAGGTGTATCTCACCAACGCGGTGAAGCACTTCAAATTCACCGAACGCGGCAAACGGCGCATCCACAAGCAGCCGGGGCGCACCGAGATCGTCGCCTGCTCCGCGTGGCTGAACGCGGAACTGTCGGTCGTGCGTCCGAAGCTGGTGGTCGGTTTGGGCGCGATCGCCGCTAAAGCGTTGCTGGGCAACGCGTTCAAGGTCAGAGAGCGACGCGGTGAGGTGATCGCGCGCGGCGACTACACCGTGATCACCACGGTGCATCCCGCCGCCGTGCTGCGCGCGCGGGATCGGACCGCGGCCTACCTGGCGTTCGTCGAGGATCTCGGAATCGTCGCCAGGGAAGCGGGTTTGCGGCCCGGGTGAGGTCTGTTTCCCCCATGGCGGCCCGGGTATGCCGCCCGTGACCGGGTCGCACTCAGCGCGACCGCACCGAGAAAGGGGTACCCATGCGCACGTTGGCCGCCACCGTTGACGTCGAAGTACCGGTTCGCACCGCCTACAACCAGTGGACGCAATTCGAGTCGTTCCCCGAATTCATGGAGGGTGTGGAGGCGGTGCACCAGCTCGACGATCGGCATACCCACTGGCGCATCCACGTCGGGCCGTCGACCCGCGAATTCGACGCCACCATCACCGAGCAGCACCCGGACGAACGGGTGGCGTGGAAGTCCGATTCGGGTCCGCAGCACGCGGGTGTGATCACCTTCCACCGGCTCGACGACACGCACACCAGGATCACCGCCCAGATGGACGTGGACCCGGAAGGTTTCGTCGAGACCGTCGCCGACCGGCTCGGTGTGCTGAAGCACCGGGTGAACGGTGACATGCAGCGGTTCAAGAAGTTCATCGAGAGCAGGCAGCACGAAACCGGCGCGTGGCGCGGCGATATCGAGCGCCCCGACGCCTGACCCGACCACGCCCGAGTAGACACGGAGGAGGTGCCGGTGGTGCCGGTAGACAACACCGCGAGCGCTGAGCGGGTGGTGATCGTCGGCAGCGGGTTCGCCGGCTTCACCTGCGCCGCGAAACTGTGTCGGACACTGGCGAAGGCGGGCCGCGACATCGAGGTCGTGCTCGTCACGCCGGACGACTACATGCTCTATACGCCGCTGCTGCCCGACGTGGCAGGCGGGTTGATCGATCCGCGGTTCGTGGTCATCTCGCTAGCCGACGCGCTGCCGCGGGTACGTCTCGTCATCGGCAAAGCGGAATCGGTTGATCTGGACCGCAAGTCGATCACCGTGCAGAGCGAATACGCAGCGCCGCGGGAACTCTCATGGGACCGGCTCGTGCTCACACCGGGTTCGGTGACCAGGCTGTTCGATGTGCCGGGACTGGCCGAGCACGGACGCGGCTTGAAGACCATCGCCGAGGCGCTGTACCTGCGCGAGCAGTTGTTACGACAGCTGGAACTGGCCGACCACGAGGACGATCCGCAGCTGCGCCGCGCCCGTCGCACGGTGGTGGTCGTCGGGGCCTCGTACGCGGGGACCGAGCTGATCGCGCAGCTGCGCGCGCTCGCCGACGCCTACGCCCACCGTCGCGGCTTCGACCCGGCCGAGATCCGCTTCGTGCTGCTGGACATGGCCGAGCGGGTGATGCCGGAGGTCGGCGAGCGGCTCAGTGACAAGGTCTTGGCGGTGTTGCGGCGCAGGGGAATCGACATCCGGCTGCGGACCTCGCTGCGCGAGTTGACCGACCGCGAGGTGGTGCTCACTGACGACAGCGTGATCCCGACCCATACGGTTGCCTGGGTGACCGGTGTGACCGGCGCGCCGCTGTTGCGCACCCTCGATCTGCCGTTGGAGCGCGGCCGCCTGGTCGTCGACGAGAAGCTGGGCGTGCCAGGCCATCCCGACGTGTTCGCCGGCGGTGACGCGGCGGCCGTGCCCGATCTGACCGAATCGGGACAGATCACGCCGCCGACCGCCCAGCACGCGACCCGGCAGGGAAAGACACTGGCGCGCAACGTGGCCGCGAGCCTGGGCATCGGCAGTGCCGCACCCTACAAACACCGCGACATGGGTTTGGTCGTCGATCTCGGACCCGGTTTCGCCGTCGCCAACCCGATGGGCATCCATCTGTCGGGTCGACTCGCCAAGCTGGTGACCCGGGTCTATCACACCTACGCGGTGCCGAGAGGGGTGAACCGCTGGGCGATCTCGCTGGCGTATGCCACCAACGCGGTGACGCCGCGCCCGCTCGCCCTGCTCGGGCTCGTCAGCCCGGAGGAGGCCAGTTTCGGTAGCAGCGAGGGGATTGCGAGCGAGCAGTCGGCATCGAAGTAGGGAGTACGCCATGCGCAAGCGAAATGTCGTGCACGCGTTGCTCGAACGAGCGGGCGACGGTTACGCGGCGCAAGCCGGTATCGAGCTGGCCGACAAACCGGCGCCGCTGTTCCAGCTCCTCGTGCTCGCCGAACTGTTGAGCACCCGGATCTCGGCGGACATCGCGGTCGCCGCGGCGAAGGAGCTCATCAGCACCGGATACCGCACCCCGCAACGGGTCGCGGACGCGCAGTGGCAGGAACTCGTGGACGCGCTCGGCCGCGCACACTACAAGCGGTACGACGAGAGCACCGCGACGCGGCTCGGCGCGAACGCGGGCCTGGTGCTCGACAAGTACGGCGGCGATCTGCGCGAACTGGCCGAGGCCGCGGGGCACGACCGTAAGCGCGCCGCGCGACTGCTGCAGGAGTTCCAAGGCATCGGCCCGACCGGCAGCGATATCTTCCTGCGCGAGGTGCAAGCCGTATGGCCGTGGGCGCGACCGTATTTCGACGAGCGCGCGAGCAAAGGCGCCGAACGCCTCGAGTTGCCGACCGGCGCGGACGAGCTGGCCGAACTGGTGCCGGAGGACCGCGTCGCCCCGTTCGCGGCCGCCCTCGTGCGAGCCGCGCTGGACGAGGACTTCGCCGAACAGGTCCGCGCCGACGCGCGCTGAGCGACGGCGTCCTAATCGCACTCCGCCAACGTCGCGTCGGCGAGTTCGGCCACCACGTCGGAGACCCGGCCGTGCGCGCGGAATGCGGTGAGCTGGCGGTGGGCGCCGTTGCCGCGGGCCAGCACCGCCGCCACCGCGTCGGCGACGAACGTGCGGTCGCCCAGTTCGTCCAGCGCGGGTGCGACGTGGTCGAGCAGGGTGGACAGCAGCGTTCGCGCGGGCACCACCCGCCGAGACACCGGGTCGAGGCTGTTGCCGTCGAGTCCGAAGCGGGCGGCGTTCCAATAGGCCGCGCGCAGCACCTCACCGGGGACCTCCGGCGCGCGTTCGCCGCGCTCGAGCGCCGAGCGCGCCCGCAGCACCGTGGCCCGGACCAGCGTGGCCAGCAGCGCGGTTTCGGTGATGGTGGCGGGCACGTCGCTGACCCGCACCTCGACGGTGGGGAACGATTCGGAGGGCCGGATGTCCCAGTAGACCATCTTGGTGTCGAGGATGTTGCCGCCGTCGATCATCATCTCGACCATCGCGTCGTACTCCGCGCCGGATTCGAAGTAGGGCGGCGGACCCGCGCTCGGCCAGCGCCGCCACAGGATGCTGCGCCAGCTCGCGTACCCGGTCTCGGCCGCGTGATAGATCGACGAATTCGCGGTGAGCGCCAAATACATCGGCAGCCACGGCCGCAGGTGGTTGCTCACCTGAATGGCCGTCTCACGATCGGGCACGGCGACGTGCACGTGACAACCGCAGAGTCCCTGCTCCTGCGCGATCATCCCGAAGGTGTGCGCGATGCGCTGATAGCGTTCGGTGCCGGTCACCGGGTACCGGTGCGGCACCGTCGGGGGCACCGCGACCGCCAGCAGACGCGCGCCCGCCTGGGTCGCGCAGTCGGCCACCTCGCGTCGTAGCTGAGCGAGTTCGCCCTGTAGCGCCGCTCTTTCGGTGTGCACGCCGGTGCTGGTCTCGACCTGGCACGAGGTCAGCTTGAGTTGCAGCTCGACGCCGCGCCGCGTCGCCGCGGCGGCCACCTCGGTGTTCTTCGCGACTGGCGCGCCCGTGACCGGATCGACGAGCAGGAACTCTTCTTCGACACCGACGGTGATCGTGCTCGCGTCCAACAGACGACTCCTCAGTTCGTATGGCGCGGCGAACCAATCACCGCGTGCTCGACGGCGCTCTGGCGCCGCTCGTTCGAATCCGCTTCGGCGGCCCGGCGTAATGTGCGGCCGCGGGTGACCCGGCGCAGGCCTGGGCCGTTGGGCGTGCCGCGGCGCAGCCGCATGTCCGAGCACCTCCTCGGTCGGGGGACCAGTGCCCCGTCCAGCTGGACGTTCCCCGGGACGAGCACGACAAACAGGACGTCCATGTGCGCTCGTTTGGCGTCCGGTGGGTCGGGAACGCAACGAAGATGAAGCAGACTCTCGAACGTGAGACCAAATGGGAGGTCGATCGGGCTTTCGCCCTCCCACCGATCGATGACCTGGTGCCCGGTGGCCGGGTCGAGGCCATCGCGGTGGAGCTCACCAGCACCTATTTCGACACCGCCGCGTGCGACCTGCTCGCCAACGATCTGGTCCTGCGCCGCCGGGCGGGCACCGACGAGTCCGGGTGGCAGCTGAAGATCCCGCAGGCCGACGGCAGGACCGAGCTGCTCGCCCCGTGGTCCGACGAGCTGCCCGCCGAACTCGCCGCCGTGGTCACCGGTGTCGCGCTGGGCAGGCCGCTGCATGTCGTCACCACGATCCACACCCTGCGCAAACGGCATCGGCTATTCGGTCAGGACGGCGAGCTGGTCGTCGAGATCGATGACGACACCGTGCGGACGACACCGGGCGACGGCATCGCGGCGGCGTCGGCCTGGCGGGAGATCGAGGTCGAGCTCGGCCCGGCGACCGCCGCGGCGCCACGGGAGCTGCTCGATCGGCTCACCGCGGCGGGGGCGTCGCGCTCGGCGTATCCGTGCAAACTGTCCCGAGCGGTGCCGCAGCGCGAGGACCACACCGGTGTGCGGTCGAAGGCGGAGCGCGCGGTCCACGAATATCTGATTGCGCAGATCGATCGCATTTTCGCCGGAGACGTCGCCCTGCGTCGTGGGGAAGACCCGATCCACGACACTCGTGTCGCGACTCGGCGACTGCGTAGCACGCTGCGGGTGTTCGGAAAACTGCTGGACCGCAGCGTGATCGAGGCGGTTGCCGACGAAGTGAAATGGTACGCGGGACTGCTCGGTGAGGTGCGCGACTGTCAGGTGCAGCGCCGCCGCCTGGCGGCCGAGCTCGGCGAACTGCCACCCGAACTCGTGCTCGGCCCGGTGGCGGCGCGCATCGATGCGACCTTGCTCGAGCGTCAGTTGACGAGCCGGGCCGCGCTCGCGCAGGCGATGGATTCGCCGCGGTACCTGGCGCTGCTCGCGACACTGCGGGCATGGAAGTCGAAGCCGCCGTTCGTGGTTCGATTGCGTAAAGGTGATCTGGTGCGGCGCGCGAGCCGTGCGGCGCGCAAAGCCGACCGACGATTGCGGGTGGCGATCGCCGAGCAGCGCGACGAGTCGCTGCACCGTGCGCGCAAGGCCGCCAAGCGTGCGCGCTACGCGGCCGAGCTGCACGGGCCGGTGCATCGGCGCGCCGCGGCCAAGTCGAACATCGAGCACTACAAGAAGATTCAACGGGTGCTGGGCGACCACAACGACGGCGTGATCGCGGCCGGGTTGCTGTGGCGGATCGCGACGGCCGCGGGCACGACGGGCGGTGAGAACGGCTTTACCTACGGCTTGCTCTACGCGAACGAGCGCCGAGCGGCGGAGCGGGTGCGCGAGCGGATAGCCGAGATCGCCCGGTAGTTGCGGACCGCTACGTCTTTCTTCGAGTTACCTTATCGGGCAGTTGCATTCGGAACCGCCGTAGGGTTCCAATCCTTCCGATGTTCGGGTTCCGGTTCGGAAATGTTCAGTGTGACAAGGGAGCCGAATCCGCTACGGCCCGGCCGTTATCGACGCGGTGTTGCGGGCATCGGACACCCCGCCGCAGCTGTCAGGCGGTGTCGAAGTGCTGCGGACCAGACAGCCGGTACCGCTACGAGATGCGGCGAAAAGGGCTGTGGCACAAGCTTCGATGCACCATTTCGGTGAGGGTGACGATGTCGAAGACGGGGATGCCAAGGCGGCGTTGGATCGCGTGCCCGTACGGCACCAGATCGGTGCACTCGATCACCAGCGCACCGAGCTCCGGATGCGCCGCGGCGAGACCCTCGACCTCGGCGAGCACCTCGCGTCCGAGGCGGTCGGCGTCGAGCTCGGTCCGACGACCCTCGAGTATCACCTCACGGAACTCCGGGTACGCGGCCATGCCCGCGACACGGACCGGCACCGTCTCGGCGCCGATCGCGCGCAGGTGCCGCCAGGTGAGCGCGGTCCGGTCGGCGGCGAGCACACCGACCGCGCGATCGGCGGCGAGCATACGATGCACCATCGGCAGCTGGATCAGGCTCGAGCTGTAGAGCGGGACGCGCACCGCGTCGGCCAACTGCTGCTGGAACAGCACGAGGAAGCCGCATCCGCTGGTGATCGCCGCGACGCCACGGGCCTCGAGTTCCTGCGCGGCAGCGATAAACGGCTCGAGCAGGGTCGGATCCGCCTCCTTGACCACCCGCTGCGGTGTCGCGCCCCGCACCACCTGGTAGACGACCGGGAAGTCGAAGGTGGCCGGATTGCGGATGTGGCCGGGGATCTTGGTGAACGCGGTGTCGAGGCACAGCACGCCGATAGCGGTGTCGGCCTTGCTGTTCGGTCGCGCGGTCACGGTCGCCGCCCGTCGCGCGAGCGGTCGAAACGGTCCGGCCGCAACGGAACCGGATCGGTCACCGGTGTCGTGCCCGTGAGCAGGTGCGCGACGAGTTCGCCGCCCGCAGGCGCCAGACCCATGCCGATGTGGCCGTACCCGGCGGCGACGAGCAGGTTGCGCGGACCCGCTCGGCCGATGAGCGGTACACCGTCGGGTGTGCTGGGGCGCAAGCCACTCCAGGTTTCGTGGGTGGCGGTCTGCTCCAGTTCGGGCAGGTAGTCGCGGACGGTGCGCAGCATGCCGCGCACCCGGCGCTCGGAGACGGCATCGCGCATGCCGGTCAGTTCCATCCTGCCGCCGATGCGCAGCCGCGCACCCAGCGGGACCACCGCCACCCGCCCCTCGCTCAGCAGGACCGGGCGGGTCGGACCGCCGGGCGGCATGTCCAGAGTGACGCTGTAGCCCCTGATCGGTTGCAGCGGCAGCGCGAACCCGGCCATGCGGGCGCATTCGGTCGACCACGCACCGGCGGTGAGGACGACCTCGCTCGGCCGGAGCTCACTGCGGGTCGTGGTGAGCCGGGTGATCTTTCGCGCGGTGACGGTGCAGCCGGTGACCTCGGTGTGTTCGCGAATCTCGACGCCGAGCCCGCGCAGCAGCCGCCCGAACTCGAGCACGAACCGGGGCACCCGCAGGTACGCGCCCTCCGGGTTGTAGAGGGCGCCGTGGATCGCGAATCGAGTTTTGGGCTCGAGCTCGTCGAGCTCACCCGGGCCGAGGACGCGCAAGGGGATCCCGTTGGCGACGGTGCGTGCGACGGTGGCCCTGGCGGCCGCGAAGCCGTGCGCGGTCCGGTACGTCAAGATGATGCCGGGCATCTCGAAGGTGTCCGCGATCTCGTCGGTCGCGCAGAGTTCGAGCAGGATGTCGAGGCTGCGTCGCTTCATCGCCGCCAGCGTGCGAAAGCCGGCCGCCGCGGCCGACGGCGCGCAGGCTCTGCCGAATTGGCCGAGCCAGCGCAGCAATTCGCGGTCCGCGCGCGGTCGCACATAGAACGGGGCGTCCGGATGCAGCATGGCGAGCGAGCGCACCGAGCGCAGACCCGGTTCGGCCAGGGGTGCGGCACCGTGGGTGCCGACGAAACCCGTGTTCCCGCTGGAGCAGGACTGCGGGCCGCCGAGCGCACCGCGCTCCAGCACGGTGACCGAGGCCCCGGCACGCCGCAGGTGATAGGCGCAGAACAACCCGGCGACCCCGCCGCCGATGACCACCACATCGGGATGGCCGCGCTCGGCGGGCGCCGTCTCGCTGGACACCGGACCCGCCTACACGGTGACGACGAAGAAGTTGGTCGGCAGATTGACCACGACCCGCTCGTAGATCTGCGCCATCACCGCCGCGCCCGGCTCGGTGAAGGTGCCCGGCGGCGGCTCGGCGAACCGGATCACCGAGCGTCCCGCGTCGAAAAGCTGTGCGCCGTGGCCGAAGTCGCCGACGATGGCGCTGCCCGGTTCGACCAGACGGGTGCGCACGATGAATACCCCGTTGCGTTCCAGATCGGTCATCAGGGTGCCGGTGCCCATCGCACGGTAGTAGTCGACCGGGTTGATGATCATGCCGTCGGCGGTGCCGCCCATCTGCTCGATCTCGTTGCAGGCGCGCAGGATCGTCGAGGTGAACGGGCCGGGCGAGGTCATCCGCGCGATGCCCGCGATGTTGAGCAGGCCGCCTTCGCCCGCGATGATCGTGTGGTTCTCCGCGGTGCACAGCCGCACGATGAGGCGATAGTTGATGAAGGACTCGAACGTGTCGGGATCGTCCCATAGATGCGGCGGCACCTGGACCCACGCGGTGGTCGGCAGCAGTTCCGGGATCGGTGACCGGTGGAATCTGCTGGCCAGTTCGCGGCGGACGTCGGCGCCCTCGATCGGCGCGTCGTCGGCGCCGGGCGGACTCTCGTGCCAGTAGTACTTACGTGGATCACGGGACAGATCAATGGCTTTGAGCATGTTGCGGGCCGGGTGCCGGGGCTTGCGGCGTGAGCTGGTCAGCGAATCGGTGATCGTCACGTCGTACTCGACGGCGGCGTCCAGACCCCGCTGTGCGCAGCACTCCACGAACATCCGTCCCGGCGAGAGTTCCTGCGCCCGATCCCGGACGACCTGCGCCAGTGTCGGTTTCATGTTTTCTGTGTGCAGCATGGTTGTTTCCTTCCGTGTCGTCGGCGCCGGTGCCGATCAGGCCGGTGCGGCGGGGCGGGGTGACCAACTCGGGCCGAGCAGGCTCGCGCCGCCGTCGACCAGCTGAACCGTCCCGGTCAGGTAGGAGGACCGCGCGCTCGCCAGAAAGGCGGCCACCGCGGCCATTTCGTCGGGATAGGCGATGCGGCCCACCGCCGTGTGCCTGCCCAGCGCGTCGAACTCGGCATCCACCGCGGCGGTGCGCTGTGCGACAACGCGTTCCAGCAGGGGGGTACGGGTCGCGCTGGGGGCGAGCACATTCACCGTCACACCGTCGCGGCCCACCTCGACGGCCAGCGACTGGGCGAAGCGGGCGATCGCGGTTCTGGTCACGCCCGACAGCGCCAGATCGCCGATCGGGACGCTGGCGGTCTCGGATGTCACGAAGATCACCCGGCCCCACCGGGCCTTTCGCAGATGGGGCAACGCGGTGAGCGCCACGTCGACCGCGGGCATGAGCACGCCGTCGATCGCGTCCCGGTAGTCGGCCGTCGCGAAACGGGCCGCGTTCCCGGTGGGCGGGCTGCCGCCGCTGACCACCACCACGTGCACCGCCCCGAATTCGGCCGCGACCTCGTCGATCCAGCGGTGGGTGGCCGCGCTGTCGGTGATGTCCACGCTGCTGGTGTGCACCCGGGCCAGCGCGACCTCCTTGACCGCACGTTCCGCGGCGGCCAGCCGGGCCGGGTCGCGCGCGCCGATCGCGACGTGCGCGCCCTCGGCGGCCAGTTCCCGTGCGATGGCCAGCCCGATACCGCTGGAGCCACCGGCGATCAGCGCGACCTTGTGCTCGAGCCCGAGATCCATTGCTACCCCTCCGGTTTCGTGGCGGCGAGCGCGTAGCCGTAGCGGCGCGCGAGCGGCCAGGACAGTGCGGCGACGGTGCGCTGGGCGGACTTCGGCAACCCGGTGCGCCAGGAATCGTCGGACCCGCGGATGACGGTGGTCCCGGTGTGGAAGCGGTCGGGATTCCCGGTCACCGTGTGGTTGGTGCGCAACTCGACGGTGCGGTCGGTGACCGGATTCGCGGCGGGATCGCTGTCGCAGTGCGCCAGCAGCGCACCGATGGTCGGCTCGGGCGCGGCGATGAAGTCCTCGTAGCGCAGGAACAGCGAACGCTGCGGGTAACGGCGGGTGATCGCGTGGGTGGCGACGTTGAAGCCGGTCCAGTAGCCGGTGCTCTTGCCCGGCGACATGGCGTACACGTAATCCTTCGGCTTGCTCCAGGATTGGGCGACCGCACGCGGATCGCGCACCAAATGGACGTAGTACGGGATGATGTCGTCGAGGTAGGGCAGCAGGGCGGCCTCACCGGGAATCTTGCTGGTATCGACGATCACTCGCGAGTTCGTGCGTTCCGCGACGGCGTGGTAGACCTCGGTCATCAAGGCGGCGTGGGCGCGCAGTGGCGCGCTGCGCAGGCCGCGTCCCAGTACCTGCCAGGTGTGCCGGGTGCGAACGCTGCCCTGCTGACGCCGGATGACCGTGTCGGCGTGCTCGGTGAACGGCGTGTCGGCGGGCTGGCCGATCGGCAGCACGGTGGACCAGACCGGGCAGTCGAACAGCTTGCGCCCGCAGCCACACTCCTGGTTCACCCCCCGTCCCGCCGCGTTCTTCCAGAGGAACGCCAGTTCGCCGACGTGGCAGAAGCCGGGGACCTCGTTGAGGATGTTGCCGATGATGGTGCTGCCGTTGCGGCACCATCCGGTGATGCACAAGACCTTCAATGGGGTGGGGTTCGTCATCTGCCGACCGCCTTCTCCGTGGTGACCGCTTGCCGGATCGTCATGGCCAGCGCCGAGGCGGCGAGCGCGCAGACCGCGCCTGCCACGAAGACGGCGGGGTAGCCGAAACCGGTCGCGATGGCGCCGGTCGCCGGTCCCCACACGAACAGGCCGAGATCCCAGAACGAGGTGTAGGCGCCGATGGCCGCGCCCTGCTTGGTGGTTTCGGTGTTGTTCATGACCATCAGCGCCAATGACGGGTGCAGCAGCGAGAATCCGACGCCCATGACCACGGCGCCGAGCACCGCGATCGGCAGGTTCGGCGCGCACGCGATGATCAGCAGTCCTGCGGCTTCGCCGACGCCGCACCAGGTCGCGACCCGGCGTGGTCCGAGCTGATCGGGCAGTCGCCCGATGAAAAGGCGGGTGCCCGCGTACACGGCGCTGAAGGTGCTCAATACCACCACGCCCGAGTCGATCCCGCGCTCCTGCAGGCCGGTGATCACGAACGCGGCCAGCCCGACGTAACCCGCGGCGCCCAGCGCGAGCCCGAGTCCGGGCAGCACCGCGGGGCGCAGCAGCAGCCCACCGCCGCCGGAGGTCGCGGCGTGTGGCCGCGGTGGCACGCTGCTGATGAGGGCCGCGCCGAGCAGGGGAGCGGCCGCACAGAACGCCCACACCGCGTCGATACCGAAGTGCCGCAACGCCGCGCCCAGCGCGGTGCCCAGCGAGATGCCGCCCCACATGGCGATGCCGTACAGGCCGATCACCTGGCCGCGCCGGTGGTGCGGTGCCAGTGTTACGGTCCAGACCGCGCCGGCGGTGAACAGGGCGGCCTCGCCGACGCCGAGCAGCAGCCGCACCACGATCAGACCGGCGAGCCCGACCGGCAGGAAATAGAGCAGCCCGCCCGCGGCGATCGCGAGCGCGCCGAAGCGCATCACGCCGCGGTGCCCGTGCCGGTCGGCGAGCCCACCGAAGATCGGGCGGGTGAGCAGCGCGGTGAGCGCGGTGGCGGTGACCGCGAGGCCCACCGCGAGATCGCCGGCGCCGAACTCGTCGCGCACGTGGGCGGGCAGCACCGGGATCGCGGCCGACAAACCCAGGTAGCCGCAGAACAACCCGCCGAACACCCCGGCGAGGGCGAGCCTCGGCATCGGGCCGGGGTCGGTGCTCATCGCTGACCGGCCACCGCGGAGCCGGCGCCCTCCGCGGTGCCGAGATCGGCGGCGGCGACCTTGCGCACCGCACTGACGAGTTCGTCGCAGTCGGCAGGCGTGAGCGTCGAGGAGAGCGGAATGTCAACGGCCGCACGCAGATAGCGAGTCGCGGCGGGCAGCAGTGCCTGCACCGCGGCGGTCGTCGTGCCGGGGAAGAGGAACCGCCAATTCCAGAAGGCCCGGATGTTGTGATCGGCGTCGGAACCGAGATTGCGTGCCTCGATGCCCTCATGGCAGAGCGCCCGCGCGAACCACTGCGCGCGGCCACTCGGCACCTGGAAGATGAAGGCCTCGCCCAGATACGCGCCGGGCGCGACGGGTTGGCGGATCCGGATTCCGTCGACGTCGGCCAGCGCCGTGGCGACGTGGTCATAATTGCGCCGAAACGCGGCCAGCCGCAACGGTAACCGTGCCAGTTCCGCGCGCAGCAGCGCGGCGCGGATCTCGTCCATCCGGAAGCTGAGCAACGGCAGATCCAGATCGGTGTCGATCGGCGGCTCGCCATCGGGGAAATGGCGGCGCAGGCGGCCCTCGTAGGCCCCGGAAAGCACGGCGGCACGCGCGAACAGCGCGCTGTCGTCGGTGACCAGGAATCCGCCCTCGCCGCTGTTGAGCGACTTGTCCGACTGGGTGCTGAAAGCGCCCGCCACGCCGAAGGTGCCGAGTTTGCGGCCCGCCAATTCCGCGCCGAGCGCGGGCACGGCGTCCTCGAATACCGGCACGCCCATTTCGTCGGCGAATTCGAGCAGGGCCGCCATGTCACCGGCGAAACCGCGCATGTGCACCACCATGATCGCGCGGACCTGCGGGGTCCACCTGCGGCGCAGGTCGGCGACGTCGAGGTGCAGGTTCTCGTCGACGTCGACGAGAAACGGCGTGCACCCGGCGAGCAGAATCGCGCTCGGTGTCGCGGCGAAAGTGAAACCGGGACAGGCGATCAGGCTGCCAGGCGGGATGCCGGCGCCCATGATGGCCAGGGCGAGCGCGGTGGTGCCGCTGGAGGTGGCCAGCGCGTGCTTGCACCCGAAATAGCGGCAGAGTTCGGCTTCCAGTCCGGCGCACTCGGTTTCGTGCGCGGGCCGGTAGTCGTAGCGAAAATAGAGGTGGCTGCGAATGGCGCGTAACGCCGCTTCCTCGTCCTCGGGATGGACGCATACCGCGCCCCGGTCATATGTCGGCCATGGTGTCAGTCGCACGGGATTACCGCCGTCCAACGCCAGCCGCGAATCGGTGGCTATCCGTGCGCCCGGCAGCTGCCGGGTCGATGCCGAATGGTCTATCTCGTTATCCGCCATCGGAATTCCTTGCCCAACTAACAGTAAAACATCGGCGAGCCGCCACCGCGTCGTCCGTCGAGTTTCCCCCGGGGAAATGGTAGGACGTCCGTGGAACGGTACACCGAAGTTTCCTTTCGGATACCCGAAATCGATTGCACGGCAACGATGTCTATTGTTGAGACGTCACCGATGTCGCCTTTGCCTGGCAGGCGAAATGAGAGCGCGTGGATATGACGCCGATGCGCCAGGGCGCGAAAGCGGCCATCGCCGCGTCAGCGAGCGCGCTCCCGGACCACCCGCGCGATGTCGATCCGATCGACGAGCCGGGCGGCGGGTAGTTGGGAGAGCGCCGCGGCGCCGAGAACCGCGGCGACGGCAAGGCACAGCGGGAGCCAACCGATGTAGAGGTGTAAGGTGAACATGTCGCTGTTGAACGAGCGCAGAAATGCCCATGCCGCACAGACTCCCGCGAGCAACCCGACCGGCACCGCGAGCAGCGTCGCGGCCAGGTTCTCCGCCGCCAGCGCCGCGGTGAGCCGGCGCACGGGCACGCCCGCGGCGCGCAGCGTGGCCAGCTCGGTGGTCCGCTCTGCGAGATTCACCGTCATCGTCACGTAGATGACCGTGCACGCGAGCACGGCCCCCAGTGCGAGCATCACGATCACGAAAATCCAGAACAGGCGCAGGAATTGGTCGATCTGGTCCTGGAGGGCGCTGGTATCGGTATAGGCGAGCACGCCGGGCATCGAGGTGATCTCGGCGCGTAGCGCATCCGGATCGGCGTCGGACCCGAAACGAATCAGGAAGCCGTGCAGGCCTATACCGCCGATCCGTGCCGTCTCGGCGGTGTCGGCGTAGACGAAGGTGCCCAGCGGTTCGTCGAGGAAACCGGCGATCCGTTCCTGCCGTGGCGCGCCCAGTGCGGGTGTGATGGTGAGGATGTCCCCGGCGCCGACCCCGAGGCGGTGCGTCAGCGGCACGCCGACCAGGACTCCGTCATCGGGCAGCGAGCGTAGGTCGCCCTCCGGGGTGCGCAGTCCGCGCATGGTGGTGTCGGGTACCAGTCCGTTGAGCGTCGTCGCGTAAGAATGCTCGCCGGCGCTGACCGTGACCGGTGTGGTGCTCGTCGGCTCCGCGGCCGCGACGCCGGGCAGCGCGCGCAGGCGGGCGGCCGGGTCGGCGGTGCCGGGGGCGAGATATACCGTGGCGTCGGCACGTTCGATCTGGTCGAATTGGATGCCGATCACGTTGCGCATACTGGTGAGCATGCCGACCGAGGCCAGGATCAAGACCAGCGACAACACGGTGCCGATCATGGTCGCGAGGGTGCGCCGTCGCCCGCGCGTCAGCGAGCGTAAGGCCATGCGCGCGACCACCGGCAGCCGATGCCACCGGGCGGACAGGCGGCTGAACGGCCCCGCCGGGCGCGCGTGCGCGCCGTCGCCGCGCATGGCCTCGGCCGGCGCGATGTGAGCCGCGGCGATGGCGGGCGCCAGTCCGGCGACCAGGCCGGTGAGAAAGCCGAGCGCGAATCCGAGGACCGCCGTGCCGATTCGGTGCTCCACGACGGTGTCTGGGATGCCGATGGCCGAGGTGTACGCGGAGGTGATCGCGGACGTCAGGACGAAGCCGCCGAGTACGCCGAGCGATGCGCCCAGCGCGGCGATGCCGACGCCGTAGCTGACGTAATGACCGACGACGGTGCGCCGGCGCGCGCCCATGGCCAGCAGGGTGCCGATGATCGGCCGTTCCGTTTGCACCAGCCGGGTGATCAGGACGTACTCGGCGACCGCGGCGGCGGCGAGGAAGAGCGCCGGGAAGCCCACCGCGAGTTCGGAGAAGCCGTCCAGGTCCTCGTGCAGCGTCGCGTTGGACGCCTGCTCGGACCGCGGCACCAGATCGATCGCGCCGGCGTCGCGCAGGGTGGATGCCACCAGGTCGCGGTCGGACTCGGTTGCCGCGCCAGACATTTCGACGAGTGCCTGGTTCGGGTCCGGCTGCCCGGCCAGTGCCGCCGCGACGGGCTGGGCGGCGAAGGCGACGGCGAAGGAGTGCGGGTCGCCGAGTACCTCTTGCCGATTGCGCGCGGGCCACAGGTATTCGGCGGAGCGGGCGAGGCCGGACACGGTGACGCGCTGCCAGGTGGCGCCGTCGAAGATCCCCAGCCGGCTACCCGGCCGCAGCCCGAAGGTGTCGGCGGCGTGCTGTTCCACCACCACCTGGTCGGTGCGGGCGGGGTCGGGCGCGGTGCCCGCGGTCAACTGGATCTCGTTGATGCCCGGGTCCGTCGGCCGTGGCAGCCCGACGATGCGGCCGAGCAGTTTGGTCTCGCCGATCGAGAACGGGACGTCGGCCTGCGTGCGGGTACCGACCCGGGCGACGCCGGGCACGTCCGCGACGGCGGCCGCCATGCCCGCGCAATTGCCACCGGTGGCGGTGAAATCGGCGAAATGCAGGCGGTGATAGGTGCTCTGGTACGAGGTCTCGAGATTACGGAACGAGTCGTAGCTGGCGATGAACAGCAGCACGCCGAGGAACACGGTGGCGGTGATCGCGGCCACCTGTGCGGTGCGCCTGCGCATGTCGCGCAGGATCTTCCTGGTCAGCACCCGGTGCGGTACGTGCGACACGGCCCTCACCACCGGATGGTCGAGGCGTCGGCGGGTCGCGGGTTCACCTCGGCCGAGACGATGCGGCCGTCGCGCATTCGGATCACCCGATCGGCGATCTCGGCGGCGACCTCGTTGTGCGTCACCATGATCACGCCACGGCCCGCGCGGCTGGTGTGCTGCAGCAGCTCTAGCACGCCGCGTCCGGTGGCGACATCCAGTGCGCCGGTTGGTTCGTCGGCCAGCAGCAGATCCGGGTCGGTGGCCAGCGCCCGCGCGATGGACACCCGCTGCTGCTGGCCGCCGGAGAGCTGCGCCGGGAAATGATCCGCGCGGTCGGCCAAGCCGACCGCGCCGAGCAGCTCCAGGACCTGCGCGCGGTCGCCGCGTCCGGTCAGCTCGACGATGACTTCGACGTTCTCCCTGGCCGTCAGACCGGCGATGAGGTTGAAGAACTGGAAGACGAACCCGATGTGATCGCGCCGGAACGCGCCGAGCGCGGCGGGTCGCTCGGCGGAGATATCCTGTCCGGCAATGACTATCGAGCCGCAGTCGGCGGACTCGATGCCGCCGATGAGGTTCAGCAGCGTGGTCTTGCCGGATCCGCTCGCACCCAGGACGGCGACGAGTTCACCCGGCGCGATCTCGAGGTCGATAGCGGAGAGCGCGTGCACGGCGGCCTCGCCGGTGCCGTAGGTCTTGCCCACCCCGCGCAGCCGGACACCGCCGCGTGGGTTCGTCTTATTATCCGTTGCGTTCGCGTGCCTGCGTGTCGTCATCGGATTGTCTTTCGCTGTCGGAATTCTCGGGCAGTCCCGCCGCGCGCAGCAGTGGGCCGGTCAGTGGCACGGCATGGGTGGGATCGAGGATGCGGTGCAGGATCAGGCCGTCGATGAGGGCGAGCACGAGGGTCGCGGCGGCCTCCGGGTCGGGGCTGCCCTCTCTGGCGAACCAGTCAGTGGTCTCGGCACGGGCTTCGGCGAGCAGCGTGCCCAGCTCCTGTCGCAGCCGGGGTAGGCGAGTGGCGGCGAGCATCATCTCGCTCATCGCGACGGTGGTCGGGTCGGCCACCGTGTAAGAGCCGATGGCGGTGAGCATCTGAGTCATCGCGGCGGTGCCTGGCATGGCCAGGACCCCGGACATGACGGCGGCGTACTGCGTGCGTGCCAGCCGCAGTGACGCGTCGATGAGCAGGTCGGTCAGTGAACGGAAGTGATAGTGCACCAGCCCGGGTCGCACCGCGGCGCGCTCGGCCACCATCCGGGTGGTCACCGCGCCCCAGCCGTGCTCGGCGATGAGCTCGACCGCTGCCGTCATCAGCTTGGCGCGGGTCTCCTGTCCCTGCTCCGCCGCAGTGACCACAACAAGCCTCCCGTCCGGTCTGGCCGAGCACCTTGGGCGTACGTCCAAACTCAGAATAGATGCATACTGCAACAGTTGCCAAGGGGGTGATTTCGCGAACACGAAAACGCCCGCATCCTGCCGCGGCCGAAGGGCCGGTGCGTGGATGCGGGCGTTGTCGTCGAATCAGGCGATGATGCGCAGCGGCTGCTCCAGCAGTTCCTCGAGGTGCGCGAGGAACTGCGCGGCCACCGCGCCGTCGATGGCGCGGTGGTCGGCGGAGAGGGTGACGCGCAGAATCTTGCGGGCCACCACCTCGCCATCGGCGAGGCGCAGCTCTTCGGCTGCCGCCCCGACCGCGAGAATCGCGGATTCCGGCGGGTTGATCACGGCGGTGAACTGCTCGATGCCGTACATGCCGAGGTTGGAGATGGTGAACGTGCCGCCGGACATCTCCTCGGCCCGCAGTTTGCGCTCGCGCGCCCGCACCGCCTTGTCGCGGGTCTCGCTCGCGAGCTCGGAGACGCTCTTGCGGTCGGCGTCGCGCAGCACCGGCACGAGCAAACCCGCCGGGGTGGCGACCGCGACGCCCAGGTTGATCGCCTTGTGCCGCAGCAATTTATCGCCCGCGAAGCTGACATTGACCGAGGGATCCTTGCGCAGCGTTGTCGCGACCGCCTTGACGAGCAGGTCGTTCACGCTGACCTTGGCCTCGCCCGCTGTCGTCAGCGTCGCGTTGAGTTGGGCGCGGAAGGCGAGCAGGTCGGTCACATCGATCGCACTGGTCAGGTAGATGTGCGGAGCCTGCTGCTTGCTCTCGGTGAGCCGGACCGCGGACACCCGCTGGATGGTGGTGAGCGGGACTTCGTCGTAGTCCGCCGTCGCTACCGGAACCGGTTGTGCCGCAGCGGTGCTCGGCACGGACGCGGGCGGTGCTTCGGCGACGGGAGCGGTTGCGGGTGTGTCGGCTACGGGAGCGGCGCGGTGGGCCGCCGCCACGTCCTGACGGGTGACGCGGCCGCCGGGACCGGTGCCGATGACCGAGGCGAGGTCGACGCCCAGCTCACGCGCGATCTTGCGGGCGAGGGGGGAGGACTTCTTGCGCTCTCCCGACATGGTGGAATCTGGTTCGGCCGCAACGGCGTCCGGCGCGTCGACCGTTTCCGGAACGGACGGCGTCGCGGCGGGCGCGGAACCACCGGGGCTCGCTTGTGCCGCAGCACTTCCCGCGTCGGTCGGCGCGGCCGCCGCCGAGTTCGCCCGCGCCGCGGCGGCGGTGGTTCCGCTGCCGTCGCCGACGAGCGCGATCGGCTCGCCGATCGGCACGCGCACGCCCGGCTGGGCGAGGATCTGCTCGAGGACGCCGTCCTCGTAGGCCTCGAGCTCCATGAGCGCCTTGTCGGTCTCGATCTCGGCGACGACCTCGCCGCGGGTGATGGTGTCGCCGACCTGCTTGAGCCAGGCGGAGACGACGCCGTCCTCCATGGTGTCGGAGAGTCGGGGCATGGTGATCTCGGACATGGTCACGACCTCCGGCCGACGGCCGCAAGGGTTTCCATCGCGGCGGTGTAGAGCGAATCGGCTGACGGCAGCGCCAGCTTCTCCAGCGGTTTGGCATAGGGGAGCGGCACCTCGGCCATCGCGACGCGCCGCACCGGGGCATCGAGATAGTCGAAGGCGCCGTCGGAGATCGAGGCCGCGATCTCGGCGCCGATCCCGTAGGTGAGCCAGTCGTCCTCGCCGATGACGGCGCAGCCGGTCTTGCGCACCGATGCGACGAGCGTCTCCCGGTCCAGCGGACGCAGGCTGCGCAGGTCGATCACCTCGGCGGAAATGCCCTCGGCGGCAAGGCGTTCGGCCACCTGGGTGGCTACGGTGGCCATCCTGGAGTAGCCGATCAGCGTGATGTCGGTGCCCGCCCTGGTGATCGCGGCCTTGCCGATCTGCGCCGCCGGAAGATCCAGCGGCACTTCGCCCTTGGTGTTGTAGAGCGAGAGGTTCTCCAGGAACAGCACCGGATCGTCGTCCTCGATCGCGGCTTTGAGCAGCGCGCGGGCATCGGCGGGCGTGCTCGGCGCCACCACCTTCAAGCCTGGCACGAATGCGTAGTAGAGCTCGATGTTCTGCGAGTGCGTCGCGCCGAGCTGCTGGCCGCCGCCACCCGGCGTGCGGATCACCATGGGCACGCTGGTCTGCCCGCCGAACATGCCGTAGATCTTGGCGGCGTGGTTGACGATCTGGTCCAGCGCGAGCAGCGAGAAGTTGATCGTCATGATCTCCACCACCGGGCGCAGGCCCAGCATGGCGGCGCCGATCGCGGCGCCGACGAAACCCTCCTCGGCGATCGGAGTGTCGCGCACGCGCTTCTCGCCGAACTCGGCGAGCAGTCCGGCGGTGATCTTGTAGGAGCCCTCGAAGACGCCGATCTCTTCCCCGATCAGGAAGACGTCGTCGTCGCGACGCATCTCCTCGCGCAGGGTTTCGCGCAGCGCTTCGCGATAGGTCATGACAGGCACAATTGGTCCTCAGGCGGTGAAGAGCGGGTCGGCGGGCAGACGGCGGGAGTCGCTCGGGACCGGCGTGGCGTAGTTGTAGTCGAACAGGCTCGACGGGTCCGGATGCGGGCTGGCATCGGCGAATTCCACCGCGGCGGCCACACTTTCGGCCACTTCCTGTTCGATCTCGGTCAGCGCTTGTTCGGTGAGCACGGCCGCGCTCAGCAATCGCTGCTGCCACAGCGCGATCGGATCGTGCTCGCGTGCCGTGGCGACCGCCTCGGTGCTGCGGTATTTCGCCGGGTCCACCACCGAGTGGCCCTTGAGTCGGTAGCTGACCGCCTCCAGCAGCGCGGGCTTGCCTTCGCGGCGGGCGGCCTCGATCAGTTCGCTCGCCGTATCACGCACAGCGAGTACGTCGGTGCCGTCCACCCGCTCGCCCCGCATGCGGTAGGCGGCGGCGCGCTTCCACAGATCCGGTTCGGCCGAGGAGTTCTCGACCGTGGTGCCCATGCCGGTCTGGTTGTTGATCACCAGGAAGACCACCGGAAGCCGCCACAGGGCAGCGATATTGAGCGATTCGTGGAACGCGCCGATATTGGTGGTGCCCTCGCCCATCTGGCACACCACCACGTCGTCCCCGCCGCGGTAGTCGATGGCCAGTGCCGCGCCGATGGCCAACGGCACCTGTCCGCCCACGATGGCGTAACCGCCGAGCAGCCGGGTCGCGGTGTCATACATGTGCATCGACCCGCCCCAGCCCTTCGAGGTGCCGGTCGCGCGGCCGTACAGCTCGGCCATCACTCGGCCCGGCTCGATGCCCTTGGTCAGGGCGTAGCCGTGCTCGCGGTAATTGGTGAACAGGTAGTCGGTGGGGCGCATCGCGGCGCCGAGGCCGACCACGGTGGCCTCCTCGCCGAGATTGAGGTGGCAGTAGCCGCCGATCTTGGCCTGCTGGTAGCTCTGTGCGGTGCGCTCCTCGAAGCGCCGCACGAACAGCATGTCGCGGAACAGGCCGCGCAAGGTCGTGGGATCCTCGGCGGCGAACGGTGATTCGGCGGCGACGGGGGCCTGCTTGGTGGTTCGCCGGGTGGTCTTGCGCGCGGCGCTCGCTGTGGTCATCTCCGGCTCCTAACGCTTTTTCCGCGGCGCGATGTGCACCGGCAGGCCGAGTCCGGCCAACGCCGTCTCCATGCCGATCTCGCCGAGGGTGGGGTGGGCGTGGATGGTGTCGGCCAACTCGTCGAGCGTCGCCTCGAGCGAGATGGCCAGTGCGCCCTCGGTGATCAGGTCACTGGCCGACGGGCCGATGATGTGCACGCCGAGCACTTCCCGATGCCGCTGTCCGGCAACGATCTTCATGATGCCCTCGGTCTCGCCGAAGGTCTTCGCGCGGCCGAGCGCGGCGAACGGGAACTTGGCGGTGATCACCTCGTGGCCGACCGCCCGCGCGGCCGCCTCGGTCAAGCCGACGCTCGCGATCTCGGGATGGGTGAAGGTCGCGGCCGGGATCACGGTGTAGTCGATGTGCGCGTCGTGCCCGGCGATCACATCGGCCGCGGTGATGCCTTGATGCGAGGCGACATGGGCGAGCAGCGCCCGGCC
Source organism: Nocardia brasiliensis (assembly GCF_011801125.1). Lineage (NCBI taxonomy): Bacteria > Bacillati > Actinomycetota > Actinomycetes > Mycobacteriales > Nocardiaceae > Nocardia > Nocardia brasiliensis. Next base: position 3,764,389 of record NZ_CP046171.1, read on the forward strand.
GGTCACGTCGCCGATGGCGTAGACGTGCTCGACGCCGGTGCGCAGCTGGTCGTCGACCTCGATGAAACCCCGTGCGTCCGTGCCGATGCCGGCGATGTCCAGGCCCAGGTCGGCGGTGTTGGGCCGACGGCCGACGCCGACGAGCACCACGTCGGCGGTGATGTCCTGCGGCTTCGGACCACCGACCGTCACCCGCAGTCCGTCGTCCTGCGCGATCGCGGTGACGGTGGCTCCGGTCAGCACGGTGATGCCGCGTTTGCGGAAGGAGCGGCCGAGCGTGTCGCCGATCTCCTTGTCCTCCAGCGGAACCAGCCGATCCTGCATCTCCACGACGGTGACCTGGCTGCCGAACGTGGCGAACAGGCTCGCCCATTCCGCGCCGACCGCGCTGCCGCCGATGACGACCAGCCGCCGCGGCACCTCGGTGAGCCCGAACGCGCCGTCGGAGGTGACGACGCCGGGCAGGTCCGCGCCCGGGATGGGCAGCAGTGCGGGGACCGAGCCGGTCGCGACGATCACGTCGCGCGCGCTGACCTGGCGCACCGCCGCGCCGGGGGCGGCGGCGTAGCGGGGTCCGCCCTCGAAGATGGGCGACGCGCCGGTCTCGTGCACCTCGACCGTGGTCGGTCCGACGAACCGGGCGTGGCCCTCGATCACCGTCACGCCGTTGGCCTTCAGCAGGCCCGCGACGCCGTCGGTGAGTTCCTTGACGACGCCGTCCTTGCGCTGACGCACGGCCGCGAAGTCGAAGCGCACGTTGTCGGCGTAGACGCCGAATTCCGCTGCGGCGGAGAGGGTGTGGAACACCTCCGCGGAACGCAACATCGCCTTGGTCGGGATGCAACCCCAGTTCAGGCACACGCCGCCCGGGCGCTCCTTCTCCACCAGACCGACCCGGAGCCCGCGCTGCGCGCCCCGGATGGCGGCCACGTAGCCGCCTGGTCCGCCGCCGATCACCAGTAGATCGAATTCCAGCACTCGTGGTGCTCCTCATCTCGACGATTAGCGACCCGGCCGGGTTGTGGCGTGGGTCGTTCTGTCGAGTCTTGTGGGCCGTGATTGCCCAAGCAATTTGCCCGAAGCCCAGAAATTCGCGGCCGAAAATGGGCGGAGTGCACAACGAGCGCGGTGACCGGCCGTGCTCAGCTCGATCCGGTCACGCCCAGCTCTAGCGCGGCCAGTGCCAAGGAAAGCTCCAGGTAGGAACGTTGTCCCTCGAGCGGTCGGCCGAGCAGTGTCGAGATCCGGTGCAGCCGGTTGATGACCGTGTTGCGGTGGCAGTGCAGCAGTGGCGCGGCATTGGCGGCCGAGCAGTTCTCGGCAAGCCAGGTGGCGAGCGTCTCCAGCAGGGTCTCCCGCTCCCGGTCGGGCAGAGCGAGCACGGGACCGAGTGCGCGCGTGACGAGCAACTCGGTCAGGTCGGGGGAGCGCAGCAGCATGGCCTCGGGGTAGCGCTCCTCCAGTAGCACCAAACCTGTTGCGTCCGTGGGCAATGTCTCCAGGGCGAGCAGCGCCAGCGCGTGCGCGGTCTCGATCTGCGCCAGGCCGGGCACCGGTGGCGAGGCCGCGGCGCCGCCTCGGATGCGCGAGCGGATCTGTTGCAGCACAGCGGAACTGTCGTGCCGGTCGAGTGAGACGAGGCCGACCGTGGTGTCCACCCGGTCGTGCCACACCGAGCGAATGCCCAAGGCCGCCAACGCCGTCTCGGTGCCCAGTTGCACGGCGGGACGGGTGCCGCGCACCGCGACCACGAGGTAGGCGCCGTGCGCAGGCAGGTTGAGCTCGCGGGCGGCACGGGCGGCGAAGGTCGCGTCGTGCGCGCGTCCGGCGAGCAGGTCCTCGATCAGCCCGTGCCTGCGGCGCTCGTCGCGGCGCACCTGCTCGTGCTCGGTATTGCGATAGGAGGTGACCAGCGCCGAGGACATACCGTCGATGACCGACCAGGTGGCCGCGCCGATCTCCCGGAGCTGTCCCGGGGCCAGGTCGTCGGCGCGATCGAGCAGTGCCTCCCAGACGATCTGCCCGCCGAGCCGGAAGGTCCGCAGCATCACCTCGAGCGGCACGCCCTGCGCCGCCCGGTTGCGTCCGATGGCGGCGGCGACGTCGTCACGGTCGGGCACGCTGACGTCCCCGGCGAGCAGATCCAGCACCCTGGTCAGGTAGCTGCGGCAGCCGTTGCGCAGATCCTCCCGGCTGACCGGTGAATAGTCGGTCCACTCCGGGATATCGGTGAAGATCGCCGACATCAGCCGCCGCGTCAGCACCGGAACCTCGGCACGGCACACCGCCGCCAACTGCCGCAGACCCGGCGTCGGGCCGGTGTGCTCGGGTACCGCCATAGGCGTACACGCTACGCCGTCGGTGATTCCGGCAGCCGACACGTGTTGGGCGGTTGATCACCAGGTAATGGCGGCGGCGGCTACTCGGGCGATGCCGCCACCACTACCTGGTGATCGACTGATCAGATCGTGCGCGGCGTGTCACCGGGCGAGGCGGCGGGCGAAGAACTCGGTGAGGGCGGCGTCCACGGCGCGGGCCTCGGGTGATTGCGGCGCGGGGTCGAGGCCGGGCTCCTCGGCCAGGGGATGGGCGAGGCCGGGGATGGAACAGAATTCGGCGTCGGCGCCGACGGCCTCGACGAGGCGGGTTGCGTCGGCGCGCAGGGCGGGATGGTCGAGTTCGCCGCTGACGACGAGCAGGGGTGCGCGTCCGGCGAGCAGGCCTGCCTTGGCGATGAAATCCAGGCTGTCGGCGGCCTTTTCGGAGTCGGCGTCATAGGGGTATGGACCGGGGAACAGATCGACGACCGAGCGGATGTCGATGGCGCCGTTCACGATGGCGGCCGCGCAGACCGGGATGTCGGTCTCGGTGAGGACGTGCAACGCGACGGACGCACCGAGCGAACCACCGAGCACGCCGATCGGGCCGCTGTCCACCGGCAGTTGGGTGCGCAGCGCGGCGAGGGCGGCCGGGAACTCCTCGGTCGCCTGCCGCACGAACGGGTACAGGAACGACATCAGCGCGTCCTCGTTGGCGAGGGCGACGATGGCGTCGGTGCTGCCGTCGACCATGCGCGCCCCGCACATCGGCATGCCGAGGTGTACCCGCCACGCGGGCAGGCCGTCCATCGGGAGCGCGGCGGCGAACGCGGCATCGGTGCGCGGCGCGTCCAGCATGTGCCAGGTGACGATCATCGGCGCGGTGGCGGTGTCCGCGGCGGGCGGTAACGCGGTGAACGGCACGCCCGCGGCCATCCCGGTGATCGATGCGGTCATGCGCCCCACGGTAGAGCTGTCGCGGTGATATCGGAATCCGTTGTGCTATCAGCGAAATCGGTGTGTCGCTGCCGCGTGATCGCGGCCAACGCGGCTACGGGCGCGCGTGCACACGGGTGGGGCGCCGGGCTCCAGTAGTCGCTTGGGGTGCATGCCGTCCACCTGCCCGATGAACGGCGGATGGATGCTGTAGCCGAGCATGCGGCGGATGCCCTCCGACACCGCGCGCACGGTGTCGCGGGTGATCGAGAGCGTGAACGCCTCCTGCGGCCGCAACCACGGCTCGCAGTATCGCGCGGTGACCGCCAGGCGCGGCTGTGTCGAACGGTTCGCGCCGCCGCCGTGCCAGAGGGTACCGAGGAAGAACACACACGACCCCGCCCGCATCACCACCGGGGCCCGCTCGGACGCCCCGGGCACGCGCTGCCCCCATCGGTGGCTGCCCGCGATGATGTCGGTGGCGCCGTTGTCGGCGGTGAAGTCGTCGATCGCCCAGATCGTCGCGGCGCCGAGGGCGGCACGCCGCCACCCCGGAACACGCCGCCGACCTGTTGTTGCGACCGACCGCCGCCGCGCTCGGGCTGGTGCGCGCCGACGCGGACGAGTGAAACACCGCCGCCGGGTGCGGTGCCCGCGCCGCCGTCACGGCGCAAGGGTCGGCGTGACGGCATCCGTCGCGCCCTGCTCGGGGCTCGTACGATGGCGGGCATGTCGGAGGTGCCGTTTCGAATCGGTGCGACCGCGGTGGCGGTCGCGGTGCCCGCGGTGCGGCAGGTGGCCGGTGTCAGCATGGCCGGATTTCGCGGGCGCGCAACGAGTCCGGTGGAATTGCCCGTCGTGCCGTATCCGGCGGTGACGATCTTTCTCGATTTCGGGGACATGCGGATGATCGACGCGGCCGGTGCGACGGTGCGCGGCAGCAGTGTCGTCGGCCTCACCCCCGGCAATGTGCGCGGGGCGGGGCGCGAGGTCGACCTCTTGCAGATTCGATTGTCTCCGGTACTGGCTCAGGCGATTTCAGGCGCCGCGGCCCAGTCCGGCGGGGCGGTTGTCGCTTTCGAGGAGCTGTGGGGTCGCGACGCCGCACGACTGGAGGAGCGACTGCGTGCGGGTTCCTGGGCCGAGCGGTTCGCGCTGGCCGAGACCGCGATCGCGCTGCGACAGCGGCAAGGCCGTCCGGCCGATCCGGAACTTGCCTGGGCGTGGCGGCGAATCGTGCGGAGCCACGGGCGGATTCGGGTCGAGGGGCTGGCAGGCGAACTCGGCTGGAGTCGCAAGCGACTGTGGTCGAGATTCCGATCCCAGCTCGGTGTGACACCCAAGAAGGCCGCGCGGTTGGTGCGGTTCGATCATGCGGCGCATCGCCTCGCGAGCGGTATCGGCGCCGCTCGGGTATCGGCCGAATGCGGCTATGCCGACCAGTCGCATCTGCATCGCGACGCCAAAACCTTTGCCGGACTGACGCCAACGGCCCTCGCCGCCGCGCCGTGGCTGGAGGTCGACCCGGTCGCCTGGGCGGCGCCGCAGTACGCCGGTTGACCGGCGGGTTTCGACGGGCGCGGGCTGTGCGGACCAGCACAGCCGCGTCGGGCGGTCGAACGGGGCTATCATCCGGTTTGAAGCTTGGGCGAGCTCGATCAGGGAATTCTCGCGAAAAGTACCAACCGATAATTCAACGATACTGTGAACTCACATGAGCATCGCGGAACAGAGTGAATCGATCGCGCTGAGCATGGCCGAGTTGCGCGAGGTCACCGCGTACGCCCTGGCCTGTGCGGACCCCGCGGTGCCGCTCTTCGAGCGCGAGTGCCCGGACGATCCGCGGGTGCGCGCCGTGGTCGAGCAGGCCCGCGCGTTCGCCGCCGGTGGCAAGCGGACCAAGGCGATTCGCGTGACCGCGCTGGCGGCGCATCGGGCGGCCTGGGCCGCAGCGGCGCACGGGCGGCCGATCGCCGCCGCCGCGGCACACGCCGCGGGAGCCACGGGTTCGTCGGCCTACCTGCACCCGCTGGCCAAAGCCACGCAGGTCTGGCACATCCTGGGCGCGGCCGCGTACACGGCCGCGGCGCTCGAGCTCGCGGCGGGCGGCGACGAATCGGTGGGCACCGCCTATCTCGATACGGCCCGAGAATTGGCCGGTCCCTTCCTGATCGGTGTGCTGTCGCGCTATCCGCGCGCACCAGGCGGTCGTGGCAGGGCGGGTGAGCTGGTGCGCAGTCTGGACCACGCGTTGCGAGCGGGGTGAGCGTGCCCGTTCGTGCGTGGCCGGATTCGCAATGATTGTGTCGTTGACGCCAACGAGCGGCGGCTGCACGATAAGTGCATGTCTTCGCCCCACCGCCGCGTGCAACTGGTGGTCTTCGACGGTTTCCAACTGCTCGACCTGGCCGGCCCCGCGGACGTGTTCCACGCCGCGGCCCTGCTCAGCGGGAAGCCGCTCTATGACGTGGAGGTGGTGGCTGCGCGGGCGGGCTCGGTGCGCGCGCTCAACGGCATCGAGGTGACGGCGCGGGCCATCGGCGACGCCACCCGGCCGGTGGACACGCTGCTCGTGACCGGTGGTCTGCTGTTCGGATCGGCCCGCGAAGACCCGGATCTGATCGAGGGGATCCGCCAGACCGCGAGCCGGGCTCGGCGCGTCGGTTCGGTCTGTTCCGGCACGTTCCTGCTGGCCGAGGCCGGTCTGCTGCGCAACCGGACGGTGACGACGCACTGGGCGGGCAGCGGCGGCTTCAGCGCGCGCTATCCCGACATCCACGTCGAACCCGATCGGATCTACGTGCAGGACGGCCGGATCTGGACCTCGGCGGGCGTGACCGCGGGCATCGACCTCGCGATCGCGCTGATCAGCGCCGACCACGGGCCCGATCTCGCCCGCGAGGTGTCACGGTGGCTGGTGGTCTATCTGCACCGGCCCGGCGGGCAGAGCCAGTTCAGCGCGCCCGTCGCGGCCGGGCCGCCGCGCCTGGAACCGCTGCGCGCCCTTCAGGTCTGGATCGAGGAGAACCTCGCTGCGGATCTCTCGCTGGAAGCACTGGCCCAGCAGGCGGGCATGAGCACTCGCAATTTCTCCCGCGTCTTCGCCGCCGAACTCGGCACCACACCGGGCCGGTATGTGGAGAGCGTGCGCGTCGCGGCGGCGCGGCGCCTGCTGGAAACCACCGATTATCCGCTGAGCCGGGTCGCCGTCGCGGTCGGCCTACGCCGCCCCGAAACCCTGTACCGCACTTTTCAACGACTGCTCGGGGTGGCGCCGGGGGAGTACCGGGAGCGTTTCGCGCGCCCGCGTGCCGCCGCCGTCGCTGCGGACTTGGAACTCTCCGACGCGTAATGCCCCGTCCAAGAACTTCGGCACGTTTCTCGACGGCCTGGGACAAGGCACTAGTGCCGATTCCAGGCGCCAGGATCATCGAACAAAGGGAACAACCATCATGGTCAACAGCTCTGCGCCGCTCGGATCCGACGGCACGCCGGCAGGCGCGGCGACGGTCGATGCGGCAGCGCCCGAGCCCGCCACCGCCGACGGCGCGATACCCGCGCACGACGGCGACGGATTGCAGGTCGCCGTGGTCCTCTATCCCGGCATGACCGCGCTGGACGCGATCGGACCGTATGAGCTCCTGCGTCTGGTGCCCGGCACCGAAATCCGTTTGGTGAGCAACGAAGTCGGGCCGATCATCACCGACAGCGGTGTGCTCGCCCTCGGCGCGACCCACACCTTCGACGAAACACCCACTCCCGATGTGGTTGTCGTGCCCGGCTCGGGCACCGACACCCCGACCGCGATGGCGAACAAGGGCCTGACCGAGTGGCTGGCCGCGGTCCATCCGCACACCAAGTGGACCACCTCGGTGTGTTCGGGCGCGCTGATTCTGGCCGCGGCGGGCATCCTGCCGGGTCATCCCGCGACGACGCACTGGTTCGCGCAGAAGCCGATGGCGCTGCTCGGCGTGCGGTCGCGCCCAACGGAGCGGATCGTGCGCTCGGGCAAGATCCTCACCGCCGCAGGGGTTTCCGCGGGCATCGACGCCGCGCTGTGGCTGATCGGGGAGATCTACGGTGCCGAGCGGGCCGAGATCGTCCAGCTGCTGATCGAATACGACCCGCACCCGCCCTACGATTCCGGTCACCCGACGAAGGCCTCGGCGAAGGTGATGCGCAAGGCCACCGCCGAGATGGTGCGCGACAGCACCAATGTGCGCTCCACGGTCGCGATCGGCACCCTCGGCTGGCAACAGGCCCTCACCAAGATCCGCGGTAGCAGGCGCCGCTGACCGACTTCATCGCGCGGCCGAGCGAACGCGATCCGTAGTCGGTGATGCGCGCTACGGATTTACTCCGGATACGCGCAGATTGCGAATTCCGCATTTTTAGCTTTGCCCACTCCGCGCTATAAGCCCAGCTATAGGGCGTGCTCGTTGTAATCGAGCACCATTGTGACGGAACAACTTTGTGATATCTGTCAGCTATTGCCGCGGCGTTGACATCTCGGTTTCGATGCTGAATTCTTGCCGGGTGACGGGTAAGGACGAATTGATGACTCTGCCGAAACTGGCCGACCATGACATCACACAGCTACGCGAGGTCGCGGACCGCATCGCGACCTTGATTCAGCGCAACTCGGACAGCAGTGGCGGTCTGCCTCGTTTCGTGGAGGCGCTGCGGCAGAGTGGACCGATCGCGGATCTCCTGATCGAGTATTCGGTCCGCTGGTTCAACGACAGCAATGGCGAATCGGTCCTGCTCAGCCCGGAACTGTACTGGGTGCTCACCGAGACCGTCCCGCCGGAAGAGCGCGGCACCGCGGGCGAGGGGCTCGGCCAGGCAGGCATGAACTGTCATCCCGTCACCCGCACCCGCCAGATGCTGCTGATGTGCGTGCTGGAAAAACTGTCGACCCGGCCGTGGCGCCCGGAGACACCCGAGGAAGCCGCGGCCATGGTCAAGCGCCGCTACAGCGATAATGCCCGCCCCGTGCTGCCACCCAGGGCGACGACGACCCAGACCTCGGGGGTCGAGGGCGTGATCACGCCCGCGCAGTTCTCCTAGGGTCGGTCCACCGCGTCAGATCCGGACGCCGAGCGTGGCCAGCAGCATGTGCATGTCCGAATTCACCCAGTATTCGGTGACTTTCGCGTGTTCGATCCGCAGGATGTCGATCCCCGTGAACCGGATCGCGGTGCCCGCCGGTGCAGTCGCGCCGGGGAATCCGCCGCTGTAGGTGCCGACCGCTTCCCAGCGGATCACGAGGTGGTCGCGGTCGGTGATCGGCCCGACCTGGACGCTGAACACCAGCTCGGTGAACGGCGCACGGGTCCGGTCGATCCAATCGACGAGGGCGTCCGGTCCACGGACCGCGCCGCCGTCACCGCCGTCGAGCAGCGCGGCGTGCAGCCGGAAATCGGTGGCGACGAGGTCGTCGGCGTAGGTGTAGACGCCGTTCCACAGGGTGAGCCAGCCGTTGAGCAGCTGCTGGGGTACCGGTGTGGTGTCGACGATGCGCTGGTCCATGCTCGTGCTCGCTCTCGAGGTCGTCGGGTCCGAATGGTGGCCGGACCGTTGCGGATCGGCCGTTCGACTCGAGTCTGCCGCCGTGGCGGCCGCGTTCGCGTCGGTGATTCCTGCCTATCGGGAGATGACAGGCCGCAGTGGGGCAGGCCAAGATCGGCGGGTGAACTATGTGGTCGGTCGATCGGCGGAGACGGCGCAGCTCCTGGCACTGCTGCAGCGGGCGCGGGAATCTCGTGGCGCCGCGGTGGTGCTGCGCGGGGAACCCGGCATCGGCAAGAGCCTGCTGCTCGATCAGCTGGCCGACGCGTCGTCCGGGTTCGTGGTCATGCGGGCCGCGGGTGCGGAGTTCGAGACCGAGCTGCCGTATTCGGCCTTGCACCAGTTGTGTGTCCCGGTGCTGCAACATCTCGACGCGCTGCCCGCGCCGCACCGGGGCGCGTTGCGGATCGCGTTCGGTATGGACACCGGTACCCCGGACCCGTTCCTGGCCGGGGTCGCGGCACTGGGGCTGCTGCTCGAGCACGACCGCCCGCTGCTGTGCCTCATCGACGACGCGCAATGGCTCGACCATGCCTCGGCCCGCACCATGGCCTTCCTCGCGCGCCGGATCGGGGCCGAGCGGGTCGCCCTGGTCTTCGCCGCGCGCGCGGAGGTGGCCGAGTTCGCGCAGTTGCCCCAGCTGGAGGTGGCGCGGCTGAGCGAATCGGAGGCGCGGGCCTTGCTGGCGCGGGAGTTCCACGCCTCGCTGGACGAGCGCGTGCGCGAGCGCATCCTGGCCGAGGCACGGGGTAATCCGCTGGCCCTGCTCGAGCTGCCACGCACCGCGGGGGCGGGCGGCCTGGCGGGCGGTTTCGACCTGCCCGCGCCGCTCGCGGCGGAGCGAAGCTTTCGTGCTCGGCTGGCCGAACTCTCGCCCGAGCAGCGGTTGCTGCTCACCGTCGCGGCGGCGGAACCGCTCGGTGACCCGGGCCTGTTGTGGCCCGCGGCAGCGCTTTTGGGCGTCGCGGCGGCGGCGGGGGAACTGCCGCTCGTCGAGTTCGGCGCCCGGGTCCGGTTCGTCCATCCGCTCGCGCGCTCGGCGGTCTATCAGGCCGCCGCACCGGCCGAGCGGCGGCGGGCGCACGGCGCGCTCGCCGAGGTGAGCGACCCGGCGACGGACCCGGATCGGGTCGCATGGCATCGCGCACTCGCCTGTGCCGGGCCGGACGAACAGGTCGCGGTCGAGCTGACCCGCTCGGCCGACCGCGCGCAGGCGCGCGGCGGTGTGGCCGCGGCTGCCGCGTTTCTGGAACGAGCCGCGGCACTCACCCTCGATCCCGGGTTGCGGACCGAACGGGTGCTCGCCGCGGTCGAGGCGAAGCTCGCGGTCGGGGATTTCGCCGCAGCCGCGGAACTGCTGTCCACCGTGGCGCCCGAGGACCCGCGCGTCGATCTGCTGCGCGGGCGTATCTCGTTCGCCCGCTTCCGCGGTGGCGAACTGCCGACCGGGCATCTGCTGCGGGCCGCCGCGCGCCTGGCCGAGCGCGAACCGGCGCGGGCGCGCGCGTGCTATCTGGACGCGTTCGAGATGAGCATGCTGATCGGCGGTGTCGGCGCGGTGACCGCGGCCGCCCGCACCGCGCCGCCCGCGCCGCAGCCCGGCACCGGCGCGGACATCATCCTGGACGGCATGGTCGCGTTGACCGTCGAGGGACATCGAGCGGCCGCGAAACTGCTGCACCCGCTGGTGGCCGATGGTGCCGACGGCGCGTGGCTGCGCTGGCCGACGCTCGGATATCTGCTCGCGCTCGAACTGTGGGATCTGGACGCGATGCGCGCGATCGCCACCCGCGTCGTCACCTCCGGGCGCGAGCTCGGTGCATACCATCTGTTGCCGATCGGTCTCGCCATGCGCGCGACGGTGTCCGCGCTGGACGGTGATTTCGGCACCGTCACGGCGCTGCTCGCCGAGCAGGAGGCGATCGCGGAGGCGACCGGGGCCGCGCCGCTGGTGTATCCGCGCATTCATCTGGTCGCGCTGCGCGGGCGGCGCGCGGCCGCCGAGGAACTGTTCGCCGGTGTCGGACCGGAGATGACACTGAGCGTGCACTACGCCACCGCGGTGCTCAACAACGGTCTGGCCGACTACGCCGCCGCGTTGGGTGCCGCCGAAAAAGCTGTCGCGGCCGGCGACCTCGGCCTGTCCGGCCTGGCGTTGCCGGAACTGGTGGAGGCCGCGACGCGTTGCCACCGAACCGATCTCGCGCGCGCCGCGTGCGCCGCGCTGCAAGACCGTGCGACGGCCGGGGAGCGGGCGTGGGGACGTGGCATGGCGGCCTATGCAAGGGCTTTGGTGGACGATGACGAGCCGGCCTATCAGGAGGCGATCGCACTGCTCGACGCGGGCGGACCGCTGATCGCGGGGGCCAGGGCGCACCTGATCTACGGGGAATGGCTGCGCAGGGCGGGGCGTCGCCGCGATGCCAGAACCGAACTGCGACGCGCCCACGAGGCGTTGACCGAACTCGGCGCGGAGGCGTTCGCGGCGCGGGCGGCGGGCGAGTTGCGCGCCACCGGCGCGAGCGCGCGCAGCCGGTCCGCGCAGGCCGCCGACACGCTCACCGTGCAGGAAACGCACATCGCGCGACTGGTCGCGGGCGGCGCGACCTCGAAAGAGGTGGCGGCTCAGCTGTTCCTGAGCCCCCGCACCGTTGACGCGCACCTGCGCAACATCTTTCGCAAACTGGGGATCTCGTCGCGGCGGCAGTTGCGCGGCCTGTGATCGGCGGTCGGAATCGGGGTGAGCGCAATGATGTCGGGTGGTGGTGCGCCTCGCTAACGTTCGATGGTTGAACGCTGTTGTGGAGGAGTGTGCGGTGACCGCTGAGTCGACCCTCGATGTCATTACCCCGGTGCATCCGCTGGACGACCCGGTGCGCACGTCGTTGCTCGGCGCGCACCGCCGGTTCGCGGGTTGGGCGGGACGCATCGGGCGCTACGACCCGGAGGTCGCGAGGTTCTTCGGGCACCCGCCGGAACTGGACGACCAGGACTGGTCCGATCTGGCCACGCTGCTCGGTCCCGGTGGTGCGACCGCGCTGCGCGGCGAGGGACATGTGCCGCCCGCGGGCTGGTCGGTGCTGGAGGAAGTCGAGACGGTTCAGATGGACGGTTCCGCGCTACGCGTCGCCCATGATCCGGGATTCGAGGTGCTCACCGCTGCCGACGTACCGCTGATGCTGGAGCTGATCGCCCGCACCGAGCCGGGGCCGTTCGCGCCACGGACCATCGAGATGGGCACCTACCTGGGTCTGCGGGTGGATGGCAGGGTGGTCGCCATGGCGGGCGAGCGCATGCACCCGCCGGGCTGGACCGAGATCAGCGCCGTGTGCACCGACGCCGAGTTCCGCGGCCGCGGCATCGCCTCGCGCCTGATCCGGGCGGTCGGCGCCGGGATCAGAGCGCGCGGCGAGACGCCGTTCCTGCACGCCGTCGCGCACAATACGACCGCGATCAGCCTCTACGAGACGCTAGGATTCACCCTGCGGAAGCGGTCCCGTCTGACGATCGTGCGGGCGCCCGGCACGGTGGACGATTCGCCCGATTTCGAATAGTCGAATCGCGCGGCTGGCCGGGTATTCGTAATAGCGGGACGATATCGCCGATAGTCCTCCTATGAAACGAGCACTCGCATGTCTAGGTATCGCCGCCACCGCACTGCTGGTCGCGGCCCCGCTGGCCGCCGCCGATCCGGACGCCGACGCCCGGCTGGCCAACCGGCACGACTGGTCCGGTGAGTTCGCTTCGCAGAACAACCTGATCCTGTCCTCGCGCATCCTGATCAGCCCGTACGGCACTACCCGCCCGCTGATGTGCAGCGGCGGCGACGGGCACTACTCGCTGTTCCCGTACGACTGCACCCAGAACGACGACAACGGCGTGCCGCATTCGGTGGACCGGGTGCTCGGCCTCGGCGGCGGGGGCATCTGGGTCTACCGCTGACGTGTGGGGTCGGCCTGCTCGCCGTTCCCGGCGGGAAGCAACAGCCGGTGCAGCAGGTAGGCCGACACCGCGATCAGCAGGGCCGCGTCGAGGTAGTGGCAGGCCATCGCGCCGAGGTAGCTCGGCCCACCCCAGGCGTTGGCGGTGAAGTCCGGGTCGAGGCCGGCGAGTATCTGCATGCCGATTCGATACGGGCTGTACACCAGCACGGCGAGTGGTACGAGGCCGAGCAGCACGCGCAACAGCGCGGTCGGGTGTCGCGGGATCGCGCGCAGCGTGCGCGTACAGCGCTGGGCGGCAACCCGACTGACGGGTGCGAGCAGCACGTCGGCCCGGACGCCGCGCCGCGCCAGATAGGCGACCGCACCGATCGCCAAGACGAGCAGCGCGAGATGCGGCAGCCACGCCGCCGTCCCCGCGACGTGGGCCCGCGGCTGCGGCGGCCGGTCGAGATAGATCGAGCCGCCGGACACCAGACCCGCCGCGAACGAGAGCGTCGTGAGGGCGAGCAGCGGGCGCGAGAGTCGGGCCCCGAGGAACCGGGTGGCAGTCGGCCGGCGATCGGCTTGTCTGTTCATACCGTCAACTCTGTCGCGCTGACCTGGTCGCTGTCGTCAGCCCGGAGCCCCGAGCCGGGCACCGCCGCGAGAGCGACGCCGCGGCGCGTATGCGACCTCCGGATGAGCCGAGCACGCGACCCCGGCGCGATGTGCCTGGTCGGACCGCCCGATAGTGTCGGCGCCATGGCGATCACCACTCAGCAGACGACCCCGATCGCCGGACCGGAATCCTGGCCGCGCGGGCTGCCCACGGTCCGGCACCGGGACGGCCACGGACCCGACTGGATCGACATCGGCATCGCCGCCGCCTGCTTCCTGATCTTCACCCTGCCCGTGCTGGTCGGCGCGACCAGCGGCATCGGTTCGTTACCGGCGATCGCGGCATGCGGCGGCGCGGTGGTGCTCCCGTTGGTCGTGCGCAGGCGCTGGCCGGTCGTGGTGGTCGCCGCGGTCGCGGCCGTGCTCTGTCTGTCCGCGGTGCTCGGTGTGCGGTTCACGCCGTGGGTGAGTAACCTCGGCCCGGCCTTCGGCGTCGCCGTGCTCACGCTGGCCGACCGGCGACCGCGACGGGAGTCGCTGCTCGTCACCGGGGTCGCGCTGGTCGCGCTCTACATCCTGGGCTGGGTCGCCGCGGAATTGCGTCCGGACCAGGAGCAGAATTTCGTGCAGCTGCTGGTCGCGGTGCCCGCCTGGCTGCTCGGCGACATGCTGCGCACTCGTCGCGAGTATCGGAACATCGTGGCGGAGCAGCGGATTCGGCAGGCGCGCGAGGAAGAACGCCGGATCAGGGCCGAGGAACGGCTGCGGATCTCGCGTGAGGTGCACGATCTGATCTCGCACACGCTGAGCATGGTCGCGGTGCGGTCCGGGGTGGCGCGCCTGGTTCTCGACGAGCAACCGGGCGAGGCGCGTGCGGCACTGGGCGCGATCGAGACGGCCAGTCGCTCGGCGCTGGGCGAACTGCGTCGCGTGCTGGCCCAGATCCGCGAGTCCGGCGCGGAGCCCGAACCGCGCGATCCCGGGTTGGCCGAGATCGCCGGACTGATCGACGGCCTGCGGCACGACGGACTGGAGGTGGCGTACCAGGTCGTCGGCGCACCGGTCGAGTATCCGCCGCTGCTGCGGACCACCGCCTATCGAATCGTGCAGGAGGCACTGACCAACGTGGTCAAACACGCGCACACGGACCGAGCATGGGTCGAAATCCGCCACGCGCCGACCGAGTTACGCGTGTCGATCACCGACGCGGGACCGGTGCCGGGGCGGGCGGCTGAGCCCGAGCCGAGTGGATCCGGGCTCGGACTGCTCGGGATGCGCGAACGGGTTTCGCTGTTCGGCGGCCGCCTCGAGGCCGGGCCGCGACCCGACGGTGGCTTCGCTGTCACCGCGATCTTCCCGCTCGATCGAGAACACGAATGACCGCAGAGCATCCTCGTGCAGACCTGATTCGGGTGCTGATCGCAGACGACGAAGCCCTCGTGCGCGCCGGGTTCCGGGTGCTGGTCGAGTCCGCACCGGATCTGCGCGTGCTCGGCGAGGCGGGCAACGGCGGCGAAGCGGTCCGGCTCACCCGGCAACTGCGACCCGACGTGGTGCTGATGGACATCCGGATGCCGATCATGGACGGCTTGGAGGCGATGCGCCACATCGCCGCGGGCGGCGCCGACGGTCCGCGGGTGTTGATCGTCACCACCTTCGATCAGGACGAGCACGTCTTCCAGGCATTGCGCAGCGGCGCAAGCGGTTTCCTGCTCAAGGACTCGCCGCCGGAGCAGTTGCTGCAGGCGATCCGGGTCGTCGCGGCCGGGGACGCGTTGCTCACCCCGAGCATCACCCGCCGCATGATCAGCGCGTTCGCCAGCAGGCCGGCCGCGCTGCCCGCGCTGCCGGACGGGGGCGACGCGCTCACCGAGCGCGAGCGCGAGGTGTTCGAACATGTCGCGGCGGGCCGTTCCAACGCCGAGATCGCGGCGACGCTGCATCTCAGCGTGGCCACGGTGAAAACTCATGTGGGCAGGCTGCTCACCAAACTGTCGGTCCGCGATCGCGCGCAACTCGTTGTGCTCGCTTATGAATCGGGCATCGTGATTCCGGGCAATCGCTGACCGCCGCGCGTCCGGCTGCGGACAAATGGCTGTAATTCATCCGCTGAATTCTGAAAGCCGTTCGGAGTAAGCCGGATTCGAGAACTGGGGATCGGAACTCCTGTTAAGCTCGCCCTGGGCATCGATTGACGGAGTTTTCCGGCATCGGTGGCGGTGGCTACTGTTAGTTTCGCTGAGGGAATTGACGCGATGATCGTTGTCCGGAGTACGGCGGAATTGCACGAGGTTTTGGCCGAGCCGCGCGCACACGGGAAGAGCATCGGTTACGTGCCCACCATGGGCGCGTTGCACGAGGGTCATCTCGCGCTGGTCCACGCGGCCCGCGAACGCGACGAGGTGGTGGTCGCGTCGATCTTCGTCAACCCCTTGCAATTCGCGCCGCACGAGGACTTCGACGCCTATCCGCGCGACGAGGAACGGGATCTGGCGCTCTGCGAGAAGGCGGCGGCCGACATCGTCTGGTTGCCCACGGCGGACGAACTCTTCCCGCCCGGTTTCGGCGTGAGCGTCGCGCTGCCTCGCCTTTCATCGGTGCTGTGCGGGGTCGGCCGGCCGACCCATTTCGCCGGTGTCACCACCGAGATGTCGAAGATCCTGATTCTGCTCGCGCCGACCGCGGTGTATCTGGGGGAGAAGGACTTCCAACAGCTGGTGGTGTTGCGCGCGCTCGTGCGCGACCTGGGCCTGCCGCTCGAGGTCCGGGCCGTGCCCACCGTGCGCGAGCCGGACGGGCTGGCCCTTTCCTCGCGCAATGCCTACCTCACCGAGGCCGAAAGACCCACCGCCGCGGCGCTGTTCCGGATCCTGTCGGCGGCGGCGCCGCGGCTGCGCGTCGAGCCGGTGGACGAGGTGCTCGCCGCGGGCAGGCGTGCACTCACCGCCGCCGGGTTCGCGCGGATCGACTACTTGGAACTGGTGCACCCCGAAACGCTCGACCCGGTACGTACCGCGGTGCCGGGTGCCAGGCTGGTGGCCGCGGGGTGGGTCGGACGGACCAGATTGCTCGACAACATAGCCGTGTAGCACCGAGAGTCGGTGCCACAGTGACGGATTCAGGGGGTCAGGGGCGCGGGAGGCGACGATGGACATGATGGCGGAACTCTGGGCGGCCGTATCGGCGGAGGTCGAGGCGCGCAGGCTGCCCGGTGCGGTCATCGCGGTGACCCGGCATGGGACGGTGCGCGACGTGCGCGCCGTCGGGCATCTCGACCCGGACCGCGGGCGGCCGATGCGCGAGGACGCGATATTCCGCATCTATTCCATGACAAAGGTCTTCACCGCCCTGGCCGCCCTGACGATGGCCGCCGAGCATCGACTACGGCTGCGCGATCCGGTGGCGGCGTGGCTGCCGGGCTTCGCCGATATCCAGGTGCTCGTCGACGGCACGCCGCGCGCGCCGAAACGTCCGCCGACGCTGGCAGATCTCCTGCGACAGAGCGCGGGGATCGGCGGCGGATTCCACACCTCGGCGCACCTGGCGTCGTATTACGCGCGAGCGGGCGTGCGGAAATACGAGCACACCGCCGCGAGGCACACCCTGGACGACGTGGTGGCGAACCTGGCCCGCCAGCCGCTGGCCGCCGACCCTGGCACGGTGTGGGAGTACGGCATGGCGATGGATGTGCTCGGGCGGGTACTCGAGATCGCGGACGGCAGCACGCTGGACGAGATCGTCGAGCGGCGGGTCTGTCGCCCGCTCGGCCTGCGCGACACCGGTTTCCGCGTCGCCGCCGCCGACCACGACCGTGTCGCGCAGCCGTTCGCGCAAGCGCCCGCCACCCCGAAAGGACTGGTGACGCACAAGGATCGGCCCGGTTGGCTGTCGGCCGGTTCCGGCGGATACGCCACGGCCGCGGATTTCGCCACGCTGCTCTGCGCGATCACTCCGGATCAGGAGGGCGGGCTGTCGATCCCGGCGCTCGGGCCGTGCACCCGCGCGTTGTTCGTCGACCAGATCGGTGCGTTGGCCGGTACCGGACCCGACTACATCCCCGGGAAAGGCTACGGATTCTCCTACGGGCTGCACGTGCCGAGCAGCGATCCGGCCTGGGCCGCAGCGGATCCGAGCGCGCACACCGTCGGCTGGCTGGGGCGCGCCGCGACCAGCTTCGTCTACGACCTGCCCAGCGGCGCGGGCGCGGTGCTGATGACCCAGTGCTACGGGCGTGCGGTGCACTATCGGGATCTGGTGCGCGAGATCGTCACCCGGCAGGCCGAGGCATGGACGTGACCACCACCGAAGCGCCGATCGTCCAGGTTAGCGGCCTACGCAAAAAGTACGGCTCATTCCTCGCCCTGGACGAGGTGAGTCTTGCCGTCGGGCGCGGTGAGATCTTCGGTCTGCTCGGCCGCAATGGCGCGGGCAAGACCACCGCACTGGACATCATCTGTGGGCTGGTCAAGCCGACGGCTGGAAAGGTGGAGGTCTTCGGCACCGACGTGCGCAGGCACGGCAGACGGGTGCGCCGGCGAATCGGCTATGTCCCACAGGACAATACGGTGTACCTGCCGATGACCGTGCGGCAGAACCTGCGCTTCTCCGCGATCGTGCGCGGGATGTCGGGCGCCGCCGCCGGGCGCAGGGCGGCAGAGGTGATGGAGCGACTGGGGCTCGGGCACATCGCCGATCGCGGCGGCGCGCACCTGTCCGGCGGCGAACGCCGCCGCCTGTCGATCGGCATGGGCATCGTGCACGCGCCGCCGCTGATGGTGCTGGACGAACCGAGCACCGGCGTCGACATCGACTCCCGGCAGGCCATCCATCACCTGCTGCGGGAACTGCGCGGGGAGGGCTCGACGCTGCTCTACACGACCCACCATCTGGACGAGGCCGAAAGTCTCTGCGACCGTGTCGCGGTGCTCGACGCGGGCAAGGTGCTCGCCACCGCCGACGTGAAGAGTTTCGTCGCCGAGTACGGCAGCCCGTACTGCGAGATCGTCAGCGACCACACCGACGCCGTGACGAGGCTGCTCCGCGAGGCGTTACCGGAGGCGCGGATCATGCTGCACGGCAGGCGGATTCGAGTGGGTGCCGAAGAAGCCGAACAGGTGGCGACCGTGGTGCGGGTGCTCGGCGCGAGCAACCTGCCCGTCAAGGACGTGCGCGCGGTGCCGGTGTCGCTGGAAAACGCGTTCCTGCAGGCGATCGAGCGACATCCCGCAGCGGCGGCGCGATGACGATCACCTGGGCCTTCCTGCGCAAGGAAGCGGCGACGTGGCGGCACGACCCCACCCTGTTCGTCTTCCTCTTCGCGGCACCGCTGTTGATGCAGGCGCTGCTGAGCGACGCCTTCTCGCACCTGAGCGACGGCACCGGGGCGGATCAGACGGTGCCGGGCTTCACCATCATGTTCGGCTTCTACGTCATGATGTTCATGGGCACCGCGCACTATCGCGAACATGCCTGCGGCGCATGGAGTTCCGTGCGCACCAGCGGATTGTCCCGCACCACGATGGTGGTGCAGCTGGCCATGCCGTACTTTCTGCTGTCGGCGGCGCAGATGGTACTGCTGATCGGCACCGGCCGGGTGCTGTTCGGCGCGACGGTCAACGGATCGCTGCTCGCCCTCACCGTCCTGATCCTGTCCATCGCGTGGACCGCGATCGCCCTCGGCCTGGTGCTCGTCGCGCTCACCCGCAACGTCTCGGCCATGCAGAACCTTTGCCAGCTGGTGGTGCTCGGCATGGGCGTGATCGGCGGCGCGGTGGTCCCGGTGGGATTGCTGCCGGGGTGGAATCGCCCCCTCGCGCCGCTGACCCCGCAGTACTGGGCGGTGGACGGAATGCGGGAGGTGCTGGCGCACCAGGGGGAATTGACGAGCATCGTGCCGCACCTGCTGGTGCTGCTCGGCTGGGCCGGTGTCTTGTCCGTCATCGCGACACTGGCCTTCGACCCGGGCAGTGCGCGTCGCGTGGCCATTCGCTGAACGTGGCCGCAGGTAACCGGAGGTGGCAGGAAATGGAAGAGACAACCGCTCCCAGGGGACGGGTGATCCAGTCATGGACACGACAGGGCGGGGAAGCGCCGCCGCGCATCGTCGGCGGCGACGGCTGCCGGTTCTTCGACGCCGCCGGGCGGTCGTATCTGGACTTCGGCTCGCAGCTGGTGAACGCCAATCTGGGACACGGCCGTACCGAGGTGCAGGAGGCCGTGCAGAAGCAGGTGGCCACCATGGCCACGCTCGGCCGCCCCTGGGATGTGGAGATCGTCGAGGAACTGGCGCATCGGCTCGCCGAGGTGACCCCGGGCGATCTCAACTCGTTCTTCTTCGCCTGCAGCGGCACGGAGGCGAACGAGGCGGCGATCCGCCTGGCCAGGGCCTACACCGGCCGTAGCAAGGTGATCGCGCGCTACCGGTCCTATCACGGCAGCACCGCGGGCGCGCTGTCGCTGACCGGTGAGCCCCGCCGCTGGGTCGGGGAACCGGGTATGCCCGGCGTGGTGCGCATGCTCGACCCCTACACCTACCGCTGCCCGGCCGGTCATCCCACGCCGTGTCCCGTGTGCTCGGGTGCGCCGCACTTGCGGGAACTGCTCGAGTACGAGGGTGCGCAGAACGTTGCCGCGGTGATCATCGAGCCGATCACCGGCATCAACGGCGTGATCATGCCGCCCGAGGGCTATCTGCGCGCCATCCGCGAGGTGTGCACCGAGCACGGCATCATGCTCATCCTCGACGAGGTGATGACCGGATTCGGCCGCACCGGAACATGGTTCGCGTGCGACCGGTGGGATGTCGTGCCCGACATGATCACCTGTGCGAAGGGGCTCACCGCCGGATACATACCGCTGGCCGCCGTCGCCGTGAGCGACCGATTGTCGGACTGGTTGCAGGAGTCCACCTTTCCATACGGGCTCACCCACAGTGCTCACCCGGTCGGCTGCGCGGCGGCGGTCGCCGTGCTCGGCGTGTATCAGAAGGAACGCCTCGTCGAGCGCGCGGACCGGCTCGGTGTGCTCATCGAGGCGCAACTGCGGGCGCTGGCGCAGCATCCCTCGGTCGGGGATGTCCGTGGCACCGGCTGCTTCTGGGGGATCGAGCTGGTGCGTGACCGGGTGACGAAGCAGCCGCTGGTTCCGTTCAACCCCGATGCCGTCGCGGCCGAACCGATGACCCGGCTGACCGCCGCGGCCTTCCGCAAGGGCCTGTACCTGCTCACCCACTGGAACATCATCCTGGTGTGCCCGCCGTTGGTGATCGAGGCGGACGAGATCCGGGAGGGGATGGCGTTGCTGGACGAGGCACTCTGCATCGCGGACGAATACGTCACCGAGGCATGAGCGTGGTCGGACGCGTATCGATCGGTGAGCTCATCGAGAAGACGGCGGCGCAGCGGCCCGCGGCGTGCGCGGTGAGCGTGCGCGGCTTCACCACGGGCACCAGTGCGGACATCAGCTGGCACGAGTTGGTGCAGCGAACCCACGAACACGCGGAAAAGTACCGTAAGGTCGGTATTCGGGAGGGTGCGGTCGTGGCGGTGGCGTTGCCGCCGGGCATCGGTCATGTCGTGGCCACGCTGGCGCTCTGGGATATCGGTGCCGTAGTCCTGCCGGTGGATCACCGGTGGTCGGCGGCGACCAGAGCGGCCATCGTGGCGCGCTATCCGCGCGGGTGGGTGGTCGAGGGCGCCGGCCTCGACCTGGTGGCGCACCACCGGCGCGCGGTCGCACCGCCGCACCTACCGGCGGATGGGCTACCCAGGTCGGTGTCGATGTCGGGTGGAACGACGGGCGTCCCGAAACTGCTCGTGCGCAACCGGCCCTGGGCCTACGACGCCGCCGGACCGCTCACTGCCGAGGAGAGCGCCAGGGGAATGGACTACGGGCAGACCCAGCTCGTCGGGCTTCCCCTGTACCACGCGGGATTCGGCGCGCTGTACCACGGACTGGCCCTTGGGCACCGGATCGTGCTCCCCGGCAATGCCTCGCCCAAGTTGTACCTGGAACTGCTGCGATCAGAGTGCGTGCAGGTCGTGCGCACGGTACCCGCGCAGATGGGCACGCTGTTGGAAGCCAGTGCGCGGGAGTCGCATTGGTTCGCCTCGCTGCGGCTGGTCGTGCACACCGCGGCGCGCTGCCCCGAGTCGGTGAAACGCGGCTGGCTGGCACTGGTCGAGCCGAGCGCGGTGTACGAGGAGTACGGCAGCGTCGAGCGGATCGGCGTGCTCAGCATCCGTGGCGACGAGTGGCTGGCGCACCCCGGGTCGGTCGGACGCCCGCGACGCTGCTCGGTGCGCATCCTCGACGAACAGCGTCGGCCGGTGGCCGCAGGGACGACCGGCGAACTGTTCATGACCGACGCCGACGCCGGGCAACCGACCTATCTGGGCACCGGGCCGGAATTGGCCGAGGCGGACGGCTATTTCAGCGTCGGCGATCTCGCGTGGCAGGATGCCGAGGGCTACGTGACCCTGGTCGGTCGCCGCGACGACGCCATCAATGTCGGCGGCGTGCAGGTGTTTCCCCGCGACGTCGAACGGGTCCTGGAGCGCCACGCGGCCGTTCGCGATGTCCGGGTGCGCGCGCTGCCCGACGCGCGGCTCGGCGAGGTGGTACGGGCCGAGGTCAGTCTGCGCGCGGGCGACAGCGCCGAGGTGCTGGCCGAGCTGTGGCGGGCCTGCCGTACCGAGCTGACCAGAGCGCAACTGCCCCGGACGATCACGATCGTGGCCGACGTGCGCCGCAGCGCCGCGGGCAAATTGCGCAAGAACGGCTAGGAGACGGTGTGGAGCAACGGGTGTGGGCCGTGGTCGGCCGGGTGTGCGGTGCCGGATACACCGCACCGGCCGCGAATTTCTATGAGCTCGGCGGTGACTCGCTGCTCGCGGGGGAGTTGATGACCGCGTTGCGCGCGGAATTCGACGCCGAGGTGCCGATGCACCTGCTGTTCGAGGCGCCGGACATGGGCACGTTCGTGCACGAGGCGGTGCGGGTGCTGTGAGTCAGCACGGCGGATCGTAGCGGCCGTCCACCGCGGTCCAGCCGCCGTCGACGTAGAGCATCGTCCCGGTGACGAAGCTCGACGCGTCCGCCGCGAGAAATGCCACGGCCCCGGCGATTTCGCTCGCCTCGGCCCAGCGGCCGAGCGCGCTCTTGGACGCGTACGCCGCGCGCCACCGAGGCTCGGCGAAGATCGAGTCGGTCAGCGGGGTGCGTACGACACCGGGCGCGATCGCGTTCACCCGCACCCCGGCCGGGCCGAATTCCGCGGCGGCGCCGCGGATCAGCTGCACCAGCGCGGCCTTCGTCGCTGCGTACACGGCCTGTCCTGGTTCGACGGTGACCGCCCGAATCGACGACATGCCGATGATCGAGCCGCCCCCACGGTCGACCATGCCCTTGCCGAAGGCGCGGATCAGATGGAAGGCGGCCCGCAGATTGAGATCCAGTACGGCGTCGAATTCGTCTGTCGCATAGTCGAACAGGCGCTTGCGCACGTTTCGTCCGGTGGTGAAGACGAGCACGTCGAGGTCGGGCAGCTCGGCGGCGGCCGCGGCGACGGCGTCCGGGTCGCGCGCGTCCAAGCGACGCGCGCGAGCGGGGGCGCCCGCCAGCGCCGCGGTCGCTTCGGCGTGGTCGCTGTCGATGTCGAGGCACACCACCTCGGCGCCGAGCGCGGCAAGGGCGAGCGCCGACTCGCGTCCGATGCCGCTGCCCGCGCCGATCACCGCGGCGCGTCTGCCGTCGAGCCGGAAGAGTGCTCGGTAGTCGAGCGTCGCGGGATCGACATCCGGTTGCGCGGTCATCGTTGCGTCCTAACGTGGTGCGAGCGAGGGGTTACCGGGGGTAGGGCAGGGTGACCGTTTTGACGGTGCTCATCTCCCTGATGGCATAGGGGATGCCCTCGCGGCCGAGTCCGCTGGACTTCACGCCGCCGAACGGGATGTGCGGGGAATCGAAATGCGGGCCCGCGTTGAGATTCACCGCGCCGACCCGCAGCGCGGCCGCGAGCGCGGTGAAGGCGGCCGCGTCGGCGGTGACCACGCCGGCCTGCAGGCCATAGCTGGTCGAGTTCGCCACGCTGATCGCCTCGGCGAGATCGGCGACCCGGATCACCGGCGCGACCGGTCCGAAGGTCTCCTCGACGACGAGTTCGGCATCGGCGGGCACCTGATCGAGCACCGCGGGCGTGATCAGCGCGCCCCGCTGCTCGCCGCCGAGCAGCAGTTTCGCGTTCGCGGCGACCGCCGCGGTGATGCGCCCGCGCACCGTGTCCGCGGCGGCCGCGTCGATGAGCGGGCCGATCTCGGTGGCGGGATCGAGCGGGTCACCCACCCGTTTGCGCTGCGCGGCCGTGACCAACCGCGCGACCAGTTCGTCGGCCACCCCGTCCACCGCGATCACGCGTTTGATGCCGCGACAGGACTGTCCCGCGGTGGCGAACGCGCCCTGCGCGGTCAACTGCACGGCCAGGTCGAGATCGGCGTCGGGCAGGACGATCAACGGATCGTTGCCGCCCAGCTCCAGCAGCAGTTTCTTGCCCGCGGTGGCCGCAGACACCGCCCGGCCGGTCCGCGCCGAACCGGTGAAGGTGACCATGTCGATGTCCGGGTGCCCGGCCAGTGCCGGGCCGAGCTCGCCGGGCGCGCCGGTGGTGACGACCAGGTGCTCGGGCGGCAACCCGGCCTCGAGCATGATCTCGGCGAAAGTCAGTGCGGTGAGCGGTGTCTTCTCCGACGGCTTCAGCACCACCGCGCAGCCCGCCGCGACGGCGGGCGCGACCTTCACGACCACCTGGTTCAACGGCCGGTTGAACGGGGTGATGGCCGCGACGACGCCGATCGGCTCGAACATGGTGAGCGCCAGGCGATCATGTCCTGGTATTGGGATGCTTTCCCCGCGCAGCCGCTCCGCCTCGTCCGCCGCGACCGCGAGATTTGTTGCGGCACGGTCGGTTTCGCGCGTCGTCTCGGCGAGGCAGACGCCCGATTCGCGGGCGATCAACGGCGCGAGCTCGGCGGCGCGTGCGCGGGTCAGCCGGGCCGCGGCGCGCAGGATATCGGCCCGCCGGTCCGGCGGCAGCGGACGCCACGCGGCGCGCACGCCGCGCACCGCGGCGTCGAGCTGCGCCACGCTGTCGCGGGCGACGAGTCCGACCTCCGCGCCGGACCAGGGATTGCGCACCGGCAGTTGCTCGGTCGCCGGTTCGAGCACGCCATTACGAAACATGATCGTCTCCCGTCACGAAGGCTTGGAATCGTCGCGCCACGTCCGCCGGTCCGACCGCGGGGCGGCCGAGCCGGGCGAGGGAGCCGGGTTGAATGCGCAGGTAGATCAACGCCGGGCCCGCGTCGGTCAAGGTGGCTGTGACAGCGTCAGCGACCTCGTCGAGCGCGGCGCAGTCGTACACGCGCGCATAGCCGCACGCACGCGCCACCGCGGGGAAGTCGATCTGCGCGGCGAGGCTCTGCTGTCCGCCGGTCGAGTCGTGCACGCCGTTGTCCAGCAGCACATGGACGAGATTGGGCGTGGCGTGCGCGCCGACCGTCGCGAAGGTGCCCAACCGCATCAGCGCGGCGCCGTCCCCGTCGAGCACGACGACCGCCCTGCTGGTGTGGCGCGCGACGCCGAGCCCGACGGCGCTCGCCGAGCCCATCGCGCCGACCAGATAGAAGTGCTGCGGCCGATCGGCCAGGGTGTAGAGCTCGCGGCTGGTCTTGCCGGTGGTCGAGAGGACGGCCGCGGTGTCGGGCAGCGTGCCGAGCAGCGTCTCCAACGCCGCCATCCGCGTCGGCGCCGCCCGTTCGCGTCGCGACCGGGTCACCGCGGGCGGCGTCGGGGACGGCAAGGGTGGCTCGCTGAGCGGTTCGTCCGCCACCACGCCGTCGCGCAGGATGAACGCGAAAGGCTGTTCGGTGCGCGACATTTCGGCCCAGCCGGTGTTCAGGCACCCGGCGAGACCTTCGACGTCGGCGGGAAGCACCGCATGGCCAACCCGCATCAGTTCCAGCAGGCCGGGCGTGATCGCGCCCATCAGTTCGTGCTGCGGCTCGTCCGGGCAGCCCGGCGCGCCGCGCCAACTGACCAGCAGCGGTACCGGTATCCGGCTCGGATGGGTGAGCGAGGTCAGCGGGTTGACCATGTTGCCGAGGCCCGAGTTCTGCGCCATCACGCAGGCGGTGACGCCCGCCAGCCAACTGCCCGCCGCGATCGCGACGGCCTCGCCCTCGTGGGTCACCGGCAGGTATCCCGCGGCCGAGCCGGACGCCACCCGGTTGATCATCGGGGTCAGGTAGGAGCACGGCACCCCGACGACGTCCGCCACGCCGCGCGCGATCAATCCGCCGAGTAGATCGTCGGCATCGATCACGAATCCACCCACTTCTTCGCCAGCGCGGTGTAGTGCGCCTCGTCCGCCTCCAATTCCGGATATCCCATGAGGCCGAACAACTCCTGGAGCGAGGCGATGTCCGGCTCTACCGCGCTTGGGCCGTCGCGCAGCAGCGAACGGCACACCTGCCGCATCGCGGCGACCGAGGCGCGCATCGACTGGTTGGCCCAGATCACCGCCGCGATACCGAGTTCGGCGAAGGTCTGCCTGGATACGGTGTGATAGGTGGTCGGCGCGATCACCAGCGGCAGCCGGCCCGCCCACTCGGTGGTGAACTCGGCGATCTCGTCGATGGTGCGCCTGCGGGAGTGGATGAAGATGGCGTCGGCACCGGCCTGGCGGTAGGCATCCGCGCGGCGCAGCGCCTCGGCGGTGCCCACGCCCGCGATGAGTGCCTCGGTGCGGGCGACGAGCACGAATCCGGGATCGACCTTGTCCCGGCAGGCCGCGATCTTGGCGCACATGTCGCCGATCGGCGCCAGCGGGTGCCGGTCGCCGAAGTAGGAGTTCATCTTCGGAAAGACCTTGTCCTCCATGCACATTCCCGCAGCGCCGACCCGCTCGGCGCGGGCGGCGAAGCGGCGGGCGGTATTGAAGTTGCCGTAGCCGGTGTCGGCGTCGACCAGCACCGGGATCGCGCCCGCGTCGACGACCCTGGCGACCAGATCGAGCATTTCGCCCCAGGACACCTCGTCGCTGTCCCGGGCGCCGAGCGCGGTCGACATGCACAGGCCCGACGCCCAGATCCCGGCGAATCCGGCTTCGGCCGCGATCCGCGCGCTGAGTCCATCGTGCGCTCCCATCAGGAAGGACGGTTCGGGTCCGGCGAGCAGCTCGCGCAACCGCAGACCGGCGTAACACCTTGCCGGCGCACCCATTTGGACGGGCAGGTTCTCTCTCACGCGCAATGCCTCTCGCACTCGGGATCGGAATTCGTGGTGGCGGACACGGATCAGGTCACCCGGCCGGCGATGGGCGCGGGGCCACCGGCCAGCACCTGGGCGACCCCCTCGGCGATCCGGCGCCGGCAGCTGCGTTCGGACTCGACCGACAGGAACGCGCGGTGCGCCGAGACCACCACATCCGGCCTGGGCAACAGCTTTCGGGCGGTCGGATCGTCGTTCGGATCCTCGGGTGTGAAGACGTCGGAGGCGAAGCCGCCGAGACGGTTGTCGTCGAGTGCCGCGAGCACGGCCGTGAGGTCGACGAGCCGGCCACGGGCCGTGTTGACCAGCAGTGCGCCGGGCCGGACCGCCGCGAGCGCGGCCGCGTCGACGAGCCGGTCGGTCTCCTCGGTCAAGGCCGCGTGCACGACGACCGCGTCTGCGGCACCGAACAATTCGGCCGGTGCGGAGACCGCGGTGACGCCGTAGCCCGCCATCAGGTCGGCCGACACATAGGGGTCGTACGCGATGACAGTCTGATAGAACGCCTGGAGTTTGCGGGCGGTGGCCCGGCCGATGCGGCCGAACCCGATGATGCCCGCCGTGCACGTCGACACCCGCCGCGGCACGCCGCCCGCGTGGATGTTCCACTGCCGCGCCTTGACGAGCCGGTCCTGCGTGCACACCTTGCGTTCCAGTGCCAGGAGCAAGGCGAGGGTGTGCGTGCTGACCTCGTCCACGCAGTAGTCGGGCACGTTGAACGAGACGATGCCGGTGCCTGCCAGCAGCGGGGCATTGAGGTTGTCGATGCCGACCCCGCTGCGCGCGATCACTCGGCAGTTCGGTCCCACAGCGGCGAGCAGCGCGGGCGTGACCTGGCAACGGTAGATCACCAGGGCGTCGGCGCCGCGCACGTGCTCGTGGAATTCGGGCCCCGACAGCACGTACCGTCCGTCGAAAAGCCCTAACCGCAATTCGATTTCGCGCCCGAGCGCGGCGCGCTCGATATCCGCGCGGGCCAGGTCGGGTACGCCCTGCTCGTTCAGTGCCCAGGCCGGATCGGTATAGACGACGCGCACTCTTGCCTCCCGTGCTGACGTGCCGCGGTGTTCAGGAGTCGTAGCCCCAGCCGCGATGGTCTCGATGCCCGCGGCGCACCGTGGCCCCCGCGGCGTAGGTATTGGTCAGCTCGAACAGGTCGAGGTAGCCGAGATGGCGGCCCGAACCCAGCTTGATCAGCGCGCCGCTGCCCGACCAGCGGTGCGTGACGAACGGTGCGACCCAGACCGATGCGTCGGGTTCCAGTTCGGCCTCGGTCTGCTGCCCGTCGGCCCGGACCCAGTGCAGCGTCGGCGTTCCCGCGGTCACCAGGTAGTGCGTCTCGGCGGGCTCACGCAGCGCCGCACCCGAGGCGCCCTCGATGCGCAGGTAGAGCCCGGTGAGGTCGGGCAGATGCGGCGCCGCGGCCAGCGAGGTGACCGTGTAACCACGGAACTCCCTTGTCTCCTTACGGCATTCGGCGATGTCCTTGAAGGTCTTGCCGACCGCGTCGTGTCTGGCGGCGGGCCGGATCAGCAGCCGATAGTCGAATCCGAGCGTCGTGCCCAGCTCGCGCAGCAGCTCGACCGCGCCGTCATCGATCGCCGCGCGCACCGCCGCCGCCGACACACCAAGGGTGGTTCCCGCCGATTCGACGGTGTGGCCCCGGCGGGCGAACAGCAACTCGGCCACGTCGTGCGGACACACGCCGCCGTCGAGCCAGGTGAGCAGCTCCCGTGCGGCGGGATCGGACCAGTCGTTGACCTCTTCCAGCAGTCCCGCCAACGGCGACTGGCCGGTGTAGGACACGATGCGGGCCGGTTCGCTGCCCGCGAGAGAGTAGGTATGCGGGCAGTAGGACGGTTCGACATAGGAATCGCCGACGATCCAGTTGTCGGCGTCGGTATTGGCGACGATCACCTGCCACGTCGCCTCGTCGAGTTCGGTACCCCAGCGGCCGTGGATATCGCCCGGCCCGAGGTTGATCGTGATGGCGGGTTCCAGGTGCCCATTGTTCAACGCGGGTAATCGGCCCGCGGGGCAGAGGATATCGAGCACGACCGGTGCGACCGCGCCCGGCGGCGCCGCCATTGTGTAGTAGTTGTAGAAATGGATGCCGTCGCGCTGAATGGGACGGCAGGTGTCGCGGAGTTGTCGCGCGGTGCGGATCAGTACGGTGAGGTCGCGGCGTCCGCCGGCGACGAGTTGTCCAGGTGTGATCTCGAGGGTGCGGGTCAGCGTGGCGACAATGTCATCGGGCCATTCGCAGGCGCCGTCGGGCGCGAGCAATCCGGTGAGTCGCGCGTGCTCGATTCCGAGTGCGCCCGCGATCTGGCCGGTCGTCACCTTTCGAATGTTGAGCCAGTGCATGACCTTGTAGTTGTCAACGAGCATGATCTCTCTCCGCACTCCCGGCCAACAGCTGGGTCAGGGCCGCCACGTCCACGTGGCGCGGATTGTTGCCCGCGCGGTCGTAGGCGAGCGCCTCGGTGGCGATCCGGCTCGCTTCATGGCGTAGTCGTGGTGCGGGTGGCAGCGCGGGCGAACGCACCAGCGCCTGCACCTTCGCGGCCAGCTCCTCGACGCTGTCGGCGCCCGCGGACCGCACCACCTCGGCGATCGCCGCGCGCACCCGGCCGGGGCCGCGCGGGTCGGCGCAGTCCGCGCCCACCGCGGCGTTGTAGCGCAGCACCGCGGCGAGCGTGAGTCCGCAGGCGTGCCCGTGCGCGAGGCCGTAGTGCAAGGTGAGCGGATACGACATCGCATGGCACACAGTGGTTCCCGCGATCGCGATGGCACGGCCGGCGAGGTGCCCGGCGAGCAGCGCCGCGCGACGGTGCGCCGCGCTCAGGTCACCGTCGCGCTGCTCGAGCACCTCGGCGAGCTGAGCCCACGCGGCCGCGCCCAGCTCCTGCGATCGCGCGTCGGCGCGGATCGACCACGCGCCCTCGATCCCCTGCGCGAGGGTGTCGAGCAGGCAGCTGAGCAGCGTGGGCGCGGGCAGCCCGAGCAGCAGGTCCGGATCGAGCACGGCGGCCACCGGCCGCAGCGCGGCACCGCGCAGGGACAACTTGCGGCCCCGCGCGCGGTGCCAGATGGTGGCGAACGGTGTTGCCTCGGCACCGGTCCCTGGTG
Organism: Nocardia brasiliensis; assembly: GCF_011801125.1. Taxonomy (NCBI): domain Bacteria; kingdom Bacillati; phylum Actinomycetota; class Actinomycetes; order Mycobacteriales; family Nocardiaceae; genus Nocardia; species Nocardia brasiliensis. The sequence continues at coordinate 3,794,210 of NZ_CP046171.1, forward strand.
TCGTCGGCAAGGCGACGACCGGTGGCGCACCGGGCGCGTCGGTCTCGCGGGCGCAGGCAAGGACCACCGCGTCGGGGGTCGGATCGGTGATCGACAGTGCCGCGGCCGCTTTGCCCGCGTCCATCACGCTGCCGCCGCCGACCGTGACGACCACGTCGGCGCGATGGGCCCGGATCTCGCGGGCCAGCCGCGCCACGGACTCGGGTGTCGGCAGCCCGGCGTGCACGACGGTGCGCAGCGGGAAACCCCGGAACGCGGCGAGCAACGGATCGGCCCAGACACGGTGCTCGAAACCGCTGCCCGCGACCAGGATCACGCGCGGTGCGGTGGTCGGTGCTGCCGCGCGCACCACCTGCGGGGCGACGTCGGCGGCGCGTTCGCCCACGAGGGTGCGAGGCGAGTCCAGCAGCACGGTGCCGACCCGAATATCGGCGGCGTTCATCGACCACCTGCCTCCAGCAAACGAAGAGATCCCAGTGACGGGAAATCCCCATCATCCCCCCGGTTAACGGACGAAGTCCTCAGGTTGAATAACACGGTACCCTAGGCTCGGTTAATATCAGAGCTCGTTTGTTTCACCAGTCGTGCATGAACTTCCCAGCGGTGCACGAACTTCCGGAGGCCGGTGCCATGGGATCTCGCGAACATATCCGGCGCCGAACCGTGACGGGCGCGGATTACCGCGACCAAGTTTCCTTGAACCAGTCCAGGTTCGCCGAAATCGCGCAGTCGTATGCCGGCGGACAGGCGCGTCGTTTGGACGGCGAGTTACTCGCGGAAATCATTCGCCCGCTCGGCGTCGAGCACGTGCTCGACGTGGCCACCGGAACCGCGGCGGCGGCCGCCGTTGTCGCGAAATCGGGTGTGCGCAAACGCATCGTCGGCGTGGACTCGTCGGCGGCCATGCTGCGGCAGGCGCGCGCGTCCGGTGTGGACTCGGTGCAACTGGTCGTCGGCCTGGTCGAGGAGCTGCCGTTCGCCGACGGCGCGTTCGATCTCGTCACGTGCACGCGGGCGCTGCACCACATCAAGCGGCCCGAACTCGCGGTGGCCGAGATGGCGCGGGTGGTGCGTCCCGGCGGTCATGTGGTGGTCGCGGACAACGTGACCGGGTACACCGGTGAACTCCACGAGCGGGTCGAGGAGATCCAGCGGATGCGCGATCCCGGACACTCGTCGACACTTACTGAGGAAGAACTCGTCGAACTCCTGCGCGGTAACGCGCTCGAGGTCGTGGAATGCCATCGCACCAGCAGCTTGCGCCCGCTGGACCAGTGGCTCGAAGACGGTGGCACCGACCAGGTGGCGGCCGCGGAGATCCGGCGGCGCCTTGCCGCGCTCGGGCCGGCGGGCGAGGTCGAGTTCGGCAGCGGCTTCGTCCGTGACGACGGTGTGGTCGTCGGTCTCCGGCAGGCGATGTCGTGGATCAGGGCCGATCGCAGCAATGCGTTGTAACACGGGAACACCCGGCAACGTCCTAGCATGAAACACACTGATACCTGGGGGTCCCCGTGGACATCGCCGCACTGGATGCCGCAATCGACGAGCCGGAACTCATCGAGTTCACCCGAGATCTGGTCCGCACTCATTCGGTGAACGAGCCGGGCCGGGGCGAGCGCGCGGTCGCGGACTTCCTGCTCGCCAAGATCGGTGAATGGGGTTGGCAACCGGAGCTGTTCGACGCGGACGGACGCCCCAACATCGCGGTGACACTGTCCGGGGGCGGCGGTCCCGGACCGACCCTCGCCTTCGAGGGGCACATGGACGTGGTCGCCGAGGGGGACCGCCGCCAATGGAGCGTCGATCCCTACGGCGGGGAGATCCGCGACGGCAAGCTCTACGGCCGCGGTTCCGCCGACATGAAATCCGGTGTCGCGGCAATGCTGTACGGCACCAGGGCCTTGCAGCGGTGCGGGCCGTTTCCCGGCCGGATCCGCCTGCTGCTGCTCGCCGACGAGGAGGGGATGATGTCGGGGGCGAAAGCGGCTGTGGCCCAAGGCTTCGTCCGCGATGTGGACGGGGTCGTGTGCTGTGAGCCGGAGGGCGACGAGGTGTGCCCGGTTTCGAAGGGCGCGATTCGGCTGCGGGTCGACTTCACCGGCGTGATGAGCCACGGCGCGATGCCGTGGCAGGGCCGGAACACGTTGCCCGCCATGGCCCGTGCGCTGCTCGGCCTGGAGGCGCTGGCGGACAGGCTGGTACAGGAGGTCGGTTCCCGGCCGCCGCTCGGCGCGCCATCGATCACCCCGACGGTGGTGCGCGCGGGAACCACCGATCAGCTCAACACGATTCCCGCCGTCAGCTCGATGTTCCTCGATGTGCGCACGGTGCCGGGCGTGGATCACGAGACGCTGCTGAAGAACATCGGCGAGTGCGTCGACACCGCGGCGCGCGGGTGCGGGATCGGCGCGGCGGTCACGGTGATCGACGATCGCCCGTGGGTCGAGACCGATCCGGACTCACCGTTGGTCACTGCGCTGGTCCGCGCGCACGAAATAGTCAACGGGGTCCGGCCGGAACTGGGGGCCGTCCCCGGTACCACCGACGGTACTATCCTCACCTGCCGGTCCGGCGTCGCGAGCGCCGTGTACGGACCGGGCGGCAAGTGGATCGCGCACATGGCCGACGAATACGTCGAGGTGCGCGACCTCAAGCGCTATGCGTTGACGTATGCGGTTGCGGCACAGGAATTCCTGCGCGGCGGCCCGGTCTCGTGAGCACCGCGGCGGCGGGCGGGACCAGGCTGCCTCTGACCCCGGGACAGCATCTCTTGGATTTCCTGGAGTCCATCCGTCCCGGCGGCGCGGCGGCGGCCTTCAACATCGCGTTCCGGCTCACCGTCGACGGGCCGCTGGACCGGCGGCGGCTGTTCGACGCGCTCACCCGCACGGTCGAGCGGCACGAGGCGCTGCGCACCGCGCTTGTCCGGGGGCGCGGCATGTCCGAGCAGGTCATCTGCGCCGACGCGGTGCCGGAGATCACCGTGCTCGCGCTGCCGATGGCCGCGGCGGAGGTGGCAGCGCTGCTGGTCGAGCACAACAACACACCCTTCGATCTCGCGCGTGCGCCGTTGCTGCGCGCCCTGCTCCTGGAAGACCCGCCGCGGGATCGAAGGTTGCTCCAGGTCACGGTGCATCACAGCGTGGCCGACGCCTGGTCGCTGGAGGTGCTCAAACGCGATATCGGACGGTACTACCGCGCGGCCGACGGGTCGGCACCGGACCCCGCGCCGCCCCCGGTGGGCTATCGGCAGCTGGTGCTCGACGAATTGGCCGCGCTGGAGTCGCAGGAGGCGGCCGCGGCCCGGGGGTTCTGGCCGGAATACCTTGGCGCGCTGGAAGTTCTGCAGATATCGGCGAAGAATGCGGAGGTGGCATCGGACCAGCCCGCGGTCACCAGTCGCGGCGATCGCGCCCTGACGACCGCGCAGACCGCGCGGTTGCGCACCATGGCCGCGCGTTTGCGGGCGACGCCGTTCATGGTGCTCGCCGCGGCCTACGGTTTCGTCCTCGGTCACCTGTGCGGATGCGCCGCGTATCTGATGCCGACCTTCGGCCACGGCCGCCGCGACCCCCGCCTGCGCGAGTCGGTGGCGATGCTGTTCAACCCGTTCGTGATCAGGTTCAGCTGGTCGCCGGAGCAGACCTTCGCCGACCTTGTCGCCTCGTTCAAGCGGAACAGCCTGTCCGCCTATCGATTCCAGTGGTACCCGTTCATCGAGGTGCTCGAGCTCTGCCAGGATCTCTCGGTCTCCCTCGTCGACCCGGGCAGCGCGCTGTTCCCGGTGCAGATGCTGAACGTGCCGAAGACGCCGACCGGGACGGCGCTGTTCGGGCCCGACTGCGTCGCCGCGGAATACGCGGTGCGGCACACCGCGGTGGGCAATGTGCTCCCGATCGATGGTTTGCTCACCGTCAAGGGGTCCGATGCGGCGATGTCGATGACTTTCAATGCGGCACAACGCTTGTGGAACGACCGCCTGGCCGCCTCGATGTGCGCGTCCGTGCTCGGCGTCTGTCTGGCGGCCGCCCAGGATTCCGAGGTCACGTTGCGGCACCTGACCCGCATCGTCGACGGGCACTTCGGCGGCAATGGATGGAGCATCTGATGGGACAGACGCGGGTAGCGGTCGTCGACGGCGCGAACGGGTACGTCGCGAGCAATACGATCTGTGCGTTGCTCGAGCGCGGCGTCCCGGTGAAGGCGCTCGCCCGCGGCGCGCGCACCAGGGTGGCCGAGGCGCTCGCCGCGGCGACCATGAACGAGGCGGACGGGCCGCCGCCCGGCAGCGCGCTGGTCGAGACCTACGACTGCGAATTGGCCGAGGAATATCTGGGCATCGACGATTTCACCGCCGCGGCGATCTTCGCCGAACCGTGCGATTTCTGGCATTTCGCCGCGGCGGTCGATCTGTCCCCGAACCGGCCCGCGTTGCTCGAGCAGGTGAATGTGCGCGGCACGGAACGGGCATTGCGACTGTTCACCGCGCACAGCAGGCCGGGATCGCGATTCTTTCTGATCAGCACCGCCTATGTCGGTGGTATCTCGGACGCCCCGACCGAGGAGACATGGCAACCCGCTGCCGACCGCAGCCGGTTCCGGACCGTATACGAGGCGACGAAATGCGCCGGTGAGCTGGTCTTCCGGGACTACATGCGCACGCACGGGGTCGAGGGCGCGGTGCTGCGGCTCGGGCAGGTGGTCGGTTCGTCGAAGACCGCGCACACCACCTCGGACTTCGGCATCTACAACTTCATGTCGAACATGAAGCGGGTGGCCCGCCGCTTTCCCGGCGGGACCGCGGCGGTGCAGGTCGCGGCCGGGGCGACGCTCAACCTGGTGCCCATCGACACCTGCGTCGAATGGTTGCTGGGACTGGCCGAGGTCGGCGACCTGCCGCCGATCGTGAACCTGACCGATCGGGTCGGCGTCTCGGCCGAGGACGCCATCCGCATCATCGGCCACGGATTGGGGATGACGCTGCGACCGGTACAGCCCGAACAGTGGGGCGAGACCGAACACACCACGCTGGACCGGGCCGTGGCCGCACGCATGGCCTACACCGGAAAGTATCTGATGGAGCGGATCGAATTCGACCGGCGCAACCTGGAGTCGGCGCTCGGCGTGTCCGCGCCGGTGTGCGACCTCGACCTGCTCGAGCGCCTGGTCACCTGGTACCTGAAGTAACGTCGTCGAGTTGATTCGGCGCGGCGGTCGGGCCGCGGTCTGCGAGGACGGGATTGTGGTCAGTACCGCGCCGTGGCTATGGATGATCCGCACCCGAAGGGAAGCGGGCGTTCGGTCGAGCTGGTGCCGCTGCGCGATCTGGCCGACCAGCCGGCCGATTCCGTTACAGCGCCTTCGGATCGGCCATCATCGCCATCGCCGAGGTCCGCCGCGCCGCGGTGAGTTCGCCCCGGATCAGGTCCGCGGCTCTGCGGAACTCCGCCGAACGCGAGTCCGCGGCCCTGGTCGCCCGCCCGGCCAGGAAGGTCGAGTCGATGCCGGCGACATGCTCGGCGATGCGCCGGGCTTCCGGGATGCCGAGGCCGACCGCGATCGCCAGCGCGTCCTTCCAATGCTGGCGGGCCACCGAGAAATGCGCCGAGCAGTAGTTCACGGTCGCGATCGCGTCGTAGGCGAGCACCTCCTCGTAGGGTGAGCCGGACGCGCACGCGATGTGCAGCGCCCGTTCGTAATGGGCCAGCGCTTCCCGGCGGTGCCCGCGGCGGCGGTGCACGTCACCGATCCCCAGATGCGTGCAGCACTTGAGGATCAGGTCGTTGTTGCGCTCGGCGCGCGCCAACGCGGCGTGGAAGCTGTCCAGCGCGGGCTCGTACTTCTCCAGGTGCGTGTAGACGGTGCCGGTCCGGATCGAAAGATAATTGTGGAACAGGGTTTTCGAGGAGATCGCGGCCAGCGACTGCTCGGCCGCACTCAGATGCGCCAGCGCGTCGTCGTAGCGCCCGACCCGCACCGCCGTGTCGCTGAGCCGCATCAGGGCACAGGACCGCAGATATGGATCGCCGGTGTCGTCGGAGATCGTGACGGCCTGGCGCAGATAGTCGAACGCGTCGTCGACGTAGCCCATCCGCTCGTGGACCTGACCGAGCCCCTGTAGCGCATAGCCTTCCAGGAATCGGTCACCGATCAGGCGCGACAGCAACAGGCACTGGTGGTAACCCATGAGCGCGTCGCGGTAGCGGGCCATGCGGAAGTAGACCAGGCCGCTGTGGTGCATGGCCCGTGCGGCGTTGGAGTAGTCGCGCATGCCGTGCGCGAGCCGTACCGCGTCGTCGAGCACCACCAACGCCTGCTGACAGTGGCGCATCCGCCATAGCGTGTAGCCGAGGTTCACCAGCAGCCGGCATTCCTCGGCCTGCTCACCGTTGTGCCTGGCCACCTCGACCGCGTCGAAGTGCATCGTGATGGCGTCGTCGGAGCAGCGCAACCCGGTGACGTAAGGCCACCACAGGATTTCGGAGAACAGGCGGTTGTAGTCGGACCAGCGCGCCCGGGTCGCCTCCCGCGCCACGGCGAGCAGGTTGAGTCGCTCGGTGTGCAGCCACGAGACGCACTCGTGGTGACTGTCCAGACCGGGCAGCGGCGTGTTCGGCTTGGGCAGGTCGGTGATGCGGCTCGTGCGATCGGGCAGGATCTCGGTGCCGACTCGCCAGGCGGCGTAGCGGTAGTAATCGAAAAGCCGGGTCAGTGCGGCACCGTCGTCGTTGGCGGGTTGTTCCAGGGTCGCGGCATAGTCGCGCACCAGGTTGTGGAACCGGTAGCGTTCGGAGACAACCTGTTCCAGTAGGTGCACGTCGACGAGCGCCTCGAGGATCTGCTCGGCGGCACACGTGCCGATGTCGGCGAGCGCGGCGGTGGCGTAGGTGTCGAAGTCGCGGCCGGGGTGCAGGCCGAGCAGGCGGAAGACCCGCTGTTGCTCGGGCGGCAGGTCCTGGAAGCTCGCGGTGAGTGCGGCGGCCACGCTGCGCGAGCCGGCCGCGAGGTGTTCGAGGCGGTGGCTCGGATGTCGGAGCCGCTCGGCGATCCGGTCGATCGGCCAGACCGGCCGGGCGCGTAGCCGCCCCGCCGCGATGCGGATGGCCAGCGGCAGGTAGCCGCACAGGCGCACGGTCTCCTCGACCGCGTCGGGCTCGGTCGTGACCCGGTCGTCGTCGACGATGGCGGCGAACAGGGCCTTGGCGTCCTCCGGCGCGAGCACGTCCAGCGACAAGGTCTGGGAGACCTCGAGGTCCACCAGTCTGCGCCTGCTGGTGATCAGCACCAGACAGCTCGGGGTGCCCGGCAGCAGCGGCCGGACCTGATCGGCGTCGGCGACATTGTCGAAGACCAGCAACGCCGACCGCGACGCGATCTCGGTGCGCCACAGGGCGGCTCGGGCGTCGAGATCAGGGGGAATCGATTCGCTCGGCACGCCGACCGCGCGCAACAGCCGATCCAGCGCCACCATCGGTTCGACCGGCGCGCTCTCGGCCGCGTGTCCGTGCAGATCGATGTAGAGCTGGGCATCGGGATAGCGGCTGCCGAGTTGATGCGCCGCGTGGATCGCCAGTGTCGTCTTGCCGACGCCCGCCATGCCGTCGATCGCCTCGATCAACACCGTCGGGCGGCCCGCCTTGGGCGGCAGATCGGCGAGCAACCGGTTCATCTCGTCGGTGCGGCCGGTGAAATCAGCGATGTCGCCGGGTAACTGGTTGCGGCTCGGCAGCGTCTCCGGCCGTGGCTCCAGCACGGCGCCGAGGTCGGCGGGCGTGGGCGGTCCGTCGCCGGGCGGGGCCGGGCGCGGCGCGTCCTGGTCCGCGCCGCCGAGCTCGGCGGCGCCCGCGGGCGGCGGTTCGATCTCGTCGCGCAGGATGCGCCGATGCAGTTCGCGCAGTTCCCGGCCCGGCTCGATGCCGATCTCCTCGGCGAGCCTGCGCTGCGCGTCCTGGAAGACCAGCAGCGCCTCGGCCTGGCGGCCGCAGTGATACAGGCCGAGCATGAGCAGCGTGCGGAACCGCTCCTGCAGCGGGTAGGCCGTGACCAGCGGGGCGAGCTCGGCGACCGCCTCGGCGTGGTGGCCGAGGGCGATCTTGATCCCGGCCCGGTGCTCGAGCGCGGTGAGATAGCGCTCCTGGAGCCTGCGGCGCTCGCCCTCGATGATCGGACCGGCCAGTCCGCTGAACGGCTCGCCGCGCCACAGCGCCAGCGCCGCGTCGGTGTGCGCGGCGGCCGCGGTCAGGTCGCTGTCGCGCCTGCACCGTTCCGCGGTCGCGAGCAGCCGGTCGAACGCGACGTGATCGGAGAGCGTGGGGTCGCCGTGTAGGACGTACCCCGTCTCGGACCACACCAGCGCGGGCTCGGCGACCTTGCGCCGCGGCGCCAGTGCGCGCCGCAGCCTGCTGACGTAGGTCTGCACACCGTTGCGCGCGTCACCGGGCGGGTGTTCACCCCACACCCCGTCGATGATCGCGTTCACCGTTACCGGCCGGTTCATCTCCAGCATCAGCGCTGCGAGCACTGCCTGTTGTTTCGCCGGGCCCAGCTCGATTTCACGGTCATCCCGCCATGCCGTGAACGAGCCGAGCACCCCATATCTGATCTGAGTTCGAGCCATGGACAAGCCCTCCTGAACCATGTGCTGCCAGCGCAGAGCATAGGCGGCGTCGGCTCTGCCCAGCGCGGGAACGCGGGGATAGTTACCAGTTTGACCAGTCATTTATGCACTAGTACAGCGCCAGTTACGCAGGCAGGGACATCCTGATCGAGTGTGCTGCACCAGGATTCGGGGGCATCGACGCGCGGGGCGACCGGCAGGCCGGCGACCTCGCGATCGCGCATCCAGTTATGGTCGAGCGTCCACTAGGTGGATCGGCCAGGCAGTGCACCAGTTGAGCCGCCGTACCGGCCTGCCCGCGCGGGTTCCGGACGCGGTTGCCGCCCACGGGGATTCGGTGTGGGCGACGCGCGCGTGTCCTGACAGGTGAGGGAGTTCGCTATGCAATCCGGTAACAAATCACTGCTGCGCAATGTGACCTCGATTCAGAAAGAACTGTGGATCGCACACGAACTTTCCGATATTCCCAATAACTGCATCGTCTATATCGATATCCGCACGGAGCTGGAACTGGGTTGTTTCACCGACGCGCTCCGGCAGGTATTCGCGGAGTCGCCGGCGCTGACGGTGAACATCGTCCGGGGTGCGAACGGGCCGATGCAGGTCGAGCGCGATATCCGGGATTGGCTGCCGACCTACGTCGACTTCACCGCAGAATCCGACCCCGCCGCGGCGGCGCTGGACTACATGGCCAGGGAGCGGGAGCTCGGCTTCGATCTGGCGCTGGACTCGCTGTTGCGCGTCGCGCTGCTCGAGGTCGGCACCGACCACTATCTGCTGTCGATGTGCTTTCACCACATCATCATGGACGGCGTCGGCGTGGCCACCTGGGCGCAGCGGGTGCTCGATGTCTACTGCGCCATGGTGGCCGGAAAGGCCATCGCGCCACCGGATTTCGTACACGTCGACGAGATCGTCGAGCAGGATCTCGCCTACCGCAGGCACCGGCGGGCGATCGATCGCGCGTACTGGCGCACCCGGATCCCGGCGGGCATCGAGCCGTTGCGGTTGCCGGGCAACGCGGCGCCGGGCACGCGACCGGGCCGTATCGGCAGCACGCACAGCTTCTCCGGTGCGGAGCTGGGCGGACTCCTGAGCTCGGCGCGCTCGGCCGAGGTGAAGCTGCCGTACCTGTTGCTCGCGGTCGCGGCGGCGGCGATCCAGCGCTACGCGCTGCGCGACGAATTCTGTTTGCAGATACCGGTATCGAATCAGGTCGGCATCGCGCACAAGACGCCGTGTCAGCTCTCCGACACCGTGCCGCTGCTGATCGCCTCGGACCGACACCTGTCGGTGGCGGAGCTGGCGCATCGGATCGCGGCCACGATCGCCGGTGCGCGACCGCATCTGCGTTACGGTCTCTCCGACATCCGGCGGGACCTGAAAATGCCGAAGACAAAAGGAAATCCATTCGGTCCCGTCGTCAACGTGATGTCGTTCTTCGGGGCATTGGAGATGTCGGGCGGTACCGCCGAGCTACAGCTCTACTCCGCCGGTAACAGCGGCGATCTGTCCATTGTCTTCTATTACGAGCGGCGCTCGGACCGTGGCGGTTATCTGCGTATCGAGGGCGACGCGCAACGCTACACCGAGGCCGACCTGCGCACCTACCTCGACGCCGTCGCCGGGTTTCTGCGCCAGGCGATCGCCGATCCGAGCGTATCCATCGGCGCGGTGGACATTCTCGGGTCCGATCGCGGGCGCGTGCTCGGTGCGTGGAACGACACGGCCGTGCCGGTGGACCCCGACGCGACGCTGGTCGGCCTGTTCGAGGAACAGGTGCGCCGCGCCCCCGATGCGGTCGCGGTGGTGTCCGGCCCGCTGACGCTGTCCTATCGGGCGCTCGACATGTGGGCGGATCGCGTTGCGCGCACACTGATTTCGCGTGGTGTGCGCCCCGACAGCGTGGTGGCGGTGGCATTGCCGCGCTCGGTGGAGCTGATCGTCGCGATCCTGGCGGTGGTGAAGGCGGGCGGTGCCTACCTGCCGCTCGATCCGGGGTACCCCGCCGAACGCCTGGCCTTCGTGCTGGCCGATGCCGCGCCGGTGGCGGTGCTCACCGATGAGGCGACAGCGAACACCCTGCCGCGACACACGGTTCCCGTCATCGCGGTCGACGAGGTCGAGGGGGAGCGCTCCGGCGTAGTGCGTCCGGCGCTGTTGCGGCCGGGCAATCTGGCCTACGTCATCTATACCTCCGGGTCCACCGGACAGCCGAAAGGCGTAGGGGTCACCCATCGCAACGTCGCCTCGCTGTTCCTGAGCACCGCGTCCTGGTGCGGGTTCGGGCCCGATGACGTCTGGGCCTGGTGCCACTCCCAAGCCTTCGACTTCTCGGTGTGGGAGATCTGGGGCGCGCTGCTGCACGGCGGCCGGGTCGCCGTGGTGCCGTGGGACGTGGTGCGCACCCCGGCGCAGCTGTGGGACATGGTGGTCGAGACGGGCGTGACGGTGTTGAACCAGACGCCGTCGGCGTTCTACGCGCTGGCCGAGGCCCGTGCCGTCGCCGACCGCACCGGATCGGCCTTGCGCATGGTGATTTTCGGTGGCGAGGCACTGCGACCGGCCTACCTGCGGCCGTGGTATCAGGCGGCGGGCGCGGGTCCGGTGCTGGTGAACATGTACGGGATCACCGAAACCACTGTGCACGTCACGAGGCTGGAACTCACAGCGGCACAGCGCGACCGGGACGGCAGCCCGATCGGGTCGGCGCTCGGGAACATGCGGGTATACGTGCTCGACGCGTGGCTTTTGCCGGTGCCTGTCGGCGTTGCCGGTGAATTGTATGTGGCCGGTGACCAATTGGCGCGCGGCTACCGGGGCAGGCCAGGGGCGACCGCGGCCCGGTTCGTGGCCGATCCGTTCGATCCGGCGGGTGGTGCTCGCCTCTACCGCACCGGCGATGTCGCGCGCTGGACCGCGGATGGCGTACTGGAGTATGTGGGCAGGGCCGACGATCAGGTGAAGATCCGCGGCTTCCGGGTCGAGCCCGGCGAGGCCGAAGCGGTACTGGCGCGACATCCCTCGGTGGCGCAGGCGGTCGTGGTCGCCCGTGACACCGCGGACGGCAAGCAACTGGTCGGGTACGTGGTGCTCGATCGCGCCGGGCGGCCCGAGGGCAACGGGCACTCGAACGGGCACGGCGTGGACGGGACGCAGGTGCGACGGTTCGCCGCCGAGCGGTTGCCGGAATTCCTGGTGCCCGCCGCGGTACTCGTGCTGGACGCGGTGCCGTTGACGCCGAACGGCAAGCTCGATCGCGCCGCACTGCCCGCGCCGGAATGGGTGTCCGCGGCGGCGTACCGGGCGCCCGGCAACGAGACCGAACGGGTGCTGGCGGAGCTGTTCGCCGAGGTGCTCGGCGTGGACCGGGTCGGGGTGGACGACAGCTTCTTCGAGCTGGGCGGGCATTCGCTGTCGGCGACCCGGCTGGCCGCCCGGATCCGGGCGGTGCTCGGCGTCGAGGTGCCGATCCGGACCGTGTTCGACGCGGCGACCGTGGCGGGGTTGACGACTCGGCTCGACGACGGCGCGCAGCTGCGCCCCACCCTGACGACCCGGCCGCGCCCGGCCGTGCTCCCGCTCTCTTACGCGCAACGGCGGCTGTGGTTCATCCACCGGCTCGAGGGGCCTTCCGCCACCTACAACGTGCCGCTGGCGGCACGGGTGCGTGGCGCGTTCGAGCCTGCGGCCTGGACGGCCGCGCTCGCCGATGTGGTGGCCAGGCACGAGAGCCTGCGCACGATCTTCGTCGAGACCGACGGGGAACCCGCGCAGCGGGTGCTGGACCCGGATGTGCGGATACCCGTGCGCATCTGCGATGTGGACGCCGCCGAGACCGCCGCCGCAGTGGCCGAGGCCGCGCGCTATCGGTTCGACCTCTCGACCGAGATTCCGTTGCGGGCCTGCGTGTTCCGCAACGGCGACGACGAGTGGGCCCTGCTGGTACTGATCCATCACATCGTCGGTGACGGATGGTCGGTGGCGACGCTGCTGCGGGATGTTTCGCGGGCGTACGCGGCGCGCCGGGCGGGGCGAGCGCCGGAATGGTCGCCGCTGCCGGTGCAATACGCGGACTACACGCTGTGGCAGCGCGAGATGCTCGGTTCGGCCGCCGACCCCGGCAGCGTGCTGGCCCGGCAGTTCGAGTACTGGCGTGCCGAACTCGACGGGCTGCCCGAGCAGCTGCGCCTGCCACTGGATCGACCGCGGCCGCGGGTGGCCGGATATCACGGTGACCGCGTCCTGTTCGAAGTCGATGCGGCGACCCGTGCCGCGGTGGAGCGGCTGGCCGGTCGCGAGGGTGCGACGGTGTCGATGGTGTGGCAGTCGGCGCTGGCGGTGCTGCTGAGCAAACTCGGTGCGGGAGCCGACATCCCGATCGGTTCGCCGATCGCCGGGCGCACCGACGAGGCGCTGTCGGACTTGGTCGGCTGCTTCGTCAATACCTGGGTCCTGCGCGCTACCGTCTCGCAAGCGGCGGCGTTCACCGAGGTGCTCGCCGGCGTGCGGGCGAAAGCGCTTGCCGCCTACGAGAACCAGGACGCGCCCTTCGAATTGCTGGTGGAGCTGTTGAACCCGGTGCGTTCGGCGGCGCATCATCCGCTGTTCCAGGTGCTGCTGTCGTTGCAGAACAACCCCTATCCCGAGTTCGCGGTGCCCGGCACGGTGGTGACGCCGTTCCTGCCGCCGACCACCAGCTCGCGCTTCGATCTGACCTTCGACATCGCCGAGGCACCGGAAGGTCTGCGGGACAACGGGAGTGCCGACCGCGCCGGTTGGCACGGGTACATCGAATACGCCACCGAACTGTTCGACCGCGACACTGTCGCGGCGATGGCGGCGCGCCTGGTGCGGATTCTGCGAGAGGCGGCGGCGGACCCGGACCGGCCCGTGGGCGCCATCGAGGTCCTCGACATCGAGGAACGAGATCTGGTGGTACGCCGGTGGAACGAGCTCGACGCATTGCCCGAGCGACCGCAGACCTCGCTCGGGCGGCACGACAGCGTCATCGGGCGGTTCGCGGCGCAGGCCGCCGCCACCCCGGACGCGACGGCGGTTATCGGCACGGACGTCGAGATCTCCTATCGCGAACTCGCGGAGCGGGCCGATCGCCTGGCCCGGGTCCTGATCGCGCACAGGGTAGGCCCCGAGGCGATCGTAGCGGTCGCGCTGCCGCGCTCGCCTGAGCTGATCGTGGCCCTGCTCGCGGTGTGGCAGGCCGGCGGCGCGTATCTGCCGATTGATCCGGCGTACCCCTCGGATCGGCTGGCGTTCATCCTCGCCGACGCCGCACCGGTCGCGCTCGTCACCGATCTCGCCACCGCGCACACCTTGCCGGACACGGCGATCGCCCGCCTCTACCTCGATGCGCTGGATACCCGCGGCCCCGCCGCCGAACGACACGCCGGTGCCGCGCGGACGGGCAACCTGGCGTATCTGATCTACACCTCCGGTTCGACCGGTGTGCCCAAAGGCGTTGCCGTCACCCACGACAACGTGCGCGGCCTCGCCGGGCAGGCGTGGGACGCGGGGCCGGGCGAGCGGGTGCTGGTGCACTCCTCGATCGCCTTCGACGCCTCGACCTACGAGATCTGGCCCGCGCTGGCCGCGGGCGGCACGCTGGTGCTCGCCGGTGCGCCGCGCTCGGACGCGGCCGAGATCACCGGGCTGATCGCGGACCGGGCGGTGACCAAGCTGTTCTCGACCCCGGCACTGCTGTCGGTACTGCTCGATCACGCGGCAGCGTTGCCAGGCGACCCGTTGCGCAGCCTGAATCAGGTGATCGTCGGCGGCGCCGAACTCGACGCGGCGTCGGCGCACCGCGCGCGGACCGCAGGCGGCGGCGTGCGGGTGGTCAATGGCTACGGGCCGACCGAAACCACCGTGTTCGCCACGGTTTTCGCCGCGGACGCGCAGGCGGCGGATGCGACGGCGGTCCCGATCGGCTCGGCGCTCGCCGATGTTCGCGCGCTCGTGCTGGACCCGTGGTTGCGGCCGGCTCCGGTCGGTGTCGCGGGGGAGCTGTACGTGGGCGGCGCCCAGGTGTCGCGCGGCTATCACGCGCGGTCCGGGCTGACCGCGACGCGATTCGTGGCGGACCCGTTCGATCCGGCGGGTGGCCGGCTGTACCGTACCGGTGATCTGGTGCGGTGGCGCCGATCCGGGACGCTGGAATTCGTCGGACGGATCGACGACCAGGTGAAGATCCGTGGCTTCCGGGTCGAGCCCGGTGAGGTGGAAAGCGTGCTGGCCCAGCATCCTTCGGTCTCACACGCCGTCGTGGTCGCCAGGGACACCGCGGGCGGGGAGCAGTTGGTCGGCTACGTCGTCGCGCGTCGCACCGGTGCGACGGGCACCGCCGAGACGATCGCGGCGCAGGTGCGCGCGTTCGCCGCTGAACGGCTGCCCGAGTACATGGTGCCCGCCGTGGTGCTCGTGCTCGACGCGCTGCCACTGACGCCGAACGGCAAGCTGGATCGGGCCGCCCTGCCCACTCCGGAACTGCGCGCGGCGGCGCGGTATCGCGCGCCGAGCACCATCCAGGAACACATGCTGGTCGAGTTGTTCCGCGAGATCCTCGGCCGCGACCGGGTCGGCGTGGACGACAGCTTCTTCGAGCTGGGCGGGCATTCGCTGCTCGCCACCCGGCTGGCCAGCCGGATCAGGGTCGTCCTCGGTGTGGAGGTGCCGATCCGCACGGTCTTCGACGCGCCGACCGTCGCGCAGTTGGTGACTCGGCTCGACGCGGACGCGCAGGTGCGGCCCGCGCTGCTGAGTCGCCCACGGCCCGAGGTGATTCCGCTGTCCTACGCGCAGCAGCGGCTGTGGTTCATCCACCGTCTGGAGGGGCCATCGGCCACCTACAACATGGTGCTCGCGGTGCGGCTGGGCGGGGTGGACGTCGCGGCGTTCGGCGCCGCGGTGCGCGATGTCGTGGCCCGGCACGAGAGCCTGCGCACGATCTTCGTCGCGGCCGACGGCGTGCCGTCGCAGTGCGTGCGCGCGGCCGACGAGGTCGAGGTGCCGGTCGTGGTGACCGAGGTGGTCGCCGGCGAAGTGGACGCGGCTGTGACCGCGGCGGCTCGCTACGGATTCGATCTGTCGACGCAGATCCCGATCCGCGCAAGCGTCTTCCGATATACCGAGGACGAGTGCGTCGCGGTGGTGCTGATCCACCACATCGCCGGGGACGGGTGGTCGTTGACCCCGTTGCTGCGCGATCTGTCCGCGGCCTACGCCGCCCGGCGCGCGGGCAGCGCGCCCGCCTGGGCCCCGCTGCCGGTGCAATACGTCGACTACACCCTGTGGCAGCGCGAGTTGCTCGGTGACCTGTGCGATCCGGACAGCGTGCTGGCGCGCCAATTCGAGTACTGGCGCGGCGAACTGGCCGACCTGCCGGAACAGTTGCGGTTGCCCGTCGATCGGCCGCGTCCCCGCGTGGCAGGCTACCGCGGCGATGTGGTCCCCTTCGAGATCGACGCGTCGCTGCGCGCGGAGGTGGAACGGCTCGCCGCGGGCGAAGGCGCGACGGTCTCGATGGTGCTGCAATCCGCGCTGGTCGTGCTGCTGGCCAAACTCGGTGCGGGGGACGATATTCCGATCGGCGCGCCGATCGCGGGCCGGACCGACCAGGCGCTGGCCGATCTCGTCGGCTTCTTCGTGAACACCTGGGTGCTGCGCGCCGCCGTCACGCCCGCCGCGTCGTTCGCCGAGTTGCTCGCTCAGGTACGTGCGAAAGCGCTTGCCGCCTACGAGAATCAGGACATTCCGTTCGAGTTGCTGGTGGAGCTGCTCAATCCGGTGCGTTCGGCGGCGCATCATCCGCTGTTCCAGGTGACGCTGGCCTTCCAGAACAACACCCTGCCCGCGCTGGCATTGCCGGGCGTGCGGCTGGAGCCGTACGACGTGTGCACCGCGACTTCGCGTTTCGATCTGTTCTTCAATGTGTCCGACGCGCCCGCCGGTGCGCCGTGGGGCGGCTTCGTCGAATACGCGACCGAGCTGTTCGATCGGACCACGGTCGCGACCATGGTGGCGCGGCTGGTTCGGCTGCTGCGGCAGGTGGTGTCGCGCCCGGACGTGCCGGTGGGCGCTATCGACCTGCTCGGCGCCGCCGAACGCACCGAGGTGCTGTCCCGGTGGAACGACACCGCGCGGGCGATTCCGGAGACCACGCTGCACGGGCTGGTCGAAGCGCGGGCCGCGCGGACACCGGAGGCGGTGGCTGTCGTCGATGGGGCGACCGAGCTCAGCTACCGTGCGCTCGACGCGCGAGCGGATCGGCTCGCCCGGCTCCTGCGTGTCCACGGCGTGGGGCCCGATCGTATTGTGGCGGTGGCCTTGCCCCGGTCCGCGGAACTGATCGTGTCCTTGCTCGCGGTGCTGAAGGCCGGTGGCGGCTATCTGCCGATCGATCCGGTGTACGCCACGCAGCGGATGGCGTTCGTGCTCGACGACGCCGCCCCCGTGCTCGTGCTCACCGACGAGACCACCGAGTACACGTTGCCCCGCACCGCGATTCCGCGGCTTCGGCTCGACGCCACCGCGCCGGCGGCGGGCGGCCATGTTGCGGTCGCGCCGCGGCCGGACAACCTGGCGTACGTGATCTACACGTCCGGGTCGACGGGTGTGCCGAAAGGCGTTGGTATCACGCACCGCAACGTGGTCAACCTGGTGGCGCAGGCATGGGCGGCGGACCGCGCAGATCGAGTGCTGGTGCACTCCTCGGTCGCGTTCGACGCCTCCACCTATGAGATCTGGCCCGCGCTGTGCGGCGGTGCGACGCTGGTACTCGCCGCGGCACAGCGGTCGGATCCGGCCGAGATCGCCCGGCTGGTGCGGGAGCGGTCGGTGACGAAGATGTTCGCGACACCGCCGCTGCTGGCGGCGCTGGCCGAGCACGCGACGGCCCTGCCCGGCGCACCGCTGCACAGCCTGTCCCAGGTGAACACCGGCGCCGACACACTGTCGGGGCCTCTGGTCGAGGCTTTGCGCACGGTGTGCGGCGGTGTGCGGGTGGACAATCTCTACGGTCCGACCGAGGGGACGGTCGACGTCACCGCCCACCGGGTGCCGGCGAGTGCCGGGGACGCGGTGGTGCCGATCGGCGTGCCAGTCGCGAATACCCGTGTCTACGTGCTTGATTCATGGCTCACTCCGGCGCCGGTCGGCGTCGCCGGTGAGTTGTACGTGGCCGGAACGCAGTTGGCGCGGGGCTATCGCGGCCGTCCGGGGACGACGGCGGCGCGATTCGTCGCCGACCCGTTCGATCCGGCGGGCGGTCGGCTGTACCGAACCGGCGACGTGGTCCGGTGGACCGGCGCGGGGGTGCTGGAGTTCGTCGGCCGGGCCGACGACCAGGTGAAGATCCGTGGCTTCCGGGTCGAGCCGGCCGAGGTGGAAGCCGCTCTGGCCCAGCACCCGTCGGTGGCGCAGGCGGTGGTGGTGGCCCGCGCCGCCGCGGCCGACGGCGCCAAGCAGCTGGTGGGCTATGTGGTCGCCGACCACTCGGGGCCGGTCGTGGGCGAGGACGAGCTGGTGGGGCAGTGGCGGCGGGTCTACGACGACCTGTATGCCGCGGCGGCGCGCACCGGGGAAGCCCGGACCGACCCGCGCCCCGAGTTCGGCGCCGACTTCGGCGGCTGGAACAGCAGTTACACGGGCGCGCCGATTCCGCTGGCACAGATGCGGGAATGGCGCGCGACGACGGTGGATCGGATTCGCGAGCTCGGTCCGCGGCGCGTGCTCGAGATCGGGGTGGGCTCCGGCCTGCTGTTGTCGCAGCTGGCGCCGGAGTGCGCGGAGTACCGGGCGACCGACTTCTCCGCCGAGACCATCGCGTCGCTGCGGCGTCAGCTCGATGAACTGCACGAGGACTGGGTCGAGCGCGTCGAGCTGAGCGTCCGGGCCGCCGACGATCCGAACGGCTTGCCGGAGGGCTACTTCGACACGGTCGTCGTGAACTCGGTGATCCAGTACTTCCCTGGGGAGCGCTATCTGCGCCGTGTGCTCGCGCTTGCCCTGCGCGTGCTGGCGCCCGGCGGCGCGGTGTTCGTCGGTGACGTGCGAAACCTGGCGTTGCTCACCGAGTTCGCGACCGCGGCGCAGATCCGCCGCAACGGCGGTGCCGACCCGGCGGCGGTCGAGGACCGGGTGCGCCGCGATATCGCCGCCGAACAGGAGCTGCTGCTGGCACCGGAATACTTCCCGGCCCTGCGCCAGGTACTCGAGATCGATGCCGTGCAGATCGCGCTCAAACGGGGTTACGCGGTGAACGAGTTGACCAGGTACCGGTACGACGTCGTGCTGCACAAGGCTCCGGAGAACGCGGTCGATGTCGCCGAGCTCTCGAAAACGGCCTTCCGCGACGCTGGTTCGCTGCGCGCGCTGCTGTGCGAGCGGCGGCGACCCGGGGTACAGGTCACCGGTATACCGCACGCGGGGCTCATCGGCGAGGTGGCGGCGGCGCACCGCATCCGCAATGGCGCACCGGTCGACCCGAACCGGGAAACCGGCGCGCTCGCACCGGGTTTCGAAGGGGTGCTGGACGACCTGTCCGCGCGTCCGGAAACCGGTTTGCTGCCCGAGGACCTGCATCGGCTCGGCACCGAGTTCGGCTATCGCACCGCGGTGACGTGGTCGGCGGAGCCGGGCCGGATGACGGCGGTGTTCGTCGACGCGGCGGCCGCGCCGAGCGGACCGCTCACCAACGCGTATTCGGCGGCGGTGCAGGGCGATCCGGCGGAGTACGCGAGCAGCCCGCACGCGGGACTGCTCGCCGCGGAGGTGCGGCGCTGGGCGGCCGATCGGCTGCCCGAGTTCATGGTGCCCGCGACGGTGACGGTGCTCGACACGCTGCCGCTGACCGCGAGCGGCAAGCTGGACCGTGCCGCCCTGCCCGACCCCGAGTTCGCGTCGTCGCGCGCCTACCGGGCGCCGCGGGACGAGCGCGAGCGGGTGCTGACCGAGTTGTTCGCCGAGATTCTCGGCCTCGACCGGGTCGGCATCGACGACAGCTTCTTCGCCCTCGGCGGGCACTCGTTGCTCGCGACCCGGCTGGCCAGCCGGATCCGGGTGGTGCTCGGCGTGGAGGTGCCGATCCGGACGGTGTTCGACGCACCGACGGTGGCGCAGTTGGTGACCCGGCTCGACAGCGGCGCGCGGCTGCGGCCCACCTTGGCACCGCGGTCGCGGCCCGCCGTGGTGCCGCTGTCGTTCGCGCAGCGGCGGTTGTGGTTCATCCACCGGCTCGAAGGGCCATCCGCCACCTACAACATGGCTTTCGCGGTGCGCCTGCACGGGGCCGATGTCGCGGTGCTGACCGCGGCGATCGGCGACGTCGTGCGCAGGCACGAGAGTCTGCGCACACTGTTCGTCGACGCCGACGGCGTACCGTCGCAGCGGGTCCTGGCGGCCGACGGTCTCGCGGCCCCGGTGCACAGCGGCACGGTCGCGCCCGCCGAGGTCGACGCGGCGGTCACCGCGGCCGTGCGTTACGGCTTCGACCTGTCCACCGAGATACCGTTGCGCGCCGACATCTTCCGCTGTGGCGCGCGGGAATGCGTGCTGGTGCTGCTGATCCACCACATCGCCGGTGACGGGTGGTCGATGACGCCGCTGCTGCGCGATCTGTCGGCGGCGTACGCGGCCCGTGCGGCCGGTCGTGCGCCGGACTGGTCGCCGCTGCCGGTGCAGTACGTGGACTACACGCTGTGGCAGCGCGAGTTGCTCGGCTCGGCCACCGATCCGGACAGCGTGCTCGCGCGTCAATTCGAGTACTGGCGGCGCGAACTCGACGGCCTGCCCGAACAACTGGCACTGCCGACCGATCGCCCCCGGCCGCGGGTGGCGAGCTATCGGGGTGACATGGTGTTCTTCGAGATCGACCCCGGCACACGCACGGCGGTCGAGCGGCTGGCCGCGCGGGAGGGCGCGACGGTCTCGATGGTGCTGCAGGCCGCGCTGGCGGTGCTGTTGCGCAAACTCGGTGCGGGCGAGGATATTCCGATCGGCGCACCGATCGCCGGGCGCACCGACGACGCGCTCGCCGAGCTGGTCGGCTTCTTCGTGAACTCCTGGGTATTGCGTGCGAGAGTGGCGGCGGGCCAGTCGTTCCGAGAGCTGCTCGCCGAGGTCCGGGCGAAGGCGCTGGCGGCCTACGAGAATCAGGACGTTCCATTCGAGCTGCTGGTCGAGCTGCTCAATCCGACCCGCTCCGCGGCACACCATCCGTTGTTCCAGGTGTCGTTGGCGTTCCAGAACAACACCGCGCCGACCCTCGATCTGCCGGGCGTGCGATTCGAGCAGTACGTCGCCACCACGGCCACCGCGCGATTCGACCTGTTCTTCAACATCACCGACGCACCGGCCGGGCAGGCGTGGCACGGGCTGGTCGAGTACGCGACCGAACTGTTCGACGGGTCCACGGTCGAGACCATGGTGCGCCGCTTCGAACAGGTGTTGCGCGAGATCGTGCGGGAGCCCGCCGCGGCCGTCGGAGCGATCGATGTGCTCGGCGGGGACGAACGAGAGCTGGTGCTGCGGCGATGGAACGGTGCCGCGGCCGCGATGACCGAGACGACCTTGCTCGCTGTCTTCCAGGCACAGGTCGCACGGACACCGGACGCGCTCGCGCTGGTCTGTGCCGACCGCGACTTCACCTACCGGGAACTCGACTCGCGCGCCGGCCGGTTGGCGCGGGCACTGACCGCCCACGGCGTCGGCCCTGACGTGCTCGCCGCGGTGGCGCTGCCCAGGTCGCCGGAACTGCTGGTGGCGCTGCTCGGCGTGCTGAAGGCCGGGGGCGGGTATCTGCCGATCGATCCCGCCTATCCCTCGGATCGGGTCGAATTCGTGCTGACAGATGCGAATCCCGTTGTTGTGGTGACTGATTCGGTGACCGCGAAGCTGCTGCCGTCGACATCGCTCCCGCGTCTCGAGCTGGATGCGCCCGAAGTGGTCGACGCCATGAGCGGCCGCGGCCCGTCGCTGCCCGAGCCCGTCGGCGGGCCCGCGCCGTGCAACCTGGCGTACGTCATCTACACCTCCGGGTCCACCGGTGTGCCGAAAGGTGTTGCCATCAGCCATGGCAACGTCGCACACCTGGTCGCGCAGGCTTGGTCGGTGCGGCCCGAGGACCGGGTGCTGGCGCACTCGTCGATCGCGTTCGACGCCACCACCTACGAGATCTGGCCCGCACTGTGCGGCGGCGCCGCGGTCGTGCTGACGAGCGAGCAGCGCTCGGATCTGGTGGAGATCACCCGGTTGATCGAGCGCAGGTCGGTGACCAAGATGTTCGCCACGCCACCGTTGCTGTCAGCGCTGGCCGACCACGTGGCGTCGCTGCCGGGCAGTCCGCTGCGGTCGTTGCGCCGGGTGATCGTCGGCGGCGCCGAGCTGAGCGCCGATGTTGTGCGCAAGCTGCACGCGCAGTGTGCCGAGGCCCAGGTCGTGAACGGTTACGGGCCTACCGAGACGACGGCCTGCGTGACCGATCACGAGGCCGATCCTGCGCGCGATAGCGCGGTGCCGATCGGTCGTCCGGTGCCGATCGGTCGTCCGGTGCCGAATACTCGCGTGTACGTGCTGGATTCGTGGCTCGAGCCGGTTCCGGTAGGGGTGGTGGGCGAGCTGTACGTGGCGGGCGCCCAGGTAGGCCGGGGCTATCGGGGTCGTCCGGGGTTGACGGCGGCGCGGTTCGTGGCCGATCCGTTCGATCCGGCGGGCGGGCGGCTGTATCGCACCGGGGACGTGGTCCGCTGGAACCGATCCGGGTTGTTGGAATTCGCGGGCCGGGTCGACGACCAGGTGAAGATCCGTGGCTTCCGCGTCGAACCCGGCGAGGTGGAAACCGTACTGGCCCAGCATCCTTCGGTGTGTGATGCCGTCGTCGTCGCGCGCGACACCGAGGCGGGCGGCAAACAGCTGATCGGTTACGTCGTCGCCGACCGGTCGGGGTCCACCGGCGGTGAGGACGAGCTGGTGGGGCAGTGGCGCCGGGTCTACGACGATCTGTATTCCGGTGTGAGCCAGGCGGACAGCGCCGCGTCCGGTAGCCGCAACGGGCACAACGGCGCGGCGGCCGCAGCGCCCGAGAATACGGTGTTCGGCGCCGACTTCGGCGGGTGGAACAGCAGTTACACCGGCGCCCCGATCCCGTTGGCGCAGATGCGGGAGTGGCGGCGCGCGCGGGTCGAGCGCATCCGGGGGTTGCGCCCGCGCCGGGTGCTCGAAATCGGCGTCGGCTCGGGCCTGTTGCTGTCCGAAATCGCGCCGGAGTGCGCCGAGTACTGGGCGACGGACCTGTCGGCGGCGACCGTCGACCGCCTCCGGCGGCGGCTCGCGACATTCGACGCCGACTGGGCGGACCGGGTCATGCTGAGTGCCCAGGCCGCCGACGATGTGACCGGGCTGCCCGAGCACCACTTCGACACGGTGGTGCTGAACTCGGTGGTGCAGTACTTCCCGGGCGAGCGGTATCTGCGTCGCGTGCTCGACCGGGTTCGTGGTCTCTTGGCGCCCGGCGGCGCGGTTTTCGTCGGTGATGTGCGCAATCTCGCTCTGCTGCACGAGTTCACGACCGCCGTGCAGATCACCCGGCACGGCGGCGAGGACCCGGCGGCGGTCGAGGACCGCGTCCGGCGCGAGATCGCCGCGGAACAGGAGCTGCTACTCGCGCCGGAGTACTTCCTCACGGCCGGATTCGACGCCGTCGACATCCAGCTCGAGCGCGGTCGCGCGGTGAACGAGCTGACCAGGTTCCGCTACGACGTGGTGCTGCACAAGGCGCCACCCGCACCGCTGTCGGTGATCGAAGTGCCGAAAGTCGAATTCGAGGACGCGGATCGGCTGCGAAAGCTGATGGAGTCACGCCCGCCGGACGGCATTCGGGTCACCGGGATTCCGCACGCCGGACTGACCGGTCAGATCGTGGCGGCGCAGTGCGTCGCGGCGGGGCGTCCCGTGTCCGTCGGGTCGTGCGACGATCCGCGCGCGGTGGGCTTCGAGGGGATGCTGGAGCCCACCGATGGGGCGCAGATCGGCCTGCTGCCCGAGGACTTGCACGTGCTGGCCGGACGGTTCGGGTACACCGCCGCGGTCACCTGGTCCACGCGGCCGGACCGGATGGACGCCGTGTTCGTCGCCGCCGCGCTCGCGGGCCGCCCGCTCGACGGCGTGTACGTGCCCGCGCGGCCGCTCGGGGATCGGGCACGGTACGCCAACCACCCGCAGGACAGTCTGCTGCCCGCGGGCGTGCGGGCGTTCGCGGCGGAGCGGCTGCCGGACTTCATGGTGCCGACGGCGGTGCTGGTGCTCGACGCCGTGCCGTTGACGCCGAACGGCAAGCTCGATCGCGCCGCACTGCCGGACCCGGAATTCTTGTCCGGCAAGGTGTTTCGCGCACCGCGCACCGAGCTCGAGCAGACGCTGACCGGCCTGTTCGGCGAAATACTCGGGGTGGGACGGGTCGGGATCGACGACAGCTTCTTCGCGCTGGGCGGGCACTCACTGCTGGCGACCCGGCTGGCCAGCCGGATTCGGGCGGTGTTGGGCGTCGAGGTGCCGATCCGGGTGCTGTTCGAGGCCGCGACCGTCGCGGAACTCGCCGAGCGCTGGCCCGGACTGACGCCCTCCCGGCGACCGGCGCTGCGCAGGATGAACCGAGAGGTGGGTCGCTGATGATTCCGTTGTCCTACGCGCAGCGCAGGTTGTGGTTCATCCACCGCATGGAGGGCCCGTCGGCCACCTACAACATGCCGTTGACGGTGCGGTTGACCGGCCGGTTCGACGCGGGCGCCTTCGCGGCGGCGGTCGGTGACGTGGTCGGCAGGCACGAGAGCCTGCGCACGGTCTTCGTCGAGGTCGACGGCGTGCCCGGACAGCGGGTGCTCGACGTGGAGCGCGTCGAGGTACCGGTATCCGTGGTGGCGGTGGACCCCGCCGACCTGGACACCGCTGTGGCGGCGGCGGTGCGCTACGAATTCGACCTGGCGAGTGAGATCCCGGTCCGCGCCGAGGTGTTCCGCTACGCGGAGCACGCCTGCGTGGTGGTGCTGTTGATCCATCACATCGCCGGGGACGGATGGTCGATGACCCCGCTGCTGCGCGACCTGTCCGAGGCCTACGCGGCCCGACGGCGGGGTGGCGCGCCGGCGTGGGAGCCGCTGCCGGTGCAGTACGTGGATTACACACTGTGGCAACAGGAATTGCTCGGATCGGCCACCGACCCGGACAGTGTGCTGTCCCGGCAACTCGCGTACTGGCGGCGGGAATTGGACGGCGTGCCCGAACAGCTGCCGGTGCCGGCGGATCGGCCACGGCCGCCGGTGGCCAGCGGGCGCGGGGACCTGCTGGTGCACCGGGTCGAGCCGGAACTGCGCGCCGAGGTGCAGCGATACGCCGACGCCTCGGGTGCCACCGTCTCAATGGTGCTGCAGTCGGCCTTGGCCGTGCTGCTGGCGAAACTCGGTGCGGGCGAGGATATTCCGCTCGGCGCGCCCATCGCGGGCCGCACCGACGACGCGCTGGAAGACCTCGTGGGATTCTTCGTCAACACCTGGGTGCTGCGCGCCCACGTGTCTGCGACCGCGACCTTCGCGGAGATTCTCGAACAGGTGAAGGCGAAAGCCTTGGCCGCGTACGAGAATCAGGACCTCCCGTTCGAATTGCTGGTCGAGCTGCTCAACCCGGCGCGTTCGGCCGCGCGCCATCCGCTGTTCCAGGTACTGCTGAGCGTCCAGAACAACACCGCACCGGCCTTTTCCCTGTCCGGGGTCGATGTCGAGCCGTACGCCTTGGCCACGACGACGTCACGATTCGACCTGACGTTCAATGTCGGTGCCGCGGGCGCGGGTTGGGACATCCACGTCGAGTACGCCACCGATCTGTTCGATCGGGTCACCATCGAGGCGATGGTGGCCCGATTTGTCCGGCTGTTGCGGGTGGTCGTGGCCGCACCGGACCGTCGGATCGGATCGCTCGAGGTGCTCGACTCCGTCGAACGCGAATCGATGCTGCGGCGCTGGAACGACACCGCGCGCGAGCTCCCCGCCCGCACCCTTGTCGAGCTGTTCGAAGCCCAGGCCGCGCGCACACCGGACGCGATCGCGGTGATCCGCGGCGCGGACCGGCTGAGCTATCGGGACCTCGATGCGCGCGCGGATCGGCTGGCGCGCGTGCTGATCTCGCGGGACGTGGGCCCGGACCGCATCGTCGCGGTGGCCTTGCCGCGCTCGGCGGACCTGGCGGTCGCGCTGGTCGCGGTGCTGAAGGCCGGGGGCGGCTATCTGCCGATCGATCCCGGGTATCCCTCGGAGCGGCTGGCTTTCGTGCTCGCCGACGCGGCGCCGGTCGTGCTGGTCACCGATTCGGGTACGGCGCGGGTGCTGCCGGACACGGAGATCCCGCGCCTGTATATCGACACCGAGGATACCGGTCGGGTGGGTCCGGTACGGCTGCCCCGTGCCGACGACCTGGCGTACGTGATCTACACCTCCGGGTCGACCGGCGTGCCGAAAGGTGTTGGTATCACCCATCGCAACGTGGTGAACCTGGTGGCCCAGGCGTGGTCGGCCGGGCCGTCGGATCGGGTGCTGGTGCACTCCTCGATCGCGTTCGACGCGTCCACCTATGAGATCTGGCCCGCGCTGTGCGGTGGCGCGACTTTGGTGATCGCGGCCGAACAACGGTCGGACCCGGCGGAGATCGCGCGGCTCGTGGCGCGGCACGCGGTGACGAAGATGTTCGCGACGCCGGTCCTGCTGGCGGCGTTGGTCGAATACGTCGCGCCCTTGCCGGACCGGCCGCTGACCACCCTGACCCAGGTGAACACCGGTGCGGACACGGTGTCCGCGGCGCTGGTCGATGGGCTGCGGTCGGTGTGCGGGGGCGTGCGAGTGGACAACCTCTACGGGCCGACCGAGGCGACGGTGCACGTGAGCTCGCATGTGGTCCCCGCGATCGTGCCCGGTGCGACGGTGCCGATCGGTGGCCCTGTGGCCAATACTCGGTTGTACGTGCTGGATTCGCGATTGCTGCCCGTGCCCGTCGGGGTCGAGGGCGAATTGTATGTCGCCGGTGCGCAAGTGGCGCGTGGCTATCGGGGCCGTGCCGGGTTGACGGCGGCTCGGTTCGTGGCCGATCCGTTCGACCCCGCGGGCGGTCGTTTGTATCGGACCGGGGATGTGGTGCGGTGGCACCGGTCCGGGGTGCTGGAGTTCGCGGGGCGGGTCGACGATCAGGTCAAGATCCGCGGGTTCCGGGTCGAACCGGGCGAGGTGGCGGCCGCGCTGACCCAGCATCCCCGCGTCGCCCAGGCGGTGGTGGTCGCGGTGGACTCCGCCTCGCGTGGCAAGCAGCTGGTCGGGTACGTGGTCGCCGAACGCACGGCCGCGACCGAACTCGACGGCGCCGAGGTGCGGCGCTTCCTCGGTACCCGGTTGCCGGACTTCCTGGTGCCCGCCGCGGTGCTGGTGGTGGACGCGGTGCCGCTGACCGCGAACGGCAAGCTCGATCGGGCCGCGTTGCCGGCGCCGGAGCTGCGGTCCACGGCCGACTATCGCGCGCCCGGCACGCCGCAGGAGCGACTGCTCGCCGAGCTGTTCGCCGAGGTGCTCGGCGTGGACAGGGTCGGGGTGGACGACAGCTTCTTCGAACTCGGCGGTCACTCGCTGCTGGCGACGCGGCTGGCCAGCCGCGTGCGCACGGCGTTGGGCGCGGAGGTCGCGATCCGCGCGATCTTCGAGGCGCCGACCGTGGCGCAGTTGGTGACGCGGCTCGATTCCGGGGCCCGGCCCCGGCCCGCGCTGTCGGTACGTCCGCGTCCGGCGGTGTTGCCCCTGTCGTACGCGCAGCGGCGGCTCTGGTTCGTACATCGCCTGGAGGGGCCCTCGGCCACCTTCAACATCCCGTTGGCGGTGCGGTTGCGTGGCGTGGATGTGGCGGCGCTCGGCGCGGCATTGCGGGATGTGGTCGTCAGGCACGAGAGCCTGCGCACCCGCTTCACCGAGACCGGTGGCGTGCCCGCGCAACAGATCGTCGCCGCGGACAGCGTCGAGGTCCCCGTCGTCGTGACCGCGACCGACCCCGGCGCGCTGTCCGGCGCGGTACGGGCCGCCGTGCGTTACGGTTTCGACCTCGCGACGCAGATCCCGGTGCGCGCCACCGTGTTCCGCTGCGCCGAGGACGAGTGTGTGCTGGTGCTGCTGATCCATCACATCGCCGGGGACGGCTGGTCGATGACGCCGCTGCTGCGGGACCTGGCCACGGCTTACGCCGCCCGCCGCGCGGGCCTGCCGCCGGAGTGGTCGCCGCTACCGGTGCAATACGCCGATTACACGCTGTGGCAACGTGACCTGCTCGGCGCGTCGACCGATCCGGACAGCGTGCTGTCGCGGCAGTTCGAATACTGGCGGCACGAACTGGCGGACCTGCCGGAACAGCTGCGGCTGCCAACGGACCGGCCGCGGCCGCGGGTCGCGGGCTATCGCGGGGACGTGGTGGCGTTCGACATCGATGTCGCGACGCGTGCCGCGGTCGAGCGGGTGGCGGCCCGCGAGGGCGCGACCGTCGCGATGGTGTTGCAGTCGGCTTTGGCGGTGCTGCTGTTCGAACTCGGTGCGGGCCAGGATATTCCGCTCGGCTCGCCGATCGCCGGTCGTACCGACGAGGCCTTGACCGACCTGGTCGGGTTCTTCGTCAACACCTGGGTGCTGCGCGCCGCCGTGCGGCCCGCCGCGTCGTTCGCCGAGCTGCTCGCCCAGGTGCGGACGAAAGCGCTTGCCGCGTACGAGAACCAGGACCTGCCGTTCGAGCTGTTGGTGGAGCTGCTCGATCCGGTGCGCTCCGCGGCGCATCATCCGCTGTTCCAGGTGTCGCTGGCATTCCAGAACAACGTCCTGCCGACCCTCGACCTGCCCGGCGCCGAATTCACGCCCTACGATGTGTCGCTGGGCGTCGCACGCTTCGATCTGCTGTTCAACATCGCCGACGCCCCCGCCGGTCAGGCCTGGCGCGGGTTGGTCGAATACGCCACCGAGCTGTTCGATCGCGGCACGGTCGAGACCATGGTGGCACGGCTGCTGCGGGTGCTCGGCCAGGTCACGGCCGACCCGGACCTGCCGGTGGGGCGTGTGGACGTGCTCGATCCCGGCGAGCGAGATGCCATGGTGCGCCGGTGGAACGGCGTCGCCGCGCCGGTGCGGGAGACCACCGTGGTCGGGCTGTTCGCGGCGCAGGCCGCCCGCACACCGGAGGCGCTCGCGGTCGTCTGCGCCGATGCCGAACTGACCTATCGTGAGCTCGACGCGCGCGCCGACGGTCTCGCCCGGGTGCTGGCCGGGCTCGGCGTCGGGCCGGACGCCGTTGTCGCCGTGGCCTTACCGCGCACCGCGGCGTTGCTCGTGGCGTTGCTCGGCGTGCTGAAGGCCGGCGGCGGCTACCTGCCGATCGATCCGGCGTATCCCTCGGATCGGGTGCGCTTCGTGCTCGCCGATGCCGCACCCGTCGTCGTGGTGACCGACTCCGCCACCGCGCCGCTGCTGCCCGATACCGCCGTGCCGCAGCTGCGCCTGGACGGCGGCTTGGCGGCGGGCGCGGGCGTCGCGCGGTTGCCGCGCCCGCAGCACCTGGCCTACGTGATCTATACCTCCGGCTCGACCGGCGTCCCCAAAGGCGTTGGTGTCACCCATCGCAACGTGGTGAACCTGGTGGCGCAGGCATGGCCGATCGAGGCGGGGGAGCGGGTGCTGGTGCACTCCTCGATCGCGTTCGACGCCTCCACCTACGAGATCTGGCCGGCACTGTGCGGCGGCGCGACCCTGGTGCTGGCCGGGGCCGAGCGGTCCGATCCCGGCGAGATGACCCGGCTCATCGCGGCGAGGTCGGTGACGAAGATGTTCGCGACGCCGCCCTTGCTCGCGGCCTTGACCGAACATGTCGCGTCGTTGCCCGCCGACCCGCTGCGGTCGCTGCGGCGCGTCATCGTCGGCGGTGCCGAATTGAGCGCGGGTGTCGTGCGCAAGGCGACGGCACGCGCCACCGCGCCGCGGATCGTGAACGGTTACGGTCCCACCGAGACGACGGCCTGCGTGACCGATCACGAGGCCGATCCGGCGTGCGAGGGCGCGGTGCCGATCGGTCGTCCGGTGCCGAATACTCGGGTGTACGTGCTGGATTCGTGGCTGAACCCGGTCCCGCTCGGCGTGCCCGGTGAGTTGTATGTGGCCGGTGCGCAAGTGGCGCGCGGTTACCGGGGCCGGTTCGGGCTGACCGCGGCGCGGTTCATCGCCGATCCGTTCGACGACGCCGGCGGCCGGTTGTATCGCACCGGCGACGTGGTGCGCTGGACGGCGGCGGGCGTGCTGGAGTTCGTTGGCCGCGCCGACGACCAGGTGAAGATCCGCGGCTTCCGCGTGGAGCCCGGCGAGGTGGAAGCCGTGCTGGCGCAACATCCGTCGGTCACCCAGGCGGTGGTGCTCGCCCGCGCCACCGGGACCGGCGACAGGCGACTGGTGGGATACGCGGCCACCGGCGATCCCGAACTCGACGGCGCCGAGGTGCGCGGTTTCGTCGCCGAGCGACTGCCGGAGTTCATGGTGCCCGCGGTCGTCATGGTGCTGGCGGCGCTGCCCCTGACCGCGAACGGCAAGCTCGACCGCGCCGCGCTGCCCGACCCCGAGTTCGTCTCCTCGGCGCGCTTCCAAGCGCCGCGCACCGCCCAGGAGCAGGTGCTGGCGACGGTGTTCGCGGAGGTGCTCGGGGTCGAGAAGGTCGGTGTCGACGACAGCTTCTTCGAGTTGGGCGGCGACAGTATCCGGTCCATCCAAGTCGTTTCGCGGGCAAGGGAATCGGGGGTGGAGATCAGCCCGCGCGAGGTGTTCGAGTATCGGACGCCCGCGGGGCTGGCCGCGATCGCGGTGGCGCGCGGGGCCGGTGACACGGTGCTGGCGGAATTGCCGGGTGGTGGTGTGGGGTGGTTGCCGTTGCTGCCGGTGGCGCGGTTCGTGCGGGAGTTCGGCGCCGGGTTCGACAGTTTCACGCAGTCGCTGCTGTTGGAGCTGCCGGTCGGCATTGATCGTGCGGGTT
Organism: Nocardia brasiliensis; assembly: GCF_011801125.1. NCBI lineage: Bacteria > Bacillati > Actinomycetota > Actinomycetes > Mycobacteriales > Nocardiaceae > Nocardia > Nocardia brasiliensis. The sequence continues at coordinate 3,824,913 of NZ_CP046171.1, forward strand.
TGGTGGCGACGTTGGGTGCGGTGCTGGATCGCCATGATGTGTTGCGGGCCAGGCTCGTCGACGACGAGCGCGGCCCGGGGCTGGAGGTGGCGCCGGTCGGGGCGGTGGACGCGCGCAGCCTGCTGCACCACGTTCCCGTGCCCGGGGCGGGTACCGAGGACATCCGCGCGCACGTCGACGCCGCGGTCGCGCGGCTGTCTCCGGCGGACGGTGTGCTCGTGCAGTTCGTTTGGTTCGACGCCGGGCCCGCGCGGTCCGGACGGCTCGCGGTGCTCGCGCATCACCTGGTGATCGACGGGGTCTCCTGGCGAATCCTGTTGCCGGACTTGGCCGCAGCCTGGGAACAGGTCGCGGCGGGCGCGGCACCGGTGCTGCCCGTACGCGGTACGTCGATGCGGCGGTGGGCGCACGGGCTGGCCGAGCGGGCGGCCGACCCGCGCTGGGCCGCGCAGTTGCCGTGGTGGCGCGCGGTGCTCGAGCCTCCCGATCCGCTGCTGGGTGCGCGTCCGCTGGACCCGGCCGTGGATGCGATGGCGACCGTGGCCCACGTGCGCGTCGAGTTGCCCGCATCGGTGACCGAGGCACTGCTCGCCACGCTGCCCGCCGCGTATCACGGTGGCGTCGAGGACGGTCTGCTCGCCGCGCTGGCCGCGGCGGTGCACCGGTGGCGGCACGGCCGCGGCCGGTGCGCGCGGCACACCGTTGACACGTGCGACGATTCGGTCCTGGTGCGCCTGGAAGGCCATGGCAGGGAAGAGGACACCGTCGCGGGCGCTGACCTGTCCGGCACGGTCGGCTGGTTCACCAGTGTGTTCCCGGTGCGGCTGTGCGCCGGTGCCGTCGAGTGGGACGAGCTCTGCGCGGGCGGCCCGGCCGTGGGCACGGCGATGAAGGCGGTGAAGGAGCAGTTGCGCGCGGTGCCGGACAAGGGGATCGGTTTCGGGCTGCTCCGCTATCTGAATCCGGCCGGCGGCGAGGCGCTGCGCGAGTATTCGACCGGCCAGATCGGATTCAACTATCTGGGCCGGTTCACCGCCGGTGACCTGCTGCCGCAGCGGCGGCAGGGGTCGGGCTGGGCCCCGGCGCGCGACGGTGCTGCCGCCGCGGCGACCTCGCATCCGGCGGTGCCCGCGTTGGCGGTGCTCGACGTCACCGCCTTGGTCGTGGACGGCCCCGAAGGCCCGGTCCTGCAAGCGAATTTCGCGGCTCCCACCGGTGTGCTGGGCGAGCACGAGACCGCGGAGCTCGCCGAACTCTGGCGGCGCGCGGTCGTCGGGCTGGCGCGGGGCGCCGCCGTACCGGGCGCGGGCGGGCTGACGCCGTCCGATTTGCCGTTGGTGGCGTTGGACCAGGCCGAGATCGAGGCGCTGGAGGCGGAGTATCCGGGCCTGGCCGATGTGTGGCCGTCGACGCCGATGCAGTCGGGCCTGCTGTTCCATCGAGAGCTGGCCGGTAGCGGGTTCGACGCGTATCAGATGCAGGTGGTGTTCGAGCTGGCCGGGCCGATCGAGCCGGACCGGCTGCGCGCCGCCGGGCAGGGACTGCTCGATCGGTATGCGAACCTGCGGGCCGGGTACGTCGCTGGGGCACACCACGATCCGATACAGGTTGTCGTCGACGGGGTCGAACTGCCCTGGCACGTGGCCGATCTGCGCGGACTCGACGAAAGTGCACGCGCGGCAAGCTTGCGGCGGCTGCTGATCGAGGATCGGAACACGCGTTTCGACACGGCGATTCCGCCGCTGGTGCGGATGACGCTGGCACAGCTGACCGACGAGCACGCCGAATTGGTGTTCAGCACTCATCACGTGCTACTGGACGGCTGGTCGTTGCCGTTGCTGATCCGGGATCTGTTGCGCCTCTACAGCAGTGCCGGCGACGGCACGGCCATGCCGCCCGTGCCGGACTACCGGAACTTCCTGAAGTGGCTTGCGCGGCAGGATACGCACGCCGGTGTGCGGGCATGGGTGGCGGAACTGCGCGGGGTGGCCGAACCGACCCTGCTCGCCGGGCCGGGCGCCGAGGTCGGCGCCGCCGAAGTCGGTCGCATCGAGGTGCCGCTGGACGCGGCGACGGCGGCCGCGGTGCCGGGGCGGGCGAAGCAACTCGGTGTCACCGTGAATACCGTCGTGCAGACCGCGTGGGGCATCCTGCTCGCCAAATCCACCGGACGTGACGACGTGGTCGCGGGCGCCACGGTGTCGGGCCGCCCGCCCGAGATCCCGGACGTGGACTCGATGGTGGGCCTGTTCATCAACACCGTGCCGGTGCGGGTGCGCTTCGGTCCCCGCGACACCCTCGCGGACCTGCTGGCGGCGGTGCAAGCGCGTCAGGCCGCCCTGCTGGACCGGCAGCACGTCGGACTGCCCGAGATCCACCGTGCGCTCGGCCTGAATGTCTTGTTCGACAGCCTGATCGGGTTCGAGTCCTATCCGGTCGACTACGACGGTATCGGCACGGCGGCCGACCGCAGCGGTATCAGCATTACCGGACTGCGCGCCGACGCGCCGACGCACTATCCGCTGACGCTGGTCGCGGGCATGGCTCCGGCGTTGCGGCTGCGGCTCGAATACCGCACGGACTTGTTCGGCCCGCCGGAGGTCGAAGCCATGGCCGAACAGCTGGCGGGCATTGTGGCGCAGGTGGTCTCGGACCCGACTGCCCCGGTCCGCGCGCTCGATCTGCTCGGTTCCGACGGGCGCGAAATGGTGCTGCGCCGCTGGAACGATACGGCCGCGACTGCGCCCGAGCACACGTTGTTCGCGGCGTTCGCGGCGCAGGTCGCGCGGACACCCGACGCGGTTGCGATCGATTGCGGCGACGTACGGGTGTCGTATCGAGAACTCGCCGCGCGAGTGGAGGTCCTGGCCCGGCTGCTGATGTCACGCGGCATCGACCGGGACGACGTGGTGGCGGTGGCGCTGCCACGGTCCGCCGACCTGATCGTCACGTTGCTGGCCGTCTTGCGGGCAGGCGCGGCCTATCTGCCGATCGACCCGGCGTACTCGTCGGAACGCTCGGCGTTCGTGCTGTCCGATGCCGATCCGGTGCTCCTGGTGACGGATTCGGTGACAGGTGCGCTGCTGCCGGAGACCTCGGTTCCGTGGCTGCGGCTCGACGCGACCGAGCTCGGCGCCACCGTGCCGACCAGGAACGGATTCGCGCGGGAGTTGACCGCCGAACCACGACCCGAGCAGCTGGCGTATGTGATTTACACGTCCGGATCGACCGGTGTGCCGAAAGGCGTTGGCATCACCCATCGCAACGTGGTGCACCTGGTCGCCCAGGCATGGTTCGCGGGCCCGGCGGATCGGGTGCTGGTGCACTCCTCGATCGCGTTCGACGCCTCAACCTACGAGATCTGGCCCGCGCTGTGCGGCGGCGCGACGCTGGTGCTCGCGACCGGCGAGCGTTCCGACCCGGCGGAGCTCACGCGGCTGGTGCGGGATCGGTCGGTGACGAAGATGTTCGCCACGCCGCCGCTGCTGTCCGCGGTGGTCGAGTACGCGAAGTCGGTGCCGGGAACGCCTTTACACAGCCTGCTCCAGGTGAACACCGGGGCCGACACCGTGACAACGGAGTTGGTGCGCAGTCTGCGCGCGTGCTGCGCGGGGCTGCGGGTCGACAATCTCTACGGCCCGACCGAGGCCACCGTGAACGTGACGGAGTACGTCGTGCCCGGACAGGTCGCGGGAGCGGGCGTGCCGATCGGTGCACCGGTGCCGAATACCCGGGTGTACGTGCTCGATCCGTGGCTGGTGCCGGTGGCGGTCGGCGTCGCGGGCGAGTTGTACGTGGCCGGTGCGCAGCTCGCGCGCGGCTATCGCGACCAGCCGGGGTTGACCGCGCAGCGGTTCGTGGCCGATCCGTTCGACCCGGCGGGCGGGCGGCTGTATCGCACCGGGGACGTGGTCCGCTGGAACAGGTCCGGGCAGCTCGAGTTCATGGGCCGGATCGATGATCAGGTCAAGATCCGCGGCTTCCGCGTCGAGCCCGGCGAGGTGGCGGCCGTGCTGACGCGACATCCCGGGGTCGGTGCCGCGGTCGTGGTGACGCACACCGGCGATCGCGGCGTCAAGCGACTCATCGGCTATGTCGTCGCGGATCGGACGAGCACTGCCGCAGGCGAACTCGACGGGGGAGCGGTGCGCCGCTTCGCCGCCGAGCGGCTGCCGGACTTCATGGTCCCTGCCGCGGTGCTGGTGCTCGACTCGGTCCCGTTGACCGCGAGCGGAAAGCTGGACCGCCGAGCGCTGCCGGAACCCACGCTCACGGCGTCGGCGGCGTACCGGGCGCCGGAGACGAGCACCGAACAGCTGCTGTCCGAGGTCTTCGCGGAGGTGCTCGGGCTCGAACGGGTCGGGATCGACGACAGCTTCTTCGAGCTGGGCGGTGACAGTATCCGGTCCATTCAAGTGGTCTCGCGGGCACGGGAATCGGGGGTGGAGATCAGTCCCCGCGAGATATTCGAACATCGCACGGCGGCGGCGTTGGCCGCGGTGGCGCTCACCCGCGCGGTGACCGAGCCGGTGCCAACGGAGTTGCCCGGTGGCGGTGTGGGGTGGCTGCCGTTGCTGCCGGTGGCGCGGTTCGTGCGGGAATTGGGCGCGGGCTTCGACAGTTTCACGCAGTCCTTGCTGCTGGAGTTGCCGGTGGGGATCGACCGGGCGGGTTTGGTGGCGACGTTGGGCGCGGTGCTCGATCGCCATGATGTGTTGCGCGCCAGGCTCGTCGACGATGAGCGCGGGCCGGGACTCGAGGTCGCGGCGCCGGGCACGCTCGCGGTGGACGGCCTGCTGCACCGCGTCGAGACGGCCGCCTTCGCGGCGCAGCCTGCGGACCGGGCGGAGGTGATCGTCGCGCAGGTGGGCGCCGCGGTCGGCCGGTTGCTTCCCGCGGCGGGCGTGATGGTGCAGTTCGTCTGGTTCGACCACGGCCCGCAGCGGCCCGGCTTGCTCTCGTTCGTCGCGCATCATCTGGTGGTCGACGGGGTGTCCTGGCGAATCCTGTTGCCGGACTTGGCTGCCGCGTGGCAGCAGGTCGCGGCGGGTGTGGCGCCGGTGCTGTCCGGTGGTGGCACGTCGATGCGGCGGTGGGCGCACGGATTGGCCGAGGAGGCGGCGCGGCCCGAGCGCGTGGCGGAACTGTCGTGGTGGCGTTCGGTACTCGACGGCCCAGATCCCGCACTGGGCACTCGTGCCTTGGACCCGCTGATCGATGTGATGTCCACCGTCGAGCACGTACAGGTGCGGTTGCCGGTGCAGGTCACCGAGAACCTGCTGACCACCTTGCCCGCGGCGTTCCACGGTGGCGTGGAAGACGGGCTGCTCGCCGCGCTCGGAGTGGCCGTGACCCGATGGCTCGAGAACAAGGGCGCGGCCGCGGATTCGGTGCTGATCCGGCTGGAAGGGCATGGCCGCCAGGAGGACACGGTCGCCGGTGCCGATCTGTCAGGCACGGTGGGGTGGTTCACCAGCATGTTCCCGGTGCGGTTGCGCGCCGATGCCGGTGCGTGGGACCAGATCCGCGCGGGTGGACCGGCGGCGGGGACGCTGGTGAAATCGGTGAAGGAACAGCTGCGCGCGGTGCCGGACCGAGGCATCGGCTACGGTCTGCTGCGCTACCTCAATTCCGAGACGGCCGCTGTGCTGCAAGCGTTTTCGGCCGGTCAGATCGGCTTCAACTATCTCGGCCGGTTCACCTCCGCCGACCTGCTGCCCGCGCGGCTGCGCGGGTCCGGCTGGACACCGGCGGTCGACGGCGAGCAGTTGATCACGCCGCTCGACCCGGCCATGTCGGAGCGTCCCGCGATCGCCGTGCTGGATGTGAACGCGATGGTGGTCGACACCGCCGCGGGTCCGGTGCTGCAGGCGGTCTTCGCCGCGCCCGCCGGTGTGCTCCCGGAATCCGAGCTGCGCGCGCTGTCGGAGCTATGGCGGGACGCGGCCGCCGGTCTGGCCCGGCATGCGGCGCAGGGCGCCCGCGGTCTGACACCGTCGGACCTGCCGCTGGTATCGCTGCGGCAAGCCGAGATCGACGCGCTGGAGGCGAAATATGCCCGCGTGGTGGATGTGTGGCCGCTGACGTCGATGCAGTCCGGCCTGCTGTTCCACCAGGTGCTGGCGGGCACCGGTTTCGACGCCTATCACATGCAGGTGGTGTTCGGTCTGAACGGCGCGGTCGACCAGGAGCGGATGCGTGCCGCCGGGCAGGCCCTGCTGGATCGATACCCGAATCTGCGGGTGGCCTTCGTCACGGACACGGCAGGCGACGCGGTGCAGGTGGTGCTCGACGGCGTCGAAGTGCCCTGGCGGGTAGTCGATCTGCGCGACTCGGCCGAGCCGGCGCGTGCGGCGGCGCTGGCTCGGCTGCTGGACGAAGACCGGCGCACCCACTTCGACGTGACGGTGCCGCCGCTGCTGCGGCTCACGCTGGTGCCGATGACCGAGCGACGCAGTGAGCTGATCCTGACCGCTCACCATGTGCTGCTGGACGGTTGGTCGCTGCCGCTGTTGCTGCGGGATCTGCTGAGCCACTACGGCTCCGATGGCGATCGGCCGGCCCTGCCGCAACCACCGGCCTATAAAGAGTTCCTGAAATGGTGGCAGCGCAGGGACGCCAACGCCGCCCGGCAGGCCTGGATGGACGAACTCGACGGGGTCACCGAGCCAACGCTGCTCGCCCACAACGACTCCGGTGCCGACGACGCCGGAGTGGCGCAGGTCGTCGTACCGGTGTCGGCGGATACGGCCGCGGGCCTGCACCGGCGGGCGAGCGAACTCGGTGTCACCTTGAACACCGTGGTGCAGGCGGGCTGGGGCATGCTGCTCGCCGCGACGACCGGTCGCCGGGACGTGCTCACCGGTGCGACCGTGTCGGGCAGGCCCTCGACGCTGCCCGGCGTGGACGCGATGGTCGGCCTGTTCATCAACACCATCCCGGTGCGCGTCCGGTTCGGCGTCCGCGACACGATCGCGGAGCTGCTGGCCGCCCTGCAGGCGCGCCAGGCCGCCCTGCTGGATCAGCATCACCTCGGGCTCACCGAGATCCATCAGGCGGTCGGCCTGAACGTCCTGTTCGACACTCTGATCGGTTTCGAGTCCTATCCGGTCGACAGGTCCGGCATCGGTGCGGCGGCCGACAGCGGCGGCATCGGCCTCACCGATCTGCGCCCGTATTCGCCCTCGCACTACCCCCTGACGTTCATCGTCAACGTCGGACCGGTGCTGGACCTGCATCTCGAGTATCGGACCGACGCCTTCGATCAGGACGCGGTAGCGGCGCTGGCGGCGCGGTTGGTGCGGATCTTCGCGCAGATCGCGCGCGATCCGCAGGTACCGGTCGGGTCCGTGGATCTGCTCGGTGCCGAGGAACGTGAAGCGGTGCTGCGGCGCTGGAACAGCGCGGTCGTCACCGTGCCGGACCGCACGGTCGTCGAGCAGTTCCGCACCTGGGTCGACCGGACCCCGGAAGCGGTCGCGGTGGTCGACGCGGACACCGTGCTGTCCTATCGGGAACTCGACTCGCGCTCTGATCACCTTGCGCGGGTACTGGTTTCGCGTGGGGTGCGGCTCGACGCCATCGCCGCGGTGGCCTTGCCGCGGTCGGCCGAGCTGCTCGTCGCGCTGCTGGCGGTGTCGAAAGCCGGTGGCGCGTACCTGCCCATCGATCCGGCCTATTCCTCGGACCGGTTGGCCTACATCCTCGCCGACGCCGGGCCGACGGTGCTCGTGACCGATCATGCGACCGCGGCGACTTTGCCGCACAGCGAGATTCCCCGGTTGTACCTCGACGCGCTGGACGACGCGGGGCCACTGGACGGTGTCGAGCTCCCCGGCACTTTGCGGCCGCGGCACCTGGCGTACGTGATCTATACGTCCGGCTCCACCGGCGTGCCCAAAGGCGTTGCCATCACCCACCGCAACGTGGTGAGTATGGCCGCCCAGCCGATGTGGCGCGGCGGTGCGCACGCGAGCGTCCTGCTGCATTCCTCGGTCGCCTTCGACGCGTCGACCTACGAGATCTGGGTTCCGCTGCTCGGCGGCGGCCGTGTGGTCGTCGCGCCGGCGGAAAACGCCGATGTCGCGGCGCTCGGCCGGGCGATCCTGGCGCACGGAGTCACGGCGGCGTTCCTCACCACGCGACTGTTCGAGGTCGCCGTCGACGAGTGCCCCGACGCGCTCGGCGCGCTGCGGCAGGTGTGGGCCGGTGGTGAAGAGCTCTCGGCCGACGTGCTCGCGCACGCTCGGCGCGCCTGTCCCGACGTACGGGTCGTGAACGGGTACGGCCCCACCGAGACAACGACATTCGCGACGCACCGCGGTTTCGAGGGCGGGGACACGGTCGTGGGCCCCGCGGTGCCGATCGGCGTCGCGCTGGCCAATATGCGTGCGTTGGTACTGGATTCCTGGTTGCGGCCGGTGCCGGTCGGCGTACCCGGCGAGTTGTACCTGGCCGGCGAGCAGCTGGGGCGGGGGTATCACGCTCGGCCCGGCGCGACCGCGGCGCGGTTCGTCGCCGATCCGTTCGACCCCGCGGGTAAACGGATGTACCGCACCGGCGATATGGTGCGCTGGAACAGTGCGGGGGAGCTGGAGTTCGTCGGGCGCTCCGACGATCAGGTGAAGATCCGCGGCTTCCGGATCGAGCCGGGTGAGGTGGAAACCGCGCTGGCACAGCATCCTTCGGTCGCGCGAGCGGTGGTGGTCGCGCACGACACCGGCAGCGGCGGCAAGCGGCTGATCGGGTACGTCGTCGCCGCGGTCGACCGGCTCGACGCCGCGGCGGTCCGCGCCTTCGTGGCGGGGCGACTGCCCGACTACATGGTGCCTGCCGCGGTGGTGGTGCTCGATCGGGTGCCGTTGACCGCGAACGGCAAGCTGGACCGGGCCGCGCTGCCGGTGCCGGAACTGGTGTCCGCCATGCCGTATCGGGCCCCGCGCAGCGCGCGCGAACAGGCACTTGCCGAGCTGTTCGGCGAGGTGCTCGGCCGCGACCGGGTCGGCGTGGACGACAGCTTCTTCGAACTGGGCGGCCACTCGCTGCTCGCCACCCGGCTGATCAGCCGGATCCGGGTGGTGCTCGGCGTGGAGGTGCCGATCAGGGCGGTGTTCGACGCACCGACGGTGGCGCGGTTGGTGACCCGGCTCGACCCCGCCGCTCGGGTGCGGCCCGCGCTGGCGGCGCGGACGCGGCCCGCCGTGGTGCCGCTGTCGTTCGCGCAGCGGCGGTTGTGGTTCATCCATCGGCTGGAGGGCCCGTCCGCGACTTACAACATCCCGCTGGCGGTGCGGTTGCGCGGCGTGGACGTGCCCGCGCTGCGCGCCGCGATCGGCGATGTCGTAGCCAGACACGAGACGCTGCGCACGGTGTTCGTCGAAACCGACGGGGTGCCGGGTCAGCGGGTGCTCGGGGCGGACAGCGTCGAGGTGCCGGTGCAGGTCACCGATGTGCCGGCCGACGAGCTGGACGCGGCGGTGACGGCGGCGGTCCGCTACGGGTTCGACCTGTCGACCCAGATCCCGATCCGGGTCAGCGTATTTCGTAGCGGGCCCGGTGCATGCGTGCTCGTGCTGCTGATCCACCACATCGCCGGTGACGGCTGGTCGATGACACCGCTGCTGCGCGACTTGGCGACCGCCTATTCCGCACGGGTCGACGATCACGCGCCCGGCTGGGCGCCGCTGCCGGTGCAGTACGTGGACTACACGCTGTGGCAGCAGGAATTGCTCGGCGCACCGACCGACCCGGACAGCGCGCTGGCCCGCCAGTTCGACTACTGGCGCGCTGAACTCGACGGGCTGCCCGAACAATTGCGGCTGCCCACCGACCGGCCCAGGCCCCGGGTCGCGAGCTATCGCGGTGACCTGGTCGTGTTCGGCATCGATGCCGAGATCCGCGCGGGGGTGCAGCGGCTGGCGGCGCGCGAGGGCGCGACGGTGTCGATGGTGTTGCAGTCGGCGCTGGCCGTGCTGCTGTTCGAACTCGGTGCGGGCGAGGATATTGCGATCGGCGCACCGATCGCGGGCCGCACCGACGAGGCACTCGCCGACCTGATCGGGTTCTTCGTCAACACCTGGGTGCTGCGGGCACGGGTCGCGCCCGCGGCGTCGTTCACCGAGCTGGTCGGCACGATCCGGGCGAAAGCGCTTGCCGCGTACGAGAACCAGGACGCCCCGTTCGAACTGCTGGTGGAGCTGCTCAATCCGGTGCGCTCGGCGGCACAGCACCCACTGTTCCAGGTGTCGCTGGCGTTCCAGAACAACACCTTGCCGACCCTTGAATTCTCCGGCGTGGAGTTCGAGCCCTACCACACGTCCACGGCGACTTCGCGTTTCGACCTGTTCTTCAATATCGCCGACGCGCCCGCCGGGCAGCCGTGGGGCGCGTTCATCGAATACGCCACCGATCTGTTCGACCACGCCACGGTCGAGACCATCGCGGCGCGCTGGATTCGGGTGCTGCGGCAGGTGGTAGCCGATCCCGGTGCGCCGGTCGGGTCGATCGACGTGCTCAGTGCCGAGGAACGCCGCCTGATCCTGCACGCGTGGAACGACACCGCCACGGCGCTCGATCCTGACCCGACCCTGTCCGAACTGCTCCGGCGCAGGGTCGAGGCGACACCCGAGGCGCTCGCCGTGGTCTGCGCGGAGACTGAACTGACCTACGGCGCCCTCGATGCTCGTGCGAATCAGCTGGCGCGCGTGCTGGTTTCGCGGGGCGTTGGACCGGACCGCATCGTCGCGGTGGCACTGCCGCGCTCGGCGGATCTGATCGTGGCCCTGCTGGCGGTGCTGCGCGCCGGTGGCGCGTACCTGCCGATCGATCCGGGCTATCCCGCGGATCGGCTGGCATTCATCCTCGCGGACGCGGCGCCGGCGGTGGTACTGACCGACTCCGCGACGGCCGCCGCGGTGCCCGATTCGGCGGCGCCGCGGGTGGTCCTCGATGCGCTCGCGGCACTCGTGCCGGATACGCCGTGCCGGATGGACCCACCACGGCCGGGCAATCTCGCGTACGTGATCTACACATCCGGCTCCACCGGTGTGCCCAAAGGCGTTGGCGTCACGCATCGCAACGTGGTGAACCTGGTGGCGCAGGCCTGGTCGGCGGGTCCGGCGGAACGGGTGCTCGCGCACTCCTCGATCGCCTTCGACGCGTCGACCTATGAGATCTGGCCCGCGCTGTGCGGAGGAGCCACGCTCGTCGTGGCGGGCGAACAGCGCTCGGACCCGGCCGAGATCGCGCGATTGGTCGAGACGCACGCGGTGACGAAGATGTTCGCGACGCCGCCGTTGCTCGCGGCGCTGGTCGACTACCTGGAGCCGCTGCCCGGCACACCGCTTCGCACCCTGCGCCAGGTGAACACCGGTGCGGACAGTCTTTCGGCGGAATTGGCCGAAACGTTGCGCGGCCGTTGGGGCCTCGAACGCATCGACAACCTCTACGGCCCGACCGAGGCGACGGTGAACGTGACCGCTTATGTCGTGCCGGGCACCCGGGCGGGCGCGGTGGTGCCGATCGGTGCCCCGGTCGCGAATACCCGGGTGTACGTGCTGGATTCGTGGTTGACGCCGGTGCCGGTGGGGGTCGCCGGTGAGCTGTACGTCGCGAGCGCGCAGTTGGCCCGCGGCTACCTGGGACGTAGCGCGTTGACGGCGGCGCGATTCGTGGCCGACCCGTTCGACCCGGCCGGTGGCAGGCTCTACCGCACCGGTGATGTGGTGCGGTGGACCGCGGCCGGGGTGCTCGAATTCGCAGGCCGCACCGACGATCAGGTCAAGATCCGCGGCTTCCGCGTGGAACCGGGCGAGGTGGAAACCGTGCTGGCGCAACACCCCTCGGTCGCGCAGGCGGTGGTGCTGGCCCGCGACACCGGTGCGGACGGCAAACAGCTGGTCGGGTACGTCGTCGCCGACAAGAACGGACCGGTGGCCGGCGAGGACGAACTGGTCGGGCAGTGGCGCCGTGTCTACGACGATCTGTATTCCGGCGTGACCGGCGGCGGCGATGCGGAACTCGCGGCCGAGCCCGCGAGCCGCGACGAGCTGGTCTCCGACTTCGGAGGCTGGAACAGCAGCTACACCGGTGCGCCGATCCCGCTGGCGCAGATGCGGGAGTGGCGGGCGGCCACGGTGGACCGGATCCGCGAACTCGGTCCGCGACGGGTGCTGGAGATCGGGGTCGGGTCGGGCCTGCTGATGTCGCAACTGGCCCCCGAGTGCGCGGAGTACTGGGCGACGGACCTCTCAGTGGAGACCATCGCGAAGCTGCGCGACCAATTGGCCCGCGTCGATGCCGGGTGGGCCGCCAACGTCTTCCTGAGCGCTCGCCCGGCCGACGATCCCGCCGGACTGCCCGAATGCCATTTCGACACCGTGGTGTTGAACTCGGTGGTCCAGTACTTCCCCGGCCAGGACTACCTGCGCCGGGTCATCGAACAGGTGCTGCGGGTGCTCGCGCCGGGCGGCGCGGTGTTCGTCGGTGACGTACGGAACTTCGGGCTGCTGACCGAGTTCGCGACCGCGGTGCAGCTCACTCGCGATAGTGGCGCCGACGCCGTGACGGTGCGCGACCGGGTGCGCCGCGATATCGCGGCCGAACAGGAGCTGCTGCTCGCCCCGGAGTACTTCACCGCACTCGGGCGCGAATGCGGTTTCGACGCCGTCGATGTCGAACTCAAGCGCGGGTATTCCGTCAATGAGCTGAACCGCTACCGCTATGACGTGGTGCTCTGGAAGGCGCCGGCCCAACCGCTTTCGGCGGCGGCATTGCCGAAAGCGGAGTATCGCGACCATGACTGGCTGAGCGCGCTGCTGCGGAACGGGCATTCGGACGGGCTCCGGGTCACCGGGATCCCGCACGCGGGCCTGAGTGCCGAGGTCGCCGCGACGGCCCGGATCCATGACGGTTCGCCGGTACCGACCGAGCCGGAAACAGCCACGTTGACAGTCGGTTTCGAGGGCGTGCTCGATCCGAGCGCACGCCGGGGTACTGCGTTGCTTCCGGAAGATCTGCACGCGCTGGGTGCCGAGCTCGGCTACACGACGGCCGTGACCTGGTCCGCCGCACCCGGTTTCATGGAAGCGGTGTTCCTCGACGCCGACGTGGTGCGCGGTAGGACCCTCACCGACGTATACGTGCCCGGGCCGACTCCCGCGGCCCGCGCGAACAATCCGCAGGCGGGCCTGCTGGCCGCCGAGGTGCGCCGGTGGGCGGCGCAGCGGCTGCCCGAGTTCATGGTGCCCGCCACCGTGCTGGTGCTCGACGCGCTGCCGTCGACCGCGAACGGCAAGCTCGACCGCGCGGCGCTGCCGGACCCGGAGCTGGTGTCCGCCAAGGAATACCGGGCGCCACGCACCGAACGCGAGCGGGTGGTCGCCGAGCTGTTCGCGGAGATACTCGGGGTCGCGCGGGTCGGCATCGACGACGACTTCTTCGCGTTGGGCGGGCATTCGCTGCTGGCGACCAGGCTCACCAGCCGGATTCGCGCGACGCTCGGCATGGAGGTCCCGGTGCGGGTGGTGTTCGACGCGCCGACCGTCGCCGAACTGGCGCCGCGCCTCGACGAGGGCGCCGCCGCGGGCACGGATTTCGATCCGGTACTGCTGCTGAAGAGTTCGGGCAGGCAGCGTCCGCTCTGGTGCCTGCATCCCGGCGGTGGTCTCGGCTGGTTCTATCAGCAGCTCGGCGCGCATCTGCCCGACCGGCCGGTGTATGCCATCCAGTCCCGGGGTCTGGACGGCGGGCCGGTCGCGGCGTCGTTCGGCGAGATGATCGCCGACTACGTCGATCGCATCGTCGCCCGGCAGGACGAGGGACCGTATTTCCTGCTCGGCTGGTCCTACGGCGGCATCGTCGCACACGCGCTGGCCCACGAACTCACCAGACGGGGAAGGGAAGTCGGGTTCCTCGGCATCATGGACAGCAAGCCGCCGGTGGCCTCGGCCGAGGATCCCGACATCTCCGAGGAACAGGCCATGGCGGGTATCCGGGACTGGGCGGCCGACAGATTCGGCGACCAGCTCGAGTCCCCGGTGATCCAGCGGCTGGTGGCGCGGGCGACGAAGGTGCTGATAAACAACAGCATCCTGCTCGACGGCTTCAGCTCGCCGTTCTTCGACGGTGACCTGACCATCTTCGGCGCCGCCCTGGACGAGCAGGGGCAGTGCACCGCCGACGCGGTGACCGAGTTGGCCACAGCCTGGCGGCCGCACGTCGGCGGTCGGATCCAGGTGCATGAGGTGCCGTGCGCGCACGGCGATTTCGACCGGCCCGAGAACATGCACCGGGTGGGCCGGATGCTGACCGAGCTCTTGTGATCAGTTCGCGCGCCCGAGGAAGGCGAGCACGCGGGTTTGCTCGTCGGCGTCGGCGGGGACGTCGATAACAGGTCCGCAAACGCCCGGCATACGCAGCGAGTCGCCGAGCGAGTGCGCCACCTGGTCGACCCAGGCGAGATCCGCCGCGGGGATGGTGGTGTCGATGCCGGTGGCCTGGGCGATGTCCCAGCCGTGCACCACGAGATCGAAACAGTAGAAGCGCTCGATCGTCGCGGCGAGGTCGGTGCGGCCGAAGTGGCCGTCGTATTCGAGGGTGGCGCGCGCCGGATCGTCGAGAATGTCCTGCACCGCGGTGCGGGTCGCGGCCCAGGCCGCGGCCGGATCGTCGTCGACGGACGGTCCAGGTGGCAGCTCGAGCCCGACCACGCGCACGATGTCGCGCTGGCTGTCGATGACGTGGCGGACGACCTCGCGCGCGGTCCAGCCCTCGCACGGCGACTCGGCGTCCCAGCGTGACGCCGGGACGGCCGCGACCTTCTGGGTGAACGTCTGTGCCAGCGCGCGGTAACGGTCGGCGGGAGTGACAGTGAGTTCGGCCATGTGGCGAATTCTGCGCCACCGCGACACCGCCGTCTTGGAAATTCGCGACACACCGTTACACACCGTTTCGGGCCGCCGCGGCCGGGTATCTGCCCGACGTTCAGCTCGATCGAATGAGGTGCCCGCATGATCCAGACCAAGGCGACCAGCGCGGCGCGGCGCATCGCCCAGCATCGCGTCTTCGAACGCTTCGCCCGCGCCGGCTTCGTGATGACCGGCATCGTGCACCTGATCATCGGTTACATCGCCATCCGTGTCGCGCTGGGCGGATCGGGCGGCACCGCGGACCAATCCGGGGCGATGCGGGAGCTGGCGGCCGAACCAGGCGGCCCGCTGGTGCTGTGGGTAGGCGCGGTGGCCTTCCTGATGCTCGCGCTGTGGCGGCTGGTCGAGGCGGTGCTCGGCAGCGCCTCCGAGCCGGACGACGAGAGCACGAAGGCGGAGGCGTTCCATCGGGTGAAGGCGTTGTCGCTCGCGGTGATCTACGGCGTGTTCGCGGTCTCCGCCTATGGTTTCGCGCGCGGCAGTGGCAAGTCCAGCAGCGGTGAGAGCACCGGGTTGGCGGCACGCGTGCTGCAGCACACGGCGGGCGCGGTCGCCCTGGTCCTCGCCGGCCTGATCATCATCGGGGTGGGCGGCTACCACGTGTACAAGGGCGTCACGCGCAAGTTCGTGAACGATTTGGCCGGTGGCACAGGCAAACTCGTGCGCCGACTCGGTGCCGCGGGCTATCTCGCCAAGGGCTTGGCCGTCGCCGCCATCGGCGTCCTGGTGATCCTGGCCGCCACCGAATCCGAGCCCGAGAAGGCCGCCGGACTCGACGGCGCCCTGAAAACCCTAGGCGCCCAACCCTTCGGCATGGTCCTGCTGATCATCGCGGGCCTCGGCATCAGCACCTACGGTGTCTATGCCTTCGTCATGGCCCGCTACGCCAAGATGTAGCCGGCGCGTCAGGCGATCAGTTTCTGGGATTTGAGCCAGTCGTAGGCGACGTCGGCAGGGTCTTCGCCGTCGATGTCGACGCGGCCGTTGAGTTCTTGCATGAGGTCGTCGGTGAGATGTTCGGAGATGGTGGCGAGCAGAGGGCGCAGTTCGGGGTGGCGGTCGAGGACGGCGCCGCGCACGACCGCGGTGCCGCTGTAGGGGAGGAAGAACTCGCGGTCGTCGTCGAGGACAACGAGATTCAGGTTTTTCACCCGGCCGTCGGTGGTGTAGATCATGCCGAAATTGCAGGGCGCGCCCTTGGCGGTGGCGGTGTAGACCACGCCCGCGTCCATGCGGGTCACGTTGCCGGAGGGGACGCCGTTCGGATCGTTGTACGGGATACCGTACTTCTGCAGCATCGGGATGAAACCGTCGGAACGGCTGAAGAATTCGTCGTCGACACAGAAGGTGCGGTCGGCGACCGGCAGGCCCGTCACATCGGACAGCGATTTCACCCGCAGGCGTTCGGCATTCGGAGTCGACGCGCCGAAGGCGTAGGTGTCGTTGAAGTTCGACGGCGGCAGCCAGACCAGGTCGTGCTCGCTCTTCTCCAGGTCGTGCACGCGCTGCCAGAGCTGCTGCGGGTCGGCGATCGTCTCGGTCTGGTTGTGGTAGTTGACCCAGCCGGTGCCGGTGTATTCCCACAGGATGTCGGCGTCGCCGTTGAGCTGGGCCTGCCGCGAGGACGCGGAACCCGGCGCCCCGGTGAGGTCGGTGACCTTCGCCCCCGCCGCGCCCAGATACGTCGCGGTGATCTTGCCGAGCAGCACGCCCTCGGTGAAGCTCTTCGAGGTGACGACCAGTCGCGCGCCGTCCAGCGGTTGCGCGTCGTCGGGCAGCCGTGCGTCGTGGAAGGTGCCCGACGAACTGACCAGGCCGCACCCGGTGAGCATGGAGGTCGTCACGACCAGCGCGGCGAGCAGCGTCGTGAGCCGCGCCGAGCTCATGAGATGCCCCGCGGCGTCGCGGCGAGCTCGACGAGTCGGCCGAGCCAGTCGATGCTCAACGCCAGCAGACCCACCAGGATCGCGCCGGAGACGAGCAGTTTGGGCAGGAACAGGGTGACGCCGGTGGTGATCAGCGTGCCGAGGCTGGTCGCCCCGATGAATGTGCTCAGCGTCGCCGTGCCGACCAGGATGACCAGCGCCGTGCGTACCCCGTTGAGGATGACCGGCACCGCGAGCGGCAACTCGACCTGGAACAGGGTCCGGCTGCCGGAGTAGCCGATCCCGCGCGAGGCCTCGATGGTGCGATGGTCGACCTGCCGCAGGCCGACGATGGTGTTCTGCAGGATCGGCAGGATCGCGTACACGACGAGCCCGACGATGGCCGTGCGGAATCCGGTGCCGAGCCAGAACGTGAACAGCACGAGCAGGCCGACCGCGGGCGCGGCCTGTCCGATGTTGGCGATGTTCACCGCGAGCGGTTCGATCCGCTCGAGCGCGGGCCGGGTCAGCGCGATGCCGAGCGGGATCGCGATGGCGACCACAATCAGCGTCGCGACTACGGTGAGCTTGATGTGGGCCAGGATCGTGGTCTGCAGGTTGTCCCAGCCCAGTGCCGCCTGCTCGGTCGGGGTGAAGGTGGTCGAGCGATACCAGAGAACGTAGCCGAGACCGAGCACGCCGATGATGAGCGGCTCGAACCACACGTCGAGCGGCACCCGCCGCAGCCTGCTCATGACTGCGCCTCGCTGGCGCTCGGCTCCGTCATGCGCAATGCGCGCTGTGTCATGATTCGCTCGCTTCGTTCGCTCATGACTCCGCCTCGCTGGCGCTCGGCTCCGTCATGCGCAATGCGCGCTGTGTCATGATTCGCGCGCTCATGCGGGCTCGGCCGTTGCGGGTTCGTCGTCGGCGGCGACCACCGGCGTCGGCGCGGGATCGGTGCCGTCGACATAGGTTTCGTAGGAGAGATCGGGCTCGTCCGCGCGCACCTCGGCGAGCTTGGCCTGGATCGTCTCGGTCACCGTGCCGATGCTGAGCGCGCCGACCACGGCGCCGCGGCCGTCGGTGACGAGCGCGGCCCCCTGGCTGGCCGCGAGCATCGCGTCGAGCGCGTCGTTGAGCGTGGACGAGCGCGCGATCACCGGAAGGCGTCGATCGAGGAAGTCGGAGACCTCCGGTTTGGTCGCCAACTCGGTGAGCGAGGGCCACGAGCGCGGCCTGCCCGACTCGTCGACGACCACGACCCAGGTGTGCCCGGCCGCCATCGCGCGCTGGATCACGCCCTGCGCTGGTTCGCCGACCCGTGCGGTCACCACGTTGTCGTACGCGACGTCGCGCACCCGCGACACCGTGAGATAGGCCAGCTTCGCGCCGGATCCGACGAATTCCTCGACGAACGGGGTGGCCGGGTCGGTGAGGATTTCCTCCGGGCTGGCGTACTGCTCGACGTGCCCGCCCTCGGACAGGATCAGCACCTTGTCGCCGAGCTTGGTCGCCTCCTCGAAATCGTGGGTGACGATCACGATGGTCTTGCCGAGCTCGTGCTGGATCGCGATCAGGCTGTCCTGCAGGCGAACCCGGGTGATCGGGTCGACCGCGCCGAACGGCTCGTCCATCAGCAGCACCGGCGGATCGGCGGCGAGCGCGCGGGCGACCCCGACGCGCTGCTGCTGACCGCCCGACATGTCCTTGGGCAGCCGGTCGGCGAACGTGGCCGGGTCGAGCCCGACGAGATCGAGCAGGTACTCGGTGCGTTCGGCGATGCGCTTCTTGTCCCAGCCGAGCACCCGCGGGATGGCGCCGACGTTCTTGGCGACCGACCAGTGCGGGAACAGGCCGCCGGACTGGATCACGTATCCGATCGACTGACGCAGCTTGTCCGGGTCCTCGCGGGTGACATCGCGGCCGCCGATGAAGATCCGGCCCTCGGTCGGCTCGATCAACCGGTTGATCATCTTCAACGTGGTGGTCTTGCCGCAGCCGGACGGACCGACGAACGCGACGATGACGCCGGCGTCGATCTCCAGATCGAGGCGCTCGACCGCGGGCGCGTCCTGGCCCCGATACCGCTTGACGACCGCGTCGAGCTTGATGTCGGCGCCGGTCACGGTGCGCTCGGGTGTGGGCGGAGCGGGGCGGCTGGTCACTTCGGTCATGACAGTCCCTTTGCGATCGTGAGGCGGCCGAGCAGGACGAGGAGTGCGTCGAACACCAACGCGATGAGGACGATGAGGATGGTGCCGGTCAACGCCATCTCGATGGCATTGGCGCCGCCGAGCCGGGACAGGCCGTTGAAGATCAGCGACCCGAGGCCGGGCCCGAGCACGTATGCGACGATGGCGGCCACGCCGACGATCATCTGGGTCGAGACCCGGATGCCGGTGAGGATCACCGGCCAGGCGATCGGCAACTCGACGGTGAGCAGGATGCGCAATCGGGAAAAGCCGATGCCCTTGGCGGATTCGATCACCGAGGGCGGCACCGCGCGCAAACCCACGATCGCGTTCCCGATCACCGGCAGTGCCGCGAAGAACGCGAGCATGAGAAACGAAGGAACGACACCCAATCCGAAGGGCACCAGCAGCAAGGCGAGCAGCGCCAGCGACGGAATGGTCAGCGCGACCCGGCTAGAGGTGAGCGAGAGCGCGGCGAGTAGCGGCAGGCGATAGACCGCGACCGCGACGAGCACCGCGACGACGGTGCCGACCAGCACGGTCTGAAATGCCAGGGAGGCGTGCTGATAGGTGAGGAACGCGAGGAATTCGCCCCGACCCCGGATATAGCTCCATAAGTTCACGCGATTCCCCTCGTCGGGCAAGACCGGTCGGTACCTGCGGGTGCGTAATCGCCGGACGCGAGCCGCCAAAGCTTAATCGAGACTCCACGTCCGGTTCTGGATGGCGCGCTGCGCGCGGATCGCCGGATTGCCGATCTCGCGATTGTTTTCACCATCGAGCCGCGGTCGAAACAATCGCGTGTGGAATTCCGCGCTCACGCCGCCGTGGTGAGGGGATCGACGGTCGAGTACGACTCGGCGTTGCCCGCGATGACGGTGCTGCTCGACCCGTCGACGCCCACCGGGATGTCGCCGGCCAGCGTGATCCGGGTGAGCCTGCGGTGTTCGGCGCCGTCGTAGTCGTCGATCGCGTAGTGCTGGGTGGCACGGTTGTCCCAGATCGCCACGTCGCCGAGCGACCAGTCCCACCGCACGGTGTGTTCGAGGCGAGTCACGCGATCCTGGAACAACCGGAAAAGCGCCTGCGACTCGCTGCTGGACAGGCCGACGATCCGGTTCACGAAGCAGCCGAGCAGCAACGCGCGCTCGCCGGTCTCCGGGTGCACCCGGACCACCGGATGCTCGGTCTCGAAGTAGGTCGACTCGAACTCGCGACGGTAGGCCTGAACGCTCTCGTCCGGGCGGTCCTCGGTGGTGGCCGCGTAGTCGTAACGGTTGGTGTGCCGGGCGCGCAGGCTCTCGGCCAGCCGCCGCAGCGGTTCCGGCAGCGAGTTGTAGGCGGCGACGGTCGAGGCCCACGTGGTCGCGCCGCCGTAGCTCGGCAAGGTGACCGCGCGCAGGATCGACGCCTTCGGCACGCGGTCGACGAAGGTGACGTCGGTGTGCCAGGTG
This sequence comes from Nocardia brasiliensis, assembly GCF_011801125.1. NCBI lineage: Bacteria > Bacillati > Actinomycetota > Actinomycetes > Mycobacteriales > Nocardiaceae > Nocardia > Nocardia brasiliensis. The sequence goes on from NZ_CP046171.1 coordinate 3,845,354, forward strand.
TTGGAGCGGCCGTGGTGGGAGTCGATGGCCAGGCTCTTCACCCCCGCCGAGGTGAGCGTCGGATGCGGGGTGGTCGGCGTACCGAGCAGCTCGGCGAATTCGTACTGCCCGTCCTCGGTCAGGTGCTGCTGCTCGCGGAAGAAGATCACCTTGTGCTCGTTGAGCGCGGCGCGCAGCGTGGCGACGGTCGCGTTGTCGAGCCCACCGCCGAGCCGGACGCCGTCGATTCGAGCGCCGATGTGCGCACCGAGCTTGACCACCTGCACCGACATTGCACGACCTTTCGCTCCATCCGGATGATTACGGATGAGGAAACCAGTGCGGGCGCGGCGCGGCCAGTATTACGGTCACCCGGATCACAATGTGCCGATATGCATCAGCTGCCATTTCCCGGCGGGATCGAAAGCGGTTGGCGCAGGAAACTTCCGGGCCGTCGATAGAGCAGGAATGCGCCGATCGCATTGGCGGCCAGCAGCAGTAATCCTTGTTCGCCGAGCCACAGCCAGGCCCGCTCGCCCGCGGTGTGCGTATCGAAGACGGATTGGATCACCTCGTTCCACGTGCCGTGCAGCACGACCGCGGGCCAAATGCTGCCGGTGTCCAATCGCACCCGCGCGAACACATAGGAGACCACGACAATCTGAATCACGAACAGCGGCGCGATCACCGCGACGGAGCCGCCGTGCCCGCCGAGATAGGAACCGCCGATGATCAACGGCAGATGCCAAACGGCCCAGATCAGTCCGCCCACCAAGATTGGCTGCGGTATGCCCGCGTCGACGAGCCGGGTGAGCAGATAGCCACGCCACCCCAATTCCTCGCCGAGCGCGAACAGCATGCCGACGGTGGTGCCGATCACCAGGCCGATGAGCAGTTGCGCGACGAAGGCGTGCCATCCGGGGGCCTGGCCGTTCGGGGTCGTGTACTCGGCGAGCCCGGTGAGCCAGCCGACGCCGTAGGCGATCGCGGCGACGGCCACCGGATAGCCGAGCGCGAGCAGGCAGGCCCGTCGGCCGCGCGAGCCGCCAAGGTGCAGCGAGATGTCGTCGAAACCCTCGCGCAGCACCACGCGGGCGATGAGCGCGGCGACGCCGGGTGCCCACATGAGCAGCAGCACGCCGAGTTCGCTGCGCGTCGCGAGGGTGAACACCGCGGCAGGCGCGGACAGCGTGACCAGCAGGACGAGGAAGACCCCGATACCGCGGCGGGCCTGGCGGCGGCGGTCCGATGCCGGTGGTGCGTCCTGGCGCCCTGGTGTCATGTAGGCACAATAGGCAGCGCGCCGGCGCCGGTCGTCAGCCTCGAGTGTGGAGTCGGACTCAGGTAAGACCCTGAGTCATCGGTTGGGCAGCGGGGTTTCGGGTCAGAGCGAACCCTGGCGCGCGGCGCGCCACAGGTCGACCGCGCCGTCGTCGTCGAGCAGCGCGTCGATCTCGGCCAGCTCCTCCGTCTCGAACTCCAGCCGGTCCAGCGCGCCGACGTTCTGCTCGAGCTGGCCGGTGGTGGACGCGCCGATGACCAGCGAGGTCACCCGCTCGTCGCGCAACGCCCAGGCAAGCGCGAGCTGGGCGAGGGTCTGGCCGCGGCGCTGGGCGAGCGCGTCGAGCTTGCGCAGGCGCTCGATCATCGCCGGGGTGAGCAGCTCGTTCTGGAACGACTTGTCCTGGGCGGCGCGCGATTGCGGCGGAATGCCGTCGAGATACTTCGAGGTGAGCATGCCCTGGGCGAGCGCGGTGAACCCGATGACGCCGAAGCCGTCCGCGGCGGCGGCATCGAGCAGCCCTACGGTCTCGATCCAGCGGTTGAGCATCGAATACGACGGTTGGTGGATGAGCAGCGGCGTGCCGAGTTCGCGCAGCAGCGCCGCCATGGTGCGCGAATCCCGCGCGGTGTACGACGAGATCCCGACGTACAGCGCTTTACCTTGCCGGACGGCGGTATTCAGCGCCGCCGCGGTCTCCTCCAGCGGCGTCGTCGGGTCGAACCGATGCGAATAGAAGATGTCGACGTAGTCGACCCCGAGCCGGGAAAGTGACTGGTCGAGCGAGGCGAGCACGTACTTTCGCGATCCGCCGCCCTGCCCGTACGGTCCGGGCCACATGTCCCAGCCCGCTTTCGTGGACAGCACGAGCTCGTCGCGATGCCGGGCCAGATCCTCGCGCAGGATGCGGCCCGCGTTGATCTCGGCCGACCCGTACGGCGGCCCGTAGTTGTTCGCCAGGTCGAAATGGGTGATACCGAGATCGAAGGCACGCAATGCGATCTCGCGTTGCGTGCCATAAGGCCGATCGTCACCGAAGTTGTGCCAGAAGCCGAGCGAGAGCAGCGGCAGATCCAGCCCGGACCGCCCCGACCGCCGATACCGCATCGGCCCGTCGTACCTGGTGGGTTCGGGAGCGTATGTCATGGAGACCTCCTCGTCGCGGGCGGGGTTGCGCGCGGTGCGTTCTTGCGCGTAGTGCTCAGGTGAGGTCGGCGGCGACCTTGCCGAGGCCGTCGGCGATGGCTTTGCGTTGCTGGGGGGTGAGGACGTCGATCAGGAGTTCGCGGACCAGGGCGACGTGGCCGGGGGCGGCGGCGCGCAGCTTGCGACGGCCGGCCGGGGTGAGGGTGGCGATGATGCCGCGGGGGTCGTCGGGGGCCGGGGTGCGGCGCACGAAGCCCGCCTTCTCCAGTTGGCCGATCTGATAGGTGAGGCCGCTCTTGGAGGTGAACAGGGCGGCGGAGAGTTCGGTCATGCGCAGCGCGTCGCCGGGGGCGTCCGCGAGCCGCACGAGCACCTCGTACTGGGTGTGCGAGAGCTGGGCGTCCTCTTTGAGCTGCTGTTCGATCCGGCGATTCAGCAGTGCCGTCGAGGCGAGGAACGCCTGCCAGGTCCGCATCTCTTCGTCGTCGAGCCACCGTGGCTCACCCACTGCGACCACCCTCCCTGTTGTTCAAACTCGAACGCTAACCTACCATCGGGGGTATAAGTTCAAATTTGAACTACTTGGAAGGAATGTGGATGACCACGCGTATGCCGGTGGTGTACCTCTCGCACGGCGCCCCGCCGCTGGCCGACGACCCGCGCTGGCCGGGGGAACTCGCGGCCTGGTCCGCGCGGTTGCCGAAACCCGAGGCGGTGCTGATGATCTCGGCGCACTGGGAGGACGCCCCGCTCGCGGTCGGCGCGACGACGACGGTTCCGCTGGTCTACGACTTCTGGGGCTTTCCGCAGCACTACTACGAGGTGACCTATCCGGCGCCCGGTGCGCCGCAACTCGCCGACGACGTGCGCAAACTGCTGCGCGGGCCGGGACTGTCGGTGCACGACGTGCCCGATCGCGGCCTCGACCACGGGGCGTACGTCCCGCTGGTGGAGATGTATCCGGCGGCCGACGTGCCGGTGCTGCAACTGTCGATGCCGACGCTCGACCCGTCCGGCCTGCTCGAGCTCGGGCGCAAACTCGCGCCGCTGCGCGATCAAGGGGTGCTGATCGTCGGCAGCGGCTTCTTCACCCACAATCTGCGCGCGCTGACCCAGGACGGCTCGGTGCATCCGGTGATGGCCGAATTCGACGACTGGGGTCGCCGGGCACTGGCCGCGGGCGATGTCGACGCGCTGCTCGACTTCGAGAAGAAGGCGCCTGCCGCGGCCGCAGCGCACCCGCGGACCGAGCACTTCGCACCGCTGTTCGTCTCGCTCGGCGCGGCCGAGGCCGACCTGGCCACCCAGCGCAGCGTGATCGACGGCTTCTGGAACGGCTTGGCCAAGCGTTCCGTCCAATTCGGCTGACCACTGATTTTCCCTCGGAAAGGACCATGGAATGAGTTCCACCGCAACACCGTCGAGCACCGCACCCGCGCCGGATCACGTGGCGTCGGACCATGCCGCGACCCCGCACGCCTACGACGCCGGCCTGCTCGTGCTGCGCGTCGCGGTCGGGCTGACGATGGCCGCACACGGCGCGCAGAAGCTGTTCGGCTGGTTCGGTGGCGGGGGACTGGCCGGGACCGGAAAGTACTTCGCGGGCAACGGGTATCCGGCCGGTGAGGCGATGGCCTTCGTCGCGGGCGTGACCGAGACGTTCGGCGGGCTGGCGCTCGCCCTCGGTCTGCTCACCCCGCTGGCCGGGGCCGCCGTGGTCGGCACCATGCTCAACGCCATCGCGGTCAAGGGCGCCGGCGCCTTCTTCGCGCCGAAGGGCATCGAATACGAACTGATCCTCACCGCGGCCGCCGCCGCTCTGACGCTGACCGGTCCCGGTCGCTACGCGCTCGACCGTTTCGTGCCGGTGCTGCGTCAGCACCGCCTGGTCTACGGTCTCGCCGCCATCGTGCTCGCCGTGCTGGCCGCCGGGGCGGTGCTCGTCGTGCGGACGTAGGCGTCCACTTCCGGTCGTCGTGCGGCCGTAGCCGGTGTGGCCGAGTTCATGGTGCCCGGGTCGTGGTCGTGAGTAGCGTGACGGAGATGGAGAACGAGGGACCGAGCCGGACCGCGCTCACGACCGCCTACGCCCGTGCCTACCATCAAATCGCCGACCAGCCACTGATTCTCACCGACCCGCTGGCGGCGCGTCTGCTGGGTGTCAGCGCCGATGAGTTGGTTGCCGCGGCCGGGTCCGGCGGCGACGACGTCCTAGGGGTGCTGCGGCTGGGCGTGAGTGATCGGCCGCGGCGGCTGTTCTTCGCCGCGCGTGCCCGTTTCGCCGAGGATCGCGTTGCCGAGGCGGTCGCGGCGGGTGTGCGGCAGGTGGTGATCCTCGGCGCGGGCCTGGACACCTTCGCCTACCGCAACCCGCATCCCGGGCTGTCCGTCTTCGAGGTCGACCATCCCGCGACCCAGGCGTGGAAGCGCGAGCGCCTCGCCGCGTCCGGTATCGACCTGCCGGAACGGGCGACCTTCGTCCCGGTCGACTTCGAAACCGATCTTCTGGCAACGCAACTTGCGGACGCGGGGTTCCGCCGGACCGAACCGGCGGTGTTCGTGTGGCTCGGCGTCGTGTTCTACCTGACCCCGGACGCCGCCCGCGCGACCCTCGAATACATTGCGGGACAATCGGAGCGGGTCGAGGTGGTCTTCGATTATCTGGCCGACACCGACGAGGACCGCGCGCAACTACAGGCGCGGGCGGAGCGAGCGGCGGCCGTCGGCGAACCGTGGTTCAGCTACTTCACCCCGGGCGATCTGACCGTACAGCTTCGCGCCCTCGGTTTGTGCGACGTCGAGGACCGCTCCGCCGCCGACCTCATCGCCGGATACCTGGGTGGCGAAACAGAATTCACCGACGAACAGTCCACCGCGCTGCGTCCGGTCCGCATGCTCCGCGCGAGCCGTTAGTGCGGGCGACCACTCGTCGATGGCTGCGGGGGCTCGCTCATGCGGGTAGGTGGTCGGGGGAGTCGGGGACCGGGATCTCGAAACTCCAGGGGCCGCGCAGTTCCGTGCGGGCGGCGGCTGCGGTGTGCAGGCGCAGGAAGTCGGTGCGGGGTAGGTCCACGGCACCGAGGGAGGTGAGGTGGTCGGAGCTGACCTGGCAGTCGATCAGGGCGAAATCCCACGCGACGAGCTGGGCGCACAGCCAATACAGTGCGACCTTCGAGGTGTCGCGGGCACGGGAGAACATGGACTCGCCGGCGAAGGAGCGGCCGCACGCGACGCCGTAGAGGCCGCCGACCAGCTCGCCCGCGCGCCACACCTCGACCGAGTGCGCGCGACCGAGCCGGTGTAGGCGCACATAGGCCGCCAGCATGTCGGCGCCGATCCAGGTGCCTACCTCGCGGTCACGCGGGCCCGCGCACTGCGCCATCACTTCGGCGAAGGCGCGATCCATGGTCACCGCGTAGTCTGCACGGGCGACGGCGCGGCGATGCGACCTGGTGACCCGTAGGGCCGTCGGCACCAGGATGCTGCGCGGGTCCGGGCAATACCAGTGAATGATCTCCCCGGGGTTGTACCAGGGAAAGATGCCCGCGGAGTAGGCGCTCAGCAGCCGTTTCGGCGACAGATCCCCGCCGAGCGCGATCAGCCCGGACGGGTCGGCCAGCGCGACCGGCGGGAACGGCTGGTCCGGATCGGCCAGAAGCATTCGCATCAGGTCGCTGGCGTCGGTCACCGGAAAGACCTTACCGATCGGCGCCTTGGCGAATTGCCCGACGATCTCGCGTCGCGCTAGGACCGTAACTGTCCTATCCGCCTGAGCGAATCATGACACAGCGCGCATCGCGCATGACGCACTTCAGATTCCACCGGATCGGCTGCCGATCAACGGTTTTCGGCTGGAGCTAGCCTATTTGCCCGCCGGAATTATCGGCGGGACGTAGTCGAAGGTCATACCGAGCAGCCACACCAGCAACAACACCACCGGTAGGTGGAAGATGAACTGCAAGAACGTGAAACCGACCAGATCACGCGCGCGCAATTTCAGCACCGCGAGCAACGGTAGCATGAAGAACGGGTTGATCAGGTTGGGCAGCGCCTCGGCCACGTTGTAGATCTGCACCGTCCAGCCGAGATTCATGTGCACGTCGGTCGCCGACTGCATCACGTACGGCGCCTCGACCAACCACTTTCCGCCGCCGGAGGGCACGAAGATGCCGAGCACCACGGTGTAGATGGCGATGACGACGGCGAAGGCGCCGCCCCCGCCGATGCTGGTGAAGAAGTCGGCCAGGTGCTCCGATACGGTGATCCCGCCGCGCCCTTTCGCTTTGGTGAGGATCGCGGCCATGGCGGCATACAGCGGGAACTGCACCAGGATGCCCGCGGTGGCCGGAACCGCCAGGGAGACCGCCTGCAGGAACTTGCGCGGTGTGCCGTGCAGCACCAACCCGAGCACGAGGAAGACGAGCAGGTAACCGTTGAGGCTGCTCACCACGGTGAGCGCGGCCTTGTCGAGGAACTGGGAAACCAACCAGCCCAAGGTCATTACGCCGGCGATGATCGGCAGAATCCGGCTGTATTCGAGCCATTCGCCAGGGCGCGTGCGCGGGGTGGCCTCCTCGGGCTGATCGTCGAGGTCGACCTCCAGATCCTGCGCGGTCTTGATCGCCGCGCCCTTCGGCGCCGAGAAGTGGGCGATCACCACGGTGATCGCCATGATGATCACGCACATCAGCAGCGACTGCCAGGTGAAGATCGTCATGCCGAAGTCCAGCACGCCGGTGATCCGCAACAGCGCGGGCGGCAGTGAGCTCGCCGTGGCCTGCAACTGTGCCGCCGAGGACGAAAGGCCGAGCGCCCAAACGGCGCCCAGACCCATGAACGCCGCGGCGCCGAGCGCGCGATAGTCCACCCGCAGGTCGGTGCGCCGCGCGATCGCGCGGGCCAGCAGGCCGCCGAACACCAGGCTGAGGCCCCAGTTCAGAAACGACACCGACATACTCAGGAACGCAACGAAACTCACCGCGCCCGCCGCGGATCGCGGTGCGGCCGCGAGCCGTTCGATGAGCCGGGCCACCGGCGGGGAGGTGGCGACCACGTAACCGGTCAGCACCACCATCGCCATCTGCAGCGTGAAAGCCGTGAGATCCCAGAATCCGTCGCCGAACGCGGTCACCACCGTCTTGGGCGAAGAACCGTTGGCCAGTGCCGCCACCGCCACGATGAACACACCGGCCAAGGCGACGACATAGGCGTCCGGGAACCATTTCTCCGTCCATCTCGCGAGTGACTGCGCGACCCGCGCTAGTCCCTTCTCCGAGCTGGCTTGGTCAATCGTGGCCGTCATCGAGCTGTCCCTCATCTTTCTACACACCACCCACGCACGCGCATGTGACGCACCGCACACGGGCTCGGTTGGCCAGTATTGAGGCCCACCTGTCCGCAGACAATAAGGAATAGCGCAGATCCAGTCTGCAAATCTGCAGAAATCACCCCTGTTCAGGGGGAGCGCGGCGCGTGTGGCGCGCCCGGTGAGGTCGAAACCGCGCTGGCCGGTGATCCGGTGGTGGCCCGCGCCGTGGTCGCGCTGGTGATTCTCGACGCGCTTGCGCCGGGCCGACCGGCAAGGTGGACCGAAAAGCCTTGCCGGAGCCCGTGTTCACCGCCGGATCGCCGAAAAGGTCGGTGTCGGTATCGAACTGCGCGATGTGTTCACCGAGCGGACGATCCGCAACCTCGCCGCGCGCATGGCGGGGGTGTGATCGCGGCGGTGTGGTTGCGCCGCGCACCGCTGGGTACTTCCGGGGCAGCACAAGGAGGTTCACCAATGATGGCCATTGCCGCCGCGGTAGCGTTCGGACTCGCGCTGCTCCTCGACCTGACCGATGCCACCCTCGGCGACACGATCACCGCCGGCACCCTGGTGACCCTCGGCTTGCTGCTGGTCGCCCTGCACCTGTCCGGTGTGGGCACCGGAACCCGCTCCTTCCGTTTCCGGCGCCGCGTGCGCAGGTAGCGACGGTCGGACCCGCGTATCCAGGCGCCCGGCACGGCTCTTGCGGCGCGGAGATCGGCCGCCGATCCCTCGATCAACCTGGCCGGGTCGCAGTACCATCGGACTCGTTCGCAGGCTGGTCGAGTTCGATGCTCGAAGGAGCAGTGCGTGGTCCGGGTACACAGAAAATATGGTCCGGTGCGGGTCACCGTATCGAAAACGGGGTTCGGATACAGTGCGGGCGGGGGTCCGTTACGGGTGACGAAACGGGCGGACGGCCGGATCACCCGGACGGCGCGAATTCCACGGACCGGGATCTCGGACACCAAGGTGGTGGGCCCGCGGCGGACCCGGGGGCAGATGTTGCGGGCCCGTGCCGGAGCGGCGCTGACCGAACGGCCCTCGGTGCGGCTGACCGACGGGCGGGTGCTGCTGCGGATCCTCGCCGGGATCTGCGCACTGGTCGGGTTGCTGCTCGTGGTGAACGGGTTGCTCGTCGGGGCGTTCGCGCTGATGATCACCGCCGGGTTCTTCGTGTTCTGCGCGCGGATCGCGGCGGAACAGTCCGATCGGTCCGCGGCGCGCCCCGCGCCGGTATGGAACGTGCCGCCGGGCTGGTACCCCCCGCCCTCGGGCGGCCAGCTGCTGTACTGGTGGGACGGGCAGGCGTGGACCGAACACACCAAACGCGCCCCCGACACCGACCGCCGGCCCTGAGCCCGGCGCACTGAGCAGCCCGAACCCCGGACCTCGGATCGGGTGTCCTCAGCCGCCGCGCGAATCCTGGACGAATCAACGGCGCGCGCTCGGTGGGTTCGTGGTGACGGCGGTCGAGGGCGCGATTTTGCCCGTGTGTTGAGATCGGTTGAGCCGCTGGGTAATTGTGGATGGCAGTTGGATCGGCTGCTGGGCGGTTATTTGGGGCGGAGATCAGGGTGGCGGTGTTGTGCCGAGTGGCCCGCTGTCGGTGACGTGGACGCGGCTGCCGATGTTGCCGCGCAGGGGCATGAATGTGCCCTCCCGCAAAGACTGTTCGATGTCCTCGAGTGAATGTCCCTTTGTCTCCGGGACGAAGAAGTACACGAAAATCAGTGACAGCAGGTTGAATCCGGCGTACATGACGAACGCGGGGCCGAGGCCGAGGGTGTCGATGGTGCTCAGTGCGGTCAGCGTGAGAACCAGGTTCGAGCCCCACAGCGCCACGGCGTGCAGACTGGTCGCGCGGTCGCGGATGCTCAGCGGATACAGCTCGGAGCCGAGCAGCCAGCCGACCGCCTGCAATCCGGCCGCGTTGCACGCCATATAGGCGAGCATCAAGCCGACCGTGAGGTAGCGGTTGGGGTGGTCGGTGAGCACGAACAGCAGACCGAAACAGCACAGGAACACCGTCGAACCCGGGATCAGGGCGAGCATCAGCCTGCGGCGGCCCACCACGTCCACCAGGCGTTCACCCACCGCGGTGAAGATCAGATAGACGGTCGCGATGCCGAGCCCGGACCAGACGACCAGGCCGGCGCCGAAGCCCGCGGCGCTGCCGAGGATGGTGTGCGAGTAGTAGATCATCATCTCCAGCCCGGACAGCTGGGTGAAGGCGGCGATGCCGAGCCCGGCCACGAGCGCGGGCCGCACCCAGCGCTGGGTGAGATTGGTCCAACCGCCGCGCGCCGCGCGCTGCTCCTGCTGGGCGATGGCCCAGATCTGCAAGGTTTCGTCGACGGCGGCGGAGCGGTTGGGGCGCAGCCAGCGCAGCACGACCCGGGCCTTGCCGATCGTCCCGTTCTCGATCAGCCAGCGCGGTGTCTCCGGCAGGCGCAGCATCGCGGCGCCGAGCACCAGGGCGGGCACGACCGCGATGCCGATCATCCACCGCCAGTCGCCGCTGTCATCGGCGGTATCGCCGGCGGCGGCGAGCAGGCTGACCAGGTTGGCCAGGAAGATCCCGACGCCGATCGCGATGTTGAAGAACGTCACCATGGCGCCGCGGCGGTGCGGCGGGGCCAGCTCGGCGATATAGGTCGGGACGATCTGCGAACAGCCGCCGACCGCGAGACCGAGGAACAACCGGGCGGCGGTCATCATCCACTCGTCCACCGCGAGCGCGCACGCCACGACACCGACGGCGAAGACGCAGGCGATGAGCAGGATGACCTTGCGCCTGCCCAGGGTCTTCGACAGCGATCCGCCGATCAGCGCGCCGAGGACCGCGCCCGCCAGGATCGCGGCGGTCACGATCTCCTGCCTGGTGTGGTCGATGCCCCACTCGGCCGACATCTTGGGCAGCGCGCCGGAGATGATGCCGGTGTCGTAGCCGTAGAGCATGCCGCCCAGCGCGGCGAACACCGCGACGATCACGACATTGCGGTCCGCATTATGCCTTTCGTCCCGTGTCGGCTTTTCCGGCGCGGAAACCACCATTTCGTATCCGTCGAGATCGCGACGGCGCCGCCGAGGCAGGAAAGTCCGGCGTCGGATTGTCGTCGAATTCTCGGTCGGCATCTTTCCAGTGCATAGTGCGCGCCCGCGTGGTGCAAACCAGCGGCCGTTCTTTGTGAACAGAATTACGTGGAGGTTTAGCAAGCCGTTGCCGGGGAACGGTACTAGTCGCGGGCATTCTGCGATCCTGGATCAGTCCGATTCGCCGGAATCCAAAGCGCGCAGGCGTTCTTCGGTCGCATGATTCGACACGAATGCTGATATCGTCGGACAGTGCCGAAATTCTGCCCGGCGATTTCTCGCGAATTGAACTGTGGCGCTGGCGGTCCCAGGCCGGCCGATCCGTCGCCTTGGTGATCGAAATGGCGCGGTCGGCGCCAGGGAATCCGCCGCGCTCGTATTCGATGAGGCAGGCGGCCGGACGGACTCGTGCGGCCGTGCACCCAGGTTGAACATCGCGTTGAGGTGACCCGTCGCCGCGGCTCTCCGATACCACCGCTCGGCTCCGATACGGTCGCCTCCGTGCTGTGACTGCACGCCGCGATTGTTCATCGATGCCGGTTCGTATGGTTCGAACTCAGTCACTTGCCAATCCCCCCGACGATCACGCAATCGGTCGGGCGCGCAACCGGATTCGTAACCCGCCTCTGGCCGGAACATCGGCACACCTCAGCTGCGAACTTTAGAAGGACCGACCAGGGTGCGCGTGCCCTTGTTTTCTTGGGCACGTGGTGGGGGCGGGTCCTCCTGATGTCGATAGCCGGTCGTCCCATCGGAGGATGCGTCGTCCCCGGGGCGCGACCTACGTTTATCGGGTAGCGGGGGTCGGCGGCGAAAACGGTGGCCTACCTGCTCGATCTGTTCGACGAAACGGCGGGAGAGGGAAATGTTTGATCTTGTTCGCGACAATCCGGTCGCGACGATGATCGTGGTGTCGGAGGTCGGACTCTGGGTACTGCTCGCGGCGGGGTTGATCGCACGGTATCTGCTGCGGCTGCGTGCGCTCGGCGCGGCGCTGCTGTGGGGGATTCCGCTGCTCGACGTCGCGCTGATCGTGGCGGCGGCCATCGACCTGCGTCAGGGCGCGAAGCCGGGCCCGATCCACGGCATCGCGGCGCTCTATCTGGGGGTGAGCGTCGCGTTCGGGCCGACGATCGTGCGCTGGGCCGACGTCCGGTTCGCGCATCGGTTCGCGGGTGGTCCGGCGCCGGTGAAGCCGGCGAAGGGCACGCCGGAGAAGGCCGCCGCGCTGTGGCGGGAATGGAATCGGGTGGTCCTCGCCGCGGCGATCGCCTCGCTGACGCTCGGCGTGATCATTGTGACCGTCGCCCGCGGCGAGCAGGCCGACGCACTCTGGTGGTGGATCGGCCGCTCCTGGGCGATCGTCGGACTGTGGCTGGTGTTCGGGCCGCTGTGGGAAGAAGTATCCGCGCGTACCACCGGTTCCTCTTCTGTGGCCAAAAAGTAAGCAAGAAACCACCCCCGCCACCCGGTCGCCCGGTGTAGCCTCGCTACCGAGGCCCCCGAACAGATCCTTGTTCGGGGGCCATCGCCATTTTCGTGGCGGTGTCCGCGATGTCCGGAATCGGGGCCGCGTCCATCGCGCGGTCCAATGTCAAGGCGGCGTCGATGAGCGCCAGATGCGTGAAGGCCTGCGGGAAGTTGCCCAATTGCGCACCGGTCAAGGCGATTTCCTCGGCATAGAGCCCGACGTGGTTGGCGTAGGTGAGCATTTTCTCGAAGATCAGACGGGCCTGAGCGACCTCACCCGCGCGGGCGAGTGCGTCGACGTAGTCGAAGGTGCACAGCGAGAAGGTGCCTTCGGTGCCGCGCAGACCGTCGGGCGCCGCGCCCGGGTTGTAGCGATACACCAGGCTGTCGGTCACCAGTTCCTCGGAGATCGCCGAGAGCGTGGACAGCCAGCGCGGATCGCGTGGGGCGACGAATCCTGTTTTCACCATGCGCAATAGGGACGCGTCGAGCACGTCGGCGTGATAGCGCTGAACGAACGCCTGGCGGCGCCGGTTCCAGCCACGGTCCCAGAGTTGGGCATGGATGCGGTCGCGCTGTTCGCGCCATCGCTCGACCGGGCCGGGCAGGCCACGGGTGGTCGCGATCCGGATCGCGCGGTCGAACGCCACCCAGCTCATCAACCGCCCGTAGCTGAAATCGGCTCGGCCGCAGCGAGTTTCCCAGATGCCCTGCTCGGGCTGGTCCCAATTGTCCAGCAGCCAGTCGAGGACCGAACAGACCGCGCGCCAGCCCGCGTAGCCGACGCGCAGGCCGTGCCGATCGGCATGGTAGATGGCGTCGAGCAGTTCTCCGTAGATGTCGAGTTGCAGTTGATCGGCGGCATCGTTGCCGATCCGTACCGGCGCCGAACCTCGATAGCCGCGCCAGTGGCCGAGGACCTCCTCACGGAGCTCCGGCGAGCCGTCGACCCGATACATGATCCGCAGCGGCCCCTCGGCCCGCTGGTACCGATAACGCAGCCAGCGTGCGAAATCGCTTGCCTCCTCAGTGAATCCGAGGCTCAGCAGGGTGTGCACCGAGAACGCCGCATCCCTGATCCAGGTGTATCGGTAGTCCCAATTCCGTTCGCCACCGAGTTGTTCCGGTAGTCCGGCTGTCGGGGCCGCGATGATGGCGCCGGTGGGCGCGTAGGTCAGGAGTTTGAGGGTGATCGCGCCGCGGTGCACGATCTCGCGCCAGCGTCCCCGGTAGGTGGACCGCGCCAGCCAGGAGTGCCAGTAGCGCACCGTGTCGTGGAACAGGCGCGCCACCTCCGCGGGCCGGATCATGCGCGGCGGGCCGGGAGCGGCTGTCTCCAAGACGATTCCGCGCGCCTGACCCGCCTCGAGGGTGAGCGAACCGTAGACGTGTCCCTCGTCGGTGGTCGCGACCCGAGCCAGCGCGGCGTCGTCCGGTTCCCGCACGATGTGCACGGTCAGTGTCTGCGCGCCGCCGTCGAACACGATGCCGTCCTCGGTCTGCCTGGTGGTGTGCGGGGCGCGGCCGTAGTCGAAGCGCGGCATCAGGTCGAGATCGAAAGTGAGCCTGCCACGTACGCAGCGCACCGTGCGCACCAGCCGGTGCTGATCGGTCGGGGCCCGGCCGGGCAGCGGCGGCATGAAGTCGCAGATTTCACCGGTGCCGTCCTCGGTCATGAAGCGGGTGATCAGAATCGCGGTATCGGGAAAATACAGCTGTGTGGTCCGATACGGCCGGATCGACGGCTGGATTCGGCAGTGCCCGCCGCGCTGGTGATCGAGCAGCGCCCCGAAGATGCTCGGCGCGTCGAACCGGGGCGAGCAGAACCAGTCGATGGTGCCGTCGGTGGCGACCAGTGCGGCCGTGTGCAGATCGCCGATCAGTCCGTGGTCGGCGATGGCCGGTGCGTCGGTCATGGGAACCTCCTGACGAATAGTCGTGCTAGGGCAGGATCGTCTCCTTGATGCGCCGGAACTCCGCCTCGGTGATCGCCCCGTCGTCGAGCAGCTGTTTGGCGGTCGCGAGCTGCGTCGCGGAGTCGAGCCCGGTGACGCGGCGCAGGTACTCGTCCTCGGCCTCGCGGTAGCGCAGGCCCGCGTCGACGCGGCGTACGGTCATCGGCTTACCCCGGGCGATCAGGTAGATCAGCGCGCCGAGGAAAGGCAGCACGAGCAGCACTACCAGCCACAGAGCTTTGATCCATCCGGAGGTCTCGTGGTCGCGGAACAGATCGGAGACGATGGCGAACAGGATCATGAGGTACGCGACGAACAGAAACGTCATGACGGCGTACCAGAGAAAATCCCACAGCGACATTGCGATTACCCCTTTCTGAGCGGCCGGGTCGGGATCCGCGGCGGATCGCCGAGGCCGTTGTCGACAGTGCCGCCGCGCGTGCCCGCTGTCCTCACCCGATACGGATGAACTCGCGGCGCGGGCGCACCTCATCCGTGCCGGGTGAGGCGCGGGGGCGGGGCGGGGCGCACAGTCGGATCGTCCGCCAACCCATCGAGAAAGGGGACGATCCATGACTCACGAGCCGGATACCGAGCACCCGGTGCGCCGCGCGGTGGCCGCCGGTACCTCCCTCGCGGCGGCGGTACTGCTGCTCACGGTCGGCGTGATCTCCATCCTGGAAGGCATCTCGGCGATCGTCGCCGACCAGCTCTACGTTGTCGGATTCGAGTACCTCTATCGGTTCGACACCACTTCGTGGGGCTGGACCCACACCGTGCTCGGCACGCTGCTCGCGCTGTGTGCGGTCGGCCTGATGCTCGGCTTCACCTGGGCCAGGGTCGCCGCGATTCTCGTTGCGGCACTGTCGATCATCGGGAACTTTCTGTCGCTGCCGTACTACCCGGCATGGTCGATCTCGATCATCGTGCTGAACGTCGTCGTCATCTGGGCGATCGCGACGTGGCGCCCGGACCGGGAGTGAGTGGAGGGCCTCAGAGCAGCCCTGTGCGGTGGGCCAGCAGCAGGGTCTCGGCCCGGGAGTTGGTGCCCAGCTTGGTGTATATGCCGCGCAGATGTGTTTTGACGGTGTTGATCGAGACACCGAGGGTTTCGGCGATCTGCTGCACCGTGCGCCCGGACGGCAGTTGCGCGAGCACCGTGCGTTCGGTCGCGGTGAGCCGCGGCTGGGCGGCCCCGCGGCGCACGGCCGGATGCTGCCGGATCTCCTGGGCGAGTCTGTTGTACCTGCCGAGGGTGCCGATGTGGGTGTCGAGCAGCTGGACACAGCCGGGGACGTCGAGGAACGGCCGCACCAGGTGATCGTCCTCGGCGCCGCGCAGGGCCGCCTCGAGTGCGGCCCTGGCAGGCAATGGATTTCGCAGCGCGGCGTGCGCGGACGCGGTGAACAGCAGCGCGGTGACGGTGTGCAACGGGTGCGTGGCGTCGCCGTCGGCGATAATCGGTTCGACAAGGCCGAGCACCGTTTTCGGGTGCCCGGTGCGGGCGGCCACCGCGGCACGGGCTACGGTGCGGCCCGCGTCGTCGCCGAGCAGCGGCTCGGCCTGCTCGATCAGCGGCCGCACGGCGCCGACGTCGGTGACCAGGAGCAACGCGCAGATCACCGGCGGCAGCAGGAGTCCGGCGACGGGGGCGGCGTAGGGGTGCCGCAGTAGTCGCAGCGTGCTCGCCCGCAGGGGCTCGGCGGCGGCGTATTTGTCCGCGGCAGTGTCGAATTCGCACAGCCGGGTGACCGGTTCGACACAGCACCGCGGTGCCTGCCTCGGCTCCGGTGTGGTGCCGGGCTCGCCGCGCAGGTACCCGGCGAAGGACGAAACCGCCGACGCCACAGCGGCAGCCGGCGAGTCGATGAGGTGCTTGGTGTGCGCGCTGCGCACCGCGGTGCGAGCGGTGTCCCTGGCCACCGCGATGCCGCCGCGCACACCGGCGACCAGCGCCAGGTGCGCGCAGGCCCGCACCACCAGTGCATGGTTGCCGACGCATTTGGCCAGGGCGAGGCCGCGCCGGAGTTGTTGCCTGGCAAGGGTATGCGAGCCGCGCACTAGCAGCGCCGTGCCGGCCTCGATCGCGACATAGGCGTCGATATCCGGCTGTCCGGTGACCGGAAGCGGGTCCGGGAGCCGGATTTCGGCGAGACCGGTGCCGCCGGCCACCGCGGCGCGCACGGTCGCGGCGAGGGTGAGCGGTACGAGCCAGCCTCGCGGCGCGATCGTTTCGGTGTCCGGGGTACGCGCGCAGGCGATGTCGAGGTGGGTGAGCGCGGCGGTGACGTCGTCACGTTCGAGGGCATCGATGGCGCGCAGCACCCACAGGAACGGATCGTCGGCGGGCAGCGGGGCGCGCTCGAGGCGCTGGAACAGCTGCGGCCCCGCGCCGTCGAGCACGATGCGCAACGCGGTTTCGCGCAGGAACCGCACGAGTTCGGCCGGCGTCCCCGCCAGGACGTGCGGTAGCGCGGCGATCGGCAGGTTCATCGCGCAGTACCAGTCCGCGGTGCGGCGCAGCACCTCGGCGTGGGTGGCGCTGTAGCGGGCCTCCAACAGCAGTTCGCTGCGCAGCATGGGGTGATAGCTGAACCAGAGCTCGCCGCGGTGCGCGACGGGGGTGAGCGGGAAGTTGACGCGCAGGAGTTCGTCCAGGATCTGCGGTGCGTCGAGTCCGGTGAGTTGTTCGGCGAGTGCCGCGGTGAACGTCTCGGGGACGCTGGTCTCCACGACGAACCGGCGGACCGGTTCGGCGAGTCCCTCGATGAATTCGGTGCGCAGGAACTCACCGAGGGCGCGTGGTGCGCTCGCCAGCGCGGCCAGCGCCGTTCGGCGATCGGGCTCGGCGGCGAGCTGGCCCGCCGTGATGCGCAGCAGTGTGGGCCAGCCCCTGGTCAGATCCATGACGGTCTTCAGCTCGTCCGCGGTGAGCGTGCAATGCTGTTGCGCGCACAGCTGTTTCGCCTGTGCGCTGCTGAACATCAGGTCCGCCGAGCCCAGATACGTGACCAGTCCTGCGGATTCGGCCGCATGCCAGCGCAATGGTGGCGCGAAACGGGCCATGAGTATGGCGACGGTGCTCGACGGCAGATGCGTCAGCACGTATTCGAGGTAGGCAAGGGCGGGCGGCTCGGTGATCAGGTGCGCGTTGTCGATCACCAGCACGGGCGGAAGGTCGGGACCGGGCAGCGCGGTGCGCAACCCGACCGCGCCGGCGTTGCGCCTGGTCAGCGTCAGCCAGCTGATGGCCGCAGCGGGCGGTGCCTGCCGACGGCGATGGCGCAGCCAGTCGGCGACGAGCACGGTCTTGCCGGTGCCCGCGGGCGCGGTGATGAGCAGTGTGGCGGCCCGCGCGGCGGACAGCGCCGTATCGAGCCGGTCGTATAACTCGGGCCGGGCGATCGGGGTGAACGCGAAAGTCGGTACGGCGGTGTGCGGCGGTTTCGGACGCGCGGTCATCGGCTTTCCTCGATTCGGGCGAGCGGCGGGTGTCGGCCGATCGGCGCGGCGATTTACGGCGCGGCGCTTTCGGCGCACTTTCGGATGGTTGCGGAAATTCGTTTCCGATAATTCGGCCGAGGTCGCGGCCGCGCCGCGGTGACGCGGCCGCGACCTCGCGGCTGCTATTCGGCGCCGAGCGGAACAAAGGGTGCGTAATCGCGAACGTGCCCGTCCAGCCAGGCCCAGTACGAGGCGTCGTCGACGGCGACGCCGTGCTGGCTGCGCAGGCGCCAGCCGCGGTCGGTCTTCTGCCAGAGATCGCCGTCGCGATCGCGATAGAGGCCGGTAGCGGCGGGTTCGGTTAGTTCGGTGGTGACTGCGGTATCCGGCGTGGACCCGCGGGTGGTCACGGGGGTCGGTGCCTGGTGTTCGGCGGTCGGGGGTATGCGCATCGGGTCTGCTCCCGCGGGTCGGAGAAATATGTCCGGACTATTATCCGGGATTCGCCTTCCATTTCTCTTCCGCAATTCTTCCGGAGCGCTTCCGGCGCATTTCGATACCCATTCGTAATTGTTTGACGTTGGGTGATCGGCGCATTTCTTGAATACAGTATCGGCATTCCTGGGAACGTCGATCCGGGGACGTGGACGGTCCGGTACGGGGGCGCTGCGTCGCCGACGGACGAGGTTGGGCGACGAAGGTGAGGAATTCGGATGAACTGGCGACAGCGGGCGGCCTGCCGGGCGGTCGCGCCGGGGATCTTTTACCCCGCGGCGCCGCCGAAAGGCGACCCACGACAGGCTCTGGCCTACTGCAGGCGATGTCCGGTGCTCGCGCGTTGCGCCGGGCACGCGCTGGCGATAGCGCAGCGGCGCGGGATAGTCGCCGGCGTATGGATCGACGGCGACCGGGACGCGCACGTGACATTACGAGAGATCGGGCGCGGCCACGCGCGGCCGCGGCGTTGTGTGAAGTGTTGGCGGCTCATCGAATCCGCGCGTGCCGAACGATCGTGCGCGCTGTGCGGATTTGCCGAGATTCCGGTTTGAATCAGCGGATGATGTTGTCCGGCAACGAGTTTGCTGGACACTGCGCTGCCGGTCCGGTTTGTGCATTCCGAAACATGGCGGTAATTTACCGGAAGTTCTTCGAAATTAATTGACGGAGTGGATATCTCGACGGTCGGAGGGACGCCGTGTCATGACGGAGCCACAGGTTCAGGTGTTCGGTCCGCTTCAGGTTTCGCTAGGCGGTCGTACGGCACGTATCGGTGCCGCACGCCAGCGCGCGGTGCTGGGGCGGCTCGTGCTGGCGGGCGGTCAGGCCATCGGCACCGATCGCCTGGTGGAGGACGTGTGGGAAGGCGATCCGCCCTCGCACGCGCCCGCCGTATTGCAGGTGCAGATCCACAATTTGCGGCGCGTGCTCGAGCCGGCGCGAAGACCGAGGACCGCGGCGCGCATCCTGGTGTCCGAGGGCGGCGGCTACGCGCTGCGGCTGGCTCCGGGCAGTGTGGACGCGTGGCGATTCGAGGAGCAGATGCGCCAGTATGAGCAGCGGGTGCACGACCCGGCCGACCGGCCGGGGCCGCTGGAACGTTATCGACTGCTCGACGCGGCTCTGGATTGCTGGCACGGTGCGGCATTCGAATCCTTTTCCGGTGCGTCGTGGGCCGTCGCGGAGGCCGCCCGGCTCACCGATTTACGGATCACGGCCACCGAACTGCGCGCCGAGGCCGCACTGGAACTCGGCAGGCTCGGCGAGGTGGTCACCGTGCTGCGTCAGCAGGTAGAGGAAAATCCGGGCCGCGAAGAAAGTGTGCGACTACTGGCCGCGGCGCAGTATCGGCTCGGCCAGCAGGTCGAGGCGTTGGCCACAGTTCGGCGCGCCAGGGAATTCCTGCGCACGGAATTCGGGATAGATCCGGGACCGCGGTTGCGGGATCTCGAATCGGCGATCCTGAAACAGCGTGTGCCGACCGAACATTCGGCCACCGCCCGCGCCATGGCCGAGACGCCGCCGCGCGGCGGTGCGCGCGCGGTGCGGACCGAGGTCGTCGATTCGGGTGCGGAGCCGACGTTCTATCCGGGGCAGCGCCGTGCTCTGCTCGCGACGGCAGGGGAGGCGCGCCGGTCCGGGTTGCGGATGACGTGGCTGGTCGGCGCGGCGGGCTCGGGAAAAACAACACTCGTCACGGCGATGGCCGCGGATCTGGCGGCGCAGGGCTGGATCACCGCCGTCGGTCGCTGCCCTGATGTCGACGGCGCGCCGGCGGCTTGGGCCTGGGCCGAGATCCTGGTAGAGCTCGGCGGCGAGCCGTCCGGCCCCGCGGGCCCCGCCGACCCGTTCACCATCGTGCGTGCGGTCACCGCGCGATGCCGCGAACTCGTGCCGAGCAGGCCGGTGGCGATCGTGGTCGAGGATGCCCAGCGGGCCGACGAGGCGACCCTGCAGGTCCTGCGGCAGTTGGCGAATTGGTTGCAGCGGGAACCGATTCTGGTCATCGCCACGGTGCGTGACTTCGAGCTGTCGCCCGGCCTGCGGGCCGCCGAGGCGGCGCTGGCCGACCGCGCGGCCGAACGGGTGGAGTTGACCGGCCTGGATCTGGCGGGGACGCGCAAGGTTGCGCAGGACGCCGGTCTGGCGACGCTCGATCCCGAATCGCTGCAAACGTTGCACGAAAGAACAGGCGGTAATCCGTTCTTCGTCCGGGAGCTGTCGAAGCGAATAGCGGCGCTGGGGGATTCGCCTGGTCTGCCGAGAAACACCGGTCTGCCGGGGAACATCCGCGCCGTGGTGATCGACCGCATCGAACAGCTACCCGAAGGGGTGCTGGCCGTACTGCAGTATCTCGCCGTGTGGGGCAGGGAGATCGATGTCGACACGCTGGCGCAGCTGTCGGGTGTCGCCGAAGACGAGCTGGTGGATCTCATCGACGCGGCGGCGGCGGCCGGGCTGTCCGGCTTCGATCACCGCGGCCGGATCGCGCTGGATCGGGCACTGGTCCAGGACGTGGTGTATCAGAGCATCGCGCCCCTGCGGCGCGGTCGAATGCATTGGAGCGCACTGGAATTGCTGGAGGCGCGGCTCGACGCGCGCTACGCCGAGCTCGCCGACGCGGAGCTGCTCGCCCGGCACGCCGCCCACGGCGCCACCCCGGCGACGGCGGCGCAGGCGCTGCGCCACGTCGTCGCGGTGGCCGACCGATATGACCGCGCGGGTAATGCCGCGGGTGCCGCCGCGCAGTGGCGAAGCGCGGTCGAACTGCACGAACTGGCCGGGCATGCCCGGCGCGGCGCGCGCAAACAGGACCGGCTTGCGCTGTTCGAGGCGCTGCGCGGTCTGGCGGGCGCGTTGGCCGGGGACGGACAGCTCGCTCGCGCGCGTCCGGTGCGCGGCCGTGCGCTCGCGCTCGCCGAGGAACTCGACGACCAGCGCCTGGTGGTCCGTGCGCTCACCGGCCGGACGGTACCGGTCCTGCGTGGTGCGTGGGAGTGCGCTACGAGCGACACCCGGCTGCGGTCCACGCTGGAATCCGCACTGGCGCGCACCGATTCGTCGGTCGAGCGCGCCGCGCTGCTCGTCGCGTTGAGCACGGAGGCGGCCGATGAGCCCGCGCAGGCCGCGGAGCGCGCGGCGGAGGCGGCGCGTCTCGCGCACGATTGCGGCGATCCGGAGCTGCGCTGCGCCGCGTTGAATGCCTTGGCCTACACCCGCATCGGCGAGCCGGACGGTTCCGGCCTGCCCATGGTCGCCGAGGAACTGTTCGACGTCGCGCGCGGCGCGGGTTTGCCGGACTATCAGGCGCTCGCGCACTACTTCCGTTTCCTGGCGGCCTGCCGGGCGTGCGATCCGCGGGCGGCTAGCAGGCATGCCGCCGCCGCGCTCGGCGCCACGCCGGACGGCCGCCCGCGACCACTGGCCGATGTCCTGCTGGCCTTCGCGGCGGTGGTGGAGGTGTTGCGCGGGGATCTGCCTGCGGCGGAACGGAAGTACCGAGACTTCGCGGCTCGGATGGCGGAGACGGGGGCGGCCCATCCGCAGGGCCCGCGGCTGGTCGGCGCGCTCACGCTCGGGTGGGCGCGCGGCGACCTATCCGGTGTGGCGGCGCCGCTGGCCGGGCTGTACACGGCCGAGCCCGACCGGGTCGCGCAGATCTATGCCGTCGCCCTGCTGCACGCCGGTGACCGGGCACGGGCGCGGGAGGTGTTCCGCGCTCACCCGGCGGTGCGCGGCGACCGCTACCGGCCGCTGATGTCCGCCTTCCGCGGCACCGCCGCCGTGGCACTGGGGGAACTCGATGCGTCGCGGGAACTGTTCGACACACTGCTGCCGTTCTCCGGGGCCCTGATCGGATTCGACACCGGCGCGGCGGTATTCGGGCCGTTCGACACGGTGCTCGCGGATCTGGCCGATGTCACCGGGCAGGCGGCGACGGCGCGGTCGCTGCGCGCTCGCGCCGCGACCGTCTTGCGTCGAGTCCGCGGCGCGCTCGATGAACTCGTGCCGCGGCCGGACGCGGGATACGGCGGCGCCGCGGAGATCACGCGACCGCAACTCGCGGCCCGCTGACGGGCCTGCCCGCGGCTACCTGCGGTCGGCGACCAGCGCGGTGGTGTTGTCGGTACCGCCCGCGTGCAGGGCGGACCGGACCAGCGTATCGGCGGCCAACGCGGGGGAGGCGCTGCCCGCCAGGACCACCTTGATGGTGGTGATGTCGAGCCGCTTGTGCACGCCGTCGGTGCTGAGCAGTAGTCGTCCGGTACTCGCGCCGGTGCCCGCCTGGCCGATATCGGCGGGGCGGACGGTGCGGGCCGAGGTGGTCACCAGATGGTTCAGCCGCGGTGGTGGCTGATGTCCGCGGATCCGCCAGAACTCGGCGACCGTGTGATCGACCGTGATCTGGTGCAGCACCCGGCCGTTCCAGCGATAGGCGCGGCAGTCACCGACCCAGGCGATATCGGCCGGGCCCGCGCCGGCGGGCAGCACCGCGACGACCAGCACGCTGTCGGCCTCGGACTGCGGGAACTGACGCAGCAGTTCATGTTGCGCGGCAAGGATTCCCGCGCGGGCGCCGGCGTCGGCGGCGACCCTGGCCGCGACGGTGGCGGCCGTGCGCGCGGCGCGGACCGCGAGCAGGTGGTTGCCGATCCCGTCGGCCACGACGAACGCGGTGCGCGCGGTGGTCGGGTCGGTGTGGGTGGCGGCCGCGTCGGCGTTGAGTGAGCGGGCACCGCGCCTGCTCACCGACTCCCATGCGGCACCGGTGAGGCGGACCTCCTCGGGGTCGGTGTCGTCGCTGACCGGTGCCGAGCACATGGGCCGGACCTCCTCGTGCAGACCTGCGCGTGCCGATCGGCACTTGTCCAGTGCAGCACCGGAGACCGTGCACCGGGTCAAGGTTCCCCGTGCTGATCCTGTGAAGTCGGTTACGGTTCGATGTCGGTGCTTGTGATCGCCGACAAGGGCACGGCCAGTTGCGCTTTCACTCGTTCGTAGGTGGGCAGGGTCTCGTAGCGCTGGACCGATTTGTCGTCGACGAACAGCCGATTGGAGATCCGGCGATAGTCGGCGAGGTCCGCGGTGACCATCACCACGACGTAATCCCATTGCCCGACGGTCGAATAGCACTGCTGCACTGTGGGTTCGGCGAGCATCCTGGCGCAGAACGCGGCGTACTGGCCCGCGTCGTCCTCGGTGAGTTCGACCAGCACCACGGTGGTCAGCGCCATGCCGACCGCGCGTGGATCGACCACGGCGACCTGCGCGGTGATCACCCCAGCGGCCCGCAACCGGCCGAGCCTGCGTTGAACCGCGCTGGGGGACAGGGCAACCCGCTCGCCGAGCTCGTGCAGCGACAGGGTGGCGTCGACCTGTACCAGGGCGAGCAGGTGGTGGTCTATGTCGTCGAGGGGTGGAACCGTCACGCAAGAAATTTGCGCCGGGCCGCGAAAATTGTCAATCGTGTTCCGAGCCGTTACTTCTAGGGTTCTCGGCATGGACCTTGTCGAGCTCGGTGACCTGCGGCGACGCGCGGGGGTGAAGTGGGCGCGCGCCGGGACCGATGTGCTGCCTGGCTGGATCGCGGATATGGATTTCCCGGTGCCGGACGCGGTGCGCGCGGTGCTGCAGCGGGCCGCCATCGGGGATCTCGGGTATCCGGCGTGGGACGAGCGACCCGAGCTGAATCCGTTGCCGCACAGCTTCGCCGCGCGCATGCGCGAGCGGCACGGCTTCGAGGTCGATCCGGCGCAGGTGCACGTGTTCACCGAGCTGATCCAGGTGGTGCAGATCGTGCTGCAACTCACCACGCGGCCAGGGGACGCGGTGGCGGTGCACACGCCGACCTATCCGCCGTTCCTGGAGACGTTGCGGGTCATGGGCCGGCGGCTGGTGCCGATCCAGCTGGTCGAGACCGCCGACGGCTGGGGCTTCGACGCCGAGCGGATGGCGGCGCAGGTCCGTGCGTCCGATTGCCGCGCGCTGATCATGGTGAACCCGAACAACCCGACCGGCCATGTCTTCGACCGTGCCGAGCTGACCGCGATCGCGGAGATCGCCTGTCGCCACGATCTGGTGGTAATCGCCGACGAGATCCATTCCGAACTCACCCACGACCCGCACCGGCATCTGCCCATCGGCGCGCTGGGGCCGGAGATCGCCGCTCGCACCGTGACACTCAACTCGGCGAGCAAGGCGTTCAATCTGGCCGGACTACGCTGCTGTGTCGCGCACGTCGGCGACCGACGGGTCCGCGAGGCGCTGGCCGCGCAGCCGCCGAAACTGTACGGCCAGGTCAGTGCGCCGAGCGTGCTGGCGACCGAGGCAGCCTGGCAGGAGGGCGACGCCTGGCTGGCCGCCACCCGGCAGGTCTTGACCACGAACCGCGATCTCGTCGCCGACGCGCTGCCGCCGTGGGTGCGCTACCACCGGCCGCAGGCGAGCTATCTGGCCTGGCTCGACTGTCGCGCACTGGAATTGGATCAGGACCCGGCCGCGTTCTTCCTTGACGAGGCGAAGGTGATGGTGCTCTCCGGTCCCGATTTCGGCCCTGGCGGAAGCGGTTTCGCGCGCTTGAACTTCGCGACCTACGGTCCGGTGCTGACCGAGATGCTGGCCAGGATGCGCGAGGCCGTCGAGAAGCGGCTGACTCGATGAGTCCGCGACAGCCTTGGCGTGCGGCGACATGAGCGTAGGGACGGCGGTGGTCTCGTTCGCGGTCGTCGCGGGCCTGCTCACCCTGGTGCCCGGACTCGACACCGCGCTGGTGCTGCGTGCCGCGGTCGTACGCGGCACCCGCGGCGCGTTCGCGACGGCGGCCGGGGTCGGCACGGGCCTGCTGGTGTGGGGCGCGGCCGCGACCGCCGGAGTGTCGGTGCTGCTGACCACCTCGCAGGTGGCGTACACGGTGTTGCGCGTGGCGGGCGCGCTGTATCTGATCTGGCTCGGGCTCACCAGCTTGCGCACGGCGTGGCGGCGCGACGGCGCCGTCGGATGGGAGCCCGACGCGGACCCCGGTGGTGGTCTCGTGCGGGCATGGGCGCGGGGCGCGCTGTCGAACCTGCTGAATCCGAAAGTGGGCGTGTTCTATCTGGCGATGCTGCCGCAGTTCCTGCCGCCGCACGCGCCGCATCTGCTGATGGGCCTGTCGCTCACCATGATTCACATCATCGAGGGGTTGGTGTGGTGGACGGTGTTGATCTGCGTGGTCCGGGCGGCACGCGCCTGGCTGAGCCGGGTGTCGGTGAAACGCGCGATGGAGGCGGTCACCGGCTCGGTGCTGCTCGCGCTCGGCGTGAAGCTCGCGTTCGACGCGCCGTGACGGCACCGATTGCGCTCACCGTGATGCGGACCCTGCGGGCACCGGGATCGGCACCGTACGCTGTGTCGTCCGGCGCGGCCGGGCCGCGCGGGCGCGGGGAGGCCGACGGTGCCGGGCCGGGCAGGTGGTAGGAAAGGGTACGTGTCCACATCTGTCGAAGGATCGGTTCCCAACAGCGGCTCTCGTGCGGTAGACGAGGTGGTGGACCTGGTCAGCGCGCTGATCCGGTTCGATACCTCCAACACCGGCGAGCTGGCCACCACCAAGGGCGAGCGCGAATGCGCCGAATGGGTGGCCGAGCAACTGCGGGCGGCGGGGTATACGACCGAGTACGTGGAGTCGGGCGCGCCCGGCCGCGGCAACGTCTTCGCGCGATTGGCGGGCGCCGATTCGAGCCGGGGCGCGCTGATGATGCACGGACACCTGGACGTGGTGCCCGCCGAGGCCGCGGACTGGAGCGTGCATCCGTTCTCCGGCGCGGTGCGCGACGGCTACGTGTGGGGTCGCGGCGCCATCGACATGAAGGACATGGTCGGCATGATGCTGGCCGTCGCGCGTCAGTTCAAGCGCGAGGGCACGGTACCGCCGCGCGACATCGTCTTCGCCTTCCTCGCCGACGAGGAGAACGGCGGCAAGTGGGGATCGCAATGGCTGGTGGACAATCGGCCGGACCTGTTCGACGGTGTCACCGAGGCGGTCGGCGAGGTCGGCGGCTTCTCGCTCACCGTGCCGCGTCGGGACGGCACCGAGCGCAGGCTGTACCTGGTGGAGACGGCCGAGAAGGGCCTGGGCTGGATGCGGTTGCGCGCCAAGGCCCGTGCCGGTCACGGCTCGTTCCTGCACGAGGACAACGCGGTCACCATCCTGGCCGAGGCGGTGGCCCGGCTCGGCAAACACACCTTCCCGCTGGTGATGTCGGACTCGGTGGCACAGTTCCTGGCCGCCGTCGCCGAGGAGACCGGGCTCGAGTTCGACCCGGACAGCCCTGATATCGAAGGGCAGCTGGCCAAGCTCGGCACCATCTCGCGGATCATCGGCGCGACGCTGCGGGACACCGCTAACCCGACCATGCTGCAGGCCGGATACAAGGCGAACGTGATCCCGCAGACCGCGGAGGCCGTGGTCGACTGCCGGGTGGTGCCGGGGCGGCAGGCGGCCTTCGAACGCGAGGTCGACGAGCTGATCGGCCCGGACGTCGAGCGCGAGTGGATCACCAAACTCGACTCCTACGAAACGACTTTCGACGGTCACCTGGTGGACGCGATGAACGACGCGATCCTCGCCCACGATCCGCAGGGCCGGACCGTGCCCTACATGCTCTCCGGCGGTACCGACGCGAAGGCGTTCGCGCGCTTGGGGATTCGCTGCTTCGGTTTCGCGCCGCTGCAGCTGCCCCCCGAGCTCGACTTCACCGCGCTGTTCCACGGTGTCGACGAGCGGGTTCCGGTGCAGGCGCTCGAATTCGGCACCCGCGTGCTGGAGCATTTCCTCCTGAACAGCTGACGATCGAACGAAAGGACACCACTCGTGCCCGACTACTCCTACAACCCCTACGACGCGCTGCCGCAGCTGCCGTCGTTCACGCTGACCTCCTCGGACGTCACCGACGGTCAGCCGTTCGGCAACGATCAGGTCAGCGGCGTGTTCGGCGCGGGCGGCAAAGATATCTCGCCGCAGTTGTCCTGGTCCGGATTCCCCGCCGAGACAAAGAGTTTCGCGGTCACCGTGTTCGACCCGGACGCGCCGACCGCGTCCGGGTTCTGGCACTGGGCGGTGGCCGACATTGCGGTGGGCGTGACGTCGCTGCCCAGCGGCGCCGGCAGCGGCGAGGAGGGCGGCGCGCTGCCGAGCGGGGCGATCTCGCTGCGCAACGACGGCGGCTTCCCCGGATTCGTCGGTGCGGGCCCGCCGCCCGGCCACGGCTACCACCGCTACTTCATCGCGGTGCACGCGGTGGACGTGGAGAGCCTGGGGATCGACGCGAGCGCCACGCCGGCCTACCTCGGGTTCAACCTGTTCTCCCATGCCATCGCGCGCGCGGTGATCGTGGCGACCTACGAGCAGAAGTAATTCGGTGACGACGGTGGCCCTGGGCGAAAAGCCCAGGGCCACTGCTGTTTCGGTGTGCTACTTGACGGTGACGACGTGCTCGGGCGGCGTCTGGGCGTAGAGCGCGGCGATCTCGGCGGCGTACTTGGCCGCGATCGGGCCGCGTTTGAGCGACATCTTCGGGGTCAGCTCCTCGCCGCCGGGCTCCCACGCCGCACCGACGATGGTGAAGCGTTTGACCTGCTCGACCCGGGAGAGCTTGACGTTGCCCTGCAGCACCGCCGCACGCACCTCGTCGACGATCTCCTGCCGGCGTGCCAGCGTCGGCAGGTCGGCGTCGGTGGCACCGAGATCCTTGGCGCGCAGAGTGGCCACGTCGGGATCGAGCACGATCAGCGCGCCGATGTAGGGCCGCGCATCGCCGATCGCGACGACCTGACCGACGAGCGAGGAGGCGGCCTTGACGGCGTTCTCGACGTTGCTCGGCGCGATGTTCTTGCCCGCCTCGTTGATGATCAGTTCTTTCTTGCGATCGATGATGCGCACGTAGCCGTCGGGGTCGAGGGTGCCGACATCGCCGGTGTGCAGCCAGCCGTCGGCGTCGATGGCCTCGGCGGTCTGCTCCGGCATGCCGCGGTAACCGCTGGTGACCATGGGCCCGCGCACCAGGATCTCGCCGTCGGCGTCGAGCCGCAGTTCGATGCCGTCGAGCGGGCGGCCGACCGAACCGGGCCGTGGCTTGTCCAATTCGGTGAAGGTGCCGACGCCGGTGGTCTCGGACATGCCCCACACCTCGCTCACCGTGAAGCCGAGGCCGAGGAAGTATTCGAGGGTCTCGGGCGGGATCGGCGCGGCGCCCGATGCGGCGATGGCGAGCGCGTCGAGGCCCATCGCGTGCCGCAGCTTGGCCAGCACCAGCGTCTCGGCCAGCCGATGCTGCACCGCGAGCACCGGCCCGCGGCTGCGGCCCGCGAGATCGGCTCGGGCGGCGGCGATTCCGGTGTCGATGGCCCACAGCGCCAAGGTCTTCTTGACCTGGCTGGTCTCGGCGGCGAGCTTGGTCTCGATGCCGGCCTTGATCTTCTGCCACACCCGAGGCACGCCGAAGAAGCTGGTCGGCCGGGCGTCGGGCAGCGCGGCGGCGACCTCGCGCGGGTCGGCGACCGTGGTGAGCTGGATGCCGGTGAGCAGGTTCATCGCGTGCGCGGAGATCCGGTCGGCGACGTGCGCGGCGGGCAGGTAGGACACCGCGCGGTCGTCGAGCCCGACCGGCAGCGGTCCGGCCACCAGCCCGATCACCTGGGCGAGCACGTTGCGGTGGGTGACCTCGACGCCCTTGGACGGGCCGGTGGTGCCGGAGGTGTAGATGAGCGTGGCGAGGTCCTCGGGCCGCACCGCGCGCCAGGTGGCCTCGAAATCGAAGTCCGCGGCCGGGTCGGCCGCCACCTGGTCCAGCGTGACCGTGCCGGTCGCCGGTCCGTCGACGAGGACGATGTGCTCGAGTTGGACCCCGGCCGCGCGCACCTTGTCCAGGAAGGCCTGCTCGGTCACCACCACCTTGTTCGCGGCGTTGGTGAACAGGTGGGTGATCTGCTCGGCGGAGCTGGTGTTGTAGATCGAGAACGGGGTGGCGCCCAGGTGCAGGGCCGCGGTGTCGACGAGGTTGAATTCGGGCCGGTTGGTGAGCATGATGCCGACAGTGTCGCCGCGGGTGACGCCGAGCCGGGCCAGGCCCGCCGCGAGGGTGCGCACCCGGTCGCCGTATTCGCGCCAGGTGATCTCCTGCGTTCCGCCGACGGTGCGCAGCGCGACCTGATCGGGCCGCATGCTGATGGTCTCTTGGAACGCTTCCGGGATGGTGTAGACCGTTTTGCCCGATTTGTGCGAATAGCCGATGTCTGTTGTCGTCATAACCCTGTTCCCGATAGCTGTGCCACACGAACCGCGCCTCACGGCGTCCGCACGGGGGCGGTTCGAGACCCGATCCTGACAGAATGCGGCAGCTGAGCTGTCAGTTTCTCACGAGTCGATGCGCCAGGAGTGGCGCGGCTCACTCATGGTAGCTAGATCCGCAGGTCGTGGTGCGGCTTACTCGGGAAGTTATGGACGCGCGACCTACCGTGCCTCGAATCGGCGGTACACCCGGAGCCAGCGCGCACGCCACGCGGTGAGCCGGCCGCCGCGACCCGGCACACCCGGGCTGCGCACGACGACCCGGATGCCACCCGCGCGCACGGCGGCGACCTTGTCGGGGTTGTCGGTGATCAGGCGGATCGAGCGCAGCCCGAGGCGGTCCAGCGCCGCGACCGCGTGCCGATAGGACCGTGCATCGATGGCGGGGTTGCACGGCGTGCCTGATTCCGCGCACTGCGCGGCCCGTAGCCCGCGAGCCTTACCGACCAGGCCCGCCCCGCGGCCCTCCTGTTCCAGATAGATCAACACGCCCCGGCCGGCCGCCTGTATCTGATCCATGGCGTGGTCGAGCGTGGTACCGCAGCGGCAGTGGTCGGCGCGCAACGCGTCACCGTAGAGGCAGCGCGAATGGATCCGGACCAGGCAGCCGTCGGCGATCTCGCCGAACACCAGGACGTGCCCGCCGTCGCGGTCACCGGGCAGTTCGTGCACCCGGACGTGCAGGTCGCGCCCATTGCGCAGCAACCGATGTCCGGTTTCGGCCGCGGCCGAGTCGATGACGGTCAACGACAACCTCCGACGTGGCTCATGAACGGTAGTCCGATCGCGGCGTCACCAGCACGGTGTCCGGGCGGGCCGGGTCCTCGGCGCCGGGCAGCGGCGGTGCGGGCAGCGGTGACAGCTCGAATCCGCCGGTGCGGGTCCGGCGGCCGGGACGGGCGACCAGCTCGGCGAGCAGATCGCTGGACCGCAGCGCGTGCGCGCCGACCAGCAGCACGCACACCAGCACCGCGGTCACCGCCACGCTGACATGGCCGAGCGAGACGAGCAGCACGGCCAGCAGCGCGATCGGCGCCACCAGCACGACCTCCCGGCTCGGGAGCAGCGAACGCAGCCGAGGCGCGGGGAGCGCGGGGGCGGGCGCGTCGAACGGGGCCAGGTCGGCGGGCAGGGTGTGGCCGCGCAGGATGCGTTTGGCCTCCAGGTAAGCCCAGGCCCGATCGCTGCGCACCGGCGTGATGAGCGGTGTCGCAACGACTTCCAGGCCCGCGGCGCGCACTGCCTCGATCTTGACCGGATTGTTGGTGAGCAGTGTGATCGAGCCGAGGCCCAAAGCGGCCAGGCCGCGGGCGGCGGCCTCGAAGGTGCGCGCGTCGACGGGGAAGCCCAGCTGCGCGTAACTGGTGAAGCTGTCGGTGCGGTGCTGCTCGCTGTGCCGATAGCCGCGCGCCTTCGCGACCAGGCCTAGGCCGCGGCCCTCCTGCTCCAGATAGACCAGGACGCCGGACCCTGCGGCCTGGATGAGGTCGAGCGCCGCGTCGAGTTCCGGACCGCAATCGCAGTCGTCGGAACGCAAGGTCTCGCCGTACAGGCAGCGCGAATGGATCCGGACCAGGCATCCGTCGGTGGGCGCACCGAAAATCAGCAGATGTCCTCGTTCGGTCGTGTCGTCGAGTTCGAGCACCCTGACCGGCAGGGTGCTCTCCTTGCGCGTGAACCGGTGCTCGGTCTCGGCAAGGCCGGACAGCGACATGGTCAATGCTCCTCCGAAGCAAGTCTGACGATGCGGTCGATATCGCTGACCGGTGGCATCGCCCCGGGCACATCCCCGAACGACTGCGTTGCCACCATCGCCGCGGTCGCCCAGACGTAGTCGCTCTCTTCGGCCGGTCGGCGGGTCGAGACGAGACGGTATACCAGCGCTGCGGCGAAGGCTGCCTGAGCACCCGGTGAATCGGCCATCGCGGCGGGAAACGGCGGAATCTGCGTGGTCACCGGGTCCGACCAGACGGTGCAGCGGAAGTCCTCGATCGCGCACACCGAGCGGACGCCGAGCGCCCGCAAACGCTGCGCGGTCTCGGCGGGGGCGGCCGCGGCCCCGTCGGGCACCATCGCGGCGAGGTCCTTGCTCGTGCCCGCGAGATAGTCGACGGCACCGAGGTATTGGTAAAGGTATTGCGGCACACCGACTGCGGGCGCTGGGTGCACCACGAGCAGCGGCCGCTGGGACATCCGCTGCACCAACGACATCACGCCCTCGATGACCGGGCTCGGCTGCTCGAAGGTGAGCAGCACCGCGTCCGAGGCGGCGAGCGCGGCGTTGATCATCGGGCTGCGTAAGTCCTGGGCGCTCAACCGGATCCGGTCGTCGCGGCAGCCGATGAAACCCGCGGCGCCGGAGCTGGTGATGAGCACCGCGGTGACCGGCGTCGGTGCGTCGGGCACCACCTTCACCAGGTCGGTGTCGACGCCCTCCGACCGCAGGTAGCTCAGTACCCGCCGGCCCGCCGCGTCGTCGCCGACCGCCGAGATCAGCCTGACCCGCAACCCGAGCCGGGCCGCGGCCACCGCGCGGCTGAGTCCTTTGCCGCCGGGATGCTCCTCGAAACTGCTGCCCTGCGTCGAGGCGCCTGCCAGCGGAATGTGGTCGACGAAGTAGAGGTGGTCTATAACCGCGTCACCGATCACCGTGACCACACCCGGAACCGGCTGCGTAGCAGGCGGTTCCGCGACGGGCGGAGCGCGGAAGATGGGGGTGGTGTGCGCCGCGGGCGCGTCGTAGACCGACTCGTTGACGAGCAGGTTCGCCAGTTCGGTGAACGCGCGCCGTTCGGGGGTGGCGCGCAGCGAGCGCACCGTCGGCGTCGGCGGGATGGCAGGCGCGGCAACGGATTCGTGCAGCAGCCGCCACTGTTCGGTGAGGTATTCGCGGCGCTCGCCGAGATCGGCGGCATAGAGCCGGTCGAGATCCACTGCGGCGGAGACGTTGTCGTCGCGGAGCAGTCCGAGCACGAGTTCGGCGTCGGCGATGAGCCGGTTCGTCGGCGTCAGTTGCGCAGCCAGATCGCGCACCACCGGCAGCACCGCCTCCTCGGCGGAGATGCTGTTGCGGTGCGCGTGTTGCCGCACGGCCAGCAGATCCAGTAGTGGCGCGACATCGATCTCGGTGGTGCGCAGGCGTTCGAGGCTGAGCCCGGAACGCTTGCACAGGCGCGTGAGGATGTTGCGCACGGCAACCACACCCGAGTCCTGCGGGACCATGGCCGGCTCGACCTTTCTCGTCGTCGGTGCTGCACCTGCGGTTGCCGAGAATCGGCGTTTAGCGCGCGGGCGAACTGTCAATTACCAACCTACAACGGCAATTGACGGTCAGATACGGCAAATGCCACACTTGGTTCGGCGAGACACCGTCTCCCAGCCACCTCGGGAGGGGACCCGGAGATGAAGACAGTTCTCCTGATTCGGCACAACCGGCGGCACAGGCCGGCCCGGCACCACGGGTGCGACACCGAGCTCGAGCCGAACAAGCTCGGAGCCTAGGCGGGGCACGGCACTGCCTTCGCGGACGTCCCTTCTCGCCGGTCTCGACCGGCTTTCGCACCGCTTCCGAGAGGAAGCCGCACCGGTTTCGCCCACGATGTGCGCGGACCCGGGCTCACCGATCCCCGAGTGCAGCAGCACCTGGACGTGCGACGACCCAGCTGGTGGAGGCAGCCGTGACGATCTTCGAGAACTCCCGATCGATGACGAGCAGTGTCTGCGGTGAATGGGCCGAGCGGGTAGCAGGACGCACCGAACCGGCCTGGCAGGTGAGCTGGTTGCCGCAGCGCCTGCACCGCGAGCAGGCACGCGCGGCAATGGAATTGGGCGAGCTGCTCAGCCGCCCCGACTTCGCGTCGGACCGTCCGGCGCAGACACGGGCCGAGACCTCGGCCGGTGTCCTCGGCATCACCGTGCACCAGGCGTTGGAACTGCTGCACCGGCGAATGCGGGACCGGCATCCCTGAAGACGTTCGATTTGTTTGACCGGAGGCAGTCATGACTGTGCACATCACCTTCTGGACGATGACCAGCGATATCACCCCGGAATGGGCGTACCGCGAAGCGGACGGCACGGACCGGTGGCGATTGAGCTGGCTGCCCGATCGCCTGCTCACCGCGGACCAGGCACAGCTCGGCATGGAACTCGACGAACTGCTGAGCGATCTGAGCGCCGTGCACGACCGCGCGGTGCAGGATCGGATCGATCTGTATGCCGAACAGCTCGGTATCGCGCGTGCGGGCGCGGTGTTGCTGCTGGCCCGCCGGATGGCGGTACGGCTGCATCAGGAACGGGCGGGCGCGCCGCGGAGCCCTGGTCCGCGGTCGCGTCCGCTGCACGGGCACATCGTCGAACCGCCGTACGTCCTCGGCTGAGGGCGTACGCGCCGAATCGAGGAGAGCTCAGGCGTTGGCGGTGTGCTCGGCGCCGACCGCCTCGGCGATACTGCGATATCCGTTGGCGCGCAGGCGTTGCGCGATACCGCGGTGGATCTTGCGGGTCCAGAACGGGCCGCCGTAGATGAATCCGGTGTAGCCCTGCAGCAGGGTGGCGCCCGCGCGGATGCGTTCCCACGCCTGGTCGGCGGTCTCGATGCCGCCGACCGAGATCAGCACGAGCTGATCGCCGACGCGGCGGTAGAGCCTGCGCAGCACGTCGAGCGAGCGATCGGCGACCGGCGCACCGGACAGCCCACCCGCGCCCATGGCCTCGACCTCGCCCGCGGGCGTGCGCAGGCCGTCGCGGCGGATGGTGGTGTTGGTGGCGACGATGCCGGCCAGCCCGAGTTCGACGGCGAGATCGGCGACGGCGTCGATGTCCTCGTCGGACAGGTCGGGGGCGATCTTCACCAGCACCGGCACCCGCACGCTGTCCAGCACCGCCTGCAGCAGCGGGCGCAGCGATTCGACGGCCTGCAGGTCGCGCAGGCCGGGGGTGTTGGGGGAGCTGACATTGACCACAACGAAGTCGGCGAGCGGGCCGAGCAGCGCCGCGCTGATCGCGTAATCGTCCGCGGCCACGGCGGCTTCGACGATCTTCGTCTTACCGATGTTGGCGCCGATCGGCACGCCGCCGCGCCGATCCCGCAGATGATCCGCGGCGGCCGCGGCGCCGAAGTTGTTGAAACCCATGCGATTGATCAGCGCCCGGTCCGCGGGCAGCCGGAACAGCCGCGGTGCCGGATTGCCCGGCTGGGCCTGCGCGGTGACCGTGCCGATCTCGGCGAAACCGAAACCGAGCGGGGCCCACGCGTCGACGCCGTCGGCGTTCTTGTCGAAGCCCGCGGCCAGGCCGAGCGGCGCGGGGAACTCGACGCCGAAGGCGGTGTTGCGCAGGATCGGATCGTCGGCGGCGAACAACCTGGTCATCAGCCAGCGGATCGGCGCGAGCCGCGCGCTCACCCGCATCGTCGCGAAGACGAGGTGGTGGATCCGCTCCGGCGGGATCAGGAACATCAGGCGTAATAGCAGGGCGTACATCGGCTCACATTCCCGGTTCGGGCTGGGGTAGTGCGGTTTTTCGGCGGCGCAGCAGCACCCGGCGGCTGCCGTCGGTGTAAGCCCGCACGCGGGACAACTCCCAGCCCCCGAATTCGGCCTGGATGGCCAGCCGCATCGATGCGGTCACCCGGGTCACCTCGGGTGGCAGCCGCAGCGGCACGTATTCGTAATCGTCACTGCTGGTCTCCCAGCCGGCAGGCAGGGCGCGCCCGCGCACGGTCCGCCCGCCCGAATGATGTGCTGAGGCTGGTTCTTCCGCTGCCCGAGTCATCAGTGCCCTCTCTTCCGATCATCCGCGCGGATCCGCTGTACACCGTCTCCGGTCGCCGATCCCACGAACATGTCACCGGTGCGCTGCTCGATGGTCACCGAGTTCGGCTGCCGGACGGTGGCGTACCGTCCCACCTCTTTCGGTATACCCGTCGACAGGTCGAATCCGACGACTTCGTTGGTCTGTGTGCACGTCACCCACACGGTGTCGGACCGCTGATCGTAGGCAATCGCGTAAGGCGAAGAGTTTACCGGGAACCGTTGGTGCAGGACGAGAGGTCCGGCGCTGAAGACCAGCAGCTCGCCGCCTTCGGTGTCGGTGACCAGGACCCGGCCGAATCGATCGGAGATCAGGTTCGTGGCCCCGTCACCGGCGCGAAGAGCCAGCCCGAGCGAGTTCTTGCCGAGCCCGATCTCGGTCACCGAGGTCTGTCTGCGATCCAGAACTGTGATCTGATCGTCGGTCAGCGCCAGCGCGTCGGCCGAGGCGAGCCCCGAGACGGTGCGGGTGTTCTCGCCCTGCGCCGACAGCGTGCGCACGGTGCCGTTCGCGGTGCCGACGATCAGCGAGTCGTCGTCGCGGCGCAGCACCGAGCGCACGTCGCCGTCGACGGCCACCTCGGTGAGCGTGCCGGTCGCGACGTCGGCGCGCAGCACCCGCTGAGGGGCGGCGATCAGCACTTCGCCCGGCCTGCCCTGTGCGAGCGCCGCGCCGCGCGCGGGCAGTGAGATCGTCTGCGGGTTCGGCGTGTCGGGGTCGATCAGCAGCAGCGTGTCGCCGCTCGTGTCGAGTGCCGCGATCCGTCCGGTGCCCGCCTCGGCGAGCAGTGCGCCGATCGGCGTGGCGAGAGCGGCGACATCGCCGGTGGGACGGGCACTCTGGGCGGGCGCGACGGCGGCGGTGGCGGGATCGCGGGTGGCCAGGTTGTCCCCGTCGGAACCCGTGGAGCATCCGGTCAGCAGCAGCATGGCCGCCACGCCGGAGATCGCCGCCGATTCCACCCAACCGCGAGGGCGCATCCTCCGAACTCCTTCTACCGACGAATCAACCGCTACGTCACCATCTGACCATGTCGGCATACCGGCCCGGCGTACCGGGGTGTCGGCGGACGGTGAATGTCGGCGCCGCGGGTTACCGTTGAGTTGAAACAGTGTCCAGATCAGGGAGAGCCGGTTGTTAGCCGACCACACGTCGGGGTTTGCCATCGAAGACATCACCGTTGGTCCGTTCGCGCACGGCTTCGGCACCACCGCGGACGGCAGACCGTATGCGTTTCGCACGGTTCGGGCCACGCTCACGCTGGAGATCTACCGGGCCGACCTCGCCGACGACATGCCGGGACCCGACGACGTCGTCGCGGTCGCGCAGGCCCCCGTCACCGATATCGACCTCGACGACGAACGCAGCGTCGTCGCCCTCGTCCGCGACACCATCCCCGCCGCGGTGCCCACCGCCGCCGTCCCGGACCGGGAAATGACCACGGTGCGCGCCCTGCTGGGGCGGATCAGTTCCGTCATAGATGGTATGTAGATGGTGATGCCCTACATACGACACGCCCGCACCGCGCTGCTCGCGGCCGGCGTCCTCACCGTGACCACGCTCGCGGCGTGCAGCACCGGCCCGGACGAGGCGGCCGTGGACGCCGCGCGCTCGTCGGCCAACGCGTCGCTGTCCGCCTCGATCACCACCTCCTCGCTGGCCGCGCATCCGCCGCTGCCGACGGCCCAGCAATTGGACGCGCAGATCAAACGCGCGCTCGATCCGGCACTGCCCGACAGTGAACGCACCGACCTGATCGAGGACGGCGACGCGTTCCGCACCGCCATCCCCGACATGTACAAAGCGCTGCAGGACAATCCGCGCGCGATCTACGGCGTCACCGATCCGGTGTTCGACAACCACGACGGCACGCTCACCGCCACCATGCGGCTGGACAAGGACGGCAGCGGCACCGCGGTGCGCACCACCGTCGTGCACTTCGTGCTGCTCGACGGAAAATGGAAGATCTCGCGCACCGACCTGTGCGGCATCCTGCGCTCGGCCGACTACCGCACCCCGGCCTGCGGCTGATCCGCCCCGATGATGCCGGATCTGCGCAGCGAGCGCGTCGAGGCGCGCACCGCCCGAGGGGAATCGAAACTGCACAGCGGGCTCTTGCGCTGGGGCCGGTTCGTCTACCGGCACCGCTATCTCGTGCTGGCGGTGTGCGCGCTGGCGGTGGTGCTGTCCGGGCTGTACGGCCGCGATCTCACCGGTCGGTTGACCCAGGAGGGCTGGTTCGACGAGTCCAGCGAATCGGTCGCCGCCTCCAAGATCGCCGACGACACCTTCGGCCGCGACACCGACAGCGACCTGATCCTGCTCTACACCGTGCCCGAGGGCAGCACGGTCGACGACCCCGCGGTGCGTTCGGCGGTGACCGGCGCGCTGAGCGACCTGCAGGCGCGGTTCCCCGACCGCATCCTCAAGATCGACAGCTATTGGGACAGCCCGTTCGCCGCTAACGCCACCGACGCGTCGCGCACGCACGCGTTCGCCAGCATCGGGTTACGCGGTGAGGGCACGGCGACGGTGGAGAACTACGCCGCGATCGAAGACCATCTGGGCGCGGGACCCGCGGGCGGCGGGCCCGGCGGGACCACGGTCCAGCTGGCGGGCCTGCAGCCGGTGCTCGCCGGGCTCAACACCGGCATGCAGAACGACATCCATCGGGCCGAACTGATCGCGCTGCCGCTGGTGGCGATCCTGCTGTACTTCGTATTCGGCGGGGTGGTCGGTGCGTTGCTGCCGGTGCTGATCGGCGGCATGACGATCATGGGGACCGCGGGCATTATGCGGGTGCTCACCGGGTTCATCGACGTGAACGTCTTCGCGAGTACCGTGATGACCCTGGTCAGCCTCGGGCTCGCGATCGACTACGGGCTGTTCACCGTCACCCGGTTCCGGGAGGAACTCGCGGCCGGGCGCACGGTGGAGGAGGCGACCGCGCGCACCGTCGCCACCGCAGGACGCACCGTGCTCTTCTCGGCCGCGATCATCGCGGTCAGCCTGGCCGCGCTGTTCATCTTCCCCAACGGGGTGCTGCGTTCGGTGCCCTACGGCGGTATCAGCTCGGTGCTGCTGGCCGCCCTGCTCTCGGTGACCGCGCTGCCCGCCGCGCTGAGCATCGCCGGGCGGCGGATCGACTGGCTGGGGTGGAAACGCTTCTCGCGCAGCAAGACCGAGGCGCAGATCGACGCGGGCTTCTTCTCCCGGCTCGCGCGCTGGTCGATGCGCAGGCCGCTGGCCGTCGCGGTGCCGATCGTGCTCGCGCTGCTGGCGTTGAGCATTCCGTTCCGCCACATCGAGTTCGGCGGGATCAGCGAGAAGTATCTCGGCGCGCAGAACCCGGCGCGGGTCGCCCAGGAACGCTTCGACGAACTGTTCCCGAGTTTCCGGACCGAACCGTTGAAACTGCTCGTGCTCGACGCGAATCCGCAGCAGCTCAGCGATATTCGCTACGAGGCAAGCCAGATCCCCGGTCTCACCGGACGATTCGAGCCCACGGTGGCCACCAAGGACGGTATCAACGTGCTACAGGCCGGTCTGGTGGACAAGCAGGACTCCGATCGGGTGATCGACGCGCTGCGCGCGATCCCCGAACCGCCCGGCGTGCGGGTGATGGTGGCGGGGGTGCCCGCGCTCGAACGCGACAGCATCAACGGCCTCTTGCGGGGACTGCCTGTGCTGGTGGCGTTGCTCGCGGCGGCGGCACTGGCGTTGATGTACGCGGCATTCCGGTCGATCGTGCTCGCGGTGAAGGCCGTGGCGATGAGCGCGCTGAGTCTCGTGTCCACCCTCGGCGTGCTCACCTGGGTGTTCGTCGAGGGGCACGGGTCCGGCATCTTCCATTTCACGCCGGGACCGCTGATGTTCGCGGTGCTCGCGTTGATCGTGACCGTGGTGTTCGGGCTCTCCACCGACTACGAGGTGTTCCTGCTGTCCAGGGTCGCCGAGGCGCGCGCCGGCGGCGCCGAACCGCCAGAGGCGATCCGGTACGGCATCGCGCACACCGGAGGTGTGATCACCTCCGCCGCGGCCATTCTCATCGTCGTCACGGGCGCGTTCGGCTTCTCCGACCTGGTATTGATGAAATACATCGCGTACGGGATGATCGCCGCGCTCATCCTCGACGCGACCGTCATCCGCATGCTGTTGACGCCCGCGGTGTTGAAACTGATCTGGCGCTGAGGGGGATTCGTGCGTGCCGTCAACGGTGTGAACCTGGGGTTGATGTTCCTGCTGGAAGTGGGAGTCATTGCGGGCGCATGCGTTTGGGGCTTCACCACGTCGGGCGGGCTGGTGCTGCGGGTGAGCCTGGGTGTGCTGGCTCCGGTGCTGTTCATCCTCATGTGGGCGCTGTTCGGCGCCGCCGCCGACGCCCGCTTCCCGCTCACCGGTCCGTGGCGCGTTGCCCTGGAACTGATCTGGTTCGGCGGCGGCGCCCTGGCCTGGGCCACCGCCACCGAATCCGTGGTCGGCCTAGTGTTCTTCGCCTCCTGGGTGGTGAATGCCGTGCTGCGCGTGCTCATCCAGGGCGGGCTGACCGTCGATCCCGCCCCGACCGTCGGCGAGTAGCCGGGCTACTTCAGGAGTTCGATCACGGGGGCGAAGGCCGCCATATCCGGTTCGAGCATCGTGAAATAGGTGATGCCGTAGCGCTCGCGGTATTCCCTGATGGTGTCGGCGATCTCGTGGGTTGTCCCGAAGAGGATGCTCGGGGCAGCGGCGATTCGGTCGTCGGTGAAGCCGGGTTGAAACTGTCGCACCCGATCGGGCAGGGTGTCGCGCTGGGCGGGGGTAGCGACCGCGTACACCAGCAGGTTGAGCGTGACGTCGCCGCTTACTGTGTCGCAACGGAATTCGCGTAACCAACGCAGGCTTCTCCCCGAGGACCGCGAAGAGCAGCACTGATCGAACCTAGGAGCCGCACGCGACCGGCGATACCGGCCGACCGGACGAATGACCCAGCCGATCGGCTGGTGTGGGTAGGCCGTATGTTCGCGGGCGGCCTTGTGCGGCACGGGTGTACGCGTGTATCGGTTACGGCCGATGCGCGGGCAGTACGTCGCTGGTTGTCGAATGTCCTAGTCGTGTGAGCCAGGCCCGTACGTTCGCGGCTGCCTTTGTGCGGTACCGGGGTGCAGGTGTTGCTGTGGGCGGTGCACAGACACTGGTGATCGAATGACCCAGCCGATTGGCTGGTGCGGTAGGCCATACGCTCGCTGGTGGCGGGAACGGCCGCGCCGCAGGACGAGCACGACAGCGGCAAGCCGGATCCGTCGATCCGCGTCACGCCCGTCGAGCTCGTGCTGCCCGCGCCCGCACCGGCGGTCGACGGTGACGGTCATACCGATATCGGCGACGTGGTCCGGGTGCATCGCGTGCTGCGGCCGGAGGCGGTGTCGACCGCGGGCGCCGCTGTCCGGCACGGGCGTGCGAGGTGCCCCGGGGCGGTGCATGAGCATTACCTCACTGGTAATCGACATCGTGTGACGTGCTGGGCACGCTGAGCGAGTGAACGTTATGGAGGCGAGCGCGACGCGCGCTGTGGTGGAGGAATTGCTCGGGCGGATCGGTGGCGGTGACGCGGACGCGATCGCGGAACTGTACGCACCGGTGAGCGACTGGAAACTGGATTGGCCCGAGCACGAGCACGGACGTGCGCAGACGCCGTGGATTCGGCAGCGCGCGACCCGTGCGGACGCGGCCGAGCATTTTCGCGAACTCGCCCGCCATCACGTGCCGGAGGAGGCGGGCACCGTCATCGAGCGCGTGCTCGTCGACGGGCGCGATGCGGTGATCCTCGGCGAGATCCGTCAGACGGCGCGTGCCACCGGCCGTGCCTACCGGTCGCGCTTCGCGTTGCACGTCACCGTCGAGGACGGCCTGATCACCCGCCATCACATCTACGAGGACAGCCTCGCGGTGGCGCAGGCGTTCGACGCGTCCGCTGGAACCGCCTGAATCGTCGGCTTGGCTGGATGGGTGCGCCTCGGTGGGTCTCGGCGCGCTCGTCCGCACCGATGTCGACCTGGCCGCTCGGGCCTGCGAAAAATCCGGCGACACGGGGGTGCGCGCTCGCGATAATTGCCGACGTGACGCAGGTGAAAGTCGTTGTCGCGCACCATGAGCGGGCGACCATTCGGGTCGGGGACGTGTTCCTGAAGGTCGACGCCGATCAGGCGAACACCGATGTCGAGGTGGCGGCCATGGCGCTGGCGCCGATCCCGACACCGGAAGTGTTGTGGCGCAAGCCGCCCGTGCTCGCGCTGGCCGCCCTCCCGGGGCACGCGCTGGCCCGCCTCGGTCAGCCCTCGACGGCCTCGACGGCCTCGGCGGCCTCGGCGGCCTCGGCGGCGGCATGGGCGGCCGCCGGTGCCGCGCTGCGCACGCTGCACGACGCGCCACTGCCACCGTGGCCCGGTCGTAGCGTCGAGCACCTTGCCGCGGAACTCGACAGCGAATGCGCGTGGCTCCTCGCGAACGAGGTCCTGCCGACAGAGCTGGTCACCCGCAACCGCCGGATCGCCGAAACCGCGCTACGGCCTTGGACTCCGGCATTCATCCACGGCGACCTGCAGGTCGCGCACGTGTTCGTCGACGGTGCCGAGGTGAGCGGGGTGCTCGACTGGTCCGAGGCGGCCCCCGGCGACCCCCTGTTCGATCTGGCCACGTTGACCCTCGGCCATCCGGAGCGCCTCGACGACCTGCTGACCGGCTACGGCACCGCCGTCGACCACGCCGTGATCCGCGGCTGGTGGTCCCTGCGCAGCCTGCGCGGCATCCGCTGGCTCATCGAACACGGCTACGACCCGGCCACGCCCGGCGGCGAGGTCGACGTACTGCGCCGCGCGATCCTGGTCGATTGATCAGGAGGAACTGGTGGCGGAAGCCTCTCGCGCGATGCCGCCACCAGTTCCTCCTGATCACGTGACCGACTGGTGCGCGCGGCCGAGCGGGGCGGTGCGGGGTTGCCGATTGTGTACCAGGGGCAATCGTGTGTACGGAGGTGGTGGAGCAGGAGGGGGAGTCGTGCGCCGGGAAAGTCTGCTCAGCGGCGGATGGGGAGGACGAGTTGGGCGCCGGTCTCGGGGTGGTCGAGGACTTCGACGGGGTGCTGGTAGACGCGGGTGAGCAGCTCGGTGGTGAGGACCTTGCGGGGTGGGCCGTCGGCGGCGATGCGGCCTGCGTCGAGCACGGCCACCCGGTCGGCGTAGGCGGCGGCGATGCCGAGATCGTGCAGGACGATGACGACCGCGGCTCCGGCCCGTGCGCGGGCGGTGGCCAGGTGCAGCACGGCTTCCTGATGGCCGAGGTCCAGTGCGGCGGTGGGCTCGTCCAGCAGCAGGGTGCCGGTGTCCTGAGCGAGCACCCGCGCGAGCGCGACCCGCGCGCGTTCACCGCCGGACAGTGTCGGAAACGACCGGGCGGCAAGATGTTTCACGTCGGCGGCGGTCATCGCGGCGGCGATCCGTTCGTCGTCGAGTTCGCGGCGTCCGGTGCGCAGCCACGGAGCCCGGCCCATCGCGACGACCTCGCGGGCGGTGAACGGGAAACCGACGCTGTGGGTTTGGGGGAGCACGGCCCGCCGGCGCGCCATGTCCAACGGCGACCAGTGCGTCAACGCGTGCCCGTCGAGCTCGATCACCCCGGCGCTGGGCGCGAGTTCCCCGGCTAGCGCCGCCAGCAGCGTGGACTTGCCCGCCCCGTTCGGCCCGACCAGTGC
Organism: Nocardia brasiliensis; assembly: GCF_011801125.1. Classification (NCBI taxonomy): domain Bacteria; kingdom Bacillati; phylum Actinomycetota; class Actinomycetes; order Mycobacteriales; family Nocardiaceae; genus Nocardia; species Nocardia brasiliensis. The sequence continues at coordinate 3,888,399 of NZ_CP046171.1, forward strand.
GACGATCTCCCCGGCGACCACATCGAAGTCCACGTCCTCGAGCACCCGCCGCTGCGCCGAATGCGCCCCTCGCCGTTCCACACTCACCCCGCGCGCCCGCAACGTCACCGCCCCGAGCTCCGGCGCCCCCGGCACCTCATGCGTCCGCGCGAACACCCGCCGCACCCCACTCACCGCCGACCTCCCCGGACCGCACCTGAACTCCCCGCAACCGCTTCGCGCCCCACACCGTCGCACAGCGCCGCAGGGCGCAGGTCCACGCCGCGCCCCCGACGGCGAACGTCCGAGCCGTACGCCGCGACACGTGTGTCAGCGCGGCGACGGGACCTTCTGGCCTGTGTAGTGCTGGGCACGCCGACGTGTGTGTCAGCGCCGCGAGATGAGCTTCTGGCCTGCGCAGTGCCGAGCACAACGACTGCGCCGCGGCCGCTGTGCTGAAAAGCCGTGCCGTGCATCGAGATACGACCTAACGCGCCGCCTCGCGACGCGCTGAACAGGGTAGTGGGTGAAGGGGTGCGGCTCCGGTTCATGCCCATCCTCCGGCGCGGGCGCGGGTGCGGCGGAGCAACCAGAAGAAGAAGGGGCCGCCGATGAGGGAGGTGAGCATGCCGAGGGGGAGGTCGGCGTTGTGTACGAGGGAGCGGGCGGCGACGTCGGCGGCGAGCAGGACCACGGCGCCGAGGATGGCGCTCAGCGGAATCAGCACGCGGTGCGCGGGGCCGACGAGCATGCGGACCAGGTGCGGGACGATCAACCCGACGAACAGCACGATCCCCGTAAACGCGACGCCCGCGGTGGCGAGGATCGCGACGATCAGGATCACGTTGCGCCGCAAGCGTTCCACGTCGACGCCGAGATGACGCGCGGCGGCTTCGCCGAGCGCGAGCAGGTCCAGCCGCGGCGCGATGAGCACGGCCGCGGTGATACCGACGCCGCCGAGGATCGCGACGACGCTCACCGAATCCCAGGTGGCGCCGTTGAGCGAACCGAGTTGCCAGAATACGATCTGATCGCGCGCGGCGGGCGAGGCGACGAACAGCAGGAACGCGATGAGTCCACCGGCGAAGGCATTGATCGCGACACCGGTCAGCACCAGCGTGACCACCTCGGTGCGCCCGTTGGCGCGGGCCAGCGCGTACACCAGTGCGGTGGTGGCCAGCCCGGCGACGAACGCGGCCGCGGCCACCGACCACGCCGCGACGAACGCCCCGCCGACCACGATGACCGTGCCCGCCCCGACCGCCGCCCCCGCCGACACCCCGATCACACCGGGTTCGGCGAGCGGATTGGCGAACACCCCCTGCAGCAGTCCGCCCGCGGTGGCCAGCGCCGCACCGACGAGCATCGCGAGCAGCACCCGCGGGAACCGCACCTCCCACAGCGTCACCTCACCCGCGGGATGCGCGGGCAGCGGACCCCAGTCGAGTCCGATCCGATGCAGCACGCTGCCCGCCACCTCGGCGGGCGTGGTCGGCACCTGCCCGATCGCGGCGGAGGCCAGCGCGAGCGCGATCAGCCCGGCGATCGCGACCGCGAAAACCACGGTGGTGCGCGACCGTCCGCGTGACTTCGGTGCGGGCGTGACAGGTGAGCGGGTGACCGTGGTGTCGGTCATGCGGGTTTCGGGCCGTACACGGCCTCGCCGAGGGCCGTGATGACCCGGCCGGTGTTGGGGCCGAAGCTCAGCACCACGGTGTCGGCCATGTCGACGACGCGCTTGTTGCGTCCGGCGGGCGTCTGCGCGATGCCGGGCACCTTCTCCAACCCGTCGACGCCGCCGACGGATTTCAGTCCGTCCGACATCACGATGAGCACGTCGGGCGCTGCGCCGATCATGGCCTCGCTGGTGATCGTGATGAACGGCTCCGACAGCGCCGAGCCCGCGTCGTCCGCGCCGAGCGCGGCGATCAGGGCGTCGGCACCCGAGCCGGGGCCCGCCAGCATGGTGATCGCGGTGCTGCGCAGGTACAGGAAGGCGATCTTCAGCTTCGGATCCTGCTTCGGCATCGCCGCGATGGCGGCCGCGATCTCGTCCTGGGTGCGCCGCGCGAGCGCCTGCCCCCGGTCGGGCACACCCAGTGCGGCGGCGACGGCTTCGATCTGCGGGCCGACCCCGTCCATGGTGCGCTTCGGATCGAAGAAGACCACGTTCACCCCGGCCGCGCGCAACTGATCCCGCAGCTGCGGCGTCACCGTGACGTCGTCGGTGAGGAACACCGAAGGACGAAGCGCCAGTACGCCTTCCAGGTTCAGCGACCCGTTGCCGCCTGCCACGATCGGCACGTCGTGGATCGCGGGGTTGGCCACGGTGCCGCGCCCGATCAGCTTGGGCCCCAAGCCGAGTGCGTACACGACCTGGGCCAGCGTGCCGTAGCGGTCGACGGCGATGATGCGGCTCGCGTCGGTGATGGTGACGTCGGTGCCGTCGAACGAGCGCACCGTCACCGGCAGGGCGGGTGTCGGCTCCGGCCCGATCGGCACCGGATCGAGGTCGGTGAGCTTCGCCGTCGCGGGCCCGCGCTGACCGGAGTTCGTTGCGGCACTGTCGGTACCGCACGCCGCGGTGCACACCACCAGGGTGAGCGCGAGCAGCGCGAGCGCCCACCGGACCAGCCCGCCGCCGCGCCGTGCCCGGACCGACCGCTGTGCCGACGTCGCATGCCTCATGAAGGCAAGCCTAAGACGTGCCGCGCGAGGGCAGGCAGGCGGCACACGCGCGGTTGATCATTCGGTGCGAGCGCTCACGTCGTCCAGCGCGGCCGCGATCGCGCGGGGCAGCTCGAGCGCCTCGGCGGCGAGCACGCCGGTGAGCTGGCCGATATCGCGGGCCCCGACGATCATGCTCGCCACACCGGGACGATCCCTGATCCAGGCCAGCGCCACGGCGAGCGGCGAGGTGCCGAGCCCGTCCGCGGCGGTGACCAGCGCGTCGACCACGCGGGTCGCCCGCTCGTCGAGACTGTCGCGGATATCGGCGGCGGTCGACTCGTCGGCACCACGCGAATCCGCGGGCACCCCGTCGCGGTACTTGCCGGTGAGGATGCCGCCCGCGAGCGGAGCCGAGGCGATCACCCCGACCCCGTGGTGCTGGGCGGCGGGCACGAAATCGGTTTCCGCGCCCCGCGCGAGCAGCGAGTACGGCGTCTGCGCTGCGCTGGTCGGGGCGAGCGCGGCGAGGCTGGCCAGCTGCCAGGCGTTGAAACCGCGCACCCCGGCGTAGCGGACCTTCCCGGACCGGACCGCGAACTCGAGCGTCGCGGCGACCTCCTCGAGCGGCGTCCGCGGATCCCACACCCCGACACTCCAGATGTCGAGGTGGTCGGTGCCCAGCTCGAGCAGCGTCCGGTCGAGCTGACGCAGTAACGCGCGCCGGGAGGTGTCGACGTCGGTGTGCGTGGCGTCCGGCACGGCGGGGCCGACCGGGGCGGGCGTGACCCGCGGGGCGATGCCCGCGCAACCACTGAGCACCAGATCGTCACGGGAGACCAGATCGCCGAGCAACTCGGCCAGGATCCGCTGTGCGCCACCACCGGTATAGGCCGGGGAGGTGTCGACGAGGGTGCCGCCCGCTTCGACGAACGCCACCAGCTGTACCCCGGCGTCGTCGGTATCGGTGTGCGTACCCCAGGTATGGGTCGCCAATCCGATCCTGGACACTCGTAGGCCACTGCGGCCGACCGTCCGTTGTTCCATCACCGTGCCCACGCAATCGTCACGGCGCCAAGCCTAGAGCGTGCGCGGGCCTGCGGTCGCCCACCGCGCAGTGGGGTCGCGCGTCGTGGCAGTCGTGCGCGGCGTCCGGGCATGGCAGCGGCGGGCATGCCCCCGGCGCGCCGACACTGTACTGTCGCTGCGGGATTGCGGCCGAGATCACGGCACCGCGACCCACCTGTTGACCAATTGCCCAGTCGGAACGAATCTTTCGGGCAGCACGGATGGAGGCGGAATGAGTGACCGGGAGGCTGCATGACCGGCGAATCGATGACCTGGTTGCAGGCGCTGGTGCTCGGCCTGGTGCAGGGACTGACAGAGTTCCTGCCGATTTCCTCGTCCGCGCATCTGCGCATCGTGTCGGGGGTGTTCTTCGGTGACGACGCGGGCGCCTCGTTCACCGCGGTCACCCAGCTTGGCACCGAGGCCGCCGTGCTGGTGTATTTCGCCAAGGACATCTGGCGGATCGTGCAGGCCTGGTTCACCGTGCTGGCCCGCAAGCTGTCCGCGGCACGGGAGACGGTTCCGATCACCGACCAGGTGACGACGCGACTGCCCACCGTGACGGACGCGGCGGCCGAACGCTATTTCGACGAGGAACGCCAGCGCGAACTCGACTACCGCATCGGCTGGTATGTGATCATCGCCACCATCCCGATCGGCGTGCTCGGGTTCCTGTTCAAGGACGTGATCCGCACGGCGGCGCGCAACCTGTGGCTGATCTCGTTCATGCTCATCGCCTTCGCCCTGGTGATCGCCGCGGCCGAGTACTACGGACGCAAACAGCGCCCGATCGAGCGGCTGACCACCCGCGACGGCCTGGTCATGGGTTTCGCGCAGTGCCTCGCCCTGATCCCCGGTGTGTCGCGCTCGGGCGCCACCTCCTCGGCGGGCTTGTTCCTGGGGCTGACTCGCGAAGCGTCCGTGCGCTTTTCGTTCCTGCTCGCGATTCCCGCGGTGACCGCCTCCGGTCTGTTCAGCATCCCGGACGCGTTCAAACCCGCTGGTGAGGGGCTCAACGCGAGTGGACCGCAGCTGCTGGTGGCGACCATCCTGGCGTTCGCCGTCGGGTACGCGTCGGTGGCGTGGCTGCTGAAGTTCGTGGCGAAGCATTCGCTGGACTGGTTCGTGGGATACCGCATCCTGCTCGGGCTGACCGTGATGGGCTTGCTCGCCACGGGGGTCGTGTCGGCCACGTGAGCGATCGCATCGGCCTGCCCGTGCGCGGCGGCCACACGACCGGCCGGGCCGTGCGCGGCGGCGCTCCGGTGACGAATACGCTTAGGCTGACTACATGACGGTGATTCTGCTGCGACACGGTGTGTCGACCTCGAACACCGCCCGCACCCTGGCCGGTCGAAGTACCGGCGTCGAGCTGACCGAGCGCGGCGAAGAGCAGGCAAGGGCCGTCGCCGAACGGCTCGCCGGGCTGCCGATCGAGCGGATCGTGCATTCGCCGCTGCTGCGCTGTCAGCGCACGGTGGCACCGCTGGCGGAGAAATTCGGGCTGGAACCGGTATTCGACGATCGACTCATCGAGGTCGACTACGGCGACTGGACCGGGCGCCCGATCAGCGAACTGCTGGAGGAGCCGCTGTGGAAGGTGGTGCAGCGGCACGCCTCCGGCGCGGTGTTCCCCGGTGGGGAGGGCCTGGCCCAGGTGCAGAGCCGCGCGGTCGCCGCGTTGCGCGAGCACGACCGGGCCCTGGCCGAACTGCACGGCGGTGACGCGCTGTGGGTGGCCTGCACGCACGGTGACGTCATCAAATCGGTGCTGGCCGACGCGCTGGGCATCCATTTGGACGGGTTCCAGCGGATCATGGTCGAGCCCGCCTCGATCAGCGTGATCCGCTATACCCCGACCTCGCCGTACGTGTGGCGGTTCAACGACACCGGCGCCGATCTGTCGGCGTTGTCGAATCAGCAACGACCTGTTGCCGATTCACGCTCCGCGGGACAGCAACCCGCGGCGGATCCGGACGGCCCGGTGCCCGGCGGCGAGCTGGGTGGGGCGGGGAGTGCGGATAATGGGAATGCGGAGCGTTGAGATTCCTTGTACACGGATAGTCGGCGGCGCCGCGCCGCGGATAGTCGATCAGGGCCACGTATCAGGAGGTGCATGTGTCACGCGCAATCCATGTATTTCGCACCCCCGATCGTTTCGTCGCCGGGACTGTCGGTGAGCCGGGCGATCGCGCGTTCTATCTGCAGGCCGTCCAGGAGCCGAGAGTAGTCAGCGTGCTGCTGGAAAAGCAGCAGGTGAAGGTGCTCGCCGACCGGATGGGCCTGCTGCTGGACGAGGTGGCCCGCCGCTTCGGCGCCGAGGTGCCGCCGCAGGCCGAGGACATCAGCGACAGCGCCCCGCTGCTTATGCCGGTCGACGCCGAGTTCCGGGTCGGCACGATGGGGCTCGGCTGGGACGCCGACGCGAACGCCGTGGTGGTGGAGTTACTCGCGATCACCGAAACCGAGGTGGACGAGTCGGTGGTGCTCGACGACACCGAGGAGGGGCCGGACGCGGTGCGCGTGTTCCTGACCCCGATTCAGGCGCGCGAGTTCGCGTTGCGCTCGACTCGGGTGATCGCGGCGGGGCGTCCGCCGTGCCCGCTGTGCGGTGAGCCGCTGTCGTCGCGGGGGCATATGTGTGTGCGGACCAACGGTTACAAGCGCGGAGACATCTTCGGCGCGGCCGAGCTAGAGGAGTGAACGGTGACGCGGGCCGGGGATCGGTTCCACAGTGGTGAGTTGACGGTGATCGGGCGGATCAGTACCGCCAGCAACGTGACCCTGGTCTGCGACATCCTCGACGACGGCGAGCCACCGCTGCGGGTGGTGTACAAACCGGTGCGCGGTGAGCGTTCGCTGTGGGACTTTCCCGATGGCACGCTCGCCGGCCGGGAGGTGGCCTCCTATCGGATCTCGGCGGCTGTCGGCTGGGGCGTGATCCCCGAGACGATCCTGCGCGATGGCCCCTACGGGGTCGGCATGGTGCAGCGGTGGGTGGACGGCGTGGACAACCACACAGAGCGCGGGAATCGACTCGACCTGGTGGACCTGGTGCCGCAGGGTTCGGTGCCCTCCGGGTTCTGCGAGGTGCTGCGCGCGCAGGACCCCGCGGGCAACGAGGTCTCGCTCATCCACGCCGACGATCCACGACTACAGCGCATGGCCGTGCTGGACGTGTTGCTGAACAACGCCGACCGCAAGGGCGGGCACGCGCTGGAAGGCACCGATGGACAGGTCTACGGGGTCGATCACGGCATCTGCCTGCACAGCGAGCACAAGCTGCGCACGGTGCTGTGGGGGTGGGCGGGTCAGCCGTTGAGCGAGGCGCTCGTCGCCGACATCACCGCCTTCGCCAAGGAACTGCCCGGCACGGTCGCCGACGAGCTGGCCGAGCACATCACCGACGCCGAGATCGAAGCGCTGATCGATCGCACCCAGGAACTCGTGGACGACCCGGTGATGCCGGCACCGCGCACCGCACGCCCGATTCCCTGGCCCGCGTTCTGAGCACGGCGTGCAGGTTTGCGTGCAGTGCCGAATTCGATTGAGGCGCTTGCGGTTCGGCGGGTAGGGCGCCCGGTCGGGTGAGTCGGTGCCGGTTTCGACGCGCACCCGCTGCCCGGCGGGCAGGGCGTGCGAGTTCGCATCCCGTGCCGATCGCCGCGTGTGACCCGGGTATTGCCCTCGACGGGCGCACGCGCTAGCGTCGCGCGCAGCCGGTGCGCGGACGATCGACATCGGCGCCGCGGGCACCCGGTGACAAGGGACTCTGCGAGAGCGAAAACCTTGACATCCCATGATTCGGCGATTTCCGCAGGTCGCGCGCGGCGTATCAGAGTCCTTCGGCGGGGGATCGGCCGGGGCGGACGGCGCGGATCTCGACCCCACCTTTACCCTCGAATTATGCAGTCCTGGTCCGATATCGCCCTACCCACCATCCCCGGAGCAGGGCCACCGTTGCGGTTGTTCGACACCGCCGACCGTCAGGTGCGGCCGGTCACACCCGGCGCCACCGCCACCATGTACGTCTGCGGGATCACCCCCTACGACGCCACCCACCTCGGTCACGCCGCCACCTATCTGACCTTCGATCTGGTGAACCGCGTGCTGCGCGACTCCGGGCATGAGGTGCACTACGTACAGAACGTGACCGACGTGGACGACCCGCTGTTCGAGCGTGCCGAACGCGACGGCGTCGATTGGCGCGACCTCGGCACGCGCGAGATCGAACTGTTCCGCGAGGACATGTCCGCGCTGCGCATCGTGCCGCCGCGCGAATACGTCGGCGCGATCGAATCCGTCGACGAGGTCGTCGAATTCGTGCAGAAGCTGCTGGCCTCCGGCGCCGCGTACGTGGTCGACGACGCCGAATACCCCGACGTGTACTTCCGGGCCGACGCCACCGAACAGTTCGGTTACGAATCCGGCTACGACCGCGAAACCATGGAGCGCCTGTTCGCCGAGCGTGGCGGCGACCCCGATCGGGCGGGCAAGCGCGACACCATCGACGCCCTGCTGTGGCGGGCCGCGCGTCCCGGCGAACCGTCGTGGCCCGCGCCGTTCGGTGCGGGGCGGCCCGGCTGGCACATCGAGTGTTCGGCGATCGCGCTGAACCGGATCGGCCCCGAGTTCGACATCCAGGGCGGCGGTAGCGATCTGATCTACCCGCACCACGAGTACTCCGCCGCGCACGCCGAATCCCTCATCGCGGGTCGCCGTTTCGCCCGGCACTATGTGCACGCCGGCCTGATCGGGTTGGACGGCGAGAAAATGTCGAAGTCCAAGGGCAACCTGGTGCTGGTCTCCACGCTGCGCCGCGGCGGTGTCGACCCGTCGGCCATCCGGTTGGGTCTGCTCGCCGGTCACTACCGTCAGGACCGCATGTGGACCGACGCGGTGCTCGACGCGGCCAAGGCTCGCCTCGACCTGTGGCGGCGCGCCACCGCGCTGTCCAGCGGCCCCGACGCCGCCGACACCATCGCCCGCCTGCGCCAGCACCTCTCCGACGACCTGGACACCCCCAAAGCCCTGGACGCCGTGGACAACTGGGCCCGCCAAGCCCTCGACTACGGCGGCCCCGACCAGACCGCCCCCACCTCCCTCCGCACCGCCATCGACGCCTTACTCGGCATCACCGTCTGACCCCGGGGAAGCGGGGACCACCCCACCCCGCCTCCTCCGGCCGACACCCAGGCGGCGACACGCCGCTGGAAACCTGGTCGCCTGATCACCAGGTAATGGTGGCGGCATCGCCCGAGAGCCCTCCGCCACCATTACCTGGTGATCAAATGTCCAACACCTGCCCGTTGCCGGGGAGTGGTCGCGCGCTCGCCGACCTGAGTGGAGCGCTCCAATTCCCGAGCCACCTCATGCGGGACGTCGGCTCGGGACGGCGCCGCGCCTTGCTCCACCTGCACGGCTACCGGCGCGAATGGGTCAAGCCGCGCTTCATCGAAGTGTCCGCGCGCGACCTCGACCCCGAAGTACGGGCGACGACCGCACACGTCATCGCGACACGCGGCGCACGCACCCACCGCACAGTGCTCGACCAACTCCGCGACGACCCGGCTCCCCACGTGCGCAAGACGGCCGCGCAAGCGTTCGGTCGCCTCTCACCCCGACACGGCCCTGCGCTCCAACAGCACACCTTCGGCTTGCGTCGATCCTCGGCAAGGGCAACGGTTCCGCGCAGTCCGAGCGGTTCCAAAACCCTGGACGCCGTGCACAATTGAGCGCGGCTCGGTCAGTCGCGCGCAACAGCTCGCCGAGCCCTTGACCACGGCGGCCACGATGCCACTTTCCCCGCCTCGATCCGAACCGCCAGGGATGCCCGCCCTGCGTCACCGTGCGACGGGAGGTACGGGCCACGCCGCGCACCGCCAGTCCGCACCGTCCCACGTCAGCAGAAACGGCGCCGCATGATCGAGCGGCCTGCCCCACACCGAACTCCCGAGCCCGCACAGCCGCGATACCGTCACGCTGAGCGCGGCCACGTGACCGACAACGACGATCGTCTCCCGGGGATGCGCGTCCGCGATCGACGTGAAGGCGCTACTCATCCGAGCCACCACCTCGAACCCGGACTCACCGTCGCTGACCCGCCGCGCCAACTCGCGCGCGACGATCCAGTCGCGCAGAACCTCGGCGGTCCGGCGGCGGGCCGCGGGATCCGTCGACCGCCTCGTCGGTGCTGATCCCGACCTCGTCCAGTTCGGGCAGCGATCCGGAGCCCTCGCTCCGCTGCGAAGGGAACGGCGGAGCAAGGCCGGTTCGTAGGCTGCGCCCGTCAGAGCCCGGCCAGTACTCGATCGAGGGTTGCCTGGCCCAGAGGTCCCCAGGATGGCTGGCCGCGATCTCCGTTCTGTCCCAGGAGCATCCGCAACAGGCATTTCAGGCGGTTTGGCGCGTGCGTAATGCCGTGCTGCAGTAGATCGCCGAGATCGGCTCCGCACGCAGTGCGTGGGCGGCTTGGTCTTGGCCGTGGGGGTGAGCGGTGCGGCGGGGACGGCGCCAGCGATCTGGGCGACGACGTTGTCGGACTCGGCGTGCCGTAGGCACCAGATTCGGCTGCCGGTCACGGCTCGCGTCTCGGGTTCCGGAGCGGTCGGGAGGAGCGATTTCAAAACAGTTCGGAAATTTCTGTCGGGGGATGTCGAGAATGCTGGGGTGGCTCCGTCCCCGGGGCACGAGCAGCCGAACGGCAGCGCTGAGACGAAGGAACCGACCATGCACGCCAACGAGATCACCGAGATTCTGACCAAGCCGCTGAGCCAGGAACTGCTGGCCCGCGACCTGCTGCGCATGGCTTACGTCGCCAAGGACGGCACGCCGCGCAACATCCCGATCGCCTTCACCTGGAACGGCGAGCAGATCGTCGTGTGCACCACGAAGAACGCGGCGAAGGTGCCCGCGCTGCGGCACGCGCCCGAGGTGGCATTGACCATCGACACCGAGGTGCACCCGCCCAAGATCCTGCTGCTGCGCGGCCGCGCCGAACTGGACGAGGTCGACGGCATCCCAGAGGAGTACCTGCAGATGAACGGCACCTACGAGATGACCGCCGAGCAGCGCGTCGAATGGGAGGCCGAGGTGCGCTCGCTGTACGACGGCATGGTCCGCATCGTCATCACCCCCACCTGGGCCAAACTCATCGACTTCGAGAACACCCTCCCGTCCGCCGTCGAAGAACTGGTCCAGCAACGCGCCGAACGCCAGAACGCCTGAGCACACGCCGCATGGAGAGCGGCACGGCGGGTGCCGCGGAGCTGAGGAGTCCATGGCACTTCAGCACGGGGAGCGCACGGCTGGTGCGGAACAGTGGAGGAGGCTATGGCACTTCAGCACGGGGAGCGCACAGCCGGTGCTGAACAGTGGAGGAGCCCATGGCGATCGGTACGGCCGGTGCCGAACGGAGGCGGAGAGCCCATGGCATGGCGATTGGGCTGGACCATACGGGGATCGTGGTCGAGGACCTCGTGCCGCTGTCGGTTCTTCGTCGAACTCGGTCTGGAGCTGGAAGGCGAAACCGTTGTGGTCGGCCAGTGGGTGGATCAGCTCGTCGGCTTGGGGGAGTGGCGGGCGAATGTCGCGTTCTTGCGCGTCCCCGACGGCAGCGGTCGGATCGAGCTGCCGACCTTCCAACACCCGTGCGGCACGCCGTGAGTCGGTCAACGACCCGTGCGGCACGCCGCGACCCGGTCAACCACCCGCACCGCACGCCACGAGCCAGTCAACACCCCGGGCATCCCGCGCCTCACTTTCGTGGTCGAGTCTGCCGCCGACACCTTCGACCGCCTGCGCCCCCACAGTGCCGAACGCGATCGCGCAATACGAGGACATCTACCGTTACTGCTACGCCCGCAGCCCGGGCGGCGTGATCATCGGCCTCGCCGAGGAACTCACCCGACCGCGTCCACCCCTCCAGGAACGCACCCAACTCAGCCGCGCCCGCGTCCTTCGGCCGACACACAGGCGGCGACACGCCGATGGGAACCTGGTCGCCTGATCACCAGGTAATGGTGGCGGCATCGCCCGAGAGCCCTCCGCCACCATTACCTGGTGATCAATTGACCAACTGAATACCTCACCCGTTGACCTTGGCGATCACCCGCTCCGCGAACCGGGACAGGTTGGTGATCTTGGTGTCGAGGGGCTCGGTGTCCTGCTCGAGGGTGTAGGGGAGGCGGAAGCCGACGATGACGTCGGTGACGCCCTTATCCTCGAGCCGTTTGACGCCGTCGACGGTGAACCCGTCGAGGGAGATCACGTGGATCTCGAAGTCCTCGCGGGTGCCGTATTCGGCACGCAGCGTGTCCAATTCGACCAGGAGACGGTCGAGTTCGTCGCCGTCGCCGCCGGCGTGCATCCAGCCGTCGCCGCGTTGCGCCGCGCGCCGCAGGGCGGGCTTGCTGTGGCCGCCGACGAGGATCGGAACGGGCTCGCTCGGCACCGGACTGATCTTGATCGGCGGAATGTCGTAGAACTCGCCGTGGAACTCGAAGTAGCCGCCCGCGGTGAGCCCGCGCACGATGTCGATGCACTCGTCCATGCGTGCGCCGCGCTTCTCGAACGGCACGTCCATGATCTCGAAGTCGTCGGGCCACGGGCTGATGCCGACCCCGAGCCCGAAGCGGTTGCCGCTCAACGCCGCCACCGACGCGGTCTGCTTGGCGACCAGGACCGGCGGCCGGATGGGCAGCTTCAATACGAACGGCGTGAACCGCAACGTGGTGGTGGCCGCCGCCATCGCCGCGCTGAGCACGAACGCCTCGATGAACGGCTTGTCCTCCAAGAACTCTCGATTCCCGTCCGGCGTGTACGGGTATTTGGCATCGGAGTCGCGCGGATAGGCGATGCTGTCCGCGACCGCCATGGAGGTGTACCCCGCCGCCTCCGCGGCGCGGGCCAGCGGGATGTAGTACGCCGGGTCGGTCATCGTCTCGGCATAGGTGAAGCGCATGTCTATCGCCTTCCTGGCACCACGGGTGCGGCACCGCGTGCGTCCCGGCGCGGCGCCCGAAGCACGAGCCTCCCCGAGACAGGTTCCACTCGGGATGCAGGCCGACCTATTCGAGATGCTCGGCATTCAGGTTCGCCCCGCCGTCGGCGCCGAATCCTGCAACCCCACCCGCCCAACTAAACACGAGTGCTTAACACAGTCAAGGTGTGTGTTTAGTAGAGTCTGGCTATGCACATCGCCGATTCGCGTGCGGCACTGCTCGACGCGGGGGAGCGGCTCATCGCCGAACGCGGGGTCGAGGTACCGCTGCGCGATATCGCCGCGGCCGCGGGCAACCGCAACAACTCCGCCGTGCACTACTACTTCGACTCACGCACCGGCTTGATCGAAGCCATCGTCGACCGCCGCATGAACTGGCTCGAGGACCGGCGCATGCAGCTGCTCGCCCACTACGAGGCCCAGGGCAGCGCACACGACCTCGACACCCTCGTCACCATGCTCGCCGCCCCGATCCTCGAACTCGTCGCCGCCGACGGCGTCACCCACTTCGGGCGCTTCCTGGAAGTCGTGCGCGCCCACCCCGTCATCGCCGATCCCCGCCGCCTCGCGGGCGCCGACCGTGCCGCCGTCCGCATCATCGCCACCCGGCTCAGCGCCGCCCTGCCAGACCTCACCCCGCGCAAACGCAGGCAACGCCTCGAAACCATGGCCACGGTCATGTTCGCGCTCATCGCCGACTACGAACGCGCCCTCGAAGCCGGCGTCCGCACACCCCACCCCGACGACACCGCGGAGATCACCGCCATGATCGTCGCCATGCTCACCGTGACCCGCTGAAAACCGCCGCCGAATGCCCGATCGCGGCGAACCCGTACCCGATGTGATCTACGCCCGACCCGAACCCGGCCTACCGGAAACGACCACACCCCTGGGATACGGTCGCGGAGTGGAACTCCTAGGCATTCACCACGTGGCGATCATCGCGTCCGACTATGTGCGCTCCAAGCGGTTCTACACCGAGACACTCGGGCTCGCCGTGATCGCCGAGCACTACCGGGCCGAGCGCCGCTCCTACAAACTCGACCTCGCCATCCCCGGCGGCAGCCGGATCGAGCTGTTCTCCTTCCCCGAACCACCCCAGCGGGTGAGCCGACCGGAAGCCGCCGGGCTACGCCACCTCGCGTTCGCCGTGCGCGACGTCGCCGCCACCCTCGACGCGCTCACCGCCAAAGGCGTACGCACCGAAGAACTCCGCGTCGACGAGATCACCGGACAACGGATGGCGTTCTTCTTCGACCCCGACGACCTGCCGCTCGAACTCTACGAAGTCTGATTCATCCCGCGCGCCCGCCGCGCCAATTCGACTGTCGCCGCCCGCAACTCATCGATCGCCCCGATCGGCTCCGCGTAACCCACCCGGGTCCGCGCCACCCCGCGCGGCGTCACCACCCGCAGATCCAGTCCATACCGGTCCGCGCGCTCACAACTGGCCTCCGTCGCGTCCGGATACCCGCCCAGCGCCTGCGCCATCGCCAGCAACGCGGGCGCGTGATCATCGTTGAGATGCGCGATCGCCCCCGCCGCCACCGGCACGATCGGATCCGCCGACACCGCGGCGTACTGCTCGGCGCTCGCCGAATCCATCCGCCCATACCCGCCGACCCAGCGCACCCGGCGCACCCGCAACACCCACAGCGAGAAATCGCTGTAATCGATGTAGTGCTTCGCCGCGGGCACCGCCGCAAGATGCGCCTCCCGCGCCGCCTCGGCCTCCGCGCCCGTCGGCCGCTCCACCACACCGGCGAGGGTGATCCTGGTCCCCGCCAACGGATCCGCGGGCATATCCGGCGCCACGATCGCCACACTCGCCCGCGGATCGGCGGCCAGATTCCGGCCGTGCTCGGCCAGGCGCGACACACACAGCACCGGCTGCCCGTCCAGCAGCCCATACGTCACGAACGACGCCCACGGCGTGCCGTCCTCGCTCAAACTGGCCAGCGTCGCGGTATTCGTCGCGGCGGCAACCGTTCTCGCCTCCTCCGCCGCCGAAGGCCGAGCCGAATTCGCCACCGGCCCCGTGGGCTGCGGAATCGAGGGCGCGTCGCCGGGGTCACCATGGTCGAGAGTCATGCCGTTCATCCTCTCCTGCCCGCCCGACACGCGGACGACGGGTCTGTCTCCGAGCTGCCGTCTTTCAGCCTGCCACGTCGAATCCCCCTGCACGGCGGAGTCGGTGGACCGGATTGGGCGCGCGAATCGCGCGCGAATAGACCAGACTTGCCGGGTGACCCGATACGCATTCGACGCCGACCGCAACGTACTAGTCGCCACCTGGGCGACCGGACGCGGCGACCTCGCGCAGACGGTAGCCGTGCTGTCCAGGCAGGTGACCCACGATCAGGCAACCAATCTGGCGTCGAACCTGACCACGCTGTCCCGGTTCCACTGGCGCACCTACACCCACCCCGCCAGCGCGGCAGGCGACCCCGACATCCCCAACAGCGAAGCCTGGCGCCGCGCCGAAGAACGCCGCAACTTCAAAGAGGTCGAAGCAGGCCTGCGCAACCCCAACCTGCCCTCCGCGGAAGGGCTCGTCGTCTCCTACAGCGGCGTCGTCGAATCCGCGCACCGCGTCGGTCGCACCCTGCACGACATCGACGACCCGGTCCTGCGCGACACCATCGCCGCCGAAGTCAGCGCCGAACAGGCCGCCATCGAATCCGCCGAACGCGGTGACCTCTCCGGCCGCGCCCGCCAAGCCGTCGAACTGTCCCGCCCCGACGTCTCCCCAGCCCAGGTGCAGGCCGCCGACGACCTGCTGCGCGCCGACCCGCTCGGTTCCATCGAGCTGTTCACCGAACTCGACCCCGCCTCCGCCGCCGTGGCCGCCGCACACTGGCTGCTCGCCGCCGCCGAAGTCGCGGGCGAGATGGCAGGCGTACCCGCCACCGATGTCGTCGTCGAGGCCGACGACATCGAGGCACTCCAGGTCGAGACCCCCACCCTGGTGCTCGAGCGTCTCGACGCGGGGGAGAGCCCCACCGAGGTCGTGGTCGACCTCATCGCCGAGGCGATGGCCGTGCACGAAGGCCGCGTCCCCGCGCCGTGGGCGGTCGTCGGCCGGGTCGCCGAGATCGAGGAACAGGCCCGTACCTTCGAGGTCGACGCCGACACCCGCGAAGCCATGCTCGCGAGCTTCCGGATCAGCCGCCTCGACCCCGCCCGCCCCGCCCTCGACCTGCTCGAAGACCTGCTCGACGGCATCCGCGGCTGTCTGCTGCTCTATGCGGCCCACGCCGAGGACGAGGACGACGTCGAAGCCCTCTTCGCCGCCGACGTACGCATCGAAGCCGACTCCGACCCCGAGCACCTGCTCTAGCGGCAACCGCGATGTCGGCACGGTGTGCGTAACGGCATGCCGTGCCGACCTATCGTGGTCAGCTCAGCGCCTCCTCGACCGCGCATTCCGGCGCCGTGCTCAACCAGCGGACCAGACTCTCGTACACCGCGTAGTGGTTGAGCAGGGAGAAATGATTGGCCGCCGGAACGTGCAACCCGTTCGCGTCGTCGAAACCGATCCGCCGCGTCCGGTTGCGCCCCGCCGCACTGGTCGTGAGCACCAGGCCGTCGCCGATGATCCGCCCCAGCGGATGTCGATACCGACACGTCACGCACGCGGTCACGAAGTAGTGCGCCGCCCCCTCCAGCAGCGGGACCTCCTGAATCGCTCTGCGCCGCAACGTGTCGGTATCGACATCACGCCAATCCGCGTCGACCAGCGAACCCTGTCGCAGATCGCGGATCCCCGCACTCCGCCGCCGCAGCAACCGCCCGAACGGGCGCGTCTCCGGCACCCGCACCAACGCCGCGGACCCGACATGCGCCAACTGCTCCAACGGCGCCCCGAGATGCGGCGAACCGAGACAGACCAGATGTCGCACCCGCCGCACCCACGCCTGCCCGGACTCACTCGCGTCGAAACACGCCCCGCGCGCGACCAGCCCACCCATCGAATGCCCCACCAGCGACACCTGCTCGATCCGCACCGGCCAATGCGCCACCACCCGCCCCAGCAACTCGCTCAGCTGCCGCGCGTTCTCCGAGATGTGCAGGCCACTGTTGTAGCGGACCTGCAGCGTGCTGTACCCGAGATCCTGCTCGATTCCCTCGGCGTAGCTCGTCCGTCCGCCCAACCGCCACGCGTGCTCGGTCTCCACCAGCCCGTGCAGGAACACCACCACATGGGAACTCGGCCTTGTCACAGACTGGCCGATCCGCTCGGGCGCCACCGGCTGCCCGTCCACCCGCAACGTCATCGGCCCGGCGAGGATCGGTCGGGACTGTTCCAGGTCGTCACCGATGAATCCCTGTAGCGCCCCGAGGAATCCCGCCCCGAACACTGTGCGCGACGGCGGCTGCGCGCCGGGCAGATCCGCCGTCCGCTCGGCCAGCCTGCCCGCCGCCACCGCCGAACCACGCACGATCCGATACACCCCATCGGCGATCGCATCGTGGAGCACCGCGACCGGCTCGACGGCCGGACCGACCCCCAGCCGCACCGTCGCGAACACCCGGCCCGCGATCGCTCGATGCACCGCCGCGACCCCCGCGACCGCGCCGCCGAGCTCATCGCCCGCCAACCGGGCGAGGGCACGCACCTCGGCCTGTCGCTGCGCCGTCTGCTCACTCATGATTTCAGTGTACGGTCGTGCACTGAAATCGTCGCAGTGAAGCGGCTACGGCACCCGCGTCACGCCCACCGCGGACTCGGTGAGGCTGCCCAGATACAGCGTGCCCTCGTGCTCGACCACACCGGTCACCATCGCGAAGTTCGTGCCCTCGGTCTGCAGGTCGTGCACCACATTGCCGGCGAAGTCGATCGCAAGCACCCAGATCGTCTTCGCCGGCTTGGGCTGCAACCGGTCCGGCAGCAGCCACGCGATGCGGCGCAGAATGCCGGGCAGCGGCAGCAGCCGGTCCAGGATCGGGTTACGCGCGGCGGGCAGCGTGATCCAGATCAGCCCGTCGCTGCCGAGGCCGAGATTGTCCGGGAAGCCGGGCAGATTCTCGATCAGCAGATCTCGGGTGCCCGCTTTCGGCCCGGTCAGCCAGTGCCGCGTCAGCCGGTAACCGCCGGTCTCAGCGACCACCACGCACGACCTGTCGGGTGCGAGCACCACCCCGTTCGCGAAATGCAGCCCGTCGAGCAGGACGTCGACCTTGCCGGACGGATCACGCCGGAACAGTCGACCCGTCCCGGAATGCTCCATCAGGTCGCCCATGTACTGATCGAGCGGAAACCGACTGCTCGACGAGGAGAAGTAGATGGTGCCGTCCGGGTCGCGAACGACGTTGCTGGCGAAGGGGAGTGGCGCGCCCTCGAACTCGTCGACCAGTACCTCGAGCGTGCCGTCCGGCCGTAGTTCCAACAGTCCGCGTTCGAAATCGCAGATCAACACGGTGCCCTCTGGGTCGGCGTGCAGGCCGAGCGGTCGTCCACCGGTGTGCACGAGCAACCGGACGTCGCCGGTCACCGGGTCGATGCTGTGGATCGCGCCGTCCCCCGTTCCGGCGAGTATTCGTCCGTCCGGCGCGCGCACCACGTCCTCCGGACCGGCCGCGGGCAGCTCCAATCGGCGGACCGTGGGAAGCGGTGGGGTGCTACGGGTTTCGCGCGCTCGCCGCGGAGCGGGGGGAGGGGTCCAGCGTTGCGGAGTCATCGTGGATGCGAGCACGTCTCAGGGTAGCGCCGGGGTAGGGGCTACCTGGTGGATTCGGGAATCGGCAGGAGGGGCCACGTTCGGTCGAACACTGTACAAGGCCTCAGTCGATTGACTATTGAATTAACATGTCCATACGTAGATATGCGCATTTAACTATGAGAGTCCGTATTTACAAATCCTGCGGTAGGAGAGTGCGCACGATCAAAAGAACTGCCTAGACGACAGGGGCACACTCTCCAGACGACCGCTACGGCTGGTGCGTGATCGCGTACCAGAGCACCGCCATGGTGCCGACCACGAAGAGCGGGGACAGGATCCACGTCTCCAGCTTGTTTCCGGTGCGCTCGATGACGGGCAGGCTGGTACGCAGCTTGAACGGCCAGAACAGGCGGCAGCCGCGGTCGGTGAGGCAGTCGCCGAGCAGGTGGGTGAGGGCGCCGAGGCCGACGCAGAACGGCAGCCAGACGGGTTTGTCGGCGATCCAGTGGTCCATCGCGAATGTCCCGGCCACGGCGAGCACGACGACGGTGCCCCACGCGGAGAAGCCGTCGCCGGGCGGGCAGAGATGCAGCGCGCGCACGGCCAAGGCCAGCAGGAAGAACACCAGCCCCAGGGTGAACCAGCGACCGATCCAGTGCTCGCCTGCCCACGTCCCGTAGGTCACCGCGGCTACGAAGGCCAGGGAATGCGTGGCGTGGCGATGTCCGCCCGACACCCACGAGATGATCTTGCAGAGCGAATAGGAGAGCGGGCCGAGCACATGCGCGATCGTTCCGTTCGGGTGGTCGGCGTCCGGCAGCAGGGCGGCGCCGGCCGTGAGAAACGTGCCGAGCAACAGATCGACGGGGCCGAGATGTCCGGTGGCGCCTTGAATCGCGGGGTAGGTCAAGATCGCGACGGGCAGCGTCGCTGCCGCCGCCGACCAGGCCAAAGCGCCACTGGTCGCATGAGAATGTCCAAGCACCGATTGAACGTTAGTTCACCTCACGAGTATTCGGCGAATGCCGGTTCAGTGATCTTGGTAGCCAAGAACATCCAGCTGGGGGAGGTGGGGTTCGCCTCAGGCGGAAGGGGGTGTGGGCGCAGGTCGTGCGCATCGGAGGGGCTAGGGTGGGTGTCTCATATGACGGAAGAACAAGCGAAAGGCGCACGCGCAGCGATCCTTTGAGGTCGTCTTTAAATCCCATGCCGGTACGCTCCTGTGCGCATATATGCATATAAATCTCTACCTTGCCGATCCGACATCTCGAACGCTCTCCATAAAAGACTGCACGGGCAGGGGAGACCTGCACCTCTCACGGTCGAGCGAAGGGATCCACGATCCGGTGTAGCGCATGCAGATCCGACTCCAGGGTGTAGAACACCCGCAGTGCGCCCACGAACGCGAACAGCCCGCATACGCACAGCGCGACGATCGAGGCGATCACCGTCTGCTGCTGGGTCGGATCGAGGAACGCCACGCCCGCGGCCACCCCGAATAGCGGCACGGAGGCGGCGATGCCGAGGTAGATCCGGCTACGCCGCGCCAGCCGATGCAGCTGCACCGCCTCGCCGGGGAACCCGTGGCCCGCGGCGACCAAACCGGGGTAGTACCAACGGAGTACGAAGAAGGTCACCGGGAAGTAGGTGTACACCACCGCGACGGCGGCCGCGACCAGGTGTGAGGCGATCAGGTTGATCAGCAGCCCGGGGGAGAGGTCGCCGATCTGCTGGAGCTTGACCAGGAAGACCCCGAGCGCGAGCACCCACCCCGTGAACGCGACGGTGGCGATGCGGTCGCTACAGGCGAGGGTGTCCGCGCGCGCTTTGGCCAGGGTCTTGTCGTCGTAGCGTTTGCCGCGGCGCAGGCCTTCGGGCACGAGGAAGACCAACCGGCACCAGTACAGCAGTAGCCCGATGCCGATCGGGTAGCCGATGGCGGCGGTGATCAACGCGAGCCGGGTGAGCTCGGTGCGCCCGTCGACGCTGAGTTCGAGGTCGAGCAGCTGGGTGTTGTGTCCGGCGAGGTACATGCCGCCGAGCAGTTGACCGAGCGCGCTGGACAGCGTGACGACCGGCATCGGACGCATCCGCAACCGCCCGCGCAGGCTGTGCGATGGCGGGTCGATGAGGTCGCGGGCGGTGCGGTCCAGGGCTAGGTTCAGTTGCTCGGCTAGTTCGGCGCCGGTGCGGTAGCGGTCCTCGCGGTCCGGGGAGAGGCAGGTGAGCAGCGCGTGGCGCAGGATCTGCGGGCAGTCGGCGGGTGTGCCGTTGCGGTGCTCGTCGATCGGCCGCCTACGCAGCTCGATCATCCGGGTCAGTGAGGTGTCGGATTCGCCGATGCCGATCTCGTCGGCGAAGGGGAGTCGTCCGGTCAGGAGCTCCCACAGGACCACCGCGAGGGCGTAGAGGTCGCTGCGGGTGTCCAGATCGGCGGCGGTGGTGGGCAGCGTCGGGTGACAGGCCTCGAGCTGTTCGGGCGACATGTACGCCAGCGAACCACCGAAGTACGCCACGGGACTCGCGCCCGGAATGTGGGTGCTGAAGCTGATATTGAAGTCGGCGAGCTTGGGTTGACCTTCGACGGTGAGCAGCACGTTGGCGGGTTTGATGTCGCGGTGCAGCACCCCGGCGCGGTTGGCGTAATCCAGTGCGGTGGCGAGCCTGCGGCCGAGCCAGGCGACGGCCTCGGGCCAGGTGAGGTTCGCGATCTCGGTGCGGGTGGTGGACGGTTGGGGCGTGAGGACGCCGCCCGCGCTGACCGCGGTGTCGACCGCGTCGAGCAGCAGTTGTCCGGTGCGCTTGTCGATCGGTGTCGTGCGGAGCAGTCGCAGCACGCCGAGCAGGGTGCCGCCCGGCACGTACTGCATGTACATCAGCTTGAGGTGCTGTTCGGTGATCTGCTGCTGGTCGAACACGCGCACGATGTGTTCGTGGTCGAGTTGGGCGAGGGTCTGCGGTTCGCTGCCGCGGTCGCGGGAGATCTTCACGGCGACAAGGCGTTGCATCGATCGCTGCCTTGCGAGGAAGACGCGCGCGAACGCGCCCTGTCCGAGCCCGATGAGCAGGTCGAAGTCGCCGATGGTCGCGCCGGGCGCGATGGTGTCGAGTGCGTTGGCGGTGGTGGCGTCGGCGAGCAGCGTGGTGCGGAAGTTCTCGCCGGTGTCGAGGCGTTCGGCGATCTGCGCCATCTGCGTGGCGAAGTCGTGTTCGTATTCGGTGAGGTCGAGGTCGTCGCCGCCGCGGCTGCGCGCGGTGATCTCCTCGTAGATGAGGTCCGGTGGCAGCGGGGCTGTGTCGAGTTCGGGGAACTGGGCCCGGTAGTCCGCGAGGCGTTTGCCGATGCCGGAGACGCGCCAGCGGTGCTGGAGGTCGACCTTGATCAGTTCGATGAGGGCGGATCGGCGAAGTGCGGCCTCGGCCGGCAGGTGTGCGGCCAGGTCCGGCGGTTCGTCGGCGCCCTCCCAAGCGCTGTCGAATCCGACGACCAGTTGCGTCAACGCGCTTTGCGTCGCTGTCACCCGGTCGCCACCATAGTGCGTTTCCATGTGGCCCACCCGATCGAAATGGCTTCCCGAGCCCCTCACCGAGCTTAAACGATCACCTCGGTCGGGACCTTCGAATTATCCGCCACCGCGGCCTCATGCAACAAACTATTGCGCATCGACCGATGGTGGCCTACCGTAACGTGCAACATAATGTTGCATATTGAAAGGCTTGGAGATGGAGTACGGACGCATCGAACGGTCCCTGTACATCGACGCCGCCCCGGAGGTGGTCTACGAGGTCGTCAGCAGTCCGGAGCACCTGCGCGAGTGGTGGTCCGACGACGCTTCGCTCGCTCCAGCACCCGGCGCGGTCGGCGAATTGGTGTGGGGAGACCGCGACGGACCGGATGCCTTCATCGCCCCGCTGACCGTCGTCGACGCCCGCCCGCCCGAGCTGTTCTCCTTTCGCTGGGGCCATCCGGCCGACGAACCCGCCGACAGTGGCAACTCGCTGTTCGTCACCTTCGAGCTGACCCCGTCCGGAACGGGAACGACCCTGCGGATGACCGAGGTGGGTTTCCGGGAACGGGGTTGGGGGATCGCCGAACTGGAGCAGGCGTACAACGACCACATTGCCGGCTGGAACCGGCACCTGCCCGACCTGGCCGAGTATGCCGCGAAGGTGGGTGCGGCCCGATGAGCGCCGCGGTCGACGACGAGCTGTGGTCCGCGATAGGGGACCCGACCCGGCGCCGCATGCTCGACCTGCTGCTCGCCGAGGGCGCCGGAACCGCCACCTCGTTGAGCGCGCACCTACCCGTGACCAGGCAGGCGATCGCCCGCCATCTCAGCGTGCTCGACCGCGTCGGCCTGGTGCACGGCACGCCGTCCGGTCGCGAACACCGGTACCGCGTCGACGACGCCCAATTGGCGCGCGCCGTCGCTCAACTCGAAGCGGTCGGTTCCGCATGGGACGCGCGACTGCGGCGCATCAAGAAGATCGCCGAAGCGATCCAACGCGACAAGGACAACTGACAAATGCTCGACCGGGTCGGGATCGAATCCTCGACCGACGTCTACGCCGCGCTGACCACGATCGACGGCCTGGCCAACTGGGTGGACCACCAACACCCTCGGCGACGGGTAGGCGAGGTGGTCAGGCGTTCGGCTGCATAGGGCAGTCAGTTACTTGACATAATGTTGATTATCGGCACAAGAACGCAGGCGCAGGAAGGGGTGCTTTGGCGACCGTATGTCGCTGGTGCATACGGTGTTTCGTGTGACGGCTCTCCGGCGTCGGCCCGATGGCTCGGGATTTCCTCGTGGGCTCTGCGTCTTTGTGTCGGTTCGTTGCGGCTTGAATGTCCCCTGAGTGATTCATGGCCTGTGGAAATATTCCGGCGGCTTGGCGGATTGGTCGTAAAGTATTGGATCGGGCCTAGATTGGGATACCCACGGCTCCTCCCCTTGGTCCACCCACCTACCTTCAAAACGTCACTGTGACGTTTTGAAGGTAGGTGAGTGACCTATCACCTTGCGGGCCAATGACTCTGAGTCCGAACTTCTCGCGGGTACCTATCGGTTCGCCTCAGCGGAGCATCGGATAGCAGAACCGCTCCAGCTCCACGCGGGACAGCACACCGAAACGCCCATAACCGGACGAACCCTCATCAGTCACGCCGACATGAAATCGCCAGCACAACACCAAGATTCACCCCGTCGGCTTAGCGTGACTCCCGGATGCTCCTCAACCCCCTGAGCGTCGACGTGCGCGCGACCGCCGGGCGGGCGTCGATCGAGGAAGTCGAAGACCTCCTGGAGCCCTCCCGCGGCACGCTGGAAGATGGTCGCCTGATCAGGAGGAACTGGTGGCGGCATCGGCCGAGAGGCTCCCGCCACCAGTTCCTCCTGATCAAACGACCGGGACCTGGCCGTCCCCCCTGGGCTTGAAAGGCGCTATGCGCTGCGAACTTTGGGCGAGGCTGTCGGGCTATTCGCTCGACGGCGTGGATGGTCGAGGTTTCCTCATTGGCTGTCTATTGCCAGTCCAGCAGTTCTTGATTGGCTCTGTTCTGGATGGCCAGTTGTCGGCGATCCTGGGTCGGTGTTGATTCGTCGGTTGGTTGCGTTGTATGTCGGGCTGTGGTTGTACGGGTTCTCGATGGCGGTGATGGTGCGGGCCGGGCTCGGATTGGACCCGTGGGATGTGTTCCATCAGGGCGTGGCGGGTCATGTACCGCTCAGCTTCGGCGCGGTGACGGCGGTGACCGGAATCGTGGTGCTCTTGGCCTGGATTCCGTTGCGGCAGTGGCCTGGCCTGGGCACGGTGAGCAATGTGCTGGTGATCGCGGTGTCCGTCGATGCGGGGCTCTGGTTGCTTCCGGCTTGGGAGTCGATTCCGGCGCGAGCGGCCGCCATGGGTGCCGCGGTGTTCTTGAACGCGGTCGCGACGGTCCTGTACATCGGCGCCGGCATGGGGCCTGGTCCGCGTGATGGACTGATGACTGGACTGGTCGGGCGGACGGGCATCTCGGTCTGGAAGGTGCGCACCACCATCGAAGTCACCGTCCTGGTAACCGGCTGGATCCTCGGCGGCAGCGTGGGCGTCGGCACCCTCGTCTACGCCTTCGGCATCGGTCCCCTGATCCAACTCTTGATCCCCACGGCCTCCCGGTTCCTCCCGGGGTTCGACCCACATCCCAAACCGCAACCGGCCCCGGCCATCGCAGCCTGAATGCGCTCACCCAGTCAGGATTGAACGGTCCACGCTCCGGGCCGGATTCGATCCGCTCGTCACCCAATTGGTCGGCCGCCGGTTCGGCGGGCGACCACGCGGTCTTGCGGATGTCTGCCACGGTCAGCGTGTCGAAGTATCCCGTCGGTGGTCGAGCCGGGCGCGGACCCGACTCCCCCGCCACTATCGCGCCACTTCCCCACTGCCTCAAGAATTGTCACTGTGACGATATGGGCCTGCCTTCGCGGCTCTGACCTCTACAGTTACTCGGAATCGTCACAGCATCGCGTGAGCGCGCCCTCGTAGCCACCGAAGATCGACGTCACCATGGATCGGCGTGGAAAGCGCGAACTTCACCACCTTGCCCCACATCGGCAGGCCGGTGAGGGCCCGTTCGTCGACGATCATCGCTCCGATGCCGAAGACGGTGAGCAAGGGCCATCGCGGCGGCAGCAAGAGCATCCAGCGATGCCCGTACGGGAAGGCGAGTCGTCCGGCCGGTGCACGGTGCCGCATCGGTTCACTGCGGCCTGAGGTCCTCTGAGCGATCCACGGTCATGTGAAGGCCGGACCTGGGTTCCAGCGGGCTACCCAACCTCGTCAACAACCCGCCCAGGCCTCCACCGGGACAGCCGTGCCACGCCGAGTACCACGATTACGAGAGCACCGTGGAGGCCCCAGAGTGCGAGCCAGGGACGAAGGAAGCCGACTTCGGTGTACTGCCCCCGGTCGCCGACGCAGTAGAGGGAGTAGTTGGTGCTCTGGCCTTCGGCGTCGTGGTAGGTGTCGGAGACGACGATCGGTTCGTTGTAGGGTTCGGCGCAGAACAAGGGGGCGGTGAGTTTCGCTTCGCCGGGCCAGATGGCAATGGGCAGTACGCATCCCAGGATGGCGGTGCCCGCGAGGACGGCGGCGAGGGTGGCCAGGAGTTTCGGGGTGCGGCGTGGTGGTCGGGCGGCGTGGTCGTTCATGCCTGTCGCATTCGGAGCATGTTTCCGGCTTGGTCGAATTGGGCGATCATGGTGGTGCGGGCCGAGGCGACGTTGACGGTGATGATGATCTCGGTGCCGATGCGGTTGACCACGATGGCCGAGACGTAGCCGTGCTCGACGTCGGTTCGGTCGAGTGCGGTGTCGACGATCTGTTCGAGCGCGTTCAGGCCGGAAACGTCTCGGACGGCGAAGGATTCGCGGTCGAGGTCGGCGCGCACGGAGACGTGGACGGGCTCGGGTCCGTGCAGGGCGCCGTCGATGTAGGTGTAGTCGTCTTGTTGGTCAGGACGGCTGGGAACGCGGATGCGCAGGCGTACGGCGGTGTCTTGTCCCACCAGGTCGTGATGGTCGCTGAAGTAGCGACTGAGCTGGGGTGGTTGGTCGATCAGGGTGAGCCGGGCCTGGCTGGAGTCGGGGGTGGTGAACAGGATGACCGAGGCTTGGATGTCGTCGACGCCGAGACGCCGGTGCAGTGCGTCGAAGGCGGCGGCGGGCAGAGCGGAGACGAGCCCGCCACCGCGGGTGCGCAGGGTGCGTTCGAAGTCGGCGCGGTCGACGGCGCCGATGCAGCCGGTGGTGGTCGCGGCGATCAGGAGCGCTAGGAGTGCTGCCGTCGGGCGGAAGCGGCGCGGTGACATGGTCGCATCGTATAGCGCTGGGGCTCCGGGAGATTGCGGATAGATGGCCGGATGCTAGGTTTCCGCTGTGCTGGACAATTGTCCGGTTGTGGGAATCGGGTCGGGGTGTCAGGAGACATGGTGCGCGGATTGTCGCGAGTGCTGTCGGTGGGTGTGGCGCTGGGAACGGTGTCGGCGTGGGGTGGCGTGCCGGTCGCGTCGGCGGCGCCGGCGTTCGGTGAGTATGTGGCGCTGGGTGATTCGTGGGCGGCGGACGCGTCGTTGAGTCAGCCGACGGATGAGTTCGTGCCGTTGGCGTGTGGGCAGAGTCGGGGCAACTACGCCAAACAGGTGGCGGCGGCGCTGGCGGTTCCGGTGTTCCGGGACGCGACGTGTGGTGCGGCGACGACGGCGAATATGACGGCGCCGCAGCGTCTCCCGCTGGGGGTCAATCCCCCGCAGTTCGATCGGCTGAGCGCGTCGACGGATCTGGTGACGCTCGAGATCGGCGGTAACGACGCGGGGTTGGCGGCGACGGTGCAGACCTGTCTGACCTCGGACCCGGCGGTGTCGCCGTGCCTGGATTCGCTGGTGTCGGGCGGGGTCGATCAGATGTCGGTGAATATCGAGGCGGCCGAGCGCAGGGTGACGGACGTGGTGACCGGGATTCGGGCGCGGTCGCCGCGGGCGCGGATTCTGCTGCTGGACTACTTCCAGGGGGTGCGCACCGGTGCGGGGTGTTTTCCGCTGGTGCCGATCTCGGATGCTGACGCGGATTGGTTGGGGCGCAAGCTGATCGAGTTGAACGCGATGTTGGCGCGGGTGGCGCGGGCGACGCGGATCGAGTTCGTGGACACCTACCGCACCAGTGGTGGTCATGATGCCTGCCAGCCGCCCGGTGTGCGCTGGGTGGAGGGATTGGTGCCGTTCTCGTCCGATCCACTGGGGCCCGCGGTGCCGTTCCATCCGAATCAGCTCGGCGCCGACCATCAGGCGCGCAGTGTGCTGGCCGCGTTGGCCGAGTGAGCGGCTCGATATCCGCCCCAGGAACGTAGAGACACTTACGGTTCGTTGGTAGCCTGGGCGAAACCGGCAGAAGGTGAAAAC
This sequence comes from Nocardia brasiliensis, assembly GCF_011801125.1. Taxonomy (NCBI): domain Bacteria; kingdom Bacillati; phylum Actinomycetota; class Actinomycetes; order Mycobacteriales; family Nocardiaceae; genus Nocardia; species Nocardia brasiliensis. Next base: position 3,915,715 of record NZ_CP046171.1, read on the forward strand.
CGATGGGTGCTACCACGATCGCCCGGCAGTGCACGTTGTGCGAGGCACATTGCGGAATTCTGGTCACCACCGAGAACGAGCGGGTGACCCGGATCGAGGGCAATCCCGACGACGTCCTCTCGCGGGGATACATCTGTCCCAAGGCGACCGCGATGGGCGGGCTGCACCACGATCCCGATCGGCTGCGGACCCCGGTGAAACGGGTCGGTTCGCGTTTCGAGCCGATCGGGTGGGACGAGGCGTTCCGGGAGATCGGGCAGCGGCTGCGCGCGGTGCGCCACGAGCACGGGCCCAGCGCGATCGGGATGTACCTGGGCAATCCGGCCGCGCACAGTTCCTCGGTGATCTACGGGGCGCTGCTGCGCGCGGTGCTGTTGACCAGGAACTTCTATTCGGCGTCGTCGATCGACCAGTTCCCGCAGGAGTTCGTGGCGTGGCGGATGTTCGGGTCGAACGTGCTGATGCCGGTGGTCGATATCGATCGGACCGAGCGGCTGGTGATTCTCGGCGCCAATCCGGCGGTGTCGAACGGGTCGATCACCACGATGCCCAACGCCAAACAGCGGATTCGGGAGGTGCGCAGGCGCGGCGGAAAGGTGGTGGTCATTGACCCGCGCCGGACCGAGACCGCCCGCCTGGCCGACCAGCATGTGGCGGTGAGTCCCGGCGGCGACGTGTATCTGCTGTTGGCGATGCTGCATGTGCTGGTGCGCGAGAACCTGTGCGACGAGCGCGCGATTCGGGCCCAGTGCACCGGCTGGGACGAGCTGCGCGGGTTGGTCGCCGAGGCGACGCCGGAGCTGCTGGCGCCGCACGCGGGTGTGGACGCGCGGATCATTCGTGAGCTGGCGCGCGAGCACGCCGCGGCGGGTTCGGCGGTGCTGTACGCGCGCATCGGGGTCTGCCAGCAGGTGACGGGCACGCTCACGCACTGGCTGGTGAACGCGATCAACGCGGTCACCGGGAATCTGGACCGTGCGGGCGGGCAGATGTTCGCGACCCCGCCGATCGATGCGGCACGGTTCGCGAAGTATCTGCCCGTCGGGTACGGAGCGTGGACCGACCGGTCCGGGACCTACAAGTCGTTCCGCACCGAGTTGCCGGTCGCGGCGCTGGCCGACGAGATCCTCGACCCTGGTGCCGGGCAGATCCGCGCGATGATCACCTACGCGGGTAACCCGGTGCTGTCGACACCGCAGCGGGGCAGGCTCGGCGCCGCGCTGGACTCGCTGGAGTTCTATGTCGCCATCGACATGTACATCACCGAGACGACCAAACATGCCGACATCATCCTGCCGCCGATCTCGCCGCTGGAACGCGAGGACGTCAACATCCTGTTCCCGGTGTTCAGTGTGCGTAACAACCTGCGCTATGACGCGCGGGTGTTCGAGCCGCCCGCCGAGGGGTTGGAGGATTGGCAGATCTTGGCGCGGATGATCACCGAGGTGGTCCCGTTGCCCGCGCGCCGGTTCACCGGGCGAGTGCTCACCGGTGTGTTCGAGCAGTTCAGTCCGTTGCGCATCGCGACCGTCGGTGTCGCGACCGGCCCGTACGGTGTGCTGCGGCGTGGGCGCAAGGGGTTGACCGTCGGGAAGGCGCGGGCGGCGGTGGGCGGGATCGACCTGGGTCCGTTGACGCCGCGGTTGCGTACGTTGATCGGGACCAGGGACCGCAAGGTGCGTCTCGCGCCCGCGGATTTCCTTACCGCGGCCGGTGCTCTGCTCGCCGACGCGCGGCGCGGTCACACCTTGACCAGTCCGGCCGACGGCTACGACCTCAAGCTGATCGGGCGCAGGCATCTGCGCAGCAACAACTCCTGGCTGCACAACGTGCCTGCCATGGTGAAGGGCCGCGACCGCTGCACCGCGCTCATGCATCCCGATGACGCGACCGCGCGCGGCCTGGTCGACGGCGCGCCGGTCACGGTCAGCTCACCCACTGGCGCCATCGTGGTGCCGCTCGAGGTCAGCGACGACATTCGGGCGGGCACGATCGCCATCCCGCACGGGTGGGGTCACGGCGAGCCCGGTGTCGGCTGGACGGTCGCGGCGTCCTCCCCCGGCGCCAACGTCAACCTACTGCACGATCCCGCCCTCACCGATCCGTTCTCCGGCACCTCCGCGGTCAACAACACCTGGGTGACCGTCACGGCGGCGAGCCAGGATGCTGCGGGCGCGGTCGAGAAGGCGGACGTCGCGTCCGCGTGATCCGGCGGACTCGCCCAGGTCTTACGCGCGGGCTGCCGCCGGACCAGTCGAGCGCCGCCGTCACCCCCGGTGCGGGTCCGCTGCTCGGCATGAATCGCACTGCCCGTGCGGCACCGCGCTCATCGTCACCGACGCCGCGGACCGCCGGACCGTATGCGACACAACACCATCTGCCCGACGCCTCGGGCCGCGCATCCCGATGTCATCGCCGCGCACAGCGCAACAATATTCAGCTACACACCGTGACGCGGTAGCCGATGCGGATCTCGCGGCCGATATACGCGGCGCCGCTGAGGTATAGCCAGCGGTCGGTGCCGCCACGGGGATCGGGCGCGTAGGCGGCTTGCGCGTACTCGACGCCGAACGGGAAGTTGCCCGACGTCGAGGTGGCGATGCCGGTCATCAGATACGCCTCGGCGAGCAGCCGCGGTTCCGGCGCACCCGCGGGCAGCGCGGGCGCCGTCGGGACGAAGAAGCCGAACTGCTCCGGTGGTGCGCCGGAACCTTGAACGAGCATGCCGGTGACGAACAACCGGGCTATTCCGGTGTGTACCAAGCATTCCGGGGTCAGCGGCAAGGGCGGTGCGGGCCGCAGCTCGAGTTGGAACGCCATGCGCCGAACTTTACGTTCACCCCCGCCCCCTGTCCCCGCGACGACATCACCATCCCGTCCCGATCAGCACACGAAAAAGTCAGCATCGTGCGCGACGAACTCGCCGCACTCACTTCAGGCGTCAGGCGCCGAGGGGCGGATGCTCACCAGCAGGGCGTGGAGTTCTTCGACGATGTCGTCGAGCGGGGTCAGGCTGTGGCGGGCCCGGCAGAGGGCGATCGCGCCTTCGAACGAGGTGACGGTGAGGGTGGCGAGGCGGGCGGCGCGCGCTTCGGGGATGCCGTCGCGCACGAGCATGCCGGCCAGGGCACGTTGCCAGCGGTCGAAGGATTCGGCGGCGGCGCGGGCGAATTCCGGTGCGTCGTCGTTGGTTTCGACGGCGGCCGCGAAGACCGGGCAGCCGGCGCGGAAGTCGCTGTCGAGCAGGGTGTGCCGCCACATGTCGGCGAACTGGGCGAGCGCGGAGGTGGGGTCGTGGTCGAGGGTCAGGCGTTCGATGTACTCCGACATCACCGTGCCCGCCGCCACCACCGCCTCGTTGATCAGTTCGGTGCGTCCGCCGGGAAAGTGGTGATACACCGACCCACGCGGCGCGCCCGTGCTCGCGAGCACCCGATCCACACTCGTCGCACTGGCCCCGTGCACCCGCAGCGAGTCGATCGCCCCTTCGACCATCCGCCGTCGCGCATCCCCCGGACGCGGCCGTACGGAACCATCACCTCGAGCTCGGCGTGTCGCTGCCATACCGCCATGTTATGGGACCTGCCATAAAACCCACACATCCCCAGCACCCAGACGTGCCAGGCCGACGACCTCATCGCGTCGGCAAGTCGATTCGAGCCCCGGGCGCGTGCGTTTCCAGGCCCTAGTCTCGTGACCGCACCGCGCCGCCGAATCCAGTAGTCCACCAACCGCTGGTGGACGTGCTCGTGCGCGGCGTGGTCGGCGCGCTGGCTCTCGCGGGTGGCAGCGGATTCGTACCCGACGGGGCACCCGGGTCTACCGCTACCGACATCGAGCCCGACGGCGCCGTGCTGAGCGACGACCACCGGATATGGCTGGCGGCAGCCGAACTGGACGGTACCCCGGCGGCTGGAAGGCCGCGGACACCGAAGCCTACGGACTACACACAGCGGAAATGGCATGGCATGCCATGGTGCAGTCGATGCCGGGGGCTATTTCGTTGCGTGGGTGTGGAAGTCGAGGAAGGCGGTGAGGGTCTCGGTGGGGGCCTCGAGCTGGGGGTAGTGGCCCACGTCGAGTTCGACGACGTCGGGGTTCGGGAGGAGTTCGCGGTAGCGGTGGACCATGTGGGCGCCGGAGACGGGGTCGCGCACGCCGTCGATGAGCCGGGTCGGGGCCGGGGTGCCGCGCAGCGCGCCGACCCAGCGTTCCCGATGTCTGCGCCGCTCACCCATGTACCGGATCAGTTTGTGTCCGTTGCGTTTGCCGTGCTTGCTGCACCACAGCAACCAGAACTGGTTCATTTCCGCCTCGCTGGGGCGGGTGTCGGGGCCGAACACCGCGGCGAGACTGGCGGTGAAGACCCGTTCGGTGCCGAAGACGCCGGCCAGCGGTCCGAGTGGTCCGGCGAGCAGGCGTTGCGCGGGGCGGGCGCGATGGGTTTCGGGGAACAGTCCCCCGTTGAGCAGGCACACCGATTCGATGAGCAGTGAATCGTCCCCGGCGGCACGGCGCTCGATGTCGCGGGCCAGTAGCTCCTGGGTTACGGTGTCGCCGTAGTCGTGGGCCAGGATGTGGAAACGGTCGACGCCTTGTTCGCGCAGCAGGTGTTCGTGCAGATCGGCCTGGTCGGCGATCGTGTAGGTGTAGTTGCGCGGTTTGGCCGACCAGCCGAAGCCGATCATGTCCGGTGCGAGCACGCGGGTGAACCGGTCGCAGAGCCCTGACCAGAGCCGATGCCAGTCCCAGGACGCGGTCGGGAAACCGTGGACGCAGAGCAGTGTGCCGTCGGTCCCCGTGCCGCCGTCGCGATAGAAGATCTGGTGGCCGCAGTGGGTGAACCGGCGACCGTTGGCCCGCCAGAACGCGAATTCCTCCATGCCTACCTCCTTGTCGCCGACAAGCATGGCCCGTCGACCGGTCCGGCACAGGAAATCCGTCGACGCCGGACACGTCATCTACCGCGCTCGGGGTTGCCGCGGATGCGCTCTGCGAGAATGCCACGGTGCATGTCGCGATCGGTTTGGTGGTTCTCGTGGCGTCGGCGGCAGCGCTGGCGGCCTTGGCGCGCAGGTTCGGCGTGTCCGAACCGTTGGTCTTGACGCTGGCCGGAGTGGCGGCCTCGTATCTGCCGTTCGTGCCCGAGATCCATCCGGACCCGGAGATCATTCTGCTCGGCCTGCTGCCGCCGCTGCTGTACACGGCCGCGATCCGTACCTCGCTGGTCGACTTCCGCGCGAACGTGCGAGCGATCGTATCGCTGTCGGTGGGTCTGGTGCTGTTCACGACGTTCGCGGTGGCCACGGTGGTGTGGTGGCTGCTGCCGGTGCCGTTCGCGGTGGCGGTGGCCGTGGGCGCGGTGGTCGCCCCGCCGGACGCGGTCGCGGCCACCGCGGTGGCGCGCCGGATCGGGATGCCGCGTCAGATCGTCACCCTGCTGGAGGCGGAGTCGCTGTTCAACGACGCGACCGCGCTGGTGGCGTTGCGGACCGCGATCGCGGCGTCGGCGGGCGCGGTGTCGGTGTGGACCGCGGGCGGTGACTTCCTGCTCGCCGCCGGTGGTGGCGCGGCGGTGGGTGTGGCGGTCGCGTATCTGCTCGCACTGCTGCGCCGCCGGATCACCGACCCGGTACTGGACACCACGTTGTCGTTCCTCGCGCCGTTCGCCGCCTATCTGCCCGCCGAGGGCATCCACGCCTCCGGGGTGATCGCGGTCGTCACCTGCGGGATGATCCTGGGCCACGGCGCGCCGGTGTGGCAGAGCGCCGCCTCCCGGATCGCCGAACGCATCAATTGGCGCACCATCCAGTTCATTCTGGAGAGTTCGGTGTTCGTCATCATCGGCTTGCAGGTGCGCGCGATCCTCGAGGGCGCGTGGAGCAGCGGGCTCGATCACCGCACCCTGGTGATCACGGCGCTCGCCGTGCTGGTGACCACGATGCTGGCGCGGCCGCTGTGGATCTTCCCGTGGTCGTTGCTGGTTCGCCGGCTCGGCCGTTCCGGCGCGGTCCCGCTGCGGCATTCGGCGGTCGTGTCCTGGGCGGGCATGCGCGGGGTGGTCACTCTCGCCGCGGTGCTGTTGCTGCCCGAGGACACCCCGCAACTACCGGTGCTGAAGTTGCTCGCGCTGGTGGTGGTCGCGGGAACCCTGCTGCTGCAAGGTACTTCGCTGCCGTGGCTGGTGCGGCTGATCCGGTTGCGCGGTCCCAGCCACGCCGAGGACGCGCTGCGCAAAGCGAGTCTGCTGCAACAGGCCACCTCGGCGGGCCTGGCCGCGCTCGACCGCGCGGTCACCGCGGACACGCCGCCCGAGGTCGTGCAGCAGTTGCGTGATCGCGTCGCGTGGAAGGCCAACGCGGCGTGGGAGCGGTTGGGGCGCGCGGAATCCGAGTCGGCGACGCCCACCGCCGAATACCGCAGACTGCGCCTGGCGATGCTCGCCGCGGAACGCGAAACCGTCCTGCGCGTGCGCGATTCGGGCACCGTGGACTACGAGATCCTGCAGCACGTGCTGGCCCGGCTCGATCTGGAGGAGTCGATCATCGACCGGTACGACGAGGCCGACGACGACCGGGTCGAACCGCTCGCCGTCGCGCTGTCGGAGGACAGTTGCGCGCATCTGCGCGCCGCGCCGCTGGTGCTGAACCCAGACAAGCCCGACGAGTGCGCCGAATGCCGTGCCGAGGGATCGACCTGGGTGCATTTGCGAATGTGCCTGGCGTGCGGGCACATCGGCTGCTGCGACTCCTCGCCGGGCAACCACGCGACCAAGCATTACACCGGCAGCGGGCATCCGGTGATCCGTAGCGTGGAACCCGGCGAGGCGTGGCGCTGGTGTTATGTCGACGAGCTGCTGGGTTAGCGGCGCGCGTGGGAATAGATCAGCCGCGCGTACTCGGCGAGCAGCTTGTCCAGCGAGACGTCCTCACCACCCGCGGCGATCTGCTGGTACCCGATGAGCATCGACATCCCCAGGGAGGTGACGGTGGCGGCGGTCTCCGCGTCACCGACCACACCCATGATCGCCTTGTGCACGGTGCGCCTGCGGGATTCGTCGACCCGTTTGAGGGCCAGGTTCACCGACTCGTCGTTGGCGGCCCACGCGCGGATCGCCGCCTCGGCGGCGTGATGCAGGCCCGCGGCGAGATCGGACATGGCACGGATGTCATCGTCGGGGTTGCCCTGATTGAACTTCAGCGTGCGCAGGATCAGCACCTGCCGGTTCTCCCAATGCTCTAGCAGCGCGTCGACGAAACCCTGCCAGCTGCCGAAATGGTGATAGAACGAGCCGCTGGTGACACCGAGCCGCCGGCACAGCACGCCGATGTTGAGCCCCTTGAACCCCAGTTCGGCGAGCACCTCCAGAGCGCTGTCGAAGTACTGCTCCTTGGTGACCACACGTGACATGCCGGGCGCCGTTCTGTTCGTTCGGGCAGGGGTGGGAGGACCGAACAGTACCCCATCGCCGGGTCGGTGCGTACGCGGATATCCCAGGCCGGGCCACTCTTTTCCGGCAACCATCAGTAGCAGTTACCTTGCGAAATATGTAGTGCGCGTGTGCAATCGGGCCTGATTGATGCCGCCGAACTCTACGTCGCCCACCCGCGGGGTGCCGGTCGGCGGTCGTGACACGCCGCATCAGCACGGCGGCGGCCTTCGGTCGAAATCCCAACGCCGCTGGCGCTCGCGCTCTGCGGTGCCCAGCTCTATACGGCCCCGAGTAACAGAGCGGACGCTCTGTTATCATGGGCGCATGCCCCGGCCGCGGACACACGATCCCGACGCCGCGCTCGATGCCGCGGAATCGCTGGCAGTGGGTTCAGGTCCGGCCGCGGTGACCACGCGCGCGGTCGCCGCCGCCACCGGAATCTCCAACGGCGCGATCTATCACACCTTCGGCTCCCGCGCCGAACTGCTCGCCCGCACCTGGCTGCGTGCCGCGCACCGCTTCCAAGCTCTGCAAACCGGACTGGTCGACGCCGCGCTGAGCGGTCCGGCTCCCGACGCCGTCGCCGCGGTCCTGGCCGCCGCCGAAGCCCCCTCGAGCTTCGCCGAACAGTTCCCGACCTCGGCGCGGCTGCTGCTGGTCGTTCCCCGCGACGAACTGCTCGCCGACGCCCCCGGCACCGTCGCCGCCGAACTCGCCGCCACCGACAAGACCCTGGTGGACCTGCTCATCCGGCTCACCCGCCTGCTCTGGGGCCGCCGCGACCGGCGAGCTGTCGACGTGCTCACCCTGTGTCTGGTCGACCTGCCCACCGCCATCCTGCTGCGCCGGGACCGGCTCGCCAATCCTCTTGCCCGCGAACAACTTCGTGCGGCGGTACAGGCCGTCCTCGCGCTCGGCCCACCGCCGTGACCCTGACGAATCACCCGATCATCAGCACCTCGAGTTAGGAATCTCGATGCCCACCCTGAGCTTTCACGACAAGATCGCCGTCCTCGACCTCGGCGACCACGAGAACCGTTTCACCCCGGAGTTCCTCGGCGAGGTGAACGCCCACATCGACGCCGCTCTCGACGCCGACGCGCAAGGGCTGGTCACCACCGCGAGCGGCAAGTTCTACTCCAACGGACTCGACCTGGAGTGGTTGAGCGCCAACAGCGATCGCGGCGACTGGTACGTCGCCCAGGTGCAGGCCCTGTTCACCCGCGTGCTCACCCTGTCGGTGCCGACCGCCGCCGCGCTGCCCGGGCACGCCTTCGGCGCGGGCGCCATGCTCGCCATCGCGCACGACTACCGAGCCATGCGCGCCGACCGCGGCTACTTCTGCTTCCCCGAAGCCGATATCCGCATCCCGTTCACCCCGGGCATGGCCGCGCTCATCCAAGCCAAACTCACGCCCAAGGCCGCGATCGCCGCGATGACCACCGCCCGCCGCTTCGGCGGCACCGACGCCCTCGCCTACGACATCGTCGACGCCACCGCTGACGAAGGGGAAGTCACCGCCGCCGCCCTGGCCATGCTCGCCCCGCTCGGCGGCAAAGACCGCGGCACCCTCACCGCCATCAAGAACACCATGTTCGCCCCCGCCATCGCCGCCCTGGCCACCGGCCGCGGCTGACGCGCGGCCGGTGCTACTCGCTGACCGGAGCCACCTTGTCGTCGGGTTCGGATTCGGTGTCCGGCGGTAGCGCGGTCACCGCGTCGATCTGTTCGCCGATGTAGCGGACGACGACGGCGACGACCGCGGTGACGGGCACGGCGAGGAAGGCGCCGACGATGCCGTACAGCGAACCGCCCGCCGTCACCGCGAGCAGGACGACCACCGCGTGCAACTGCATGCTGCGGCTCTGCAATACCGGTTGCAGCACATTGCCTTCCAGTTGCTGCACCGCGAGCACGATGCCGAGCACGATCAACGCCGTGGTCAACCCGTTGCCGACCAACGCGACCAGCACCGCGAGCGCGCCGGCCACGAACGCGCCGACGATCGGCACGAACCCGCCGATGAAGGTGATCACCGCCAGCACCATCGCCAGCGGCACCCCGAGGATCACCAGTCCGGCGCCGATGAACACCGCGTCGATCAGGCTCACCAGCGCCTGCGTGCGAATGAACCCGCCGAGGGTGGCCCAGACCCGGTTGAGCACCTCCTCGATGTGGCGTCCGCTGCGGCTGCCGAGCACCGCGTGCAACCAGGGCAGCAATCGCGGCCCGTCCTTGACGAAGAAGAACGCCAGCACCAGCACCAGGAACAGGGTGACCAGCGCGGAGGTCGCGGTGCTCACCCCGGAGAACACGCCGGTCGCGATCTGCTCGGCGCTGGACTGCAACCGGGTCACGATCGCATCGACCGCGGAGCTGAGCTGTTCGTCGCGGATGCGCAGCGGCGGGCCCTGCAACCAGTCACGCACCTTGTTCACGCCCGCGGTCGACTTGTCGGCCAGCTCCGGTGCCTGATCCACCACCGAGGGCACGATCAACGCGACCACGCCGGCGAGCACGGCCAGGAAACCGACCACGGTGATCGTCGCCGCCAACCCCGCCTTCAACCCGTGCCGCACCAGCCACCGCGTCGGCGGCCACAACACCGTGGCGACCACGATCGCCAACGCCACCGGCAGGATGACCACCCACAGCTTGCCGATCAGATACAGCAGCACCCAACTGCCGCCCGCGATCGCGACCACGCACAGCCCCCACTTCGCCAGCCACAGCAGCCCCGACCCGATCACCTCACCGCGATCACGGACCGCACGCGCACCGTGCTCCTCCGGCTCGCTGTCCGCCGTTTCCTTCGGCTCACTCATGCCCGCGCCTCCCTCGACTCCAGCACCGGTGCGCCGTTACTTGACGCTCGACCCGGCCACAGTCTCGCATGCCGACCCGCCCACAACGCACGCACAACGCGCCGATCCGCTGGACCCACACCCGGTTACGGTCTCGCAGGTGATCACGCGCTGGGCCCTGCTACGCGTACCTGCCCGCGGTCATACGTCGTCCCTGACTGATCGCAGCGGTGGTGCGCGGCGGGTATCGGCACCCGCCACGCACGCCGAGAACCGGTGCCGATCTACGCCCGAAACACCGGCCCGCCCCTCGCGATCCAGGCCAGGCGGACCGGGGCGGCGGGTAGTGCGTTACGAGGACTCCGCGACCGGCGGTTCTGCGGCCGACAGGTGGGTCTCGAAGAAGGCGAAGATGCGTTCCCAGGCGTCGCCTGCGGCGTCCTCGCTGTAGCCGAGGCCGGTGACGCGCAGGACCGGGTCGGCCGGGGTGAGGTTGGCGAAGGAGTGGGTGACCCGCGGATAGACCTTGACGTCGTGCTCTACACCGAACTCGGTCAGGGTCTGTTCCAGTTTGGCGGGTTTGCCGATCAGCATCGGGTCACGCGCGCCGAAGCTGGCGACCACCGGGCAGGCGCCGTCGAGCACCGACCGGTAGTCGGCGAACAGCGACGGATAGAACGGCGCCGACGCGTCGAACCCCTTGGGCGCCACCAGCAGCGCGAACCCGCCACCCATGCAGAACCCGACCACGGCAGTGCGACCGGTGCAATCGGGCTGGGCGACCAGGTGATCACGCGCGGCCAGCACGTCACGCACCGCGGGACCGTCACCGGTGGACACCAGCGCCCGGTAGATCGAGCGCACGCAGCGGACCCGCCCGCGGGAGAACAGGTTCGGCGCGACCACCAGGTAGCCCTTGCCGGTGAGCAGCTCCATCGTGCGCCGCAGATCGGCACTGAACCCCATGGCGTCGTGCACCACCACGACCCCGGGCCATGGCCCCGGGCCCGACGGCCGCGCGATCATCGCCTCCAGCCGTCCGTCCGGGGTCGCAAGCTCAATCGTGTCCATGCCCCCAGAATCTAGGCCAGTGTCTCAGACATGTACAGGCCGGTCCGTACGTTGGTCCGGCGATCAGGAGGAACTGGTGGCGGCATCGGCCGAGAGGCTCCCGCCACCGGTTCCTCCTGATCAATCGACCAGCATCAACGGGGCGTCTGGCTGGGGAGGCGAAGGCCCTTGAGCGACACCGCGTTCAAGGCCACGATGATGCTCGAACCCGACATCGACATGGCGGCGATCTCCGGGCGCAGGGTGAACCCGAACGCCGGAACGAATACGCCGGCCGCGATCGGCAACGCGATTGTGTTGTAGCCGACCGCCCACGCCAGGTTCTGATGCATCTTGCGCAACGTGGCGCGCCCGATGCGCAGCGCGGTCGGCACATCGAGCGGGTCCGACCGCATCAGCACGACATCGGCGGTCTCGATCGCGACATCGGTGCCCGCGCCGATCGCGATACCCAGATCGGCCCCGGCCAGTGCGGGCGCGTCGTTCACCCCGTCGCCGACCATCGCGACCTTGCGCCCACCACGTTGCAACTCGGCGATCTTCGCCGCCTTGTCGCCGGGCAGCACCTCCGCGATCACCGTGTCGATACCCAGCCCCGCCGCGATCCGTTCCGCCGTGGCCCGGTTGTCGCCGGTCAGCATCACCACCTCGACACCGAGCTCGTGCAAGGCGGCGACCGCGGCCGCCGAGGTCTCCCGCGGCGCGTCGGCCAACCCGATCACCGCGGCCGCGACCCCGTCGATCGCGACCAGCACTGCGGTGTGACCCGACTCGGCCAGCCGATCACGGTGCGCGTCAAGGGAACCCAGATCGATCCCGGCACGGTCGAACAGCCGCCGATTCCCGACCGCCACGCGCCGCCCGTCCACGACGGCCACCGCACCGTGCCCGGGAATGTTCTCGAACTTGCCGGCGGACAACAAGACCCCGCCCTCGGCACGGCGAACGATCGCGGCGGCCAAGGGATGCTCGGATTCGCGTTCCACCGCGGCGACCAACGCCAGCACCGTGTCCTCGGTGAACCCGTCGGCGGTGTACACCTCGGTGACCTCGGGTTCGCCCTTGGTCAGGGTGCCGGTCTTGTCCAGCACCACCGTCTGGATGCGCGCGGCCGCCTCGAGCGCGAGCGCGTTCTTGAACAGCACACCGCGTTTCGCGCCGAGGCCGGTGCCGACCATGATCGCGGTCGGCGTCGCGAGACCCAGCGCGTCCGGGCAGGTGATCACCACGACCGTGATCGCGAACAGCATCGCCGTCGCGAACGACGCACCCACCAGCAGCCACACCGCCAGCGTCAACGCGCCGCCGAACAAGGCGACCAGCACCAGCCAGAACGCCGCCCGATCGGCCAGCTGCTGCCCCGGCGCCTTCGAATTCTGCGCCTGCTGCACGAGATCCACGATCTGCGCCAGCGCGGTATCCGCGCCGACCTTCGTGGCTTCCACCCGCAACGTGCCGTTGGTGTTCAACGACCCGCCGATCACCGCGGCGCCCGGTTCCTTGTGCACCGGCAGGCTCTCCCCGGTCACCATCGACTCGTCGACGTCGCTGTCGCCCTCGCGCACCACCCCGTCCACCGCGATCTTCGCGCCCGGCCGCACCAGCAGCACGTCACCCACCAGCACCTCGGCGGTCGGCACCTCGACGGGCACACCGTCGCGGAGCACCTCCGCCTTGGGCGGGGCCAGATCCAGCAGCGTGCGGATCGCGTCGTTCGCGCCGCCGCGGGCCCGCATCTCGAACCAATGTCCCAGCAGCACAAAGGTCGCCAGCATCGTCGAGGCCTCGTAGAACACCTCGCCGCCGCCGGTCAGCGTGATCGCAAGCGAATACAGCCAGCCCGCCCCGATCCCCACCGCGACCAGCACCATCATGTCCAACGTGCGCGCACGCAACGCCGCCACCGCGCCGGTGAAGAAGATCGCCGACGAGTAGAAGATCACCGGCACGCTCAACAACAGCGCCCACACATCCTGCCGCCACCCGAACGGCACCGGCAGATGCAGCCCGAACATGTCCGTGGCCATCGGCGACCACAACATCACCGCCACCGAGAAAACCGCCGCCACCACAAACCGATTCCGCATATCCGCCGCCATATCGGCCATGGACATCCCCGCGTGCCCCCCATGCGCCGCATGCCCTGCGTGGGTGGTGCCGTGGTCACCGCGGTCGGCCTCTGCGGGACCGCCGTCACCCGCCCGGCCACGGTGCGCCGCGTGGGTGCCATGTTCGGTGTGACCGTCGTGCTCAGCGGCCGGTCCGGAAACGCTCTCGTGCGCGGCGGATCGGTCTGCCACAGCCGATGTTTCGTGCGGAACCCGGCTCGATTGGTCGGCGGGTTCGAGGAGGGGGTCGCAGAGATGGGTGGGGACCGAGCGGCCCGCGCAGTGGTAGCCGCAGTCGCGGATCCACTGTGCGAGTTCGGCTACCGAGGTGCGGGCCGGGTCGTAGGTGACGGTGGCGGTGTGCGCGGCCGGGTTGGCGGCGACGTCGAGCACGCCGGGCCTGCGCCGCAACACCGCGGTGACCACGTTGGCCTGGCTGGCCCAGCGCACCGCACGCACGTCGAGGACCGCGGTGCGGTATCGCGTTGTCGTGCCCTGCGTATCGTCGTTCACGGCGTCACTCCTAGCGTCGTTCCAGGCCCGATAGCCCCACCGACCATATACCCCTACGGGGTAGGTGTCTATCCGGCACGCTGTGCCGTGCCCGGGTGCGGCGACCGCGTACCGCTACGACGCCGCCGAGATGACCACACCAGACCTGCCACGTTCGCCAGGCGCTCCGCTGCGGTCACGACGGGCCGCTGGCGTCGAGGTCACCGTCCCGGTAACGGCTGGATCCTTGGAACCGAAGTCCTGCTGGACGCGATGAAGGTTCCACCCCCTCGAGCGCCGAGCTCGCGCAATGCCACCTCGATCACCCCGGGATCCCGTTGCTCGACGAGGAATCGAGGAGCGAACGCCGATCGAACGGGCGTGGCCGGCCTGGTGCGCCCTGGGGTATCACCGCCGGTGCGCCGGCCACCAACGCGCCATCGATCATCACCACCCTGTCGAATTCCCCAGCGCGAGAAGGCAAATGGCACGAAACGGTCCGGGCGGCGATGCGTGACACTTACCGTCTCAGGTAGATCTTCGGCAGGAGCGGGGTTTGGGTGATGGATGAACCTACAACGTGTTGTGCGGCGTTTCAGCGGGTGGCCGCGATCGACCCGGACGCGATCGCCGTCCGGTCGATCGGCGGCGAACAGAGTCTGACCTGGCGGGAGTATGCCGCGCAGGTCCGCGAGATCGCGGCGGGGCTCAGCGCGCTCGGGGTGGGGCACGGTGACACGATCGCGCTGATGATGGCCAATCGGGTGGAGTTCTACCCGCTCGAGGTCGGCGCGCAGCACACCGGAGCCACCTCGTTCTCGGTGTACAACACCCTCGCGCCCGAGCAGTTGAACTATGTGTTCGGCAACGCGGGCAACCGGGTGGTGATCTGCGAAGCCCAGTACGTCGACCGCGTCCGCGCGTGCGGCGTGCCGATCGAACATGTGGTCTGCCTCGACGGCGCACCAGCGGGCACGATCGGCGTCGAGGAACTGAAAACGCTGGGCCACGCCGACTTCGACTTCGAGGCGAGCTGGCGTGCGGTGCGCCCCGACGACGTGCTCACCCTCTGCTATACCTCGGGCACCACCGGCAATCCCAAAGGCGTGGAACTCACCCATGCCAACCTGCTGTTCGACGCGCACGCGTTCAACACCGTGCTGCCGGTCGAGTTCGGTGACCGCCAAACCTCCTACCTGCCGACCGCGCACATGGCCGACCGGTTCACCGCGCTCTACCTGCAAGAGGTGTTCGGCACCCAGATCACCGTCGTACCCGACCGCACACAACTGCCCGCCGCCTTGCTCGACGCGCGCCCGACCATCTGGGGCGGCGTGCCGCGGGTGTGGGAAAAGTTCAAGGCCGCCATCGAATTCGCGGTCGCCAACGAACCCGACGACACCGCGCGCGCGGGCCTGAACTGGGCACTCGGCGTGGCCGCCCGCAAGGCCGACGCGCAATTGGCGGGCCAGCCGATCGAGGAGGAACTGGCCGCCGAATGGGCGAAGGCCGATGCCGCCGTGCTGTCCGCCTTGCGCGCGAAACTCGGCCTGGACCAGGTGAAATGGGCGATGTCGGGCGCGGCGCCGATCCCTGCGGAGACGCTCGGGTTCTTCTTCGGCCTCGGCATCCCGATCTCCGAGGTCTGGGGCATGTCGGAGGTGACCTGCATCGCCAGCGTCGCCGCGCCGGAGGACGCCCGCCTCGGCACCGTCGGCCGACTGCTGCCCGGACTCGAATGCGCCTTTGCCGGCGACGGCGAATTCCTCATCCGCGGCCCCTCGATCATGCGCGCCTACCGCGACGAACCGGCCAAGACCGCCGAGGCGCTCGACGCGCAGGGCTGGCTGCACACCGGCGACATCCTCACCCGGGACGCCGACGGCTACCTGCGCGTGGTGGACCGCAAGAAGGAACTCATCATCAACTCCGCCGGAAAGAACATGTCACCGGCCAACATCGAGAACGCCATCAAGGCGGCCACCCCGCTGATCGGGTCCATCGCCACCATCGGTGACCGTCGCCCGTTCAACACCGCCCTCATCGTCATCGACGCCGAGACCGCCGGACCCTATGCGGCACAACACCAGCTGCCCGACGCCTCGGCGGCAGGCCTGGCCGCCCATCCCGATGTCATCGCCGCGATCGCGCGCGGCGTCGCGGCGGGCAACACGAAACTGTCACGGGTGGAACAGATCAAACGCTTCACCGTCCTGCCGACGTTCTGGGAACCCGGCGGCGACGAGATCACCCTCACCATGAAGCTGCGCCGCAAACCCATCGCCGCGAAATACGCCCACCAGATCGAGCGGCTCTACGCCCCCGACTGTCCGCCCGAGGTGCACGAGCCCGCCTGAACGGGGACTGGACAGATGATCACCAGGTAATGGTGGCGGCATCGCGCGAGAGGCTGCCGCCACCATTACCTGGTGATCGCCTGACCAATTCGGCACGCGCGTCCTAGAGCGCGAAGGTGAGCAGTTCGGGGCGGAGGTAGTCGGCGGGGTCGTGCAGGGAACGGAGTTCGGGCCGGGCCGTGGCCGGGATGCGAGCCAGCTCGCCGAGCAGGGGCGGATCGTAGGCGGCGGCGCCCGCGGTGACACCGGGCAACCAGTTGTCGTGGTGGGACGGGACGAACATCGTGGGCGCCACCGCCTCGATGTAGCGGCGCGGGTCGCGCAGCCCGTTGGTGAGCTGGTTGAACCCCTGCACCGCCCCGATGTGCAGGTCAGTCGGGGGCAGGCTCGCGAACACGTCGAACACGCGCGGCGCTTTCTCGGTGAGCGGACCGGTCGAGTCGTGCCAAGCCAGCGAAAACCCGGGTACCCGGAATTGATAGAACAGCGACCCGCCTTCGGGGTCGTTCAACCGCGGCACGTTCTGCAAGACGCCCGCGACCGTCGGTGGATGCTGCACCAGCGCACACAATTCCGGCAGCGGGAAGAACGGCGCCGACCCGCCGGGCCGCTCGGGCGCGGTCGGTGCGGAATGCAGGTGCCGGATCGCGGTCACCTCGACGGCGCCGACCGTGAAATCGTGCCGCTCCCCCGGCAGCGACTGCGCGTCACCCAGCGCGACCGTCTCGAAACCGGGATCGGGGGCCTGCGCGCGGATGGTGCTCCCGTGCTCGGCCGTGCCGTACACCACCGCGCCGCACGCCTGCGCGATCCGTCCCGCGTCACCCGCGTGGTCGAAATGCCCGTGGCCGATGAAGATCGCCTCCGGCGCCAGATCGGCCAGGTCCTGCGGGGTCGCGGGCACGTATCCGGTGCTGGTCAGCCGGGGCACCCACGCGTCGAGCAGGAACACCGATCCGCCGATGGCCAGTGCGTAGGTCGTGCAGCCCACCCACGCCAGCACCACCCGATCCGCCGCGACCGCACCGGTCCGCGCGTCCACCGTCTCGACCCCGAAGAACCGTTGCCGCGCCGATACCGTCCGCGGCGCACCGGGATCGGCGGACGCCGTCAACCGGCCCGCCGCCAGCAGCGCGCCCGCGCCGAGCACACCGCCCAGCATCGTCCGTCGCCCGATCAACCGGCCCGCGAAGTTGCACATCGCAGTACCCCATCACGGAACCCGCCCCGCGGCAACCATTCCCACCGCCGTCGGGCAGAGGTGGTTCTCACTGGCCCGCCGACGTGCTCGAGGCAGGCACACGCCCAGAGTTCGAGCGCAACCATCACGCGCGATCAACGCGTTGATGTGCCGACCGCCGGTCCCGGAACCGGCGGCGCGAGGCCCGAGTCCCGGAGCGTGCGATGCCACCCCGAGAACTCACCGATCTTCTTGTGACGCTTCAGAACCCGGCTTGCGCAAGGGCGCTCCGACGTGGTGCAGGTGGGTGAGTGCTTCGCGGTAGGAGCGGATCAGGCCGGTTTCGTGGTAGGGCACGGCGATCTCGGCGCAGTAGTCGCGCACGATCACCTGGGCGCGACGCAGGTGCGGCGTCGGCATGCTCGGGAACAGATGGTGTTCGATCTGATAGTTGAGCCCACCGAGAGCCAGGTCGGTGCACACACCGCCGCGCACATTGCGCGAGGTCAGCACCTGACGGCGCAGGTAGTCGGGGCGGTCGTCACCGGTGAGCGTCGGCATGCCCTTGTGGTTCGGGGCGAAGATGCAACCCATGTAGAGGCCGAAAAGTCCCTGGTGCACCGCGAAGAACACGAGCGCCTTGTCCGCGGGCAACACCGTGCCCAGGGCGATCGCGTACGCGGCGAAATGACCCAACAGCAGCGCGCCCTCGAGCCCACGATGTTTCAGCGACCGGTTCTGCAACGCCCGCACCCCGGCCACGTGCAGGTTCAACCCTTCCAGCAGCAGCATCGGAAAGAACAGGTAGGCCTGCGCACGCCCGATGAGCCGGGGCAGGCCGCGGCTGGCTCGGGCCTGCCGCTGGGACCAGACCAGGATGTCGGGCACCACGTCGGGGTCGAGGTCCTCGTGGTTCGGGTTGGCGTGATGACGCGTGTGCTTGTCCTGCCACCAGCCGTAACCCAAACCGATACCGGCATTGCCGACGATCCGTCCCACCAGCTCGGTCGGGCGGCGCAACCGAAAGACCTGACGGTGCGCCACATCGTGCATGAGCAGCGCGACCTGGGCGAACGTCACCGCGAGAAACGCCGCGACCAGCACCGTCCACCACGAGTCGCCGACGAGCGCGAACGCCGTCCACCCGCCCACGAACGCGCCGCCCACCAGGCCGAACCGGACCGCGTAGTAGCCGGGACGCCGGTTCATCAACCCCGCCTCGGTGATCCGGCGCAGCAGCCGGGCATAGTCGCCGTCGGCGCCGCGACGTGGTCTCGATTCGGGTGTAAGGGCAGCTGTCGTCATGCCGACCGACGCTATCGGCGAGATTGTCGTCGCCTGTAATCCCTTGGTATGACACGGAATCGGACCGCGGAGTGAGATCCGGCGCGGCCCGCACTCGAACGCGGTGCCGCAGCGCGGCTTCACTCCGCCCCGCAAGAACAGAGCGCCACGAATGCTGTTCACGCACATCGGCTTCGACCACGATCGGATCTCGCAGCGGTCGCGCGCCACACCGGCATCCAGCGCTGCCGTGCGTTGCTGATGTCCCGCGCATGTGTCCGTCGAGCGACACACGTGCCCGGGACACGAAAGTATGCGCTCCTCAGCGCAGGTGCCCGGCCTCGACCAGATCGTCGAACAGCATCTGGTCGACGGGCGGCACCAGCGCGCGGTCGGCGTAACCGAACCACGCCATCTCCTCGATCTCGCTGCTGACCGCCAGGGTGCCGCGATAGTCGGCGGTGTAGCAGCTCATCCGGACGACCAGGCCCGTCTCGGGTCCATGCACCGCTTCGTAGGTGCCGACGTGCGCGACCGTCTCCGGCAGCAACGCCACCGTGAGTTCCTCTTCGATCTCACGCAGCAGCGTCTGCAGATCCGACTCCCCGGATTCGCGTTTGCCGCCCGGGATGTAGAAGACGTCCTTGCCGCGTGGCCGGGCGCACAGGATCCGCCCGTCCTCGATCCGCACCCACGCCACCGTGTCGATCAGCCGCCCGTCCGTCACCCACGCACCCTAACCACCAGCCGCCACCCGCACCGCACCGACTCGGTAGGCGGAGGGAAGGGGGCTCCGACAGTACCCGTACCACCAGGATCTCCCGGACGCCCGAAACGCCTGTCACCGTGTTCGAGTCGGCTCCCAGCATCTGGGCCGGGTCGGCACATTCTTCCATGACAGAAGGGACCCGAGACCAATGTCGGACAACCAATTCACCACGCACACAGAACTTTTCGATCTGAGCGGAAAGCACGCCCTCGTTACCGGCGGCACCAGGGGTATCGGGCTGATGATCGCGCGCGGCCTCCTGCAGGCGGGCGCCCGAGTCGTCATCAGCGCGCGCACAGCAGATACGTGCGCGCAGGCACAGCGTCTACTGTCCGAATTCGGTGACGTTCGAGCGATCCCCGCCGACCTGTCCAGGCACGACGAGTGCCTGCGCCTCGCCGACCTTGTCGAGGCCGACTCCGAACGCCTGGACATCCTCGTCAACAACGCGGGCGCGATGTGGCGCGAGCCGCTGGCGACGTTCCCGGACGAGGCCTGGGACGCGGTGCTCGACCTCAACCTCAAGTCGCCGTTCTGGCTGGTGCAGGCGCTGCTGCCCGCACTGCGCAAGGCGGGCGCCGCCGATGATCCCGCGCGGATCATCAACATCGGCAGTATCGCCGCCATCCATGTCGCCGAGTCACCCAATTACTCCTACGCCGGCAGCAAAGCCGCACTCCACCAACTCACCAGGGTGCTCGCCAGAGAACTGGGCCCACAGCACGTCACGGTGAACGCGGTCGCCCCGGGAGTGTTCCCGTCGCAGATGATGGCGCCCGCGCTCGATGCGATCGGCGACACGATCGCGGCGGCGGCCCCGCTGCGCCGGCTCGGCCGTGCCGACGACATGGCCGGTGTCGCCGTATTTCTCGCCAGCCGAGCCGGGGCCTACCTCACGGGCGCCATCATCCCGGTCGACGGCGGCATCGCGACGACCGCGACGGGTACCCCCTAGATGGCCGCGCGAGGCTTTGCGGGCAGCTGACGTGTCCTCGGCGAACACCTCCAAAGCGGGTTCTCCCGCATAGCCGTCGGGGTACTCGCAGTACCTCCCTGGGCCTGCGGAACGCGCATACCGTGGGGGGATGGCCACGAGGGATCTACGCACCGATATCCGGGAGTTTCTCAGCTCGCGTCGTGCCCGCATCGCACCCGAGCAGGCGGGCCTGCCCGCTTACGGCGGTAACCGTCGGGCCAAAGGTCTGCGTCGCGAGGAAGTGGCGCTCTTGGCGGGCGTCTCGGTCGACTACTACGTGCGCATGGAGCGCGGCAGCCTCGCCGGTGCCTCCGATGGCGTGCTCGCCGCGTTGGCCGCCGCCTTGCAACTCGACGAGGCCGAGCGCGACCACCTGTTCCACCTCGCGCGCCGATCCACGGCACCCGGCGGCCTGCGCCGGCGCAGGCCTGCCGTTGCGGTGCGCTCTACGCTGCAGCAGGTGCTCGACGCCATCGCCGACGCGCCCGCCTGGATCTGCAACGGTCGCTATGACGTGCTCGCCACGAACCACCTTGCCCGCGCGCTGTATTCACCGTTGCTGGCTGACCCGCGACGGCCGGCGAACACTGCGCGGTTCGTCTATCTGACTCCCGAGGCGGCCAGAGATTTCTTTGTCGACTACGACCGGGTCGCCGGTGACGTGGCCGCGAAGCTACGCATGGAAGCCGGCCGCGATCCGCACGACGAGGAGCTGATCGCCCTGGTCGGCGAACTGTCGACGTGCAGCGAGCTGTTCCGGCAGCGGTGGGCGTCTCAGGATGTGCGGCTGCACCGATCCGGACGCAAGCGGCTGCACCATCCGATCGTCGGCCGGCTCGACTTGGACGTCGAGTCCCTGGAACTGCCCGCCGAACCCGGCCTGTACCTCACCGTCTACACCGCCCCCGCGGGCACGCCGACCGCTGACAACCTCGCGCTGCTGGCGTCGTGGGCGGCCACCCAACCGACACATCCCTGAACTCCCGCACCGGAATCGAGCACCGAACTCGGCGAATGTGACGGCCGTCGCACCCCGGGCGCAGTCTTTACTTCTGCTTTACCATGAGCTGGCAGGAAGATTACATCGATCGAAGGGTGCTCCAATGAACGATCTGATCAAGACCCTCGCACAGGATGCCAACTGGGAGAAGTGGGTGGCCGTCAACTCCGACTCCGGAGCCAAGGACGGGTGCATCTCCAAGGCGGGTTGTATTTGCAAGACGGGCTGCATCTCCTAGTCGCGGCCCCGGGGCCGAGCCGGGCTCGGCCCCGTCCGCCAGGATCCCTATGACCGATACCGCACTTACCCGCCCCCTGCCGAGCGCGTTCGTCGACGCGGCCCGCGACATCCCGTTCTATCGGGAATCCGCGGCGGCCAACGCCTTTCCGATCATCACCAAAGCCGAACTCGCCGAATCGTTCCCGGATTCGTTCCGCACGCCGCGGGTCGATGCCGCGCTGAAAAACGGCGCCGCCCAGTATGTCTGGTCGACCGGCACCAATCACGCCAGGATGCCGCTCATCCGCCCGCCGCTGTTCCTGCTGAAGACCTACTACGCGGTGTGGCGCTCTCATCCCGAGATCGGCGAGACCTTCGCCGCGGGCGTGCCCCGGGTCTCGCTCACCACCCGGCTGGCAACCGAGCATGTCGCGCGGGTCAACGAGGCCGAAGGCGGTGCGCCGCAGGACCTGGCGCGGCGCTGGCTCGACGAACGCACCGTCTACGTCAACCAGGAACTCGACCCCGCGACCTGGTCCGCTGCGGCGCTGGCGCGCATGCTCGCCGAAATCGACGCCGTGCGAACCGAAATCGGCGGCGGCCGTTACCATCTCGACTGCTCCTCCTATCATGCCGCGCATCTGCTGCTGGCCGCCGGTGCCCGCTTTCCACGTCCGGTCAGCGCGATCCACGGCTACGAGTTCACCCCGCGCAACGTGCGCCGATTCCTCACCGAACGCCTCGACTGCCCGGTCGTGGAGCTGTTCGGCAGCACCGAACTCGGCTACCTCTACTACGGCGACACCCAGGGCCGCTACCATCCGCACCTGGTCGACATGGAGGTCGAGCTACAGCCGATTCCCGGCACGCGCGGCATCCACAGCCTGGTCGTGTCGAGCATCCGCAACCCGTTCATGCCGCTGCTGCGCTACAACACCGGCGACTGCGTGCACACCACCGACGGATCGCCCGACCCGGCGCGCATCGCGCGGTTCTGCGGACGCGAGAAGGAACTGCTCTACACCGACACCGCGATCACCTCCCAGGCCGAACTCGACGACGTCGTCGCCGCGGTCAGCCCGCGCGTGTTCGTCTACCAGTTGTCGGTCCCGCGCGCCGAACTGACCTACACCACCTTCGACGGTGCCGCACTGGAACCCGCACTCGAAGCCGAACTGGCCGCAGCGACAACGACATTGACCGGTATGCCGGTCACGGTCGCACACCGAACCCACATTCCGATCGGTAAGTCCGGCAAGTACGCCTGGCTGGTCCGATGAAGGAGCAGGCGATGACCGAGCAGGAAATCCTCGGCGACCTCTATCAGGAGACGGTCGACTACACCCGCGAACACAACCAGGTCGACGAACCCACCGCGCGGATCCAGGTCCGCGAGGCCGTGCGCTACCTGACGCTGGTCTCCGCGCACCGCGAGCAGCTCAGCGGTCTGTTCCTGCCGGTCGAGCAGGCGATCGACGAGGTGTGGCACTACCTCATCCTGCAGACCCGCGAATACCTCGAACTGTGCGAGAATCGGCTGCCCGGCGGCTATTTCATCCACCACCGCTCGATCTCCTACGGCGACTACGGGCAGCGCCAGCCCTCCCGCGAGGTGATGATCGAGCAGTTCCTGCGCTGGATTCCGCTGTACTGCGGGCAATTCGGCGGTTTCGACGCCGATGGCGGGCGCTGGTGGACGATGGTGCGCTTCCTGCACGAGGAGCTGGGCTACAGCCTCGCCGACATTTCGGCGCTAGCGCCCGCCGCCGCGCCGCGCTGACCGCAACGCGGCGGCGATCACCAGCGCCGCCAGCACGAGCTGCACCAGCAGCACCGTGACCATCGCGCTCTGCTGACCCGAGGACCGCACCACCACACCGAACACCGAGCCCAGCACCGCGGCGCCCGTGGCGATCGAGACCTGCTGCGCGGTGAGCAGCACGCCGCCGCCCATGCCTGCCAGCTCGGCGGGCACGAGCGAGAGCAGGTGGGCGTTCATGGTGCCGAGCGTTATGCCCTGCCCGGTGCCGATGACCAGCATCGCCACACAGATCGGCGGCGTGCTCGGCACGCCGACCCCCACCGCCATCGCGGCCAGGCCAAGGCCCTGCACCGTCGCGCCCAACGCGATCGCGCCGACACCGAGGCGCGCGCGCAGCCGCGGCACCGTGAACGAGGACACCAGGAAGCCCAACGCCATCGGCGCGGTCAACAGTCCCGCGATCAGCGGCGCGTGTCCGAGACCCTCCTGCAAGGTTTGAGGCAGCGCGTAGAGGAACCCACCCGCGCCGGCGAAGAACGGCAGCATCAAGACCAGCGCCCACCGCAACTCGGCACTGCCGAACAGTCCCGCGGGCACCAGAACCGGCTTGCCCGCGCCGGCATTGCCACGCTGGTGCGCCAGCCACGCGACGCCCAACGCCGCCGTCACCACTGCGAGCGCCACGGTGCGTGGGCCCAGCGTGGTCGACAACGCCGCGGTGAGCAGGAACGACAGCACCGTCAACGACAACAGCGCACCGCCGCGCCCGTCGACGCGCTGTTCGATGTTCGGCGCGGTGTCGGGCACCATGCGCGGCAACAGGAGCACCGCGACCAGCCCCAGCGGAATATTGATCAGGAACAACCACCGCCACGCCCCGCTGCCGCCCACCAGGTCGAGCAGCGCGCTCCCGCCGATCAAGCCGACCAGCGCCGAAACCCCGCTCATCGAGGAATACCAGCTGATCGCCCGTTCCCGGCGATCCCCGGCGTGCGCGGTGACCAGACCGAGCACCTGCGGCAGCACGAACCCGGCCGTGATCCCCTGCACGACGCGCCCACCCACGAGCACACCGAAACTCGGCGCGGCCCCGCACAGCGCCGAGGCGAGCAGGAATCCCACGGTCGCCGACCACAGCACCCGCCGCCGCCCGAACCGGTCACCGACCCGGCCGCCGACGATCAGCAGCGACCCGAACCCGGCCAGATAACCGACCAGCACCAGACTCAACAGCGCCGAGCCCTCGGCGAGCCCGAAATCGCGCCGGATACCCGGCAACGCGACACCCGCGAGGAACGTGTCCATCATCGGCACGAACGCGCAGGACAGCACCAAAGCGATGCCCGGCGTACGCAATACGCGTGCTTCGGTCAGCGCACCCCCGTGCCCGCTCATCACTTACCCGGCACGTACCGGCACCGTGTCGCGGCCCAGTGCGAGGGCCAACCGCGCCACCGCCGCGTCGAGTCCCCGCTTCGGCAAGGGTGCGCCGTCGAACATCGAGATCACCGCGGTGTCCTCGACCCATTCCCAGGTCCCGGTGATGCGCCCGCCCACAACGACGATCGGCGAGATCCAGCCCGCCGTGCGGCTCACCTTCGCGCGATGATCGCCCGGCAGCAGCACGGTGTCACCGGTGCCCGGCCCGAGCACGTACTGATCGAAACCGCCGAGCAGGTGCACCGAGCCGCTCGGGCGCGTGTCGGCGAGTTCGTCGGCGTCCACGCTGCGCACGTAGCCGCGCCTGCCCTCCACCTCGACCTCGGTGATGGCCGCGCCCAGCTCCGAGAACCACCGGCGCAGGACGGTTTTGCGTAGGCTGCCGCGGCTGAGCCACGCGTCGAACGCCTCCGGCGTGGCCGGCCCGTAGGCGCCGAGGTAGGCCGTGATCGCCTGCGGGGCCGCGACATCCGGCTCGGGCAGGCCGGGCCAGTCCTTGATGATCTGGGCCGGATCGGCGAAGGTGATCTTGTTGCCCTGCGCCGGTCCGTGACAGATCGCGCCCTGCCAGGCAAGCGGTTTGAGTAGCGCGCCCCAGCCGGAACGCAACTGTTCACCGAGGTCCGCGAAGCCCGGTTCGGCGACGATCGCGGCGACCAGTTCCTCCCGGGTGAGTGTCTTACCGTCCAGCACCCGGCGTACCTGTTCGGTCAAGGCCGCGACCTGGGCGGGCGACGCACCGAAGTTACGCTCCCAGGCCGGCTTCTCCCAGGTGCGGGCCGAGGCGATCAGCGCGAGACCGGCCGCGGCCGTCGCCGGGGTCAACGCGTGCAGTGTGCCGCGCATCGCCCACGTCTTGACCAGGGTGCCTTCCGCCAACGCGCGCACCAGCGCATCCGGCTCGGGTGTCGCGGCGCGCAATGCGACCGCCAACTCCGCCGACGAGGTGACCTGGGCCTGCACCCCCGCCAGCCGCGCGACGATCTCGGGCACAGAGTCGGCGGGCGCGGACACGTACTGCCGCCGCAACCGCCACGCGAAAACCTGATCCCACGTGAGTCGCACGGGTCTCCTAAAAAACTCAGCCAAGAAAGGTACTACAGAATGCCACGGTAGCGGCCACCACGCCGAAACCGGTGACCGTGGCGGCGATCACGCCGAGCAGCGCGGTGCGGGTGGTCGCCCGCCGGATCGCGCTCACCGGGTCGAGCAGTCGTTCGGCGCGAACCAGCACGGCCGTGCCCGCCGCGGCCAGCGCACCCGACGGAACCGGTTCGGTGACACCGAGGATCGCGAGCAGGCCGCCGAGCAACGGCTCGGAACCGTATTTGCCCGCCGCCTTGTCGTCGGCGCACATCTCGAGCAGACGGCCGATCTCGGTCGCGCCCATGGTGACCAGGCGCAGACCGGGCAGGGTGGTCGCGATGCCGCGCAGCACCGCGGTCAACGGTGCGTGCCTGCCCGCCAGGTGTGCTTGCTCGTGCGCGAGAACCGCGTCGAGCTGGTCGGGGGTCAGCGCGTCGAGCGCGCCGCTGGTGACGACGATGGTGTCCGGCTTGCCCGGCACGCAATAGGCTTGGCGCTGCGGCGAATCCAGCACCAGCGCGTCGATGCCGGGCACCTGGCGCCCGACCAGTCGCAACGCCTTCGCGTGCGCCCTGGTGCGCCTGCGCATGTCCTTGACCACCGACACCGCCCGCGCCACCACCGCGATCGTGCACGCGGCGACCAGCGCGCCGACCGCGAAGGTCGCGGCCTTGGTGGCGCCGCTGCCGTCCTCGTGCAACGGGGTCCACATGATCGCGAAGCAGGCACGCAACGCTTCGTGCGGATGTCCCCAGTAGGTGGCGAACTCGACCGTGAGCATGGTCGCCGCCGCGGCCCACGCGCCGAGCGTGCCGGTGATCGCCACGACCCACGCGACGATGCCAAGGCGCGGTGCGTTGCCACGCCGGGTCAACCGGGTCAGCACCGGCGGGCCGAGCACGGCCACCACGATGCCGTAGAGCATCAGAGCTACGGCCAGGGTCATGGGGCGGCGCCTTCGGCGCCCGGCGGTGCGTCCGGGGTCTTGCGGGCGGTGAGCCTGCGTAGCGCGGCACGCAGGCCCGCCGATTCCTCGGCGGTGATCCGGTCGACGAAATGACTCAGCACCAGATCGGAGCGCCCGCCCGAGCCGAGCGCCTCCAGCATCAGCCTGGCGCTGTGTTCCTCGCGGGTCAGGGTGGGCCAGTACTTGTAGGCCTTACCGGAGCGCTCGCGCGCGAGCCAGCCCTTGCGATGCAGGTTGTCCATCGTGGACATGACGGTGGTGTACGCGATGTCGCGCTGTGCGGCCAGTTCGTCGAATATCTCGCGAACCGTGGTGTCCTCCGCGTCCCGATCCCAGATGCGGTCCATGATCACCGCCTCCAGGTCTCCAAATCCGCGCACTGTACCGACTCCCTCATCCAAAAGTGCCCTGCTGTCGGGCCAGAATACCGGTTCCTGCGGATTACTACGTAGTTGAATCGTAGATTCACCGGGTTGGTGGCCACGCACGGGGTTCCGGTCGTCGGCGGTCTATGCGAACATATGTTCGTGTCCGACGCGCCCGCCTCCCGTTCGCGGATCGCCGCGCGCGCCGACGCGTCGATCCTGCACGCCGACCTCGACTCCTTCTATGCCTCGGTCGAACAGCGCGACAACCCGCGCCTGCGCGGCAAGCCGGTGATCGTCGGCGGCGGGGTCGTACTCGCGGCGAGCTACGAGGCGAAAGCGTTCGGGGTGCGCACGCCGATGAACGGCGGGCAGGCGCGGCGGCTGTGCCCGCACGCCATCGTGGTGCCGCCGCGCATGTCGGCCTACGCCGAGGCGAGCAAAGCCGTGTTCGAGGTCTTCCACGACACCACCCCGGTGGTCGAGGGCATTTCCATCGACGAGGCGTTCCTCGACGTGGGCGGACTGCGGCGCATCGCGGGTGCGCCCGTCGACATCGCCGAGCGGTTACGCGCGCGGGTGCGCGCACAGGTCGGCCTGCCGATCTCGGTCGGCATCGCGCGCACCAAGTTCCTGGCCAAGGTCGCCAGTGCGGTCGCCAAACCGGACGGGCTGCGCGTCGTCGCGCCGGACGGCGAACTCGACTTCTTGCATCCGCTGCCGGTCGAAAGGCTGTGGGGCGTCGGCGATGTCACCGCGCGTGCCTTGCATGAACACGGCATCACCCGGGTCGGCCAGCTCGCCGAGCTCGGGGAGAGTCCGTTGCGCGCCATCCTCGGTCCCGGCGCGGCGCGACATCTCTACGCGTTGGCGTGGGCTCGGGATCCGCGCCGGGTCGAGACGGGCGTGCGCCGTCGCTCGATCGGCGCGCAACGCGCCCTCGGACGCGTCCCGCATCCGCCCGATGAGATCGAGGCCTACCTACACGGTCTCACCGACCGGCTCGGGCGGCGGTTGCGCGCGGCCGAGCGCATCGCGCGAACCGTGGTGCTGCGCCTGCGCTTCGACGATTTCGCCCGCGCCACCCGCTCGCACACCCTCGCCGAGGCCACCGATCACACCGAGACCCTGCTCGGCGCGGCCCGCACGCTGCTCGCGGCGGCCACCCCGATGATCGAGGAGCGCGGCCTCACCCTGATCGGCCTGGCCTTCACCAACCTCGAGCACGCCGACCCCTATCAACTTCCCCTCCCCTTCGACCATCGCCCCGGCAACACCCTCGACGCCACCCTGGACAGCCTGCGCCACCGCTTCGGCTCCACCGCGATCACCCGCGCCGCCCTGCTCACCCGCGGCGAAGGCCTCTCCGTCCCGCTCCTACCCGACTGACCCCGTTACCCGTCGAGCTCCCCGAACAAGATCGTCGCCGGGAACGGGCTTTCCAGCGTCACGGCCTCCTGGTGGGTGTCGACCAGGCGGTACACCCGGGTCGCCCAGTCGAGGCGATACTCCTGAATCATCTTCACGTACAAACTCGCATCCAGATGGACGACGAGGTAGACGGGAATGCCCTCGTAGGCGTATTCCGCCAGTTTGTCGACGGTGTCGGTGTAGCCGGAACCGGGCGACACCACCTCGACGACCAGCAGGGCATCGCCGGTGGTCAGCTTCGTTCCGCGCTCGACACACCGATAGACGGTGACGTCTGGTCGACGAAACGAGAACGCGCCGTCGCGATTCTGCCGCCGGGTGAAGCGAACGTCGACATCGGTCGACACTCGCGTGCACGGGTCCTGCGGTTTCACCGCTTCCAGATGGTTGGCCAACCGGCGAGCGACGTCACTGTGCTCAGGAGAGCCGCTCTGACAACGAATGATGTTGCCGTCGATGACCTCGATGAGTTTGCGCAGCTCGTCCGGCAGCACGTCGTAGTCGGCCTCGGTCATTTCCAAGGCGCCCGGATCGTCGGCCCATACCGGAAGAACGCTCACTGACTGCCTCGCTCGGAGTAGGGCTATCGGTCGATGGTCATGCTACGCGGGCCGGTGGCACGGGCTGGTGATCGTTGAGAGGCCGTGGCGGGTTCAGGGGGTGGGTTGGGGGCGGGTGGCGGCGAGGGCTTCTTCTTGGATGCGGGGGAATTGGGCGGCCATGGCTTCGGCGAGGGTTTGCGCGGCCGAGAGGGGGCGGACCATGACCGTGAGGGCGTCGATCTTGCCGGTCTCGTCGTAGTGCAGGAAGTCGCAGCCGTTGACGGTCTTGCCGTTGACGGTGGCCTCGAAGACGAGGGCGTGGTCGCGCCCGTCGGCATCGCCGATCTCGCGCAGGTAGCGGAAGTCCTCGAAGACGCGCAGCACACCGCGCAGGATCGCGGTGGTGATCGCCTTGCCCGGGTAGGGCTTGAAGGCGACCGGGCTGGTGAAGACGACATCGTCGGCGAACAGCGCTTCCATCGCCTCGACGTCGCGGGCCTCGACCGCCTCGCGGAACGTGGTCATATCCCACCTCGCATATGCAACTCGTTGAATAGGATCGGCTCGACACTAACCCAGCAACCGGCCCTTTCACCAGGGGTGCATCCGATGCGGGTCGGCAGCGCGTGCCGAAACCGGCCCGCTCAGTGAGAACGCTTGGGGCGCTTGTCCATCAACCGCAGGATCAACGGCGTGAAGATCAACTGCATGGCCAGATCCATCTTGCCGCCGGGCACCACGATGCAGTTGGGCCGCGACATGAACGAGTCGTGCAGCATCGAGAGCAGATACGGGAAGTCGATCACCTTCGGATCGGCGAAGCGGATCACCACGAAGCTCTCGTCGGCGGTGGGGATGCTGCGCGCGATGAACGGATTGGAGGTGTCCACGGTCGGCACCCGCTGGAAGTTGACGTAGGTGTGGGAGAACTGCGGGCAGATGTATTTCACGTAGTCGGGCATCCGGCGCAGGATCGTGTCGATCACCGCCTCGCTGGAATAGCCGCGTTCGGTCTTGTCCCGGATGACCTTCTGAATCCATTCCAGATTGACGATGGGCACCACCCCGACCAGCAGATCCGCGTACTGCGCGACATTCACGCTGTCGGTGATCGCGGCGCCGTGCAGCCCCTCGTAGAACAGCAGGTCGCTGCCGGGCGCCAGGTCTTCCCACGGGGTGAACGTGCCCGCGGGCTGCCCGTAGGGTTCGGCCTCGCGCTCGTCGTGCAGATACTTTCGCACCTGCCCGACCCCCGTCTCGCCGTAGTCGCGAAACAACTGCTCGAGCTCCTTCAGCAGATTCGCCTCCTCCCCGAAATGCGAGAAGGTCAGATTGCGACTCTGCTCGGCCTCGGCCATCGCCAGCTTCATCTCGTTGCGGTCGTAGCGGTGGAACGAGTCGCCCTCCACCACAACGGCGTTGATCCCTTCGCGGCGGAAGATCTCTTGGAAGGTCCGCGTGACGCTGGTCGTGCCCGCACCGGATGATCCGGTGATGGCGACGACGGGGTGTTTGACCGACATGGCACCTCCTCGATGGCCGGACAGAACTCAATGCGGCGCGGGCCGGAACAGGGAGCGCGTCCCGAACAGTGAGCTGTCGAAGCTGGGCCCCGCGTCGGGCTCGCTGTGATAGCGCTCGATCCGCTCCACCTCGTTGCGCGAGCCGAAGATCAGCGGCACCTGGTGATGCACGTCCTCCGGTGGCACCTCGAGCACCCGTTCCCCGCCGGTGGTCGCCCACCCGCCCGCCTGTTCGACGATGAACGCGATCGGATTGGCGCCGTAGAGCAGCGAGACCCGGCCCGGACGCCGCGGGGGCCGGTTGTCGTGCGGATAGAGATAGACCCCGCCGCGGGTCAGGATGTGGAAGGTGTCGGCGACCAACGAGGCGACCCAGCGCATGTTGAAGTCGCGCCCGCGCGGCCCCTCCACGCCGTCGAGACACTCGTGCACGTACCGGCGCACCGGACGTTCCCAGAACCGCTCATTGGCGGCGTTGATCGCGAAACCTGAGGTGTCCTCGGGGATGCGCATGCGCGGGTGGGTCAGCACGAACGCGCCGATCTCGCGATCGAGGGTGAACCCGTCCACCCCACGGCCCGTGGTGAGCACCAGCATCGTCGCCGGGCCGTACAGGGTGAAGCCCGCGCACACCTGATGCACCCCGGCCTGCAGGAAATCGGCTGCCGCCGGCCCGGTTTCGCGCGGCTCGGGGGCGCGCAGCACGCTGAAGATGGTCCCGACGGGCAGATTCACGTCGATGTTGGACGACCCGTCGAGCGGATCGAACGCCAGCAGATACTTGCCGCGCCGATGCGCGTCGGGCACCGGATGAATCGCCGACATCTGTTCGGAGAGCAGCGCGGCCAGATGCCCCGTCCACTGCGTCTCGGCGACCATGATGTCGTTGGCGATCGCGTCGAGCTTGCGATGCACCGTCGGCGGCAGATTGTCCGGCTCCGCCGCGCCCAGCGAGCCGACAATGGCTCCCCTGGTCACCTGATTGGCGATGATCTTCGTCGCCGTCGCCACGACATTGACCAGGGCGGAGAATTCACCGGACGAGCCGGGATGGCGATGCTCCTCCTCGATCGTATAGCGGGTGAGCGTCTTCAGTCCTTCTGGCATGGGCGCCTCTCCTCACGCCGGAGCCCGCGCGGTCGGCCCGTCCGGCGGGTCGGTGGTCACTCGGCCGTGCTCGAACACGCTGCTGCCGTAGACATCCCGGTCGGTCAGCGTGATCAGATCGGACTTGCCGAGCGGGCGATGCAGCTCGACAAGCCGTTTCGCCTGCCGCAGGCGGCAGCGGTCCAGGGCGTTGCGCACGCTGCGCGCGTTGGAGAACCGCGGCCGGGCCATCCGCAGCGTCAGATACTCCGCGAACGCGGCGTGCGCGGCCGCGTCGAACCGGAAGTTCTCCCGCGCCACCATCAATTCGGCGATGCCGAGCAGTTCCGCGTGGGTGTAGTCGGCGAACTCCAGGTGGTGGGCGACCCGCGAGGACAGGCCGGGATTGGCGGAGAAGAAGCGCTCCATCCGATCCGGATAGCCGGCGAAGATCACCACCAGGTTGGCGCGCTCGCTTTCCATCTCCTGCAACAGGATCTCGATGACCTCCTGCCCGTAGTCGCGCTCGTTCTCCGGGCGGAACAGGTAGTAGGCCTCGTCGATGAACAGCACCCCGCCCGCCGCCTTGGCCAGCGCCTCCTTGGTCTTGGGCGCGGTGTGGCCGATGAACTGGCCCACCAGATCGTCGCGGGTGACGGTGTGCACCTTGGGTTTACGGATGTAACCCAGCGCGTGCAGCATCTCGGCCATGCGCAGCGCGACGGTGGTCTTGCCGGTGCCGGGACCGCCCGTGAAGCTCATGTGCATGGTGGGCCGCGACGCACTCAACCCGAAGCGCTGCCTGGCCCGATCGACCAGCAGCAGCGCCGCGATCTCGCGCACCCGGCCCTTCACGTTCGCCAGGCCGACGAGCTCGGCGTCGAGCCTGCGCAACGTCTCCTCGACGTCGTTACCCGCGATATCGGTCGAAAGGTCGAGCAGCGCATCGGCATCCAGCGGTTCCGGCTCGGCCTCGACGGCAGGCTCGGGGCGCACCGGCCTGCCGTCACCGGCGCCGGGGCGGTGCAGCCGGAAACCGTTCTGCTCAGCCGCCATACCGCCGCCCCTGGCGGTCGTCGGTGGCGTAGGAGTGGAACCCGTACTGCTGGCGGCGATCCGAGCCTTCCGCGCGGGTCAGCACGAAGCCGGGTTCGTCGGCCGGACGCTGCACCAGAAAGCTCAGCGCGGTGGTCTGCCTGCCGTAGCGGGCATCATAGGCCAGCACCCGGACGTAGTGGTGCGGGAAAGTCGCACGGCAGGCGTTGATCTCGGCGAGCACACCGTCGGGCTCGTCCAGATCGAACAGCGGCAGACCCCACATCTCCCAGTAGGCGTTACGCGGATGCGGATCGTCGGTGTACTCGATCGACACCGGCCAGCTGTTGAGCAGCGCGTACCGCACCTGCGCGGCGATCTCGGCATCGGTGAATTCCGGCAGGTAGGAAAAGGTTCCGTGACGCAGATACATGAGCGGGCTCCTGGGCGGTCAGCGGGTCGCCGTCGGCACCGCGTCGGGTGCGTCGGTGGCGGCATAGTCGAAGGTGACATCGCCCCAGGTCGCCAGCGCGACCTCGAGCGGACGGCAGATCTCGGCCGCCTTACGCAGCACGTCGGGCCCCTCCTTCAGCAGATCGCGGCCCTCATTGCGCGCCTTGACCACCGCCTCGAGCGCCACCCGGTTCGCCTCGGCGCCGGCCGCGATGCCCAGCGGATGGCCGATGGTGCCGCCGCCGAACTGCAGGATCACGTCGTCGGCGAACAGATCGAGCAGCTGATGCATCTGCCCGGCGTGGATACCGCCGGAAGCCACCGGCAGCACCCCGGGCAGGCTCGCCCAATGCTGGTCGAAGAAGATCCCGTTGGCCGGGTTGGCGGGAATATGGTTCTCCCGCAACGTGTCATAGAACCCCTTGGTCGTCGCCGGATCGCCCTCCAGCTTCCCGACGACGGTGCCCGCGTGCAGGTGGTCGACACCGATCAACCGGCACCACTTGGCCAGCACCCGGAAGCTCACCCCGTGCGTCTTCTGCCGCGTGAACGTCGAATGCCCGGCCCGGTGCAGGTGCAGCAGCACACCGTTGCGCCGCGCCCAGTGCGACATCGACTGCATCGCCGTGTAACCCACGGTCAGATCCATCATGATCACGACGCTGCCCAGCTCCTTCGCGAACTCGGCCCGCTCGTACATGTCCTCCATGGTCGCCGCGGTGACATTGAGGTAGTGGCCCTTGAGTTCGCCGGTGTCGGCGATCGCGCGGTTCACGCCCTCCATCGCGTACAGGTAGCGATCCCGCCACCGCATGAACGGCTGGGAATTGATGTTCTCGTCGTCCTTGGTGAAATCCAGTCCGCCCTTGCACGCCTCGTACACCACGCGGCCGTAATTGCGCGCCGACAGACCGAGTTTCGGTTTCACCGTGGCGCCGAGCAACGGCCTGCCGTACTTGTTCAGATACTCCCGCTCCATCACGACACCGTGCGGCGGGCCCTGGAAAGTCTTCACATACGCCACCGGAATACGCATGTCCTCGAGCCGCAGCGCCAGCAAAGGCTTGAAGCCGAACACATTACCGATGACCGAGGAGGTCAGGTTGGTGATCGAACCTTCTTCGAAAAGGTCGAGATCGTAGGCGATATACGCGAAATACTCACCCGGGCGGCCGGGCACCTCGTCGATCCGATAGCACTTGGCCTGATACTTCGTGTGCGCGGTGAGCCGGTCGGTCCACACCACCGTCCAAGTGGCCGTCGAGGATTCACCGGCGACCGCGGCCGCCGCCTCGATCGGATCGACGCCCGGCTGCGGGGTGACCCGGAACGCGGCCAGCACATCGGTATCGGAGGGCTGATAGTCCGGCGCGTAATACCCCATCGAGGCATACGACTGCACACCCGGATCCCACCGGTCCCGCTCGCTTGCTTCGGCCATCGTTCCTCCCGGGGTCGGTGATCGGCAGGCGCTTTCCGGTGATTCAGGTTGTGCGCCTTGCGAATTCCAGGATGACGGCAGCGTCGACAACAAACAATTTGATTGTTCCTGCGTAAACTCAACCGAAAAGTCAGGTTTCGGCGCGCACGGGATCGGGAAAACGGCGCGCGGCAGGGCGGAAAACTTCCACCGGCCGCTGCGAACACCCCGGAGCGCGCACCACTCCGGGGTGTTCGAGCGCGGCGCGGCAGGGGAGACACGCGCCGCGGTCGGGTTGACCCTGACAGCTCCGATGTTTCCACAGATCACCGCTCCCCCGACGCCGTCAATTCCTCTGGCACCAGAGTCACCGTCGATCTCTGCTACCGTCGGCGGATGGCAGCGGTCAGTGCAGCCAGGATGGAAACCTTCCTGGTCGTGGCCAGATTGAGCAGCATCCGGCGCGCCGCCGCCCAGCTGCACATCACCGAGGCCGCGGTCTCCGCCGCCGTCGCGCACGTCGAGAAACAGTTGGGCGCCAAGCTCATCGCCAAATCCGGGCGCGGGATCACGCTCACCGAGGCCGGACGGATCTACGCCGAATACTGCCGCAGCATCCTCGGTTTGATGAACGAGGCGCACGCCGCGGTCCAGCAGGCCGAAACCGGGCGACTACGCATCGGCGTCGTCGCCACCGCGGGCGAGTACGTGCTACTCGGCCCGCTCGCGTCGTTTCGTCACCGCTTCCCCGATATCGAACTCAGCCTCTCGGTCCACCCGCGCGACGTGCTGTTCCTCGAATTGCAGCACCACGAAACCGATCTCGTCATCGCGGGCCGCCCGCCCCGCAACACCGGCCTGGTCATCCGCGCGCGCCGGGCCAGCCGCCTCGTCGTCGTCGGCACACCGAATCAGGATCCCGCACACGCCACCTGGCTCTTACGCGGCCGCGGCTCCGGCACCCGCGACGCCACCCTGGCCCTGCTGGACCAACTCGATCTCGCCCCACCGACCCTGACCCTCGGCAGCCACGGCACCGTGCTCGCCGCGGCCCGCGCCGGGCTCGGCGTCACCCTCATCCACAGCGACGCCGTCTCCCAGGACCTCGACTCCGGTGCCCTGCACATCCTTCCGGTCACCGGCACCCCCATGGACCGCCCCTGGCACGCGATCACCACCCGCACCCCCACCCCCACCACCCGCCTTTTCCTCACCCACATCTGCGCCCCCACCGAAGTAGGCCCCGACGCCTTCGATCCCGCTTGAGGATTCGCGGTCCGGACCGGGCAGCTGGTCAGATCTCGCGGACGCCGGTGGGCGGCATCGGGATAGCTCGCCCCGCATACCGGGCGCGCCGAACTCCGGCCTCCGCAATGGCCGAGCAAGGCCGGGACCGCCGACAGTAGGGTTTCAGTCACCCAGGAAGCGTTGGAGTTCGGTGGTGACGAACTGAGGGTTCTCTTCGACGAGCCAGTGGCCCGCGTGCGGGACATCGGCGGCCTGGACGATGTTGGTCATCCGGGTCGCGGTGGTGGCGCGGACGGGGTCGAGCTGGCCCTGTGCGGTCAAGAGCAGGGTGGGAGCGGTCACCGGGGCCGCGGCTACGGTGTCGCGAACATCCTGGTCCAGCGCGCGGTAGAGCTCGAAACCGGCGGACAGGACCTCGGGCTTGCGGTAGGTCCGCGCGAACTCGTCGATCTCGGCGGGGGTGAACGGTGAACGGTCCGCGGTGCCACCGAAAGCCGTTCCGCCGAAGGACACCTGCGGGTAGAACAGGGCGAGGTATTCGCGCACGTCGTCGCCCACCACGGCTTCGGGCACGCGCCGCTGCGCGTGGAAGGCGATGTGCCAGCTCAGGGAGCGGTAGGTGGGTCCGTCGATCGCGGGACCGGGCAACGGCAGATCGAGATACCCGAGGCGTGCGGTGTCGGCCGGAAACAGGCTCGCGTACTGGAACGCGACCGCCGCCCCGAAGTTATGGCCGATCACCTGTGCGTCGCGCACCCCGAGCCGGTCGGCGATGAGCGTGTGCACGTACCGCGCCAAGGTGGCCTTGTCGTATCCGCTCGGCGAGCCCGTACTATCCCCCAGACCGGGCAGGTCGACGGCATAGACGGTGTGCTTCTCCGCCAGCGCGGGCATGATCGGCCACCATCCGAACCAGGTCTGCGGCCACCCGTGGATCAACACCACCGGCGACCCGCTACCGCCCTTCACGTAGTGCATGCGCACGCCGTCCACGTTCGCGAACTCGTGCCGGAAGGTGCTCTCGAACACCGAATCACCTTGCGTGGCACTGGCATACGGGGGCGCCGCGTCGGCAGCAGTCGTCGCGCATGCGGTGGTACCGGTGGCCAGCAGCAACGTGAACACGAGAGCCGCCACCGCGCGCGCGGAAAGCCTCGGCCGGGAGATGGATTTCATGGGTTTCCTGTTCGAAGTAGTCGAGTTGAATGAACGGGACTCGGCCGCGTCGCGACTGCATCCGGTTGCCCGCGTTGGCAGGCGAGTTGGTGTGCGAGCGGATAACCGCCTCAGCGACCGGTCGCCCCATCGATCAGTTCGCGAAGGATGTCGGCGTGGCCCGCGTGTCGCCCGGTCTCCTCGATCATGTGCACCAGCGCCCAGCGAACACTGGGCGCCGGACGTCCCGGGCGCGGGATAGGCGCGGCGAGATCCCCACAGCCGTCGAGGATTTCGTTCGACCGCTCGACGGCCGCCCGATAGCCCGCGACCACCTCGGCGACGGAGTCGTGCGGCGCCGCATGGAAGGTCGCCTGCCAGTCGGTCACGGTATCGCCGAGGAACATCGAGCGTTCGACGGCGGTCAGGTGGGTGAGCAGGCCGAGCAGATTCGTGCCCGATGGCACCGCGGCTCGCACCTGTGGTTCCGGTGCGCCGTCGACCTTCGCGGCAATCGAGTCGCGCAGATAGTCCAGGAACCCGCGCAACGTCTCAGCCTCGCTGTTGCCGGTTCGTGGCGGCGGAACGTCCTTACGGCGCTTGATGGTCGGCATGCCGGTCTCCTTTCGATGGTCAGGCGATGCGGCGAACGAGCAGCAGGCGGTCGATCACCTCGGCGGTGCGGCCGTCCGGCCCGCGCGCAACCCGCGCGGACGCGACCGCTCGGTCGAGTCGGCGACTGTTTCGACCAGCCGATCGTTCGGTGTCGGGTCGCCGGCCGGACGTGTCGCATAGACGCCGTCCCAGAACGTGACCGCCTCGGTGGTGCTCATCGGGGGCTCCTTTTGTCGATACGCGCCCAGTCTCGCCAGCGACACCAGGACTTGGCACGAAAACTTGCGGTTCCGGCAAGATGTGCGGCATGGACCGCGAAACCGAAGAAGTGCTCGGCGTGGTCGGCCCCCGCCTGCGCGCCCTGCGCCGCGAGCGCGGCATCACCCTCGCCGACCTCGCCGCGCGCACCGGCGTCTCCGAGAGCACCCTGTCCCGGCTGGAAAGCGGACAGCGCCGCGCCACCCTGGAATTGCTGCTGCCCCTGGCCCGCACCTACGACGTTCCGCTCGACGATCTCGTCGGCGCGCCGAGGACCGGCGACCCCCGCATCCACCTCAAGCCGATCCGCCGCTACGGCATGATCTTCGTGCCGCTGTCCCGGCGGCCGGGCGGAATCCAAGCCTTCAAGATGATCATCCCCGGCACGCCCGAACCGCTCGAGCCGACGCCCCAGACCCACGAGGGCTTCGAATGGCTCTACGTGCTCAACGGACACCTACGCCTGGTCCTCGGCGACCGCGACTACACCCTGCCCCCAGGCGAGGCCGCCGAATTCGACACTGCCGTCCCCCACTGGCTGGGCAGCGCCGACGCCGCCACCGTCGAACTCCTCATCCTCTTCGGCCCCCAGGGCCTGCGAGCCCACGTCCGCGCCGAACCACCCCAGCCGAAAGAGCATTAGCGATAGAGACCTTCGCCTCTCACATCAGTTGCCCCCGCATCGAGGCAAACTGGTCCGCCGCGTTCGGGGTCGGACACCTGGGTCACTTGAGTCGTATCGGTTTGTCGCCGAGGATGGTCGGATGTCGGCAGTGCGGTTCGTGCGGCGCGGGGATGGGCTCAGCTATGAGTTCGTCCGCGACGGGGAAGCTCATGGATTTCCGGCCTATCGACGGGTCGACCTCGGCATCTGGTGCCTGCGAATGCCGGACTTCGGCTGGGCGGTGTGCGCGCGGGACGGCACGGTGTCCAGTCGTCCATTCGACGACCCGGGCCAAGGCGAACTCCCGCCCGAGGGCGCGTGGGTCAGCCGTAAGGGCGACCGCTCGTATGTCTACGACCTCAGCCGTGTCGATGCTCCTGCCGTGACGGGACACGAATAGCGGAGGGCGGTGGCTTCGATCCGGAGGGTCCTGCTCTGGCACGGACAGCAGGCCCAAGTCCCGTCGATGCGACCGGCTACGCGATGTGGCTGCGGTACAAGGTATGCCGAAGGTTGGGCGCGGGTTATAGCTGGCCGTGTTGGGAGTCGAAAGTTACTGTACGGCTGCCTAGTTGGACTTGGGCGCCGGGGATGAGTTTTACCGGGTGGCCGGGGATGGCGCGGGACCAGTCCTGGTGGCCGGGTTGGCGGATGTGGGTGCCGTTGGTGGAGCCGCCGTCGACGACGGTGACATCCCAGTCGACGAGACGGATCTCGGCGTGTGCACGCGACATTCCACCGGAACGATCCTCGAGCCGCACCGGGTGCGCCCCGCGTGCCACCGCGGGTGCGTGTTCGGGTTCGCGTCCCAGCACGCAGTCGCTGTCGAGCACGAACGAGGTGCCGTCGTCGAGCAGCAGCAGACCGAGCGGCGGGCGCACGCCGTCGGTGAGCACACAGGTCAGCTGATCCATCCGGATACCGCACACCGCGCAGAACGACACCCGAGGATCGTTGAGATGGTCACGGGCACACTTGAATCCCTTCACCACCACACCCGGGCCGCGAGACTCCACTTCGGCGCGATGCGGCGTCCGCGCCGAAGTCGGCACCACGGTCTCCTGCAGGTCGATCTCCGACACCGCGCCGCCGAAGCGCACCGGCCCCGAACCGAGTTGGTCCTGCGGTCCGGTCTGCGATTGCGCCGAGGGTTTCACCAGACGCGGCGGCGTCACACTTGCCGACGGCCGCTGCGACACCGGCTCATCGGCCGCCACCGAGTCCTGCGGACCACCACTATCGCCGCGCTCCCCGCCACCCGCCGACGGCGGATACGAGGTCGGCCCCTCATCGGCCGCCACTGCATCCTGCGGACCACTATCGCCCTGCACACCGCGCTCCCCGCCACCCGCCGACGGCGGATACGAGGTCGGCCGCTCATCGGCCGCGACGATATCCTGCGGCGCACCGCCCTGCGCACTACCATCTCCGCCGCCCGCAGGCGGCATATACGCCGTAGGGCGCTCATCCGCTCCGCTCACCGCCCCCGCGACAGCCGCAACGTATTCGGTCGGCGCGTCACTGCCCGCGGGCGAGATCGGCGTGACGTGCCCCGCACGCGAACCACCCTCGTGCGACCCGCCTCCGGGCCACTTTTCGGCGGAGCTCGCACGATGCCGCACGACTCCGGCCGAATCGTCCGCAACCGAACCAGGCCGGGCACCGCCAGCCGGTTCACCACTGGCGGCTGAGCCGTGCGCGGTCGGCGAGGCGCCGGTGCTCGCACCCGAATGCCCTTCTCCCGCAGCTGGTTCGACCGCGTCGCCGGATACCGCCGCGTGTTCCGTCGAAACGGCACCGTCCGGCACGATATCCGGCGCCGCGA
Organism: Nocardia brasiliensis; assembly: GCF_011801125.1. Taxonomy (NCBI): domain Bacteria; kingdom Bacillati; phylum Actinomycetota; class Actinomycetes; order Mycobacteriales; family Nocardiaceae; genus Nocardia; species Nocardia brasiliensis. The sequence goes on from NZ_CP046171.1 coordinate 3,956,282, forward strand.
ATTCCGCGGCCGCACCGCGTTGCGCGGGGCTCTCGTTCGCACCCGGCGCTTGACCACTGCCAGCGTCGGCCAGGGCCCGGCGGCCGAACGCCGGGCGGTGCGAGGCATCTCGTGAACCGCCGCCATCAGCGGGGTGCTCCGCCAACCCGGCCGACGAGGAATCTTGCGCCGCAACCCGGTCATCAAAGGGCGAGTCGGGCAAGGCATCTCGTCGGTGACCGGCAGCGGTCCCCGAACGCGAGGCCGACGAGTCATCCGGCGGAGTGCGTTGCCCGTGCGCCGAGCCGGGCGCATCTCCCTGCGGCGTGCCGCGTCCCACTGCCGGACCATGCGCCGACCCGCCGACAGACGACGGACCTGCCGCGCCACTATTCGGTGCCGCACCCTCGACCGGCGCAGCCGCCGTCCCATGCGCCTGCGCAATTCCGCTCACGCGACGTTGCCCACTGTACAAGGGTGAAACCTGCTGCGCGCCTGAGGAAGCCGCGTCCGGATCGACCGACGCACACTTGCGTAGATCAGCACTCCCCGCACCTGAGCCCTGCGAGAGGCCGGGTGTCGCGTGCGGCTGCCCACCGGCTCCGCGGATACCTCCGCCGGTAGGCACGGCATCAGACGACCACCCGCGCTCGCCCCCAGCAGTGCGCGCAACGCCCTCGGGTTCCGCACCGAACCACAGCACCGCCCCCGACCCCGGTGTCGTTCCCTCCGTCAACGCGAACACCCCACGCGCAGGCAAGCTTTCGATATCGAGACCGCTCTCGTCGACGAACAGGCCGACGCCCACCGCCGGGGCGGGCGTCACGACCCGGTCGACGGTGAATCCGGCTTCTCTGCCGCGCAACACTTCCGGCCGGGCGCCCCGGTCGAGGACCGCGCTCACTCCGCCGTGCAGGAATACCGCGATCCCGGTGTCGGTCGGGGTGAGCACGCCGAATTCGACTTCGTCCTCGTCGCCGCCGGCCAGGCTCATCAGCCAATTGGTGGCCAACCGCGCGACGGTGCGCCCACTGCGGCGTGGTTCGTCGATGGTGACCTGCCGGACGATCCCGAGCAGCGCGGTCATGGTGCGTCCCGCGATCGATGCGTAGGTGACGGGCGCCGCCGAACGGTGCGCGACGACGACGAGCACGCCGCCGGCGCTCGCGACGAGGTGGGCGCCGGGAAGGACCTCGATCTGCCTGTTCACAGGAACCTGCCACCTTGGAATCGCCAGCGATGGAACGGCACCCGCATCGGCCCGTTCACGACGAGCCAGAACACCAGCCAGGTCACGAGGAACTGGATGAGGAACGCGGCGAGCGGGGGGTGCAGGTGCTCGGGAAGCACCATGGTGGTGTTGTGCACGAGCACCCACATGAGTGCCCCCTCGTTGAGCACGGTCAGGAAGCCGAACAGCGTCGGCCAGTCCTTTTCCCAGCGGAACTGTTGCAAGAAATGGTAGAGCAACTCCCACAGCACGCCGACCAGAACGGTGGCCAGCAGCACCGACAGCGTCACTCGATAGGCCTGGCCGAGGCTCAGCGAACCGGTCGGCAGCAACGGCGTGATGACCAGCGCGACGAAGGCGCCGAGCACACTCAGCGCGAGCACCCGGGTTTGGATACGCCCGTTCAACGTTGGCAGCATCAGCTCAGATCTTCTTGTTCGTGACCCATGACCACCACTGGCTCGTCGAGCGCAGCGGACCCATCCTGCGGCAGAACCCCAACGCCGCGAGATCGTCGGCGATCTCCTGCGCCGCGATCTGCAACCCGAGGAACGTGTCGACGCCGATGAACGGCCCGCCGAGCGTCGCGCTACCGGATGCATAGATGCGTCCGGTGCCACTTCGGGTGCCGATCAATTCGAAGGTGGTGTCGACGTCGAGCCGACCGACCGGATTGCGCCCGGCCCCGGCATGATCGAGCAGATCGGCCAGCAGGCGGTGTTCGCGGATGTCGGCCTCGAGTCCGGTGCAGTCGATGATGTAGTCGACCGTGGTGTCGAACGGCTGGGTCGGCGGCGGCACCGGCAGTTCGGCGGTGCGGTCCGGCAGGATCGTGGCGACCACACCCTGGCGCCCCACGGCGGGCCGCGGCGCGCGCATGGTCCCGGCCATCACCTGATACCACCCTTCGGCTCGTCCGCGCCGCAACTGCTTCTGCCACGAGTTCCGGATCGGTGTGTTGGTGCCGGAGATCTCCCGGTACGCTTCGGCGCGCTGTTCACCCTGCAGGTTGCGGATCTTCTGTTTGAGCTGTCCGCCCCACACCGATTTCGGGTAGTTGAACCCTTGATACGCCCAGCCGTGCGCGCCCGGTCGCCGGTTGAACACATTCTTGCCGTGCGCCTTGGCGACATAGGTGCGGAACAGATGCAGGATCTGCGTGTTCAGGTGCAGCCGGTGCCGATCGTCGATGAGCCGCTGCAGCACCCGGCTCGCGACGATCCCGCTGCCGCGGATCATCACCGTCCCCGCTTTGCGCTGCAACGCTTGGTAGACGTGCTCGTGCGGCTCGTAGGCATTGACCACGCGGGTGGGATCGCGATGGGTCTCGCGGTACTCCTGCAGATCGGGCAGCAGCTTGAGTCCGGGATAGCCCACCGCCACATGCACATACGTGCTGCGGAACGCGACCCGCTTGGTCGGCGTGGAATCGGCGGGCGGGGTCAGGATGGTGAAGTAGCCGCCGCCCTCGCGCTTGCGCACCATGCGAACATGCCCGCGATGCAACGAGTTCGCGTACCCGATGCGGTGGAATTCGCGTTCCATCCCGACGAACGCCTGCCCGGCGCGCGGGGTGTAGTAGTTCGCGAAGATGGGTTCCACGAACACATTCCACAGCGGTTTGATCGACTTGTCGGCGATCGCCTCGCGCACCGCGTACGAGGGAAAGCCCCACATGTTGTCCGGCTCGGACGCGGAATCGCTGCGCAGTCGCTCGCCGCGCGGGATCTGCGAGACCCTGGTCAGATATTCGTACGACGACCACGGGTGCTGTTGCGGACCGAGCACCGCCATCGCCTGGGCGGGCACCCCGTAGATGCGCAGGGTGTCATAGGTGACGAACGAGCCGATCCCGCTGCCGATCGTCACGAACGGCACGTCGATCACCGGGATCCCCGCACCGTGCACCATGTCGTCGGTCCAGACGTCGGTATCGACGAGGACCTGTGTGAGATCACCCCGCATTACGGGGATGCTACCGGCGGATTCTTATGGATAACTTGCGATTACCCTGCAGATCGCGGGCGCCCGCGCCGACGCGCGGCGCGACCCGCACGACGCGCGAGAAACCATGGATCTGATCGAAGATGCCACGGGGTCGGGCGCCACGGAAGTAGCATGCGGTCGTGGCCGACTCACTGCGGGTCCTCGTGTACAGCAATGACGCCGATACTCGGCGCCAGGTCATCGTGGCGTTGGGTAAGCGCCCCCATCCGGAGCTACCCGCGCTGGACTACCTGGAGGTAGCCACCGGGCCGGTGGTGATCCAGCACATGGACGCGGGCGGGATAGATCTCGTCATCCTCGACGGCGAATCCGCCCCGACCGGCGGGCTCGGCATCGCCAAGCAACTCAAGGACGAAATCGAGCACTGCCCACCGGTACTCGTGCTCACCGGCCGGCCCGACGACGCCTGGCTGGCCAAGTGGTCACGCGCGGAGGCGGCGGTCTCGCATCCCATAGATCCGATCCGGCTCACCGAGGCCGTGGTCGGGTTGCTACGCAACCGTTCGGCAGCCTGAACGGTTCCGCCGTACCACTTTTGTCGGACGCAGTCATGCAGAGTGTGCATTGATCGAAACCTCGTTCGTAGCCACTCAACTCGTCACCCGTTTGCGAATTGATCGCCGCGCGCTGTGCGCCGAGCGGTCGCCGAGGCGGGCCGATGCGGTGAGGCTCACCTAACAGCAAAAGCCTGGCCATCGACCGAAACCCGCTCCGAGGAGCGGTTTTTCACGACACCGACTGACCGGTCGACCAACGTCACGTGACAGCCCTTGCGATTACCACCGTTTCAGTCATAAATCGGCGTCACGAATTAGATCAAACGCAGCAGTCAAAGCCACGGCACCCAGACATATCGGTTGTAGGCTGTGCCCTAGCTCACAGGTGCGCGGGCACAGCCATCACCCCGCGCCGAGCAGGCCATGGGGCGAGTCTGGCCGAGGCGGACAACGACGTCAGCCCGCCTCGGAAGCTGCCGTCCGGCTAACGGGCGGCCCACCCGCAGGCTCCCGCCCACAAGGAGGGGCCGGCTCACACCAAGGGAGAGGGCAGTCGTGAATATCGAAATGCCGACTCTTGTACTAGGCGCGGTCGCCGCGGCGTTCGCGGTGTTCACCGTCATCATGGCGGCCCTCGTCGGCCCCAAGCGGTACAACCGGGCCAAGCTCGAGGCCTACGAGTGCGGCATCGAGCCCACTCCGCATGCCGTGGCCGGCGGCCCGGGAAATGTTACGGGTCAACGCTTTCCGGTGAAGTACTACCTCACCGCCATGCTGTTCATCATCTTCGACATCGAGATCGTGTTCCTCTACCCGTGGGCAGTCCACTTCGATGCACTCGGTCTCTTCGGTCTCGCCGCGATGGCGCTGTTCATCTTCAACGTCTCCGTGGCCTACGCCTATGAATGGCGCCGCGGCGGACTCAGTTGGGACTGACTGCCGCACAGCGTGTTCGGGCGACGAGTGGAAGTGAAGGTTAGTCGGATATGGGTCTCGAGGAAAAACTGCCCAGCGGCTTGCTGCTGAGCACGGTCGAAGATTTCGCCGGATATCTGCGTAAGGGCTCACTGTGGCCCGCCACCTTCGGTCTGGCCTGCTGCGCCATCGAGATGATGGCCACGGGCGCAGGCCGTTTCGACATTGCCCGCTTCGGCATGGAGGCGTTCCGCGCCTCGCCGCGGCAGGCGGATCTGATGATCGTCGCGGGCCGGGTCAGCAACAAGATGGCACCGGTGCTGCGACAGGTCTACGACCAGATGACCGAGCCGAAATGGGTTCTCGCCATGGGTGTTTGCGCGTCATCGGGCGGGATGTTCAACAACTACGCGATTGTGCAGGGCGTCGACCACGTGGTGCCGGTGGACATCTACCTGCCCGGCTGTCCGCCGCGGCCGGAGATGCTGCTGAACGCGATCCTGACGCTGCACGCCAAGATTCAGGAGATGCCGCTCGGGGTCAATCGGGAGGAGGCCGTGCGCGCCGCCGAGCAGGCGGCCCTGGCCGCGACGCCCACCATCCGGATGGAGGGGCTGTTGCGATGACGTTCGACTCCCCCGACAACAACACCACCACCGCCGCGCACGACGAGATCGACGCCGCCGCGACGGCGGGACCGGAAGGCACACGGCCCATTCCGGAACAGCCGGACGAGGTGATCGGTACCCGGCACGGCATGTTCGGCGTGCGCGGCAGCGGCGACACCTCCGGCTACGGCGGGCTGGTGCGCCCGGTCCGCCTGCCGGGCAGCTCACCGCAGCCCTACGGCGGCTACTTCGACGAGATCGTCGCCGCGTTGCGCGCCGCGCTCGAGCAGACGGGCATCCCGCTGGAGACGGCGCTGGAGAAGGTGGTCGTCTTCCGCGGCGAACTCACCCTGCACGTGCGACGCGAACATCTGGTCGCGGTCGCGCGCGCGTTGCGGGACACGGCCACACTGCGTTTCGAGCTGTGCCTGGGCGTGAGCGGGGTGCACTACCCGGAGGACACCGAGCGCGAACTGCACGCGGTGTATCCGCTCATGTCGATCACGCACAACCGGCGGCTGCGGCTCGAAGTCGCGGCGCCCGACGCCGATCCGCACATCCCGTCGCTGTACGAGGTGTATCCGACGACGGACTGGCACGAGCGGGAAACCTACGACTTCTTCGGCATCCTCTTCGATGGGCATCCCTCGCTCACCCGAATCCTGATGCCGGACGACTGGCGCGGTCACCCCCAGCGCAAGGACTACCCGCTGGGCGGGATCCCGGTCGAGTACAAGGGCGCGCGGATACCGCCGCCCGACGAGCGGAGGGCATACAACTGATGACCACATCACGCAGTGAGCCTGCCTCACACAGCGATTCCGTACGGGGTGACCGGGTGAGCGGTGTGCCGAACGAAGCCGAGACCGGCGCCACCGCCGCGGAACCCACCGTCGTCACCGTCGCCGGGCAGGACTGGGAAGAGGTCGCCGAGTCGCTGCGCGGCGCGGGCGAGGAACGCATCGTCGTCAACATGGGCCCGCAGCACCCGTCCACGCACGGTGTGCTGCGGCTGATCCTGGAGATCGAGGGCGAAACCGTCACCGAGGCCCGCTGCGGCATCGGCTACCTGCACACCGGGATCGAGAAGAACCTCGAGTTCCGCAACTGGACCCAGGGCGTCACCTTCGTCACCCGGATGGACTACCTGTCCCCGTTCTTCAACGAGACGGCCTACTGCCTCGGCGTGGAGAAGCTGCTCGACATCACCGACGCGATCCCCGAGCGGGTCAACATCATTCGCGTCATGCTGATGGAGCTCAACCGGATCTCCTCGCACCTGGTGGCGCTGGCCACCGGCGGCATGGAACTCGGCGCGCTGACCCCGATGCTGTTCGGTTTCCGCGAACGCGAGCTCATCCTCGACGTCTTCGAGACGATCACCGGCCTGCGGATGAACCACGCCTACATCCGGCCCGGCGGCCTGGCCCAGGACCTGCCCGACGACGGTGTGCGCAAGGTCAGGGAACTGCTGGCGCTCATGCCGAAACGGCTGCGCGACATGGAGCAGCTGCTCACCGCCAACCCGATCTGGAAGGCCCGCACCCAGGACATCGGCTACCTCGACCTGCAGGGCTGCATGGCACTCGGCGTCACCGGTCCGGTGTTGCGCGCCACCGGCCTGCCGCACGATCTGCGCAAGGCACAGCCCTACTGCGGTTACGAGAACTACGAATTCGACATCCCCACCACCACCGGCTGTGACTGCTACGGCCGCTACGTGATCCGGGTGGAGGAGATGAAGGAGTCGTTGAAGATCGTCGAGCAGTGCCTGGACAAGCTGCGGCCCGGCCCGGTGATGGTGGACGACAAGAAGATCGCCTGGCCCGCCGACCTGCAGATCGGCCCGGACGGACTCGGCAACTCCCCCAAGCACATCAGCAAGATCATGGGCAGCTCGATGGAGGGCCTGATCCATCACTTCAAGTTGGTCACCGAGGGCATCCGGGTGCCCGCGGGCCAGGTGTACACCGCGGTCGAATCGCCGCGCGGCGAGCTCGGCGTGCACACGGTCAGCGACGGCGGCACCCGGCCGTTCCGGGTGCACTACCGCGACCCCTCGTTCACCAATCTGCAAGCGGTGGCGGCGACCTGTGAGGGCGGCATGGTCGCCGACGTCATCGCATCGGTCGCCAGCATCGACCCCGTGATGGGCGGAGTGGACCGGTGAGCACGTCCGCCACCGGGGCCGCGGCGCGGCCCCGGTCGACCCATACCTGTTCGGAGGCGCACCGATGACCGAAATCATGTTGAAGCTCAGCACGCGGCCCGAACCGTTCCAGCCGTTCGTCCGCGAGCGGCTCGAACTCGACGCCAAGCAGATCATCGCCCGCTACCCCGAGCCGCGCTCGGCCCTGCTGCCGCTGCTGCACCTGGTGCAGGCCGAGGAAGGCTGCGTCACCGGGACGGGCATCGACTTCTGCGCCGACCAGCTCGGCCTGACCGGCGCCGAGGTCACCGCGGTCGCCACCTTCTACTCGATGTACCGGCGCACCCCGACCGGCGACTATCACGTGGGCGTGTGCACCAACACGCTGTGCGCCGTGATGGGCGGCGACGCCATCCTCGCCGCGCTCGAACGACACCTCGGCATCACGCACGGCGACACCACCGCCGACGGCAAGATCACCCTCGAGCACGTCGAATGCAACGCGGCCTGCGATTTCGCCCCGGTGATCATGATCAACTGGGAGTTCTTCGACAACCAGACCCCCGAATCGGCGCAGGCCCTGGTGGACGCGCTGCGGGCCGGGCAGACGGTGACGCCGACCCGGGGCGCGCCGCTGTGCACGTTCAAGGAGACCGCGCGCATTCTCGCCGGGTTCCCGGACGAGCGGCCCGGGGTGCTCGACGGCGCGGCGGGCCCGGCCACGTTGGCCGGGCTCGAGGTCGCCCGCGAGCGGGGCCTGCGGGCGCCCGATCCCGCGCAAACCTCGGTGCTGCCACAGGATTCGGAGGACTGACATGACGTTGACCCCCGTCCTCACCCGGTACTGGGACGACCCGCAGTCCTGGACGCTCGACACCTACCGCCGCCACGACGGCTACCAGGCGCTGCGCAAGGCACTGACGATGCAGCCGGACAACGTCATTCAGACCGTCAAGGACGCCGGACTGCGCGGCCGTGGCGGCGCCGGCTTCCCCACCGGCATGAAGTGGAGCTTCATCCCGCAGGGGCCCGGACCCGACGGCGTCACCAAGCCGCACTACCTGGTGGTCAACGCCGACGAGTCCGAACCCGGTACGTGCAAAGACATCCCGCTCATGCTGTCGAGTCCGCACGCGCTGATCGAGGGCGTCGTCATCGCCGCCTACGCGATCCGCGCCGCGCACGCGTTCATCTACCTGCGCGGTGAGGTGGTGCCGGTGCTGCGCAGGCTGCAGGCCGCCGTCGCCCAGGCCTACGAGGCAGGCTTCCTGGGCAACGACATCCTCGGCTCCGGCTACGACCTCGAGCTCATCGTGCACGCGGGCGCGGGCGCCTACATCTGCGGTGAGGAGACCGCGCTGCTCGACTCGCTGGAGGGCAGGCGCGGCCAGCCCCGGTTGCGGCCGCCGTTCCCCGCCGTCGCCGGGCTCTACGCCTGCCCGACCGTGGTGAACAACGTCGAATCCATTGCCAGCGTGCCCTCGATCATCCAGTACGGCACCGAATGGTTCCGGGCCATGGGCTCGGAGAAGTCGCCCGGCTTCACGCTCTACTCGCTGTCGGGACATGTGCACCGGCCCGGCCAGTACGAGGCGCCGCTCGGGGTCACCCTGCGCGAGCTGCTCGACTACGCGGGCGGCGTGCGGCACGGACACAAGGTGAAGTTCTGGACTCCGGGCGGTTCGTCGACCCCGCTGTTCACCGCCGCCCACCTCGACGTGCCGCTGGACTACGAGGGCGTCGCCACGGCCGGATCCATGTTGGGCACCAAGGCTTTGCAGATCTTCGACGAAACCACCTGCGTGGTGCGCGCGGTGCTGCGCTGGACCGAGTTCTACGCGCACGAGTCGTGCGGCAAGTGCACGCCGTGCCGCGAGGGCACCTACTGGCTCGTGCAGCTGCTCGCCCGGATCGAACAGGGCCGCGGCACCGAGGCGGACCTGGACAAGCTGCTCGACATCAGCGACACCATCAACGGCAAGTCGTTCTGCGCGCTCGGCGACGGCGCGGCGAGCCCGATCGTCTCCTCGCTGAAGTACTTCCGCGACGAATACGTCGACCATCTGCGGCTCGGCGGTTGCCCGTTCGACCCGGCGCGGTCCACCGCATGGGCAAAGGAGGCAAAATGACTGCATCACGCAGTGATTCGATGAGGGGTGGCGGCCGGGAGACGGGCGGGCCGGCATCACGCAGTGATTCGATGAGGGGTGGCGGCCGGGAGACCGATCGGCCCGCCACGGCGCATCCGAGCCCGCGCGAGGCCGCGCCCGCCGATCTGGTGTCGGTCACCATCGATGACACCACCGTGAGCGTGCCCGCGGGCACCCTGGTGATCCGGGCGGCCGAGCTGATCGGCATCCAGATCCCGCGCTTCTGCGATCATCCGCTACTCGACCCGGTCGGTGCCTGCCGCCAGTGCATCGTCGAGGTCGAGGGGCAGCGCAAGCCGGTCGCCTCCTGCACCATGACCGTCACCGACGGCATGGTGGTGCGCACCCAGCTCACCTCGCCGGTCGCGGACAAGGCCCAAGAGGGCGTGATGGAGCTGCTGCTCATCAATCATCCGCTCGACTGCCCCGTCTGCGACAAGGGCGGGGAATGCCCGCTGCAGAACCAGGCGATGTCCACCGGCCGGGTCGAGAGCCGCTTCGAGGGCGAGAAGCGCACGTATCCCAAGCCGATTCCGCTGTCGTCCGCGGTGCTGCTGGACCGGGAACGCTGCGTGCTGTGCGCGCGGTGCACCCGCTTCTCCCAGCAGGTGGCCGGCGATCCGTTCATCGAACTGCTGGAACGTGGTGCGCTGCAACAGGTCGGCACCGCGCAGGCCGAGCCGCTGGATTCCTACTTCTCCGGCAACACCGTGCAGATCTGCCCGGTGGGTGCCCTCACCGGCACCAGCTACCGGTTCCGGGCCCGGCCGTTCGATCTGGTGTCGAGCCCGAACGTCTGTGAACACTGCGCCTCCGGCTGCGCCCAGCGCACCGACCACCGGCGCGGCAAGGTGCTGCGCCGCCTCGCCGGGGACGACCCGCAGGTCAACGAGGAATGGAACTGCGACAAGGGGCGCTGGGCCTTCGCCTACGCCACCGAACGCGACCGCCTCACCACCCCGCTGGTGCGCGGCTGGGACGGGAACCTCGCCCCGGCGTCGTGGTCCGAGGCGCTGGCCGCGGCCGCGGAAGGCCTGGCGGCGGCCAACGGCACCGCGGGCGTGCTGGTCGGCGGCCGGGTCACCCAGGAAGACGCCTACGCGTACGCCAAGTTCGCGCGAATCGCCCTGAGTACCAACGATATCGACTTCCGGGCGCGGGCTCACTCGGCCGAGGAGGCGGACTTCCTCGCCGCCCGGGTCGCCGGGCAGGGCATGACGGTGAGCTACGCCGACCTCGAGACCGCGCCGGTCGTGCTGCTCGTCGGGTTCGAACCCGAGGAGGAATCGCCGATCGTCTATCTGCGGTTGCGCAAAGCCGCACGGAAGCGGCGCCTGCCGATCTACTCCCTGGCCCCCTTCGCCTCGCGCGGCCTGGACCGGATGGCGGGCACGCTGCTTCGGGCCATGCCCGGTGCCGAACCGCATCTGCTCGACGCCCTCCGCGATGGCGAAACCGCGACGCCGGGAATCGATCCCGCGCACTGCGCCGAGCTCGCCCGACTGCTGCGCGCACCCGGCGCGGTGATCATGGTCGGCGAGCGGATGGCGGGCATCGCCGGTGCGCTCTCCGCCGTGGTCCGCCTCGCCGACGAGACCGGGGCCGCGCTGGCCTGGGTGCCGCGGCGCGCCGGCGAACGCGGCGCTGTGGAGGCGGGCGCGCTGCCCGGCCTGCTGCCTGGTGGTCGCCCGGTAGTCGATCCGCTTGCCCGGCAACAGGTTCGGGCCGTCTGGAACGTCGCGGACCTGCCCGCCACGCCGGGCCGGGACACCGCGGCGATCCTGGAGGCCGCCCCCGGACTCGGCGCGCTGGTGATCGGCGGCGTCGACGTCACCGACCTGCCGGACCCGACCGGCGCGCTGGCCGCCATCGACGCGGCCCGCTTCGTGGTCAGCCTCGAACAGCGGCACAGCGCGGTCACCGAGCGCGCCGACGTGGTGTTCCCGGTGGCCACCGCGATGGAGAAGTCCGGCACCTTCCTCACCTGGGAGGGCAGGGCGCGTCCGTTCGCGGCGGCACTCGGCGACGACATGGTGCGCAGGCAATCCGCGCCGCTGTCGGATCAGCGGGTGCTGCAGGCCATCGCCGAGGAGATGAAGGTCGGCCTCGACCTGCCCGACACCGAGGCCGCGCGCGCCGAGCTCGCCGAACTCGGCGCGTGGGACGGTGCGCCCGTCGCGGCGCCCGCGCATCGGCCGCACCCGCTCACCCAGCCGGCGCCGGGCACCGCGGTGCTGGCCAGCTGGCGGATGCTGCTGGACGAGGGCCGGATGCAGGACGGCGAACCCAACCTCGCCGGCATCGCCAGGCCTGCGGTGCTGCGGCTGTCCCCCACCACCGCGGCCGAAATCGGCGCGGTCACCGACGATCTGGTGACCGTCGCGGGCGAGCGCGGCAGCATCACGCTGCCGCTGATGATCAGCGACCTGCCCGACCGGGTGGTCTGGGTGCCGCAACACTCCCCGGGCAGCTCGATCGCCGAACAATTGGCCACCCAGCCCGGCGGCCTCGTCACCCTCCGACGCGCCGACGAGCGGATGAAGGAGCACAGGCATGAGTGAGCGCAGCGAACGAATCGACCACACAGCGTGCTTCGCTCATGCCGGAGCCGAGCGTAGCGAGGTGCGGGCATGAGTGATCTGAGTCTTTTCGGCCACGATCCGTTGTGGCTGGTGATCGCGAAGTCGCTGGCCATCTTCGTGTTCCTGCTGCTCACCCCGATGATCGCGGTGGTCGCGGAGCGAAAGATCGTGGCGCGCATGCAGATGCGCATCGGCCCGAACCGGATCGGCCCGTACGGCATGCTGCAGAGCATCGCCGACGGCGTGAAGATGGCGCTCAAGGAAGACATCGTCCCGGCCATCGTGGACAAGCCGATCTACATTCTGGCACCGGTCATTTCGCTGATCCCGTCGGTGATGGCGTTCGCGGTGATCCCGTTCGGGCCCGAGGTGTCGGTGCTCGGCCATCGCACCGCGTTGCAGCTGACCGACCTGCCGGTGGCGGTGCTCTACATCCTGGCGATCACCTCGATCGGGGTGTACGGGATCGTGCTCGCCGGCTGGTCGTCGGGTTCGACCTATCCGCTGCTGGGCGGGTTGCGCTCGACCGCGCAGGTGATCTCCTACGAGATCGCGATGGCACTGTGCTTCGCCACCGTATTCCTGCTCGGCGGCACCATGGCCACCTCCGGCATCGTCGAGGCGCAGGAGGGCACCTGGTATGTCTTCCTGCTGCTGCCCTCGTTCCTCATCTACTGCGTCTCGATGGTCGGTGAGACCAACCGGGCGCCGTTCGACCTGCCCGAGGCCGAGGGCGAACTCGTCGGCGGCTTCCACACCGAGTACTCCTCGCTCAAGTTCGCCATGTTCATGATGGCCGAATACATCAACATGGCAACGGTTTCCGCGCTGGCGACCACCCTGTTCCTGGGTGGCTGGCACGCGCCGTGGCCGCTGAACATGTGGGACGGCGCGAACAGCGGCTGGTGGCCGGTGCTCTGGTTCACCGCCAAGGTGTGGATGTTCCTGTTCGTGTTCATCTGGCTGCGCGGCACGCTGCCGCGCCTGCGCTACGACCAGTTCATGAATCTGGGCTGGAAGCTGCTGATCCCGACCTCGCTGCTGTGGGTGATGCTGGTGGCCACCGCGCGGGTGCTGCAGGCCGAGGGCTATCACGTGCAGACGCCGTTCCTGGTGATCGGTGGCCTGCTGCTCTCGGGCCTGATGATCGGGATGTTCCTGCGGGCCGGCCGCAGGGCGGGCGCGGCACCGCCCGCCGAGCCGGAACCCGCTGTGCCCACCGCGGATTCGGCGGTGTTCCTCGGCTTCCCGACCCCGCCACTGCCCGAACGTCCGCGCGCGGCGGCCACGCCGGGCCTGCTCGATCCGCTGGCCGGGTTCGCGGTCACCGCGGCGACCATGTTCAAGAAGCCGAACACCGAGTTCTATCCGGAGCAGAAGGTCCCGACGGCGCCGCGCTATCACGGGCGACACCAGCTCAACCGGCACCCGGACGGACTGGAGAAGTGCATCGGCTGCGAACTGTGCGCCTGGGCCTGCCCCGCCGACGCCATCTTCGTCGAGGGCGCGGACAACACCGAGACGGCCCGGTTCTCGCCCGGTGAACGCTACGGGCAGGTCTATCAGATCAACTACCTGCGCTGCATCGGCTGCGGACTCTGCATCGAGGCGTGCCCGACCCGCGCGTTGACGATGACCAACGACTACGAGATGACCGACGACAACCGCGCCGACCTCATCTACGAGAAGGACCGCCTGCTCGCGCCGCTGCAGCCCGGCATGACCGCGCCGCCGCACGCGATGTACCCGGGCACCGACGAGGGCGACTACTACCGCGGCAACGTGCCGGGCGGGGCGTCCGACACCAACGGGGCGCACGCGGTGAACGGCTCCGACGATTCCAAACAGCCCGCCGTGGCGGGCGTGGAAGGAGGGGCGCGGTGAACGAATTCATCCTTGCCGCAGAGCCGCTCACCCGCACCTCCACCGGCGAGGCGGTGAACTTCTGGGTGCTCGCCCCGTTGGCCACGATGGGCGCGCTCGGCATGGTCTTCGCCCGCAAGGCGGTGCACTCGGCGATCTGCCTGGCCGCGACGATGGTGATCCTGGCGGTGTTCTACATGGCCCAGGACGCCCTGTTCCTCGGCGTGGTGCAGATCGTGGTGTACACCGGCGCGGTCATGATGCTGTTCCTGTTCGTGCTCATGCTGGTCGGCGTCGACTCCGCGGAATCGCTGCGGGAGAACCTGCGCGGGCAGCGGTTCGCGGCGGCTGCGGTGGGTCTCGGTTTCGGCCTGCTGCTGATCAGCGGCATCGCCCGCGGCATCCGCGAGTCCGGCATCGCCTTCCCGGCAACCGGTTTCGCCGGGCGCGACGTGATCGGCGAGCTCGCCGAGCTGATCTTCGTGCGCTACGTGTGGGCCTTCGAACTCACCGGCGCGCTGCTCATCACCGCCACCATCGGCGCGATGGTGCTGGCGCACCGTGAACAGTTCGGGCCGCGCATCGGACAGCGGGAGATGTCGATCCGCCGCTTCCGCCAGGCCGGGCACCGGCCCACCCCGCTGCCCACCCCCGGCGTGTACGCCAGGCACAACGCGGTCGACATCCCGGCCAGGCTGCCCGACGGCTCCTTCGAGGAACTCTCGGTCAGCACCATCCTGCGGCACCGCCGCACCCGGGCGCTGACCGAGGCGGCCGTCATCTCGGTCGGTACCGAGACCACGAGCGACGAGGAAGGCAAGCGGTGAATCCCGAGAACTATCTGTTCCTGTCGGCCCTGCTGTTCACCATCGGCGCGGCGGGTGTGCTGCTGCGGCGCAACGCGATCGTGGTGTTCATGTGCATCGAGTTGATGCTCAACGCGGTGAACCTCGCGTTCGTCACCTTCGCCCGGTTGCACGCGAACCTGGACGGTCAGGTGTTCGCGTTCTTCACCATGGTGGTGGCGGCGGCCGAGGTCGTGGTCGGCCTGGCCATCATCATGACCATCTTCCGTGCCCGCCGCTCGACCTCGGTCGACGACGCCAACCTGCTGAAGTTCTGACATGGACACCACAGCACTCTGGCTGCTGCCAGCACTGCCGCTCGTCGGCGCGGTCGTCCTGCTGCTGAGCGGACGGTTCAGCGACAAATGGGGTCATCTGCTCGGCACCGCGATGGCGCTCGGGTCGTTCGTGGTCGCGGGAATCGCGTTCTTCGACATGCTCGGGCGCGACGGCGACCAGCGCGCGGTACACACCGAGCTGTTCCAGTGGGCGCCGGTCGCGGGACTGCAGGTCGACTTCGGGCTGCAACTCGACCAGTTGTCGATGTGTTTCGCGTTGCTGATCACCGGTGTCGGCTCGCTGATCCACATCTACTCCATCGGGTACATGAGCCACGATCCAGCACGACGCCGGTTCTTCGCCTACCTCAACCTGTTCCTCGCGGCGATGCTGCTGCTGGTACTGGCGAACAACTACCTGGTGCTCTACCTCGGCTGGGAAGGCGTCGGCCTGGCGTCCTACCTGCTGATCGGGTTCTGGCACGAAAAGCCCTCGGCGGCAACGGCGGCCAAGAAGGCCTTCGTCGTCAACCGGGTCGGTGACATGGGGCTGGCCATCGCGATGTTCGTCATGTTCGCGACCTTCGGCTCGATCGATTTCGGCACGGTGTTCGCCGCGGCGCCGCAGGCGGGCGAGGGCACGCTCACCGCGATCGGGTTGCTGCTGCTGCTCGCCGCGTGCGGCAAGTCCGCACAGGTGCCGCTGCAATCCTGGCTTGGTGACGCGATGGAGGGCCCCACCCCGGTGTCAGCGCTCATCCACGCCGCGACCATGGTGACGGCCGGTGTCTACCTGATCACCCGTTCCGGACCGATCTTCGACCTGTCCCCGGACGCGCGGCTCGGCGTGGTGCTCGTCGGCGCGGTGACGCTGCTGTTCGGCGCGATCATCGGTTGCGCCAAGGACGACATCAAGAAGGCGCTCGCCGCGTCCACCATGAGCCAGATCGGTTACATGATGCTGGCCGCCGGCCTCGGCCCGGCCGGATACGCGTTCGCCATCATGCACCTGCTCACGCACGGCTTCTTCAAGGCCGGGCTGTTCCTCGGCGCGGGTTCGGTGATGCACGCTATGGACGACGAGACCGACATGCGCCGCTACGGCGGATTGCGCACCCTGCTTCCGGTCACCTACGTCACCTTCGGGCTCGGTTATCTGGCGATCATCGGGGTGCCGCCGTTCGCCGGCTTCTTCTCCAAGGACAAGATCATCGAGGCGGCGTTCAACCAGGGCGGCACAAGCGGTTTGGTGCTCGGCACGGTGACGCTGCTCGGCGCGGGCCTCACCGCGTTCTACATGACGCGGGTGATGCTGATGACGTTCTTCGGCGAACGGCGCTGGAAACCCGACACCCATCCGCACGAGTCACCGGCCGTGATGACCGGACCGATGGTGCTGCTGGCGTTCGGCTCGGTCGCCGCGGGCGCGCTGTTCGTCTTCGGTTCCGCACTGCAGAACTGGCTGGCGCCGGTGGTCGGCGCGCATCATGGTGAGGAGACCGTCCCGGCGGCCGTCGTCACCGCGCTCGCGCTGGTCGTGGTCGCCGCGGGCGTCGGCTTCGCCTACTACCAGTACGCGCAGCGCACCATCCCCGAAACCGCGCCGCAGGCGGTGTCCGCGCTGACCGTCGCGGCCCGCAAGGACCTCTACGGTGACGCGTTCAACGAGGCCACGTTCATGCGACCGGGTGGCTACCTGACCCGCGCGCTGGTCTTCCTCGACAACCGCGGCATCGACGGAATCGTCAACGGCACAGCGGCTTTGATCGGCGGACTGTCCGCACGCATCCGCCGGGTGCAGTCCGGGTTCGTTCGCTCCTATGCCCTTTCCATGTTCACCGGCGCGGCCCTGGTGGCTGCCGCCCTGCTGGCGGTGAGGTTGTGGTGACGGACTTTCCCTGGTTGACCATCCTGTGGGCGGCGCCCGTGCTCGGCGCCGTGATCGTGCTGCTGTTGCCCGCGGGGCAGCGGTTGCTCGCGCGAGTGCTCGCGTTGAGCGTCTCGGTCGCGGTGCTCATCTTCGCGGTGGTGCTCGCGGTGCGCTTCGATCCCGGTGGGGCGCAATACCAGTTCGTCGAGGACCACGAGTGGATCCCGGCGTTCGGCGCGGGCTACACCGTCGGCCTCGACGGGATCGCGTTGGTGCTGGTGCTGCTCACCACCGCACTCGTGCCGCTGCTGATCCTGGCGGGCTGGCACGACGACCGGGAGGTCGGCAGCGGCCGCCGGGTCTCGCACACCTACGTCGCGCTCACCCTGCTGGTCGAGGCGATGGTGCTGATCTCGTTCGTCTCGCTGGACATCCTGCTGTTCTACGTCTTCTTCGAGGCGATGCTCATCCCGATGTACTTCCTGATCGGCGGCTTCGGGCCACGGTCGGCGGACGCGCAGTTGCGCGCGCAGCGATCGCGGGCCGCGGTGAAGTTCCTGCTGTACAACCTGTTCGGCGGGCTGATCATGCTGGCCGCGGTGATCGGGTTGTACGTGGTGACCGCGCGCGACGGGCTCGGCGCGGGCGGCTCGGGCACCTTCGACTTCCGGGTCGTAGTGGCGGCCGCGAACTCCGGCCAGCTCGGCGCGGCGCCCGCGGTGCTCAACGCGCTGTTCCTCGGGTTCATGTTCGCGTTCGCGGTGAAGGCGCCGCTGTGGCCGCTGCACACCTGGCTGCCGGACGCCGCCGTGGCCGCGACGCCGTCGAGCGCGGTGCTCATGATGGCGGTAGTCGACAAGGTCGGCACCTTCGGCATGCTGCGCTACTGCCTGATGCTGTTCCCCAGCGCCTCGGATACCTATGCGCCGCTGGTGATCACGCTCGCGGTGATCGGCATCCTCTACGGTGCGCTGCTGGCGATCGGCCAGACCGACGTGATGCGGTTGATCGCCTACACCTCGATCTCGCACTTCGGCTTCATCATCCTCGGCATCTTCGCGATGACCAGCCAGGGCCAGACCGGGGCGACGCTGTACATGGTCAACCACGGCATCTCCACCGCGGCACTGTTCTTGATCGCCGGATTCCTGGTCTCCCGCAAGGGTTCCCGGCTCATCGCAGAGTTCGGCGGGGTGCAGAAGGTGGCGCCGGTGCTGGCCGGCACGTTCTTCATCTCGGGCCTGGCCACCCTCTCGCTGCCCGGCCTCGCGCCGTTCGTCAGTGAATTCCTGGTGCTGATCGGCACCTTCGGCCGCTACCAGTTCGCCGCCGTCGTCGCGACCGGCGCGCTGGTGCTGGCCGCGGTGTATGTGCTCTGGCTCTACCAGCGGATGATGACCGGGCCGGTCAAGGAGGGTAACGAGCGCCTCTACGACCTGGTGCCGCGTGAACTCGCGGTGGTGGTGCCGCTGATCGCGGCCCTGCTGTTC